>NZ_JBITHF010000018.1:0-187048 GCF_044457745.1 Streptomyces sp. NPDC050534
TCACGGAACTGTCGTATCCGAAGAGGAAACCGCCCATGGCGGCCGCCGCCGCGATGAAGACGACGCGCCCGAGATGTTCGGGATGAGCCGTGGCGGCTCCTGACTGGGGTGCCTGCGCAGTGCTGGTCACGTTCGGACTCCTCGGGGCACCGGCGTCACTGCCGGAGTGGGGGGCGCCTGTCAGGTCCAAGTGGCGCTCAGGTACACGCCGCTCACACCTGAAGGTAAAAACAACGTCCCCGAGACTATGTCTTCAAGTTACGAAGTCAATAGGCAGTCTGCTGTGAGCTTTTAGATACAGCCGTGCCCATTGTGTTCACTTCTTGAAGTCGATGTCAGCGAAGTCGCTGAGAGATGACCTTGGACACACCATCGCCCTGCATGGAGACGCCGTAGAGCGCGTCGGCGACCTCCATGGTCCGCTTCTGGTGCGTGATCACGATGAGCTGCGAGGCTTCCTGCAGCTCCTGCATGATGCGGATCAGCCGCTGGAGGTTGGTGTCGTCGAGGGCCGCCTCGACCTCGTCCATGACGTAGAACGGGCTCGGCCGGGCCTTGAAGATCGACACCAGCATCGCGACCGCCGTGAGCGAGCGCTCGCCGCCCGAGAGCAGCGACAGCCGCTTGACCTTCTTGCCCGGCGGACGCGCCTCGACGTCGACACCGGTGGTGAGCATGTTGTCGGGGTCCGTCAGGATCAGCCGCCCCTCACCACCGGGGAACAGCCGGCTGAAGACGCCCTCGAACTCCCGGGCCGTGTCCCGGTAGGCCTCCGTGAAGACCTGCTCGACCCGCTCGTCGACCTCCTTGACGACCTGGAGCAGATCGGCGCGGGTCTTCTTCAGGTCCTCCAGCTGCTCGCTGAGGAACTTGTGACGCTCCTCCAGCGCGGCGAACTCCTCCAGCGCCAGCGGGTTGACCTTGCCGAGCTGCTGGTACGCCCGCTCGGCCGCCTTGAGCCGCTTCTCCTGCTCGCCCCGGGCGAAGGGCCTGGGCCGGTTGCGCGGGTGCTCCGGGTCCTCCGGCAGCTCCTCGCCCTCGGCGGGCGGCGAGGGCGGCACGAGCTGGTGCGGCCCGTACTCGGACACCAGCCCGGCCGGCTCCACGCCGAGCTCCTCCAGCGCCTTGGTCTCCAACTGCTCGATCCGCATCCGCTTCTCGGCGCCGAGCACCTCGCCGCGGTGGACGGAGTCGGTCAGTTTGTCGAGCTCGCCCTTGAGGTCGCGGCCCGCGCCGCGGGCGGCGGTCAGCTCCTGCTCGCGGCGGGCCTTGGCAGCGTCGGCCGCGGTGCGCTCCTCGTCGGCCCGGGCGACCGAGACCTCGACGTGCGCGAGGAGCTGGCGCGCACCGGACGCGACGGCCTCCGCCACGGCCGCCTCGTGCCTGAGACGCGCCCGCCGCTGCTCGGCACGCGCGCGTGCCTCGCGTTCCGCGCGGGCGGCCCGGTCCAGCGAATCGGCCCGTCCGGCAAGGCCCTTGACCCGTTCCTCGTGCGTACGGACCTGGAGCCGGGCCTCCATCTCGGTCTGGCGCGCGTTGGCGCCGTCGGCGGCGAGCCGGTCCCGCACCGAGGTGTCGGGCTCCTCCTCGACCGGCATCTCCTCGGCGACCTCGAGACGTTCGGCCAGCTCCTCGACGTCCCCGAGCGCCTTGTCGAGCGCCTCCTGCGCCCGCGAGGCGGCCGCGACGGAACGCTCCGCCTCGCCGGCCGCGCCCCGCGCCTGACCCGCGAGCCGTCCGAGCTGCTGGGCCACGGACGACTTCTCCCGGTCGGCGGCCCTGCGCCGCTCCCCGACCTCCTCCACGAGCGCCGCACATTCCTTGCGCCGCTCCCCCGCCGCGTGCTGCGTCCCGGTCAGCTCCTCGCAGCGGACCGCCAGCTCCTCCAGCTCGGCGGCGGCCTCGTCCACGGACGCCTGCACCTCGAGGAGGCTGGGCGCGCCCGCGGAGCCGCCGTGGGCGAAGTGGGCGCCGAGGAGGTCGCCTTCGGAGGTCACGGCGGTGAGGTCGGGGCGGGAGTAGACGAGGTCCTCGGCGTCCTCGAGGGTGCCGACCACGACGATGCCGCGCAGGAGGCGGCGGACCGCCGGCATGAGATCGGAGGGGCCGCGGACGAAATCCGCCGCATGAGGTTGCCGGGGGTCCGCGGGTCCGTCGTGGCTTGTCGCGAAGTCCCCCGCGCCCCCTTGGGGATCGCCTCCCGCCAGCAGCAGGGACGCGCGTCCCCCGTCCTGCTTGCGCAGCAGCCGGATGGCCTCGGCTGCCGCCGAGGGAGACGTGACCGCCAGGGCGTCTGCCGCCGCCCCGAACGCCGCTGCCAGCGGGACCTCGTAGCCCGGTGTCACCGTCAGCAGTTCGGCGGCCGGGCCCAGCAGCCCGGTGAGACGTTCCTTCGCGCCGAGCAGTATGCCCGTCCCGTCCTTGCGGCGCAGGCCGAGCGCCAGGGCCTCGTGCCGGGCCTGGGTGGCGGCGCGCTTGCGCTCCGCCGCCGTGACCGCCTCCCGGGCCGCCGTCAGCGCGGCCTCGGCGTCGGCCAGTTGCCGCTTCGCCGCCTCGTGCTGCTCGCCGAGTTCCGCGTCGCCGGCGTCGAGGCCGTCGACCTCGGCCTTGAGTGCCTCGTACTCCTCCTGGGCGGCGACGGCGCGCTCCTGCGCCTCGTCGCGGGCGGCGGCGAGGCGGTCGATCTCGGCCTGGGCGGAGGCGGCGCGCGAACGGGCCGCGTTGACCTGGCCGTTCAGCCGGGCCAGGCCCTCGCGGCGATCGGCGATGGCGCGGGCGACGTCCTTCAGGCGCCGTTCCTCCTGGGCGAGTTCGCGCTCCAGCTCGGCGCGGTGCGCGACCGTGTCCTCCAGGGCATGCTCGGCCGCCTCCAGGGCCGCCTCGAGTTCGGCCTCCTGCTCCCGGATGCGGGCGGCCTCGCGCTCCATGTCCTCGGGGTCGCGGCCCCGCCGCTCCTCGGGCGGAACCGACGTCGCGCTCTTCACGCGCGCGTCGGCCAGGGAGATCGTGCCGCGCACCCGCTCGGCCAGCTGGGAGAGCTCGTACCAGGTCTGCTGGGCGCGCTGGAGCCGCGGGGTGAGCTGCCGTACCTCGTCCTCCAGCAGCGCCTCGCGCTGGAGCGCCTTCTTCAGGTCCTGCTCGGCGGCTTCCTTGCGCTCCTTGAGCGCCGCCTCGTCCGCGACCTCGGTCATCAGCGCTTCCCGCAGCCGTACGAGATCGTCGGCGAGGAGGCGGAGGCGGGCGTCGCGGAGGTCGGCCTGGATGACGGCGGCCCGGCGCGCGACGGCGGCCTGGCGGCCGAGGGGCTTGAGCTGCCGGCGCAGTTCGTCCGTCAGGTCCTGCACGCGCGCGAGGTTGGCCTGCATGGCGTCGAGCTTGCGGAGCGCCTTCTCCTTGCGCTTGCGGTGCTTGAGGACGCCCGCGGCCTCCTCGATGAAGGCGCGGCGGCCCATGGGGTCGGCGTGCAGCACGGAGTCGAGCTGGCCCTGGCCGACGATGACGTGCATCTCGCGGCCGATGCCGGAGTCGGACAGCAGCTCCTGGATGTCGAGCAGCCGGCAGGTGTCGCCGTTGATCTGGTACTCGCTGCCGCCGTTGCGGAACATGATCCGCGTGATGGTGACTTCGGCGTACTCGATGGGCAGGGCGCCGTCGGAGTTGTCGATGGTGAGGGACACCTCGGCACGGCCCAGCGGAGGGCGGCCGGTGGTGCCGGCGAAGATG
Organism: Streptomyces sp. NPDC050534; assembly: GCF_044457745.1. NCBI lineage: Bacteria > Bacillati > Actinomycetota > Actinomycetes > Kitasatosporales > Streptomycetaceae > Streptomyces > Streptomyces sp. NPDC050534. The sequence continues at coordinate 3,724 of NZ_JBITHF010000018.1, forward strand.
ACGTCCTCCATCTTGCCGCCGCGCAGCGACTTGGCACCCTGCTCGCCCATGACCCAGCTCAGGGCGTCCACCACATTGGACTTGCCCGAGCCGTTCGGCCCCACCACACACGTGATCCCCGGCTCGAACCGGAGCGTGGTCGCCGAGGCGAACGACTTGAACCCGCGGAGGGTCAGGGCCTTGAGGTGCACGCCGCCGGACTCTACCTTCCGCCGCCATCCCGCACGATGAACCCGGGCCCGGGCCCCCTGGCGGTTTCATGCATGAACATGCAGGGCACACCAGACGTTATAGACGGTGAAAGGATGCGGGGGAAAGAAAGAAGGGACGCCGAAGCGTCCCTTGCAAACTCTGACAACTCAGCGGTTGATACGGGCTTCCCAACCCCTGCAGTCGTGGTTCGATGCAGTGATCAGGTGAGCGCAGGCTCCGCCTGGTGTGCGTCGATGCTCTCCATGATCCTGTCGTGAGAAGCGGCAGCCGAGAGCGCGTCGTTCTCCGCCTGGATCCGTACGAGCTCGGATTCCAGGTCCTGGACGCGCTGCTGGAGCCGTCGCATCTCGGCGAGGAGTCGAGGGTCGGAGCCGCCGACGTAACCGAGAAGCGCCTTTGCCATGATGGATGGTCCTCCACAATGAGTGACCGACCGAAGCGGTGTGGGTCGTGAGGGATTCGCACCCGCGGTGCTTGACACTCTTGAGTTCTTGGTGCCGTTCATCCATGCCAAACAGCTAGGTGCGCGGGGTGCTTTCAGCGTCTCACCAAAAAGTTTGACGGTCAACACGATCACGCCCCGTATTGGCGGGCGACCCGGGGGTGCGCGGCCTGGAAGCGGCGGCGCTCGACTCCTGCGGGGCCCTCAGGGCGTGGCGATCATTCTTGAGTGCGGAGCCTCCCACGGCAAGTGGTTCTTGGCAACCACCAGGCAATATCTGCTCCCGGCGCCCGCGGTCGGCGGGTTCCCACGCCCTGGCCTGGGCCGCTTTACAGAATCGGCTCAGCGGATGGCGAACCCGTCGTAGCCGCCGCGGGGTGTGTCCCAGATCTCGGTGACGCCGTCGACCCTGCCGGGCGTGTCGTCGCCCTGGAGCCAGTCGAGGAGACCCTCGCAGCACTCCCGGGAGCCCTCGGCGACCACCTGGACGCGTCCGTCGCCCAAATTGAGAGCAAAACCACTCAGGCCGCCGAGCTCGAGGGCCTTGGCCCGCGCGAACCAGCGAAAACCCACACCTTGGACGCGTCCCCGCACCCAGGCGACCATCCGCACATCCTCGCTCATGGGTGCAACCTAACCGGCCAATGTCTCTCGGGACACTTCCTCCCCTGGCGCCATGCGGTACCGTCCCCACCCAATGAATCTCATATGAAACTCACTCGTTGGAGTGAGTTGAGGTGAGCTAGGCCACCCGCAAGATCCTTCGGGCGCGGGACGGCCGCAGGACGAGGAAGGCCAGAACATGGGACGCCACCGACGCGCAGACGCCGGCCGCGCCGCCACGGGACGCGCCACGGGGATCACCGGAAGAGACGGCTCGTACGCGAGCAGTTACGACCCTCGGAAGTACTCGTACAGCTATGAACCGCCGGAGGCTCCGGCGGGCCCGGAGACCTACCGGGACGACGAGACCTCCGTCTTGGGGATCGCGCCGTATCTGCGCTCCGACGACTACGCCGTGGCCGAGGCGCGCAGTGCCGCGTACCTCTTCGCGACGGAGGAGGACTTCGCAACGGTCTTCCCCGAGCACGGGATCTCGCGTGGCAAGGGCTCGGGACGGGGCGGGTCGCGCCGCAAGAAGAAGGCCGTGACGCCGGTGCGCTCCGGTCTGCTCGGGGTCTCCGCCGCCGTCGCCATCGGCACGGTCGCGGTCGCCACGGGTGCGATGCCCGGCCTGGACAACTACAAGCTCGGCGGCGGCAGCGGCGGCGACAAGGTGCAGGCCGCGAGCACCCCGACCAACTCCGCGGCCGAACAGGGCGGCTCCTCCGGCAGCGTCCAGGGCCGCGACCAGGGTTCCTCCACGAGCCGCGACTCCGACCGCTCGGCCTCGCCCTCCTCGCCGAGCCCGGTCACCTCCACGGCGGCGCCGACCGAGGCGCCGACGAAGAAGCCGAAGACGACGCCCGGCAGCAAGAAGCCCAGGACGACGCCGCCGAAGAAGGGGCAGAGCAAGCCCCCGAAGCAGAGCGCCGCCCCGGTGGCGGTCTCCGCGGAGGCGGCCGCCGAGGCGGAGGTGCTCAAGCTGGTCAACGACGAGCGGGCCAAGGCCGGCTGCAGCGCCGTGTCCGCCAACAGCACGCTGACGAAGCTGGCGGAGACCTTCAGCGAGGCCATGGCCACGGAGGACTTCTTCGACCACACCGACCCCAGCGGGGCCACCCCGTGGGACCGGGCCTCCCAGCTCGGCATCACCAACCTCGGCGGCGAGAACATAGCCCGGGGCCAGGCCGACGCGGCCGCGGTGATGGATGCCTGGATGAACAGCCCCGGCCACCGGGCGAACATACTGAACTGCGACTTCAAGACCCTCGGCATCGGCGTGCACTTCGGCGCGGGCGGCCCTTGGTGGACGCAGGACTTCGGCTACTGACACAACCCCGGCACGGCCCGCTCCTCCCCCCGTTCCGGTGTCGCGGATCTTCTCCCGGTTCCGGTGTCGCGGACCGGGGTCCAACGGCTCTCCCCCTTCGGTCTCGGCGGGGCGATGATGCAGGTGACCCCGGAAAGAGGTGATCAGCGATGCCTCCACACTGCGATTCCCTCGACGGCCCCGTCGTCACCGCCGCGCGCCTGGCCCTGGAAGGCCGGGGCGTCGATCACGTCCTGCCCTACGTGCCCGAGGAGGGAGAGGCGGAGGTCCGCGAGGCGTTCGGTTGTGCGGCCGAGGCGCGGACGCTGGGTCCCGCGGCACGGGACGTGGCCGACCGCTGGTTCTTCGAGACGGTCGTACGGGTGCACCGCGCCGGAGAAGGCGCTCCCTTCACCGGGCTGAAGCCGGCCGGGCTCGACACCGGACCGGTGATTCCGGCCGCCGAGCGCGCTCTCGGGACCGGCTCCCCGGACGAGCTGACCGGGCTCCTGTGCGAGATCGTCCGCGAGCAGGTGCACGAGCGTCACGGCCACGCCATGGCGCTGCAGAAACACGCCGCGGACGGGGTGCCCGCCGCCCGCGCACATGTGCAGGCCGGACTCGGCCTGCAGGTGTGGGCACACCACCTGCACCGACAGGCGATGGCCGGCGCGCACGAGGCGGCCGGGTAGGCGGCCCGCCTCGCACGTCGCCGGCCGGACGGCCGTACGGGACTCAGGCGGCGCGGCCCAGGAGGAACAGCCGCGCCGTCTCCGTCACCCGGCGGCCCAGGTGCTCGGCGGTCTGGACGTCCGCCTTGTGGACGGCGTCCGGGCCCTCGTCGACGTTGGTCGAGGCGGCGGCACCGGCGAAGACGCCGAGGCGGTTGAGGTCGTGCTCCGAGCCCTCGCTGTTGTTCCAGCCGGGGTGCAGGCCGAGGTTGACCCAGTGCATGCCGTGCTGCCCGGCGAGGATCTGGAAGAACTGCAGGGTGTGCAGCTTGTCGCCGCTCTTGGAACCGGAGTTGGTGAAGCCGGCCGCGAGCTTGTCCTTCCAGTCCTGCCCGAACCAGCGCTTCGAGGACGCCTCGGCGAAGACGTGGAAGGCGCCGGAGGCCGTGCCCATGTAGGTCGGCGAACCGAAGACGATGGCGTCCGAGCCGTCCAGCAGCGCCCACTGCTCGTCGGTGATCTCGTCGACCTTGATCAGGTGCACCTCGGCACCCGCCTCGGCGGCACCGTCACGGACGGCCTCGGCGAGGACGGCGGTGTGGCCGTAGCCGGAGTGGTAGGCGATGGAGACAACAGGGGTGGTCACGATGCGTACTCCTGAGGTGGTTGCGGTGGTAACGAAAGGAAAGCACTAACTTCTAGGTAGTGCAACCTGCCGGTTAGCGCTGCGTTCGAGTACGCTTCAGGCATGGACACCACGCAGGAGCTCAGGGAGGCCGACGACCTCCCGTACAACGTGTTCGCCAAGGCCTGCCCCTCGCGCGGCACGCTGGAGCACGTGACGGGCCGCTGGGGCGGACTCACCCTCTGCGCCCTCCAGGAGGGCACGCTGCGCTTCAACGAGCTGCGCCGGCGCGTCGACGGCGTGAGCGAGAAGATGCTGTCCCAGACCCTGCACGCGCTGGAGCGCGACGGTCTGGTGCTCCGCGAGGCCCAGCCGTCGAACCCGCCCCGCGTGGACTACGAACTGACCCCGCTCGGCCGCGAGGTCGCCGAGCGGCTCCTCGGCCTCGTCCACCTGGTGGAGGGCCGCATGGACGACGTCCTCGCCGCGCGGAAGCGTTACGACGCGACCCGCGGCGCCTTCTGACACTTCGGGCAGAAGTAGCTCGACCGGTTCATCCACGGGCGGCGGCGCATCGGCGTGGCACACCTCTTGCAGGGCAGGCCCTCGCGGCCGTACGCGTCGAGGGACCGGTCGAAGTAGCCCGACTCCCCGTTGACGTTGACGTAGAGGCTGTCGAAGCTGGTGCCGCCGACGGAGAGCGCCGCGTTCATCACGTCCCGTACGTGGCCGAGGAGTTCGGCGGTGCGTGGGCGGGTGAAGCCGGCCGTCGGGCGCTCGTAGTGGACGCGGGCGCGCCAAAGGGCCTCGTCCGCATAGATGTTGCCGACCCCGCTGATCAACGACTGGTCGAGCAGGGCCCGTTTGATCGTGGTGCGCTTGCGGCGCAGCGCCTGGTGGAAGGCCTCGTCGTCGAACAGCGGGTCGAGCGGGTCACGGGCGATGTGCGCGATGACGTCCGGCAGGCCCTCGGGGGTGTTGTCGTGCAACGACAGCCCGCCGAAGGTGCGTTGGTCGACGAACCGGAGCTCGGTGGCCAGGTCGTCCGCGAACCGCACACGGATCCTGAGGTGCTTCTCGTCGGGGGCCGTGGCCGGCTGGACCAGGAGCTGGCCGCTCATGCCGAGGTGCGCGAGGACCGACTGGTGGGTGTCCTCCAGGGGCAGCCACAGGTACTTGCCGCGGCGGCTCGGAACGCCGACGCGATGGCCCTTGAGACGGTGCGCGAAGTCGTCGGGACCGGCGATGTGGCGGCGTACGGCACGCGGGTGCAGCACCTCGGCGTCCGCGACGACACGGTGGGCGACCCACCGCTCCAGGCCGCGCCGCACGACCTCGACCTCGGGCAACTCGGGCATGACGACCCCCGTACCGGACTGTGGATGAGCCGCGCGCCCGCCCCATGAACGGGGCGGGCGCGGTCGACGCTCAGGTTGCGCTGTACGTCAGGCAGAGACGGATGTCGGGCCTTCGTGGCCCTCCTCGGCGGCGGCCTTCTCGGCCGCCTCCTTCTCGGCTCGCTCGTCCGCCGCGGCCCGGATGGACCTCCAGGCGGACTCGGCGGCCTGCTGCTCCGCCTCCTTCTTGCTGCGGCCGGTGCCGGTGCCGTACGAGACGCCTCCGACGCGGGCGGCAGCAGTGAAGGTCTTCTCGTGGTCGGGCCCCGTCTCCGTGACCAGGTACTCGGGCACGCCGAGCCCTTCGGTCGCGGTGAGCTCCTGGAGACTGGTCTTCCAGTCCAGGCCGGCTCCGAGGTTCGAGGACTTCTCGATCAGCGGGTCGAACAGGCGATGTACCAGTTCGGAGGCCGCATCGAGGCCCTGGTCGAGATAGACCGCGCCGATCACCGCTTCCAGGGTGTCGGCGAGGATGGACGCCTTGTCCCGGCCGCCTGTGCCCTCTTCACCACGGCCGAGCCGGATGAAGGCGCCCAGGTCGAGCCCGCGGCCGACCTCCGCCAGTGCGCGCGAGTTGACCACCGCGGCCCGCAGCTTGGCCAGTTGGCCCTCGGGCAGGTCCGGGTGGGTGGTGTACAGCGTGTCCGTGACGACCAGGCCGAGCACGGAGTCCCCGAGGAACTCCAGCCGCTCGTTGGTCGGCAGACCGCCGTTCTCGTACGCGTACGAACGGTGAGTCAGCGCACGCACCAGAAGGGCGGACTCGAGCTTGTAGCCGAGCCGCCCTTCCAGAAGCGTGTGGGACGAGGCCGTGTTGTCCGCTTTCTTCTTGGCGGGTGGGTCCGCCTTGGCGTCATCCGCCTTCTTGGCAGTGGACACGGTGCCTCTCACCAGCCGCTCAGACCTCGAGGACCTGGCGCTTGTTGTAGGTGCCGCAAGACGGGCACGCGATGTGCTGCTGCTTGGGCTCGTGGCAGCGCTCGCACGCAACCAGGGTGGGGACCGCAGCCTTCCACTGCGACCGGCGGTGGCGCGTGTTGCTGCGCGACATCTTCCGCTTCGGAACAGCCACGGCTACTTCTCCTGCTTCTCGTCGACGCCCGCTTCCGCGTCAGCGCCGCTCATCTCGTCCTTCTCGCCGTCTTCGAGTGAACCGGCGAGTCCCTGCAGTGCCGCCCAACGGATGTCGACGGCGTCGTGGTGGTGGTCCGGGTCGTCCGTCAGCCGCGCCCCGCACTCGGAGCACAGACCCAGGCAGTCTTCCCGGCACACCGGCTGCATCGGCAGTGCGAGCACCACCGCATCACGCAGCACTGGCTCGAGGTCGAACATGCCGTCCTCGAGAAAGAGCCTGTCCTCGTCGTCCTCGGCGTCGTCGTCGGGCTCCGCTTTGACACGGCCCCGCTCATCGGCGTCAGGGTACGAGAACATCTCCTGGAATTCCGCTTCGACGTCGAGCTGAAGCGGCTCCAGACACCTTACGCACTCCCCCTCGGCCTGTGCACGGGCGGTGCCTGTGACAAGCACCCCTTCCATGACCGACTCGAGCCGGAGTTCGAGCTCCACCGGGGCGCCTTCCGGCACTCCGATGACGTCCTGCAGACCGAGGTCCTTGGGAGCGTCCACCGTGCGGGACAACCTCTGCAGCGCACCAGGACGCCGGCCCAGCTCGTGAGTGTCGAACACGAGGGGGTTGCGGTGGTCGAGGCGAGCGTTGGGAGTCATTCCTGCTTTCGATCTGAGCTCAGAGGGACGCCGCCCTCGGTGTTCCTGGGCAGCGTTGATCGCGGACGTACACGCGACCGAAGAGCCAGGATACCGGTCCTTTCGCTCACGGCCCAATCGCGGGTCCCTTACTGGCCGCGACCCTGTTCGTACGCCCTCAGCTGCTCGGGCGTGATCATGCCGGTGTCGAAGAGGCTGGTCTCGTCGAGAGCGTACGACTGCTGCTGGTGCCCCTGCTGCTGGCCCTGGTGCTGCTGCTGCGCCTGGTTCGGGTCGTAGGCCGCCTGCTGGGCGTCGTAGCCCTGGTAGGAAGCGTCTCCCGCCGGAGCGTAGCCGGAGGTGGTGGCGTACGGATCGGCCTGCTGGTAGCCGTAGGCGTCCTGCTGGCCGTAGCCCTGCTGCTGGTAGGCGCCGGCGTAGGGGTCGGGCTGCTGCTGGTAGCCGTAGGCCGGCTGCGGCTGGGCGTAGTCCTGCTGCTGGGCGGCCTGGTGCTCGGCCGCGGCGGCCGCCGCTGTGGCGGTGTCCTGCTCGGCGAGGGCCGCGAGGTCGGCCAGGTAGTCGGCGTCGCTGGAATGCTGGAAGGACGTGGCGTCGTCGGCGAGGGCGCCGAGGTCGTCGCTGGCGATCCGGCCGTGCAGCTTCTGCCGGCCGCGGCCGACGGCCTCCAGCGTCTTGGCGAGGACCGCCTCGAAGGCGCCGAGCTTGACGTCCACATAGGCGTCCGCGTCCTTGCGCAGGGTCTCCGGGTCGTGGCTGCGCTCGGGGGCGTCCTCGTCCTCGTAGCCCTGCTCGTCGAGGCCCGGGCCGGTGCCGAGGAGCTTCTCGCGGCCGCGGCCGACGGAGCCGAGGGTCTTGGTGAGGACGACCTCGAAGTTGGCGAGCTTGGAGTCGACGTAGTCGTCGGCCTCGGCGCGGATCTCCTCGGCTTCCTGGCGGGCCTCGCCGAGGATCCGCTCGGCCTCGTTCTGCGAGCGGCGGGCGACCTCGGTGTCGGAGATCAGCGAGCCGCGCTCGGCGTGCGCGGTCTGGATGATCCGGTCGGCCTCCTGACGGGCCTGCTCGACCATCTGCTCACGGTCGCCGATCAGCTCCTGGGCCTGCGCGAGGGAGCCGGGCAGCGCCGCACGGACCTCTTCGAGCTGGGCGAGCAGCTCCGCGCGGTTGACCACGCACGACGCCGACATGGGCATCGACCGGGCGCTGGAGACCGCCGCGACGATCTCGTCGAGCTTCTTCTGCACGTCCACCGTGTGCTCGCCACTCTCTACCGATGTGTTGGAGACGGACGGGACGACTGTAGCCCCATCAGTCCGTGAGCCCCATCAGTCCATGCGCAGACGCTCGTTGAGCGCCTCGAGGACCACCGGCGGGACCAGGTGGGACACGTCTCCGCCCCAGGTGGCGACCTCCTTGACGAGCGAGGAGGACAGGAAGCTGTAGGTGGGGTTGGTCGGCACGAACAGCGTCTCCACGCCCGAGAGGCCGTTGTTCATCTGGGCCATCTGGAGTTCGTAGTCGAAGTCGCTGACCGCGCGCAGGCCCTTGACGATGGCGGGGATGTCGCGCTGCTTGCAGTAGTCGACGAGGAGGCCGTGGAAGGCCTCGATCTTCACGTTGCCGTACTCGGCGGTGACCTGGCGGATCAGCTCGATCCGCTCGTCGATCTCGAACAGGCCCTTCTTGGCCTTGTTGATCATGACCGCGACATAGACCTCGTCGTACAGACGGGAGGCGCGGGAAATGATGTCGAGGTGTCCGTTGGTGATCGGGTCGAACGACCCGGGGCATACGGCGCGGCGCACTTGTGATCCCTCGCTCTCCGGTCCGGTCATCGTGCGTCTTCGCACGTAGAGGCGGCGCGACCGTACCAAAACGTTCCCTCGCCGTAACGACGGGCCCGGATCGCCTCGAAGCCGTCAGGCCATCCGAACTCGCCGCCTCGGGTGCTGCGCTCCACGGTGACGAGGGCTTCCTCCGCGAGCCAGCCCTCCGAGCGGAGTGTGAGCAGGATCTCGCGAAGATCGTGGTCCGTGACACGGTACGGCGGGTCCAGGAAGACGATGTCGTACGGGTCCGCCGGCGCCGGGGACTGGATGATCTGCTCCGCTTTGCCCGATCTCACCTCGGCGCCGGGGAGTCCGAGGCTCCTGACGTTCTCGCGGATCGTGCGGGCCGCTCTCGCGTCCGCCTCGACGAGGAGGGTGTGGCCCGCGCCCCGGGAGAGGGCTTCAAGTCCTACGGCACCCGATCCCGCGTAGAGGTCGAGGACCCGTTCGCCGTCGAGAGGACCGCCCAGAAGGGCCTGCCAGGTGGAGAAGAGACCTTCGCGGGCGCGGTCGGAGGTGGGGCGGGTGCCATTGCCTGGCGGCACCAGAAGGCGTCGTCCGCCGGCTGCACCGGCGATCACGCGGGTCATCTGCGGTCCTTGGTCGTGGGCGGCTTCAGGTTCATTGTGGCTGGTCGCACAGTTCTCATGGTCCGCTCCTCCTCAGCCCTTCTCCAAGTACTGCTCCCTTTCCTCGTCCACCAGGGCGTCCAGGGCCGTGCGCAGGCCGGGCAGGCTCGTCAGCTCGGGGTCCGCGGCCACGAGCTGCGCCGCCTCCGCTCTCGCCTCGGCGATGACCTCCTCGTCCTCGATGACCGCGAGGACCCGGAGGCTGGAGCGGGCGCCGGACTGGGCCTGCCCGAGGACGTCGCCCTCCCGGCGCTGTTCGAGGTCGATGCGGGACAGCTCGAAGCCGTCGAGGGTGGCGGCGACCGCGTTCAGCCGCTGGCGGGCCGCGCTGGCCTCCGGCATCTCGGTGACCAGGAGGCACAGACCGGGTGCCGAACCGCGGCCGACGCGGCCGCGCAGCTGGTGCAGCTGGGAGACACCGAAGCGGTCGGCGTCCATGATGACCATCGCCGTGGCGTTCGGGACGTTGACGCCGACCTCGATGACCGTCGTCGCGACCAGTACGTCGGTCTCGCCGGCCGCGAAGCGGCGCATGACGGCGTCCTTGTCGTCGGGGTGCATACGGCCGTGCAGCACCTCGACGCGCAGGCCCTCGAGGGGGCCCTTCGCGAGCTGTGCGGCCACGTCGACGACGGCGAGCGGCGGCCGCTTCTCCGCCTCGTCCTCGGGGGACGCCTTCTTGCCGGACTTCTTCGGGTCGGCCGGTTCATCGATGTCGTCCCCGATCCGGGGGCAGACGACGTACGCCTGGTGGCCGTTGCCGACCTCCTCGCGCACGCGTTCCCAGGCGCGGGCCAGGAAGTGCGGTTTGTCGGCGGCCGGTACGACGTGCGAGGCGATGGGCGAGCGGCCCGCGGGGAGCTGGTCCAGGACGGAGGTCTCCAGGTCGCCGAAGACGGTCATGGCGACCGTGCGCGGGATCGGGGTGGCCGTCATGACGAGCAGGTGGGGCGGCTGCTTGCCCTTGCCGCGCAGGGCGTCGCGCTGCTCGACGCCGAAGCGGTGCTGCTCGTCGACCACGACCAGCCCGAGGTCGTGGAACTGCACCTTGTCCTCGATCAGCGCGTGCGTGCCGATCACGATGCCGGCCTCACCGGTGGCCAGGTCCAGCATCGCCTGCCGGCGCGCGGCGGTCCCCATCGAACCGGTCAGCACCACCACCTTGGTCGCATGCTCGGCCCCACCGAGCATCCCTCCTTCGGCCAGCTCCCCCATCATCTCGACGACGGACCGGTGATGCTGCTGGGCGAGCACTTCGGTGGGCGCGAGCATGGCGGCCTGCCCACCGGCGTCGACCACGGCGAGCATGGCGCGGAGCGCCACCATCGTCTTTCCCGATCCCACTTCGCCCTGCAGCAGCCGGTGCATCGGGTGTTCCGTGGCCAGGTCGTCGAAGATCTCTTCGGAGACCTTCTGCTGGCCGTCGGTGAGGGTGAAGGGGAGGCGGTCGTCGAAGGCCGTGAGGAGGCCGGACGGCTTGGGTCTGCGGGCCACCGCCGGGAGTTGGGCGTCGGCGTGGCGGCGGCGGGCGAGGGCGACCTGGAGGACGAAGGCCTCGTCCCACTTGAGGCGGGAGCGGGCGTCCTCGATGTCCGCCTTGGTGTGGGGGCGGTGGATCTTGAGCAGCGCCTCCGGGAGGGTGACCAGGCCGCGGCCCTCGCGAAGGGCGGGCGGGAGCGGGTCGACGGCGTCCTGCGCGCCGGGCAGGACCGTCTGGAGGGCCTTGCCGATCTTCCAGGACTCCAGCTTGGCGGTGGCGGGATAGATGGGGATCAGGGCGCCGGCCCAGGTCTCCACCGTCTCGTCGCCGTCGCCGCGCAGCAACTCGTAGGCCGGATGGGCCAGTTGGAGACGGCGGTTGAAGACGGAGACCTTGCCCGAGAACATCGCACGGGTGCCCGGCAGGAGCTCCTTGTGGGGCTTGTGAACGCCGTTGCCGAAGAAGACCAGTTGGAGGCGGCCGCTGCCGTCGGTGATGGTGACCTCCAGCCGCTGGCCCTTGCCGCGGGGGGCCTTGGCCGAGGCGAAGGTGTGCAGGCGGGCGTCGGCGACCATCGCGACCACCGTGACGTGCTCGTCCATCGGGAGGTCGGCGAGGTGGGTGAGCTGGCCGCGCTCCTCGTATCTGCGCGGGTAGTGGTGCAGGAGGTCGCCGACGGTGTGCAGGCCGAGGTGCTCGGCCATCACCTTCGCGGTGGCGGGGCCGAGCACCGACTTCAGCGGCTGTTGCAGTGGTTCTTGCAGTGCGGGCACGAGATCCATTGCACACCACGTCACTGACAATCCCGTATACGTCCCGGGAAACCCCTGGTCAGGCGGCTGGTTCCAGCCGTAGGATGGCGCGCTCCGGCCATGCCGCGGTCACCGCCCCACCAGGACCGCCCGACCCCGCGCCGTGCTCTCTCCTCCCACCGGCGCTGCGACGATGGACTCTCAGACCTCACAGTCATCCCAGCCGTCCCAGTCACCTCATACGTTCCAGGTCGACCTGCGTGGTCTGGTGGACCTGCTCTCCCATCACCTCTACTCCAGTCCCAAGGTCTATCTGCGCGAGCTGCTGCAGAACGCCGTCGACGCCATCACCGCCCGGCGGGCGGAGCAGCCCGGCGCGCCGGCGCGGGTGCGGCTGTACGCCGAGGCGGGCACCCTGCGCGTCAAGGACACCGGGGTGGGGCTCACCGAGGCGGACGTGCACGACCTGCTGGCCACCATCGGGCGCAGCTCCAAGCGGGCCGACCCGATCGCCGACGGGCTCCAGGAGGTCCGCTCCGACTTCCTAGGGCAGTTCGGCATCGGCCTGCTGGCCTGCTTCGTGGTCGCCCGGCGGATCCGGGTGGTCAGCCGCAGCGCCCGTACGCCGGACGCGGCGCCGGTGGAGTGGACGGCGAGCGACGACGGTTCGTACACCGTGCGGACGCTGCCGGACGAGGCCCGGCCCGAACCGGGCACCACCGTGCACCTGGTGGCGCGGGCGGGGGCCGGCGAGTGGCTCACGCCCGGCCGAGTGCTCACGCTGGCACGGGACTTCGGGTCGCTGCTGCCGTACGACGTCCGGGTCGGCGACGAGGCGGTCACGGATCTGCCCGCGCCCTGGGACCGTCCGTACCCCTCCCCCGCCGCCCGCCGGGTGGCCCTGGCGCGGCACTGTCACGACCTGTTCGGCTTCACGCCGCTGGACACGATCGGGCTGGACGTGCCGCTGGCCGGGATCCGCGGGGTGGCGTACGTGCTGCCGTCGGCGGTCAGCCCGGCCCAGCGGGCAACGCACCGTGTCCACCTCAAGGGCATGCTGCTGACCGAGCGGGCCGAACAGCTGCTGCCGGACTGGGCGTTCTTCGTGCGGTGCGTGCTGGACACGGACAGTCTGCGGCCGACGGCCTCGCGCGAGGCGCTGTACGAGGACGAGACGCTGGCCGCCGTACGGGAGGCGCTGGGCGAGAAGATCCGGTCCTGGCTGACGGGACTCGCGGCGGGTGATCCGGAGCGGCTGTCGGCCTTCCTGTCGGTGCACCACCTGGGCGTGAAGTCCCTGGCGCGGCACGACGGGGAGATGCTGCGCACGATGCTGCCGTGGCTGCCCTTCGAGACGACCGACGGGCGGCTGTCCCTGGAGGAGTTCGCGCAGCGGCACCCGGTGGTGCACTTCACGCGGACCGTGGAGGAGTACCGGCAGGTCGCGCCGATCGCGTCGGCGCAGGGCGTCGGGGTGATCAACGGCGGCTACACCTACGACAGCGAGCTGGTCGAGGCGCTGCCGTCGGTGCGGCCGGGGACAGTGGTCGCCGAGCTGGACGCGGACACCGTGACGGCGCATCTGGACTCGGTGGACGCGGCCGAGGAACTGGCGCTGTCGGAGTTCCTGGCGGCGGCTCGGGCCACGCTGGACGCTGTGGGATGTGACATAGTACTGCGCGCCTTCCACCCCCTCTCGGTCCCCGCCCTCCACCTCGACGACCGGGCCACCCGCCACGAGCAGGCCCGCGCCGAGGCCGAGGAGCAGGCCGGCGACCTGTGGGCCGGGATCCTGGGCTCGCTGCGGGGCAGCGCCCCCCGCGCGCGTCTGGTGCTCAACCATCTCAACCCGCTGGTCCGCAGGATCAGTTCGCTGCGCGATACGGAACTGATCGGCACCGCCACGGAGTCCTTGTACGGGCAGGCACTGCTGATGGCGCAGCGGCCGCTCAGGCCGGCGGACACCGCGCTGCTGAACCGGTCCTTCATCGGCCTGCTGGAATGGGCGACCCACGGTGAATCCGATACGACGGGCGACTCCACGGGGGGCGGTCTCTGATGAGCGGAATCTCGGACTTCGACTCCCTGCGCCGGGAGATGGCGGAGAACGCCGAGCGTCCGGAGGGCCCGGCGCGCAACGCGCACGCGGAGCAACTGCTCGCCGAGGCCGAGAAGCTGGGCATCCCGCTCGCCGTGATCGAGGCGCTCGGGCACCAGCTGAAGGTCTACAACTACAGCTCCGAGAAGGACAAGATGTTCGTCCCCTTCGCGCGCCTGCTGCGCATGTGGGACGAGCGGCCCGAGGACTTCGACGAGTACGAGGTGCACTCGCTGCACTGGGTCTTCAAGTGGATGTCGTCCGGCATGCTCGACCAGCCGCACGTGCCGCTCGCCTCGATCGAGAAGTGGCTCGGCGAGATGGAGCACCGCTACCGGCTCGCGGGGCACTCCGAACGAGCCGTGCGCGGCGCCGAGTTCAGTGTCGCCGCGCATCTCGGTGACATCCCGCGCGCGGAGCGGGCGTACGCCGCGTGGCTGGCCGCCGACCGCGACAGCATGGCCGACTGCCAGGCCTGCGAGCTGCACGAGCAGGGCTGGTGGCAGGTGCAGCGGGGGCACGACGCGGAGGCGCTGGAGCTCTGGGCTCCCGTCCTTGAGGGGCGGTACACCTGCGCCCACGAGCCGCACGCGGTCCTCGCGTCCTCGCTGGTGCCGCTGCTGCGGCTGGGCCGCACTGACGAGGCACGCGCGCACCATCTGCGGGGCTTCCGGCTGGTGCGGGGCATGGAGAGCATGCGGGGCGCGTACGCGGACCACGTGGAGTTCTGCGCGCTGACCGGCAACGAGGCGCGCGGCCTGGAGCTGCTGGCGGAGCGGCCCGCGTACTTCACGGACTCCGGGCAGCCGCGCAGCCGGCTGGACTTCCTCAGTGTGGTCACGCTCCTCATGGAGCGCCTGGATGCGGTGGGGCTGGGCGAGCGGCAGGTGCCCGGACCGGCGGGCCGCACGTGGACGGCGCGCGAACTCGCCGCGCACGCGCGTGCGGAGACCCTCGCCCTGGCCGCGCGTTTCGACGAGCGCAACTTCACCTCCGGCGTCAGTGAGCGTGCACGCGCGCGTATGGCGCAGCCCCCGCTGGTGGAGCGGCTCCCGCTCGGGGTCCGCACGGCACGCCAGGTGTCCGCGCCCGCCGCGCCGGCGCCGGCTCCCGTGACCGCGGAGGCGCCGGACCTGCCCGCCCTGCTGGCGGAGGCGCGCCGCATGTCGGACACCCTGCGGCCGAACGCGATGGACGCCTGGGCGGCGGTCTCGCGTGCCGCGGCGGACGTCGACCTGGACGCCCGCGACCGCGCGGAGATCGCCGACCACGAGGCGATGGACCGGGGCCCCGAGGGCGCCGCGCTCTTCGAGCGGGCCGCCGAGCTGTACGCGGAGGCGGGCGACCCCGGGGAGGCGCTGGCGGCACGCACGCGTGCGGCGTACGTACGCGCGCTGGAGGGCCGGGTGGACGAGGCGCTCGCGGCGGTCGAGGAGCCGTACGACCAGGTGCTGGCGCTGTACGCCGAGGACGCGACGGGCGTGCGGCAGACGGCGTCCGTGCTGATGGGGCGGGCGCGGATCGTGATGCGGCGGGTGCTGGACGCCGACGGGACGGCCGGCGAGGCTGTTCTCGCCGCGGCCGAGGCGGCCGTGCGCGAACTGCTCGCGCTGGTCGGCGGGTACACCGGGGACGATGTGCGGATCGCCTCGCGGGGCGCCGAGGCGCAGGCCATGCTCGCGGAGCTGGCGGTGCGGCGCGGGGACCTGGAGACGGCCGTGGAGCTGTTCGGGCGGGCGACGGCCGCCTTCGTCGAGGCCGGGCTGCCGTGGTTCGCGGTGGAGTACGAGGCGCGGCTCGCGGGGCTGGCGCACCACCTGGGCGACATCTCCGGGGCGGAGCGTGCGCTGCGGGCGGCCCTGGAGCACGGCGGAGCGCATCTGGAGGCCGTCGGGCGGGCCCAGTTGCACCTCCAGCTCGGTGAGGTGCTCGGCGGGCGCGGTCTGTCCGTGGAGGCCGCCGAGCACGCGCTGGAGGCGGCGCACTGGGCCGACGAGGCGGGCGAGAGCCGGACGCTGGGCGCCTGGGCTCGGCAGCAGCTGGGCGGTTTCCTGTTGCGGCAGGGCCGCTTCGCCGAGGCGGCGGAGGTGCTGGAGTCGGCGCTGCCCGACCTGAGCGCCGAGACGCACGGCGACGGCGCGGTCGTCCAGACGCAGTGGTGGCTCGGCGACTGCCTGAGTGAGCTCGGGGAGCACCGCGCGGCGGCCGAACGGCGGCTGCAGGCCGCCGAGATCGCCCGGCACTGGCCCGAGCAGCACGACCACGCGACGCTCGCACACCTCGCCGCCGAGTCCCTCGGGGCGGCCGGACAGTCCGCCGACGCCGACCGCGCCTACGCGCGCGCGGGCGAGCTGTGGCGCTCGCTCGGCAACGTGCACGGTCTGGTCCGCTCGCTGCGCGCACGCGCGTGGCTCGCGCTGCGCACCGAGGAGGGGGCGGGCGCGGCACGGGAGTCGATGACGGAGGCGGTCCGGGAGTGCGAGGCGGCGCTCGGCGCCGCCGGGACCGACGAGGAGGCGCGGCAGCGGCTCGTCGCCGAACTCGGGCACACCCACCGCCAGTTCGGCGACCTGCTCGCCCGTTCCGCCGCCGAGGACGCCGACGACGACTCGATCCGGGCCGCGCTCGAGGACGCGCTGGCCCAGGTCACCGAGGCGGTCGCGGTGTTCGCCTCCCTCGGGGACGACGCCCTGGACAGCCGTACCGGCGCGGAACTCGCCGCGGGCTGGCTGGAGGCCGACCTCGGCCGCCCCGCCCGCGCGACGGCACACGCGCGTGCGGTCCTCGCGGCCTACGACGGCGCGGGCGACGAGGACGAGACGGCGCAGGAACGACGGTCGGAAGCCGAGCAGATGCTCCAGGTGGTGGAGGAGCAGGGGGCGGGCTGACGCGGGGGCAGGGCGTCGGAGGTGGTGCTACTCCACGCCGATCAGGAGCAGCGCCCCCTGCCGGCCGCCCCGGTAGACCACCGTGTCCACGGCGAGGTACGACTCACGCACGCGTGCCTCCAGGCGGTCGGCCACGGAGTCGGGGGCGTCGTCGCCGAGGACGAGGGTGACGAGCTCGCCTCCGGCCTGGAGCATGCGGTCGAGGACGGCCTCGGCGATGGCGATGACGTCGGATCCGATCACGGCCACGTCGTCCTCGACGAGGCCGAGGACGTCGCCGGCCTGGCAGATGCCCGCCATGGTCCAGGACTCGCGCTCGGCGACGGCCACCTCGGCGTACCGCGTCGCGCCCGCCGCCGAGGTCATCGACACGACGTCCTCGTCGAAGCGGCGCTCCGGCTCGTGCACGGCGAGCGCCGCGATCCCCTGGACCGCGGACCGGGTCGGGATGAGGGCCACGCGGATGCCCTCGGCGCGGGCCTGCTCGGCCGCCGCGGCCGCGGTGTGCCGCAGGTCGGCGTCGTTGGGCAGCAGCACGACCTCGAGCGCGTGGGCCCGCCGTACGGCGTCGACGAGCTCGCCGCTGGCGGGCGCCTCCCCCGGGCGCGCGAGTACGGTCGTCGCACCGGCCTCGGCGTACAGCCCGGCCAGGCCCTCGCCCGGCACGACCGCGACCACGGCGCGCTGGACCCGCTCCCGCGGCGGCCGTTCGCCCCCGCGCGTGTGGACGTCGCCGAGCGCGAAGTGGGTGATCCGGATCCGGTACGGCCGCCCGGCCTCGACGCCCGCCTCCACGGCGGCGCCCGCGTCGTCCACGTGCACGTGCACGTTCCACAGCCCGTCGCCGCCGACCACGACCAGCGAGTCCCCGAGGGCGTCGAGGCGGGTCCGCAGCCGCGCCACGGACGCGTCGTCCGCCTCCAGCAGGTAGATCACCTCGAACGCGGGGCCCCCGTCCTCCGGGGAGGCGGCGCAGTCCTCGTCGCCGAGGCCCTGGGCCGCGGCCTCGGCGCCCACCGTGCCGGCCGGCCCGGGCAACGCGACCGCCGAGCCCGCGAACGGTCTTGGCGCCTCCCCGGTGAACGTCTCCACCAGCGCGGCGAGCACCGCCACCAGCCCCCGCCCGCCCGCGTCGACCACCCCGGCGCGCGCCAGCACGGCGAGCTGCCCCGGGGTCGCGGCCAGCGCGGCGTGCGCTCCCTCGTAGGCCGCCCGCGCCACCGCCGCGCAGTCGCCCTCGGCTCCGCCGGCGGCCTCGGCCGCGGCGTCGGCGGCGGCCGAGGCGACCGACAGGACCGTTCCCTCCACGGGGTGCGCGACGGCCTGGCGGGCGGAGTCGGCCGCCTGCCGCAGAGCGAGCCGGAGGCCGGGGCCGTCGGTGTGAGGCGTCTCACCGCCGGCGGTGAGCACCTGCGCCATGCCGCGCAGCAGCTGCGCGAGGATCGTCCCGGAGTTCCCCTGGGCGCCTATCAGCGCGCCGTGCGCCATCGCGCCCGCCGCGTCGGCCAGCGTCGGCTTCCCGGAGGTGCCGGCATCCACCTCGTGAGCGGCGAAGACGGCCTCCACCGCGGCGACGGCGGACTCCACGGTCAGATAGAGGTTGGTGCCCGTGTCCCCGTCTGCCACGGGGTAGACGTTGATCGCGTCGATCTCCTCACGCGCGCGTCCCAGCGCCTGCAGCGCGAGACCGCACCAGGAGCGCACCGCGAGAGCATCGAAGAATGTCTGCGGCACCTGCGCCACCTGCGCCTCCTTGAGCTGTGAATGGGACGCAGCGTAGACCCCGGGGCGGTCTCCGCCGGAAGTGGGCCGGGCGCGGAGCCCTGATCAGCCATGGTAGTTTCGTTGTACTGGCGCAGTCGTTGTATGCTGCTCCGGTTGCCCGACACCGATCGGGCCTCTACACCTGGCACCGCCACTCAGATCTCTGATCCTGCGATCTCGATCCCGGCATGCCGGGACCCAACCGTAAGTGCATCTGAAGTCTTTGGAGTGACCCGTGGCTGCCAACTGCGACGTCTGCGGCAAGGGGCCGGGCTTCGGCAACAACATCTCGCACTCGCACCGCCGTACGCCCCGTCGCTGGAACCCGAACATCCAGCGCGTACGTACCGTGGTGGGCGGGACGCCGAAGCGCGTGAACGCTTGCACCTCGTGCATCAAGGCCGGCAAGGTCTCGCGCTGACGCCCACAGCTGAGCGCGCGGCCACTGCTGGTTCGCTGCACTGAGCCGGTCCACCCTCGGGTGGGCCGGCTTTTTGCCGTACCCCTGAGCCGCCCCCGCACCCACGCGGGCCCGCTTCTTCACGTGGCTGAGGGAGTATCCCTTCGCGGCCCCCTGCCGAGGGCCCAGCCGTGGTGCACGGGCCCGATCCCGCCGCCGAGCGCGAAGCCGGCCGCGATCGCCCCGGTGACGTACTCCTTGGCCGCCGCCACCGCCTCCGGCACGGACTGCCCCTTCGCGAGCTGCGACGCGATCGCGGACGCGAGGGTGCAGCCCGTGCCGTGCGTGTGCCGGTTGTCGTGGCGCGGCGCGCGCAGCCAGTGCTCCTCGGAGCCGTCGGTGAGCAGGTCCACCGCGTCACCGGCGAGATGACCGCCCTTGACGAGCACCCACTGCGGTCCGTACGACAGGACGGCCGCCGCGGCCTCGCGCAGATCCGCCTCCGACTCGACCCGGACACCGGCGAGTTGGGCGACCTCGTCGAGGTTCGGCGTCGCGACGGTCGCGACCGGCAGCAGCTTCGTCCGTACGGAGTCCAGCGCGGAGGCCGCCAGCAGCGGATCCCCGTGCTTGGAGACGCCCACCGGGTCGACGACCGCCGCAGCGTCCGTCCCGGCGATCAACTCGGCCACGGCCTCGACCAGTTCGGCCGAGGAGAGCATCCCGGTCTTGACCGCCTGGACGCCGATGTCGTCGACGACGCTGCGGTACTGCGCCCGCACCGCCTCCACCGGAAGCTCCCAGGCCCCCTGCACGCCGAGCGAGTTCTGCGCGGTGACCGCCGTCACGACGCTCATGCCGTGCACGCCGAGCGCGAGCATCGTCTTCAAGTCGGCCTGGATTCCGGCCCCTCCGCCGGAATCGGAGCCCGCCACGGTCAGCACCCGGGGCGGCGCGCTCATGACTCGATGTCCCCGCCGAAGTGGTCCCAGCCGCCCTTGCTGGTCCACGGCGCCCCGTCCACCGTCACCTGGGGCAGCGCCGAGGGGTTGAGCACCTCGCCGATCACCTTCCAGCGTGCGGGCAGTTTCACGTCCGGCGGGAAGGTCGCCACGATCGCGTGGTCCTCTCCCCCGGTCAGCACCCACTGCATGGGGTCGACGCCGACGGCCTGCCCGATGTCGTTCATCTGCGAGGGGATGTCGATCGCGCCGGAGCGGATGTCGATCCGCACCTTGCTGGCCTCGGCGATGTGCCCGAGGTCGGCGATCAGGCCGTCGCTGACGTCGCACATCGCCGTCGCGCCGAGCCCCGCGGCGGCCGGACCCGCGTGGTACGGCGGCTCGGGGCGCCGGTGCGCCTCCACGAAGGCGCGCGGCGAGCGGAAGCCGCGGGAGAGCACCGCGTATCCGGCGGCGGACCATCCGAGCCAGCCGGTGACGGCGACGCGGTCGCCGGGCTGGGCGCCGCCCCGGGTGATCGGCTCCTGGTTGCGCAGATCGCCGAGCGCGGTGATCGACACCATGATCGTGTCGCCCCGTACGACATCGCCGCCGACCACCGAGGCGCCCGCGACCTGGCACTCGTCGCGCAGCCCGTCCATCAGCTCGCTCGGCCAGGTGACCGGGAGTTCGGCCGGGACGACCAGGCCGAGCAGCAGCGCGGTCGGCACGGCGCCCATCGCGGCGATGTCCGCGAGGTTCTGCGCGGCCGCCTTGCGGCCGACGTCGTAGGCGGTGGACCAGTCGCGGCGGAAGTGCCGCCCCTCCAGGAGGATGTCGGTGCTGGCCACGACCCTCCGGTCGGGCGCGGCGACCACCGCGGCGTCGTCGCCGGGGCCGACCCGGACCGCGGGGGTGGTGGTGAGACGGGAGGTGAGCTCCCTGATGAGCCCGAACTCCCCGAGCTCACCAACAGTGCCCTTCATTGCGCTTGCTCCCCTTCTGTCCCGTGCAGTTCCCGGTCGCGCGTCATCAGTGTCCTCGATACCGTCGAGGTGTCCGTCAACTTCTGTCGTACCTGTGCCCCGCCGCGTGGACCCTGGCCCGCGCAGGTCTCCCCGTGGCGTGCGGCGACGCGATACCGTGGCGTTCCTTTTCCCCACATGATCCTCGTGGCCGCCCTGGAGGTTCCGTGGTACAGGCGTACATCCTGATCCAGACGGAGGTCGGCAAGGCGTCGACCGTCGCCGAGACGATCAGCAAGATCCCTGGAGTCATCCAGGCCGAGGACGTGACAGGACCCTATGACGTGATCGTGCGGGCCCAGGCGGACACCGTGGACGACCTCGGCCGCATGGTGGTCGCCAAAGTCCAGCAGGTGGACGGGATCACCCGCACCCTGACCTGCCCGGTCGTCCATCTGTAGCCCCCGTCTACCCTTGGCCGGTGAACTCCATCCGTCACCGGCGCCGAACCGTTCTCGGGCTGCCCGTTCTCGCCGCCGCACTGATCACGGCAACGGGCTGCTCCTCAGCAGACGACAGCGCCCGGGCCGCGGTTCCAGGCCCGGGTGCGAAGGTCACCAAGCTGTGCCAGAACCTGGACAAGGTGCTGCCGTCCAAGGCCGGCGGCCAGGATCGCCGGGATCCCGAACCCGCCTCCGCGCTGACCGCGGGCTGGGGCGACCCGGCGATCATACTGCGCTGCGGTGTCCAGCGGCCCGCCGAGATGTCGAACCCGGAAGCCGACGGAGTCGAGGTCGACGGGGTCGGCTGGCTGCTGCAGAAACAGCAGGACGGCTCGTTCCGCTTCACCACCACGCTGCGCACCGCGTACGTGGAGGTGACCATCCCCAAGGGCCGTACGGGAGACGGCATGGCACCGCTGGTCGACCTGGCGCCCGCAGTGAAGAAGGCCATCCCCGAGGGGATCGCCTCCTGACAGAGTCCTTCGGTCAGCGCAGGCCCGTGGACCTGCGCAGCGCCGCCTCGAGCAGCTTTTCCACCAGCTCGGGGTAGCTGATCCCGCTCGCCTGCCACATCTGCGGGTACATCGAGATCGGGGTCATGCCGGGCATCGTGTTGATCTCGTTGATCACGAACTCGCCGTCCTCGGTGAGGAAGAAGTCCGCGCGCACCAGGCCCTCGCAGGACGCTGCCTCGAAGGCCGCCACCGCGAGCCGCTGCACCTCGGCGGTCTCCTCGGGCGCCAGCGGCGCCGGCACGATGCCGGGGGTCGAGTCGATGTACTTCGCCTCGAAGTCGTAGTACGCGTGCGCGTCCGGCGGCGGGATCTCCGAGGGCACGCTCGCCCGCGGGCCGTCCTCGAACTCCAGCACCCCGCACTCGATCTCGCGGCCGCGCAGCGCCGCCTCCACGAGGATCTTCGGGTCGTGCCGTTGGGCCTCCGCGATCGCGTCGCCGAGACCGGAGAGGTCGTCGACCTTGGTGATGCCGATCGACGAGCCCGCGCGCGCGGGCTTCACGAAGAGCGGCCAGCCGTGCTCACCCGCGAAGTCGACGATCTTCTTGCGGGCCGCCGCCTCGTCGAGCTCCCACTCGCGCGGCCGGATCACCACGTACGGGCCGACCTTGAGCCCGAAGGAGGTGAACACCCGCTTCATGTACTCCTTGTCCTGGCCGACGGCCGAGGCGAGCACGCCCGAACCCACGTACGGGACGCCGGAGAGCTCCAGCAGTCCCTGAAGGGTGCCGTCCTCGCCGTAGGGGCCGTGCAGGACGGGGAAGACGACGTCGACCTCACCGAGCGCCTTGGGCACCGATCCGGGTTCGCTGTAGACGACTTCGCGGTTTCCGGGGTCGACGGGGAGCACCACACCGCCCTCGTCGGACTCGGCCAGCTCCTCGACGTCGGGGGTACGGCGGTCGGTGATCGCCATGCGTTCCGGCTCGTCGGCGGTGAGGGCCCAGCGGCCGTCCTTGGTGATGCCGATCGGCAGGACGTCGTACTTGGTCCGGTCGACGGCGCGCAGCACGGCGCCGGCGGTGACCACGGAGATCCCGTGTTCGGAGCTGCGCCCGCCGAACACGACGGCCACGCGCGGCTTGCGAGGCGGCTGCTCAGGGCTCTGGGGGAGGTTCTCGGTGCTCATATCGCGTTGAGAGTACCCGGTGGTAGTGCCCCAAGACAGCGTCCCACGGGCGGCGTCGCTCAGCGTCGTTCGGGCTTCGCGCTGCGCGACATCAGCTCCTTGACGGCGACCACCGGGGACTTGCCCTCGTGCACGATGGCGACGACGGTCTCCGTGATCGGCATGTCGACGCCGTGCCTGCGCGCCAGATCCAGCACGGACTCACAGGACTTGACGCCCTCGGCGGTCTGCCTGGTGACCGCGATGGTCTCCTGCAGGGTCATGCCCTTGCCGAGGTTGGTGCCGAAGGTGTGGTTGCGCGAGAGCGGCGAGGAGCAGGTCGCCACCAGGTCGCCCAGGCCCGCGAGCCCCGAGAAGGTCAGCGGGTCGGCGCCGAGCGCCATGCCGAGCCGGGTGGTCTCGGCGAGCCCGCGCGTGATGAGCGAGCCCTTCGCGTTGTCGCCGAGGCCCATGCCGTCCGCGATGCCGACGGCGAGCCCGATGACGTTCTTGACGGCACCGCCGAGCTCGCAGCCGACCACGTCCGTGTTGGTGTACGGCCGGAAGTACGGCGTGTGGCAGGCCGCCTGGAGCCGCTGGGCGACCGCCTCGTCGGTGCAGGCGACCACGGCGGCCGCCGGCATGCGGGCGGCGATCTCCCGTGCGAGGTTGGGTCCGGTGACGACGGCGATCCGGTCGGCGCGCACCTTGGCGACGTCCTCGATCACCTCGCTCATCCGCATGGCGGAGCCGAGTTCGACGCCCTTCATGAGCGACACCAGGACGGTCTCGGGGGCGAGCAGCGGCGCCCACTCGGCGAGGTTGCCGCGCAGGGTCTGCGAGGGGATCGCGAGGACGGCGAAGTCGGCGCCGCGCGCGGCCTCGGCGGCGTCCGTCGTCGCCCTTACGCCGCCCGGGAGTTCGACACCGGGAAGGTAGTCGGGGTTCGTACGCGTGGAGTTGACCGCGTCCGCGAGTTCAGCGCGCCGCCCCCACAGGGTGACCTCGCACCCCGCGTCGGCGAGCACCATGGCGAACGCCGTGCCCCACGAACCGGTGCCGAAGACGGCCGCCTTGACCGGCTTGCTCACGTGCTCTGCCCCTCTTCCTGCTCGGCCTTCCCGTGGCCCTGCGTCTGCGTCCTGCGCCGTTGCTCGATGCGCTCCCGACGCGGGTCGTACCGCGTCGCGGGCGCCTTCTCGCCGCGGATCTCCTCCAGCTGGCGGGTGACGGCGGCCATGATGACCTCGGTCGCCTCCTTCAGCAGCTCCGGAGTCATCTCCTGGTCGTAGAAGCGCGCGAGGTCGACGGGCGGGCCGGCGAGCACGTGATGGGTCTTGCGGGGGCGGAGGTTGGGCTTCTTGGCGTACGGCGGCAGCAGTTCGTTGACGCCCCACTGCGCGATCGGGATCACCGGGCACCGGGTGGTCAGGGCGACGCGCGCCGCGCCCGTCTTGCCGATCATGGGCCACAGTTCGGGATCCCGGGTGAGGGTGCCCTCGGGATAGAACGCGACGCACTCACCGCGCTCCACGGCCTCGATCGCGGCGCGGAAGGCGCTGAGCGCGTCCGTGGTCTCGCGGTAGACGGGAATCTGTCCGGTGCCGCGCATCGCGGCGCCGACGAAACCCTTCTTGAAAAGGCCACTCTTCGCCAGGAATCGCGGAACACGTCCGGTGTTGTACTGATAGTGCGCGTAAGCGAAGGGGTCCGCATGAGAATTATGGTTCACCGCGGTGATAAATCCACCCTCGGCCGGAATGTGCTCCATTCCACGCCAGTCCCGCTTGATCAGAACCACCAGCGGCGGTTTGCAGAGCACCGCGGCGAAGCGGTACCAGAAGCCGATTCTGCGGCGGGGCACGCGCGCACCTTCCTCTATGGGGCCAAGGACCTCGGACCAGGAGCCGCACAAGTGTCACCCCAGGCCGCCGGTCTGTCGAGAACACCGTACGCCCCGACGGCGCCGCCGCCAGATGGCCGAGGTGACGGCTGAGTGACAATGGCCGCGACAAGAGAGGGACGGAACACCGGTGCAGTGGACCTTGGTCATACCCCTGAAACCCCTGACGCGGGCCAAGAGCAGGCTCGCGGACACCGCCGCCCACGGGCTGCGCCCGGGCCTCGCCCTCGCCTTCGCCCAGGACACCGTGGCGGCCGCGCTGGCCTGCCCGGCGGTGCGGGATGTGGCGGTCGTCACGGACGATTCCCTGGCCGGACGCGAACTGTCCGCGCTGGGCGCCCGGATCGTCCCCGACGAACCGCGGGGCGGCCTCAACGCGGCGCTGGCGCACGGCGTGGCCGCGGTCCGCGCCACACGCCCCGAAAGTCCCGTGGCGACCCTGAATGCCGATCTTCCGGCACTACGCCCTCTGGAATTGCTCCGTGTACTGGACGCGGCCGCCGAATTCCCGCGCGCTTTTCTCGCCGATGCGGCCGCAATCGGCACGACCTTGCTGACCGCCGCCCCCGCCCAGCAATTGCTCCCGGCATTCGGCCCCGATTCCCGCGCCCGCCACCGGGCCTCCGGAGCCGAGGAACTGACCCTCGACGCGGTCGATTCCGTACGCCAGGACGTGGACACCGGCGCAGACCTGCGGGCGGCACTGGCACTGGGAGTCGGGCCGCATACGGCCGCCGCGGCAGCGGGACTGCTGACCCCGGGCTCCTGACAACGCCCCCAGTCGCAGGCCCCACAACGCGCCCCGAATCCCACCGCACATTAGGCTGACCGACATGCAGGCCACGGCATACACCTACGACCCCGACACCCGCGAGGGCAGCGTGCTGCTGGACGACGGCAGCCCCGTCCCCTTCGACGCCGCCGCCTTCGACGCCGGAGGACTGCGGTTGCTGCGCCCCGGACAGCGCGTGCGCATCGAGCTGGAGGGCGCCAAGGACAGCCCCCGCATCACGCTGGTGACGCTCCAGACGTTCTGAGAACGCTCTGCGGACCTTGTGCGGACGTTCCGAAGCCGCTCCGAACCACCCCCGAACACGCCGCGGGCCGGGCTCCGATGAGGAGTCCGGCCCGGCGCGTGAGTGCCCCTGTGCCCTTACCGCTTGCGGGCGGTGGCCTTCTTGGCGGTGGTCTTGCGAGCGGTCGACTTCTTGGCGGGGGCCTTCTTGGCCGTCGCCTTCTTCGCCGGGGCCTTCTTCGCGGTGGCCTTCTTGGCGGTGGCCTTCTTGGCCGCGGACGTCTTGGCGGCGCCCGTGGTCTTCTTCGCCGTGGTCTTCTTCGCGGTCGTCTTCTTGGCGGCGCCCGTGGTCTTCTTGGCCGTCGTCTTCTTCGCCGCGGCCTTCTTCGCCGTGGCCGGCGCGGCCTTCTTGGCGGTCGACTTCTTCGCGGCGGCCTTCTTGACGGTTGCCGAAGCCCCACCGGTCAGGCTGCCCTTGGGCGCCTTCTTGACGGCGACCTCGCCGCCGCGCGGGAGCTTCTTCGAGCCGCTCACCAGGTCCTTGAAGCCCTGGCCCGCGCGGAAGCGCGGCACGGAGGTCTTCTTGACCCGAACCCGCTCGCCCGTCTGGGGGTTGCGGGCGTAGCGGGCCGGACGGTCGACCTTCTCGAACGAGCCGAAGCCGGTGACCGAGACCCGGTCTCCGGCGACGGTCGCGCGGACGATGGCATCCAGGACCGCGTCGACAGCCTCGGCGGCCTGCTGGCGGCCACCCACCTTGTCGGCAATCGCTTCTACGAGCTGCGCCTTGTTCACGTCTTCCCCTTCGGAGACATCGCCAGAACGAAAGTGTTCAAGCTTTTTCGCACGTTAGGCAGATATATACCGCAAATCAAACACGAAACGGGCTAATCACCCGTGCGCCGCAACGAACTCGACTGCTCCGGCTGCGTTCAGCGGTCCTCTTCAGGGATGCACCCCTTCTCCAGGTCCGTGTTGAACGCCTCCAGACGCCTTGCCGCGTCGGCGAGATCGTGCTTGGCCGCGGCCGTAATGACCAGCAGCTTCCGGGTCAGCGCCATCCGTACGCCCTCCGGGACTTGCAGTGCGCGCACCCGGGAGTGCGCTTCCTTCAGTCGGTCCGCGACTGCCGTGTAGAGCTCGAGTTGGCCGTCGTGTTCCATGCACAGATTGTGCCATCTGGGGCGAGTTGTCGCCTGCGGGGGTAGCAACTGATGCCTCAAACGGCGTTCCGGGCAGAGCCGGAAATCGTGTCCACAGGGCACGGCTACCCACGCAACCTCCTTCGTAACATGGGAAGTTGAGAGAAAAAGCAAGAGGGTTCCAAGCCGTTCGGGTCCGGACACGGATGTACCCCCGATCGGGCCGATCGGGGGTACATGGGGGTGTTCCGGTGGCCGAAACCCGTCAGGTCGCGGCTCGGCGGACCGGCCTGGGTCAGACCGTGAGCGTCCGCGGCTTGTACGACGGGCGCTTGGCCTCGTACGTGGCGATGTCCGCCTCGTTCTGGAGGGTGATGGAGATGTCGTCCAGCCCGTTCAGCAGCCGCCAGCGGGAGTTCTCGTCGAGCTCGAAGGCGGCGGTGATGCCCTCGGCGCGCACCTCACGGGCCTCGAGGTCGACGGTGATCTCCGCCTGCGGGTCCCGCTCCGTGAGCTCCCACAGCGCGTCCACGATCTTCTGCTCCAGAACGACCGTGAGCAGGCCGTTCTTCAAGGAGTTGCCGCGGAAGATGTCGGCGAAGCGGGAGGAGATCACGGTCTTGAAGCCGTAGTTCTGCAGCGCCCACACGGCGTGCTCACGGGAGGAGCCGGTGCCGAAGTCGGGGCCGGCGACCAGGACCGTGGCGCCCTGCCGCTCGGGGCGGTTGAGGATGAAGCTCCCGTCCTTGCGCCAGGCCTCGAACAGCCCGTCCTCGAAACCGTCCCGGGTCACCTTCTTGAGCCAGTGAGCAGGGATGATCTGGTCGGTGTCGACGTTGGAGCGGCGCAGCGGGACGGCCCGCCCGGTGTGCGTGGTGAATGCTTCCATGACTCTCAGACTCCAGCGGGCGCGGGGGCGTCGGACAGGTCGGCGGGCGAGGCCAGGTGCCCCAGGACCGCGGTCGCGGCGGCGACCTGCGGCGAGACCAGGTGCGTGCGACCGCCCTTGCCCTGCCGGCCCTCGAAGTTGCGGTTGGAGGTGGACGCGGAGCGCTCACCCGGGGCCAGCTGGTCCGGGTTCATGCCGAGACACATCGAGCAGCCCGCGTGCCGCCACTCGGCGCCGGCCTCCTTGAAGACGACGTCCAGGCCCTCGGAGACGGCCTGCAGACCCACCCGCGCGGAGCCCGGGACGACCAGCATCCGTACGCCGTCGGCGACTTTGCGGCCCTCGACGATCGCGGCCGCGGCCCGCAGGTCCTCGATCCGGCCGTTGGTGCAGGAACCTACGAAGACGGTGTCCACGTTGATGGAACTCAGCGGCTGCCCGGCCTCCAACCCCATGTATTCCAGGGCCTTTTCGGCGGCGAGGCGCTCCGAAGCGTCTTCGTACGAAGCCGGATCGGGGACGGACGCCGAAAGCGGTGCGCCCTGCCCGGGGTTGGTGCCCCAGGTGACGAACGGCGACAGCGCCGCGGCGTCGATCACGACCTCGGCGTCGAACTCGGCGTCCTCGTCCGTCTTCAGCGTCTTCCAGTACGCGACCGCGGCGTCCCAGTCCTCGCCCTCGGGAGCGTGGGCGCGGCCCTTGATGTACTCGAAGGTGGTCTCGTCGGGGGCGATCATGCCCGCGCGGGCGCCGGCCTCGATCGACATGTTGCAGATGGTCATCCGGGCCTCCATCGAGAGCTTCTCGATGGCGGAGCCGCGGTACTCCAGGATGTAGCCCTGGCCGCCGCCGGTACCGATCTTGGCGATGATCGCCAGGATCAGGTCCTTGGCGGTGACGCCCTCGGGCAGCTCGCCGTCGACCGTGATGGCCATGGTCTTGGGACGGGCCAGCGGCAGCGTCTGGGTGGCCAGCACGTGCTCCACCTGGGAGGTGCCGATGCCGAACGCCAGCGCGCCGAAGGCGCCGTGCGTGGAGGTGTGCGAGTCGCCGCAGACCACCGTCGTACCGGGCTGGGTCAGACCCAGCTGCGGGCCGACGACGTGCACCACGCCCTGCTCGACGTCGCCCAGCGGGTGCAGCCGTACGCCGAAGTCTGCGCAGTTCTTGCGCAGCGTCTCCAGCTGGACCCGGGAGACCGGGTCGGCGATGGGCTTGTCGATGTCGAGCGTCGGGGTGTTGTGGTCCTCGGTCGCGATGGTGAGGTCGAGGCGGCGCACCTTGCGACCGTTGTGCCGCAGACCGTCGAAGGCCTGCGGGCTGGTCACCTCGTGCAGCAGGTGCAGATCGATGAAGAGGAGGTCGGGCTCGCCCTCGGCGCGCCGGACGACATGGTCGTCCCAGACCTTCTCCGCGAGTGTCCTACCCATCGCTTTCCCTTCGGCCGGCACGACGTCCACCGGCCTTGCTAGAGATCTTGAGGAGACGACGCCCGGCCCCATTTCACGGGCGCCCGCCACCGGACCCGTTCGGTCTGCGGGCCGCTATGCGTACAAGGGTTGCGCGTCTCACGGAAAAATGAACTTGCGTTTCACAGAGTGAGACGCGAGTATCGTTTCATGGACAACAGTAGCGGCGTCGGCGTTCTGGACAAGGCGGCCCTTGTCCTGAGCGCCCTGGAGTCCGGACCCGCCACCCTCGCAGGGCTGGTTGCGGCGACCGGACTGGCACGACCCACGGCCCACCGTCTGGCCGTGGCGCTGGAACACCACCGTATGGTGGCGCGCGACATGCAGGGCCGTTTCATTCTCGGACCGCGCCTGGCCGAGCTGGCCGCGGCAGCCGGCGAGGACCGCCTCCTCGCGACGGCGGGCCCGGTGCTCACGCACCTGCGGGACATCACGGGCGAGAGCGCCCAGCTCTACCGCCGCCAGGGCGACATGCGCATCTGCGTCGCCGCGGCGGAACGCCTGTCCGGACTGCGGGACACCGTCCCGGTCGGCTCGACGCTGACGATGAAGGCCGGTTCCTCCGCGCAGATCCTGATGGCCTGGGAGGAGCCGGAGCGGCTGCACCGGGGCCTGCAGGGCGCCCGCTTCACGGCCACCGCGCTCTCGGGCGTGCGGCGCCGCGGCTGGGCCCAGTCCATCGGCGAGCGGGAGCCGGGCGTCGCGTCCGTCTCCGCGCCCGTGCGGGGGCCGTCCAACCGCGTGGTGGCCGCCGTCTCGGTCTCCGGCCCCATCGAGCGCCTGACGCGCCACCCGGGCCGTATGCACGCCCAGGCGGTCATCGACGCCGCCGCCCGCCTCTCCGAGGCACTGCGCCGCACCGGCTGAGCCGGCACCCCGTTCGGACGTCGACGGGGAGGGCCGGCCTCAACGCCGCGGCAGACCCTCCCCGTTCCCCCGGACCCCCCTGGCTCCCCGCTCAGCCGGCCCGCTTGTCCCCCGCTCCGGCCTCCGACCGGTAGGCGAAGCGGTCCCTGGCGTACCGCCCCCGCCGCTCGACGGGCACCTGCCCGTGCGCCTTCGCGAGACCGAAGGCCGGCATGTCGAAGTAGATCGACTCGTACGACCCCTCGGGCACCACGTACGCCTCGTGCCACAGCCCCACGTGCCCGCGCACCTTGCCCGCCCGCTCCTTGCGGTTGACGATCCCCCACACCCGGTGATGGAACATCTCCGGCGAGCTCGCGTACCCGTAGAGCTTCTCCTTGGACTCCCAGTACTGGACGACGTAGTACGTCCGCGGGGAGGCGGTCAGCAGCACGTGTTCCAGCAGCCCACGGCCGGGGTCCCGTTCGAGCTCCCGCAGCATGCGGATCATCGACAGCATGACCGGCACCCACTGGTGCACCGCCCGGAACCTGTTGACCCGCATGCCGATCAGCAGGACCACCACATCGCCCTCGCCGTCCGCGGTCGTACGGCCCGGCACCGGCTTCGCGAACATGGTCGCCTCCTCGCTCCACGCTATCGGATAGCGGCACTATCCTTCTGGACGGTGCTTGGATAGTCGCACTGACCAAGGAAGGGCGCAAGACATGCGGCTGAGGGAGCTCAGCGAGCGCAGTGGCGTGTCCACCGCGACGATCAAGTACTACCTGCGCGAAGGGCTGTTGACGCCCGGCCGCCAGATCAACACGACGACGGCCGAGTACGACGAGGAGCATCTGCGCCGGCTGCGGCTGGTGCGCGCGATGATCCAGGTCGGCGGTGTGCCGGTGGCGAAGGTACGCGAGGTGCTCGGCCACGTCGACGACGACTCCCTCGGCCGGACGATCCGGATGGGCGCGGCACTGTGGGCCCTGCCGCAGGTGCCCGAACCGGACGCGGAGGACGAGTACGTCCGCGCCGCCGGCGAGGAGGCGGAACAGCTCCTCCAGGCACTGGGCTGGACCAACGCCCATTCCCTGATCACGATCTCCCCCGCCTACCGCAGGCTGGTGGTGTCGATCGCCGCGTTCCGCCGGCTCGGCTACGACTGGGAGACCGAACTCCTCATGTCCTACGCCCGGTTGATGCATCAGGCCGCGGTCCTGGACCTGGACTTCGTGGAGACGCACGGGTCGGAGGCCGAGAAGGTCGAGACGGCCGTCCTGGGCGTGATCCTCGCCCAGCCGATACTCCAGGCGCTGCACCGGCTCGCACAGGAGGAGGAGTCGGCACGGCGCTACGGCTTCGGCTAGAGCCCGGACGGCCTGACGGCCGGACCCCGGACACGGCGAAGGCCCCCCGCTGCGAGCGGAGGGCCTTCGTGTCGTACCCCCGACCGGATTCGAACCGGCGCTACCGCCTTGAGAGGGCGGCGTGCTAGGCCGCTACACAACGGGGGCGAGGATCTAACGTTTCCGCAGATCCGAGCTGGTCTACCTGGACTCGAACCAAGACTAACTGAACCAGAATCAGTCGTGCTGCCAATTACACCATAGACCAATGTGGTTTAGACCAGTTTGTACCCCCGACCGGATTCGAACCGGCGCTACCGCCTTGAGAGGGCGGCGTGCTAGGCCGCTACACAACGGGGGCCCTAGCGATCCCGAGTTGCCCGGGATCAGTACCCCCGACCGGATTCGAACCGGCGCTACCGCCTTGAGAGGGCGGCGTGCTAGGCCGCTACACAACGGGGGCGTTGCAGATGAGCTCTGCGAGCTGGCCTACCTGGACTCGAACCAAGACTAACTGAACCAGAATCAGTCGTGCTGCCAATTACACCATAGGCCACTGGAACGCAAGCCCCTGAGGGGATCTCGTTCTAGTTTGCTCCCCCGGTTCC
The DNA here is from genome assembly GCF_044457745.1 of Streptomyces sp. NPDC050534. Taxonomy (NCBI): domain Bacteria; kingdom Bacillati; phylum Actinomycetota; class Actinomycetes; order Kitasatosporales; family Streptomycetaceae; genus Streptomyces; species Streptomyces sp. NPDC050534. Next base: position 35,802 of record NZ_JBITHF010000018.1, read on the forward strand.
GGACCTTTCGGTCCGCTGCCCGGCGGCGCAGGAAGAACATTACCTGAAGGAGGACGGGGCACCAAAACGGGTATCGGCACCGAGGAGCGCGGGGAGTTCGGCGAGGGAGGCGATCCGGTGGGGACCCGCGCCGGCCCCGTCGCAGGTGTGCACGCCGCAGCGGTCGATCCAGACCGACAGCAGTCCGGCCTCGGCGGCACCGCGCCCGTCGATCTCGGGGTGGTCGCCGACGTACGCGACCTGGTGCGGGGCGAGTTCAAGGGCCTCGCAGGCGGCCAGGAAGGCGCCGGCCTCGGGCTTGGAGACGCCCAGTTCGGCGGCGCACAGGACGGCCTCGAAGCGGTCGTGCACACCGAGCAGGCGCAGCTTGCGGCCCTGGACGGTGAGGCTGGAGTTGGACAGCACCGCGTGCCGGTGGCTGGCGGCGAGCGCGTCGAGGGCGGGCAGCACGTCCGGGAAGAGGGACCAGGCGGTCTCGTAGTGCGCGACGTAGCGCCGGAACCACGCCTCGGCCTCGGCGTCGGTCAGCTCCTCGCCCAGGAAGACCCGTACGCGGTCCCGGCGCTGGCCGTCGAAGGACACCTCGCCCGCGGAGAAGCGCGCCCACTGCGCGTCGGTCACCGCCCGCCAGCGTGCGAGGGCCTGCTCCACGGTGTCGTACCCGTGGAGCAGGCCCTCGGCCGCCAGGTGTGCGCGCATTCCGGCGCGGTCCGCCGACGTGTAGTCGAACAGGGTGTCGTCCACGTCCCAGACGATGGCGTGGACCTGGGTGCCGCCGGCGCGCAGGGTCATGGACCGACCGTAACCCGGCGGGCGGACGGCGCGTCCGTCAGTTCACCGTGGTCGTGCCGGTCAGGGCCGGGCGGTGAGGGTCCAGGCGCAGGAACGCCGCCAGCGCGACCGTCCGCACGCTCACCTGCAGGGGGTCCGTGCAACTGCCGCTCGGGAAGCGGCAGTTGCACGGAAGGCGGAACTCCGGGTGACGAACGATGTACGCCGGGTCCGCCCTCACGCGTGCGGGCGTTACGCGGCCAGCCTGGCCAGGGCCGCGTCGATGCGGGCCAGGGTCTTCTCCTTGCCCAGCACCTCGAGGGACTCGAAGAGGGGCAGGCCGACCGTGCGGCCGGTGACCGCGACGCGGACCGGGGCCTGGGCCTTGCCGAGCTTGAGGCCGTGGGCCTCGCCGGCGGCCAGGACGGCCTCCTTCAGGGCCTCCGCGGAGGTCCAGTCGGCCGACTCCAGCTTCTCGCGGGCCGTGACAAGCAGCGCGTCCGAGCCCTCCTTCATCGCCTTCGTCCAGCTCGCCTCGTCGAGGACCGGCTCGGCGAGGAACAGGAAGTCGACGTTGTCGGTGATCTCCGAGAGGACCTTCAGACGGGTCTGGGCGTGCGGGGCGATCGCCTGCCACCGGGACTCGTCGAAGTCCTCGGGCGCCCAGGGGGCGAACGGGGCCTGGAGCCAGGGGCGGCACCGCTCCGTGAAGTCCTTCACGTCCAGCAGCCGGATGTGGTCGCCGTTGATCGCCTCGCACTTCTTGAGGTCGAAGCGGGCCGGATTGGGGTTCACGTCGGCGATGTCGAACGCCGCCACCATCTCCGCGATGCTGAAGATGTCCTGGTCCGCCGAGAGCGACCAGCCCAGCAGCGAGAGGTAGTTGAGCAGCCCCTCCGGCAGGAAGCCGCGCTCGCGGTAGAGGTTGAGCGAGGACTCCGGGTCGCGCTTGGAGAGCTTCTTGTTGCCCTCGCCCATCACGTACGGCAGGTGGCCGAAGGCCGGGATCTGCCGGGCGACGCCCAGCTCGATCAGCGCCTTGTACAGGGCGACCTGGCGCGGGGTGGAGGAGAGCAGGTCCTCGCCGCGCAGGACGTGGGTGATCTCCATCAGGGCGTCGTCGACGGGGTTGACCAGCGTGTACAGCGGCGCGCCGTTCGCTCGTACGATCCCGTAGTCCGGCACGTTCTCCGGCGTGAACGTCAGCTCGCCGCGGACCAGGTCCGTGAAGGTGATCGTCTCGTCGGGCATGCGGAAGCGGACGATCGGGGCACGGCCCATGGCCTTGTACTCCTCGACCTGCTCCGCGCTCAGGTCGCGGCAGTGGCCGTCGTAGCCGGAGGGCTTCCCGGCGGCGCGGGCGGCCTCGCGGCGGGTGTCCAGCTCCTCCTGGGAGCAGTAGCAGTGGTACGCGTGGCCGGCGTCCAGGAGCTTGCGCGCGACGTCGGCGTAGATGTCCATGCGCTGCGACTGGCGGTACGGCGCGTGCGGGCCGCCGACCTCCGGGCCCTCGTCCCAGTCGAAGCCCAGCCAGCGCATCGAGTCGAGCAGCTGGGCGTACGACTCCTCGGAGTCGCGGGCGGCGTCGGTGTCCTCGATGCGGAAGACCAGCGTGCCCTGGTGGTGCCGCGCGTACGCCCAGTTGAACAGGGCGGTGCGGACCAGGCCCACGTGCGGGTTACCGGTCGGGGACGGACAGAATCGGACGCGTACGGGGGAGCCGGGTGCGCTAGCCACGCTTGACAACCTTGTTGGTGAGAGTGCCGATGCCTTCGATGGTGACGGCGACCTCGTCGCCGACGGTGAGCGGCCCGACGCCTGCCGGGGTGCCCGTGAGGATCACGTCGCCGGGAAGCAGCGTCATGGCCTCGGAGATGTTGACGATCAGATCCTCGATCGGGTGGATCATCTCGCTGGTGCGGCCGAGCTGGCGTTGCTCGCCGTTGACCGTGAGCTGGATGGTCAGATCGCCCGCGGCGGCGAGGTCCAGGCCGGTCTCCACCCACGGACCGAGCGGGCAGGAGCCGTCGAAGCCCTTGGCCCGCGCCCACTGCTTCTCGCGCTTCTGCACGTCACGCGCGGTGATGTCGTTGGCGCAGGTGTAGCCGAAGATCACGTCCTTGACGCGCTCGCGCGGGACCTCGCGGCACATGCGGCCGATGACCACGGCCAGTTCGGCCTCGTGGTGCAGGTCCTCGGTGAAGGACGGGTACCGGATCGCGTCGCCGGGGCCGATCACCGAGGTCGACGGCTTGAAGAAGGCGAACGGGGCGTCGGGCACCTCGTGGCCCAGCTCGCGCGCGTGCTCCGCGTAGTTGCGGCCGAAGGCCACGACCTTGTTGGGGAGCACCGGCGGCAGCAGCCGGACCTTGCTCAGCGGGACCTTCGTGCCGGAGAGCTCGAAGTCCGCGAACGGAATGCCCTTGATGATGTCGAGGACGAGCTCGTCGGGCTTGTCACCCTCGACCGCGCCGAAGGCGACGTTCCCGTCGATGGAGAATCTGGCGATGCGCACGGGATCCTTGCGCCCCTCACTGAGCCTGCTGGAGTCGGACGCTCCAGGCTAACGCGGCAGGGGGCCGCCCACGTGCGCATTGCCGCGTGGGGGCGCCTTGAGTGATCGGCGCCCCGTACGCGTACTACTCGGCGACGGCGGCCGCGACCGGGACCACTTCCAGGACGGTGCGCCGGGGGTTGGCGGTGTGCGTGGGAAGATCGACGGAGTGCTGCGGCTGCTGCGGGATCTGCAGTTCTTCGGTGCCCTCGAGGTGGGCGAGGGTGGTGCGCCGCGGGTTGGCTATGTTGTGGAACATCATCGTCGTCTTCACGGTTGTACTGGGCCCTGTTCTCGCTCGCGGGTCGGCATTTTCCTGCATCTTGTAAAGCGCCAGGCTAGACGCGCGATTCCCCGCGGAAGTCCGGTGAACCCCTCGACGGGCATGTGAGTTTGCTCACTGAGGCAGGGACAAACCGGTCAATCCAGACTCGCAATCTGCCCCGACGAAACGGACATTGGCCTCCTGAAGCCATCATTCCGCTCCTGATCATGGCGACTGGGACACCTACCGCACCCGCACAACTCGCGGTCATACGCCCGTTTTGCGGGAGATCCCTCTCTACGGCTGGTGACTCCGCACTCACGTGGTGTCACCTACGTCACGGCATCACACGCGAACCTTGTTGGAGATCCTGCACTGTGCTGGAATGCCACGGACCGCCGCAGGATCGAGCCGGCGCACAGGGGGCGCAACGAGCGCCGAGTGACGGCGAGAAGGGGGAACCGGCGCCGGTCACTCACGACCACAGAGGGCGTATTCAGGGCGTCCTCCAAAACGCCGACACCGTGTTCTTCCGCTCGCGCGGAGGGGCGCCTGGTCCAGAGGTTGCGACGCTAGTGCAGGGACGTTTCAAGAGGGATGGCAGTGCTTCGGCGGAGCCGGAGCCGCACGGCGGGACTGGCCCCAATGTCGGCAGTTCCTCGCCCCAGCACGCCCAGAACCAGGGTCCGGCGCCGTCCGGCGACGGCGGAGACCGCTCTGGGCGCCCCGGTCAGACGGCAGCGACCGGGACGCCCGGTACCGCTGCCCCGGTGATCAAGCCGCCCAAGGGCCCGGGTGGCCCCGGATCGCGTGTGGCACTGCGCAACTGGCGCATCTCCACGCGTCTGGTGTCGCTGCTCGCGCTCCCCGTGGTGGCGGCCACCTCGCTGGGCGCCCTGCGCATCAGCGACAACATGGACGACATCCAGCAGCTCGACAACATGAAGCTGCTGACGGACATGACCAAGCAGGCCACCGAGCTGGCCGCCGCGCTCCAGGAGGAGCGCGACCAGTCCGCCGGACCGCTGGCGCACGGCTCCAAGGCGAGCGACTACACGGTCAAGGGCTACCGCGACAAGACGGACCGGGCCGAGCAGAACTTCAAGGACGCCGCCGAGGAGATCGACGTCTCCGGCAAGGACAACAGCCTCCAGGGCGTCCGCGAGAGCCTCGTCAGTGTCGTCAGCGACCTGGGCACGCTGGAGAAGGTCCGCGCCGGCGCCTACGAGACCAAGCTCAACTCCTCGCAGACGGTCGAGTCGTACCACCGCCTCATCACGCACCTGCTGGACCTCTCGCAGGACATGGCGGAGGCCACCAGCAACCCCGAGATGATCCAGCGCACGCGCTCCCTGGCGGCCTTCTCCTCCGCCAAGGAGTACGCGTCCATCCAGCGCGCGGTCCTCGCGGCGGCCCTGCCCGCCAACAACACCACCGTCGGCAAGCTCTCGGAGAACGACCGGCTCTACGCCCAGTCGGCGCTGCAGAGCCAGGGCTCGGAGCTGCGCAGCTTCAAGAGCATCTACGGCACGGACAGCGCGGCCGCCCTCCTCAAGCCCATCGAGGAGAACAACGCGACCATCAAGGCCACCGACACCTACGCCAGCCGCGCGCTGGCCGGTCAGGACGGCCTGCAGGATCTGCAGAAGCGTTCGTACCAGGACTGGGTGGACGACAGCTCGACCAAGATCGAGCAGATGCAGAAGATCGAGCACACGCTGCTCGAGGACATGGAGCAGAAGGCCCGCGAGCTGCGAGCCGCCTCCGAGCGCGAGGCGATCATCTCCGGTGCGCTGATCCTGCTCGTGCTCGGTGTCTCGCTCGTCGGCGCCTTCGTCATCGCCCGGTCCATGATCCGCTCGCTGCGCCGGCTCCAGGAGACCGCCAACAAGGTCGCCCAGGACCGCCTGCCCGAGCTGGTCAAGCAGCTGTCGGAGTCGGACCCGCAGGACGTCGACACCTCCGTCGAGTCGGTCGGTGTGCACTCCCGGGACGAGATCGGCCAGGTGGCCGCGGCCTTCGACGACGTCCACCGCGAGGCGGTCCGCCTCGCCGCCGAGCAGGCCCTGCTGCGGGGCAACGTCAACGCGATGTTCACCAACCTCTCGCGCCGCTCCCAGGGCCTCATCCAGCGTCAGCTCTCGCTCATCTCCGAACTGGAGTCCCGCGAGGCCGACCCGGACCAGCTGTCCTCGCTGTTCAAGCTCGACCACCTCGCGACGCGTATGCGCCGTAACGGTGAGAACCTCCTCGTCCTCGCCGGTGAGGAGCCCGGCCGCCGCTGGACCCGCCCGGTCCCGCTGGTCGACGTGCTCCGCGCCGCCGCGTCCGAGGTGGAGCAGTACGAGCGCATCGAGCTGGCCGCCGTGCCGACCACCGAAGTGGCCGGCCGCGTGGTCAACGACCTCGTGCACCTGCTCGCCGAGCTGCTCGAGAACGCGACCTCCTTCTCCTCGCCGCAGACCAAGGTCAAGGTCACCGGTCACGCGCTGCCCGACGGCCGTGTGCTGATCGAGATCCACGACACCGGTATCGGCCTCTCCCCCGAGGACCTCGCGGCGATCAACGAGCGGCTCGCCTCGCCGCCCACCGTGGACGTCTCGGTCTCCCGCCGCATGGGTCTGTTCGTGGTCGGCCGGCTGTCCCAGCGACACGGCATCCGCATCCAGCTGCGCCCGTCCGACTCCGGTGGTACGACCGCGCTGGTCATGCTCCCCGTGGACGTCGCCCAGGGTGGCAAGAAACCGCAGGGCAAGCCCGGTCAGGGCGTCGGCAGCTCCGGTGGCCCCGCCGCCGCGCAGGCGGCCGCCGGTGTGGCCGCGGCCCGGCGCCAGGCGAACGGCGCCGGTGCTCCCGGCGGTGGCGCCCTCGGTGCCGGTGCGTCGTCCGGCGGTGGCCGGCTCGGGGCCGGTCAGGGGCCGCGGGCCGCGCTGCCGGGCGCCGGTAACCCGGGCGGTGGCCGTCCGGGTGCTCCGGGCGGAGCGCAGGGACCGCAGTCCCCCGCCGCCCCGCAGCAGGGCCGGCCGGCTCCCGCGGGTGCGGGCGCCGCGTTCGGTCAGGCGCCGGGCGCACCGCAGGGCCTGCAGGCCCCGGGCTCGGACCAGGACAGCTTCGGCGGCGCTCGTGGCGCCGTACCGCCGCAGTCCCAGGCCCCCGCCGGCGAGCAGCAGGGCTCCGGCCGTCGCGGCCGTCGCCCGCAGCTGCCGGGCCGTGGCGGCCCGCGTGCCGAACTGCCGGGCAGCAACCAGCAGTCGCGTCCGAGCTGGAGCGACGAGAACGCGCAGCCTCCGGTGCCGCGTGCCTCGCTCGACACCCCGCGCGGTCATGACGAGACCTCCCGGATGCCGCGCTTCGACGACCGTCAGGGCCCCGGCTCGACGTCGGAGATGCCGGCCGTGCCGCGGGGCGACGACCGCCAGAACTCGACCTCGGAGTTCCCGCGTCCCGACTTCGGTGCTCCGGCTCCGGCCGCCCCGCAGCAGCCGGGCCAGTACGGCCACCAGGACTTCGGTGCGCCGCAGCAGGCCCCGAACCCTTCACACGACCAGGGCCAGTTCGTCCGCTCGGACGTCTTCGGCTCGCCGCCCGGCCAGAACAACCACGGCAACGCGAACAACCCGAACAGCCCTGCCAACACAGGCCAGTTCGCGATCCCGCAGGCCTACGACGCGGGTTCCACGGGCCAGTTCGCCACGCCGGGCTACGACAACGGCTCCACCGGGCAGCACAACCTGCCGGGCCGTCAGAACCCCGCCGACAGCGGGCAGTTCGAGCGTCCGCAGGCGAACGGAAACCACGGCGACTTCGGCGCACCGCGGCAGCCGATCCCGCCGCGCCCGCAGCAGCGGCCCGCCCGCCAGGAGCCCGAGGCGCTGCCGCCGGCGTCCGGCCCGGGCGACGGCCGTACCCCGCTGTACGACACGCTGGAGACCAACTGGTTCCGCGGCCAGGCGGGCGGTCAGCAGAGCAACGGCTCCGCCCCGCAGCAGCCGCAGGCACCCGCCGCTCCGGCGGCGCCGCAGCGCCCCACCGGTGCGCAGCAGTCCGCCACATCTTCCTGGCGCGCCTCGCCGAACGACGACCTCGTCCGGCAGGCGGAGCGCGTCCGGCAGCCGGCCGCGGGTGGTGTCACCACCTCCGGCCTGCCGCGCCGGGTGCCCCGGGCGAACCTCGTCCCGGGCACGGCTCAGCAGCAACAGCACCAGTCCGGTCCGCAGGTCTCGCGTTCGCCTGATGACGTACGCGGCCGGCTGACCAATCTCCGTCGGGGTATCGCGCAGGGTCGCCAGGCCGGCACAGGCCAGACGGGCAGCTTCCCGAGCCCCACTCACCAGCAGGAGCGTTAGTTGAGCCAGATGAGCCAGGCGGCACAGAATCTCAACTGGTTGATCACCAACTTCGTGGACAACACCCCGGGTGTGTCCCACACCGTCGTCGTGTCCGCCGACGGTCTCCTTCTGGCGATGTCGGAAGGCTTCCCCCGCGACCGCGCAGATCAGCTGGCGGCAGTCGCGTCCGGTCTCACCTCGCTGACGGCCGGGGCCTCCCGGATCTTCGAGGGCGGCAACGTGGCGCAGACGGTCGTCGAGATGGAGCGGGGCTTCCTCTTCCTCATGTCCGTCTCGGACGGCTCGTCCCTCGCCGTGCTCGCTCACCCCGAGTGCGACATCGGCCTGGTCGGCTACGAGATGGCGCTGCTGGTCGACCGCGCGGGCGCTGTGCTCACGCCCGACCTGCGCGCCGAACTGCAAGGCAGTCTGCTCCACTGAACCCCACCGGCACCACCCGTCTCACCAAATCACCGTCCGGCCGCCACAATCCCCCCATCGGCCTTAACGACGGCACGCTGACCGACTTGCTGTCCAGCCCGGAGGATTCATGACCCCGCCCACCGCCTCTCATGATCCGTACGCGGAGCCGTACGAGGATGAGGGCGACCAGCCGCTGGTACGTCCGTACGCGATGACCGGTGGCCGGACGCGGCCGCGCTACCAGCTCGCCATCGAGGCGCTGATCAGCACGACTGCCGACCCGGCAGCGCTCATGGGGCTGCTCCCGGAGCACCAGCGCATCTGCCACCTGTGCCGTGAGGTGAAGTCGGTAGCCGAGGTGTCGGCGCTTCTGGCCATGCCGCTGGGTGTGGCCCGCATTCTCGTCGCGGACCTGGCCGAGGCCGGGCTCGTCGCCATCCACCAGCCGGGTGGCGACGAGACAACCGGTGCACCGGACGTGACCCTGCTCGAAAGGGTGCTCAGTGGACTTCGCAAGCTCTGACGGAGGGCGGGCGACCACCTCCGCGAAGATCGTGGTGGCGGGTGGCTTCGGCGTGGGCAAGACCACGTTCGTGGGTGCCGTCTCCGAGATCAACCCGCTGCGCACGGAGGCCGTCATGACGTCCGCCAGCGCGGGCATCGACGACCTGACCCACACCGGGGACAAGACGACCACCACGGTCGCCATGGACTTCGGCCGCATCACCCTGGACCAGGACCTGATCCTGTACCTCTTCGGTACGCCCGGTCAGGACCGCTTCTGGTTCATGTGGGACGACCTGGTCCGCGGTGCGATCGGCGCGGTGGTGCTCGTGGACACCCGGCGCCTGGCCGACTGCTTCCCGGCGGTCGACTACTTCGAGAACAGCGGTCTGCCGTTCGTCGTCGCCCTGAACGGCTTCGACGGTCACCAGCCCTACGCTCCCGAAGAGGTCCGCGAGGCCCTGCAGATCGGGCCCGACACCCCCATCATCACGACCGACGCACGCCACCGGGCCGACGCCAAGAGCGCACTCATCACGCTGGTGGAGCACGCACTGATGGCACGGCTGCGGTAGATCAACTTCAAATCCGTGATGGCGTACGGCAGTTGTCGTAGACGAGCTGGAGCCGGCTGTGGCCTTTGACACGGTCGGCCCCGGTGTTCATAACGTTTCGGCAGTGGAATCGAGTGGTATGGCCACGCGTCGTTGCCAACTGGTGTCGCTGCGCACACGCAGGCCCCGTCTTTTGACGGGGCTCGCTCTTTATGACCGATTTATCTGGGGCTTACATCACACGGAACCAGCGCTTTCCGCTGTTTGGAAGAGCGCTGGTCGTCGTGCTGGAATGCCTGAACTGCCCAATAGTCAAAGACGTACTCAGTAGTACTGCGTACTCAGTGGCGTACTGGGCTCTGAGACACTGCGGCACAACGTTGGTGCCCGCCGCCGAGAGGTTGTTGGTCGAGTGAGGCGAAGCAAGAACGGTCCCGAGCCGTCGGCCCGGGGCAACTTCACCCCGCCGCCGCGCGGAGCGGCGCCCGCCCCTGTGCCCGGTTCGGAACCGACGGCCGCCCCCGCTCCCAGCGGCGGTCGTTTCTCCCCCCGCAACTGGCGGGTGCCGACCAGGCTGAACGCGATCCTGCTCATACCCGTGACCGTCGGCCTGGTCATGGGTGGCTTCCAGGTCAAGGGGTCGATCGACACCTGGCAGGAGGCGCAGAACGCGGAGAAGACCGCGCGTCTGGTGCGGGCCTCCCTGACCTACGCCAACGCGGTCAACAACGAGCGCGACATCACCGCGGCACCCCTCCTCAAGGGCAAGCTCGAGACCGCCAAGGACAAGCAGACGGTCGCGGCGGCCCGCAAAGCCACCGACGCAGCCGCCGACGGCTTCGACGAGGCGGCGCAGAACATGCCGCAGAAGGCCGGCCTGCTGCGCCGCCTGAAGCTGTTCCGCCAGGCCGAGCCCCAGCTGGCCACGCTGCGCGCGACGGCCTACAAGGGCTCCGGGGTGAAGACCGAAGAGGGCTACATCGCCATCGCCCACCCCCTGATGGAGTTCGCCAACGAGCTCGGTCTGGGCACCGGCAACATCACCAGCTACGGCCGTACCGTCTACGCGATCTCGCTGACCCAGGCCGCCCTGTCGCTGGAGCGGTCGATCGGCATGCATCTGCTGGTCAGCCCCGGCCCCAAGGCCGACGACCTGGCCCGGCAGCGTGTGGCCTTCTCCTCCTACGCCTACCTCGAGGGCATCGCCCTGGAGGAGTACAAGGCCGGCGGCACCGACGCCGACACCCAGAAGCTCGTCGACCTCGAGGCGAAGGCCACGGAGAAGGGCAAGGCACAGGCCAAGGAGGCCGCCGCGCAGGCCGCCGCCGCCAACCAGACCTATGTGCCGCCGCCGTCCGAGCCGACCACCATGGTCAACGCCCTGGCGACGCTGAAGAGCACCGACACCACCGAGCGCGCGCTGCTCGCCCAGAAGGGCATCACCGCCGAGAACTGGTGGGCGGTCAACACCCTCCGCTACGACGTCTACCGCAAGATCCAGGCGGACATGGCCGACACGGCCGTGAACGAGGCCTCGGACATCGCCGACAACGCCAAGCGTGACGCCCTCATCACGGGTGCCGCGGTCGTGGTCGCCCTGCTGCTCGCGTTCATCCTGGCCGGCGCCGTCGCCCGCCAGATGTCCCGCTCGATGCGCCAGCTGCGCAACGCCGCCTTCGGCATCGCCGAGCAGCGCCTGCCGATGCTGGTCGACCAGCTCTCCCGCACCGACCCCGGACGGGTCGACACCCGGGTCGCGCCCATCCCGATCAACACCCGCGACGAGATCGGCGAGGTCGCCCGCGCCTTCGACCAGGTCCACCGCGAGGCGGTCCGGCTGGCCGCCGAGCAGGCCCTGCTCCGGGGCAACATCAACGCGATCTTCACCAACCTCTCGCGCCGCAACCAGTCGCTGATCGAGGGCCAGCTGACCCTGATCACGGACCTGGAGAACAACGAGGCCGACCCGGACCAGCTGGAGAACCTCTTCCGCCTGGACCACCTCGCGACCCGTATGCGCCGCAACGGCGAGAACCTCCTGGTCCTCGCCGGCGAGGAGCCGGGCCGCCGCTGGGACCAGCCGGTCCCGCTCATCGACGTCGTGCGCGCCGCCTCCTCCGAGGTGGAGCAGTACGAGCGCATCGAGCTCTCCGGCGTCCCGGAGGCCGAGATCCACGGCCGCGCGGTCACCGACCTCGTGCACCTGCTCGCGGAGCTGCTGGAGAACGCGACGACGTTCTCCTCCCCGCAGACCAAGGTGCGCGTCACGGCGACCCGTCTGCCCGACGGCCGCATCATGATCGAGATCCACGACAAGGGCATCGGTCTCACCGCCGAGGACTTCGCGGACATCAACCACAAGCTGGCCAACCCGCCGACCGTGGACGCAGCGATCTCGCAGCGCATGGGCCTGTTCGTGGTCGGCCGGCTGTCCGACCGGCACGGCATCCGCGTCCAGCTGCGCCCCTCCGGCGAGCAGGCCGGCACCACTTCGCTGGTCATGCTCCCCGACGCGATCACCCACGGCGGTGGCGGCGAGCAGCAGGCCAACCGCGACGAGTTCACGGTCTCGCAGATCATCCCGGAGCAGAACTTCCAGGGTGAGAACTTCAGCCAGCCCCTGCGCACGGCTGCGGAGCTCGGCTTCGACGACAGCCGCTACTCCGACATCCCGGACGACATCCGGGAGCTGGACCCGGTCGGCCGCTCGCTGATGCGCGAGGAGCGCCGGGCGGCCCTGGAGTCCCAGCGGCCGAACGACCCGGACTCCCCCGACGCACCGTACGGCGACCCCTTCGAGGCGCAGCCGTCCTACGACAACGGCACCGGTGCCTACCCGGAGCAGCAGCAGCCCGCGGGCTACGACGCGCAGCCCGGCTACGACGAGTTCCAGCAGACCCCGTACGAGGAGCCGCAGCGCCCCGCGTACGACGAGCCCGCTCAGCGCCCGTCGTACGAGGAGCCGTACTACGCGCCGAACGACCCCCTGCCGCAGAACGACACCTTCTCGCCGAACGGCGGCTACCCGGAGCCCGGGTATGCGGAGCCGGTCCGTGAGGAGCCCGCTGCCGCCGGTTCCTCGGCCCCCGAGCCCTTCGCGGCCTTCGAGGAGCGGCGCTACCAGGACGACTGGCCGCAGCAGGACGGTTTCCGGAACGGTTACACGCCCGATTACGCTCCGGAAACGGAACGTGCACAGGGCCCTGACGCGAGCGAGTCCGACCGCGTAGGCTTCGACCGTCCGGGACCGGCTCCCTCCGCAGGTCACGCACTCACCGACGCCGGACTGCCCCGCCGCGGATCCTTCGGCGGAACGAACGGCTCGAACGGCGCGCGGCCGGCGAACCAGGAAGCGCCGGCCCCGGCGCCGACCCCGGCTCCCTCGACCAACGGCAACGGCAACGGCGACTGGCGCTCGGCCAACGACGAGCGCTGGCAGCAGGCCTCCGCTCTGAGGAAGCCCAAGGCGGGCGGGGTCACCTCCTCCGGCCTGCCGCGGCGGGTACCCCGTGCCAACCTGGTCGAGGGAACCGCGGAGTCGACCCCCCAGGGGGGCCCACAGGTCTCCCGAGCCCCGGAGGACGTCCGGGGCAGGCTGAGCAACCTGCGGCGGGGCGTCCAGCGAGGACGCAACGCGGGCGCAGGCAGTGAAACGAACGGCCAGGGCTTCGGTCCTGACAGCACCTACAACCAGGAGCGTTAGTGTGAGCCCGATGAGCCAGGCGGCACAGAACCTGAACTGGTTGATCACCAACTTCGTGGACAACACCCCGGGGGTGTCCCACACGGTGGTGGTCTCCGCCGACGGACTCCTTCTGGCGATGTCCGAAGGGTTTCCGCGCGACCGCGCCGACCAGCTCGCGGCGGTCGCCTCCGGTCTGACCTCGCTGACCGCCGGTGCCTCGCGCATCTTCGAGGGCGGCAGCGTGAACCAGACGGTTGTGGAGATGGAGCGGGGATTCCTCTTCCTCATGTCCATCTCCGACGGTTCCTCACTCGCGGTTCTTGCACATCCCGAGGCGGACATCGGTCTCATCGGGTACGAGATGGCACTTCTGGTGGACCGTGCCGGTACCGTCCTGACCCCGGATCTGCGTGCTGAGCTCCAGGGCAGCCTGCTCAACTGACAGACAGACGGTGCGTTTTGACGTCCCGGGGCCTTAAGGTTTCGGGACGCGGCTCCACAGGATCGGGTGCCCGGCACAGTCGGAGGAGGAGAAAGTGGCAACACCCCCAGGCGGTTCGTCTTCGGGCAACTGGTCGTACGGCCCTGCCCAGGGCCAGGGCGACGGTTCGCAGAACCCGAACCGTTACAACTTCCCCTCCGCTCCCAGCCACCGGCGTCAGCAGCCGTACGCACCGCAGGGCCCCGGCCCTTCGCCGTACGACCAGCCGCCGGCACCGCGCATCCAGCCCGTGCAACCGCAGCGACGCGCCCCTGAGCCGGCGCCCGCGGGGTCGTCGAACAACCCCCTGGTGCGCCCGTACGCCATGACGGGGGGCCGTACCAGGCCCCGCTACCAGCTCGCCATCGAGGCGCTGGTGCACACCACCGCACAGCCGCACCAGATGCAGGGCCAGCTGCCCGAGCATCAGCGGATCTGCAACCTCTGCCGCGAGATCAAGTCGGTAGCCGAAATCTCCGCGCTCCTGACGATCCCTCTCGGCGTGGCCAGAATCCTCGTCGCCGACTTGGCGGAGGCGGGACTGGTCGCGATCCATCAGCCCGGCGGCGACGAGAACGCCGGCGGCCAGCCAGACGTGACACTGCTCGAAAGGGTGCTCAGTGGACTTCGCAAGCTCTAGCGGCGGTCCTTCCCGCTCCACCACCTCGGCGAAGATCGTGGTGGCGGGTGGCTTCGGCGTGGGCAAGACCACGTTCGTCGGGGCCGTCTCGGAGATCAACCCGCTGCGTACCGAGGCCGTCATGACGTCCGCCAGCGCGGGCATCGACGACCTCACCCACACCGGAGACAAGACGACCACCACGGTCGCCATGGACTTCGGCCGCATCACCCTGGACCAGGACCTGATCCTGTACCTCTTCGGTACGCCCGGTCAGGACCGCTTCTGGTTCATGTGGGACGACCTGGTTCGCGGCGCGATCGGCGCGATCGTGCTGGTGGACACCCGGCGTCTCGCCGACTGCTTCCCGGCGGTCGACTACTTCGAGAACAGCGGCCTGCCCTTCGTCATCGCCCTGAACGGCTTCGACGGCAACCAGCCGTACAACCCGGACGAGGTCCGCGAGGCCCTGCAGATCGGCCCGGACACCCCGATCATCACCACGGACGCGAGGCATCGGGCCGATGCGAAGAGCGCCCTGATCACGCTGGTCGAGCACGCCCTCATGGCGCGACTGCGATAGAGCCACGCATGCGGAAGGGCCCCTCTCGAGTCGAGAGGGGCCCTTCCGCATGCGTGGAGGCTGCTGAGGCGGCGCAGCCTAGCCGTGCCAGCTGTGCGGGGCCCTGAAGCCGCCCTCGCGCTCCAGACGGCGCCAGCCGGCCTTGGGACGGCCGGGGTGCGGCTGCACGTCCGACGGGGCGGCCGCGGCGCGAGCCAGGAGGACGGCCGTGATGGCGGCCACCTCTTCGGGCTCGGCGTGGCCCTTCTCGACGCGAATGTCAGGGGTGCTCATAGGTCTCAGTCTCCGTGGAAGAGGTTTCCGCGAGGGTGTCGCGGAGGGTCCGCCGGGTTACTGCGGAGGGTTGCCGTGCTTGCGCGAGGGCAGGTCTGCGTGCTTGGTCTGCAGCATCGCCAGGGAGCGGATGAGGATCTCGCGGGTCTCGCTCGGGTCGATGACGTCGTCGACCAGGCCGCGCTCGGCCGCGTAGTAGGGGTGCATGAGCTCGGACTTGTACTCCTTGACCATGCGGGCCCGCATGGCCTCGGGGTCCTCGGCCCCGGCGATCTGCCGGCGGAAGATGACGTTGGCGGCACCTTCCGCGCCCATCACGGCGATCTCGTTCGTCGGCCAGGCGTACGTGAGGTCGGCGCCGATGGACTGGCTGTCCATGACGATGTAGGCACCTCCGTACGCCTTGCGCAGGATCAGCGAGATCCGCGGCACGGTCGCGTTGCAGTAGGCGTAGAGGAGCTTCGCGCCGTGGCGGATGATGCCGCCGTGCTCCTGGTCGACACCGGGGAGGAACCCAGGGACGTCCAGGAAGGTGACGATCGGGATGTTGAAAGCGTCACACATCTGGACAAAGCGCGCAGCTTTTTCGCTCGCCTCGATGTCCAGGACGCCCGCGAGGGACTGCGGCTGGTTGGCCACGATGCCGACCACCTGGCCGTCCAGGCGGCCCAGCGCGCAGATGATGTTGCGGGCCCAGCGCTCGTGGACCTCGAGGTACTCGCCGTCGTCGACGATCTCCTCGATCACCTTGGTCATGTCGTACGGCCGGTTGCCGTCCGCCGGGACCAGGTCGAGCAGCACGTCGCTGCGCCGGTCCACCGCGTCCGCGGAGTCCACCCGCGGCGGGTTCTCCCGGTTGTTCTGCGGGAGGAGGGAGAGGAGGTAGCGGACCTCCGCGATGCAGGTCTCCTCGTCGTCGTAGGCGAAGTGACAGACACCGGAGGTCTCGGCGTGGACGTCCGCGCCGCCGAGGCCGTTCTGCGTGATCTCCTCGCCGGTCACCGCCTTGACCACGTCCGGGCCGGTGATGAACATCTGCGAGGTGTCGCGGACCATGAACACGAAGTCGGTCAGCGCGGGGCTGTAGGCCGCACCGCCGGCGCACGGGCCGAGCATCACGCTGATCTGCGGGATGACGCCGGACGCCTTGGTGTTGCGCTGGAAGATGCCGCCGTAGCCGGCGAGGGCGGAGACGCCCTCCTGGATACGGGCGCCCGCGCCGTCGTTGAGGGAGACCAGCGGGGCACCGGCCGCGATGGCCATGTCCATGATCTTGTGGATCTTCGTGGCGTGGGCCTCGCCCAGCGCGCCGCCGAAGATGCGGAAGTCATGGGCGTAGACGAAGACCGTGCGGCCTTCCACCGTGCCCCAGCCGGTGATCACACCGTCCGTGAACGGCTTCTTGGCATCCAGGCCGAAGCCGGTGGCACGGTGCCGGCGCAGCTGCTCGACCTCCTGGAAGGAATCCGCGTCCAGCAGCAGCTCGATACGCTCCCGCGCGGTCAGCTTGCCCTTGGCGTGCTGCGCCTCGGTCGCCTTCTCGCTCGGCCCGGCCAGCGCCCGGGCACGGATCTCGTGCAGCTCGGCGACTCGCCCGCGCGCGTCCGCCGGCTCACCCGTCGACTCACTCGGCGCCTCATCCAAAACGGTCATGTAGTGACCTTACGAAGCCCACCCAGGAATGCGAGCCGTCGACTCCGTACAGTCTCCGGCCCGTTTTCCTGGTACCCCTGAACAGAACCTCGCCGGCATGCAGGCATTCCGACTGCTCAGAGGGCGTCCGGCTTGTAGGGGTCACACAAAGCCGTCAGCCGAGAGTCACCTCACATCGGTGGGTGTCACATGACACGCCTGGGGTAATCCGGAGCCGCAGCCGACGGCCGGTGGACAGCACCTCCACGGTCTCGTCGGCCCGGACCACCGAGCGGACCGGACGGTCCCAGGTGATCTCCAGCGGTACGCCCGTTCGGGGCGGCTCGCTCACGCAGAGGGTAGCGGTGCGGCCCCGGTCGCGGAGCAGCACGCTCGCCGCCGCGGAGGCGGTCAGCGGGCCCGCCGTGCCGCCCTGCCAGAAGTTGGCGGCCGTGAGGCCGAGGGAGGGGACGCGCACGGCCTGGCGGGTGCCGTCGTTGGCGAGCACCGACAGCCAGTGGCGGTCGGCGGCGCGGGCGGCGACGGCCCGCCGGGAGGCGCCGGGCATGAGGACGTAGACGTAGGAGGCGTCCACCGGGTCCGTGCCGTGGTCGAGCCAGAGGGTCTGCCAGCGGCGGGTGGCCCGCTCCGGCGTACTGGTGGTGTTGATGTCGGACCAGGCGCCCGTACGGTCCTCGCGCAGGGCGTGCAGGCCGCCGCCCGGGACCAGCCAGCCGCCGTGGTCCTCCAGGTACGCCCAGCCGTGGCCGCGTACGAACTCCTGGGTGCCGCCCTCCCCCAGGTTGCGGTTGTCGACGACGGTCTCGACCGGGACGCCGTCGGTGGCGGTGATGCCCGCGCCGAGGCAGATCACCGCGTCCTCCACGCAGAACCACGACTTGCGGGCCTGGAGCGTCGAGCCGAGGCCCTTCAGATGCTGGCCGACGGCCGCGTACACGCCGTCCGTCGTGCCGCCCACCCAGCGCACGTCCGGCTTGGGCGCACCCCACTCGCCGCCCGCCTCGTCGGCCAGGCGCCTGGTGGAGACGGTGGTGCCGGGCAGCCGGTACCAGTCGACGGTGGGCCAGTACCAGTCCGTGTACTCGTCGCTGCGGCCGGCCGGCCACCAGGACAGCATCCCCGCGCCGGTGTGCCAGCCGCGCGGGTTCTCGCCGTTGCCGCACTCGTAGTACGTGATGCGGTCGCTGCACATCGCGATGCTCGCCGTGAAGGCCGGGCCGCGGTGCACGGCGCGGTCCATCGCCGGGAAGAGCCGGTGACCGAGGGGCTCGGGGGCGGCCGGGACCGGCGCGTCCGCGACCGCGTGCAGCCGTGCCAAATCGGCGGCCCCGAACTGAGGGGCCGTCAGGATCGGTGTCACCGTGTCCCGTGCGATCCAGCCCTTGACGTACGACTGCCAGCGCTCGCGTTCGCCGCCGGTCGCCCCGCCGGCCAGGAGCGCGATCGCGGCGATGATGCCCTGGCCGTGGAAGTGGTCGCTGCGCATGACGTGCAGGTCGTCGCTCTTGAGGTAACCCCGGCTTATGGCACGGCCGTTGACGCAGTCCATCACCAACCCGTCGTGGATCAGCGGCGCGTAGGCGTGCTCCACGCTGTCGAGGACGATCTGCCGGTTCGGGTCGGTCACCTCCCAGGCGGACCCCGCGAGGAGCGTGAAGAGGCGCCCGAGTCCGTCGAGCATGACCTGTCCGTACGTCCCCGAGTACGCGACCCAGGTGTGCTGCACGAACGAGCCGTCCGCGTAGAGCCCGTCCCCCTTGGTGACGTACGGGAAGACCGGCGACAGGGCGTCCCTGGCGAGGGCGATCTTGGCGTCCGCGGCCCCCAGGATGCCACGAAGGGCGACCGAGCGGCACAGGTCGACGCGGTTGGCGCCGGTGGAGGTGCCGGAGTAGTCGGTGAGCATCGAGTCGGGGACGAAGTGGTCCACGGCGGCGCAGGCCGCGTCCACCTGCGCGTCGGTGAGCCGG
Source organism: Streptomyces sp. NPDC050534 (assembly GCF_044457745.1). Lineage (NCBI taxonomy): Bacteria > Bacillati > Actinomycetota > Actinomycetes > Kitasatosporales > Streptomycetaceae > Streptomyces > Streptomyces sp. NPDC050534. Next base: position 54,465 of record NZ_JBITHF010000018.1, read on the forward strand.
TCGCGGAGGGCGGCGACGATGTCCATCAGCAGGCGGGGGCTGCCGATCTGCCACTCCCACCAGTTGCCGTAGCGGGTGGTGGAGGGGTTGTAGACCGTGGCGGAGAGGTGGTCGAGGCCGCGCAGGACGTCCGCGAGGAGCGCCGGGTCGCCGGTCGAGCCGGTGCCCTGCTGGACGTAGGCCTGGGTCATCGTCCACAGGCGGCTGTAGCTCTGGGTGATGCCGGCGGGCGGGTCGTAGGGGTAGCCGGGCCAGAGGGAGTCGGGGGTGGGGGCCATGGTCGCCTGGACGGCGCGGGCCAGTTCGCCGGTCTGCGCGAGGCGGGAGGCATAGGGCTCCGCCGTGGCGTCGTAGCCGGCGCCGAGGGCGATGTCGAGCCAGCGGCGGCGGAGGGTGCCGTAGGGGTCCGGGGTGGCGGAGCGCGCGGCGGGAGCGGCCGCGGCGACGAGCGCGGCCGCGAGTAACACGGCTCTGCGGGTGGGCCTCATGGAGCCTCTGCGATCAGGGTTCATGCCCTGGGCATCTACCACCACGGGAGCCTTTCGCCAACACTCCGCGAACCCTCGTCGACACCCTTCGGATGATGTTGAAACTTGAAGGGAATAGGTCTACGGTCGTTCTCGTTGATTAGTTCAAGATTCAACATCAACCGAAGGAGTACGTCATGGCGACCCCCGAGCTGACCGCACTGACCGGCGACTACACGATCGACGCCGCCCACTCGACGATCGGCTTCACCGTCCGCCACGCCATGGTCACCAACGTCAAGGGCAAGTTCCTCGACTTCAGCGGCTCGCTGCACCTGGACGGCGGCGACCCGACGGCGTCCGCGGCGTCCATCGACGTCAAGATGGAGAGCATCGACACCGGGTCCGCCGACCGCGACGGCCACCTGAAGAGTGCCGACTTCTTCAAGACCGACGAGTTCCCGACCATGACCTTCCGCTCCACCAAGGCGGAGTCCCTCGGCGGCGACGACTACCGGATCACCGGCGACCTGGAGATCCTCGGCACCACCAGGCCGCTCAGCATCGACCTCGAGTTCAACGGCGCCGCGAAGGACCCCTTCGGCAACGAGCGCGTCGGCTTCGAGGGCAAGGCGGAGATCCTCCGGTCCGAGTGGGGCCTGACCTGGAACGCCGCGCTGGAGACGGGCGGCGTGCTGGTCTCCGACAAGATCAAGCTGAACTTCGACATCTCGGCGATCAAGAACGCCTGATACGGCAGGGCTGAGCCTTCACAGCACCTGCGTCCGAGAGCGCCCGTCCCCTCTGCCGGGGGGCGGGCGCTCGGTCGTTCCGATTCTCACTCCGGACGGCCGAGCCGGGCGAGGGCGGCCGCCAGACGGGCCGCGCGGCCCCGCGCCGTGCGGGCCGTGAGGAGGCCGAAGATCACCTGGTAGCGGTCGGTGCGGCCCAGCGCGCCGAAGGCCGCCGCCGCCCGCGGGTTCTGCTCCAGGGCCGCCGCCAGGTCCGCGGGGACCCGGGCCTCCCGCTGTGAGGCGTACGCCGCCGCCCAGCGCCCGTCCGCCTGGGCGGCGGTCACCTCCGCCTGGCCCGCGGGACGCATACGGCCGGCGGTGGTCAGCTCGGCCACCCGGCGCACGTTGACCATCGACCAGAGGCTGCCCGGCCGGCGCGGGGTGATCTTCTGGAGGTAGTGCGTGGCGTCAAGTGCCTTGCGCTGACCGGTGATCCAGCCGTGGCACAGGGCGACGTCGTTGACCTCGGCCCAGTCGACGGAGGCCAAGCCCGAGCCCTTCTTGGCCACCTTCACCCAGAGGCCGGGGTGCGGTGCGGGGTGGGCGGCGAGCCAGGCGTCCAGATCGGCGGCCGAGGCGAAGGGCCGGGCCGCCGCCGTGTCGGGAAGAGGCATGGGGAGACCGTAGGCCGCAGGTAGGCCGGTTCCTGTCCTACTTCCGCGGGCCCGCTGCCCGGGGGCTCGTCACGCGTCGCGGAGCCTGAACACCACTCCCCCGGCCATCAGCAGCCCCGCCGCGTAGGCAGCCAGTACGCCCAGCCCCGGCCAGGGGGCGATCGGGAGGCGGTCGAGGTTGATGGTCGCCTGGACGGAGAGGGCCGCGGGCATGGGGGTCCAGCGCTGGAGGCGGTGCTGCCAGGTGGGGGAGGCCAGGATGTCGGCCATGAGCGGGACGACGTAGAGGAGGGCGAGGCCCGAGGTGATGCCGGCCGCGGTGTCCCGGAAAAGGGTGGCCAGGGCCAGGCCCAGCAGGGCCACGAGGGTGAGGATGAGGATCGAGCCCGCCGTCGCGCGGAGGGTGGGGCCGTGCAGCGGGAGGATCAGGCTCGCCGTCCACAGCGAGAGCGGGATCGCCACCGCCGCCGTCGCCGCCGTGAGCAGGGACAGTGCCGCCGCCTTCGCGGTCAGGACCCGCCAGCGCACCGGCATCGCCGTGAGCGTCGTGCGGACGGTGCCCGTGCCGTACTCCGCACCCATCGACAGGGCGCCGAGGACCAGGCAGGTCGCCTGGCCGAGCCACACCCCGGACAGGCTCAGCTTCACCGCGTCCTCGTGGCACGCCTCCGGGGTCGGGCAGACCTCCGTCGTCAGGGAGGAGGCCGCCGCCGCGCCCACCGCCACGGTGAGGACCACGGTCGTCGCCAGCAGCCACCAGGTGCTGGGCAGAGTACGGAGCTTGGTCCACTCCGCGTGCAGCCACCTCATGCGTCCCTCCGGCGCAGCCGCCAGGCCGCGAGCAGCAGGGCGGCCACGGCGTAGGCCGCGAGGACGGCGAGGCCCGGCCACGGGGACAGGGGGTAACAGCCGCTCTCCGGGAGGCAGTTGTGCTCGACCTGCGGGTAGTACGTCAGCCCCTGCTGGACCGCGAACCCCGCAGCCGGTGTCACGCGCAGCAGCCACTGCGCGGCCGGGAGCGGGAAGGCGAAGGACAGGATCTGCGGGAGGATGACCAGCACCACGACGGTCGCGATGGCGCCCGCGGTGCTGCGCAGCGCCACTCCCACGCCCAGGGCCAGGACCGCCACCAGGGACAGCAGGACCGCGCTGCCGACCACCGCCCGCAGGGCCGGGTGGTCCAGGACGGAGAGGTCCGGGAACTCGGGCGGCCGGAAGCCGTTGGCGCGCAGTTCCTTCTGGGCCAGCGTGAAGCCGACGGCGGTGGCCAGGAGACCGGCCGTGAAGGTGACGGCGGCGATCACCGTCGTCTTCGCGGCCAGCACCTTCAGCCGGGCCGGTGCCGCCGTGAACGTCGTGCGGATCATGCCGCGTTTGTATTCGCTCGTCACGAAGAGCGCGCCCAGGGCGACCATGAACAGGACCCCCACGAAGACCCCCTGGAAGCTCATCTGGACCATGTCGGGGCGGTTCTCCTCCGGGGCGATGTCCCCATGCCCGGTGAGCGTGTAGGTGCCGGCCGCGCTGACGTCGGTGGTGCCGGGCCGGTCGTTCGCGGGTGCCGGGCCGTTCGGCCTCGGGCCGCCCACGTCCGTGCTCGCCCAGCGGCCGGTGGCCGAGGTGCCGTCGAGGGTGAGGTGGTCGTAGGTCGCGGTGACCTCGCCGCCGCCGTACCTCTCGCTGGTGCCGCCGAAGGCGCGGTGCACGACCTGGTGGGCGGGGGTGCTCGTGAACGCGCCGGCCTGGACGGTCCGGGGCAGACCCGGCAGCCGTACGTCCCCGATCTTCGACCAGGTGCGGCCGTCGGCCGAGTCGTAGCCGGTGAGGTGGTCGCCCTTCCTCGTCAGGCGGAGCCAGCGCGAGGCGTTGTCCGAACCCGCCCTGTCGTGCGTGAAGTCCCACTGCATACGGACGCCGTGGGCGGGAGTGGTCAGCACCGCCGCGTACGCGGCGCCTTCCTTCAGGCTCGACTTGACGATCACGCCGGCCTTCGCCCAGGGCTCGATCGCCTTGCCGTCGGCGCTCTTCAGCGCCGCGACGCGGACGGTGACGCTGCCGTCGCCGGTCAGCGGTCGGTGGGCGAAGCGGAAGCTGTCGACGACCGCCGTGCCGTCCGGGCCGAGAACGGTCTCGCGGTCACCGCCGATGCTGGAGCCGCTCGCGGCGAGCTGGGAGAACACGACGATGACGACGGACGCCACGGCCAGCACGATCAGCCAGACACGCACCGTGCGGAACTTGGTCCACTCCGCGTGCAGCAGCCGCCCGAAGCCCGCCCTCGCCGGGTGGAGCCGGGAGCGGTACGGGGTGAGGGTCGTCGTCATGAGGCCACCTCGTCGGTGCCGGTGGGCGCCGTGAACTCGGCTGCGTCCCGCGTCAGTTCCATGTACGCCTCCTCCAGAGTCGCCCGGTGGGCGCCCACTTCGGCGAAGGGGACGTCGGCCCCGTTCAGCAGCTCCACGATCCGGCGGGCGGGCAGGCCGGTGACGGTGAGGGTGTCGCGGTCGGTGACGGCGACGGTGGCGCCCGCGCGGGCGAGGAGCTCCATCGCCTCGGTACGGGCGTCGGTGCGCAGCCGGACCCGGTCGCCGGAGGCGGCGGCCAGCAGGTCGGAGACGGCCGTGTCGGCGATCAGGCGGCCCCGGCCGATGACCACCAAGTGGTCGGCTGTGTCCTCCAGTTCGCTCATCAGATGGCTGGAGACGAGGAGGGCGCGGCCCTCGGCGGCGAGCCTGCGCAGCAGGCCCCGCATCCACTGGATGCCCTCGGGGTCGAGGCCGTTGACGGGCTCGTCGAGGAGCAGGACCGGTGGGTCGCCGAGGAGCGCGGCCGCGATGCCGAGGCGCTGGCGCATGCCGAGGGAGTAGCCGCCGGCCCTGCGGCGGGCCGCCGTCTCCATTCCGACCTGCTCCAGCACCTCGTCCACGCGGGCGGCGGACAGCCCGTGGGAGTGCGCCAGCCAGCGCAGATGGTCGCGGCCGCGGCGGGCGGGGTGCAGGGCTGCGGCGTCGAGCAGGGCGCCGACCTCCAGGAGCGGGGTGCGCAGGGCGTGGTACGGGTGGCCGCCGATGAGGGCGGCGCCCTCGTCGGGGGCGTCCAGGCCGAGCAGGGCCCGCATGGTGGTGGACTTGCCGGCGCCGTTGGGTCCCACGAAGCCGGTGACCGTGCCGGGCTCGACCCTGAACGAGAGGCCGTCGACCGCGAGGGTCCGGCCGAACCGCTTGCGCAGGCCCAGGACTTCGATCGTTGCGTCACTCATGAAGAGGGAGGCTAGGGGCGGCCGTGCGGGGTGTCGTCACACCGGGGAGGTCCCTCCCGCGGGGGACGCCGGGCGTGGAGGGGGTGGGCACAATGACGGGGTGGGTGAGGAGAGATCGGTTGCGGCCGCCGCGCGGAGGTGGCTCAGGGCCGGGGAGGGCGTGCCTGCGGTGACGGTCGGCTGCGCCCTCGCCATCGTGGCCGCCGGGGAGACCCTGGTGCGGGGCGCGGGCCCGCACGGCAACCTCGCCGCCGTCCTGCTGCTCACCCTCGCCACGACGCTTCCGCTCGCCTTCGTGCTGCGCAGCGAAGGGATCGGCCGGGCCGGCACGGCCCTCGCGCTGAGCGCCGCGTGCGTGCTCGCGCTCGTCCCGTTCCGCGCCCTCACGGCCGGAGGGGTCGTCGCCCAGCTGACCTGCGTCTACGTCCTCACCCGTGGTGGCCGGCCGCGGCTCGGCGGGCTGCTCGTCGTGCCGTACGTGATCGTCGCGCTGCTCGGTACCGAGGACGCCACCCGGATCGTCGCCGTGCTGCTGGCCACGCTCGCGTCCGCCGCCGCGGCGACAGGCGTCGCGCATCATGCGCGCAGCACCGCGCTGGCGCACAGCGCGACCGAGCGGGCGTTCGCGGACACGCTGCTGGAGCATGCGGCGCGGGGTGAACGGGCGCGTATCGCACGGGAGTTGCACGACGTCGTGGCGCACCACATCTCGATGATCGCCGTGCAGGCGGAGAACGCGCGGCTGACCACGTCCGGCCTGCCGCCCGAGGGCGCCGCCCGCTTCCTGGCCATCGGGGACACCGCGCGCACCGCCCTGACGGAGATGCGCCGGCTGCTGGGCGTGCTGCGGGAGGACGGGCAGGGCACGGACGGCACGGGCACCCGGCGCAGGCCCCAGCCGGGGCTCGGCCAGCTGATGGAGCTGCTCGACGAGGCGCGGGAGGCGGCCGGTTCGACGACGCGGCTGATCGTGAGCGGGCCGGTCGCGGCGCTCGACCCGGGGATCGAGGTCACCGCGTACCGGATCGTCCAGGAGGCGCTGACGAACGCGCGGCGGCATGCGCCGGGGGCGGCCGTGGACGTGGAACTCCGCTACGGCGACGCCGACCTGGCCGTCCGCGTCCGCGACAACGGGCCCGGTCCCGCGGCCGCCGGCTCCCCCGGTCACGGACTCCTCGGCATGCGCGAGCGGGTGGCGACCGTGGGCGGCACGCTGCGCACCGGGCCGGCGCCCGGCGGCGGGTTCCTGGTCGAGGTGCGGCTGCCGGTGCGGGCGGAGGCCCTGGCATGAGCATCCGCATCGTCGTCGCCGACGACCACGAGGTGGTCCGCGCCGGATACGCCGGACTCCTCGCCACCCAGGCCGACTTCACGGTCGTCGGCACGGCCCGCGACGGTGCCGAGGCGGTGCGCGTCTGCCGGGAGCAGGCGCCCGACGTCGTCCTCATGGACGTGCGCATGCCGGTCATGGACGGCATCCGGGCGACCGCCCGGCTGCACCGGGACCCGGACGCGCCGCGCGTCCTGGTGCTCACCACCTTCGACCTCGACGAGCACGTCTACGACGCCCTGACCGCCGGGGCCAGCGGGTTCCTGCTCAAGGACGTGACCGCGGAGCGGCTCTTCGACGCGGTCCGGGTGGTCGCCGCCGGCGAGGCCCTGCTCGCGCCCGGCATCACCCGCCGCCTGATCGCGGAGTTCGCCCGGCTGCGCCCGAAGGCCCCCGCCCGGGGCACGCTCGACGTCCTCACCCCCCGCGAGACGGACGTCCTGCGCCTGCTCGCCGAGGGCCTCTCCAACCCGGAACTCGCCGCCCGCCTGCACCTGGGCGAGCAGACCGTGAAGACCCACGTCAGCCGCATCCTCTCCAAACTGGGCCTCCGCGACCGCACGCAGGCGGTCGTGATGGCGTACGAGACGGGGCTGGTGGTGCCGCGGACGGGCTGACGCGCGTCAGGCGCACACCTCCTGCACCGCACGGCTGATGCTGTCGAACTGCGATGCCGTCGGGACGATCGGGGTCACGCCCCTGCCTTTGGCGTTGCTGACGATCGCGAAGAGGAGGGGCATGTCGGGGTGGGGGTCCGGGGTCTCGTACAGCAGGGGGGTGTCCCGGCGTATGTGCGGGCTCGCGCAGTAGACGTCGACCCGGGCGTGGAGGGTGCGGGCGTGGCCGGGGCGGAGTACGGCACCGGGGCCCGGGCGTTCGTGGACGAAGATGTTGCCGTAGCCCTCGGCCAGGCCCACGTAGGTGACGCGGGACGTGGCGGCGAGGCGGAAGGTGATGTCGAAGTCCGGGCTGGTGCGGTGCGGCATCTCCACGTCCGTGATCCGGGCGGTGGTGGCGTCGCCCGGGTCGGGCGGCGGAGGCGGGTGGTGGTTTGCGGCGGCGTAGGCGAGCACCCCACCGAGCACGAGCACGCACGTCGTGGCGGCGGCCGTGACGCGCGCACGGCGCGACAGCGCCTGCCAGCGCTCTCGGATCAGGGGACGTTCGTCTCCGAGGATCTCCACGGTGCTCCGGCCGTCCCCCTCGGGTGGACTCGCCATGACGGGAGCGTATGAGCCTGGGCAAGTCGATTGATATCGGTCGATCGGCCCCTTTTCAGGCCATCAGTCGGCCGTACGCCGGGGCCGTTCAGAACCCGCCGCCGAAGTCCCCGCCGCCCCCGAAGTCCCCTCCCCCGCCGTCGCCGAAGCCGCCGCCGAAGTCGCCTGGGTCGAAGTCCGCGCCGGAGACGTCGCCGCCGTCGTAGCCGCCGCCGAAATCGCCGTATCCGGCGCCGTAGTCGGCCGCGTAGGAGGGGGTGGCCATCATGCCGCCCAGGACGGTGCCGACCAGGAGGCCGGGCAGGAGGCCACCGCCGAAGTAGCCGCCCGCCCAGGGGCCGTAGGCCGGGCCCGCGTCCCAGTAGGGGCGGCGGCCCCGGTCGGTGTCGACCTCGCGGACGACGGGGTCGCGGCCGTCGGCGAGGCGGGTGGCGTCGGCCGCGCAGACGGGGACCTCGCGCGGGGCGCCGCCCGGGGGTGTCCAGGTGGCGTCGGCGACGGACGGTCCGTGGCGCGGGTCGAAGAAGCAGGGCGGCCGGCGCTCGGGCAGCGGGCGGCCCTCGCGGCGGGCGGCGAGCTGGGCGAGACAGAAGCGGCCGTCCTCCAGGGCCTCGGTCACGGCACGCACGTCCTCGGGTCTGCGCGCGGCCGCCATGGCCGACTTCGCCTGCTCGTAGGCGTCCAGGGCGCGTTGGTAGTCCGCGCGCATGGCGTCGTCGGCGCCCGCCTCGGCCGGGTGGAACTCGAGGCGGTCCAGCTCCTCGCCGAAGGCGGTGATGTCCTCGTCGACGACGACGCGGAGCCGCTCCAGGGCCGCCTGCTGCTCCTCCTCGTGGCGGCGCCGGTTGCGTCGTACGAGGGTGTACGCGCCCGCCCCGCCGGCCACGAGAACCGCGCCCACGGCGACCAGCGCGGTGGGCGACACCCCGCCGCCGGACGAGGAGGACGAGCCCCAGCTCGACGGGGCCGAGCCACCCATGTTGGCCAGGGCCCGGTCCGTGAAGTCGGTGAGCTGGGTCTTCGCGTCCTGCTCGCCCCGCACGCTGGTGACCAGGTTCTGCACGGCCGTGCGCGGCAGGACCGAGGAGTCGGCCTTGGCGTCGAAGCGGTCGCCCAGGCGGATCGCGTACAGACCGGTGACGCCGGTCGCGGTGCGCAGGTCCGGGAAGAGGCGCCCCGTCGGGTAGCCGGCCGGCAGGACCACGACGAACAGGGGTTTGCCGTGGTCCTTGATCTTCTTGGCCAGGGCGTCGGCGTCACCGCTGGAGAGCTGGGCGGAGGCGGCCGGATCGACGTAGACCGGGCTCTTGCGCAGAGACTCGGCGATCGTCGAGATGCCGGTGCCGGCCTGCGCGCGCGGTGCGGCCAGGGCGACGGTCAGGAAGACCAGCGCCAGGGCCGGCAACAGGGCCAGGAGGCTTCGGGTCCGCAGAACGGCCTTCATGTGTCGAAGTTACCCGAAGCCTCCCAAACCCTGTTATTCATGCAGCTCAGGCCGCCCTGTAGGCATCCTCCAGGCGCAGTACGGCGGACCCGTACCTTCCGGTGAGCGAGAGGTGGTCCGCGTCGGCGAAGGGCTTCGCGACCGCCGTCGTCATGTCCTGGCCCACCTTCTCCTGGACGATCAGCCGCGCCTTGGTGACGAGCGCGCGGCCCGCCTCGTCGGCCCCGGCCTTCTCGGCGACCGCGGCGGCCACGGCGAGCGCCCTCAGCGTGATCGCGCCGCCGCCCGGCGCCTTGGTCAGCGTCGTCAGGCCCCAGCCGTACGGGAACTGCGGGTCGTAGGACGCGTCGCCGACGTTGATCGGCAGCTGGGCCTCGGACTTCGGCCAGGTGACCGGGAGCTGACCGGTGAAGGGCCGCCTGCCGTAGAGGACGTCGGCCACTCCGTCGCCCTCGGTGCCCGGCAGCCAGGAGGCCACCAGGGCGTCGACGGCGCCGAGCCGGTCGCCGATGAGCTGCGGCCGTCCGGAGACGATCAGCACCGCGCACTTCATGGCCGCGCACACCTTGTCGACGGCCGCCTTGTCGGCCGCGGACAGCTGGAGGTCGTGGCCGTTGCCGACGTCGCCGACGCCCTCGGCGTACGGGGTCTCGCCGACGACGACCACACCGACGTCGTAGCCGCCGGTCGGCGCCGACGCGTCCTTGGAGTAGGTGACGTCACCGCCGGCGTTCCGCATCCCCTGAAGGATCGTCGTGCCGGGGACGATGTTCCCGGACGAGCCCTGCCAGGTGACGGTCCAGCCGCCGCTCTGGTTGCCGATGTCGTCGGCGTTGGACCCGGCGACGTAGACCTTCTGGCTCTTCTTCAGCGGCAGCACGCCGCCCGCGTTCTTCAGCAGCACCTGCGACTCGGCGGCCGCCTGGCGGGCGACCGCCCGGTGCGCCGCGGAGCCGATCTGCCGGGCGTTGCCGGTGTCGGCGTACGGCTTCTCGAAGAGCCCGAGCCGGAACTTCTGCGTGAGGATGCGGGACACGGCGTCGTCGACCCGCTTCTCGCCGACGCGGCCGGCCTTCACCTCGTCGATCAGCGTCGCACTGAAGTCCTTGTAGCCGTACGGCACCATCATCATGTCGACGCCCGCGTTGACGGCGGTGCGCACATGGGCGGGGTAGTCGCCGGGCAGCTGGTCGATGGCGTTCCAGTCGCTGATGACGAACCCGCCGAAGCCCATACGGCCCTTCAGCACGCCGTTGATCATGTCGGCGCGGGCGTGCATCTTCACCGGACCCCGGCCGTCGCCGAGGATGTCGAGCGAGGAGTACGACGGCATGACCGTGCCGACGCCCCGGTCCACGGCGGTCTGGTACGGCGCCAGGTGGACGGCCTCCAGCTGCTGCCGGGTGACCTTGGTGACGCCCTGGTCGATGGTGTACGTGCCGGTCGTGGAGGAGCCGTACGCGGTGCCACCGTCGCCCACGAAGTGCTTGGCGGTGGCGAGGACCTTGTCGTTCCGCTTCAAGTCCTTGCCGTTCGCGGCCCCTTGGAGGCCCTGGATGACCGTCTCCATGGACTTCACCAGCGCCGGGTCCTCACCGAAGGACTCGTAGGAGCGGCCCCAGCGTTCGTCGCGGGAGACGCAGAGGCAGGGGGCGAAGTCCCAGGGGACGCCGGTGGCGCGGACCTCGGAGGCGGTCACCGCGCCCGCGCGCTCGGCGAGCGCGGGGTCGCGGGTGGCGCCGATGCCGATGTTGTGCGGCATGATCGTGGCGCCGACCAGGTTGTTGTGGCCGTGCACCGCGTCCACGCCGTAGATCAGCGGGATCTGGAACCGGGTCGCCTGCGCCCGCAGCTGGAAGCCGTCGATCATCTTCGCCCAGGCCGCGGGCGTGTTGGGCGTGGGCGTCGAGCCGCCGCCGGAGAGCAGCGAGCCGAGGGCGTAGGCCGCGACGTCGCCGCCCTCACCGACGGCCCCGCGCTCGGCCTGCGTCATCTGGCCGGCCTTCTCCTCCAGGGACATCCGGGACAGGAGGTCGGCCACGCGCTTCTTCACGGGCAACTTCGGTTCCAGGTAGGGCAGTCCGTGCGCGTCGACGACGACCTGCGGCGTCTCGGCGGGCGGCTTGGCGCCGGTGACCGTGAGCTTCAGCGGGATCGTCTCGGCCGGCTCGGCCGACCGGTCCTTCAGGGTGCGGACCTTGACGGTCCGCGTCGTGCCGGAGGCCGTGCCCGCGGGGAAGGTGAGGGTGCCGGAGACGGGTACGTAGTCCTTGCCCGGTTCGGCGGTGCCGCCCGCCGTCTCGTACGCGACGGTCACGGGCTCGTCGACCGGGGCGGAGCCGGTGGTGGCGAGGGTGATCCCGACGGTGGCGGTGCCGCCCTCCTTCACCGGGTGGACCGCGGCGTCGGTGGTGACGGAGGCGCGCAGGGACTGGTCCGCCTTGCCGTACAACTCCACGTCGTCCATGGCGAATCGACCCTTCACGCCGACGGGGAGCGTGACGGCGTACCCCCACATCGAGGTCAGCCCGAGGACGTGGTCGATGCCGCCGACCGGCTGGTAGTCGGTGCGGTAGGCGAAGTCGGTGAAGGGGATCTCGATCTGCTTCCAGCCGGTGAAGTCGTCGGTGAACGAGGTCGTCCACAGCTCGGAGGCCTCGCCGTTCGCGCCGCCGTCCTTGATCTCGAAGGCGGTCTTCCTGCCGTTGTCCTGGCCGTCCCACCAGAACCGGATGCCCTTGTGCGCGGACCAGTCGTGGCCGGGCCGGTCCGCGGCGAAGTCGTGGGTGAATCCGCCGTAGCCGCTGATGTCGTAGCTGCCGCCGAGCACCTTCCCGCCCTCGGGGGTGTCCGGGCGGGCGGCCAGCTCCAGGGCGGGCGGGTCGTCGGAGTCGCTGCCCCAGGTGAAGATGCCCTCGGCGGGCTGGGACGCGAAGGGGACCTCGCCCTCGAAGCGGTCCACGGGGACCGGGGCGGGATCGTCGGCCGCCTGGGACACGGTCGGCGAGAGCAGTGCGGCGACCACGGCCGCGGAGACGAGCAGGGCGGTTCTTGGCATGGACCTTCCCTCGACTCTCTGGTTCACTCTGGCTCGAGCAGTTCACTCATGACTTAGATCACGCCGTGAGTTAACTAAGGCCCCGCAGACCCGTCAAGACGTCTCGTCAGGAAGGGATGCACCCCCCATGAGAAGAACCCCCCACACACTCCGGCTGCTGCTGGCCGGCGTGCTCTCGGCGGCCGGCTTCACCGCGGCCGTTCCCCCCGCACACGCGGCCGGTGAGCAGGTCACCGCCTGGCTCACCACCACCGACGACTCCGCCGGACGCCACGTCACGCGCGGGCTCCAGGCGCAGACGCCGTTCGCCTTCCAGTCCGGGACGGGTGGCGGCGGCGAGAACATCACCGTCGACGAGGGCACCCGGTACCAGACCTTCACCGGCGGCGGCGCCTCCTTCACGGACACCGCGGCCTGGCTGATGAACTCCAGCGGCGCGCTCTCGCAGGCCACGCGCGACGCCACCATGAAGAAGCTGTTCTCGCCGACGGACGGCATCGGGCTGTCGTTCCTGCGCAATCCGATGGGGGCCTCGGACCTCGCGCGCTACGGCTACACCTACGACGACGTGCCGGCCGGGCAGAGCGACCCGAACCTGAACAGCTTCTCCATCGCGCACGACCTGGCGGACGTCGTCCCGCTCACCAAGCAGGCGCTCCAGCTGAATCCCTCTCTGACTGTCATGGCCTCGCCATGGACGGCTCCGGCCTGGATGAAGGACAGCGGCTCGCTCAACGGCGGCTGGCTGAAGGCCGAGGACTACGGCGCCTACGCCGACTACTTCGTCAAGTACCTCCAGGCGTACAGGAACCAGGGCGTGAACGTCTCCTACGTCACCCCGCAGAACGAGCCGACCTGCTGCTCCGGCTACCCGTCGATGAGCTGGAACGCCTCCGGCATCCAGTACTTCCTGGGGAGCGAGCTGCTGCCGAAGCTCCAGTCCGCGGGCCTGTCCACCAAGGTCCTGGCGCACGACTGGAACTGGGACGTCTACGACTCCTACGCGGCCCAGAGCGTCGACGACGCGGCGATCCGCAACCACCCCAACTTCGGTGGCATCGCCTGGCACGGCTACGGCGGTGACGTCGGCAAGCAGACCTCGGTGCACAACCAGTACCCGAACCTGGACGCGTTCGGCACCGAACACTCCGGCGGCACCTGGATCGCCAACCAGCAGCGCGAGGACATGAACAACATCATCGACTACACCCGCAACTGGGCGAAGTCGGTGACCAAGTGGTCCCTCGCGGTGGACCAGAACATGGGCCCGCACAACGGCGGTTGCGGCACCTGCACCGGCCTGATCACCGTGCACGACGGGGACGGGCCGAGCGGGACCGTTGACTACACCGTCGAGTACTACACGATGGGCCAGCTGACGAAGTTCGTCCGGCCCGGCGCCCAGCGGATCGCCTCGACGGCGTCCTCGGCGGTGCCGAACGTGGCCTGGCGCAACCCCGACGGCTCCAAGGCGCTGATCGCGTACAACGATGCGTCGAGCGCCAAGACGGTGACCATCAACTGGGGCTCGCAGCACGCCACTTACTCCCTGCCGGGCAAGACCTCGGCCACCTTCACCTGGAAGGGCACGCAGTCCGGCGGCGGCAGCTCGTCCGGCTCCTTCGTGGGCCTCGCCGGCAAGTGCCTCGACGTGGCGGGCGCGTCGAGCGCGAACGGCACGGCCGTCCAGCTCTACGACTGCAACGGCTCCTCCGCCCAGCAGTGGACCGTGCAGGGCGACGGGTCGGTCCGGGCCCTGGGTAAGTGCCTCGACGTGACCTCGGCCTCGGTCGCCGACGGCGCGAAGGTCCAGTTGTACGACTGCAACGGCAGTGGCGCCCAGCAGTGGTCGTACAACTCGTCCACCGGTGACGTCGTGAACACGGCGGCGAACAAGTGCCTGGACGTGACGGACAACTCCACGGCGAACGGCGCCCGCGCGCAGATCTGGAGCTGCACGGGCGCCGCCAATCAGAAGTGGCGGCTTCAGTAGGGCAGATGGAATGCTGCGGTCCCAGAACCCCTCGCCCGAGGAGAGCGTGCGCCACGTGCACGGATCGCTAGGAGACCGATGAGCGGGAACGGCCGCACCACCGGGGGCAGTGTGGACGCGGACGGCGTCGTACGGGAGATCCTCGACGCGGGCGCGGGCGGGCGGCCGTATCTGCTGCGTGAGGCCCGCGTCACGGGGGCGCTGCGGCTCGACGGGGCCGAGATACGGCGGGCCGTGCGCTTCGAGAGATGCCGGTTCGACGAGGCGGTGACGCTCGAAGGCGCGAGCACGCTCGCGTTCGAACTGGCGGAGTGCGTACTGCCGGGGGTGCGGGCCTCGACCGCCCGTATCGGCGGGCGGCTCGACCTTCGGCGGTCGACGATCGGGGAGGCCGACGGGGCGGGCAGCGCCGTGGACCTGGTGCACACGGACATCGCGGGCGGGCTGCGGCTCGACGGGGCACGGCTGATCGCGCCGGGGCGAGTGGCCCTGGACGGCGGCGGACTCGTGATGCGGGGCGGGGTGTTCTGCGAGGACGGGTTCGTCGCGGAGGGTGAAGTCGGCTTTCCCGGAGCCGAGTTGCCCGGCGGGCTGTGGATGCGCGGGGCGCGGATCACCGTCGGGGAGGCGGATCGGTTCGCGTTCCAGGGGGACAACCTCAAGGCGTCGACGGTACGGCTGTCGGAGGGATTCCGGGCGGACGGCAAAGTGCGGTTGCGCGGGGCGCGGATAGAGGACCTGCTGACCTTCCACGAGGCCGAACTCCTCGGGTCCGGCTCGTCGTTGATGTGCGTGGGGCTGGAGGCCGGGGCACTCGACCTGCGGTTCGCGCGCAGGCCGGCGGGGGGTGTGAACCTGCGCAACGGGCACGCGGCCCGCATCCAGGATCATCCCTCGACCTGGCCGGCGACGCTGGGGCTCGACGGGCTGACGTACGAGTGGCTCGGCGAGACCGCCGGCACGCGCCGCGAGGACGTCATGAACCGGCTGGCCTGGCTGCGCCACCAGCCGGTCTACGCACCGCAGCCGTACGAGCAACTCGCCTCGTACTACCGCCGGTCCGGGCACGAGGACGAGGCGCGGCGGGTACTGCTCGTACGCGAGCGGTGCCGGCGGTCGACGCTGGGCCCGGCCGGGCGGGTGTGGGGCTGGCTGCTCGACGGCGTGGTCGGGTACGGCTATCGTCCGTGGCTCGCCGGGATCTGGCTGGCGCTGCTCACGGTGCTCGGCTCGCTCGTCTTCCACGCGCACACGCCCGTACCGAACAAGCCGGGCGAGAGCGCGCCCTTCAACCCCTTCGTGTACACCCTCGACCTGCTCGTCCCCATCGGCGGGCTCGGGCAGCGGGACGCCTGGCACTGGGCCGAGGCGGGCGTGCAGGCACTCGCGTACGGGCTGACCGGAGTCGGCTGGATTCTGACGACGGCGGTGGTCGCCGGTGTGACGCGGACGCTCAGCAGGAACTGACGACCACCGCCGGTGTCACCGGGCCGGCTCGACCCCGGCCCGCAGCAGGCCGTACGTGTACGCGTCCTCCAGGGCCTGCCACGACGCCGAGATGACGTTCTCCGCGACGCCCACCGTGGACCACTCGCCCGTGCCGTCCGAGGTGGAGATCAGGACGCGGGTGGTGGACTCGGTGCCGTGGACGCCTTCGAGGATGCGGACCTTGTAATCGACGAGCTCGAGCTTGGCGAGCTGCGGGTAGATCTTCTCCAGAGCGACGCGGAGGGAGCGGTCCAGGGCGTTGACCGGGCCGTTGCCCTCCGCGGTGGCGACGATGCGCTCGCCCTTGGCGTAGAGCTTGACGGTGGCCTCGTTGGCATGGGAGCCGTCGGGGCGGTCCTCGACGATGGCCCGCCAGGACTCGACCTCGAAGTAGCGCAGCGGCGCGCCCTGCACCTCGGCGCGGAGGAGGAGCTCGAAGCTCGCGTCCGCCGCCTCGTAGGTGTAGCCCTTGAGCTCGCGCTCCTTGACCCGCTCCACGACCCGGCCGACCAGCTCGCGGTCGCCGCCGAGGTCGACGCCGAGCTCCTTGCCCTTGAGCTCGATGGAGGCGCGGCCGGCCATGTCGGAGACCAGCATCCGCATGGTGTTGCCGACCAGTTCGGGGTCGATGTGCTGGTACAGATCCGGGTCGACCTTGATGGCCGAGGCGTGCAGGCCCGCCTTGTGCGCGAAGGCCGAGACGCCCACGTACGGCTGGTGCGTGGAGGGCGTGAGGTTCACGACCTCGGCGATCGCGTGCGAGATGCGGGTCATCTCGCGCAGCGCGCCCTCGGGCAGGACCTGCTTGCCGTACTTCAGCTCCAGGGCCGCGACGACCGGGAAGAGGTTGGCGTTGCCGACCCGCTCGCCGTAGCCGTTCGCCGTGCACTGCACATGGGTGGCGCCCGCGTCCACGGCGGCGAGCGTGTTGGCGACCGCGCAGCCGGTGTCGTCCTGGGCGTGGATGCCGAGCCGGGCCCCGGTGTCGGCGAGGACGGTCGAGACGACGGCCTGGATCTGCGCCGGCAGCATGCCGCCGTTGGTGTCGCAGAGGATCACCACCGAGGCGCCGGCCTCCGAGGCGGCCCGTACGACGGCCTTGGCGTACTCGGGGTTGGCGCGGTATCCGTCGAAGAAGTGCTCGCAGTCGACGAACACCCGCCGTCCCTGCCCGCACAGGTGGGAGACGGTGTCGCGGACCATCTCCAGGTTCTCGTCCAGGGTGGTGCGCAGCGCGAGCTCCACGTGCCGGTCGTGCGACTTGGCGACCAGGGTGATCACGTCGGCGCCCGAGTCCAGGAGCGCCTTGACCTGCGGGTCCTCGCTCGCCTTGGCGTTCGCGCGGCGGGTCGCGCCGAAAGCGACGAGCTTGGCGTGCTTGAAGTCGATCTCCTGCCGGGCGCGGGCGAAGAACTCGGTGTCCCGCGGATTGGCGCCGGGCCAGCCGCCCTCGATGAAGCCGACGCCGAAGTCGTCCAGGTGCCGTGCGATGGCCAGCTTGTCCGCCACGGTGAGGTTGATGCCCTCACGCTGCGCGCCGTCGCGCAGCGTCGTGTCGAAAACGTGGAACGAATCGTCGAGCTCGCTGGTTGCGGTCATGGTGTCAAGGCTCCTGCTGTTGGATCCCGCTGGATCTCGGTCAGTACCGGAATGACCGGCTCCACCGTCCCCAATGATCCCTCGCGCTTTACTCCCGGCTGAAGGTGGGCCAGAAAAGCGAAAAACCCCTCGCGGGTGCGAGAGGTCTGCGCGCGGGTCGAGGACGACGGTGTCCGCCCGTACCTGGTCGTACGTGGCGGTCACTGCGGACCGGCGCGCCTGCTGCCAATAATCATGGCGAACGAGAGCACGGGGGAAGTCTGGCACATCTCGCCCCCGCGCTCACCGTCCGTCTCAGGATGCGAACACTGCGCTGATCACCGCACTGATCACTGTGCCGTCCGCAGGAACACGTCCGACACCCCGTTGGTGTCCCCCCGCACCAGATCGGGCGAGGCCGACTCGAACGCGACCACCGTGCCGTCGGCGTTGACGGAGGGGTGCCCGGCCGGGCGGTCGTTGCGTCCGCCCCATCGGTCGACGCTGATCAACTGCCTTTTTCCGGTGGCGAGTTCGAGCAGGTATACGGCGCCTCGGGACGTGTAGGCGAGCCGCGTGCCGTCCCCGGAGAGCGAGGGCTGCGCGCCCACGGCCCGGGTCGTGGTCCCGGTGTCGAGATCACGGACGTACACGTACCGGCCCTGCTGGAAGGCGATCGTGCGGCCGTCCGCACCGAGGGAGGGCGCCGACGCGTGGTCCGCGGCCGTCTCCAGTGTTCCGGTGTCCAGATCGCGGACATGGACGCCGCCGCCCTGCTCGAAGGCGACGTACCGCCCGTCGTAGCTGATCGACGGGCTGCCCGCCGCCCCGCCGGACGCGCTGACCACGTCGGTCGTGCCGCCGTTGAACCGGAAGCGGTAGACGCGGGGCTGCGGGTGCGGATCGGTTTCGGTGGCGGGCAGGGTGGCCGCGTAGGCGATCCACTGGCAGGTGGGGTCGACCACGGGCTGCCCCATCCAGCTGAAGCGCACGCCCTCGTAGGAGTCGAGGCCGGTCAGCTTGCCGACCGAGCGGTTGCGGACGTAGACCTCGGGGCCGCCGTCCGAGGCGTGCGGTGCCACATAGCCGACCATGCGTCCGCTGTAGCAGGGCGTGCCCTCGTGCGCGGGGTCCTGGCCGGCGGAGTCGACCTGGTCGACGCCGCCGGCCGTGTTCACGAACACGTCGCCCTGCGAGGTGAAGGCGGCGACCTTGTCCTCCCCCATCACGGGGTCGTACGACGGCCCGGTGCGCTGCTGCCCGTCCCGCGTCATGCTGATCCGCTCGGTGACGGACGGCATGGGGGCCGGGTTCCTGGAGAGCTCGTCCGTGAGGACGAACACGTCCGGCTCCCTGTTGGTGTCGCCCGGCACCAGGTGGGACGCCCCCGAATTGAACGCCACCGCATGCCCCTTGGCGGCCAGCGCGTCCGGCATGACCTGGGCGGCGGGCGTGAGCGCGGCTCCGCGCAGCCCCGTCCGCAGGTCCCGCACCCGTGTGCCGTCCTCGCCCGCAACGACGGCGTACCGGCCGTCCGCCGTGGCGGCGAAGACCCTCCCGTCGGCGACGCGCCGGGACTCGCCGGTGCGGAGGTCGCGGACGTACAGGCCGCCGTCGGCCTCCAGCAGGACCCGTCGGCCGTCCGCGGTGATGCGGACCAGGTAGGCGGCGCCGAGACCTGTGTCGACCTGGGTGCGCTCGCCCGTCGCCCGGTCCTTGACGAAGACGTCGTCCGGATCGTCCTCGGAGCCGGTACGGACCGAGTAGGCGACCCGCTCGCCGTCACCGCTCACCGACGCGCCGCCCTTGGTGCCCTCCTCGGCCGGCGAGATCAGGTCGTCGGTGCCGGTGGCCGTGTCGCGGACGTACAGGAGCCGGGCGCCCTCCGAGCCGTTGCGGTTGCCGATGGTGTACGCGACGTGCGTGCCGTCCGGGCTGATCGACTCCACACGGCCCAACTCGTTGAAGCCCGGCGGGTTCTGGGGCCACAGCCGCTCGGATCGGCCCGTGGCGCTGTCGTAGAGGTAAGGCGCCGTGAACCGGGTGCCCGCGGAGTAGCCGACCCGGCCACCGTCGGCGCTCAGCATCGGTGAGCTGTACATGTAGCCGTCGCCGAGGTCGATCCTGGTGAGCCCGCCGGTGGCCACGTCCTTGACCAGCAGGCACGGGAAGAAGTGCGCGCAGCCGAAGCCGGGCGCGGTGGACGTGAAGGCGACGTGGCGGCCGTCGGCGCTGATCGCGGCGCCGTCGGACGGCCCGTCGGCCTGGGTTCCGTCGGCGGCGGTGCTGACCCGTTCGACCCGCGGTGCGTGCGCTGCGTGCGCTGCGTGCGCTGCGTGCGCTGCGGCGGTCGCGCTCGGAGCGGTGACCGCGAGAGCCGTGAGCAGCAGTGCCGCCCCCGACAATGCCGCAGCCGGTCTGCCGCGTGCGGCGGCTGTGGACATGCTTCCCCCCCCTGCATTCCCCGTGGACGCTTCTCCCCCGGCCCCGCGCCGGGGACTCCCTCCGAGGCAAACGCACCACGGGACACAGGGTCAATCGGCCGTATTGCGTACAACCCGGGTGGAAGGTCACGCGTCCGCGAGAAGCGTCTCGTCCAGGAACTCCCGTACGTGGCCGAGAACTTGCGGCCGGTCCGTGCCGCGCAGACCGATCGCCACATGGATGGAGAGGCCGTCCAGGAGCGCCCGCAGCCGGGCCGCGAAACGGTCCGGGTCGACCCGCCGGAACTCCCCCCGCGACATCCCCTCCGCGATCAGCGCCACCAGGTCGCGGTGCCAGGCGCCCTCGATCGCGGCCTGCCGGTCGCGGGCGTCCGCATCGGCGTTCTGCGAGCGGTTCCAGACTTCCAGCCACAGCGTCCAGTGCGGGTCGCGGTGGCCGTCGGGGACGTACAGGTCGACGTAGGCGTCGAGCCGCTCGCGGGCCCTGCCGGCGCGGCCCAGCAGCCGGCCGCGCTCCGCGCCCAGCCGGCCCTCGCTCCACTCCAGGGTCTGCAGCAGCAGCTCGTCCTTGGAGTGGAAGTAGTAGAGCAGATGGCCGCTGCTCATCCCGACCTCACGGCCGAGCGCCGCCATCGTGAGCTTCTCCAGACCGCGTTCGGCGATCATCTCCATGGCGGCGACGAGAACGTCCTCGCGCGGCGGGGCGTTCCTGCGCGCACCGGCCATGTCTCGGCTCCTAGATCCTCGGCTGTTGTTGCGTGATGCAGTGGATACCGCCACCACCCGCGAAGATCGTACGGGCGTCCACCAGCGTCACGGTCCGCCCGGGGAACAACCGCCGGAAGATCCCGGCCGCGATCTCGTCGCGCGGGTCGTCGAAGCCGCAGAGCACGACGCCGCCGTTGCAGAGGTAGTGGTTGATGTAGGAGTAGTCGGCCCAGTGGCCGTCGGCCTCCAGGACGGTCGGGGCCGGGACCTCGACGACCTCCAGGCTGCGGCCGCGCGCGTCCTTCTGCGCCTTCAGCAGCCCGATGACCTCCTTCGTCACCTCGTGGTCCGGGTGCGCCGGGTCCGGCTGGGAGTGCGCGACCACGACGCCCGGGCGGGCGAACGCGGCGACGATGTCGACGTGCCCGAGGGTGCCGAAGCCGTGGGGGGGATAGTCGCCGGTGAGGCCGCGCGGCAGCCAGATGGCCTTGCGGGTGCCGAGCATCGCGTGGATCTCCGCCTCGACCTCCTCCCTCGACCAGCCCGGGTTGCGCTCGGGGCCGAGCTGCACGGTGTCCGTCAGCAGGACGGTCCCCTCGCCGTCGACGTGGATCGCCCCGCCCTCGTTGACGAGCTTCGAGGCGTACGTCCTCGTGCAGCCCGCGAGGTCCGAGACGTACGCGGCGATCTTCGCGTCGTGCTCCCAGCGGGCCCAGTCCTGAGCGCCCCAGCCGTTGAACGTCCAGTCCACGGCGGCGAGTTCACGGCCGTCGGTCAGGAAGGTGGGCCCGATGTCCCGCATCCAGGCATCGTCGAGATCGCGTTCGACGGTGTCGACTCCGGGGCCGAGCAGCGTCTGCGCGGCCGCCGACTGGCCGGGGCCGCACACGACGGTGACCGGTTCGAAGCGCAGGACGGTGCGGGCGACGGAGGCCCAGGCCATGCGGGAGGTGAGGAGGTCGTCCGGGTCGTCGAAGGTGCTGTTGGGGCCCGGCCACGCCATCCAGGTGCGCTCGTGCGGGGTCCATTCGGCGGGCATCCGGAAGCCGTCCGAGGCGGCCTTGTCCATGGTGGGGTCCTTAGAGGAAGTAGAGGCGGTTGAGGGAGACCGAGTCGGCGGGCTCCGAGCGGATCGGTTCGCCGTCGAGGGTGACGAGACCTGTGCGCCGGTCCACGTCGACCGCTCCGGTACGGGAGTTGCGGCGCAGATCGGCGGGGCCGATACCCCGGGTGCCGCGGACGGCGACCCTTCTTCTGCGCGTCGGCATCGAGTCGCCCCCCTGGTCGAGGGCGGCCTGCGCGACGAAGGCCACCGAGATGTCGGCGGGGGTCGCGCCGTGCGCCCCGAACTGCGGTCCCAGGACGAGGGGTTCGCAGGTGTCGGTGGCCGCGTTCGGGTCGCCGGTGACGCCGTAGGCCGGGAAGCCGGACTTGAGGACCAGCTGCGGCTTGGCGCCGAAGTACTCCGGGCTCCACAGCACGATGTCCGCCAGCTTGCCGACCTCGATGGAGCCCACCTCGTGCGAAAGCCCGTGGGCGATGGCCGGGTTGATGGTCAGCTTGGCCATGTAGCGCAGGACGCGCTCGTTGTCGTGCTCGTCCGGGGCGCCGAACTCGGCCTTCATCTTCCCGGCCATGGCGAAGGTGCGGCGGACCGTCTCGCCCGCCCGTCCCATGCCCTGCGCGTCGGACGAGGTGATGCCGATCGCGCCCAGGTCGTGCAGCACGTCCTCGGCGCCCATGGTCCCGGCGCGGATGCGGTCGCGGGCCATGGCGGCGTCGCCGGGCAGGTCGGTCTTGAGGTCGTGGACGGAGACGATCATGCCGTAGTGCTCGGCGACCGCGTCCCGGCCGAAGGGCAGGGTGGGGTTGGTGGAGGAGCCGATGACGTTGGGCACGCCCGCCATCTTCAGCACGTTGGGGACGTGCCCGCCGCCGCAGCCCTCGATGTGGAAGGCGTGGATGGTGCGACCCTCCAGCACCCGGAGGGTGTCCTCGACCGACAGGCACTCGTTCAGCCCGTCGCTGTGCAGGGCGACCTGGACGTCGTGCTCCTCTGCGACACGCAGTGCCGTGTCCAGGGCCCGGGTGTGGGCGCCCATGTCCTCGTGCACCTTGAAGCCGCTCGCCCCGCCCTCGGCGAGTGCCTCGACCAGCGGGGCGTCGTGCGAGGACGAACCCCGGCCCAGGAAGCCGATGTTGACCGGCCAGGCGTCGAAGGCGCCGAACGCGTGCTTCAGCGCCCAGGGCGAGTTGACGCCGACGCCCCACACCGGCCCGAACTCCTGGCCGACGATCGTCGTGACGCCGGAGGCCAGCGAGGCCTCCATGATGCGCGGCGACAGCAGATGGACGTGGGTGTCGACGGCGCCCGCGGTGGCGATGAGCCCTTCGCCGGACACGATCGACGTGCCCGTGCCGACCACGACGTCGACCCCGTCGAGGGTGTCCGGGTTGCCGGCCCGTCCGATCGAGCTGATCCGGCCCTCCCGGATGCCGATGGACACCTTGCGGATGCCCTGCACGGCGTCGATCACGACGACGTTGCTGATGACGACGTCACAGGTCTCGCGCACGGCCGCCGCCTTGAGGTGCAGCCCGTCGCGCGCGGTCTTCCCGAAGCCGGCGAGGAACTCGTCGCCGTAGCGCTGCGCGTCGGACTCGACCCGGACCGTCAGCCCCGAGTCGCCGAGGCGGATGCGGTCGCCGGCGCGGGGGCCGTGGGTCGCGGCGTACTCGTACGGGGTGAGCCGGCGTGCCTGCGCCGGGTGACCTCCGGGACGGCTCATCGCCGGGCCTCCTGATCTGTGGTCTGCGGTACGCCGAGGTATCCGCAGGCGGCGGCCCGGCGCAGGGCCTCCTCGCGGGCGCCGGGTGCGTCCAGCGGCCCGTCGACGAGACCGGCGAAGCCGACGGCGACCCGAGCGCCGCCGATCGGCAGCAGGCCGACCTCCAGCGACTCCCCCGGCCCGAAGCGCACCGAGGCGCCCGCGGGCACCGCGAGCCGCATGCCGTAGGCGTCGCCCCGGGCGAAGTCGAGGCGCGGATTGGCCTCGAAGAAGTGGAAGTGGGAGGTGACGGAGACCGGCACGGTGGCGGTGTTGGTCACCGTCAGCCGCAGGACCGGCTCGGGGTCGCGGTGCTCGGGCCCCGGCAGCAGCGCGCCCGGCGCCTCGTCCCCGAGCCCGCCCCCGATCGGGTCGCTGACCACGGCGAGGCGCGAGCCGTCGTCGAAGACGGCCTCGACGTGCACCTCGGTGACGACGTCGGCGACGCCGGGCAGCACGTCGGACGGGCCGAGCACGGTGCGGGCGCGCTCGATGGCCTCGGCCAGCCGGGCGCCGTCGCGGGCGGCCTCGCAGACGGCGTCCGCGATCAGCGCGGTCGCCTCCGGGACGTTGAGCCGCAGCCCGCGCGCACGGCGGGCCCGGGCCAGCTCGGCGGCTCCGAAGAGCAACAGCCGGTCACGTTCCGTGGGGGTCAGTCTCACGCCACGACACCTCCTTGCCTTCCTGGGATTAGAACAACACTCTAAACATCACCTACGCAAGCCCATGGCATTGACGCAGCACAGCCGACACGTCACATTGAACGTCGCTCAAACTTCATGAGGCGGCCGATCGAAGGAGACCAGCCATGCCGATAGAACAGCGCGGAGTCGACACCATCCCCGACGAGGAACGCACCAGCGGTCCACGCGATCTGGTCTCGATCCTGCTCGGCTCC
Source organism: Streptomyces sp. NPDC050534 (assembly GCF_044457745.1). NCBI lineage: Bacteria > Bacillati > Actinomycetota > Actinomycetes > Kitasatosporales > Streptomycetaceae > Streptomyces > Streptomyces sp. NPDC050534. The sequence goes on from NZ_JBITHF010000018.1 coordinate 78,588, forward strand.
AATCTCTGTCTGGGCGTGATCATCTTCGGCTGGCTGCCGCCGTCGTTCGGCCTCGACTGGTGGGGCTCGCTGAGCTCGATCGTCGTGGGCACCCTGGCCGGCACGGCGCTGACGGCCCCGCTGGCCCTGATCTCGCTGCGCACCGCGACGAACCTCTCCACCTCCTCCGGCGCGCAGTTCGGCGTGCGCGGCCGGCTGGTCGGCTCGGTCGTCGGCCTGCTGCTGGCCCTCGGATACACCGCGCTGACCGTCTGGATCGGCGGGGACGTGATGGTGAGCGTGCTGGGCCGCCTGACCGGCCTGCCGCAGAACGGCGTCTCCTACGCCGTCGTGTACGCACTGCTGGCCGCGGCGACCGTGGCCGGCGCGGTGTACGGCTACCGCGTCCTGCTCACCATGTCCCGGGTCCTGGCCATCGGCATGACGGCCCTGCTGATCCTGGGCGTCGTCGCGTACGGCCCGCACTTCACGACCTCGGCGCTCCCCGCGGCCGGCGGCTACCTGCTGGGCGGGTTCTGGCCGACCTGGTTCCTGGCCACGGTGGCGGCGGGCCTGTCCGGCCCGATCGCCTTCATCACCCTGCTCGGCGACTACACCCGCTACATCTCCCCGGCCCGGCACGCCTCGCACCGGGTCCTGCACGCCACCTGGCTCGGCCTGATCCTCGGCCTGCTGGTCCCCCAGCTCTTCGGCACCTTCACCGCGTTCGCGGCACGCGCCGCGGCGGACTACGCGGGCCCGCTGGTCGCGGCCTCCCCCACCTGGTACCTGATCCCGCTCCTGCTGTCGGCCTCCGCCGGCTCGGTCGGCAACGCGGGCCTGATGCTCTACTCCATGGGCCTCGACCTCGACGCCATCCTCCCGCGCGCCTCCCGCGCCCGCGCCACCTACACGGTCGCGATCGTCGCGACGGCCTGCGTCTTCATCGGCCACTACTACTCCAGCGCCCAGGACGCGATGACGTCCTTCGTCCTCCTCCTGACCGCCATCGGCACCCCTTGGGCGGTCATCACCCTCATCGGCTTCGCCCGCTGCCGGGGCGTGTACGACGCGGACGCCCTCCAGGTGTTCAACCGGCGCTCCAGGGGCGGCGTCTACTGGTACCGGGCCGGCTGGCACCTGCGCGCCGTCGTCTCCTGGGCCCTGGGCGCGGCGGTCGGCCTGCTCGCCGTCTCCCTCCCGTCCTACGAGGGCCCGCTGCTGTCCCTGACGGGCGGGGTGGACTGCAGCTTCCTGCTGTCGGGGCTGGTCGGCGGTGCGGTGTACCTGCTGCTGACGGCTAACGTGCCGCAGACGGCCGGGGCCGCCCCGGACGGTGTGCCCGAGGCGGCCCCCAAGGTGCCGAGCGACTACTAGCCCAGCTTGTGCATCCAGCCGTGCGCGTCTTCCGCCGTGCCGCGCTGGATGTTCAGCAGTGCCTCGCGCAGCCTCACCGTGACCTCGCCGGGCTCGCCCGCGGACTGCTGCCACTCGGTGCCGTCGCGCTTGACCGTGCCGACCGGGGTGATCACGGCGGCGGTGCCGCAGGCGAAGACCTCGGTGAGGGTGCCGTTCTCGGCGTCGCGCTGCCACTGGTCGATGGAGACGCGGCCCTCCTCGGACTCGTAGCCCAGATCGCGCGCGACGGTGAGGAGGCTGTCGCGGGTGACGCCCTCGAGGATGGAGCCGGTGAGGGCCGGCGTGATGATCTTGTCGCCGTAGACGAAGTAGAGGTTCATCCCGCCGAGTTCCTCGACCCACTTGTGCTCGACCGCGTCGAGGTAGCAGACCTGGTCGCAGCCCTTGGCGGCGGCCTCGGCCTGGGCGAGCAGGGAGGCGGCGTAGTTGCCGCCGGTCTTGGCGTCGCCCATGCCGCCGGGGACGGCGCGGACGCGGTCCTCGGAGAGCCAGATGGAGACCGGCTTGACGCCGCCCGGGAAGTAGGCGCCGGCCGGGGAGGCGATGACCAGGAAGAGGTACTCGTTGGCGGGCTTCACGCCCAGGCCGACCTCCGTCGCGATCATGAACGGGCGGAGGTAGAGGGACTCCTCGCCGCCGTGCGCGGGCACCCAGGTCTTGTCCTGCTGGACCAGGGCGTCGCACGCCTCGATGAACATCTCCACCGGCAGCTCGGGCATGCCCAGGCGGTGCGCGGAGCGCTGGAAGCGCTCCGCGTTCTTCTCCGGGCGGAAGGTGGCGACGGAGCCGTCGGGCTGGCGGTAGGCCTTCAGGCCCTCGAAGATCTCCTGCGCGTAGTGCAGGACCATCGTGGCGGGGTCGATCGAGAGCGGGGCGTACGGGACGAGCTGGCCGTCGTGCCAGCCGCGGCCCTCGGTCCACTTGATCGTCACCATGTGGTCGGTGAAGTGGCGGCCGAACCCGGGGTTCGCCAGGATAGCCGCGCGCTCGGCGTCGGAGAGCGGGCTGGCGGAGGGCTTGAGCTCGATCGTGGGCGTCGTCATGAGTGGTTGTCCTTCACCGGTTTTGTGTGTGACGGGCCGCGCTCACGCCCGCACCGGCCGTGGCCAGTAGTAGGACGTCCGAGCATTGCCTCGTTCAGCGGCTCCACGTTCGATTATCGCAAGCGGGGAACCGTTGGGGGCACCGCCCATGCCGTTAAGGCCATGGGGGAGAAACGGCGTGAAAGCGGCCCAGGGGATGATGGTGGCACCCGGCGGGGACAGAGCGAAAGCCGCCGGGTGCGGATGCGACCCGGCGGCTTCGAGTGATGTCGAGTGAGCCCCGGGGTCAGCCGGCTACTCGTACGGCCAGCGCGTCGCCGATCTCCGACGTGCTGCGCGCGGGCCCGCCGGTGCGCTCGGCCAGGTCGGCGGAGACCGCCTCGTCGATCCGGGCGGCCTCGGCCTCGTGGCCGAGGTGGCGCAGGAGCAGGGCGACCGAGAGGACCGTGGCGGTCGGGTCGGCCTTGCCCTGGCCGGCGATGTCGGGCGCGGAGCCGTGGACCGGCTCGAACATCGAGGGGAACTCGCCGGAGGGGTTGATGTTCCCGCTCGCGGCGACGCCGATGCCGCCGGAGACGGCCGCGGCGAGGTCGGTGACGATGTCGCCGAAGAGGTTGTCGGTGACGATCACGTCGAACCGCTCGGGCTGCGTGACCAGGTAGATGGTCGCCGCGTCCACGTGCATGTACTCGGTGGCGACCTCGGGGAACTCCGCGGCCACCCTGTTGAAGACGTTCGTCCACAGGTGACCCGCGAAGGTCAGCACGTTGTTCTTGTGGATCAGCGCGAGCTTCTTGCGCGGGCGGGCCTGGGCACGCGCGAAGGCGTCCCGGACGACCCGCTCGACGCCGAAGGCCGTGTTCACGGAGACCTCGGTGGCGACCTCGTGCGGGGTGCCCTTGCGGATCGTGCCGCCGTTGCCCGTGTACGGGCCCTCGGTGCCCTCGCGGACCACGACGAAGTCGATGCTCGGCTCACCGGCGAGCGGGGTGGCCACGCCCGGGAGGAGCTTCGAGGGACGCAGGTTGACGTGGTGGTCGAAGGCGAACCGGAGCTTGAGCAGGAAGCCGCGCTCCAGGACGCCGGACGGGACCGACGGGTCGCCGATCGCGCCGAGCAGGATGGCGTCGTGCCGCTTCAGCGCGTCGAGGTCGGCGTCGGTGAGGGTCTCGCCGGTGGCGTGGTAGCGCCGGGCGCCGAAGTCGTACTCCTTGGTCTCCAGCTTCACATCCTGCGGAAGGACGGCGGAGAGGACCTTCAGGCCTTCGGCCACGACCTCCTGGCCGATGCCGTCACCGGGGATCACTGCGAGATTGAGGCTGCGAGACATGTCGGCACCCTACTCCTCGTCCCATGGGATGACATGCCGTGTCCGCGATACGGACGCCGTCGACGGCGCCGGCCCCGACCGGTCGCCGCACGTTCACCCGTACGCCTGGCGGTTGTCGGGATGCGATGGGAAGTTCCCTTCCATGGACCTCCCCGACTTCGGCATCCCGCCGCAGCTCGCGAGCCGCATGGGCATGGCCGAGCAGCACGAGTACCTGCGCACGAAACTGATGCGGCGCCGCACGCTGGTGACCGCGGGCGCGGTGGCGGCGGGCGGGCTGCTGACCGGCTGCGGCGGCTCGGGAGCGCGGGGCTCGGCGACCCCGTCGCCCGTCACCTCGACGGTGCACGGCTCCGTCGTCTCCCCCTTCGGCCGCCATCTCGCCTTCGGCGCCGACCCGAAGACGCAGATGCGGGTCTCCTGGCAGGTGCCGCTCGCGGTGCGGAGGCCGTACGTGCGCATCGGCCCGAGGCCGGACGAGCTGAGCCGGAAGATCGGGGCCGAGGTCCGCGACCTGCACACGCCGGGCGTGACGGGCGTGCGCCCGGCGCTGGAGCAGTACTACCTGCACGCCGCCCTGGACGGCCTGCACCCCGGCACGACGTACTACTACGGCGTCGGCCACGACGGTTTCGACCCGGCCTCCGCCGCGCACCGCTCGACCGTCGGCTCCTTCCGGACGGCCCCGGCGGCCCCGCGGTCCTTCGTGTTCACGGCCTTCGGCGACCAGGGCGTGAGCCGGGCCGCGGCCGCCAACGACCATGTGGTGCTGCGTCAGAAGCCCGCCTTCCACCTGCACGCCGGCGACATCTGCTACGCCGACACCAACGGCCAGGGAAAGAAGACGGACGGCTACGACCCCGCGTACTGGGACCTGTTCCTCAAGCAGAACGAGCCGGTGGCGAGGTCGGTGCCGTGGATGGTGACGACCGGCAACCACGACATGGAGGCGTGGTACTCGCCGGACGGCTACGGCGGCCAACTTGCGCGCTGGTCGCTGCCGGAGAGCGGCTTCGACCCGCGGACGGCGCCCGGGGTGTACTCCTTCACGTACGGCAACGTCGCCTTCGTCGCGCTGGACGCGAACGACGTGTCGTACGAGATCCCCGCCAACTTCGGCTACACCGGCGGCAGGCAGACGAAGTGGCTGGACCAGGAGCTGGCCCGGCTGCGGGCCTCCTCGCAGGTGGACTTCGTGGTCGTCTTCTTCCATCACTGCGCGTACTCGACGTCCACGCACGCCTCCGACGGCGGCGTGCGCGCCGAGTGGCTGCCGCTGTTCGCCCGGCACCAGGTGGACCTGGTGATCAACGGCCACAACCACGTCTACGAACGGACGGACGCCGTCAGGAACGGCGCGGTCGGCAGGCCCGCGCCGATCGGCGCCTCCACCGATCCGACGCGGGACGGCATCGTGTACGTCACCGCGGGCGGCGGCGGACGGGACCTGTACGGGTTCCCGCCGGGCGTGCGGGAGAGCTACGAGGGGCACGTCACGCGGCACGATTCCGTCGACACCTTCCAGTGGACGAGGTCGAAGGCCGCCAGGAAGGAGACCGCGGAGTGGTCGCGTGTGCGCTACCGGGGCTTCTCACTTCTCTCCGTCGAGGCGGAGAGCGGCGCGAAGCCCGCGCTGAAGGTGTCGGCGCTCACCGACGAGGGTGAGCGCATCGATCACTTCGAGGTGCGGCGCGGCGCGTGAGCCCGCGCCCCACCTCGTGGTTCGCCGCTGCTCAGTGGCCCGTCGAGCCGCCGTTGTCCCTGCGGTCGAGGGCGCGCTGGAGGGCGGCGGCGGCGTTCTTGCGGTCGGACTCGCTCGTACGGGAGAGGTGACGGCGGCGGCGGGCGGTCGTCTCGGCCATGGGAAATCGACTCCTTCGACATCCGGGAGTGCTGAACAAGGGGTTACGAGACGCCGGTCGGCGGGGAGCGGTGCCGCAGGGGTTGCCTGCACGGGGCCCGGCTCACGACCGCCATTCGCTTGGTCGAGCGAGACGTTCGGCTCCTACAAAAGTAGGGGACCGTTCCCGGTCTGTCTCCACAGTTAGTCGGACTTCCTACTATCTGAGACGGCGGATTGGGTCACACCGCTCTGAGCTGGGGACTTCAGGGGAACCGTTTGGGCCCAACGGGGGGTGCACAACCCCGTCCGCCGGAGCAACGATGGATACAGGCGGCCGCACACCGCCGCCCGGTCCGGATCCGGGAGGGAGACCCGATGACCACGGAACGTCCCCGCACACAGGCGATGACCCAGCACCGGTTCGGCGGCCCCGAGGTCCTCCGGCTGGAGGACCGTCCGTGCCCCGCGCCCGCACCGGGCGAGATCCTGCTCCGCGTGCGCGCGGCCGCCGTCGACCCCGTGGACCTCCTGATCCGTTCGGGCACCGCGCCCCTCTACGGAGACCCGCCCTTCACCCTCGGCCGCGACGTCTCCGGCACCGTGGAGGCCGTCGGAACCGAGGTCACCGGACTCCGCCCGGGCGACGAGGTCTTCGGCAGGATCGACTCCGGCGGGTACGCCACCCATGTCACGGCCCCGGCCGGCCGTTTCGCTCCGAAGCCCGCCACCCTCGACCACATCCGCGCGGCCGCGGCCCCGACCGCCCTGCTGACGTCCTGGCAGGCCCTGATCGACATCGCGCACGCCGGGCCCGGCACCCGCGTCCTGATCCACGCCGCGGCCGGCGGTGTCGGCCACGTGGCGGTGCAGCTCGCCAAGGCGGAGGGCGCGTACGTCGTGGCGACCGCCCGCGCCGACCGCCACGACTTCCTGCGCGACCTCGGCGCGGACGAGCTGATCGACTACACGGTCACCGACTTCGCCGACGCCGTGCACGACATCGACGCCGCCCTGGACCTGATCGGCGGCGACTACGGCCCGCGCACGCTGAACACCCTGCGCCCGGGCGGCCTGCTGATCTCGGCGATCCCCGGCGACCTGGGTCTCGCGCCGGAGGACGTCGAGGCCCGCGGCATGCGCTTCGCCGCGGTGCGGGCGGAACCCTCCGGGGAGCGGCTCGCCAAGGCCGCCGCCCTCCTGGCCGACAACCGCATCCGCGTCCACGTCGAGGCGGCGCTCCCCCTCGAGGAGGCGGCCAAGGCGCACGAGCTGGCCGAGGCGGGCCACGCCAAGGGCAGGCTCGTACTGATCCTGCCGGTCTGACAACAGGGAATGGTGAGGTCATGAACGACAAGGTGAAGGCACTGCTCGAGGGCGGCCCGCAGGACCTGCCCGAACGGATCGTCGCGATCGCGGCACCCGAGGTGGACCTGAAGATCGAACTGCGCAACGGCTACGAGCACTTCAGGCAGACCGCCCGCCGCGCGGACACGCCGGAGGGGCCGCTCCCCGTGTACGAGTGGTGGGAGCGGACGGAGATGCCCGGCTGACCATGCGAACGGGCCGGGTCGTTCCGACCCGGCCCGTTCGTGCGTCCGCGGACGTCAGCCCATGTGCGGGTACCCGTAGTCGGTCGGCGGGACCAGCGTCTCCTTGATGGCGCGGGTCAGCGTCCAGCGCAGCAGGTTCTGCGGGGCACCGGCCTTGTCGTTGGTGCCGGAGGCACGGCCGCCGCCGAAGGGCTGCTGGCCGACGACGGCGCCGGTCGACTTGTCGTTGATGTAGAAGTTGCCGGCCGCGTAGCGCAGCTTCTCCATCGTGTACGCGGCCGCCGCGCGGTCGTTGGAGACCACCGAGCCGGTCAGGGCGTAGTCGGAGACCGACTCCATCTGCGTCAGCATCGCGTCGTACTGGTCGTCCTCGTAGACGTGCACGGCGAGGAACGGGCCGAAGTACTCGGTGCGGAAGACCTCGTTCTCGGGGTCGGTGCACTCGACGACGGTCGGGCGGACGAAGTAGCCGACCGAGTCGTCGTAGGAGCCGCCCGCGACGATCGTGCAGGCCGGGTCGGACTTGGCGCGGTCGATCGCGGCCTTGTTCTTGGCGAAGGAGCGCTCGTCGATCACGGCGCCGATGAAGTTCGACAGGTCCGTGACGTCGCCCATGGTCAGGTGGTCGACCTCGGCCGCGAACTCCTCCTTGAAGCCGGAGTTCCAGATCGACGCCGGGATGTACGCCCGGGAGGTCGCCGAGCACTTCTGGCCCTGGTACTCGAAGGCACCGCGGGTCAGGGCGGTCTTGAGGACCGCGCGGTCGGCGCTCGGGTGCGCGACCAGGAAGTCCTTGCCGCCGGTCTCGCCCACTAGGCGCGGGTAGGTGCGGTACTTCTCGATGTTGTTGCCGACCGTCTTCCACAGGTACTGGAAGGTCTTGGTCGAACCGGTGAAGTGGATGCCGGCGAGGTCGCGGTGCTCCAGGGCGACCTTCGAGACCTCGATGCCGTCACCGGTGACGAGGTTGATGACGCCCTTCGGCAGGCCCGCCTCCTCCAGCAGCTGCATCAGCAGCACGGCGGCGTGGGTCTGCGTCGGGGACGGCTTCCAGACCACGACGTTGCCCATGAGGGCGGGGGCCGTCGGCAGGTTGGCCGCGATCGCGCTGAAGTTGAACGGCGTGATCGCGTAGACGAAGCCCTCCAGCGGGCGGTGGTCCATGCGGTTCCAGACGCCCGGGGAGTTGGCCGGGGGCTGCTCGGCCAGGATGTTGCGGGCGTAGTGGACGTTGAAGCGCCAGAAGTCGATCAGCTCGCAGGGGGAGTCGATCTCGGCCTGCTGGGCCGTCTTGGACTGGCCGAGCATGGTGGACGCGGCGATGGTCTCGCGCCACGGGCCGGACAGCAGCTCGGCGGCGCGCAGGATGATCGCGGCGCGGTCGTCGAAGGACATCGCGCGCCAGGCGGGCGCGGCGGCGAGGGCCGCGTCGATCGCGTCCTGGGCGTCCTGCTGGGTGGCGTGCCGGCCGGTGCCGATGACGGCCTTGTGGTTGTGCGGCTGCACGACCTGGAAGGGCTCGCCGCCGCCGAGGCGCTTCTCACCGCCGATGGTCATCGGCAGGTCGACCGGGTTCTCGGCCAGCTCCTTGAGCTTGGCCTCGAGCCGGGCACGCTCGGGCGAGCCGGGGGCGTAGCCGTGCACCGGCTCGTTGACGGGGGTGGGGACCTGGGTCACAGCGTCCATGAGATCCGTAACTCCTTGTACGTGAGCGGGTGTCGCGGGGAGGTGGGCGGGAGGGTGGCTGTCTCAGCCCTTGCTGATCATGCTGCGGGCGAAGAAGCGCAGGTTCGCCGGCTTCTCCGCGAGGCGCCTCATGAAGTAGCCGTACCAGTCGGTGCCGTAGGCGGTGTAGACGCGCATGCGGTGGCCCTCGGCGGCCAGCCGCAGGTGCTCGTCGCCGCGGATGCCGTAGAGCATCTGGAACTCGTACTCGTCGGGCTTGCGACCGGCGCGGTGGGCGAGTTCCTGGGCGATGGAGATCAGGCGCGGGTCGTGGGAGCCGACCATCGGGTAGCCCTCGCCGTCCATGAGGATCTTCAGGACCCGGACGTACGCCTTGTCGATCTCGTGCTTGTTCTGGTACGCGACCTCGGCGGGCTCCTTGTACGCGCCCTTCACCAGCCGCACCCGGCTGCCGGCCGCGGCGAGCCGGCGGGCGTCGGCCTCGGTGCGGAAGAGGTAGGCCTGGATGACGCAGCCGGTCTGCGGGAAGTCCTTCCGCAGCTCCTCGTGGATGGCGAACATCGAGTCGAGGGTGGTGTGGTCCTCGGCGTCGAGCGTGACCGTCGTGCCGATGGCGGCGGCCGCCACGACGACCTGGCGGACGTTTGCGAGGGCCAGCTCGTGGCCACCCTCCAGCGCCTGCCCGAACATCGACAGCTTCACCGACATCTCGACCCGCTCGCCCAGGTCCAGTTCCGCGAGCCGGTCGACGAGCGCCAGATAGGCGTCACGGGCGGCGTGCGACTGCTCGGGGGTGGTGATGTCCTCACCGACGACGTCCATCGTCAGCTCCAGACCCCTGCCGGTGAGGTCCTCGATGATCGGCACGACGTCGTCGACGGACTCACCGGGGATGAAGCGGTCGACGACCTGCTTGGTCACCGGGGCCGCCGAGATCAGGCGTCGCATCCGGTCGCTGCGCGACGCGGCAAGAATCACGGGACCCAGCACGGGGCACCTCCACAAACCAGCAGATAGAACCACCGTGAAACCTAAGGATTCCTCCGATCGTCGACCATCGACAGCTGTCACGCATCCGTGCCGCAGATCTCAGACATATGTATGAGGCGCCTGAGGAAATGCGGGAGAATGCGGGAGTGACGGCGGACTACAAAGGTGACTACCAGGAGCTGGTCGACGAGATCTCGGAGCTGCTCGGCGCCCCCGCGACCCTGGAGAGCCGGGACTTCGAGCTGATCGCCTTCGGTGCCTACGACAGTGAGGGCGACCTCGACGCCTCCGCCCTGGACCCGGTCCGCACCCGCTCGATCCTGACGCGCCGCTCCACGTCCGCCGTCCGCTCGTGGTTCGAGGGCTTCGGCATCACCCGGGCGACGGGCCCGGTCCGTATCCCGCCGACGCCGGAGGCGGGCGTGTACCGGGGGCGCATCTGCCTTCCGGTACGCCATCGGGGTGTCGTCCTCGGCTACGTCTGGCTGCTGGACTCCGACCCGGGCCCGACCGAGCGGCAGCTGGGTGCGGCCATGGACGTGACGGCCCGCATCGGCGCCCTGCTCGCGGACGAGGCCCAGCACGGCGCGGATCTGAGCAGGGAACTGCATGCCGTGCTGGTCACCGAGCGCGGCTGGCAGCAGGACATGGCGGTGGCGGAGCTGCGCACGGCACTGGGAGCACGCGCGGACGCCCCGCACACCGTGGTCTGTGTGACCCCCTGGCCGTCCGCCGACCCGGACGACGCGCCTTCGGTCCGTACGGTGCCGGGGGCGACGGCGCTGTGCACGGTGCCGTGGGGAGCCGCGTCCCAGTCCCTCGCCCTGCTGGTACGGCTGCGCTCGGCGGACGTGCTGACCCCGGCGACCTCGGCGGCCGGGCGGATGCTGGAGCGGACGCGGCAGCTGGACCGCGGCGCCACCGCGGCCGCCGGCGTCGCCCCCGCCCGCACGGGCCTCGGGGAGCTGGCGACGGCCTGGCGGGAGGCCTCCGCGGCGGCGCGGGCCGCACTCGCGGAACCCCGGCTCGGCCCGGTCGCGGAGTGGTCGCAGATCGGCCCCTTCCGCCTGCTGACCTCGCTGCCGCCGGAGTTGGCCCACGACCCGGCGGTCGGCACCCTGCTCTCCCCCACCCACCGCGAACTCGCCCGCACCGCCGAGATCTACCTCGACTGCGCGGGCCAGGCCGGCCGCACCGCCGCCGAACTCGGCATCCACCGCCAGACCCTCTACTACCGCCTCTCCCGCGTGGAGCAGCTCACCGGCCTCGACCTGGACGACGGCGAGGACCGGCTGCTGCTGCACATGGCACTGAAGGGGGCGCGGCTCTGACTAGGGCCTGCCGTCGAGGAGTTCAGCCACCGCCCCGATCCCCTCGGTGATCGCACGCTCCGTCACATTGCCGAATCCCAGCACCAGTTGGGGCGGGTCCGCGGATTTCGAGGTGCGGCAGTCGCTCATGCCGTACAGCCCCACCCCCCGCTCGCGTGCCTCCGCCACGACCACCGGCTCCTCGACGCCCGAGGGCAGATGCGCCACCGCGTGGAATCCCGCCGCGAGCCCCGACAGCCGTACCGCCGGGGCGTGTTGGCCGAGGGCCGTGACGAGCGCGGTGCGGCGGGCCGCGTACGTCGTGCGCATACGGCGCAGATGGCGGTCGTAGCGGCCGGACTCGACGAGGCGGGCGAGGGCGAGCTGGTCGAGGGCCGGTGAGCCGCGGTCGGCGATGCGTTTGAGGTCGGTGAGCGGGGCGATGAGAGCGGGCGGGCACAGCAGCCAGCCGAGCCGCAGGGCGGGGGCGAGGGACTTGCTGACCGTGCCGACGGAGATCACGCGGTCGGCCGCCAGCCCCTGCAGGGAGCCCACGGGTTCGCGGTCGTAGCGGAACTCGGCGTCGTAGTCGTCCTCGATGACGTACGCGTCCCGGCGCTGCGCCCACTCGATCAGCGCGTGGCGGCGGTCGGGGGCCAGCACGACGCCCGTCGGCCACTGGTGGGCGGGCGTGACGATGACCGCGCGGGCTCCGGTGGCGTGCAGCGCCCGTACGTCGACGCCGCCTTCGTCGACCGGCACCGGTACGGCCGTGAGACCCGACGCCTCCGCGGCCGCCCGCGCGGTGCCCGGTCCGCCCGGATCCTCGTACGCCACGATCCGCACCCCCGTGCCCGCGAGGGCGCGCAGGGCGAGGCTCAGGCCCTGGGCGTAGCCGGAGCAGACGACGGTGCGGGCGGGGTCGGCGGCGGCTCCGCGCACCCGGCGCAGATACCCGGCCACCACCTCGCGCAGGGCCGAACTGCCGCGCGGATCCCCGTAGTCGAACTCGGCGGTCGGCATGGTGCGGGCCGCCTCCCTGGTCGCCCACAGCCAGTCGGCGACGGGGAAGGAGGCCAGGTCCGGCACGCCGTGCCGGAAGTCGGCGACCATCCGGGGCCGGGCCTCGGGCCGGGGCGCCGCGGGCACCGGCTCCACCTGTGCGCAGGCCGCCACCCGGGTGGCCGAGCCGACGCGGGTGACGAGGTAGCCCTCGGCCTGGAGCTGGGCGTAGCAGTCCTGGACGAGGCCGCGGGACAGGCCCAGGATGCGGGCGAGCTCGCGGGAGGACGGGAGGCGCTCGCCGGCCTGGAGCCGCCCCGAGCGGATCGCGTCCCGCAGCTGCCCCTCCAGCTGGGCGCACAGGCGGTCCCCGCTGTCCCGGTCGACGGTCAGGAGCAGCTCGGGTGACAAACCGGCCCACTGCACTGGCATGGAATTGGAGCTTAGCGGGGAGCCGGTCGATCCCTAACGTCTTCGGTATGACGACTTCGGCCCCCTGCCCTCCCCAGGTGATCGTTCCGGCTCCCCGGCTGCTGACCCGGCCCCTGCTGCTCCGCTTCGTGAGCATGATCGGCGCGAGCGTCAGCTTCTTCCTGCTGCTGTCGGTGGTGCCCGCCTACGCGGCCGAGTCCGGCGGCAACGGCGGCGCGGGCCTCGCGACCGGCTCGCTGATGCTGACCACGGTCCTCGGCGAGCTGATCACCCCCCGGCTGGTCGCCCGCTTCGGCTACCGGGCGACGCTGATGGCGGGCCTGTTCCTGCTCGGCGCCCCGGCCGTGGTGCTGACGGTCTCCGGGGACGTGGCGTGGATCGTGGCGATGTGCCTGGTGCGCGGGCTGGGCTTCGCGCTGACGATCGTCGCGGGCGGCGCCCTGACCGCCTCCCTGATCCCGGCGGAGCGCAGGGGCGAGGGCCTGGCGATCGTGGGCGTCGTCTCCGGAGTGCCGTCGCTGATCGCCCTGCCGCTGGGGCTGTGGCTGGTCGGACACGTCGGATACGGGCCGGTGGCCGTGACCGGCGGCGCGGCGGCACTGGCCGCGATCGTCTCGGTGCTCGGACTGCCGGACCGCGAGGCGAAGCCGGAGGAGTCGGTGGGCGTCGTCCGCGGGCTGCGCACGGGCGCCCTCCTGCGCCCCGTGATCGTCTTCGCCGCCACCGCGACGGCCGCCGGCATCCTGGTCACGTTCCTGCCGCTGGCCGTTCCGCACGCGTCCGCCGGCATCGTCACCGTGGCCCTGTTCGTGCAGCCCGCCGCCTCGACCCTCTTCCGCTGGGTGGCGGGCCGCTACGGCGACCGGCACGGCAGCGCCCGCCTCGTCCTCCCCGGCCTGCTCCTGTCGGCGGCGGGTGTGCTGGTCATCGCCGCGACGGGCAGCGCGATCGCCGTCGTCGCGGGCACCGCCCTCTTCGGCGCCGGCTTCGGCATCGCCCAGAACGCCACGCTGACCCTGATGTACGCCCGGGTCTCCGCCTCCTCCTACGGCACCGTCAGCGCCCTGTGGAACCTCGCCTACGACGGGGGCATGGGCGCCGGCGCGGCAGGCTTCGGCGTCCTCGCCGGCCTGACCGGCTACCCGTGGGCCTTCGCGGTGACCGCGGTCCTGATGCTGGGCGCGCTGGCACCGGTGCTGGGCGACCGGCGGGCCGCCCGGCCCTGACCGTCAGCCGTTCCCGGCACCCTCGATCACCCGGCGCAGCCCCTCCGTGAGCTGCGCCGCGTCGGTCGCCGTGGCGGGGTCGAAGAGCCACTGGACCATGAGCCCGTTGAGCAGGGTCTGGTAGAAGCGCCCCTCCGTGTCGACGGTCTCCTTGTCCAGCTCCTCCTCGCGGACACCGTTGAACATGGGCACGATGCCCGAGCGGCCCTCCTCCTGCGCCGCGGCCAGCAGCTTGCGCACCTCGGGCAACCGGTCGCCCTGCAGGATGAGTTCGAAGCTCAGCAGCCAGATGCCCCGGGACGCCGGGACCGAGCGGATGATGTTCGCCCACACCTCCTGGAAGCGCTCCAGCGATCCGGGCGGCGCCGTCGCCCCGCCCTCCGCACCCCAGCCCGGGTCGAAGCTGTCGCCGACCCCCTCGATCAGCGAGACGTAGGCCTGCACCAGCAGCGCGTCCTTCGACCCGTAGTGGTAGCCGATGGACGCCAGGTTCGTCCCCGACTCCTTCACGATGTCCCGCGCGGTCGTACGCAGGAACCCCTTCTCCAGCAGGCAGCGCTTGGCGCCTTCGAGCAGATCCTCACGGTGTCCCATGCCGGCCACCCTACCGCCGATCCATACAACCGTCCCATACGGATGACTTATACAAGCGTTCTAGACAGGCGTTTAAGACGCTCGTACAGTCACTGGCATGACGAACTCGACGAGCACCACCACAACCCCGGCCCGGCTCGCCGGCCGCCGCGAATGGACCGCACTGGGCGTGCTGATGCTCCCGCTGCTGCTGGTCTCGATGGACGTCTCCGTCCTGTACTTCGCCATCCCGGCGATCAGCGCGGACCTCGGGCCCAGCGGCACCCAGCAGCTGTGGATCTTCGACATCTACGCCTTCGTCCTGGCCGGCCTGCTGATGACGATGGGCTCGCTCGGCGACCGCATCGGCCGCCGCAAACTGCTGCTCGTCGGTGCCGCCGCCTTCGGCACCGCCTCGCTGGTCGCGGCCTACGCGAACAGCCCCGAGACCCTCATAGCGGCCCGGGCGGTGCTGGGCATCGGCGGCGCGACCCTGATGCCGTCGACGATGGCGCTTCTCCGCACGATGTTCACCGACCTCGGCCAGCGCGCGAAGGCGATCGGCCTGTGGTCCGGCGTGATGACGGCCGGCATCGCACTCGGCTCGGTGATGAGCGGCGTCCTGGTCCAGTACTTCTGGTGGGGCTCGGTCTTCCTGGTCAACCTGCCCGCGATGGCACTGCTGCTGCTCCTCGGCCCGTTCCTGCTCCCCGAGTCCCGGGACCCGAACCCGGGCCGCTTCGACTGGCCGAGCGTCCCGCTGTCGATGGCCGCCGTACTGCCCGTCGTCTACGGCCTGAAGGAGATCCCGTCCGAGGGCTGGCACGCCCAGTACGTCGTCTCGATCACCGTCGGCCTGCTCTTCGCGGCCCTCTTCGTCCACCGCCAGCGCACCACGGCCTCACCGATGATCGACCCGGCGCTGTTCCGCGGCCGCGGCTTCGCCCCCTCGGTGGTCCTCAACCTCGTCGCCTCGTTCGGCATGCTGGGCTCCGCCTTCTTCACCACGCAGTACCTGCAGTCGGTGCTCGGCAAGAGCGCGATGGAGGCGGCCCTGTGGGCGCTGCTCCCCTCGGTGCCGATCGGCATGGCCGCCCCGATGGCGACCTCACTGGTCCAGAAGGGCGTCAGCCGCGCCCACGTCGTGACGGCAGGCTTCGCGATCGCCGGCGCCGGCTACGCGATGCTGGCTCTCGCGGACACCGACTCCCTCTGGCTGGTCCTGGCCGCGTGCGGCGTCCTCGCCTCCGGCATCGTCATGGTCATCTCCCAGATCACCGACCTCGCCCTGAGCAGCGCCCCCGTCGAGCGGGCCGGCTCGGCGGCCGCCCTGATGGAGACCGGCGCGGAGTTCGGCGGCGCCCTGGGCATGGCGATCCTCGGCTCCATCGGCACGGCGATCTACCGCCACGACATCCCGGCCACGGCCCCGGACGCGGCCCGCGAGACCCTGGGCGGCGCGCTGGCACTCGCGGGTCAGCTGCCGGTGCGCACGGGAGACGCCCTGGCGACGGCCGCCCGCGAGGCGTTCACCAGCGGCATGCAGGGCGCGGCGATCGCAGGGTCGGTACTCCTGGCGGCAGCGGCGGTGCTCGCGGCACGGGCACTGCGGGGGATCCACGTGGCCGGCAAGTAGCGGTCACGCACACAAAAAGCCGGGCGGGCTGAGGTTTCCTCAGCCCGCCCGGCGTTCGTTCCGCTGTGTCAGACCAGGTTCACAGACCGGGCGAACGTGGCCCCGATCTCCTCGGCGACCTCCGCCAGCACACCGGGGGCCACCGTGTCGTCGACGGTGAGCACGGCCAGCGCCTCCCCGCCCGCCGCCGCGCGAGCGACCTGCATACCGGCGATGTTGATGCCCGCCTCGCCGAAGACGCGGCCCACCGTGCCGACGACACCGGGACGGTCCTCGTACCGCAGCACCACCATGTGGTCGGCGAGCGCGAGGTCGACGTCGTACTCACCGACGGCCACGATCTTCTGGAGGTGCTTCGGGCCGGCCAGCGTGCCGGAGACCGACACCTCCTCGCCGTCCGTGAGCGTGCCGCGCACGGTGACGACGTTGCGGTGGTCGGTGGCCTCGGAGCTCGTGGTCAGCCGCACCTCGACGCCGCGCTCCTGCGCGAACAGCGGGGCGTTGACGTACGACACCGTCTCGTCGACGACGTCCTCGAACACGCCCTTGAGGGCGGACAGCTCCAGCACCTTCACGTCGTGCTGGGTGATCTCGCCGTAGACCTCGACGTCGAGACGGACCGCGACCTCGCCCGCGAGCGCGGTGAAGATGCGGCCGAGGCGCTCGGCGAGCGGCAGGCCCGGCTTGACGTCCTCGGCGATGACGCCGCCCTGGACGTTCACCGCGTCCGGCACGAGCTCACCGGCGAGGGCGAGGCGCACCGAGCGGGCGACCGCGATACCGGCCTTCTCCTGCGCCTCGTCCGTCGAGGCGCCGAGGTGCGGGGTGGAGACGACCTGGTCGAACTCGAACAGCGGCGAGTCCGTGCACGGCTCCTTGGCGTACACGTCCAGGCCGGCGCCCGCGACGCGGCCCTCCTTCAGCGCCGAGTACAGCGCCTCCTCGTCGACGATCCCGCCGCGCGCGGCGTTGACGATGCGCACGCTCGGCTTGACCTTGCGCAACGCCTCCTCGCCGATCAGGCCGAGGGTCTCGGGGGTCTTGGGCAGGTGGACGGTGATGAAGTCGGAGACCTCGAGCAGCTCGTCCAGCGACAGCACCTTCACACCCATCTGCGCGGCACGCGCGGGCTGGATGTAGGGGTCGTAGGCGACGACCTTCATGCCGAAGGCGGACATGCGCTGGGCGACGAGCGCGCCGATGCGGCCCAGGCCCACGACACCGAGGGTCTTCTCGGCGAGCTCCACGCCCGTGTACTTGCTGCGCTTCCACTCGCCGTTCTTCAGCGCGGCGTTGGCCTGCGGGATGTGGCGGGCGGTGGCGATGAGGAGACCGCAGGCGAGTTCGGCGGCGGTCACGATGTTGGAGGTCGGAGCGTTGACGACCATCACGCCGGCCTTGGTGGCTGCGGAGACGTCGACGTTGTCCAGGCCGACGCCGGCTCGCGCGACGACCTTGAGCTTGCGGGCGGCGGCGACCGCCTCGGCGTCGACCTTGGTGGCCGAGCGGATCAGGATGGCGTCGACGTCGGCGATGGCGGGGAGCAGCTCGGCTCGGTCCGCTCCGTTGCAGTGCCGGATCTCGAAGTCGGGGCCGAGCGCGTCCACGGTGGCGGGCGACAGCTCTTCGGCGATGAGTACGACGGGTTTCGAGCTCACGTGAGTCCTCACAAGTCCATTGCGGACGGCCGTCCCGACGGCCGCAGGCGGTGGAGGGTTGGTGGCCGCGTGGAAGACGCACGACGCTGTGGGCCTGACGCGTATGTAGTACGGCAGTGTAGTGGCGCGGCGGTGGTCGTCCTGCGCCTCCGCGGAAGGATCACCCGTCCGTGATTCGACGGGCTGGACAAAGGGGCCGGAGCAGTCCGCTCCGGCCCCGTCCGTCGGAGACCTACGCCTCCTCGTTCACCCAGCTCATCAGCTTGCGCAGCTGCTTGCCGGTGGTCTCCAGCAGGTGCTCGGAGTCCTGCTTCTTGTACTCGTTGTACTTCTTCAGACCGCCGTGGTACTCGGCCATCCACTCACGGGCGAACGTGCCGTCCTGGATCTCGGCGAGGACCTTCTTCATCTCGGCCTTGGTGGCGTCGGTGATGATGCGCGGGCCGGTGACGTAGTCGCCCCACTCGGCGGTCTCGGAGATGGACCAGCGCATCTTCTCCAGGCCGCCCTCGTACATGAGGTCGACGATCAGCTTCAGCTCGTGCAGGCACTCGAAGTACGCGATCTCCGGCTGGTAGCCGGCCTCGGTCAGCGTCTCGAAGCCCGCCTTCACCAGCGCGGCCGTACCGCCGCACAGCACGGCCTGCTCGCCGAAGAGGTCGGTCTCGGTCTCCTCGGTGAAGGTCGTCTTGATGACGCCGGCGCGGGTGCCGCCGATGCCCTTGGCGTACGACAGCGCCAGCGCGAAGCCGCCTCCGGTCGCGTCCTGCTCGACGGCCACGATGCACGGAACGCCGCGGCCCTCCTCGTACTGGCGGCGCACCAGGTGGCCCGGGCCCTTCGGGGCGACCATGCAGACGTCCACGTTCGCCGGGGGCTTGATGAAGTCGAAGCGGATGTTCAGGCCGTGACCGAAGAACAGCGCGTCGCCGTCCTTCAGGTTCGGGGCGATGGACTCCTCGTAGACCTGGGCCTGGATCGGGTCCGGGACGAGGATCATGATGACGTCGGCCTCGGCGGCGGCCTCGGCCGGGGTCACCACGCGCAGGCCCTGCTCCTCGGCCTTGGCCCTGGACTTGGAGCCCTCGTGCAGACCGACACGCACGTCGACACCCGAGTCACGGAGCGACAGCGCGTGGGCGTGGCCCTGGCTGCCGTAACCGATGACCGCGACCTTGCGGCCCTGGATGATGGACAGGTCGGCGTCGGCGTCGTAGAACAGCTCGGCCACTTTGGGTTCTCTCCTTGTGTGCAGGTGTTGCGTCCCACCGTATGACGGCGGGCGGAAGGGAAGTTTCGGGGTCTCGCCATACGGGCGGCCGGAGTCACCCGGCCGCCCGATTGATCGTCACGCCGAACGGTCGAGGGCGCGCAGCGAGCGGTCCGTGATCGAACGGGCGCCGCGGCCGATCGCGATCGTGCCGGACTGGACGAGCTCCTTGATGCCGTACGGCTCCAGCATCTTGAGCATGGCGGACAGCTTCTCGCTGCTGCCGGTGGCCTCGATCGTCACGGCCTCCGGGGAGACGTCGACGGTCTTGGCGCGGAAGAGCTGGACGATCTCGACGATCTGGGAGCGCGTCTCGTTGTCGGCGCGCACCTTCACCAGGACGAGTTCGCGCTGAACGGCCTGCGACGGCTCCAGCTCGACGATCTTCAGCACGTTGACCAGCTTGTTGAGCTGCTTGGTCACCTGCTCGAGCGGCAGGTCCTCGACGCCCACGACGATGGTGATGCGGGAGATGTCGGGGTGCTCGGTGACGCCGACCGCGAGCGAGTCGATGTTGAAGCCGCGGCGGGAGAACAGGGCGGCGATCCGGGCCAGGATGCCGGGGGTGTTCTCCACCAGGACGGAGAGCGTGTGCTTGGACATGATCTTTTTACGTCTCTCTCGCTCAGTCGTCTTCGTTGTCGCCGAAGTCGGGGCGGACGTCCCGGGCGGCCAGGATCGTGTCGTTCGAGGTGCCGGCGGCGACCATCGGCCAGACCATCGCGTCCTCGTGGACGATGAAGTCGACGACGACCGGGCGGTCGTTGATGGAGTTCGCCTCTTCGATGACCTTGTCCAGGTCCTCCGGCCGCTCGCAGCGGATGGCGTAGCAGCCCATGGCCTCCGACAGCTTCACGAAGTCCGGCACGCGCGTGCCGGCGCTCGGCTGCTTTCCGTCCGCTCCCGGGCCGGAGTGCAGCACGGTGTTGGAGTAGCGCTGGTTGTAGAAGAGGGTCTGCCACTGGCGGACCATCCCGAGGGCGCCGTTGTTGATGATGGCGACCTTGATCGGGATGTTGTTCAGGGCGCAGGTGGTGAGCTCCTGATTGGTCATCTGGAAGCAGCCGTCGCCGTCGATCGCCCAGACCGCCTGGTCCGGCGCGCCGGCCTTGGCGCCCATCGCGGCCGGAACCGCGTAGCCCATCGTCCCGGCGCCGCCGGAGTTCAGCCAGGTCGCGGGCTTCTCGTACTGGACGAAGTGCGCGGCCCACATCTGGTGCTGGCCGACGCCCGCCGCGAAGATCGTGCCCTCCGGGGCGAGTTGCCCGATGCGCTCGATGACCTGCTGCGGGGACAGCGAGCCGTCCTCGGGCTGGTCGTAGCCGAGCGGGTAGGTGTCACGCCACCGGGACAGGTCCTTCCACCAGGCGCTGTAGTCGCCCTTGCCGCCCTCGCTGTGCTCCTTCTGGACGGCCTGGATCAGGTCGGCGAGCACCTCGCGGGCGTCCCCGACGATCGGCACGTCCGCGGCACGGTTCTTGCCGATCTCGGCCGGGTCGATGTCGGCGTGGACGATCTTCGCGTACGGGGCGAAGCTGTCCAGCTTGCCGGTGACGCGGTCGTCGAAACGGGCTCCGAGGGCGACGATCAGGTCGGCCTTCTGCAGCGCGGTGACGGCGGTGACCGCACCGTGCATGCCCGGCATTCCCACGTGCAGCGGGTGGCTGTCGGGGAATGCGCCGAGCGCCATCAGTGTGGTGGTGACGGGCGCTCCGGTGAGCTCGGCGAGAACCTTGAGCTCCGCGGTGGCGTGTGCCTTGATGACACCGCCGCCGACGTAGAGGACGGGCCGCTTGGCGGAGGTGATCAGCTTCGCGGCCTCGCGGATCTGCTTGGCGTGCGGCTTGGTCACCGGG
Source organism: Streptomyces sp. NPDC050534 (assembly GCF_044457745.1). Taxonomy (NCBI): domain Bacteria; kingdom Bacillati; phylum Actinomycetota; class Actinomycetes; order Kitasatosporales; family Streptomycetaceae; genus Streptomyces; species Streptomyces sp. NPDC050534. The sequence continues at coordinate 99,391 of NZ_JBITHF010000018.1, forward strand.
CGGTAGCCGGGCAGGTCCATCACGGGCGGCCAGGAGAAGGTCGTCTGCGCCTGCAGCGCGTCCTTCGCGATGTCGACCAGGACCGGGCCCGGGCGGCCGGTGGAGGCGATGTGGAAGGCCTCCGCGATGACGCGCGGGATGTCCTCCGCCTTGGTGACCAGGAAGTTGTGCTTCGTGATCGGCATCGTGATGCCGACGATGTCCGCCTCCTGGAAGGCGTCCGTGCCGATCGCCTTGGACGCGACCTGGCCGGTGATCGCCACGAGCGGCACCGAGTCCATGTGCGCGTCCGCGATCGGCGTCACCAGGTTGGTGGCACCGGGGCCGGAGGTCGCCATGCAGACGCCGACCTTGCCGGTGGCCTGCGCGTAACCCGTGGCCGCGTGACCGGCGCCCTGCTCGTGCCGGACCAGCACGTGACGCACCCGGGTGGAGTCCATCATCGGGTCGTACGCCGGAAGGATCGCACCGCCGGGAATGCCGAACACCGTGTCGGCCCCGACCTCCTCGAGCGAGCGGATGAGGGACTTCGCGCCCGTGACGTGCTCGGGTGCGGACTGTCCTCCGGAACGGGGCCGCGGCTGCGGATGGTGGGCCCCGGTGGCCTGCTCGGTCATCGGCATTCTCTTCTCGATGCTGAGGGTTTTTGCGAGGTTTGTGCGGTGTTCGGGCGCTGCACGGGGGTCACCTGTGCAACAAAAAACCCCTCGTGCCGTAAGGCAAGCGAGGGGAGCGCGCCGGGTGTGGTCGCTGGGAGTTCCGGGTCGATCCGGACATCACCAGCTCAGCCGACGCGCTTTCCAAGTACGAGAATTCGGGTGCGCATGGCACAGACCCTCCCCCCGGCGCACACCACGTGTCAAGTGGGTGGGACGGGAGTCTCATTATGTGAGCGGAGGGCACTTCCGCCTCCCAGGACAGCGGCGACACCACCTGTGTACACCCCTGCCCCGCCTCCCGCGAAGACCGGCTCGATCGGGCCGTGCGGGACGGGATAGTGGCCGGAATTGAGCGCCCGGCGCAGCCGGTACTCGTCCAGCGGACCGGAGAACGCCATGCCCTGCCCGTGCGTGCAGCCCATCGCGCGCAACGCGACCACCTGCTCCGGCAGGTCCACGCCGTCGGCCAGGGACTGGAGCCCCAGATCGCTCGCGATCCGCAGCAGCCCGCTGGTGATCTTGTGCAGCCGCGCTGACTCCACGACGCCCTCGACCAGGCTGCGGTCGAGCTTCAGCACGTCGACGGGGAGTCTGCGCAGCGCCGTGATCGCCGCGTGGCCGCTGCCGAAGCCGTCCAGGGCGATCCGGACGCCGAGCCTGCGCAGCGCGCCCAGCCGCCGCTCCAGCTCGTCCAGGGAGATCCGCGGATCGGCGTCGGTCAGCTCGATCACCAGCGATCCGGACGGCAGTCCGTGCCGGGTCAGCAGGGCCTCGATCGAGCCGAGCGGCATCGACCGGTCCAGCAGCCGCCGGGCACTGACCCGGACCGCCACCGGCACGCCAAGCCCCGTCCCGGTGCGCTCGGCGGCCTGCTCGACGGCCTCCTCCAGCATCCAGCGGCCCAGCTCGGCGGTTCTGTCGCTGTCCTCGGCGACGCGCAGGAACTCGGCCGGGGTGAACAGCACCCCCTGCGAGGAGCGCCAGCGCGCCTGGGCCTCGACCGAGGTGATCCGGCCGTCCTCCAGGCAGACGACAGGCTGGTGCAGCAGCGCGAACTCGCCGTCGTGCAGTGCGGCACGCAGGCGCGTGGCCAGCTCCGCCTTCCGTACGACGTCCTGCTGCATCTGCGGGGCGTACAGCTCGACCCGGCCCTTGCCCGCCGCCTTGGCGCGGTACATCGCCAGGTCGGCGTTGCGCAGCAACTCGCCCGCGCCGAGGCTCGGTTCGGCGAAGGCCACACCGATGGACGCGGCCACCCGGACATCGTTGCCGTCGATGACGTAGGGCTGCGACAGCGTGTGCCTGAGCCGGTCGGCCAGCTCCAGGATGTGCCGTTCGCGCGCGGAGCGGTCGCGGGTGCCGTCCCCCACGATCAGGGCCGCGAACTCGTCGCCGCCGAGCCGGGAGGCGGTGTCCCCCTTCCGGACCGCGTCCTGGAGTCTGCGGGCGGCCTGGACGAGCAGCTCGTCCCCGGCCTGGTGCCCGATCGTGTCGTTGACGGCCTTGAAGCCGTCGAGGTCGATGAAGAGCACGGCCGTGCCCCGGTCGGTGGAGCGGCGGCCGGACAGAGCCTGCTGGACGCGCCGGGTGAACAGGGCGCGGTTGGGCAGGTCGGTGAGCGGGTCGTGCTCGGCGTTGTGCTGCAACTGCGCCTGGAGGCGCACCCGTTCGGTCACGTCCCGGCTGTTGAAGATGAGGCCGCCGTGGTGGCGGTTGACGGTCGACTCGACGTTGAGCCAGCCTCCCCCGCCGGACCGGAAGCGGCACTCGATGCGCGTAGTGGGTTCCTCGAGCGGGCTGGCGGCGAGGAAGCGGCGCACCTCGTGCACCACGCGGCCCAGGTCCTCCGGGTGGATGAGATTGGCCAGTTCCGTACCCACCAGGTCCTCCGCGGGGCGTCCGTAGACCCCGGCGGCGGCCGGGGAGACGTACCGGAGGATGCCGTTGGGCGCGGCGATCATGATGACGTCGCTGGAACCCTGCACCAGGGAGCGGAAGTGGTTCTCCTTCTGCGCCAGCTCCTGGGTGAGGGTGATGTTGTCGAGCAGCATGATGCCCTGGCGCACCACGAGGGCGAGCACGACCGTGCCGCCGGTCAGGAGCACCACGCGGTCGACGCTGCGGCCGTTGAGGACGTTGTAGAGGATCCCCAACGTGCAGACGGCGGCGGCGAGATAGGGCGTGAGGGCGGCCAGGGAGCCGGCGATGGGCCGGGCGGCCGGATACCGGGTGGGCTCGCCCTGCTGCGGCGCCCCGTGGTGCTGATGGGTGCCGCCGTGCGGGCCCGGCAGGTGCTCGTGCACCACGCGTGTGTGCCCGTCGTCCTCCGCGGGCAGCTGCCCCGGCCGGGGCGCGGCCCAGGGGGCGTACGCGAGGAGCAGCGAGCCGGCGAACCAGCCCGCGTCGAGCAACTGGCCCGAGCGGTAGCTGTTGTGCAGCAGGGGCGAGGTGAACAGGGCGTCGCACATCACGGTCAGCGCGAGCGCGCCGATGGCGGTGTTGACCGCGGTGCGGTTGACCGCCGAGCGCCGGAAGTGCAGTGCGAGCACCATGCTGACCAGCGCGATGTCCAGCAGCGGGTACGCCAGCGACAGCGCGGTGTGCGCCACGCTCGGCCCGTCGAACTTGGCCGCCTGGGCGAGCGCGAGGCTCCACGACAGGGTGAGCAGCGAGCCGCCGATCAGCCAGGCGTCGAGCGCCAGGCAGACCCATCCCGCCTTGGTCACCGGGCGCTTGGCGAGCACCAGGAGCCCCACGATCGCGGGCGGCGCGAAGCACAGGAAGAACAGGTCGGCATAGCTGGGGGTGGGTACCTGCTCCCCCAGGACGACCTCGTACCATCCCCAGACCGCGTTGCCCAGGGCCGCCATCGCCGAGGAGAGGGCGAACAGCAGCCAGGCGGGTCGAAAGCGGATGCGGCGGCTGCGGGCGTACAGGAAGAGCGACACGGCGGCGGTCGCCGCCGCGGCGGCCAGCCCGAAATCACCCATGATCAGCGCGACTTCTTCGGAACCCCAGTCGAGCGCGGAACCGACGGCGTATCCCGCGCAGATCAGGGCCAGGACGAGTTGGTTGACCAGGCCGGGCCGGTCGCCGAGGGACGGCGGACGGGGCAGCAGCGGCCCTGGCGACGGCTGCGCCCGCAGCGCTCCGTCGAAGGCGGTCGCGACAGGCAGCGGCGGGCTCACCGGGCACTCCTGGTCCGCTCCGCTCCCGGGTCCCACGGACCCCGGGGCGCCGGATGTCCGCGCCTGCGGCGGTCGTTCTGCTCGAGGTGGTGGCTGTGACGGCAGCCGTGACTGCCGTGGTGACCGCGTCTGCACGCGGCCGCACGCCAGGCTCGCCATCGGCGGCCCCGTCGCGTCGGATCGCTCGTCCATAGGCCGTGCATCGCCCGTCGCCCCCCTCACAGTCTGCAATGTCCATCCCCGGCGCCGAACGGTGCGCGGCGCAGCCCCTGCTCCGGACGATACACCAGTCTCGTCACTCAGGGACATAGTTCCTCTACGCTCCGTGACGACCAGCGGGAACGTGAGCACGGACCGCTTCCGGAAGATTGCGGAGGGTGCCGGAAACGGACTACGCGCCTGCTGCGCCGGTCGCGTGGGTCACGCGCGGGACGCTCGAAATCCCCGATGTCACGCGCCGGTTGGACCTGTCGTAAGGATCACGTTGCGCAACGGCTCCTGGTTCACGAACCGGGTCAACTGGTCCACGAGGAGCCGCTTGGCGCGGGGCAGGAACGCGGACGTGGGGCCTCCGACGTGGGGGCTGATGAGGACTCCGGGCGCGCGCCACAGAGGGTGTTCGCGGGGCAGGGGCTCGGGGTCGGTGACGTCGAGGGCGGCGGTGATGCGGCCGGTCTCCACCTCGGCGAGCAGGGCCTTGGTGTCGACGACCGCGCCGCGGGAGACGTTCACCAGGAGGGCGCCGTCCTTCATGCGCGCGAGGAAGTCGGCGCCGGCCAGGTGCCGGGTGGCGTCGTTCAGGGGCGTGATCAGGACGACCACGTCCGCTTCCGTGAGCAGGGCGGGCAGTTCGGTGAGCGGATGCACCGGACCGCGCGCCGTCGTGCGGGCAGAGCGCGCGACGCGCGCGACGCGCGCCACCTCGAACGGAACGAGCCGGTCCTCGATGGCGGAACCGATCGAGCCGTAGCCCACGATGAGCACGTTCTTGTCCGCGAGGGCCGGCCGGAACCCGCCGCACCACTCCCCGCGGTCCTGAGCGCGCACGAAGTCGGGGACGCCGCGCAGCGAGGCGAGGATCAGCGTGAGCGCGAGCTCGGCGGTGCTCGCCTCGTGCACCCCGCGCGCGTTGCACACCTGCACGCCGGGCCGCAGGTGCTTCAGACCGGGCTCCAGGCTGTCGATGCCGGCCGACAGGGTCTGCACCACCTGTACGCCGCTCAACTCGGGCAGGGGGCGCACGCCCACGTCGCCGGGCTTCATATAGGGGACGACGTAGTACGCGCAGTCGGCCGGGTCGGCGGGGAACTCGTCGGCACCGTCCCAGAAGCGGTAGTTCGGACCCTCGGGCAGCCCCTCGATGGTGTCCGGCGGGATGGGAAGCCACACGTCAGCAGTCATGTCAGGAGGCTATGTCAGGCCCTCAACAGCGCAGAGGTTAGGTTGGGGGACCTGGAGAGGGAGGGTCACGAGCAGGTGGAGCGCAGGACGATCGGCGCGGGGGCGCTCGAGGTGGGGGCCGTCGGCCTCGGGTGCATGCCGATGAGCTGGGCGTACAGCGGGTCGCGGCAGCGCGGCGACGCGTCGCTCAGGGCGGTGCACCGGGCGCTCGACGCGGGTTCGACGCTCCTGGACACCGCCGACATGTACGGCCCGTTCACCAACGAGCTGCTGGTGGGGCGGGCGTTGAAGGAGCGGCGCGAGGACGCCTTCGTGTCGACGAAGGTGGGGCTGCTGGTGGGCGAGCAGCATGTCGTGGCCAACGGCCGCCCCGGTTATGTGAAGCGCGCCTGCGACGCGTCGCTCAGGCGCCTGCAGACGGACGTCATCGACCTCTACCAGCTGCACCGCGAGGACCCCGAGGTGCCCGTCGAGGAGACCTGGGGCGCGATGGCGGAGCTCGTCCAGGCCGGGATAGGTGAGGACGCTGGGACTGTGCGCGGTCGGCGCGCGCGGCGGCCGGCGCTCCGGTACGCGGCTGCACGACGCGACGATCCGGCAGCTGAAGCGTGTGCAGCAGGTGTTCCCGGTGAGCGCGGTGGAGGCCGAGTTGTCGGTGTGGTCGCCGGAGGCGCTCGAGTCGCTGCTGCCGTGGTGCGAGGCGCGCGGGGTCGGCTTCCTGGCCGCCATGCCCCTCGGCAACGGCTTCCTGACCGGCACGCTCACCCCGGGCGAGGGCTTCGAACCGGACGACGTCCGCGCCCGCCACCCCCGCTTCACCGCGGAGATGATGGCCGCGAACCAGCCCATCGTGGCGGGCCTGCGCCGCATCGCCGCCCGCCACGGCACCAAGGTCACCCCGGCCCAGGTCGCCCTGGCCTGGGTCCTGTCCCAGGGGCGCCACGTCGTCCCGGTCCCGGGTACCAAACAGGAACGCTGGGCGACGGAGAACGCGGCCTCCGCGGCGCTGCGGCTGACGCCCGGGGACCTTGCGGAGGTCGCGGGGCTGCCGGGAGCGCTGGGATCCTGGGACTGAGAAGCCCCGGACGGGCCCGGAACGGGATCGGTTGATCGGGAACCTGCGGGGCGCGAGCGGTGTAAGACAAGTAGAACCTGCCGAACCTGCCGCTGGACCGCCGCCCGAAGGGACCAAGATCGTGCTACGACGAGGTGTGCCGGCCGTGCTGGCCGCGACCGCGCTGCTGCTGACGGCGGGCTGTTCCTCCGGCGGCGGGGGCGACGGATCCGCTGGCGCGGGTGACGGCAAGGGGGCGGGGAGCCCGACCGCGAACTCGTCGCCTTCGGATCGGTCCGCCGAGCAGGCCCCGCCCGCCAAGGGCTCGGTCAAGGTGCTGCGCACGGTGACCACGGGCCTGAACACCCCGTGGGGCGTCGCCCCGCTGCCCGACGACAGCAGTCTGCTCGTCGCCTCGCGCGACCAGGGGACGATCACCAAGGTCGACGCGACGTCCGGAAAGAAGACCGAGCTGGGCAAGGTGTCCGGAGTCTCCCCGGCGGGGGAGGGCGGCCTGCTCGGCATCGCCCTCTCCCCGGACTACGCCTCGGACCACATGATCTACGCCTACTTCACCTCGGCCTCGGACAACCGCATCGTCCGCATGCTTTATGACACGAAGAAGCCGGCCGGCGAGCAACTGGGCGCGCCGGACACGATCTTCAAGGGCATCCCCAAGGGCTACATCCACAACGGCGGCCGCATCGCCTTCGGCCCCGACAGGATGCTGTACGCCGGCACGGGCGAGAGCGGTGACCGGGGACTTGCCCAGGACAGGAAGTCCCTGGGCGGCAAGATCCTCCGGCTGACCCCGGAGGGCGACCCGGCTCCCGGCAACCCGTTCCCCGGCTCCCCCGTCTACACCTACGGCCACCGCAATGTGCAGGGCCTGGCCTGGGACGGCAAACAGCGCCTGTTCGCCTCGGAGTTCGGCCAGGACACCTGGGACGAGCTGAACGCGATCAAGCCGGGCGCCGACTACGGCTGGCCCGACGCCGAGGGCAAGTCGTCCGACTCCAGGTACCAGAACCCGATAGCCCAGTGGCACACGGACGACGCCTCCCCCAGTGGCATCGCCTACGCCGAGGGCTCCATATGGATGGCAGGTCTGAAGGGCCGGCGCCTGTGGCGCATCCCGCTGAAGGGCACGGTGGCCTCGGCCGAGCCGCAGGCCTTCCTCACCGGCACGTACGGCCGGCTGCGCACGGTGGTCTCGGCGGGCGGCAACAAGCTGTGGCTGACGACCAGCAACACGGACGGCCGCGGCGACCCGAAGAGCGGCGACGACCGCATCCTGGAACTGGAGGTGAAGTAGCCGACGGTCACCCCTCGGCGGGCTCCGGCCCCTGCTGCTCGACGGGCTCACCCAACTCCCCGGATTCCTCCGGCTCTTCGGCCTTCGGCCGCCGTACGACGACCTTCCCCGACGCCAGGTCTATCGGGCCGCGCCCGGGGTCGGCGTCCCCCACGTCCTCGCGGGTCAGCTCCAGTCGCTTCTGCTCGTCGCGGGTGTGCTTGCGGCTCGGGGCGAACAGTTCCTCGAAGGCGTTGAACACGGTGTCCCCTCTCTCATCCGGCCACCACCCGGTCCCCGTCCCCCGTCGTCGCAAAGAGACCCAGACGGTGGGCCACGGCGGCGGCCTCCCCTCTCCCTGAGACGCCCAGCTTCCCCAGAATGTTCGAGACATGGACGCTGGCCGTCTTCGGCGAGATGAAGAGCTCCTCGGCTATCTGGCGGTTGGTGCGGCCGGCGGCGACCAGGCGCAGGACGTCGCGTTCCCGGCTGGTGAGGCCGAGGGCCTCGGCGGGGTCGGCGGACCGGCGGGCCGGGACCCGGCTCAGGGTGATGCGGGCGCGCTGGGCGAGCAGCGCCACGGAGCCGGCGAGCGGTCGGGCGCCGAGGTGGTCGGCGACGGCATGGGCCAGCCGGAGCAGCGCGGCGGCGCGGTCGCGCTCCTCGTCGCCGCCGACCGCGAGCAGTGCCTCGGCCAGGCGGTGGCGGACGCGGGCGAGGTCGTAGGGGCGCTCCAGGCATTCGAAGGAGGTGACCACGTCCGACCAGGTGTCGACGGTGTCCTGGCCCCCGGCGCGGGCGAGTTCGGCGCGCACCCACTGCTCGTGGGCGAGCCAGATGGGAGCGCCGGTGGTGGTCTTCCTGGCGACCTCGCGGATCCGTTCGAGGACCTCGGCACGGCCTTCGGCGGCGGCCGGCACGGTGCGTGCGTCGGCCTCGGCGGTGGCGGCGGCGAGCAGCAGGGGCCAGCCGTAGCGCTGGGTTCCGGGCGGGAGGTCGGAGCCCAGGGCACGGACGGTCTCGGCGCGCGCGTCGAGGAAGCGGCCCTCACCGGCGGCCACGCCGACCTCGATGCGGGACAGGAGGAGAGAGTGCTGGGGCATGGGATCGTGGGTGCCCAAGTGGGCGCGGGCGGAGGCCAGTTGGCGGGCGGCCTCGGGCAGCTCGCCGCGGCCGAGGGCGACATGTGCCAGGCACATCGCGCCGCTGCCCTGAGGCTTGGCGCTGAGGCCCACGCGCAGCGCGCCCGTCGCGGCGTCGGCGGCCTCGTCCCAGCGGCCGAGGGAGTACAGCGCCTCCGAGAGGTTGGCCCACACCCAGGCCTCGGAGTCCAGCAGGCCGAACTTCCTGGTGTAGGTGAGGCCCTCCTGCAGGATGGGCACGGCCTCGCGGGTGCGGCCGACCGCGTCGAGCTCGCTGGGCAGGTTGACGTAGGCGCGGCCGGCGACGATCGGAACGCCTTCGGCCAGCGCCCGCTCCTTGACCTCGTACATCTCCGCGAGGCCCGGCTCGGCGGAGCCCGAGTCGACCATGAGGGCGCCGAGGGTGATGCGGGCGTTGAGTTCGATCTCGCGGGCGCCGACCATGCGGGCGTACTCGACGGCGCGCTCGGCGGCGGAGAGGGCGTCGGGGCCGGGTTCGTGGAGCGAGGACCAGTTGGCGACGTTGGCGAGCACCTCGGCGTGCACCTCGGAGGGCGGCAGGCCGCGCACGAGCTGCTGGGCCGTGCCGAGTTCCTGCCAGCCGTCGCCGCGGGCCAGTGCCTGCACCAGGCGGGAGCGCTGGACCCAGAACCAGGCGGCGCGAAGGGGGTCCCCCCTGCTCGAACCCTGTTGAGAGTCTGGGGGAGGGTCGCCCTCGTCCTGAAGCAGATGCAGGGCGCGCTTGGTGATCTTCAGGGCGCGTTCGCGCTCCCCGGACAGGCGGCCGGCGACGGCGGCCTCGGCGAGGATGTCGAGGTAGCGCAGAGGGGTGGTGGCGGGGTCGCAGCCGCAGGGCGGGTAGACCTCGCTGTAGTCGATGGGGCGCAGCTCGTCGCGCACCTCCTCGGGGGCGGCGTCCCACAGCTCCATCGCCCTTTCCAGGAGGCGCAGTTGCTCGCTGTAGGCGTGGCGGCAGCGGGCCTCGACGGAGGCGTCCAGGACGGCGGGCAGGGCCTTGGCGGGGTGGTGGGCGTGGTACCAGTAGCTGGCCAGGCGCATGACGCGCTGGTCGGCGGGGACCAGCGTGGGGTCGGCCTCCAGGGCCTCGGCGTAGCGGCGGTTCAGGCGGGAGCGCTCCCCGGGCAGCAGGTCGTCGCTGACGGCCTCGCGGACCAGGGAGTGGCGGAAGCGGTAGCCGTCGCCGGTGGGTGTGGCGAGCAGGATGTTGGCGTTCACCGCGGCCCGCAGCGCCTCGATGAGGTCGTCCTCGGCGAGCCCGGCGACGGCGGCGAGCAGCCGGTACTCCACGGTGGAGCCGCCCTCGGCGACGACCCGGGCGACCCGCTGGGCGCTCTCGGGCAGCCCCTCGACGCGGACCAGGAGGAGGTCGCGGAGGGAGTCGGTGAGACCGGTGCCGCAGCCCTCGGTGGCGCAGACGGCGAGTTCCTCGACGAAGAAGGCGTTGCCGTCGGAGCGTTCGAAGATGTCGTCGACCTGGGCCGGGTCCGGTTCGGCGGCGAGGATGCCGGCGACCTGACGGCCGACTTCCTCACGGTTGAAGCGGGCCACGTCCATGCGGCGGACGGTGCGCAGCCGGTCGAGTTCGGCGAGCAGGGGGCGCAGCGGGTGGCGGCGGTGGATGTCGTCGGCGCGGTAGGTGGCGAGGACGACGAGGCGGCCGGTGCGCAGGGTGCGGAAGAGGTAGGCCAGCAGATGGCGGGTGGAGGCGTCGGCCCAGTGCAGGTCCTCCAGGGCGACGACGACGATGCGGTCGGCGGCGACGCGCTCCAGCAGGCGGGCGGTGAGTTCGAAGAGGCGGGCCATGCCCTCCTCGTCGTGCCGCCCTCCGCTGGACTCGCCGAGTTCGGGCAGCAGGCGGGTGAGCTCCTCCTCCTGTCCGGCGGCCGCGGCGGCGAGTGCGTCGGGCAGCTCGCGGCGCAGCGCGCGCAGAGCGGTGGAGAACGGCGCGAAGGGCAGACCGTCGGCGCCTATCTCCACGCAGCCGCCGAGCGCGACGACGGCGCCCTCCCGGCAGGCCGTGGTGGCGAACTCCTCGACGAGCCGGGTCTTGCCGACCCCCGCCTCCCCACCGATCAGCAGCGCCTGCGGCTCGCCCGCGGCGGCGCGGGCGAGCGCATCGTTCAGGGTTTTCAACTCTTCGGCACGGCCGACGAACACCGGACTGACGGACCTGGTCTCCACGAGCCCGAGCATCGCACGGGGGTCCGACAGCGCGGCACCGGTTTTCGCCGGGACGGCTGCCGCCGGATGCACCGCGGCCCCCACCGCGGGGAGGTGCGGTGAGGGCGCGGGCGGGGTCTGTGCGGTGCTGTCGTGGTCCCTGGGAGGGCGGCCGTCCCCCGCACGGCCGCCCTCCTGGAGCCCCGCGTTCACGCGACGCGGGCGGACGACCGGAGCCGGCGCAGGCGTGACGTATGGGTCTCGTGCTCCGCGGCGGCTTCGCGGCGGGCGGCGCGACGGCTCCGTACGACCTCGCGTGCCTGGCGCTCCTGCTCGGCCTGGCGGATCAGCTCGGCGGAGCGGAACTGGGAGAGCTCGTACTCGTACATGGTGTGTCCCTTGTGAGAGTCGGTTTCGGCTTCGCTTGCTGCGATGCCTCAACTTTCGTCTCCAAGGGGGGTGCGCCACATCGGGAGACTTCCGCATCTTCGGCGGTGCCCGGGGCCTTAGACGTGCCCGAGGGGCCTCAGGAGCTCCGTAAGGTGCTTACGGATGCCCTAAGACCCCTCAGGACCTGCGGCGATTCAGCCCGCGGAGGGCAGTGCGAGCAGGATGTCGGTGTACTTGAGGACGGCCAGGAGCAGGCCGATGACGCCGAGCGCGACACCGCCCCAGGCGACCGACTTGATCCACACGGCCTGCGGCTTGCCCGGGGCCCCGAATGCGGGCCGGGCCAGCACCACGACACCGATGATCAGCGCGAGCAGCGCGAAGACGCCGCCCCACATCGCGGTGGCCTGCCAGGCGTTGCCGTAGCCCTCGTCGAGCAGCTTGGACACGCTGGAGTTCTGGGAGCTCTGGGCGTGCAGCTGGCCGATGAGCGACTGGCGCGCGGACGCGACGGTGCCGACCCAGCTGCCGGTCAGCGAGACGACGCCGAGCGCGGCGGAGACGACGGCTCCCGCGCCCTGGCCGACGCCGGACGGCTCGCCGTCGGCACCGGACTCGACAAGGTCGGCCTCCGCGGTCGCCTCCTCAGGGGTGGCCTCGGCGGTCTTGTCGTCCGCCTTGCTCACGTCGGTCGCGGTGGTGTCCACCGTCTCCTCGTCGGGCTTCACTTCGGTGGCCTCGGTTCCGGCCTCGTCAACAGTCTTGCTGGTTCCCATACCTCGCACCGTACGGACGCTGTCTGAGAAGTCTCTAAAAGATCGCCGGGGCGGATCCGTCGAGCCTCTCCCTACTGATCTGTGTGTTCGGCACGCGCGCGTACTGCACGCCACTCCGGGGCGAGGATCGACCACACCTCGAGGTCGTGCCGCGTCCCACCATAGGGGTGCGCCTCGCGTCGTACGCCATCCCGGGTCATTCCGAGGCGTCGGGCGACGTTCAGGCTGGGCACATTCCCGGACGCGGCCACCCATTCGACGCGGTGGATGCCACGCTCCTCGACCGCCCAGTCGATCAGCACCCGCATCGCCCGGGTGATCAGTCCGCGGCCGGTCGCCGCCGGCTCCAGCCAGCAGCCGACCTCGCAGTTGCCGGTCTGCGCGTCGAAGTTCAGCGTGAGCACGCCACCCACGAGCTTTCCGTCCAGCCAGATGCCGTGGTACGAGGCGGTGTCGGCGGCGCGCATGTCGGCGTAGCGCTGGAGCGTCTCGCGCGCGGAGAGCACGTCGACGGCGTTCGAGCCGAACGGGATGAACTGCCCGATGAACTCCCGCCCGCGCTCCAGATGCGCGAGGAACTCCTCGGCGTGCCACGGCTCCAGCGGCCGCAGCTGCGCTCCGTCGTCACCCAGGGATATCGCGTACATCCTCGTCCTGTCCCTTCGCCAGTACGTCCGCCACCTCTGCGTCCGTCACCGCGGCCAGCCTTTCATGGGCGGCACGGCACTCGGGCGGCTCGATGCTGATGCGGGGCAGGCGGGCGTCCAGCCAGCGGGGCAGCCACCAGTTGGCGCCGCCGAGCAGGTGCATCAGGGCCGGGACCAGCAGCGTACGGAGCACGAATGCGTCGAGGGCGACGGCGGAGGCGAGCGCGATGCCGAACATGGCGATCACGCGGTCGCCGCTGAGGACGAAGGCGAGGAAGACCGAGATCATGATGACGGCCGCGGAGTTGATCACCCGGCTGGTCTCGGCGAGGCCGACACGGACGGCACGCCGGTTGTCGCCGGTCTCCAGCCACTCCTCGTACATCCGGCTGACCAGGAAGACCTGGTAGTCCATGGAGAGCCCGAAGAGGACGGACACCATGATCACGGGGAGGAAGGGCTCGATAGGGCCTGCGCGGCCGAGGCCCAGCAGCTCGCTCCCCCAGCCCCACTGGAAGATCACGACGACGACGCCGAAGGCGGCGGCGACCGCGGCGACGTTCATCGCGGCGGCCTTGGCCGGGATGCCGATGGACCGGAAGGCGAGCAGCAGCAGGAGGCAGCCGAGGCCGATGACGACGCCCACGAACAGGGGCAGCTTGCCGACGATGACGCCCGCGAAGTCGTCGTAGCCTGCCGTCACACCGCCGACGTGCACGTCCAGCGAGGTGCCGGTCTCGGCGCGCGGCAGCACCTCGGTGCGCAGCCGGTCGACGAGGTCGCTGGTCTTCTGCGACTGGGGCTCCGAGGTCGGGACGATCGTGAAGTACGCGGTGTCACCACCGGTGCTGTACGTCACGGGGGTCACCGACGCGACGCCCTCGGTGGTGCGGATGGTGGCGTCGAGGTTGTCCAGGGTGAGCCGGTCCTCGGCGCCGTTCACCTTGGTCACGAGGGTGAGCGGGCCGTTGACGCCGGGACCGAAGCCGTCGGCGAGGAGGTCGTACGCCTGCCTCGTCGTGGACGACTTGGGGTCGTTGCCCGCGTCGGAGGTGCCCAGGTGGAGGGAGAGGGTGGGCAGGGCGAGGAGGGTCATCACGGCCAGCGCGACCACGCCCAGCACCTTGGGGTGGCGCTCCACGAACGCCGACCACCGGTGGGCGAGCCCGGTCGGCAGCTCCGGCTGCGGCCCGTGCTCCTCCAGACGCCGTCGCTCGCGCCGGCTCAGGGCGCGCGGGCCGATGAACGACAGCAGGGCCGGGAGCAGGGTGACGGAGGCCGCGACGGTGAGGATCACGGTGAGGCTGGCGGCGATCGCGACGCCGTTGAGGAAGCTGAGCCTGAGGATCAGCATTCCGAGCAGGGCTATGCAAACCGTGGCACCTGCGAAGACCACGGCGCGTCCGGTGGTCGTCACGGCGCTGGTGGCGGCCTCGGCGACCGTCAGCCCGCGTTTGAGGCCGCGGCGGTGTCTGGTGACGATGAAGAGCGCGTAGTCGATGCCCACGCCGAGGCCGATCAGCATGCCCAGCATGGGCGCGAAGTCGGCGACGGTCATGACGTGCCCGAGCAGCACGATCCCGGCGTACGCGGTGCCGACGCCGACCAGCGCGGTTCCGATGGGCAGCACCGAGGCGGCGAACGAGCCGAAGGCGAGGAAGAGGACGACCGCCGCGACGACCACGCCGACGATCTCGGCGACGTGCCCGCCGGACGACTCGGTCAGAGCGACGGCGCTGCCGCCCAGCTCGACCTGGAGTCCGTCCGTCTCGGCGGACTTTGCGGTGCTGACCACGGCCTGGGCCTCGGACTTCGTGATGTCCTCGGCGCGGTCGCGGAAGGTGAGCGTGGCGTACGCGGTGTGCCCGTCGGAGCTGATCCGGCCGCCGCCCTGGCCGTCGTAGGGGCTGCTGACGGAGGCGACACCCGGCAGGTCGGTGATCTTGTCCAGGGTCTGGTTCATCGTCTGCTCGACGTCGGCCGCCCGGACGGTGCCGGACGTGGTGTGCCACACGACGGTGTCGCTGTCGCCGCCGATTCCGGGGAAGCCCTGCTGCAACAGCTTGGTGGCGGCGCCCGATTCGGTGCCGGGAGCCTCGTAGTCGTTCGAGTACGCCGTACCCGTCACGGCGGCGGCCGCGCTGACTCCGCCGAAGGCGAGGAGCCACAGCAGTACCGCCAGGAGGCGGTTCCGAACACACCAGCGTGCAAGGGCTGCCACAGACGAGCTCCCGGAGGGGATATGTGGATCTTTGACCGGGAACAGACGTTCACGAGATGAACAGCCCGCAAAGAACGCGTGAGCAATGAAAGGCCCACTCTTGCAGGCAGAAGTGATCGTTTACGCCGTTCGTGGGCTTATTCACAAGAGTGGGAGGCAGATCACAGGACAGTAACGGCGACTCTGTCACCTCGGTCGAACTGATTCCGGCATCTCGGAATCAGCGCCTCCATCCATGGCGGGCGAGAGTAGCGCCTCCTCCTGAGAAACCGGCTGCGGGCCGCCCCGACCGGGTGCTAGCTTCCGCGGGTCAGCCCTCACCGGCCCCTGGCCGACGACACAAGCGGGTGCATTGTTTGAAGGTCCGGCCGAGCTCCTGTGCATCGCCTTCCACTACGAAGATCCGAAGGAGCCCGTTCACCGATGTCCGACATCGCCTCCAGGACCTCGAACGACCCTCTCGCCGACCGTGTGAACCACCCGTCCTATCCGCGCAGCAGCCAGTACGACGCCCGCTGGACGGTCGAGAACCAGATGGGCCCGAACGCCCTGTGGCTGCTGGAATGGCTGGCCCCCGCCCTCGGGCTTGACGCGCTGCGTCCGTGTGCCCGGGTGCTCGACCTCGGCTGCGGCCGCGCGATGACGTCGGTCTTCCTGGCCCGGGAGTTCCACGCCCAGGTCACCGCGGCCGACCTCTGGGTCCGGCCCGACGACAACGCCCGGCGCATCACGGAGGCGGGGTTCGCCGACCGCGTGCTGCCCGTGCACGCGGAAGCTCACGAGCTGCCCTTCGCCGAGGCGAGTTTCGACGCGATCGTGAGCATCGACGCCTACCAGTACTTCGGCACCGACGACCTCTACCTGCCCACGCTCACCCGGCTGCTGAAGCCCGGCGGCCGCATCGGCGTCGTCGTACCGGCACTGCGCGAGGAGCCGGCAGGCGACGAGCCTCCCGGGCACCTCAGGCCCTGGTGGGAGCCCGATTTCTGGTGCTTCCACTCCGCCGGGTGGTGGCGGCGCCACTGGACCCGCAGCGGGGCCGTCGAGGTCGAGGCGGCCGACTGGCAGCCGGACGGCTGGCGGGACTGGCTGCTGTGGTGCGAGGTGGTCGCCGAGGAGAGCCCGGACGAGTTCCACCGCACGATGGCCCGCCGGGTGGGCGAGATGGTGCGGGCGGACGAGGGCCGCACGCTCGGTTTCGTACGGGTCGTGGGGCGCCGTAAGTAAGCAGCCGGAACAGCCGAACGGCCCCGGAGGTCACACCTCCGGGGCCGTGTCGCGTGCTGCCGCTCAGCCTTCGGCGACGCCCAGCTTCTCCAGGATCAGCTCCTTGACGCGGGCCGCGTCGGCCTGGCCGCGGGTCGCCTTCATGACCGCGCCGACCAGGGCACCGGCCGCGGCCACCTTGCCGCCGCGGATCTTGTCGGCGACGCCCGGGTTGCCGGCGATGGCCTCCTCGACGGCGGCGGTCAGCGCACCCTCGTCGGAGACGACCTTCAGGCCGCGCTTGTCGACGACCTCGTCCGGGGTGCCCTCGCCCGCGAGGACGCCCTCGATGACCTGGCGGGCCAGCTTGTCGTTGAGGTCGCCCTTCGAGACCAGCTCGGTGACCCGCGCGACCTGCGCCGGGGTGATCGCCAGCTCGTCGAGCGACGTGCCCGACTCGTTGGCGCTGCGCGCCAGTTCGCCCATCCACCACTTGCGGGCGGAGGCGGCGTCGGCACCGGCGTCGATCGTGGCGACGATCGGCTCCAGCGCACCGGCGTTCAGGATCGCCTGCATCTCGGTTCCGGAGATGCCCCACTCCTCGCGCAGCCTGCTGCGGCGCACCAGCGGCAGCTCGGGCAGCGCGCCCCGGATCTCCTCGACCCACTCGCGCGAGGGGGCCACCGGCACCAGGTCCGGCTCCGGGAAGTACCGGTAGTCCTCCGCCTCCTCCTTCACGCGGCCCGAGGTCGTCGACCCCGTGTCCTCGTGGAAGTGGCGGGTCTCCTGGATGATCGTGCCGCCGGAGGACAGCACGGCCGCGTGCCGCTGGATCTCGAAGCGGGCCGCGCGCTCCACGGACCGCAGCGAGTTGACGTTCTTCGTCTCCGAGCGGGTGCCGAACTTCTCGCGGCCGTGCGGGCGCAGCGACAGGTTCACGTCGCAGCGCATCTGGCCCATCTCCATCCGGGCGTCGGAGACACCGAGCGCCCGGATGACCTCGCGCAGCTCACGGACGTACGCCCGCGCGACCTCGGGAGCACGCTCGCCCGCGCCCTCGATCGGCTTGGTGACGATCTCGATGAGCGGGATACCGGCGCGGTTGTAGTCGAGCAGCGAGTGCGAGGCGCCGTGGATACGGCCCGTCGCGCCGCCGACGTGGGTCGACTTGCCGGTGTCCTCCTCCATGTGGGCGCGTTCGATCTCCACGCGGAAGGTCTCGCCGTCCTCCATCTGTACGTCGAGGTAGCCGTTGAAGGCGATCGGCTCGTCGTACTGGGAGGTCTGGAAGTTCTTCGGCATGTCCGGATAGAAGTAGTTCTTCCGGGCGAAACGGCACCACTCGGCGATCTCGCAGTTCAGCGCGAGACCGATCTTGATCGCTGACTCGACGCCGGTCGCGTTGACGACCGGGAGCGCGCCGGGCAGGCCGAGGCAGGTCGGGCAGGTCTGCGAGTTGGGCTCGGCGCCCAGTTCGGTCGAGCACCCGCAGAACATCTTGGTCTTGGTGCCGAGTTCGACATGGACCTCGAGGCCCATGACGGGGTCGTACGACGCCAGCGCGTCCTCGTACGACACCAGGTCGGTCGTGGTGGTCACGGTGTAACTTCCCTCTCAGCCCAGCAGGACGTCGTCGTCGCCCAGCCGCTTCAGCTCGCGGTACAGGACGGCGAGGCCGGTGACGATGCCGACCGCGGCCACGGTCGCGTCGATCAGCCGCAGCGTGTCCTGCTCGGAACGCGCCTTCCTGATCCGCTTGGCGACACCGAGCGCGCCGAAGGCGGTGGTGGCGATGGACACGTACATACCGGACTTGGACTTCTTGAAGTCCTGAGCCTTGGTCAGTGTCTTGCCTGTCTTGGTCACAGCGACGGAGCCTCCTCCAGGAGCGGGTGCCCCCACTTTTCCACGTAGGCGGCTTCGACCGCGGCGCCGACCTTGTACAGACGGTCGTCCTTGAGCGCCGGGGCGATGATCTGCAGGCCGACCGGGAGGTTGTCCTCCGGGGCCAGACCGCAGGGCAGCGACATGGCCGCGTTGCCCGCCAGGTTGGTCGGGATGGTGCACAGGTCGGCCAGGTACATCGCCATCGGGTCGTCGGCGCGCTCGCCGATCGCGAAGGCGGTGGTCGGCGTCGTGGGCGACACGATCACGTCCACCTGCTCGAAGGCCTTCTCGAAGTCGCGCGTGATGAGCGTGCGGACCTTCTGCGCGGAACCGTAGTAGGCGTCGTAGTAGCCGCTGGAGAGGGCGTACGTGCCCAGCATGATGCGGCGCTTGACCTCGGGACCGAAGCCCGCCTCACGGGTGAGGGAGGTGACCTCCTCCGCCGAGTGACTGCCGTCGTCGCCGGTCCGCAGGCCGTAGCGCAGGCCGTCGAAGCGGGCGAGGTTGGAGGAGCACTCGGACGGGGCGATCAGGTAGTACGCCGACAGCGCGAGGTCGAAGGACGGGCAGTCCAGCTCGACGATCTCGGCGCCCAGCTCCTTGAGGAGGGCGACGGACTCGTCGAACCGCTGGATGACACCGGCCTGGTAGCCCTCGCCGCGGAACTGCTTCACGACGCCGACGCGCATGCCCTGGACGCTGCCGTTGCGGGCGGCCTCGACGACCGGCGGGACCGGGGCGTCGATGGAGGTGGAGTCGAGCGGGTCGTGGCCCGCGATGACCTCGTGCAGCAGCGCCGCGTCCAGGACCGTACGGGCGCAGGGCCCGCCCTGGTCGAGGGAGCTGGAGAACGCGACCATGCCGTACCGGGAGACCGCGCCGTACGTCGGCTTCACGCCCACCGTGCCGGTGACGGCGGCCGGCTGGCGGATGGAGCCGCCGGTGTCGGTGCCGATGGCGAGGGTGGCCTGGTAGGAGGCGATCGCGGCGGAGGAGCCGCCGCCCGAGCCGCCGGGGATCTTGGTGAGGTCCCACGGGTTGCCGGTCGGGCCGAAGGCGCTGTTCTCCGTCGACGACCCCATGGCGAACTCGTCCATGTTGGTCTTGCCGAGGATCACGACGTCGGCGGCCTTGAGCCGCTTGGTGAGCGTCGCGTCGTACTGCGGGATCCAGCCCTCGAGGATCTTCGAGCCGACGGTCGTCGGAACGCCCTCGGTGGTGAAGATGTCCTTGAGCGCGAGCGGGACGCCGGCGAGGGGGCCGAGCTTCTCGCCCCTCTCCCGCTTCTCGTCGACGGCACGGGCCTGCGCCAGGGCGCCTTCGCGGTCGACGTGCAGGAAGGCGTGCACCTTCTCGTCGACGGCCTCGATCCGGGCGAGGTGCGCCTCGGCCACCTGCACGGCCGTGAGCTCGCCGGACGCGATTTTCGCGGCCGTCTCGGCGGCGGTGAGCTTGATGATGTTGCTGTCCGTCATGGGATCAGTCCTCCCCCAGGATCTGCGGCACCTTGAAACGCTGCTGCTCCTGGGCCGGGGCGCCGGAGAGCGCCTGCTCGGGGGTGAGCGAGGGACGGACCTCGTCCTTGCGCATGACGTTCGTCAGCGGGAGCGGGTGCGAGGTCGGCGGTACGTCTTGGTCGGCGACCTCGCTGACGCGGGCGACCGCGCCGATGATGTCGTCGAGCTGGCCTGCGAAGTGATCGAGTTCTTCGGGCTTCAGCTCCAGACGCGCCAGCCGGGCGAGGTGGGCGACCTCCTCGCGCGTAATGCCAGGCATGCAGCGATCCTCTGGGGTGAGTGTGTGTGTGGTGTGCGACTGGCCCCAATCCTATGGGGCGGGGGCCTCGGGCCGTTAAACGGTTTGCCCGGCCCCCTCCGCGTCGCTGACGCACCCCCGCCGGTCAGCGCCGGCGGCCGTCCCAGACAGCGCTGCGCAGGAAGTGGTTGTCGTACAGCTCCTGCACCTCCAGCAGGCTCTCCGGGGTGACCTCGCCCAGGCGGATGCGCTGCAGATGACGGAAGTACTCGAAGCGCTCCACGCCCGGGGTGATGACGATGAGCAGGTCGGCCGGGGTCCCGGGGGCGGCGGCGAAGGCGTGCGGCCGGTCCGGCGGGACGACGACCAGGTCGCCGCGCTCGGCGGTGACGACGTCTTCACCGGACAGGACGTCGGCGGCGCCGTCGAGGAGGTAGAACATCTCGGCGGAGTGGCGGTGCAGGTGCGGGCGGGCGCCGTCGGCGCCCTCGGCGAGGGTGACGCGCACGGTGGACAGCGCACCGCCGGTGGCACTGCTGTCGGCCAGCAGCCGCACGGCGACGGGGTCGCCCCCGATCAGCTCGGCCTCCGCGTCGCGGACCAGCACGGTCTCGTCGAACTTCGGTACGAACAGCGACATGTCTCGGCTCCCCCTGTGAGATGTCGTCAGACCGCGAAGAGCAGCCCGGCACTGATCAGTACAACGATCGCGGTGGCGAAGTGGATCCCGAAGGCCACGGCCTTCGCACCCCCGTTGCGCAGGACTATCAGCGTGTCGAAGAGCGGGATGAGTGCCACGGTGAGCATGAACCAGGCCTCGGCCCGGGCGCCGGCGAAGGCCAGCAGGACCAGACCCATCACGCCGAAGGTGCCGTCCCGCAGCCCCTTGACCGAGAGATAGGCACCGGCGTCGCCGTCCGGGCGGGCGGGGACGCCGTAACCGGCGGCGGCCGGGCCCGGCTGGAACAGGAACCGGTAGCCGAGGAACAGGCAGAACAGGTCGAGCAGGACGGCCAGGGTGTAGGCGGTGACGGTCATGTCCACCTCCTCGTGGATTCGCTAGCAATGCTAGGGACTAGAGCGAAGCTAGAAGAGCATCGACAGCTTGGCTAGCGACGCTAGAATTTCTGCCATGCCGATCCAGACGCGCCGGGAGCGCGAACGAGCGGAACGTGAGCGGCTGATCGTCACGGCCGCACGGGAACTCGCCGAGTCGGAGGGCTGGGACGCGGTGACCACGCGTCGGCTGGCGGCGGAGATCGAGTACAGCCAGCCGGTCCTCTACAGCCACTTCAAGGGCAAGGACGCGATCATGGCGGCGGTCGCGGTGCAGGGCTGCGCCGATCCGGCGGAGGAACTGCGCACGGCCCGTACGGCCGCGAAGGGCATCCGTGAGGCCCTGGCGGCGGTGGGGCGGTCGTACTCCGACTTCGCGCGACAGCGGCCCGCCCTCTACGACGCGATGTTCACCCACGCCGTGGAGTTGCCGTTCGCCACGCCGGAGGCCCCGGAGCCGCTGAAGCAGGCGTTCGGGGAGCTACTGCAGGCCGTGGAGCCGATCGCGGCCGAGGGAGAGGATCCGGGGCTGCTGACGGAGACGCACTGGGCGGGCCTGCACGGCCCGGTGACGCTCATGCGCAGTGGGCGGCTGCCGGCGGAGGCTCACGAGCAGCGCCAGGCCCTGCTGATCGGGCACTTCACGGCGGGGGCGAGCTGACGGGCGGTGCCGGTCGGCTCACTCGTCGCTCGCCGCGGCCGGGAGGGCCGCGCGCGGACGCTGCCAGCCGCGGGTGCCGCGGGCCAGGAGCCAGGCCGTCGTCTCCTCGGCCGGCATCGCCGCCGCGACGAGCCAGCCCTGTACGGCGTCGCAGCCCAGGTCGCGCAGGCGTTCCCAGGTCTCGTCGTCCTCGACGCCCTCCGCGACGACCAGAAGGCCGAGCGAGTGGGCCAGGTCCACGGTGCAGCGGACGATCTCCGCATCCTCCGCGTCGACGGCCAGCCGCGCCACGAAGGAACGGTCGATCTTCAGCTCGCTCACCGGCAGGCGCCGCAGATGCACCAGGGAGGAGTACCCGGTGCCGAAGTCGTCCAGCGACATCTTCACGCCGTGCCCGGTCAGGGCGGCCAGGGTGTCCGCGGCGCGCTGCGGGTCCTCGAGCAGGACGTGTTCCGTTATCTCGAGTTGGAGCGCTCCCGCCGGAACTCCGTGCCGGGCCAGCCGCGCGGCGACGGAGCCCGCGAACCCGGGGGTGTGCACGTCCCGCGGGGAGACGTTGACCGCGACCGGCACCCGCAGACCCTGCGCCCGCCAGCGCGCCACCTGGGCGAGCGCCGTCTCCAGGACGTACTCGGTGAGATGGGGCATCAGCCCGGAGGACTCGGCGATCGCTATGAACTCGTCCGGCGGCACCTTCCCCCGCTCGGGATGCACCCAGCGCACCAGCGCCTCCAGCCCGGCCACATGCCCGTCGAAGCGGACCTTGGGCTGGTAGTGCAGCTCCACCTCCCGCGCGTCCAGGGCCCGTCGCAGATCACCGAGGAGTCCGAGCCGGTCCGGGGTGTTCGAGTCCCGCTTGGACTCGTAGACCTCGACGCCCGTACGGTCCCGCTTCGCCTGGTACATCGCCACGTCGGCCCGCCGCAGCATCCCCTCGGCGTCCAGGGCGTGGTCCGGGAAGACGGCGACGCCCGCGCTGGCCTCCAGGACGAGGGTGAGCCCGTCGAGGTCGAGCGGGGAGCTGAGCGCGGCGACGAGGCCGCGGGCCACGCGGGTCGCGGACGTCGTCGAGTCGGCGACGGGCAGCAGTACCGCGAACTCGTCACCGCCCAACCGCGCGGCCTCCGCTCCGCGCGGCAGTGCGAGACGCAGCCGGTCGGCTATCTGCAACAGCAGCCGGTCGCCCGCGAGATGCCCGAGTGTGTCGTTGACCGAGCGGAACCGGTCCAGGTCGATCAGCATCAGGGCGGCGCGGGCGCCGATGCGTTCGGCGTCGTCCAGCGCGGTCCAGATGCGCTCCTGGAGCCACTGCCGGTTGGGCAGTCCGGTCAGCGGGTCGCGCAACTGCTCCTCCGCCCGGGCGCGCGCTATCCACAGGGTGGAGTCGAGCGCGATCAGCGGGATGGCGAACAGGGGCAGCAGCACCGGCTGGGCGACGGCGACCACGCAGACCAGCGGGGCGATGCCGAGCAGCGCGACCGCGACAAGTCCCTGTCTGACCAGGGCTGTCCGGGCGACGGTGGGCAGACCCTCGCGGCGCGGGGCGTAGAGGTACCACAGCAGGGTGCGGGTGACCAGGAGATAGGCGGCGGCGACGAGCACCACCGCGGGGGCGGTGTAGAGAGTCCAGGTGTCCGGGTTCCAGGGCGTCTCGACGGACGGCACCCGGCCGAACGCGCCCAGCACCAGGGCCCCGGCGCCGATGCCGAGGATGTCCACCGAGCCGTGCAGCACGCCCTGGCGCCAGCGGTTGCGGCGGGCGATGCCGACCAGCACGACGACGGTGAGGCTGACCATTCCGGCCGGCACCCAGCCGTGGAGCAGCAGGACGGCGAGGGTGAGGGCGGCCCCGGAGCCGGTGCCGCCCCACCAGCGGGAGCGGCCGAGCATCACCAGGTGGCCGACGATGATGCCGGTCAGCACGGCGAGTGCCCACCCGACGGTGCCGCACGGGAAGAGCGCGTGGCTCCCGGTGAACGCCCGGTAGAAACCTGCCCCCAGGACGAAGGCCGCCGCGCCCACGACCGCGGCGGGCAGCGCGGGCCAGGACGGGTGCCGTTCGTGTTCGGCGTCGTCCAGCACTGCGGGGTGGTCTGCGGTGAGATGCGGGGCACGCCCGTCGGTCGCGGTGTACTGTCCGGTGGCGCGCCCCTCGGCACCCGGACGCTCCGAAGGCCGCCCGGCCCACCGGCTCGCCCGCCATGCGCCGGCGACCCGGCGCAGGCGCAGCCCTGAGTCAGGGGCGGCGCTCTCGGTCGGTTCCATTCCCGTCCCTCTCACAGCCGGCGGTGCCCACGCCACGCGGCCCGATGCCCGACATCCATCAACGGCACCGCGTTGGAAAACCCTTCCCCTTGCTCATCAAGAGCAAGGGGTTGCCCCAACCGCAGCTGGGCACGGCAGGCGCACATCTCAACAGTAGGCCGCAGAAGGCTTCCACGGGCAGCGGTCGTCGACGGTTGCCCGAATGCACCCCAGCCACCCGTATGCATCTGGTATGCGCCGATCGGGTGGCCTTCAATCGCTATTCCTCTGTGGGAAGCGCAACTTCGGCCGCCGCGTCCGGGCCCTGCTCCAGCAGGACGTTGAACCCCTCCTCGTTCAGCACAGGCACCTTGAGCTGCATCGCCTTGTCGTATTTCGAGCCGGGGTTGTCCCCCACGACGACGAACGACGTCTTCTTCGAGACAGAACCGGTCACTTTCGCTCCCCGGCTCTGAAGTGCCTCTTTGGCGCCGTCACGCGTGAAGTGCTCGAGGGTGCCGGTGACCACGAGGGTCAGTCCTTCGAGCGGGCGCGGCCCTTCGTCCTCGCCCGAGCCCTCCTCCTCCATGCGGACGCCGGCGGCCCGCCACTTGCGCAGGATCTCCTGGTGCCACTCCTCGGCGAACCATTCCTTGAGGGAGGCGGCGATGATCCCGCCGACGCCGTCGGTGTTCGCCAGCTCCTCCTCGCTCGCCTGCTCGATGCGCTCGATCGACCGGAACTCCCGGGCCAGCGCCTCGGCGGCGACCGGGCCGACATGACGGATCGACAGACCGGTCAGTACGCGGGCGAGCGGGCGCTCCTTGGCCGCGGCGATGTTCTCCAGCATGGCAACCGCGTTCTTCTTCGGCTCGCCCTGCTGGTTGGCGAAGACCGTGGCGATCTTCTCCTCGCCGGTCTTCGGGTCGCGCTTGGGCAGGCCGCTGTCCTGGTCGAGGACGTACGCCTTGATGGGCAGCAGCTGCTCGACGGTGAGGTCGAAGAGGTCGCCCTCGTCCCTCAGCGGCGGGTCGGCGGGCTCCAGCGGCTTGGTCAGGGCGGCGGCGACGACGTAGCCGAAATGCTCGATGTCCAGTGCCTTGCGGCCGGCGAGGTAGAACAGCCGCTCGCGCAACTGGGCCGGGCAGGCGCGCGCGTTGGGGCAGCGCAGGTCGACGTCGGCCTCCTTCATCGGCCTGAGCGGCGTACCGCACTCGGGGCACTCGGCGGGCATCACGAACTCGTGCTCGCTGCCGTCGCGCAGGTCGACGACCGGGCCGAGGATCTCCGGGATGACGTCTCCGGCCTTGCGCAGCACCACCGTGTCGCCGATGAGGACGCCCTTGGCCTTGACCACGTCCTGGTTGTGCAGGGTCGCGAACTCCACCTCCGAACCGGCCACCGTGACCGGCTCGACCTGGGCGTACGGTGTGACTCGGCCCGTACGGCCCACGCCCACGCGGATGTTGATGAGCTTGGTGTTGACCTCCTCGGGCGCGTACTTGTACGCGATGGCCCAGCGCGGGGCGCGGGAGGTGGAACCGAGGCGTCCCTGGAGGGGAATCTCGTCCAGCTTGACGACGACTCCGTCGATCTCGTGCTCCACGGAGTGGCGGTTCTCGCCGTAGTACGCGATGAACTCCCGTACCCCGTCGAGGCCGTCGACCACCTTGTTGTGCCGGGAGGTGGGCAGGCCCCAGGTCTTGAGCAGGTCGTAGCCCTGGGAGAGGCGGGTGAGGCCCTCGAAGCCTTCCAGCACGCCGATGCCGTGGACCACCATGTGCAGCGGGCGGGTGGCCGTGACGCGGGGGTCCTTCTGGCGCAGGGAACCGGCCGCCGCGTTGCGCGGGTTGGCGAAGGGCTTGTCCCCGGCCTCCACCAGGCGGGCGTTGAGCTCCTCGAACTTCTCCATCGGGAAGTAGACCTCGCCGCGGATCTCCACGCGGTCCGGGACGCGGTCGCCGTTCAGGCGGTCCGGAATCTCCGTGATCGTCCGGACATTGGGGGTGATGTCCTCCCCCGTACGCCCGTCGCCGCGCGTGGCCGCGCGGACCAGACGGCCGCGCTCGTACGTGAGGTTGACCGCTAGGCCGTCGACCTTGAGCTCGCACAGGAAGTGGTACTCCTGCTCGCCCAGCTCCCGGTGGATGCGGTCGGCCCAGGCGGCGAGCTCCTCGTCGTTGAACGTGTTGTCCAGGGACAGCATCCGGGAGGCGTGCCGGACCGCCGTGAACTCGGTCTCGTACGACCCCGACACCTTCTGCGTCGGCGAGTCCGGCGTGCGCAGCTCCGGATACTCCTCCTCCAGCGCCTCCAGGGAGCGCAGGAGCTTGTCGAACTCCGCGTCGCTGACGACCGGAGCGTCCTTCACGTAGTACCGGAAGCGGTGCTCCTCGATCTGCTCAGCGAGCTTCGCGTGCTGCTCCCGTGCCTCGGCGGGCACCGCCGTCTCCGCCTGCTTGTCGCCGGCCACCGTGTTGTCCTCCCGTTACTCTGGGTTGTCCGCGAGGGATCTCGCCGCCCGGACGCAGTGGGCGAGAGCCCGGCGCGCGTAGTCCGGGGAGGCCCCCGCGAGTCCGCACGACGGCGTGACGGTGACCGCCTCCGCGAGAAGCTCCGGTTGCAGCCCCAGCCTGCGCCACAGCGTCCTGACACCCATGACGCTACCGGCAGGGTCTGACAATCGGCCGTCCGTGCCCGGCACGACACCGGCGAAGAGCCGGGTACCCCCTTCCACCGCTTCGCCGATCGTCTCGTCGTCACGCTCGGTGAGGAGCGAGAAGTCGAAGGAGATCGCCGCCGCGCCCGCCCGGCGCAGCAGCGCGAACGGAACGTCCGGTGCGCAGGAGTGGACCACGGCCGGGCCGCCCGCGTGAACCCCGATGACGTCGCGGAGGGTGGCCTCGACGAGCTGGCGGTCGAACGCGCGGTGGGTGCGGTAGCCGCTGGCGGTCCTGACCTCACCGCGGAGCACCGCGGTGAGGGAGGGTTCGTCGAGTTGGAGGACGAGGCGGGCGGCCGGGACGCGGCGCTGCACGTCCTCCAGGTGCAGGCGCAGGCCCTCGGCGAGGGAGGCGGCCAGGTCGCGGCAGGCGCCCTGGTCGGAGAGGGCGGCCTCGCCGTTCCTCAGCTCCAGGCCGGCGGCGAGGGTCCAGGGGCCCACCGCCTGGACCTTCAGCGGGCCCTCGTAGTCCTGGGTGAACTCCTCCAGGGCGTCGAGGTCCTCGCCGAGCCAGGACCTCGCGCGCCTGGTGTCCCGGCCCGGGCGGTCGCCGATCCGCCAGCCGCTGGGCTCCACGCGCGCGTACAGGTCGACGAGCAGGCCGGCGGTCCGGCCCATCATGTCCGCGCCGGGGCCGCGGGCGGGCAGCTCGGGCAGGAACGGGAAGTCCTCGAAGGTCCCGGTGACGGTCTTCGCGGCCTCGCGGGCGTCGCCGCCCGGCATGGAGCCGATGCCGGTGGCGGGGCCGAACCGTGCCTCGGTCACCGGCCCGGCCTCACCGTCAGGTCGTTGACCTCGGCGTCCCTCGGCAGGTCGAGGGCCATCACGATCGTCGTGGCCACCGACTCCGGGTCGATCCACTCCGCGGCGTCGTACTCCTTGCCCTCCTGCTGGTGGACCTTGGCCTGCATCGGGCTCGCCGTGCGGCCGGGGTAGACCGAGGTGACGCGGACGCCGTTGTCGTGCTCCTCGCCCCGCAGCGAGTCCGCCAGCGCCTTGAGTCCGTGCTTGGACGCCGCGTACGCCGACCAGTCGGCGCTAGCCCGCAGGCCCGCGCCCGAGTTCACGAAGACCACGTGCCCGCGCGCCGTCCGCAGTTGCGGCAGGAAGTGCCGGGTCAGCTCGGCCGGGGCGATCAGGTTGACGTTGAGCTGGTGGCGCCAGGACTTCGGGGTGAGATCACCGACCGCCCCGAGGTCGACGACGCCGGCGATGTGGAGCAGGGAGTCGACGCGGTCGGGAAGCGTCTGGTGGGAGAAGGCCCAGGACAGCTTGTCCGGATCGGCCAGGTCGCCCACCAGGGTCTTCGCACCGGGGTACGCCGCCGCCAACTCCTTCGCGCGGCCGGCGTCGCGCGCGTGGAGCACGAGTTCGTCCCCGCGCGCGTGGAGGCGGCGGGCGACGGCCGCGCCGATGCCGGAGCCCGCTCCGGTGATCACATGTGTAGCCATGCCGCCATGCTCGCATCACGCGGGTGCCGGACGTCGCGCCGCCCGGCTCCCCCGCTCACCTGGGGCCGGTCTCACTCGACGCCCTGGCTCTCCTCGAGGTACGCCAGCGCACCCACCGGCTCCTCCGCGAAGAACACCAGGTCGGTGAGTGGACGCGGCAGGAAGCCCTCGTCCTCCATGCGCCGGAACTGCTCCTTGAGGCCGTCGTAGAAGCCGGCGGTGTTGAGCAGGACGACCGGCTTGTCGGTGTGCCCGTGCTTCTTCAGCTCCAGGATCTCGGTGGCCTCGTCGAGCGTGCCGGTGCCGCCCACCATGATCACCACCGCGTCGGCCTTCTCCAGGAGCAGCCGCTTGCGCTCGGCGAGGTCGCCGGCGATCACCATCTCGTCCGCGCCCTGCCGCGCCTTGGCCGCGAGGAAGTCGACGGAGACCCCGCAGAGCCGGCCTCCCGCCTCCTGCACGCCGTCGGCGACCACCTTCATCAGCCCGACGTCCGAACCGCCCCAGACGAGCGTGTGCCCGCCCTTGCCCAGCAGTTTCGCGAAGTCACGCGCGGGACGCGTGTAGCGGTCGTCGAGGTCGGCGGCGGAGAGGAAGACGCAGATACGCATGAGGCAACCGTACGCGGGAAGAACCCGGCGCCCGCGAGCGCTGCCCAGGTATGGCCCAAGGACACACGATCACCATCGAGCAAGTCGACCAGCACGTGCGCGTGGTGCACGGCGACCAGGTTCTGGCGGACAGCGACCGGCCCCTCCTGCTGCGCGAGACGGGCTGTCCGGTGCGGTACTACATCCCGGCCGAGGACGTACGCCTCGAGCTGCTGACGCCGTCCGACACGCACACGTACTGCCCGTTCAAGGGAACCGCCTCCTACTGGTCCGCCCCGGACGCGGCGGACATCGTCTGGTCCTACCCCGACCCCAAGCCCGACGTCGCCGAGATCAAGGACCACCTCTGCTTCTACGAAGTGGACGTGTCGTGAGCGGTTGAGCGCGCATATTTCCCTGTGGTGGGGCAGTCTCCACAGGCATGGAGAAGAAGACCCTTTCACGCGACGGCACCCCCGTCGCGTATGAACGGTTCGGACAGGGCCCGGCGGTCGTCCTCGTGAGCGGCGCGATGTCGACGAGCGCCACGGTGGTCCCGCTCGCCGCGGCTCTCTCCGACCGCTTCGGCGTCATCGTCTACGACCGTCGCGGCCGGGGCGAGAGCGGCGACACGGCGCCCTACGCGGTGGCCCGCGAGGTCGAGGACCTCGCGGCGCTCATCGACGTGGCGGGCGGCGAGGCCTCGCTGTACGGCATTTCCTCGGGCGGCGCGCTCGTCCTGGAGGCGGTGGCGAGCGGGCTGCCGGTCCCCCGGGCCGCCGTGTACGAGGTGC
The DNA here is from genome assembly GCF_044457745.1 of Streptomyces sp. NPDC050534. Taxonomy (NCBI): domain Bacteria; kingdom Bacillati; phylum Actinomycetota; class Actinomycetes; order Kitasatosporales; family Streptomycetaceae; genus Streptomyces; species Streptomyces sp. NPDC050534. The sequence continues at coordinate 128,710 of NZ_JBITHF010000018.1, forward strand.
CGTTCGCCATGTCCGAGGACGCCGGCACGGAGCGCGCCGAGTACACGGCGAACCTCACCGAGGCGCTCCGCGACGACCGGCGCGGGGACGCGGTCGAGCTGTTCCTGAGGCTGACGGGTCTGGCCGAGGAGATGATCCATGGCGCCCGTCAGTCGCCCATGTGGGCCGCCATGGAAGCACTCGCACCGAGCCTCGCGTACGACGACGCCGTACTGGGCGACGGAACGGTGCCCCGCGCGCGGCTGGCCACGATCGACGTGCCGGTGCTGTCGGCCTCCGGCACGGCGAGCCCCGCCTGGATGGGCGAGGCCGCCCGGGCCGTGGCCGACGCGGTGCCGCAGGGGACGTACCGGAGCCTGGCGGACCAGACCCACCGGGTGGATCCGCACGTGCTGGCGCCGGTGCTGGCGGAGTTCTTCTCCCCGGCCGGCTAGACCTGGTTCAGGCCACCGTCGCCGTCGCGCGCGTGGTCGACGCGATCGTCGCCGAGCCCACCACGCGCGTGCCGTCGTACAGGACGATCGCCTGGCCGGGGGCGACGCCGCGGACCGGCTCCGTGAAGGTCACGTCGAGGGTGCCGTCGGCCAGCTCGGCCCGCACCTCGGTCTCGCCGCCGTGGGCGCGGAGCTGGGCGGTGTACGTGCCGGGGCCGGAGGGTGCCACTCCGCACCAGCGCGGCTTGACGGCGGTCAGCGCGGTGACGTCCAGGGCCGTGGCCGGGCCGACCGTCACCGTGTTGTCGACCGGCGAGATGTCGAGCACGTAGCGCGGCTTGCCGTCGGGCGCCGGGGTGCCGATGCGCAGGCCCTTGCGCTGGCCGATGGTGAAGCCGTACGCGCCCTCGTGGGTGCCGAGCCTGGCGCCGGACTCGTCCACGATGTCGCCCTCCGCCTTGCCCAGCCGCGAGGCCAGGAAGCCCTGGGTGTCGCCGTCGGCGATGAAGCAGATGTCGTGCGAGTCCGGCTTCTTGGCGACCGCGAGGCCGCGGCGCTCGGCCTCGGCGCGGATCTCGTCCTTGGTGGTGACCGTGTCGCCCAGCGGGAACAGGGCGTGCGCCAGCTGCCTGTCGTCGAGGACCCCGAGGACGTACGACTGGTCCTTGGCCATGTCGGACGCGCGGTGCAGCTCGCGCGTGCCGTCCTCGGTCACGACCACCTTGGCGTAGTGACCGGTGCAGACCGCGTCGAAGCCGAGGGCCAGCGCCTTGTCCAGCAGGGCGGCGAACTTGATCTTCTCGTTGCAGCGCAGGCAGGGGTTCGGGGTGCGGCCGGCCTCGTACTCGGCGACGAAGTCCTCCACCACGTCCTCCCGGAAGCGGTCGGCGAGGTCCCAGACGTAGAACGGGATGCCGATGACGTCGGCGGCCCGGCGGGCGTCGCGCGAGTCCTCGATGGTGCAACAGCCACGCGCGCCCGTGCGGAACGACTGCGGGTTCGCGGACAACGCCAGATGGACACCGGTCACGTCGTGGCCGGCCTCGGCGGCGCGGGCGGCGGCGACGGCGGAGTCCACTCCGCCGGACATGGCGGCGAGTACGCGAAGAGGGCGAGGGCGCTGCGGGGTGTCAGTCATAACCCCTCAAGAGTAAGGGGGGCACGGGAACCCGAGCCCACGAGTATCCGTTGGTGATCACATGGGGGACACGAGGAGCGACTCGGACCGGCGGATCGGGCGCCGCGCGCTGCTGGTCGGCGGGGCGGCGGCCGCCGTCGGCACGGCCGTCCTGGCGCGCGAGGAGCTGTCACATCTGTGGTGGCGGATGCCGGGGGTGGAGAAGCCGCGCACGCCGGGTGCGGTCGACTTCCGGGGCGCGCAGTGGATGGCGGCCTCCTCGGCGAACTACCGCCGTGCCGACCGGCCCGCGGACTACGCGATAGACCGGGTGGTCGTCCATGTCACCCAGGGCAGCTTCGCGAGCACGGTCAAGGTCTTCCAGGACCCGCGCCACCGGGCCGCGGCCCACTACATCGTCCGCAAGGACGGCGGGGTCACGCAGATGATCCGCGAACTGGACGTGGCGTTCCACGCGGGCAACCGGGAGTACAACGAACGCAGCGTCGGCATCGAGCACGAGGGCTTCGTGGAGCACGCGTCCTCGTTCACGGACGCGATGTACGCCGCCTCCGCGCGCCTGACGGCGGGGATCTGCCGGCGCTACGGCATACCCGTCGACCGCGGGCACATCATCGGCCACGTGGAGGTGCCGGGCACGGACCACACCGACCCGGGGCCGTACTGGGACTGGGACCGGTACATACGGCTCGTGCACCGGGCGTCGTCCACGAAGGCGTAGGCCGTCAGGTCAGTCCCGCCGCGCGGGCACGCTCGACCGCCGGGCCGATCGCCTTCGCCAGCGCTTCGACGTCCGCCTCCGTGGAGGTGTGGCCGAGGGAGAAGCGCAGGGTGCCGCGGGCCAGGTCGGGGTCGGTGCCGATGGCCAGCAGGACGTGGCTGGGCTGGGCGACGCCCGCGGTGCAGGCGGAGCCGGTGGAGCACTCGATGCCCTGGGCGTCGAGCAGGAGCAGCAGCGAGTCGCCCTCGCAGCCGGGGAAGGTGAAGTGGGCGTTGGCCGGCAGGCGGTCGATCGGGTCGCCGCCGAGGATCGCGTCCGGGACGGCCGCGCGGACCGCCTCGACCAGGCTGTCGCGCAGGGCGCCGATCTCGGCCGCGAACCACTCGCGCCGCTCGGTGGCCAGCCGCGCGGCCACCGCGAAGGAGGCGACGGCCGGCACGTCGAGGGTGCCGGAGCGGACGTGGCGCTCCTGTCCGCCGCCGTGCAGGACGGGGACGGGGGTGTGCTCACGGCCGAGGACCAGGGCGCCGATGCCGTACGGGCCGCCGATCTTGTGGCCCGAGACCGTCATCGCGGCGAGGCCGGAGGCGGTGAAGTCGACGGGGACCTGGCCGAAGGCCTGGACGGCGTCGGAGTGCAGCGGGATGCCGAACTCCTGTGCCACGTCGGCGAGTTCACGGACCGGCAGAACGGTGCCGATCTCGTTGTTGGCCCACATCACGGTGGCCAGGGCGACGTCGTCGGGGTTGCGGGCGATCACCTCGCGCAGCGCCTCGGGGTGGACGCGCCCGTGGGCGTCGACCGGGAGGTACTCGACCGTGGCGCCCTCGTGTTCGCCGAGCCAGTGGACGGCGTCAAGGACGGCGTGGTGCTCGACGGGGCTGGACAGGACGCGGGTACGGGCCGGGTCGGCGTCGCGGCGGGACCAGTACAGGCCCTTCACGGCGAGGTTGTCGGCCTCGGTGCCGCCGGAGGTGAGAACGACCTCGCTGGGGCGGGCGCCGAGCGCTTCCGCGAGGGTCTCACGGGCCTCCTCGACGGTACGGCGGGCCTGCCGGCCTGAGGCGTGAAGAGAGGAGGCGTTGCCCGTGACGCTCAGTTGGGCTGTCATCGCCTCGACTGCCTCGGGGAGCATCGGGGTGGTCGCGGCGTGGTCGAGGTAAGCCATGGTGCCCCGATTCTACGGGGCGTTCGTGAGGGGCCTCGTGTCAAGGTCCCCCTGTGCTGCAGCCAGGTCGCGCTTGGCCCGCGCTGCCCTTGACGTCGTCGGCAAGGTACCCGGCGCTGCAGGCCGTGCCCACCCGTTCCGTCCTGCGGAACGAATGCCCACGGCGGTAGGTGCTGTCACAGGCTCCAGGACACGGTGTTGGAGAGCTGCATCGCGATCGCCAGGACCGCGAGGTCGGCGACGCCCAGGGTCAGGCCCAGGAAGGCACGCCCGCGGCGGGCCGTGCCGCGCCAGAGGGCCGCGGCGGCCAGGGCGATGGCGATGGGGCCGAGGAAGACGTTGAGGACCAGCAGGCCGAGCAGGCCGAGGATGAAGGACGCGACGGCCATGCCGTCGGCGTCGCGGCGCGGTGTCGTGGTGGTGCGGCGCGTGGCCGGTGCGGTGAGTTGCATGACGGGTCAGCTCCAGGAAGCCGTAGGGATGGTCGGTCAGTGCGTGGACGTGTGGCGGCGGCGGCCGTTGCGCTCGCGGAGCGCGAAGATGCCGAGCCAGGCGGCGATGACGGCGGCCGCGACGAGCGTGAACGCGAACGGCGCGTGGGCCACGGTGCCCAGCACCGCGCCGAACAGCATCAGTGCGGCGACAAGGAACAGCATGGGATGGATCCCCCTCCGGGTTACGGTTCGGTGAACAGTTGTAGTAACACTTGTTCACTGACTACAGAGTCTAGCGTGCCGTACGGCTTTCCAAATCCAGAGAACAGTTGTTAACTGGATGACATGAGTCACACCCTCGGCATCCGGCAGGCCCAGAAGCAGAAGACCAGGCAGGCGCTCCTCGACGCGGCGCTCGCCCTGCTGGAGGAGCAGAGCCTGAGCAGCCTGGGTCTGCGCGAGGTCACCCGTGCCGTCGGCGTCGCCCCCACCGCCTTCTACCGGCACTTCCGTTCCATCCCGGATCTCGGTGTTGCCCTGGTCGAGGAGGCGCTGGGCAGCCTGCACCCGATGATCCGGACGACGGTGACCTCGGCGGACAACAGCGAGGAACGCATCGCGCGCGCTATCGAGTTGATCGCCGGTCATGTCGACGCGTACCCCTCCCATGTCCGTTTCATCGCCCGTGAGCGACATGGCGGAGTTCAGCCGGTGCGGGATGCCATCCGGGACCAACTGGCCCGGTTCGCCGAGGAGGTACGGGACGAGCTCGCCAAGGACCCGCAGTCCACGGGCTGGAGCGACGACGACCTGCTCATGCTGGCCCATCTGTACGTGGACCAGATGCTCATCACCGCCTCGCTGTTCCTCGAGGCCATGGAAGGCGCGGACGGGGACCGGGAGCGGGTGGCGCACGTGGCCTCGCGGCAGATGCGGCTCATCAGCATCGGGCGCCGTCACTGGCTGGACTGAGCTGCGACACGCAGGGGCGGCACCCCCGCCCACCGGGTGTGCCCGCCCCTGCCGTACGACGTGGAGAATCAGCCCTGACCCCCGCCCGGGCCGCCACCACAACCGGCGCCGCCACCGGGGCCACCCTGCCCGCCCTGCCCGCCCCCCGGCATCCCGGACGGCGCACCGCTCGGCATCCCCGAGGGCATCCCTGTAGACCTACCGGACGGCTTGGCAGCCGCCTTGCCTGTCGGGGCCCCCGACGGGGCCCCCGAAGGCGCACCGCTCGGCATCCCGGACCGGTTCCCGGTCGGCGCCGAACACGCCTGCCGCTGGCCGGAGTTGCCACTGCCCGAGGACGACGAGTCGCCGGAACCGCAGGCGGTCAGGGCCAGAGGCGAGAGCACCAGCAGGGCCACCGCGGGAACGAGACGCACGCGCTGCATGAGAAACAACTCCAAGAAGGATGAGGGACTCCTGAAGCCGGCACTCAATCAACGGCGCTTAGGGCTTCCTTGGGGACGGCCTGTCCGTGGCCTGTGGTTCGGGCAAAGAGGGGTACAGGCCCATGACGGAGGCGGCCGCGGCGGCCAGTTCCGCGCGTACCTCGGTCGGTTCCAGCACCTCGACGGTGTCGGCGAACTGAAGGAGCTGACGGGCCTCGCGCACGACGCCGTACGACAGCCGTACGGTCACCCACTCCTCCCCGCCGTCCCCGTCACCGTCCCCGCCCCCGTCGCCCGCACCGCCGTCGGGCAGCTCGGCGAGCTGCGAGGCGTTCAGGCGCAGGAACATGTCGAGGCGGTCGCGCCGGACCCGGACGGTGACGTCGAGTCCGCCGGGCCGCTCCTCCACCTGGCGGCGCAACACCTCCCAGACGTCGGCGAGTTCGACACCGGGGCGGCGCCGCACATCGTCGCCCAGGACGGTGGCGGACTGCACCCGGTCGACGCGGAAGAGCCGTGGCGCCGTCCCGCGGTCGGCCACCAGGTACCAGACGCCGGCCTTCGACACGAGGCCGTACGGGTCGACGGTGTACGTCCGCGCCTGCCGCTGTCCGCTGTGCCGGTAGCGCAGCCGCAGCCGGCGGTCGGCGAAGACGGCGTCCTGGAGGGTGTCGAGGTCGACGGCGGGCTGCGGACCGCCCTTCCAGCGCGTGGCGTCGACGAGGATGCGGCGGGAGGTCACCTCGGCGGCGGGGCGGTGCGGCGCCGGCAGCGCCGCCATCACCTTGCGCAGCGCCGAGCCGAGTGCCGCGTCCAGGCCGAGCGCGGCGTGCGCGCCCTGTGCGGCCAGGATGAACAGGGCACGGGACTCGTCCGCGGTCAGTCCGGTCACGTCCGTACGGAATCCCGCGAGCAGTTCGATGCCGCCGTGCCGCCCGCGCTCGGCGTAGACCGGGACGCCGGAGGCCGACAGGGCCTCGATGTCGCGGTAGATGGTGCGTACGGACACCTCCAGCCGCGCGGCGAGTTCGTGCGCGGGGACGCGGCCGCGGGTCTGCAGGAGCAGCAGGATCGAGAGAAGGCGGTCGGACTTCACGGGATCAGAATCGCGCCAAGGGCGGGCCGCGGCAAATGTTGACGGGATCTGTCAGGTTATGCGGGCACGCTCTCCCTCGACAGCCCGGCAGCCGGGCAGTCCCGGCAGAGAGAGGTCACCCGATGAACGCGATCGACCCGCGGCCCGTGTACGCCCGCGCCACCGAGCAGGCGGCGGCCCTGATCGGAACCGTCCGTCCCGAGCAGCTCAACGGCCCCACGCCCTGTGCCGAGTTCGACGTGCGCGCCCTGCTCGGACACGTCGTCGGCGGCACCCGGCGCATCGCGGTCGTCGGCGAGGGCGGCGACGGCATGGCGGTGCGTCCCGTCACGGACGGCGTGAAGGACGACGGCTGGCCGGCCGCGTACGAGGAGGTCCGCACGCGGGTCCTCGACGCCTGGGCGGGCGACGACCGCATGGAGGCACCGGTCCGCGTGCCCTGGGGCGAGGTCCCGGGCCGCGCGGCCCTCTCCGGCTACGTGATGGAACTGGTCACCCACACCTGGGACTTGTCCGAGTCGCTCGGTCATCCCTTGGAACTCGACCAGGAACTGGCCGAGTTCGCCCTCGCCACCGCCCGCCGCGTGCTGCCCGACCCGGACCGCGACGCGGACACACCGTTCGCCACGGCGCAGTCGGCCCCCGAAGAGGCCGACTCCTACGGGCAGTTGGCGGCCTGGCTGGGCAGGAAGCCGCTCAGCCGAGCCTGACGCGGGCCAGCTGGCGGGACTGCGCCACCAGCCGGTCCTCGCTGTCCCACACCTCCGCGTCCTCCTCCAGGAACCCGCCCGCGAGGTTGCGGGTGGTGATGGAGACGCGCAGGGGGCCGGGGGCCGGGCGGGTGCGGATGTGGACCGTGAGCTCGACCGTGGGGACCCAGCCGGAGAGGCCGATCTCGAAGGCGGTGGGCGGCAGCGCGTCCACCGCCAGCAGCAGGGAGAGCGGGTCGGCGTCGCGGCCGTCGGCGAGGCCGAACCAGGCGCGCATCTCGCCCTTGCCGGACGGGGCGCCGAGCGCCCAGCCGAGGGTCGCGGGGTCGATCTTGATCATCAGGCGGTCGGCGATCGCCGAGCTGCCGTCGACGGGCGCGCCACCCGACGGCAGTCGGACATCGGATGCAGTGTCCTGCGGGCCGAAGCACTGGTCCATGGGCGGGAACGCGGGCGGCACGGCGGTCGTGCGCACGTCCTCCGGCAGCGCGTCCAGGTCGCCGTAGGAGGCGAGGACGCGGATGCGCTCCACCTCGCGCCCCTCTTCGTCGTACTGGAAGAGGGAGGCCTGGCCGGTGGAGAGCGTGCGGCCGCCACGCACCAGTTCCGTGCGGACCACCGCCGGTCCCGGCTGGGACGCGGTGAGGTAGTGGGCCGAGATGGTGAACGGGTCGCGGTGCGGCAGGGCGTCGCCGAGGGCGCGGCCCAGGACGGCCAGCAGATAACCGCCGTTGACGGCGTTGATGATGGTCCAGCCGGCGGAGAGGTCGATGTCGTACACGCCGGGCTCGCGCAGGGTGAGCGCGGTGTCCCGGTCGAACTCGCTGTCGCCGACGGCGGCCCTCGTGGCCGCTGCGGAAGCTGCTTCTGGCATGCCTGAACCGTACAACGAGAAACTACTAAGCGGTAGCTTTCTAGGTTAACGGCAGATGACGCACCGGCCGCTCCGCCCGGCCTTGCGGGTGAGGTTCCGGCAATTTCTTGGTAAGTGTCCCCACTCGTCCGAAACCCGGGCCCCTCCGTCCCCCTCTATGGGGACATGAGCCTCACCGGGACTCCGTTCCTCTACACGCTGATCGTGCTGTTCGCGATCGCACTGATACTGCCGCTCGTCCTGTGGTCACGCGTCCGCGGGCCGCAGGCCCTGCGCACGACCGGCCGCATGCTGATGCTGCTGTTCGCCCAGGGGACGGCGGTCGCGCTGGTCTTCGTCCTCGTCAACAACGCCAACAGCCTGTACGACAACTGGGCCGACCTCCTCGGCACCGGCAACCATGTGCAGCAGGCCGCGAACCTGGGCGCCGACGGCACCGGCGGAATAGCGCTGAAACGACTCCCCAAGATCAAGCAGGACTTCACGCAGGCAACCGGCCCCGGGATGGGCGGCGTACGCGAGACCCAGCTCAAGGGCCGCGTCTCCGGCGTGAACGCCGAGGTCTACGTGTGGCTGCCGCCGCAGTACGGCGAGCCGCGCTACCGGCACCACAGGTTCCCGGTCGTGGAGCTGCTGCCGGGCTACCCGGGCTCGGCGAAGGCGTGGTTCGGGGCGATGAAGGTGACGCAGCAGCTGGCGCCGCTGATGCGCAACGGCGAGGTCGCGCCGTTCATCCTGGTCGCTCCGCGCACCAACCTGCTGGCCGGCGTGGACACGGGCTGCGCCAACATCCCGGGCACGGTCAACGCCGACAGCTGGCTCAGCATCGACGTCCCGCGGATGGTCACGGACAACTTCCGCGCCGCACCCGCGCCCAGGGGCTGGGCGGTCGCGGGGTACTCGGCGGGCGCGCACTGCGCGGTGAAGCTGGCCGTCGCGCACCCGGGCCGCTACATGGCCGCGATCAGCATGTCCGGCTACAACGACCCGATCGGCGAACGCAACTCGCTCGCCGCGCAGAACCTCCAGGTCAGGGCCGAGAACAACCCCTACCTGCTGCTGAAGAAGGCCCTCAGCCCGCCCCGGATCGCGCTGTACATCTCCGGCCAGCCGCACGACGGCTACGAGGCCGGCATCGGCCTCGAACAGGCCGCGAAGGCACCGACGACCGTGCACGTGGTCTTCATCCCGAGGAGCGCGGGCGGCCACACCATGGCGCTGTGGCGGCCGCAGGTGGTCCCGTCCTTCCGCTGGCTCTCGGTGGAGATGGGCCAGCACCACGCCCGGAGCGGGAGTGCTACTCCTCCCGTACCGTCGAGCGCCGGTTCCAGGCACGCGGCGCTCGCCAGTGGTACTTCATCGCGAACAGGCGCAGCACGAAGGCGGTGACGACGGCGAGTCCGCTGGTGAACGGGGTGAGGGCGTCGTAGCGGATGCACAGGACGACCATGGTCGCGCCGACCATGGCGGGGACCGCGTACAGGTCACGGTCCCAACGCAGCAGGGAGGGGACCTCGTTGGCGAGGACGTCCCGGAGCACGCCACCGCCCACGGCGGTGGCGAGCCCGAGGGTGGCCGACGAGGTGAGGTTCAGCCCGTACTCGTACGCCTTGGTCGTCCCGGCGACGCAGAACAGGCCGAGGCCGGCCGCGTCGAAGACGTTCACGCCGACCTGGATGCGCTCGACGTGCGGATGGAGGAAGACGACCATGAGGGCGGCGAGCAGCGGAGTGATGAAGTAGCCGAGGTCCGTGAAGGCGGCGGGCGGCACGGCACCGATGACCAGGTCCCGGAACAGTCCTCCGCCCAGCGCGGTGACCTCGGCGAGGACGGCGATGCCGAAGACGTCGAAGTTCTTGCGGACGGCCAGCAGCGCGCCGGAGATGGCGAACACGAAGATGCCAACGAGGTCGAGCGTGTGCTGGACGGAGGGGCTGAACAGTTGCTGAAGCACCCCACATTCTTACTCAGGGTCGCTAGAGGGCGGGCTTGCCCGTCGTGTAGAGCCACTTGTGGAACAGGTCCTCGAGCTTCTGCCCGGAGACCCGCTCGGCGAGCTGGATGAACTGCCGCGTGTTCGCGTTGCCGTAGCGGTGCAGGTGCGTCCAGGCCGGCAGCAGCTTGAAGAACGCCTTGTCACCGATCCGCTCGCGCAGCGCCTGAAGGGTCATCGCGCCGCGCTGGTAGACCGCGGACGCGAACATGGTGTCGCGCTGCGGGTCGGCGACCACGGTCTGCCAGAAGGAGCTGTCGGCCGGGCGCGCGTTGTAGCCGGCCAGGAACGAGTCGTGGGCGCTGCGGGTGCCCTGGTGCTCGGCCCAAAGCCACTGCGCGTACGTGGCGAAGCCCTCGTTCAGCCAGATGTCCTTCCAGCGCTCCACCGAGACCGAGTCTCCGAACCACTGGTGGGCCAGCTCGTGCACGATCGTCGTCTCGCTGCGCACGGCCGAGTAGGCGGGCTTGCTCTGCACCTCCAGCGAGAACCCGGCCTCCGGCATGTCGTCGACGATCGCGCCGGTCTCCTCGAAGGGGTACGGGCCGAAGACCTGCTGCCAGTAGTCGGTGGCCGCGGCGGTGACGGCGTACACGTCGACGCTGTTGCTGTTCGCCAGCACCGGGTCGATGGCGACGTAGACCGGGATCCCGGAGGGGGTCTTCCCCGTCTTCACGTCGAACTTGCCGATGGTGGCGGTCGCGAGATAGGTCGCCATAGGCCTGCTCTCGCGCCAGTGGGTGTACGTCGAGGCGCCCTTGTCGTACGTCGACACCAGCCGGCCGTTGGAGACGCCCGTCAGGCCCTTGGGGGCCTTGATGCGGATGTCGTAGGTGGCCTTGTCGTCCGGATGGTCGCTGGAGGGGAACCAGGTGGAGGCGGCGTTGGGCTCGCAGGCGACGAAGACTCCGTCGGCGGTCTTCATCCAGCCGTAGCTGGAGCCGAAGACGATGGGGCCGCCCAGGGCTTCGGGGACGCCGCCGTAGGTGACCGTGACCGTGAAGGTGCTGTTCCGGCGGAGCACGCCGTGCGGGGTGATGCGCAGTTCGTCGCCGTCGCGGGTGAACTCGGCGCGTCTGCCGTTCACTTCGACCTTGGTGACCTCCAGTTTCTGCAGGTCGAGGTCGAAGGAGGACAGGGACTGGGTGGCCCGGGCGGTGAGCGTCGTACGGCCGTCGAGGCGGTCGGTGTCCGGGTTGTACGCCACGTCGAGCGCGTAGTGGCGGGCGTCGAAGCCGCCGTTGCCGAGATTCGGGAAGTAGGTGTCACCGATGCCGGGAGCGCCCTGGGTGGGGGCGGACGACGCGGCGATGACAAGGAAAGAGGCCGCCGCGGTAGCGAGGGCCCCTAAGCGTGCCGAACGGGAGAGTTTCATGAGCCGTCCCTTTCGAGCGTGTGCCGATAAGTCGGACACGGACGACTCTGAACTCTCCCGTTCAGTCATGTGCATGACTTTGCCAACTTGTCATGCGTTACTTGTCGGTTGACTCCTGGCTTCCGGCCTCCGGGGCGCCGGACGTCTCCGCGACCTCCGCCGCGACCGCCGCCGACGTCTCCGCCGACTCCGCCAGCACCTCGTCGGCGACCAGCTCGGCCGCCTCCTTGGCCACGGACAGCAGCACCGTGTCCTGCGGGGCCTGGTCCTCGAAGTTCTCCGGGTGGTGGCAGGCGACCTGCTGGCCGGGCCTGAGCTCCAGGAGCGGCGGCTCGGTCGTCTTGCAGATCTCCGTCGCCTTCCAGCACCGGGTGTGGAAGCGGCAGCCGCTCGGCGGGGAGATCGGCGAGGGCACGTCGCCGCGGAGCAGGATGCGCTCGCTCTTCTCGCTCTTGCGCCGCGGGTCCGGGATCGGCACCGCCGACATCAGCGCCTTGGTGTACGGGTGCATCGGCGCCTTGTACAGCGCCTCGCGGTCCGCCAGTTCGACGATCTTGCCGAGGTACATCACCGCGATCCGGTCCGAGACGTGCCGGACGACGGAGAGGTCGTGCGCGATGATCACGTACGTCAGGCCCAGCTCCTGCTGGAGGTCGTCGAGCAGGTTGACGACCTGGGCCTGGATCGACACGTCGAGCGCGGAGACCGGCTCGTCCGCCACGACCAGCTTCGGCTTCAGGGCGAGCGCCCGGGCGATGCCGATGCGCTGGCGCTGGCCGCCGGAGAACTCGTGCGGATAGCGGTTGTAGTGCTCGGGGTTGAGACCGACCACCTCCAGCAGCCGCTGCACTTCCTTCTTGATGCCGCCCTCGGGCTCGACGCCCTGGAGCCGGAAGGGAGCGCCGACGATCGTGCCGATGGTGTGGCGCGGGTTCAGCGACGAGTACGGGTCCTGGAAGATCATCTGCACGTCACGGCGCATCGGGCGCATGCCCGCCACACCGAGGTGCGTGATGTCCTTGCCCTCGAACTCGACCGTACCGCCGGTCGGTTCGAGCAGCCGGGTGATCAGCCGGCCCATCGTCGACTTGCCGCAGCCCGACTCGCCCACCACGCCCAGCGTCTCGCCGGACTTGACCTCGAAGTCGATGCCGTCGACCGCGTGCACGGCCCCGACCTGCCGCTGCAGCAGGCCCTTCTTGATCGGGAAGTGCTTCTGGAGCCCGGTCACCTTCAGCAGAGTCTCTCCGGGGGCGGCCCCGTCCTTGGTGACCACGCTGCCTCCACTCTGCGCAGGGATGCTCACAGCTTTGTCCTCGCTCACAGCTTCGGCGCAATCTCTTCGGTCCAGATACGCTCCCGCTGCTCCTGCGTCATGTGGCAGGCGGCCCAGTGCTGGCTGTCGACCTCGGTCAGCTCGGGCCGGACCGTGCGGGTGACGTTGTCCTTGGGGACGTCGGCGTACGGGCAGCGCGGGTTGAAGGCGCAGCCGGACGGGACGTTGATCAGCGAGGGCGGGGAGCCCTTGACCGGAATCAGGCGGTCCTGCTGCTCGCGGTCCAGGCGCGGCATCGAGCCGAGCAGGCCCCAGGTGTAGGGGTGGCGGGGCTCGTAGAACACCTTCTCCGCCGGACCGCGCTCGACGCAGCGGCCGCCGTACATCACCAGGATGTCGTCGGCCAGTTCGGCGACGACGCCCAGGTCGTGGGTGATGATGATGACCGCGGAGCCGAACTCCTTCTGCAGATCGCGGATCAGGTCGAGGATCTGCGCCTGGACGGTCACGTCGAGGGCGGTCGTCGGCTCGTCCGCGATGAGCAGCTCGGGGTTGTTCACCAGCGACATCGCGATCATCGCGCGCTGGCGCATACCGCCGGAGAACTCGTGCGGGTAGCCGTCCACCCGCTTGTCCGGCTGCGGGATGCCGACCCGGTCGAGCATCTCGATCGCCCGGCGGCGGGCGGTCTTCTTGTCGACGTCGTGGTGGATCCGGTACGCCTCCACGATCTGCTGACCGATCGTGTAGTACGGGTGCAGCGCGGACAGCGGGTCCTGGAAGATCATCGACATCTGCCGGCCGCGCAGCTTGCGCACCTCGTCCGGGTTGGCGGTCAGCAGCTCGGTGCCGTCCAGCCAGATCTCCCCGGAGATCTGCGCCTTGCGCTTGCCGTACTGGCCGGCGGTGTGCAGGCCCATGATGCCGAGCGAGGTCACCGACTTGCCGGAACCCGACTCGCCCACGATGCCGAGGGTCTTGCCCTTCTCCAGCTTGAAGGACAGCCCGTCGACGGACTTGACCAGACCGTCGTCGGTCGGGAAGTGCACCTTCAGGTCGCGCACTTCCAGGAAGGAGGTCGGGGCCGGCGAGGCCGAGGTGGGTTCGCCCACGGCTGCTCCGGTCTTGCTGAGTTCGGTCATGCGAGCCTCACTCGGGGGTCGATCACGGCGTACAGGACGTCCACCACGAGGTTGGCGATGAGTACCGCGAGGGAGGTGATCAGGGTGACGCCCAGGATGATGGGCAGGTCCTGGTTCTTGATGCCGTTCAGGACCGCCTGGCCGAGGCCGGGCAGGCTGAACGTCGTCTCGGTCAGGATCGCGCCGCCGATGAGGGCGCCGAGGTCCATGCCGAGCATGGTGAGGATGGGCGTCATCGTGGAGCGCATGGCGTGCTTGCGGATGACGACCTGCTCCTTGAGGCCCTTCGCGCGCGCCGTGCGGATGTAGTCCTCACCGAGGACCTCCAGCATGGTGGCGCGGGTGATCCGGGCATACATGGCCGCGTACAGGAACGCGAGGGTGACCCACGGCAGGATCATGCCGCCCAGCCAGCCGGTGAAACTCTGACTCAGGGGCACGTACTGGCCGTCGATCCACCCCAGCCCGTAGCTGAAGATCGCCAGCGAGAGCAGACCCGTGAAGTAGATCGGGAGCGACACACCGCTGAGGGCGATGACCATCGCGCCGCGGTCCCAGAGGCTGCCCCGCTTGAGCGCGGAGAGCACACCGGCGGAGACACCGAAGACCAGCCACAGCACGGCGGCACCGAGCGCCAGACCCAGGGTCACCGGGAAGCGGTCGGTCAGCACCGGCCACACGGCCTGCTCGCTGCGGAAGGAGTAGCCGAAGCACGGCGCGGAGCAGTGGGTGATATCGCCGCCGGCCGCGTACGTGCGGCCCACGAAGATGCCCTTGAAGAAGTGCCAGACCTGCACGAAGACCGGGTCGCTCAGACCCAGCTTCGTCCGGACGGCTTCCACCGCCGCGGGGTCCGCCTGCTTGCCCACGAAGCTCGTGGCGATGTCCACGCCCGCCCACTTGGGGACGAGGAAGAAGATGCTGAAGACCACCAGGATGATGACCACCAGCATCACTGCGGCGGCGAACAGCCGCCTGATGAGGTAAGCGAGCACAGCTTACGGCCCGCCGCGGACCGCGGGCCGCCGGAGATTGTCCGGTGGCCCGCGGTCACGCCGCGCCGGCCTTCACCTGCCTTTCGTGCCGTTCGGCGGGTGTGCCGGGAATTACTTCGTGGACTTCAGGCCGAGGTTGACGAAGTCGTAGTAACCGCTGTACGCGTTCGTCGTGTACACGTTGCCCACGTTCGAGCCGCGGAAGTTGAGCAGCCGCTCGAAGGTGAAGGGCAGGTAGTACGCACCCTCACTGACCTTGTGGTTGATCTCCGTGGAGATCTGGGTCTTCTTCGCCTCGTCCGTCGCCTTGGTCGCGTTGTACTGGTCGAAGAGGCCGTCGATCGTCTTGTCCTTGATCATGGCGTAGTTGTTGTTACCGCTCTGGAGGATGTAGTTGCTGCTCCACAGCGGGATGCCATAGCCCTGGACGCTCGGGAAGTCGGGACCCCAGCCCATGATGATGATGCCGAGCTTCTTCTTCTCGACGTTGGCCGGGGCACCGATGATGCCGGCGCTCTGCGAACCGTCGTACTGGTAGATGTCGGCGTTGATGCCGACCTTCTTCAGCGCCGCCTGCAGGGACGTGGCCGTGGCCACCTCCTGCTGCTTGTTGTTGCGGACCGCGATGGTGGTCTTGAAGCCGTTCGGCTGACCGCAGGCCTTCAGCTCCTGCTTGGCCAGGCTGTCGTTGCCGTTCTTGTTCTCACCGGCGATCTTGTACGGGTCGTACTTCTGGCCCTCGGCGCCCGGGACGGACGGCGGGAGCATGTTGGTGCCGATGAGGCCACCGGCGACCGGGCCACCGCGCGCGGTCTGCAGCGACACGTGGTCGGCCGCGTAGATCACGGCCTTGCGGCAGTGGATGTTGTCGAACGGCTTGACCGTCTGCGGGAAGACCGCGTAGCGGATGAAGCCGGAGACCGGGTTGTCCAGGTTGGCCTTGTGCTGCTTCAGGGCGATGGTGCGGCCCTGCGGGCCAAGACCCGTCTGGCTGGCGTCGATGTCGTAGTCGCCGTTGATCAGACGCTGGTCGGAGTCGCTCTGGTTGGACGAGATGGTGAGCGAGATCTTGTCCGGGTAGGCCTTGCGGACCGGGTCCGAGGAGGCCTTCCAGTTGGTGTTGCGGACCAGCACCAGCGACTTGCCCGGGCTGTACGACTGGAACTTGTACGGACCCGAGGAGAACGGGTGCAGACCGTACTTGGACTTGGTGTCCTTGTCCTGGCGGACCGGCGAGGCCGAGGTCATGGCCAGCACCTGCTTGAAGTCGGAGTTCGCCGACGGCAGGTGGAAGACGATCGTCTTGGCGTCAGGCGTGTCGATCGCCTTCAGGCCCAGCTTGTCCTTCGACGTGTCCTTGTACGGGCCCTTGTAGGTGGCCTTGGGGTCGAGCATCTGCTGCAGGTAGACCGGACCGCCGGACAGGACGTCCTGCGCCCAGGAACGCTCGATGCCGTACTTGATGTCCTGGGAGGTGATCGGCTTGCCGTCCTCCCAGGTGATCCCGTCACGCAGCTTGAACGTGTACGTCTTGCCGTCGGCCGAGACCTGGCCCTCGTCGGCCGCGAGGTCGGGCGTGACCTCGGCGCCCTTGGCGCCCGGCTCGGTCTTGTAGGTGAGCAGCTGACGGCTGTAGTAGCGGGAGAAGTCCCACATGAAGCCGTAGTAACCACGCGTGGTGTCCCACGAGTCGGCGTCCTGGGTGCTGACGAACTTCAGTTCGCCGCCCTTCTTGACCGCGGAGGCCTGGGCGACCTTGTTGTTCGCAGCGTCGAAGCCGGCTGCGCCGCTCTTCGAACCACCGCTGTCGTTGCCGCCGCCGCACGCCGCCGTGGTCAGCAGCGCAGCGACCCCGACAGCAGCGGCCAGTGCCTGCTTACGCCGCCCTGAGGTGCGTTGGGTAGTCACGATCTCGGATCCTCCGGTGTTGATGAGAGACCCCGTGGCTGAGCTCACGGGACGCTGGGGGTACGGCAGTTCAGCGGGAGCCCTTCGGGTCGAGCGCGTCACGCACGCCGTCGCCGAAGAGGTTGAAGGCCAGCACGGTGATGAAGATCGCCACACCCGGAACCACCATGAACATGGGGTCCGAGTCGTAGTAGTCGATCGCCGTCGAGAGCATCTGCCCCCAGGACGAGGTGGGCGGCTTGACGCCCACACCCAGGAAGCTGAGTGCCGCCTCGGTCAGGATGTTGGTGGGGATCATCATCGTCGTGTAGACGATGATGGGCGCGACGAGGTTGGGCAGCAGCTCCTTGAACAGGATGTACATCCGCCCGCCGCCCAGGGACCGGGCGGCCTCGACGTATTCGCGCTCGCGCAGCGACAGCGTCTGACCGCGCACCACGCGCCCGATGTAGGGCCAGCCGAAGAACCCGATGACCAGGATCATCACGAAGACGCGCACGCTCGAACCGGTCAGGCCGAGCATCTCGTTCGGCATGACGGACACGAGGGCGATGATGAAGAGCAGCTGCGGGAAGGCGAGCAGGCCGTCCATGATGCGGCTGATGACCGAGTCGACCCAGCCGCCGAAGAAGCCGGCCAGGATGCCCAGGACCGTGCCGAGCACGACGGCGACGATCGCGGACAGGAAGCCGACGAGGAGCGAGATCCGCGCGCCGTAGAGGACGCGGGCGAAGATGTCGCGGCCGTTGACCGGCTCGACACCCAGCAGGTGATCGGCGCTGATGCCGCCCAGGGAGCCCTTGGGCGTCCCGAACAGCGGGTCGATCAGGCTCTCGTGGTAGGCGTCCGGATCCTGCCCGACCAGGTTCGCGAGCCAGGGAGCGAGCACGGCGATCACGATCAGGGCGAGCACGACGACGCCGCCCGCGAGGGCGAGCTTGTCCCGCTTGAGCCGCTCCCAGGCGATCCGGCCCAAGGATCGGCCCTGAACAGCCTTTTCACCGGCGGTGGCAACCGCCGCTTCCTCGGCCGCGCTCGGAGCCGCTTCCGCGGTCGGCTCGTGGATTGGTGCCGTCATCTGGCAGGGACCCCTCTCAACCGGCGGTAGCCGGCCCGCACTTGCCGCTGTAGCGGCGTGATCAGTCCGTCGTACATGGGGGCGAACCCCTCTGGAGCGGGAGTCTTCAACGCTTTGGCGATCTGTTGCCAGACTTGGCGGTGAATGGATGCGCAAACGTGATGCGGGCTGGTGTGTTCCGTTATCCGGACAGCAGGTTACGGCCGTCGGACACGGGTCATTTCGGACATCTACGGAAACTTCAGGTTCTTCCGGCGCTATCTACGCGCGCAGATCACCTGGGGTTCCGGCACGGACCAGGGTGTCGTCTCAGTATCCGCCATGCACCGGTGGGTAGCCGTAGCCGCCCGCCGGGGCCTGCGCCGGAGCCGCCGCGTGGGCCTCGCGATCGTAGAAGGGGCGGGCGCTCGCACGCATCCAGAGGGCCACGGGGTCGTACTCGTCGGACATCGCCACCGTCGACACCGGCAGCCCGTCCGGGACGGCGCCGATCGACTGCTGCATCATCGCCCGTACCGAGTCCACGGCGGGCGGGCTGGTGTCGTACACGTCCAGTCCGATGGCGAGGTACGGCGCGCCGAGCGCCGGCTGCACCCATGCGCGGCGCAGCGAGCGGACGGCCGGGGTGCGGTGGGCGTTCTGCGTGAGCAGGGCGTAGAACTGCGGGATCTCCAGTGCGGGTTCCGTCAGCCGCAGGGGGCCGGCGGCCTGGCGCTCCAGGCCGGTGGCGATGCGGCGCAGGTCCAGCCAGGGGATGCCCACGCCGCCGCCCGGGGCGTGCGGGTTGAGCCAGAGGCCGAAGTGGTCGGGGTACAGGGTGCGGGCGACGTCCAGGCCGTCGATCACCTCGTACGACCTGTTCCAGCCGCTGGCCGAGAGCTCCTGGGCGGAGGTGACGCAGGGCGCGTAGCCGTAGCCCTCGACCTCCATGTTGCCGTACTGGGCGTCCGGGGAGCCCGCCTGGCCGTGCCACAGGAGCATCCAGACCTGGCCGGAGCCCGGGGTCGCGAGTGCGCGGAGGAGTGCCTCGTAGGCGTCGTAGCGCCCTGGCGTCACCTGGCGCAGCATCTGCTCGACGCTGCCGCTGAGGCTCGCGCTCACGTGTCGTACCGCCCCTTCGAAGAATGCCCCGCGTTCTTGCTGACAGCTTAAGCGCCCGGTGGCCCGGGACCGGTGGTGTCCACGGCGAGCTCCGCGGCGGCTACAGGTGATCCCTCGTATAGAAAGGGCGTACCTGTTCGCGCATCCAGTTCGCCACCGGGTCGTCCGTGACGTCCAGGAGGACGAGGTTGACCGGCCACGGGGCCGGCGCCCTGGTGACGGCCCGCTCCAGCGCCTGGAGGGGAAGCGCCCTCAGGTCGCCCTCCCGGTGGGAGAGTTCGACGCCGACGAACATCACCGGGTCCGCGGTCTCCACGGCCGCCAGGCAGCGGCGGGCCGAGACGACCACGCCGGTGCCCGCGAACTCGGCGGAGGCGGCGGCCAGGAAGTCGACCGGATCGTCCTGCCAGTCCGGCTCGTAGAGGCGGACGCGGGCTCCGGTGGCGGGGCCGTCCAGCGGGGTCCGGCCCACCCGGCACAGTTCGGCGACGGCGGCCGGCGGGAGCGGGACGCCGACCACGCCGTCCGGGTTGATCGCCAGACCGACCTGCGGGGGCAGACCGCGGGCGAACTCGACCGCCGGGGCGATCGTGTACGGCATGTGGGCGCCGACGACGTGCCGGAACTGCTCCTCGGAGCTGAAGACCGGGACGTAGGCCTGGCCCTCGATCTCGAGCGAGGGCAGGTCCAGGGGGCCGCTGTGCGGGCCGCCGCCGCTCGGCAGCGGCACCCAGAGGAAGCTGCGGCCGAGCACCTCGATGATGCGGCCGCCCGCGGAGGGTATGCCGAGGGAGGCCGACAGCACCTCCTCCAGCTCGTTGCCGGGCCATCCGCCGTGCGGATGGGGGTGCGCCTGCATGGGAAAGTCCGCGGGAAGATCCGCTGGGAAGTCCATCTGTGTCCGACCGCCTGCTGAGAACCACTGCTGTTGGGAACCGGTGCTTCGGAGAACCACTGCTGAGGCTGGAAAGGCTAGCGGGTGGGCGGGGCGGGGGCCCGGTCCTCATGAGGCCGGCCCGTGAAGCCGATCCTGCGCAGCACGTCCGCCGCGTCCCGGTCCAGGAGCACTGCCGAGCCCACGCCCTCGGGCAGGTCACCCCGCTCGACGGAGCGGATCAGCCGGGCGGCCGCCGTGCGGTGCCGCAGGAAGGCGTAGCGGGAGACACCCCGGCCGCGCTCGTCCTGGCCCCTGAGGGCCGTGTCCGGGGTGACGTCCAGGAGCAGCAGATGCAGGGTGCCGCCGCGGCGGCGGGCCTCGCGGGCCAGCCAGCCGCGCACCCACGTCTGCGTGCCGCAGTCGTGCACGACCGTGCCCTCGCCGCCGCGCAGGGCCCGGCGCAGGCCGGCGTAGTGCGCGAGGCGGACCAGGGGGCGGTAGAGCGCGTACGGCAGGAGGCGGGGAAGGCGGGCGGCCCAGCGGTCGCGGGCGTCCTGGGAGTCGATGCGGACGCCCCGCACCGCGCGCTCCATCAGCGTGGACTTGCCGCTGCCGGGCAGACCGGTGATCACCACGAGGTCACGGGGGCCGAAGAGCAGCGCGTGCGGGCTGCGTCCCGAGCGGTCGCGCAGGTCGCGGACCACGGGAGCCCGGCCGCCGCAAGCCTCCCGGGCCGGGACCGCGGCCTGCTTCGGCAGCGCGAGCGCCGAGGTCGTGGCGTACGCCGTGGGCCTGTTCACCGTGATCGTCCTCCCCTGGGCCGGGTGCGGATTCCCTGCCCGTCGAGTGTAAAGAGAAGGTAATGCGCGGTGTCTCGTGTTTTCGTGATCGCTCTGCCACAAGCCGGTCACAAAGGGGAGGGCCGGATGCGGACCTGCCACCCGTGGAGAAGGCGTGCAATGATGTGCGCGCCAACTGCATACCGGCCGCTTGAATCCGCGCGGGAGAGTCCCCAGACCGCTGGGGCGCCGAAGGAGCAAGTTCCTCCCTTGAATCTCTCAGGCCCCGTTACCGCGCGGGCGAGGCACATCTGAAAAGCGGGCCGCTGCGTCAGTGGCTCCACCCAAGGTGCAAGCCCCGGATCGCCTGCCGCGATCAGGGCGAACCTCTCAGGTTCCGATGACAGATGGGGAGGAACAACCATCTGTCATGACTTGGGAGACGGACCGATGAGCAGTACCGAACCGCGCCGTACCGCGCTCGATGCCCTGCATCGCTCGCTCGGCGCGACGATGACCGACTTCGCCGGCTGGGACATGCCCCTGCGCTACGGCTCCGAGCGCGACGAGCATCTCGCGGTGCGCACCCGGGCCGGGCTCTTCGACCTCTCGCACATGGGCGAGATCACGGTCACCGGCCCCGAGGCCGCCGCCCTGCTGAACTTCGCCCTGGTCGGCAACATCGCCTCCGTGGGCCTCGGCCGCGCCCGCTACACGATGATCTGCCGGGCCGACGGCGGCATCCTGGACGACCTGATCGTCTACCGGCTCGGCGAGACCGAGTACATGGTCGTCGCCAACGCCTCCAACGCCCAGATCGTCCTCGACGCGCTGACCGAGCGGGCCGGGGGCTTCGACGCCGAGGTGCGCGACGACCGGGACGCCTACGCGCTGCTCGCCGTGCAGGGCCCCGAGTCGCCCGGGATCCTCAAGTCCCTGACCGACGCCGATCTCGACGGCCTGAAGTACTACGCGGGCCTGCCCGGCACCGTCGCCGGCGTCCCCGCGCTGATCGCGCGCACCGGCTACACCGGCGAGGACGGCTTCGAGCTGTTCGTGAAGCCGGAGCACGCCGTCGAGCTGTGGCAGGCGCTGACCAAGGCGGGCGAGGGCGCCGGCCTGGTCCCCTGCGGGCTGTCCTGCCGGGACACCCTGCGCCTGGAGGCGGGCATGCCGCTGTACGGGCACGAGCTGACGACCTCCCTCACCCCCTTCGACGCCGGGCTCGGCCGGGTGGTGAAGTTCGAGAAGGAGGGCGACTTCGTGGGGCGCGCCGCGCTGCAGGAGGCCGCCGAGCGCGCGCAGGAGAACCCGCCGCGCGTCCTGGTCGGCCTGGTCGCCGAGGGCCGCCGGGTCCCGCGCGCCGGGTACCCGGTCGTCGCGGGCGGCGCCGTGATCGGCGAGGTCACCTCCGGCGCACCCTCCCCCACGCTGGGCAGGCCGATCGCGATGGCGTACGTCGACGCGGCGCACGCGGCGCCCGGCACCTCCGGCGTCGGCGTGGACATCCGGGGCAGCCACGAACCGTACGAGGTCGTGGCACTGCCGTTCTACAAGCGCCAGAAGTAGACACTGGACGGGTGCGGCGGGCCACCCGCGTGACCCTGCGCACATCTCCCTGTTCCCACACGCATTCAGCAGTCCCCCATTCACCAGCACCTTCGCGCGTACAGGAGAATTCAGGCCATGAGCAACCCCCAGCAGCTGCGCTACAGCAAGGAGCACGAGTGGCTGTCGGCCGCCGAGGACGGCGTCTCGACGGTCGGCATCACCGAGTTCGCGGCGAACGCGCTCGGCGACGTCGTCTACGCCCAGCTTCCCGAGGTCGGCTCCGCGGTGACCGCGGGCGAGACCTGCGGCGAGCTGGAGTCGACCAAGTCGGTCAGCGACCTGTACTCCCCCGTCACCGGTGAGGTCACCGAGATCAACGAGGACGTCGTCAACGACCCGTCCCTGGTGAACTCGGCCCCCTTCGAGGGCGGCTGGCTGTTCAAGGTCCGGCTCACCGAGGAGCCGTCCGACCTGCTCTCCGCCGATGAGTACACCGCCCAGAACGCCGGCTGAGGAGCCGTAGACGCATGTCTGTCCTGAACACGTCCCTGCACGAGCTGGACCCGGAGATCGCCGCGGCGGTCGACGCCGAGCTGGTGCGCCAGCAGTCGACCCTGGAGATGATCGCCTCCGAGAACTTCGCGCCGCTCGCGGTCATGGAGGCCCAGGGGTCGGTCCTGACCAACAAGTACGCCGAGGGCTACCCGGGCCGGCGCTACTACGGCGGCTGCGAGCACGTCGACGTCGCCGAGCAGATCGCCATCGACCGGGTCAAGGACCTCTTCGGCGCCGAGTACGCCAACGTCCAGCCGCACTCCGGGGCCTCCGCCAACCAGGCCGCGCTGTTCGCGCTGGCCCGGCCCGGCGACACCATCCTCGGGCTGGACCTCGCCCACGGCGGGCACCTGACCCACGGGATGCGGCTGAACTTCTCCGGCAAGCAGTTCAACGTGGTCGCCTACCACGTGGACCCGGCGACCGGTCTGGTCGACATGGCCGAGCTGGAGAAGCTGGCCAAGGAGCACCGGCCGAAGGTGATCATCGCGGGCTGGTCGGCGTATCCGCGGCAGCTGGACTTCGCCGCGTTCCGCCGGATCGCCGACGAGGTGGGCGCCTACCTGTGGGTGGACATGGCGCACTTCGCCGGCCTGGTCGCGGCCGGGCTGCACCCCAACCCGGTCGAGCACGCCGACGTGGTCACCTCCACCACGCACAAGACGCTGGGCGGGCCGCGCGGCGGCATCATCCTGGCGAAGAAGGACTTCGCGAAGAAGCTCAACTCCTCGGTCTTCCCCGGCTTCCAGGGCGGCCCGCTGGAGCATGTGATCGCCGCCAAGGCGGTCTCCTTCAAGGTCGCGGCGAGCGAGGAGTTCGCGGAGCGCCAGCGGCGTACGGTGGAGGGTGCGCGCATCCTGGCCGAGCGGCTGACCGCTGCGGACGCCCGGGAGGCCGGGGTGAACGTGCTGTCCGGCGGCACGGACGTGCATCTGATCCTGGTCGACCTGCGCGAGTCCGAGCTGGACGGGCAGCAGGCCGAGGACCGGCTGCACGAGGTGGGGATCACGGTCAACCGCAACGCGGTGCCCGACGACCCGCGCCCGCCGATGGTGACCTCGGGGCTGCGGATCGGCACCCCGGCGCTGGCCACCCGCGGCTTCACCGCGGAGGACTTCGCCGAGGTCGCGGACGTCATCGCCGAGGCACTGAAGGCGCCTTCCCCCTTCGGGGAGGCCGAGGCCGAGGCACTCAAGGCCAGGGTCGGGGCGCTCGCCGACAAGCACCCGCTCTACCCGGGTCTGAACAAGTAGTTCCGTGGTGGGGGCACCCGACGACGTGTGCCCCCACCCTCTCAGGAGGATTTCCCGTGGCCATCTCGGTGTTCGATCTGTTCTCGGTCGGCATAGGCCCGTCCAGTTCCCACACGGTGGGCCCGATGCGCGCGGCCCGCATGTTCGCCCGCAGGCTGCGCAACGAGGAGCTGCTCGACTCGGTCGCCTCGGTGCGCTCCGAGCTGTACGGCTCCCTGGGCGCGACCGGCCACGGGCACGGCACCCCGAAGGCGGTGCTGCTCGGTCTCGAGGGCGCCTCGCCCCGCACGGTGGACGTGGAGACGGCCGACGACCGGATCGGGCAGATCAAGGCGGAGCGGCGCATCCGGCTGCTCGGTGAGCACGAGATCCCGTTCTCCTTCGACGACGACCTCAAGCTCCACCGCCGCAAGGCGCTTCCGTACCACGCCAACGGCATGACGCTGTGGGCGTACGCCGCGGACGGCACGGAGCTGCTGTCCAAGACGTACTACTCGGTCGGCGGCGGCTTCGTCGTCGACGAGGACGCGGTCGGCGCGGACCGCATCAAGCTCGACGACACCGTGCTGAAGTACCCGTTCCGCACGGGCGACGAACTGCTGCGCCTGACCAAGGAGACGGGTCTGTCGATCTCCGCGCTGATGCTGGAGAACGAGCGCGCCTGGCGCACCGAGGACGAGATCCGCGAGGGCCTGCTGGAGATCTGGCGGGTCATGCAGGCGTGCGTGGCGCGCGGCATCTCCCGCGAGGGCATCCTCCCCGGCGGTCTGAAGGTACGGCGCCGGGCCGCCATGTCCGCGCGCCAACTCCGCGCCGAGGGCGACCCGCTGGCGCACGCGATGGAGTGGATCACGCTCTACGCGATGGCGGTGAACGAGGAGAACGCGGCGGGCGGCCGGGTGGTCACCGCACCCACCAACGGCGCCGCGGGCATCATCCCCGCCGTCCTGCACTACTACATCAACTTCGTGCCGGGCGCCGACGAGGACGGAGTCGTCCGCTTCCTGCTCGCCGCCGGCGCGATCGGCATGCTCTTCAAGGAGAACGCGTCCATCTCCGGCGCCGAGGTCGGCTGCCAGGGCGAGGTCGGCTCGGCCTGCTCGATGGCGGCGGGCGCGCTGGCGGAGGTGCTCGGCGGATCTCCCGAACAGGTCGAGAACGCCGCCGAGATCGGCATGGAGCACAACCTCGGCCTGACCTGCGACCCGGTCGGCGGCCTGGTGCAGATCCCGTGCATCGAACGCAACGGCATGGCCGCGGTCAAGGCGGTCACGGCGGCGAAGATGGCGATGCGCGGCGACGGCTCGCACAAGGTGTCCCTGGACAAGGTCATCAAGACGATGAAGGACACCGGCGCCGACATGTCGGTGAAGTACAAGGAGACGGCGCGGGGCGGGCTCGCGGTCAACATCATCGAATGTTGACGTTTCCACCCTGTTTCCACATCCGGAAGGGATCACCCGTGCCAAGGTGAGGGGTAATCAACCCCTGTCCCCCCACCGGCACTTCAGGGAGTCCCCACATGCTGCGCGGCATCGACGTAAGCGCATATCAGTCCTCTTCGTACGGCACCGACGGCCTCTCCTTCGCCTTCATCAAGGCGACGGAGGGCCGTTCGTACGTCAACCCCAAACTCACCGCCCAGACGAAGCACGGCCGTGACGCCGGACTCGTCGTCGGCTTCTACCACTTCCTCTGGCCGGGCCATCTCGACGCCCAGGCCGAGTACTTCGTGAAGCACGCCCCCGAGAAGGCGGGCGACGTCCTCGCCGTCGACTGGGAGACGACCAGCGAGGGCACGCACGCGAGCAACGCGGAGAAGGACCTGTTCATCCGCAAGCTCAAGGAACTGCGCCCGAACAACCAGGTGGTCCTCTACACGAACCGGGACTACTGGCTCAACGTCGACCGGACGTCGTACGCCGGCGACGGTCTCTGGATCGCCGACTACGTCACCGCAGGCCACCCCCGCATCAAGGCCAAGTGGCGCTTCCACCAGTACACGAGCGAGCCGCACGACAAGAACGTCGCCGACTTCGCCGACAAGGCGGCTCTCAAGGAGTGGGCCTCCGGCGCCTGACGCCGTACCGCCGTATAGGGTCCCGGAAGCGGGGGTCGTGCGGCGGAGGGGCGTCATGGGCGGGTCGGTCAGAGCGGTCAGCAGCAACGGGGTGTACTCGTTCACCAAGCCGAACCGGGAGAGCATCACGCTGCTCGCGGGGCTCGGGGTGGAGGGGGACGTCCACGCCGGTACGACGGTGAAGCACCGGAGCCGGATGCGCAGGGACCCCTCGCAGCCGAATCTGCGGCAGGTGCACCTCATCCACGAGGAGCTGTTCGACGAGGTGCGGGATGCCGGTTTCGAGGTCGTCGCCGGGCAGCTCGGCGAGAACGTCACCACGCTCGGGATCGATCTGCTGGGCCTGCCCACCGGGACGCTGCTGCGCCTCGGCGACGAGGCCGTGGTCGAGGTCACGGGCCTGCGCAACCCCTGTCCGCAGATCGACGGTTTCGAGCACGGGCTGCTGAAGCAGCTGGTCGGGCGGGACGAGGACGGTGCGGCCTGGCGCAAGGCCGGGATCATGAGCGTGGTCCTGACCGGTGGTGTGGTGCGGCCGGGCGACCCGGTGAAGGTCGAGCTGCCGGACGGACCGCACCGTCCCCTCGAGGTCGTCTGAGCCGTACGGCTCGAGAGGCTCGTTACCCCCGGAAGTCCGCCGGTCGTTCCGGCGACGCCTCTCCCAGCGCCTTGGTGACCGCGTCGACGCCCTCCCGCAGGCCGTACACCGGCGTGCCGGGCTGCTGGCGCCAGGAGTCGTCGAGTCCGCCCACGTCGACGGTGTCGAAACCGAGCTCGTCGATCAGGTCCCGCACCTTGCTCTTCGCGACGTCGTCGTCGCCGGCGACCGGCAGCGCCATACGGTCGGGGTGGCCGGCCGGGTGGGGGCGTTCGAGCAGGTCCTGGGCGTAGGTCCCGTTGAACGCCTTGATCACGGGGTGGCCGATCTCGCGTTCCGCGTAGCGGCTCTCGGTGAGGCCGTCGTCCTCGATCGCCGCGATCCGGCCGTCGCGCTGCGGGTAGTAGTTGCCGGTGTCGATGACCGCGACGTCGTCCGCCGCCCCGTCCAGCAGGCCGGACGGGAGGTCGGGGAGCGCCTTCACGGGGACAGTGACGACGACGACCTCCGCACCGCGGGCCGCCTCCTCGGCGGGTACGGGCGTCGCGCCGGTCTCCTCGGCCAGTGCCGTGAGGGTGTGGGGGCCACGGGAGTTGGCGACGGAGACGTCGTGGCCGAGGGCGGTGAGCCGGCGGGTGAGGTTGCCGCCGATGTTGCCCGCGCCGATGATGCCGATCTTCATGACAGGCCCTTTCGTGAATCCATGCACACGCATCTGTCTCGGGCGGCGTCAACCTCTCGGGCTCCCGCGCTATTCCGAGGGTTGCGCCGACCGGGGCGGCCCGCCACCCGGGCGGGCCCGCGCAGGACGAAGGAGGTGCCCGTCCGCACGGCGGACGGGCACCCCCTTGGCATGTCCTACTTGCTGAGGTACGCCCAGAACTCGTCGAACGACAGGACCTTGTCGCCGTTCAGGTCACGGGTCTTGATGATCGCCTCGGCGACCGAGTCGGTGACGTTCCAGTCGCCTCCCTGGGCGAGGGCGGTCTTGAACTCGGCGGCGGTGATGAAGCCGTCGCCGTCGGTGTCGATCCGCTGGAAATCCTTGCGTGCTTCTTCGATGTCGGCCACCGGGTCCGCCCCTTTTTGTTCGTGCTTCACTGCCGTGCTGGCGTACTGACGCTGGTCAGACTAACGGCCCGGATGTGCCTCCAGTGCGGCGACCACCCACCCGAACTCCTCCTCGTAGGCCCGCACCGGCGCCCCCTTCAGGACGCCCAGCAGTTCGCGGTAGCGGGCGAGACGGATGTTGTGGGATGCCGTGATGCGTTCCAGGACCGCGGCCCGGTCGGTCTTCCCGAGCAGTTTCCTCAGCACCTTCTCGGCCTCCGGGGAGTCGGGCGCGATCCCCTTCTCGCGCGCCTGGCCCACCAGCTCCACCAGCCGCTTGGCGAACCACATGGACGCACCGGCGGGCGTGTGCGGGCCGCGGTCGGCGTGGTTGAACTCGGCGGCCCTGCGCATCTGCGCCCGGAATTCGGGGTCCTGCACCATCTCCGCCAGCTCCACCCAGGCGTCGACCTGTTCGGGCGTCGGGTCGTCCGGCAGGTTCACCGCGGTGTTCCGCATCCGTTCGCGGATGTCCGGGTCGACGAGGTCGAGCCCGTGGAACATCTCCTCCACGAACTCCTCCATGATCCGCCTGCGCTCGGCCGCCGACAGCCGTGCCAGTTTGTTCATCAGGGTCATCTCCTCCGCGGTCGAACCGCGTCGCGCCACCGACGACAGCACCGCCCGGGTCACCCGCAACGTGCTGATGTGCGCGTCCAGCGCCACCACGTGCGCCGCCGCGACCTCCGCGACCGTCCGCTCCCCGGCCAGCACCCGGCGCACGTCGTCCAGCCCGAGCCCCAGCTCGCGCAGCGTGCGGATCAGCTCCAGCCGGGCGGCGGACGCGGCGTCGTAGAGCCGGTAGCCGCCCGTGGAGCGGGTCACCGGGGTGAGGACGCCCTCGTCGGACCAGTAGCGGATGGTGCGCACCGTCAGGCCGGTGGACCTGGCCAGCTCGCCGATGGTGAACAGTGCGGTGCCGTCGTCGCTCATGTCGGCGAGTCTGGGCCTTCCAGCGGGTGGAGACTCAAGAAGCGCGAAGGAGGGTGGTCAGCGGAAGACGCCCGTGTGGCCGAGGGAGTAGCGGCCCGGCTGGGGGTACACCGCGAGGCCGTGCGGGCCGCTGCCCACCTTGATGCGGGCCAGCTGCTCCCCGGTGCGGGTGTCGATGGCGTACACCTCGGAGTTGTACCGCCCGGACAGCCACAGCACCTTGCCGTCCGCCGAGACACCGCCCATGTCCGGGCTGCCGCCGTCGGGCAGCCGCCACTTCTTGGTGAGCTTGTTCTCGGTGAAGTCGAAGACGGAGATGGTGCCTTCACCGCGGTTGGAGATATACATCTCGCGCGAGTCGCGGCTGACGTAGAGGCCGTGGGCGCCCTTGCCGGTGTGCAGCAGGGTGGGCCGGGTGAACTTGTCCCCGTCCAGGACCCACACGCCGTCGGCCACCATGTCGGCGATGTAGAACCTCTTGCCGTCCGGCGAGATCTTGACGTCCTGCGGCATCGCGCCGTCGTAGGGCAGCTTCTCCTGCGCGACCACCTTCATCTTCTCGGTGTCGACTTTGAGCAGCTCGCCACTGAACTCGCAGGAGACGATGAAGTAGCGGCCGTCGGGGGAGAAGTCGGCGTGGTTGACGCCGTAGCAGCTGACCGGGACGGTCTTCGCGCGCTTCATGGTGTGCGCGTCGCGGAAGACGAGTTCGCGGTCGAGGGAGGCCATGACGATCGCGTACTTGCCGTCGGGCGTGAAGTAGAGGTTGTAGGGGTCGTGCACGTCGACGCTCTTGCCGGCCTTCCCCGTCTTCGGGTCGATGGGGGTGAGGGTGTTGCCCCGGTCGTTGTTGACCCACAGCGTCTTCAGGTCCCAGGACGGCACGACGTGCTGCGGCTGGGTGCCGACCGGGATCGTCTCGATGACCTTGTACGTCGTCGGGTCGATGACCGAGACCGTGTTGGAGTTGGTGTTGGGGACGTACACGCGGGACGGGAAGTTCCTGACCACAGGCGAGAGCCGGTTCGGGCGGTCGGCCGCGTACACGTCGTTCTGGTCGAGGAGGGGCGGCATGCCGGGCAGGCCCCGGACGGCCGCCTTCTCCTTCACCGGGGCGACGGCGGGATTGCTGCCGAGGGCCTCGTCCTTGTGGTTCCCGGGGGCGCCGGTGCACGAGGCGAGGGTGGAGAGCGCGGCGAGCGCGGCGGTGGCGGTGAGGACGCGGGTGAGCCGGGTCGTGTGCATCAGCTGAACAACTCCGTGGTGGACACCGCGGACAGGCCGCGACGGGCGAGTTCTTCGAGTACGACGGGGAGGGCGGCGACCGTGTCCGGGTAGCCGAAGTGCAGGCTCACCACGGAACCGCCCCGGACCTCGCCGAGGACCTTGCGCGCCACGGCGTCCGCGCCGGGCCGGGTGTAGTCGAGCGAGTCGACGTCGTACGACAGCACGTGCGGATAACCGGCCTCGCGGGCCAGCCGCACGACCAGCGGTGACGCGAGCGGGGCGCGGGAGGGGCGGAACCAGGTGCCGATGGAACCGGTGAGCTTCTTCAGGCGGCCGGCGCAGGCGGTGATCTCGGTGCGGGCGTCGGCCTCGGACATGGTGTTCACCGCGAGGTGGCGCTGGGTGTGGTTGCCGAGGTCGTGGCCGCCGTCGAGGATGCGGCGCGCCAGTTCCGGCTGCGCGTCGAGCCAGCTGCCGACGGCCAGGACGGTGAGGTGGGCGCCGTGCTTCTCGGCGGTGGTGAGCAGCGCGCGGGCGATGGCGGGGTCGCCCTGGCCGTGGAAGGTGAGGGCCACCCGGGGGCGGGTGCGCGGACCGTGGGTGAGCTGGGCGGGCCGGCCCGGGTAGCCGCGGGGAGACGGCGCGGGTGAGGCGGTGGGGGGATCGGCGTCCGCGTGCGCCGAGGAACGGGCGGACGCGTGCGCCACGGAGGTGGAGCGCGCGACGGCGCCGTTCGGCGCGCAGCCTGCGGTGAAGGCGCCCGCGGCGAGAAGCCCGGCGCCCGTGCGAAGCGCCGTCCGGCGGTCGGTCGAGGTCACCTGCCCCATTTAAAGGGTGATCAGTGGGAAATCAGGTGATTCACCCTGTCGGGGGACATCGTTCGAGTCGCGCCCCAGGGGTCCCCTAGCGGTCCGCCACCCTCATCTCGAACCAGGTCGTCTTGCCGCGCGGCAGAAGGTCGACTCCCCAGCGGTCGGAGAGCTTGTCGACCAGGAACAGGCCCCGCCCGCTGACGTCCAGCTCCTGCACCGGCATCAGGCAGGGCAGGCCCCGGGAGGGGTCGCGGACCTCGATGCGGATCCAGCCCCGGCGGCGGCGCATCCGCAGACCGAAGGTGCGGGCGCCGGTGTGGCGGACGGCGTTGCCGACGAGTTCGGAGACGAGCAGGACGGCGTCCTCGGCCATCTTGGGCGTGAGGCCCCAGTGCCTGAGGACCACGACCTGGGTGAGCCGGCGGGCGGTGGCGGCGGACTCCGGACGCGACGGCAGCGGAACCTCCGCCTCGGTCGGGTTGCCGAACAAGTCGAGCGCCTTGAGCGCCTGTTCGTCCTCGATCGCGGGCGACCAGCGCGCCGCCGTCACACGGCTGTGTCCCCGCGGCTGTTCGATGCCCTCCAGCCCCGCCATGCCCCCATCATGGCCGCCCGGAGCGCCCTTCGGGGCCGTTCCGGGGGAATACGCCCCCCGGAACACATCCTTCCGAATGATCCGTTCGGCATATGCCAAAGGCAGTTTGGGGATGTCAGCAGCCCGTCTGTCCTGCGATGGGGGCTTCGCGGACGGCAATCGACAGCCCCCTCGACGAGACAGACTTAAGGTTGCCTTAAGGCTCCCATAAACCGCCCCATCGAGGGACCGGGATCAGACGCCGTGTCAATTGCAAGTGGTTCCGGGGAAGTTCACGGGTTCGTACGGGCGGAGGCTCAGAGGAACTTCGCCTTGCCCGGCCCCTCCTCCACGAAGCTCCGCATCCCGCGCTCGCGGTCCTCCGTCGCGAACAGGCCCGCGAACCAGTTCCGTTCGACGGCCAGTCCGGTCTCGATGTCCGTCTCCAGGCCGGTGTCGATCGACTCCTTGGCGGCCCGGAGGGCGATCGCCGGTCCCTGCGCCAGCTTCGCCGCCCACTCGTGCGCCGCGGTGTAGACCTCCTCGGCCGGCACCACGCGGTCCACCAGGCCCAGCGTCAGCGCCTCGGCCGCCTTGACCATACGGCCCGTGAAGATCAGGTCCTTGGCCTTCGACGGGCCGACCAGACGGGACAGCCGCTGGGTGCCGCCGGCGCCCGGGATCAGGCCCAGCAGGATCTCGGGCTGGCCCAGCTTGGCGTTCTCCGCCGCGATCCGGTAGTCCGCGCAGAGCGCCAACTCGCAGCCCCCGCCGAGCGCGTAGCCGGTGATGGCCGCCACCACGGGCTTGGGGATGCGGGCCACGGCCGTGAACGAGTCCTGCAGGGCGCGGGACCGCACGACCATCGCCGCGTGGTCCATGTTCTGCATCTCCTTGATGTCCGCGCCCGCCGCGAACACCTTCTCCCCGCCGTACACGATCACGGCCCGTACGTCGTCGCGCCGGGTCGCCTCCTCGGCGAGTTCCTTCAGCCGGTCCTGTGTGGCGACGTCCAGCGCGTTCATCGGCGGACGGTCGAGGCGGATGGTGCCGACACCTTCGGCGACTTCGAGATTCACGGTCATGAAGGCAGGTTAACGGGGACTAACGGCAACTGGGCCGGTGCCGTCGCTCACACTCGGCCGGGGGTCTGGGGGTCGCCCCCCAGGCAGACGCAGCACGGGGACTAACGGGGTTGGCCCCGGTGCAGTACCTCACACCGGGGCCGCAGCGCACGGTCCGTGGACCGCGGGAGGTCTACGACTTCCACTTCTCCCAGGACATGTTCCAGCCGTTGAGACCGTTGGCGGGATCGACCGTCCGGTCGTGCGAGCGCTTCACGACCACCACGTCGCCGATGATCGAGTGGTCGAAGAACCAGCCCGCGGGCACCTTGCGGTCGTAGCCGCCACGCACGTCGCGCAGGCCGACGCAGCCGTGGCTGGCGTTGTAGTTGCCGAAGGCGCCGCCGGCCCAGTAGTTGCCGTGGATGAAGGTGCCGGAGTCGGTCAGCCGCATCGCGTCGGGGACGTCCTTGATGTCGTACTCGCCGCCGTAGCCGACCGTCTCGCCGTTCATACGGGTCACCCGGAGCCGCTCACTGATGACCATCTGGCCGTTCCAGGTCTCGTAGCCGGGCTTGCCGGTGGTGATGGGCAGGGTCTTGACGACCTTGCCGTCCTGGGTGACCTTCATCTTGTGGGTCTTGGCGTCGACGACCGAGACCTGGTTGCGGCCGATGGTGAACCTGACCGTCTTGACCTGCTTGCCGTAGACGCCCTTGCGGCCCTCGACGCCGTCGAGGTTCAGCTTCACCGTGACCTTCGTACCGGACGCCCAGTACTTCTCGGGACGGAAGTCGAGGCGGTCGTTGCCGAACCAGTGGCCCTCGACGTCGACGGCCGGCTCGGTCTTGATGCTGATGGCCTTCTCGACGTCCGCGGGGTGGGTGATGCCCCGGGTGAAGCGGACGGAGAACGGCATTCCGACACCCACCGTGGAGCCGTCCTCGGGGGTGAAGTTGCCGACGAAGGTGTTCTGCGGGGTGAGGGTGGTGAACGTCGAGTCCTCCGCCGCCTCCCGGCCCTCGGCGTCCTTGGCGACCGCGTGCACCGTGTACTTGGTGGACGCCGCCAGGTGCGAGGCAGGGGCCCAGCCGGTGCCGCCGCCGGTCATGGTCCCGGCTATCTTCGTGCCCTTGTCGTCCTTGACCTCGACGGCGGTCAGCCTGCCCTTGCCGGCACTCACCTTCAGCGCGCCGGTGGTGTCCACGGACTTCGCGCCGCTCTTGGGGCTGATGGTGACGACGGCCTCCGACTGCTTGGTCTGCGCCGCGTCCGCCCCCTTGGCCTTGCCGTCGCCGGCTGATCCGGCGCTCGAACCTCCCCCGCCGCACGCGGTGAGGGCCAGCAGCAGCGCTCCGGATATGAGCACAGGCGCCCCCCGGCGCCGGCGCCGGCTCGCGTCAACCGACGCCCCCGATATCGGCCGCACGTTCAAGTTGATCTCCCCTCGCCGGGCCTGGTCAGGCCCGCGCCCCGGCGCGTTTCACGCGCGCATTGGCGCATATTAACCGCAAGGTTTTGGGGATCGTGTCAGGTGAAGGTCACCGTTCCGTCGCAACATCGTTCCTCGCGTCCGGCTCAATCCCCACTCCCTCACCGGTTACTTGACCATCCCGCCCGCCTTCCACTCCTTCCATCCCATGTTCCACCCTCCGAGGCCGTTGTCGGGAGCGACCTTTTTGTCATTGCTGTTGACGACCTGAACCACGTCCCCGACGAGGCTGCGGTCGAAGAACCAGCCGGCCGGGGTCTCGGAGCTGCCGCCCTTCACGTCCCTGAGCCCCACGCATCCGTGGCTGACGTTGACGTGCCCGGGGGCGTCCGGCGCCCAGTAGTTGCCGTGCAGGAAGGTGCCGGAGTCGGTCAGGCGCAGCGCGTGCGGGACGTCCGGGATGTCGTACTCGCCGCCGAAGCCGACCGTGCGGCTGTTCATGCGGGTGACGTCGAGCATCTCCATCACCACCATCTTCCCGTTGTAGGTGGTGTGTTTGGGCGCCCCGGCCGTGATCGGCACGGTGGCCAGCAGCGCCCCGCCCCGCCGTACCTGCATGGTGTGGGCGGCCGCGTCCACCAGGGAGACCTGGCTGCGCCCGACGGCGAAGGAGAAGGTCTTGTACTGGAGCCCGTAGACACCGCGCGCCCCCTCGACGTCGCGGAGCCTGAGGGAGACGGTGACCTGGGTGCCGGGCTTCCAGTACTGCTCGGGGCGGAAGTCGAGGCGGGCCTTGCCGAACCAGTGCGGGCGGATCTCGACCGCGGGCTTCGCGCTGACGCGGACGGCGCGCTCGACGGCGGCACGGTTCTCGATCTCCCGGTTGAACTCCAGCGAGACGATCATTCCGGTGCCGACCGTGGAGCGGTTCTCCGGGGTGACGTAGCCGATGAAGCGCTCGTCGGGGACGTACGTGGTGAACGTGGTGTGCCGTGCGGAGCGGCGTCCGTGGCCGTCCAGGGCCACCGCGTCGACCGTGTACTTGGCGGCCAGCGACAACCGGGGCTCCGCGGGTTCCCAGCGCAGGCCGTCCGCGGAGATGCGGCCGGGCACCGCGGAGTCCTGTGCGTCCTGGGACCTGACGACCTTCACCGACTCCAGGCGGCCGCTGGGCACCCGCACCAGGAGCTTGCGGCCCGGCCGGACGTCCTTGCTCCCGTCGTCCGGGGAGATGCGGATGACGTCCTCGGGTGCGGGGGCCTTGCCGAGTGCCTCTCCGATGTCGCTCCTGCCCGCCCCGTCCGAAGTGCAGCCGGCGGCTCCGGCCAGCAGTGCTGCCCATGTCAGTACGGCGGCCAGCGCGGCCCCTGCGCGGCGTGCGCGCCCTTGTCCATGCCTCACGTGCTGCCCAACGACGGGGCCGCCCAGGGGAAACGTGAGCGCGGTGCGCCGAGACCGCGGGCGAACCGCACGGGGGCTTCGCCGCACCCGCACTTCCCTCGGGTCGTTTGGCCAAGCTCTGGGCAGAACAGTGGGGAGGACGACGCGACGGGGAGCCGCGGCCGGGACGCCGTGCGCTCTTCTTCCAGGTCGTTCCACGAGCCGTGGGAGGCGGAGAGGTGTCCAGCGCAGCCGAGCAGGAGGCGGTGGCCGAGGGGCAGGCCGACGGGGAAGAACACCCGGCCGCCGTGGTCAACGGCGCGCCCCGGAAGGTGCCGGGCGTGCCGGTGCGGCCGGGTGCGCCGACGCCCCTCGGAGCGAGGTTCCGGGTCGGCCAGGACGGGGTGGCGGGCACCAACTTCGCGCTGTGGGCGGGCGGGGCCGAGGCGGTGGAGC
Source organism: Streptomyces sp. NPDC050534 (assembly GCF_044457745.1). Classification (NCBI taxonomy): domain Bacteria; kingdom Bacillati; phylum Actinomycetota; class Actinomycetes; order Kitasatosporales; family Streptomycetaceae; genus Streptomyces; species Streptomyces sp. NPDC050534. Next base: position 164,231 of record NZ_JBITHF010000018.1, read on the forward strand.
TGTGCCTGTTCGACGAGCACGGCAAGGAGACGCGCGCGCGGCTGACCGAGCTCACCCACGAGATCTGGCACGGCTTCGTGCCGGGCGTGATGCCCGGGCAGCGGTACGGCTACCGGGTGCACGGCCGCTGGGACCCGTGGACCGGCGGTCGCTGGAACCCGGCGAAGCTGCTCCTGGACCCGTACGCGCGCGCGGTGGACGGCGACTTCAGCCTGCCGCCGGAGGTCTACGGGCATGTGCGGGACTGGCCGCAGCAGCACGTCGCCGACACCGTCCGCGACGACCGCGACTCGGCGCCGTACGTCCCCAAGGGCGTCGTGGTCCACGATGACGACGACTGGGCGGACGACCACCGCCCGAAGACGCCCTGGGCGGACTCGGTCATCTACGAACTGCACGTCAAGGGCTTCACCAAGCTGCACCCCGGGATTCCCGGGGAACTGCGGGGCACCTACGCGGGGCTGGCCCACCCGGCCGCCGTCGAGCACCTGGTCCGGCTGGGCGTCACGGCCGTCGAGCTGCTGCCCGTGCACCAGTTCGCGCACGAGGACCACCTGCTGCGCCGCGGACTGAAGAACTACTGGGGCTACAACTCCATCGGCTACTTCGCCCCGCACGCCGCGTACGCCGCGTCCGGAACGACGGGCCAGCAGGTCGGCGAGTTCAAGCGCATGGTGCGCGCGCTGCACGCGGCGGGCATCGAGGTCATCCTCGACGTGGTCTACAACCACACGGCGGAGGCGAACGAGCTGGGCCCGACGCTCTCCCTGAAGGGCATCGACAACCGCGGCTACTACCGCCTCCAGTCGGACGCGCGGCGCTACGCCGACTACACCGGATGCGGCAACACCCTGCACGTCGTGCAGCCGCACGTGCTCCGCCTGATCACCGACTCCCTGCGCTACTGGGTGACGGAGATGGGCGTGGACGGCTTCCGCTTCGACCTCGCCGCCGCGCTGGCCCGCTCGATGCACGACGTCGACATGCTCTCCCCGTTCCTCGCGGTCATCGCGCAGGACCCGGTGCTCCGGCGCGTGAAGCTGATCGCCGAGCCGTGGGACGTCGGCTCCGGCGGCTACCAGGTGGGCGCGTTCCCGCCCCTGTGGACGGAGTGGAACGACCGGTACCGCAACGCCGTACGGGACTTCTGGCGGGGCGCCCTGCCGGACGTACGGGACCTGGGCTACCGCCTGTCGGGCTCCAGCGACCTGTACGCGTGGGGCGGCCGGCGGCCGTACGCCTCGGTCAACTTCGTCACCGCGCACGACGGTTTCACCCTGCGCGACCTGGTGTCCTACGAGCGCAAGCACAACGAGGCGAACGGCGAGGGCAACCGGGACGGCACCGACGACAACCGGTCGTGGAACTGCGGCGCCGAGGGCGAGACGCCCGACGAGCGGGTGCGGGGCCTCAGGCGCCGCCAGCTCAGGAACCTGCTGACCACGCTGCTCCTGTCGACGGGCGTGCCGATGCTGGTCGCGGGCGACGAACTGGGGCGCACCCAGCGCGGCAGCAACAACGCGTACTGCCAGGACAACGAGATCAGCTGGCTGGACTGGGGACTGCTCGAAGAGCCGGGCTGGAAGGCCCTGTTCGACCTCACGGCCCGGCTGATCGCCCTGCGCCACCGGCACCCGGTGCTGCGCCGCCGCGCCTTCTTCTCCGGCCGGGCGCACTCCGCGGACGGCCTGCGCGACCTCGCCTGGTTCACCGCGCGCGGCACGGAGATGACGGAACGGGACTGGTACGCGCCGGCCGCCACCCTCGGCATGTACCTCTCCGGACGGGACATCCCGGGCCGCGACGAACTCGGCGAACCGGTCCTCGACGACAGCTTCCTCGCCGTCCTGCACGCCGGTGACCGGCCGGCGTCCTTCGTGCTGCCGGGGCCGCCGTGGGCCGAGCGGTACGAGGTCGTGGTCGACACCTCGTGCGAGGCCCAGGCGGAGGCGCCGGGGGTGGTGCACCGGTCGGGCACGTCGATCACGGTGCCGGCGCGGTCGGTCCTGCTGCTGAAGGTGTCGGCGGCCGAATGAGCGAGGGCCTGCCGCGCCCTAGCCGAGGATCCCGCGCTCGTACGCCGTCGCCACCGCCGCCGCGCGGTCGCTCACGCCCAACTTGGCGTAGAGGTGCGTGAGATGGGTCTTCACGGTCGCCTCGCTGATGAACAGTTCGCGGGCGATCTCGCGGTTGGAGGTGCCCTTGGCGACCAGGGCGAGGACCTCGCGTTCGCGGGCGGAGAGCGGCTCGCCGCCGGGGGTGCCGGGCGAGCGCACCGCGGAGACCAGGCGGGAGGCGACGGCCGGGGACAGCACCGTGCGCCCGTCGGCCGCCGCGCGGACCGCGGTGAACAGCTCGTCGCGCGGGGCGTCCTTGAGCAGATAGCCCGTCGCGCCCGCCTCGATCGCGGGCAGGGTGTCGGAGTCGGTGTCGTATGTGGTCAGGACGAGAACCTTGGCGCGGGCGCCGCGGCGGGAGAGTTCCTTGATGGCGTCGACTCCGCCGCCGCCCGGCATGCGCAGGTCCATGAGGATCACGTCGGGGTCGAGGTCGGCGGCCCGCTCCAGCGCCTCGACGCCGTTCGCGGCCTCGCCGAGGACGGTGAATCCGGCGGCCGCGTCGAACATGCCGCGCAGGCCGTCGCGTACGACGGGATGGTCGTCGACGATCAGCAGGGAGATCAGGGCGTCACTGGTCATGGCGGACCAACGGTACGCGAGCCGACAGCGCCGTGCCGTGCCCCGGTTCGGACTCCACGGCCAGCGAGCCGGCGATGCGTTCGGCGCGCGCCCGCATGCCGTCGAGGCCGAAGCCGCCGGCGCTGGTGCGGGCGGGCAGCGCCAGGGGGTCGAAGCCGGTGCCGTCGTCGCGGATGTCGAGGAGGACCTCGTCGCCGGTGAAGGAGAGGGTGACGCCGACACGGGTGGCGTGGGCGTGCCGGGCCGCGTTGGACAGGGCTTCCTGGGCGATGCGCAGGAGGGTGGCCGAGACCTCCTCGTGGAGGTGTTCCGCGGTGCCGGTCACCGTGAAATCGGCCCGTACGCCCGTGCGTTCGCCCCATTCGGCGACCGTCTTCTTCAGCGCCTCGGGCAGCCCGTCGTTCTCCAGCGCCACCGGCGCCAGGTTGTGCACGGAGCGGCGGGCCTCGCCGAGGCTGTGCCGGGCCAGCTCCATGGCACGGCCCGTGTGCTCGCGGGCCTGGTCCCGGTCGGGCGTGTTCACGACGACCTGGAGCTGGGCGATGATCCCGGTCAGGCCCTGGGCGATGGTGTCGTGGATCTCCGCCGCCAACCGCCGCCGCTCGTCGGCGACCCCGGCCTCCCGTGCCTGGACCAGCAGTTGGGCGTGCAGGGCGGCGTTCTCGTCGACGGCCTGCTGCAACGCCGTGTTGGTGCGGTTCAGTTCGGTGATGGTCTCGGCCTGGACGCGGGCGCGGTCCTGTTCCTGCTGGTTGAACCGGGTGAACACAGTCACCATGCCCATGTTGACGCCGAGGACGAGGTAGAAGCCGGTCCACAGGACCAGCCCGTGCGGCGGCATGCCGCCCACCTCGCTGCCGGCCATGGTGATCGCGGTCAGGAACAGACCGGTCGTCACCAGCCGGCGGGGCAGTTCCCGGACGGCGGTGTAGTAGCCGGTCACCGCGTAGAAGGCGAAGAACGGGTTGAGCCAGGTCAGCGCGAACCCGAGGGCCCAGCGCAGGAAGTACAGGCACACTCCGGTCCGGCTCGGGCCCGGCCGGCTGCGCTTCACCCTCCCCCACGCCACCTGCAGGACGACACCCGCGGCCACGAGGGCCGCCGAGACGACGACCGCGGAGCGGCTCATGCCGACCAGACGGGAGGAGAGGACCGCCGCGACGACGCCGGCGAACAGCAGCGCGTAGGGCCCCCAACTGTCGAAGAAGGCCCGGGGCTCCAGTGGCACGGTCTTCGTCATGACCCCAGTGTCCGGCACGGTCCGCTCACTCCCAGCGGAACCAGCGACCGGCCGCGCCCGTCAGCAGCAGGATCCACATCACCAGGACACCCAGGTGGCCCCAGCCCGGCCAGTGCCCTGCCGCCGCCTTGTTCAGCGCCTGCGCGGCCGCCCCGAACGGGGTCCAGCCGACGATCCGGGCCATCACGTCCGGCATCGACTGCACCGGCAGCCACACGCCCGCGCAGAACATCGACGGGAAGAACACCGCGGACCCGATCGCACCCGCGATCTTCGTCGTACGGGACAGTGCCGACACCACCGATCCGAGAGCGAGCGCGGCCAGTACGGCCAGCAGGAGGGCGAGGAGGTAGCCGAAGCCGTCCTTCGGCAGCCGCACGTCGAAGGCGAGCCGCCCGACCACGAGCACCAGCAGCGCCGACACCAGGGAGGCGGCGCCGAACACCACCATCTGCGCGGACAGCAGGGAGCCCGGACGGACGGGCGTGGTGGCCATCCGGCGCAGGATGCCGCGCTCGCGGTAGCCGGTCAGGGACTGCGGCATGGACTGCAGGCCGCCGACGATCAGGCCGAGCAGCACCGCGACCGGGACGTAGGCGTCGATGGTGCGCAGGCCGCCGAGGTCGTCCTGGTGCTGCCGGAAGGACGGGATCGAGCCGAGGATCACCAGCAGCAGGGTCGGGAAGAGCAGGATCCAGAAGACGGCGCCTGGTTCGCGGCGGAAGAGGCGGACCTCGGTCCTCAGTACGGCGGTGCTCATGCCGCTGTCTCCTTCGTCAGGTCGAGGAACGCGTCGTCGAGCGTGGCGTCCACGACGCGCAACTGGTGGGCGGTGACGCGATGGCGGGCGAGCAGCGTGATGACGGCGTTGACCGTCTCGTCCGTGCCGGTCAGGGTGACGCGGCCGTCCCGCTGCTCGACGGAGGCGAGTTCGGGCAGCGCGCCGAGGTCACGGTCGTCCAGCGGCGCGGACGGGGTGAAGCTGATGACGGTGGAGCCCGCCGAGCGCCGGATGAGTCCGGACGGGGTGTCGAGGGCGGCCACCTTCCCCTTGTCGATCACGGCGATCCGGTCGCACAGCCGCTGCGCCTCCTCCATGAAGTGGGTGACGAGCAGGACGGTGACGCCGCCGGCCCGGACGTCCTCGATCAGCTGCCAGGTGTCCCGGCGCGCCCGCGGGTCCAGGCCGGTGGTGAGCTCGTCGAGGACGACGATCCGGGGGTTGCCGATCAGGGCGAGCGCGATGAACAGGCGCTGCTTCTGACCGCCGGAGAGCTTGGCGAACCGGGTGGTCAGCCTGGCGGTCAGGCCCAGGCGTTCGGCGAGCGGCGCCCAGTCGGGCGGGCTCGGGTAGAAGGAGGCGTACAGCTCCAGCGCCTCGCGGACGGTGAGCTTGGGCTGGAGCTCGCTCTGCTGGAGCTGGGCGCCGAGGACGCGGGACACGCGCGCGTGGTCGGCGACGGGGTCGAGGCCGGTGACGCGGACGCGGCCCGCGCCGGGGACGCGCAGTCCCTCGACGCACTCGACGGTCGTGGTCTTGCCGGCGCCGTTGGGACCGAGGATGCCGAAGATCTCGCCCTCCTCGACGGCGAAGGAGACGCCGTCGACGACGGGCCGGCCGCCGTAGGACTTGCGCAGATCGGTGACTTCGATGACAGGCATGGCATCAGGGTCCCGGGACGGCGCGGTCCGCCACATCGGCCGTCGCGCTCGAAGCGGCATCAGCCGATCGGTTGATGCCGGGGTACGACCGCACCGGCCAAAACTCGGTGGGCGTTGTCGGTGCCGGTCCGTAGGCTCACATCCGATGCCCACTACACGCGCCGCCGCAGAAGAACCCGGGGAGAGCACCGAACGTTCCGCCGTACGCACGCTGCTGCGCCTGTGGCCGTATGTGCGGCCCGTGCGGGCGCGCCTGTTCACGGCCGCGTTCGTCGCGGTGATCGCCTCGTGCACGGGGCTGGTGATCCCGCTCGTCCTGAAGTGGATGGTCGACGGGCCGGTCGCCCACCGGGACCCGGCGGGCGTCTGGCTCGGCGCGCTGTACCTGCTGCTCCTCGGAGTCGCGGAGGCCCTGCTGTTCGGTCTGCGGCGCTGGCTCGTGGCGCGGCCGCTGGCGGGCGTCGAGGCGGGCATGCGCGCGGATCTGTACCGGCATCTGCAGCGCCTGCCGGTCGCCTTCCACGACCGCTGGGCCTCCGGCCAGCTGCTGTCGCGCGGCACGACCGACCTGATGCTGCTGCGTCAGTTCCTCGCCTTCCCGATGACGTTCCTGCTGGTCAACGGCGTGACGATTCTGGTCGGCGTGATCATCATGCTGCTTCAGGACTGGACCCTCGGACTGGTGATCCTCGGTCCCGCCGTCCCCGTGATCATCACCTGCGCCGTCTTCGAGAAGCGCTACGCCCGCGCGGCGCGTCGCGCGCAGGACCAGGTCGGCGACCTGACCACGGTCGTCGAGGAGAGCGTCCTCGGCATCCGCATCATCAAGGGCTTCGGACGGCACCGCAGCCAGGCCCGCGCCTTCCGCGACCTCTCGCGGACCCTGCGCGGAACGGAACTGCGCAAGGCCGGCCTCCTCGCCACGATCTGGGGCGTCATCGTGACCCTCCCCGAGATGGCGATCGGAGCGGCCCTGGTCCTGGGCACGATCCAGGTGGCCGACGGCTCGCTCTCGACGGGCACCCTGGTGGCCTTCCTCTCGACGGCCCTGGCCCTGCGCTGGCCGGTCGACTCCATCGGCTTCCTGCTGGCGATGAGCCAGGAGGCGGCGACGGCGACGGAGCGGTATTTCGAGGTCATGGACGCGCCCCCGGAAGCTGCTGTGCCGGGCGCGCCCTCGACAGGCGCCAGGGACAGCGGACTTCGCTTCACCGGCGTCCGGTTCCGCTACCCGGACGCCCCCACCGGCACCGCGCCCGTCCTCGACCGGATCGACCTGCACATCCGCCCGGGCGAGTCCATGGCACTGGTGGGTGCGACGGGCAGCGGCAAGACGACCCTCACCGCCCTCGTCCCCCGCCTCCACGAGGTCACCTCCGGCCACATCACCCTGGACGGCGAGGACATCACCGCCATGTCCCGCGAGGAACTGCGCTCGAAGGTCGCCGTGGCCTTCGAGGAGCCCACCCTCTTCTCGGCCACGATCGCGGACAACGTCCTCATGGGCGCCGAGGACACCGCCGGCGCGGCCGACCTGAACCGCGCCCTGTCCGTCGCCCAGGCGGACTTCGCCCACACCCTCCCCCGAGGCACGGACACCCAGGTGGGCGAGCAGGGCCTCAGCCTCTCCGGAGGCCAGCGCCAGCGCCTCGCGCTGGCACGGGCGGTCGTGGGCAGACCGAGATTCCTCGTCCTGGACGACCCCCTGTCCGCGCTGGACGTGCACACCGAGGCCGCCGTGGAGGCCGCCCTGCGCGACGTGCTGGCGGACACCACCGCCCTCATCGTGGCGCACCGCCCCTCCACGGTCCTGCTCGCCGACCGCGTGGCCCTGCTCTCCGGCGGCCGTATCACCGCCGTCGGCACGCACCACGAACTGCTGCGTACGAACGCCGAGTACGCGCACCTGATGTCCGGGACCGGAGAAGCGGAGGACGACCGATGACGGCTCCGACCACGTCCGCCCTCACGGCGGACGACGAACCGGACCTCCTCCGCCCCGCTGACACCGGCGACCCCTTCGACCGGGACGTGCTGCCCTCCGCCCCGGGCGCCACCGCCACACTGCTGCGCTCCCTGCTCGCCCCGATGAAGCGGCGCGTCGCCTTCACCACGCTCCTGCTGCTGCTCCAGCAGGCGGCGGTGCAGGCGGGCCCGCTGCTGGTGGCGTACGCGATCGACAGCGCCGTGCCGGCGTTCCGGGACCACGACCACGGGCCGCTGATCGCGGTGGCCGTCGCCTACCTGCTGTGCGCGCTGGTCTCCGGCGGACTGCAGTCCGCGTTCATCCTCGCCTCCGCCCGCGTCAGCCAGGACGTACTGCTCGATCTGCGCGGCCGGATCTTCCGCCACGCTCAGGCGCTCAGCATCGACTTCCACGAGCGGTACACGAGCGGCCGTCTGATCTCCCGTTCCACGGCGGACGTGGAGTCGCTCAGGGAACTGCTCAACGAGGGCCTGCAGGAACTCATCACGGTCGTCCTGTCCTTCGTCTACATCTCGGCGATGCTGCTCTGGCTGGACCTCGGGCTCGGCGCCGTGGCGGTGGCGTCCTTCGTGCCGCTCTACCTGCTCGTACGGGTCTACCAGCGGCGCGCGGTACAGGTGTACCGGCTGCGGTCCACCGCCATCGCCGCCGTCATCGTCAAGTTCGTCGAGACCATGAACGGCATCCGCCCGGTGCGCGCCTTCCGCCGCGAGGCCGCCAACGACGCCGCCTTCCGGGTGCTGAACCGGCGGCACGAGCGGGTCAACGGCGACGCGCTGCTGGAGATGGCCCGCTATGTGGTCGGCTCCCGGCTGGTCGCCAACACGGCCGTCGCGGGAATCGTGCTGTGGGGCGCCTACCGGGTGGCGGGCGGCTCGCTGGAACTCGGCGTGCTGGCGGGCGCGGTGCTGTACCTGCGGCGGCTGTACGACCCCATCGACCGGCTCGGCATGTTCCTGAACGCGTACCAGTCGGCGGCCGCCTCCCTGGAGAAGATCGCCGGACTGCTCGCGCAGACCCCGTCCGTGCCGGAGTCGCCGTCCCCCGTGGAGCTGCCGCGGCTCGAGAGCGAGCACCCGGGCCGCCAGGTCGTCTTCGACGGCGTCGGCTTCGGCTACCGCACCGGCGGCGAGGTCCTGCCCCGCTTCGACCTCACCGTCCCCGCCGGGCAGACGGTCGCGGTGGTCGGCTCGACCGGTGCCGGGAAGTCGACCCTCGCCAAACTGCTCGCCCGCTTCTACGACCCTTCGGCGGGCCGGGTCCTGCTGGACGGCGTCGACCTGCGCGAGCTGTCCGTGGCCGAACTGCGGCGCGGGGTGGTGATGGTGACGCAGGAGGCGTTCCTGTTCTCCGGCACGGTCGCCGAGAACATCGCCATCGGCCGTCCGGACGCGACCCGCGAGGAGATCGAGCGGGCCGCGAAGGCGATCGGGGCGCACGAGTTCATCGGCGCGCTGCCGGACGGGTACGACACGGACGTACGCAAGCGGGGCGGTCGTATCTCCGCGGGTCAGCGCCAACTCGTGGCGTTCGCGCGGGCGTTGCTGGCCGACCCGGCCGTGCTGATTCTCGACGAGGCGACCAGCTCGCTCGACATCCCGGGCGAACGGGCCGTGCAGCGGGCGATGTCGACGGTCCTGCAGGGACGTACGGCGATCGTCATCGCGCACCGCCTGTCGACCGTGGAGATCGCGGACCGGGTCCTGGTCATGGAGCACGGCAGGATCGTGGAGGACGGCAGTCCGGCCGAACTCGTCGCGGGCACGGGGCGGTTCGCGGATCTGCACCGGGCGTGGCGCGACAGTCTGGCGTAGGGGTCATGGGAGCGGGGGTCGGATGATCGACGCGTACGAGGAACCGGGCGAGCCCGACCGTCGCAGCGGCGGACGCTATCTGTGGTGGCTGGTGCGGTGCCAGCCCGGCCGGTCGCTGGCCGGCGCGGTGCTCGGCAGCGTGTGGATGGTGCTGCTGGCGGCGACGCCGTATCTGCTGTCCCGGGCGATCGACGAGGGGCTGGAGCCCGGTGACTATCCGGCGCTGACGGGCTGGACCGCCGCACTGTTCGCGGTCGGGGTGTTCAACGCCTGGCTGGGCATCATGCGGCACCGCACGATGACGCGGGTGCGGATGGACGCCAACTTCCGCACGGTGAAGGTGGTCGTGGCGCAGGCGGTCCGGCTGGGGGCGGCGCTGCAGCGCCGGATCGGGTCCGGGGAGGTCGTCACCATCGGGGTGGGCGACGTGCAGACGATCAGCCAGTCACTGACGGTGGTCGGTCCCGGGGTCGGCGCGGTCGTCGCGTACCTGGTGGTCGCCGGTCTGCTGCTGTCGATCTCGCCGCTGATCGCCTCGGTCGTCCTCCTCGGGATCCCGCTGATCGTCGTCCTGGTCGGCCCGCTGCTCGCCCGGCTGCAGGGCGCGGAGGCCGAGTACCGCGAGCGGCAGGGCGTGCTCACCGCCCGGATCGCGGACCTCGCGGGCGGCCTGCGCGTCCTCAACGGCCTGGGCGGCAAGGGCCTGTTCGCCGACGCCTTCCACCGCGACTCGCAGCACCTGCGCCGGCAGGGCTACCGGGTCGGCGCGGTGACCAGCTGGGTGCAGGCACTCGGCGTCGGCCTGCCGACCCTCTTCCTCGCCGTGGTCACCTGGCTGGCGGCCCGGCTCGCCGCCCAAGGTGCCATCACCATCGGCGAGTTGGTCTCGGTCTACGGCTATGTGGCGGTCCTGGTGGGCCCGGTCGCCTTCTGGGTCGAGTGCGGCTACCAGATCAGCCGCGGTCTGGTGGCCGCCCGCCGGGTCGTGCACTTCCTGCGGCTCCAGCCCCTGGCCGACACGGGTACCTGCGGTGCCCCCGCCGGAACAGCTGTGCTGCACGACCCCGAGTCGGGCGTACGAGTGGCCCCGGGCCGCCTGACCGCCCTGGCCTGCGCTCGCCCCTCCGACGCAACGACGGTCGTGGACCGCCTCGGACGCTACGTCCCGTCGGGGACGACCTGGGGCGGCACCCCGCTGGATCAGATCGCCCTCCACCAGATCCGACAGCACATCCTCGTCGCCGACCACGAGGCGGACCTCTTCGCGGGCACCCTGCGCGAAGCAGTGGGCGGCAGGCTCTTCAGAGGCGCGGGACTGTATCGACATGCGGCTCCGCCGCGGGGCGCGACCGGCCACGACGAACCCGCACCCGGCACCGAACAGACCCCGGCGGACGACCAGGCGCACCTCACCCGAGCCATCCGCACGGCCGCGGCGGAAGACATCGTCCAAGCCCTTCCGAACGGCCTCGACTCGACCATCGACGCCCAGGCAAGAAACCTCTCCGGCGGCCAGCGCCAGCGCATCCGACTGGTCCGTGCACTCCTCGCCGGCCCCGAGATTCTCCTCGCCGTGGAACCGACATCCGCCCTGGACGCCCACACCGAGGCACGCGTGGCACAACGGCTCAAGGAAGCCCGCCGAGACCGTACGACCGTCGTCACGACCACCTCCCCACTCGTCCTGGACCACGCGGACACCGTGTACTACCTGGTGGACGGCAAGGTCGCGGCCGCGGGAAGACACCGGGAACTGCTGGACACCGAGCCGGGATACCGCGCGCTGGTGGCGCGGGACGCCGAGGCCGAGGAGGTCGTACGGTGACGGCGCAGACGTCGGGCCGGCTCCCCGTCGCGGAACGCGCCGACGTACGCCGGGCGGTCGTACGGCTGCTGCGGGCCGACCGCGGGGCCTTCGCCGCCGTACTCGCGCTCAACGCGCTCGCCGCCGCCGCGGGCCTGGCCGGCCCCTGGCTCGTCGGCCGCATCGTCGACGACGTCCGCCACGGCACCGGCGTCGGCACGGTGGACCGCCTGGCCCTGTGGATCCTGCTCTGCTCCCTCGCCCAGCTGGTGCTCGCCCGCTGGGCCCGCTACGTGGGCCACCGCTTCGGCGAGCGAACCCTCGCCCGCGTACGCGAACAGTTCGTCGACCGCACCCTCGCCCTGCCCGCCGCCGTGGTGGAACGCGCCGGCACCGGCGATCTGACGGCGCGCGGCACGGCCGACGTGGCCATGGTCGGCACCACGCTGCGCGACGTCGGACCCGAACTGCTCATCAACACCGTGCAGGCGCTGTTCCTGCTCGGCGCCGTGTTCTGGCTGAACCCGCTGCTCGGCGCGTGCGGCCTGCTCGGCCTGATCGGCATCTGGTGGGCGCTGCGCTGGTATCTGCGCCGGGCCCGCGACGGCTACCTCGCCGAGGGCGCCGCCACCTCCGACGTCGCCGAGATCGTCGCGGCGACGGCGTCCGGCGCCCGCACGGTCGAGGCACTGCGGCTGGAGGGGCAGCGGATCGCGGCGAGCCGGGACGCGCTGGAGACCTCCCGGCGCACCCGCCTCTACACCCTGTTCCTGCGCACCGTGTTCTTCCCGTCCGTGGAGGTCTCCTACCTGGTGCCCGTGGCGGCCGTCCTGCTGGTCGGGGGCGTGCTGCACGGGCAGGGCACGCTGAGTCTGGGCGCGGTGGTGGCCGCGGCCCTGTATCTCCAGCGGCTGAGCGGCCCGCTCGACGAGATCCTGATGCGGATCGAGCAACTCCAGAGCAGCGGCGCCTCGTTCGCCCGCGTGGAGGGCCTGGCCCGGGCCCCGCGTACACGGGAGACGGAGTCGCCGGCACCGGCGGACGACCGGTTCGACGTGACCGGGGTGCGGTACGCCTACGACCGCGGCGGCGAGGTGCTGCGCGGGGTCGACCTGACCGTGCGGCCGGGCGAGCGGCTGGCCGTCGTCGGCCCCTCCGGCGCGGGCAAGACCACGCTCAGCCGGTTGCTGGCGGGCGTCGACGCGCCGACCGAGGGCACGGTGACGGTCGGCGGGGTGCCCGTGGCCGGTCTCGGACCGGAGCGGTTGCGCCGCCAGGTCGTCCTGGTCACCCAGGAGCACCACGTGTTCCTCGGCTCGGTCCGCGACAACCTGCTGATCGCCGAACCGTCCGCCACCGACGCGCAGTTGTGGGCCGCCCTCACGGCGGTCGGCGCCGGCGACTGGGTGCGGGAGCTGCCGGACGGCCTCGACACGGCGCTCGGTGACGGGGGTTGCCGTACGGACGGCTCCCAGGCGCAGCAACTCGCCCTCGCGCGCGTGGTGCTGGCCGACCCGCACACGCTCATCCTCGACGAGGCGACGGCGCTGCTGGACCCGACGACGGCCCGGCACACCGAGCGCGCCCTGGCCGCGGTGCTGGAGGGCCGCACGGTCATCGCCATCGCGCACCGCCTGCACACCGCGCACGACGCGGACCGGGTGGCCGTGATGGAGGACGGCCGGCTCACCGAACTCGGCACGCACGAGGAGCTGGTGGCGGCCGGAGGCGCATACGCGGCCCTGTGGCGGACGTGGCACGGCGACCGCGCCTGACGAGCCCACTCCGGCTCCGGATAACGAACACGAACAACCGGACAACGAACCAATTCCGGCCAAGTTTCTGACGCGCGCCTGACAGAAAGCGCCATCCGGTGCCACGCTTCCCCACGGCCGCTTCACAGCAACCCCACAGAAAAATGCCGCTGTGTCGTCACGGCCGCGCACCTGGTTCCGCATTGGTTCTGCACAGTTCTGCCCGGACGGTCGACCAACCGACCGGATCTCCCCTGGCCGCGCAACCCCGCGGCCACGCAGAAGGAGTCAGTGTTGAGAAGCGAAATCTCTCGCAGACGCACCTCCCACATCGTCGCCGTCGCCGGCGTCACCGCCCTGCTCGCCGCGGCCGTCCAGTCGGGCGCCGCCTCCGCCGCACCCGCCCGGACATCGGCGGGCAAGGTCAACCCGGCCCACACGGCCGTGCAGCTCACCGCCTCCCAGCGCGCGGAGCTGATACGCGACGCCGACGCCGCCCGCGCGCAGACCGCCCGCGACATCGGCCTCGGCGCCAAGGAGAAGCTCGTCGCCCGTGACGTGGTCAAGGACGCCGACGGCACCGTCCACACCCGCTACGAGCGCACCTACGACGGCCTGCCCGTGCTCGGCGGCGACCTCATCGTCGACACCGCCAAGTCGGGCGCCACGAAGGACGTCATCAAGGCGACGAACGCCGCCATCAAGGTCTCCGACCTCACCCCGGACATCACCAAGGCGGCCGCCGAGCAGCAGGGCGTCAAGCGCGCGCGGGCCCTCGGCTCCACCAAGGCGACCGCCGACAGCGCACGCAAGGTGATCTGGGCGGCGAGCGGCAAGCCGGTCCTGGCGTACGAGACGGTCATCGGCGGCTTGCAGGACGACGGCACCCCGAACCAGCTGCACGTCATCACCGACGCCGCCACCGGCAAGAAGCTCTTCGAGTACCAGGGCATCGAGAACGCCACCGGCACCGGCAACACCCAGTACAGCGGCACGGTCCCGCTGACGACGACCCAGTCGGGCTCCAGCTACACGCTGACCGACGGCGACCGCGGCGGCCACAAGACGTACAACCTCAACCACGGCACGTCCGGCACCGGCACGCTGTTCTCGCAGACCAGCAACACCTGGGGCAACGGCACGACGTCGAACGCGGCGACGGCGGGCGCGGACGCCCACTACGGCGCGGCGGTCACCTGGGACTTCTACAAGTCCACCTTCGGCCGCAGCGGCATCAAGAACAACGGCGTCGGCGCCTACTCCCGCGTCCACTACGGCAACTCGTACGTGAACGCCTTCTGGGACGACAGCTGCTTCTGCATGACCTACGGCGACGGCTCCGGCAACGCCGACCCGCTGACCTCCCTCGACGTCGCCGGACACGAGATGAGCCACGGCGTCACCTCGAACACCGCGGGCCTGGACTACTCCGGCGAGTCCGGCGGGCTGAACGAGGCGACCTCGGACATCTTCGGCACCGGCGTGGAGTTCTTCGCCAACAACTCGACCGACGTGGGCGACTACCTCATCGGCGAGAAGATCGACATCAACGGCGACGGCACCCCGCTGCGCTACATGGACAAGCCCAGCAAGGACGGCGCGTCCAAGGACAGCTGGTACTCGGGGCTCGGCGGCCTCGACGTGCACTACTCGTCCGGCCCGGCGAACCACTTCTTCTACCTCCTGTCGGAGGGCAGCGGAGCCAAGGTCATCAACGGCGTCAGCTACAACTCGCCCACGGCGGACGGGCTTCCGGTCACCGGCATCGGCCGGGACAAGGCGCTGCAGATCTGGTACCGGGCGCTGACCACGAAGTTCACCTCCACCACCAACTACGCGAGCGCCCGCACCGGCACGCTCGCGGCGGCGGGCGAGCTGTACGGCACCACGTCCGCGGAGTACAAGGCGGTGCAGGACGCCTGGGCCGGCGTCGCGGTCGGCTCGCGCTCCGGTGGCGGCGGGGGCGGCGGCACGTCCTTCGAGAACACCACCGACGTGTCGATTCCGGACAACGGGCCGGCCGTGACGTCGTCCATCACCGTCTCCGGCCGCACGGGCAACGCCCCTTCGAACCTTCAGGTTTCGGTCGACATCGTGCACACCTGGCGCGGTGACCTGGTGATCGACCTGCTGGCGCCCGACGGGACGGCGTACCGCCTGAAGAACTTCAGCGGCTCCGACTCGGCGGACAACGTCCAGCAGACCTACACGGTCAACGCATCCTCCGAAGTCGCCAACGGCACCTGGAAGTTGCGCGTCCAGGACCAGGCGGCGCAGGACACCGGCTACATCAACAGCTGGAAGCTCACCTTCCCGTAGGCCGACCCGGCACCCCCAAGTCAGGGCGCTGCTCCGGAGGTTCGACTCCCCGGGGCGGCGCCCTCCTGTATTGCCGCCGTAACAAGCGCGGTGCCGCTGTTACACGACCGCAAAGTTCACCCGGCAGTCGATTTTCAGCCAACATCACTTCGGGGTCCTGACATGTACGCATCGCCGATGCCACCCTTCCTCACAACCGCCGCACAAATTCACTCCGCTTCCGGCCCGGGCGCCCCACGCCGAGCCGGACCCCCACTTCAAGGAGCTTGTGTGACCACCCCCCGCTACGCGCGTCACAAGCGCTCAAGCCTGGCCATCGCCACCGCCGTCGCCGCCGGAGCCCTGCTCACCAGCGGACTCGCCGCCGGTACGGCGTCGGCCCAGATCCCGTCCGACCAGACGGGCAGGGCCACCCTCGCCGCCGCGCCCACCGCGCTCTCGACGGCCGCCCGCACCTCGCTCGTGCAGAAGGCCCAGGCCGACATAGCGCAGACGGCCCGGAAGATAGGCCTCGGCGCCAAGGAGAAGCTGGTCGTCAAGGACGTCGTCAGAGACGCCGACGGCACCGTCCACACCCGCTACGAGCGCACCTACGCCGGCCTGCCCGTGCTCGGCGGCGACCTCGTCGTCCACACCTCGAAGGCCGGCAAGGCCGAGGGCGTGACCAAGGCGAACTCCGCCGCCATCAAGGTCGCCTCGCTCAAGGCGCAGGTCACCCCGGCCAAGGCCGAGAAGCAGGCGGTGAGCGCCGCCAGGACGCTCGGCTCCGCCAAGTCCGCGGCCGACGGCGCCCGCAAGGTCATCTGGGCCGGCTCCGGCAAGCCCGTCCTCGCCTACGAGACGGTCGTCGGCGGACTCCAGGACGACGGCACCCCGAACCAGCTGCACGTCATCACCGACGCGGCCACCGGCAAGAAGCTCTTCGAGTACCAGGGCATCGAGAACGCCACCGGCACCGGCAAGACGCTGTACTCGGGCACGGTCAGCCTCACCACGTCCGGGTCGGGCTCGTCGTACACGCTCACCGACGCCTCGCGCGGCAACCACAAGACGTACAACCTGAAGCACGGCACGTCCGGCACCGGCACGCTGTTCACCGACACGGACAACGTCTGGGGCACCGGCACCGCCTCCAGCTCCGCGACCGACCAGACCGCCGCGGCCGACGCCGCCTACGGCGCGCAGGAGACCTGGGACTTCTACAAGTCCACCTTCGGCCGCAGCGGCATCAAGAACGACGGTGTCGGCGCCTACTCCCGCGTCCACTACGGCAACTCGTACGTGAACGCCTTCTGGGACGACAGCTGCTTCTGCATGACGTACGGCGACGGCTCGGGCAACAACCACCCGCTCACCGCGCTGGACGTGGCCGGCCACGAGATGAGCCACGGCGTCACCTCGAACACCGCGGGCCTGGACTACTCCGGCGAGTCCGGCGGGTTGAACGAGGCGACCTCGGACATCTTCGGCACCGGAGTGGAGTTCTTCGCCAACAACTCGACCGACAAGGGCGACTACCTCATCGGCGAGAAGATCGACATCAACGGCGACGGCACCCCGCTGCGCTACATGGACAAGCCCAGCAAGGACGGCGGTTCGGCCGACTACTGGTCCTCCGGTGTCGGCAACAAGGACGTGCACTACTCGTCCGGTGTCGCGAACCACTTCTTCTACCTCCTGTCGGAGGGCAGCGGAGCCAAGGTCATCAACGGCGTCAGCTACAACTCGCCGACGTCCAACGGCTCGACGGTCACCGGCATCGGCCGGGACAAGGCGCTGCAGATCTGGTACAAGGCGCTGACCACGTACTTCACGTCGACGACCAACTACTCGAAGGCACGCGCGGGCACGCTGTCCGCCGCCTCCGCGCTGTACGGCGCGAGCAGCGCCGAGTACAAGGCGGTGGCCGCGGCCTGGTCCGCGGTCAACGTGAACTGACCCCAGGAGTCTGACGGGCGGTACCCGGAGCGCAGCCGCTCCCGGGTACCGCCCTACTCTTGGGTGCCATGCGCCTGGAGGACTTCACGTACGACGACGTCGGCGGGACCCGCCGCGGCGGTTTCTGCCCGCCCGGTTTTCACCCGATGCATGTGCGTACCCGCATCGGCGAGGGGGAGAAGGTCTTCCAGAGAGCCGCCGAGGCCGTGCTGACCTGGGAAATGCACCGCGAGCTGGGTGTGGGCGTCGAGACGAGCGCGGACCGGGCGGCACCCGGGGTCGACGTCACGGTGAGCTTCGCCGGGCTGATCAAGGCCCCCTGCCGCATCGTCTACACGGTCGAGGAACCCCGCCGCGCCGGCTGGGCCTACGGCACGCTGACCGGCCATCCGGAGTGCGGCGAGGAGGCGTTCGTCGTGGACCGCACCGGCGACGGCACCGTGTGGCTGACCGTCGACGCCTTCAGCCGCGCGGCGAAGTGGTACGCCCGTGCGGGCGGCCCTGCGACGCGCGGCATCCAGCATGCCTACGCACGGCGGTGCGGCAACGTGCTGAGGCGGATGTGCGCCCCCTACTCGGAGGTGTGAGTCCGGCTCGGTCCGGAGGCGGTGTGCGCCCGGCTCAGCGCAGCAGCACCCCGCCTCCCTCGCCCGTCTCCTGCGAGGGCACCGCCACCAGCCCCAGCTCCGCGCCGGACGCGAGGAGCCGGTGCGCGGGCAGGATGCGCACCGTGTAGCCGTACGGCCCGGTGCGGTCCAGGGCGAGCGGGCCCTCGTAGACCCAGCGGCCCTCCGTGTCGGGGCCGCCCGTCGGCTTCAGCGGGACCGTCGCCGCGTTCGTGATGCGGTCCTCCGGGTCGACCCGGCCCGAGACGACCTGGACCTCCACGTCGTCCGGCCCGAGCTCGCCGAGGGCGACGCGCACCCGCAGGGCGAGCGTGGTGCCGAGTTCCGCGGTGGGCGTGTGGGCGGACGTCTCCAGATGGTCGACGGTGACCTCGTGCCAGGCGGACCGCACCCTGGCCTTCCAGCCGGCGAGTTCGCGCGCGGCGCCGGGGTCCATCGCGCGGTGCGCGTGCGCGGCCGGCGTGTAGAGGCGCTCGACGTATTCGCGCACCATCCGGCCGGCCAGCACCTTCGGGCCGAGGAGGGTGAGGGTGTGGCGCACCATCTCGATCCACCGGTCGGGCAGGCCGTGCTGGCCATGCTCGTAGAAGCGGGGGGCCACCCGCTGCTCCAGCAGGTCGTAGAGCGCGCCCGCCTCTATGTCGTCGCGGTGGTCGGGGTCGGTCCCGGCGCCGTCCGCCGTGGGGATCGCCCAGCCGAAGTCGGGCTGGAACCACTCGTCCCACCAGCCGTCCAGGACGGAGAGGTTGAGGCAGCCGTTGAGGGCGGCCTTCATGCCGGAGGTGCCGCAGGCCTCCAGCGGGCGCAGCGGATTGTTGAGCCAGATGTCGCAGCCCGGGTAGAGCTTCTGCGCCATTCCCATGCCGTAGTCGGGCAGGAAGACGATGCGGTGACGCACGCGCGGGTCGTCGGCGAACCGCACCAGCTCCTGCACCAGCCGCTTGCCGCCGTCGTCCGCCGGGTGCGCCTTGCCCGCGACCACGATCTGGATCGGGTGCTCGGGGTGCAGCAGCAGGTCCATCAGCCGGTCGCGGTCGCGCAGCATCAGGGTCAGGCGCTTGTACGACGGAACGCGCCGCGCGAAGCCGATGGTGAGGACGTCCGGGTCCAGGACACCGTCGATCCACCCCAACTCGGCCGTCCCGGCGCCGCGTTGACGCCAGGAGGCGTGCAACCGCCGGCGCACCTCGTCCACCAGCTGCTCGCGCAGGCTGCGGCGCAGCTCCCAGATGTCCTGGTCGGGGATGTCACCCACGGCGTCCCACCGGTCCGAGCCGCCGACGGTCATCGCGTCCTCGGTGCGCTGGGCGCCGATCTCCCGGGCGCCGAGCCGGAAGACCTCGGGGGCGACCCAGGTGGGGGCGTGCACGCCGTTGGTGACGGAGGTGATCGGCACCTCGTCGGGGTCGAATCCCGGCCACAGTCCGGAGAACATCTCCCGGCTGACGTGGCCGTGCAGCAGGGAGACGCCGTTGGCCCGCTGGCCGAGGCGCAGGCCCATCACGGCCATGTTGAAGAGGTTCGGCTCGCCGCCGGGATAGGTCTCCATGCCGAGCCGCAGGATGCGCTCGACGTCGATGCGCGGGAGCTCGGCCTCGGTCCCGAAGTGGTGGGCGACCAGCTCGCGGTCGAAGCGGTCGATGCCGGCGGGGACGGGGGTGTGAGTCGTGAACACGGTCCCGGCGCGGACGGCTTCCAGGGCCGAGTCGAAGTCCAGCCCCTGGTCGCAGAGTTCGGCGATGCGCTCCAGGCCGAGGAAGCCGGCGTGCCCCTCGTTGGTGTGGAAGACCTCGGGCTCGGGGTGGCCGGTGAGCCGGCAGTACGTCCGCACCGCCCGTACCCCTCCTATGCCGAGCAGCATCTCCTGGAGCAGCCGGTGCTCGCTGCCTCCGCCGTAGAGCCGGTCGGTCACCCCGCGCTCGCCGAGGTCGTTCTCCTCGACGTCCGAGTCGAGCATCAGCAGCGGGACGCGGCCGACCTGGGCGTGCCAGACACGGGCGTGCAGCTGCCTGCCGCCGGGCAGGGCGAGGGAGACCTGGGTGGGCGTACCGTCGGGTTCCTCCAGGAGGGCGACGGGCAGCTCGTTGGGGTCCAGGACCGGGTAGTGCTCCTGCTGCCAGCCGTCCCGGGACAGGGACTGGCGGAAGTAGCCGTGCCGGTAGAGCAGGCCCACCCCGATCAGGGGCACACCGAGATCGCTGGCCGCCTTCAGATGGTCGCCGGCGAGGATGCCGAGGCCGCCGGAGTACTGGGGCAGGGCGGCCGTGATGCCGAACTCGGGCGAGAAGTACGCGATGGCCGCGGGCAGCTCCCCGGCCTGTTCCTGGTACCAGCGGTCGCCGCGCACATAGTCGTTCAGGTCGTCCGAGACCGTTGTCAGACGGCGGAGGAACCGACGGTCCTCGGCCAGTTCGGCGAGCCGCGCGGGCGAGACGCTCCCCAGCAGCCGTACGGGATCGCCGTCGGATGCGGCCCAGCGCTCGGGATCGACGGACTGGAACAGGTCTCGGGTCTCCGGATGCCAGGACCAGCGCAGATTGCGGGCCAGATCACTCAGCGGCCTGAGGGCCTCGGGGAGAACGGGTCGGACGGTGAATCGACGGATCGCCTTCACTTTCCACCTCGACGCGTGTCGCTGTGCGGACGCACAACACTGTGCGCCTCATCGTCAACCTCGACGGTATCGGTGCGGAGGGCTCCGCAACCACGGCACGTCCAAGAACACGACAGACTCCTGCGAAGTCCGGAAAAAGCCGCAACCTTCATGCATCCACCATGGCGGACATGGCCGATTCCCTCCCCATAGGCCCTCTTGTGGCCTTCTGCACCGCACGAGAGGCTGCCGAAAGGCGTACCGGACCACAGCCGGGTGCACCCCGGTGACCGACGGTGGCCGTACGCCGAGTCGAGGAGGGGAACTCGGACCATGGCACGGACGCGACCACGGCGTCTGCGCCGGGCGGCTGGCCTGACCGCGGTGACCTGCACCGCCGCGCTTTCAGCCATCACCCTGCCCGCGCACGCCGCACCTGCGGGGCGGATACTCGGCGCCGGTGAGCCCGGCGCCGTCGGCGGAAGTTACCTGGTGACACTCAAGGGGGGTACGAAGGCGTTATCGGCGGCCGGAAAGGGCCTGGCCGAGAAGTACGGGGCGAGAATCAGCCACAGCTACGGCACGGTCCTCAACGGCTACGCGATCAGGGCGAACGAGAGACAGGCCGAGCGGCTCGCGGCCGACTCCCGGGTCGCCTCGGTCGTCCAGGACACCCGGGTCACGCTGGACCGCACCCAGAAGAACCCGCCGTCCTGGGGCCTGGACCGGATCGACCGGAAGAGCCTGCCGCTGGACAAGCGCTACACCTCGCCCGACCGGGCGGGCCGCGGGGTGACGGCGTACGTGATCGACACCGGCATCCGGATCACCCACAAGGACTTCGGCGGCCGGGCGAGCTACGGGTGGGACTTCGTCGGCAACGACCGGACCGCGACCGACGGCAACGGCCACGGCACCCATGTCGCGGGCACCATCGCCGGCACCACGTACGGCGTCGCCAAGCAGGCCAAGGTCGTCTCCGTGCGCGTCCTGGACAACACCGGCTCCGGCACGACGGCGCAGGTCATCGCCGGGATCGACTGGGTGACCAGGCACGCGCGCAAGCCCGCGGTCGCCAACCTCAGCCTGGGCGGCTCCCACAACGCCCAGCTGGACGCCGCCGTACGCAACTCGATCGCCTCGGGAGTCACCTACGCCGTCGCCGCGGGGAACGACGGCCTGCCGGCGGGGCTCTACTCCCCGGCCGACGTCAAGGAGGCGATCACGGTCGGCGCGACCGACCGGACGGACGCGCGGGCGGGCTTCTCGAACTTCGGACCGGCCGTGGACCTGTTCGCCCCGGGGGTGTCGATCACCTCGGCCTCCTACGCGAGCGACACCGGGAGGGCGACCTTCTCCGGTACGTCGATGGCGACCCCGCACGCGACCGGCGCGGCCGCGCTCTATCTGGCCGGCCACCCCAAGGCGACACCGGCCCAGGTGGCCAAGGCGCTGGTCAAGCTGGCGGTGTCCGGGAAGGTCGCCGGCCGGGGCCTCGGCTCGCCGGACGAGCTGCTCCAGGTTCCGGCCTCGCAGTGACAGTTGCCGGTTTCGTCATCCAGGAGTACTGAGACCGGCCCCGTTCGTTCACGAACGGGGCCGGTCTTGTGTGTAGACATACGAGTGAGTAGTTAACAAAGTGCCGGATTGCTCACCCGAATAGGGTGGGAAGGCTCCCCGGGTATACGACAGGCAGATCAAGAAAACACCACGCAGGACCCACCTCCCCACAACCATCCGCCCACCCACGTTGACGCGGACAGGAGCGGTCATGCCCGCCACGCACCACTCGTCAGCACCTTTGACGTCCAGCGCCGAGGAAACACTCGGGCGCATCCCCGTCCTCGACGTCGGGCCGGTCGTCCAGCACGGACGCCGGCCCGCGAAAGCCGTGACCGGCGAGACGTTCGAGATCTCGGCCACCGTCTTTCGCGAGGGCCACGACGCCGTCGCCGCCAATGTCGTCCTACGGGATCCCGACGGCCGCCCGGGCCCGTGGACCCCGATGCGGGAGCTGGCCCCCGGTACGGACCGCTGGGGCGCCACCGTCACCGCGGGCGAGCCCGGCCGGTGGACGTACACCGTGGAGGCCTGGGGCGACCCGGTCACCACCTGGCGGCACCACGCCCAGATCAAGATCCCGGCGGGGATGGACACGGAACTGGTGCTGGAGGAGGGCGCGCGCCTGTACGAGCGCGCGGCCGACGGCGCCCCCGAGGGCGGCGAGCGGGACGTACTCGCCGCCGCGGCCGAGGCCCTGCGGGACGAGAGCCGTCCGGCCCCCTCGCGTCTTGCGGCGGCGTTGACGCCGGAGGTGGACGCGGTGCTGGGACGGCATCCGCTGCGGGAGTTCGTCACCGCCTCGCCGACGCTGCCGCTGCT
>NZ_JBITHF010000019.1:0-170166 GCF_044457745.1 Streptomyces sp. NPDC050534
TGAGTTCTCAAGGAACGGACGCTTCCTTCGTACTCACCCTCTCGGGCTTTCCTCCGGGCGCTTCCCTTCGGTCTTGCGTTTCCGACTCTATCAGATCCTTTCGGCGTCTGATTCCCAGTCAGAAGGGGTTGTCTTCCCGGCTGTTGGGCCGTTCCGACGTCTCAAACCTTAGCGGATTCTCTCGGCGATTCCCAATCGGGCCGCCCAGTCCCACGCGAAATTGAATTCGAGCATGCCGAAATCGACCCGCTTGGGAGATCGTGCTTTGGTTTGGTTTGCCGCTAGTGCGGCGGAGTTGCTGCCGAAGAACCGTTACGGCCCCGTGGCAACCCGAAGAACTTTACGGATCCTGCGAGGGCCTGTCAAGCACCCCGTGTCAAGATCTTTTCTCCGGGGCCTCAGTCCAGGTCGGTGAGGCGTCCGCCGGCGTCCGGCTGGGCGTGTTCCACCCTACGCAGGAGGCGGGTGAGGACCTCGTCGAGGACGGTGCGATCCGCCGGGGAGAGGTCCTGGAGGAGGTCCTCCTCGAAGACCGTGGCGAGGCGCATCGCCTCGAGCCACTTCTCTCGGCCCTCCGCCGTCAGCTCCACGATCACCCGGACCCGGTTGGACTCGTCGCGCTCCCGGGTCACCAGCCCCTCGCCGACCATGCGGTCGATCCGGTGGGTCATCGCGGCCGGCGTCAGGCCGAGGCGCTTGGCGAGGTCGCTCGGGCCCAGGCGGTAGGGGGCGCCGGAGAGCACCAGCGCCTTCAGGACCTCCCACTCGGCGTTACTGATGCCGAGGGCGGCGGTCTGGCGGCCGTAGGCGACGTTCATACGGCGGTTCAGCCGGGAGAGCGCCGAGACGATCTTCTCGACCTGAGGGTCGAGGTCCCGGAACTCCCGCTGGTATGCGGCGATCTGCTCTTCGAGGGTCGGCTCCGTGACGCCGGGGGTCTGGGCCATGGACGCAGTATGGCACGCAGCTCCTTTGCCTTGAAGTCCTTGATTATGTACTCTTTAGCCTCGAACTTTAGCTTCGAAGTCTTCACTCCTAACTAGTGAGAGAGGTGAACGTGACCAGGGCGATGGGCGCTGCGATGCGCCGGATCCACGTGGGGAACGCACTCAGCGCGTTCGGGCTCGGTTTCACCGTCCCCTACCTGTACGTCTATGTGGCGCAGGTGCGGGGTCTTGGAGCCATGACGGCGGGGCTCGTCCTCGCCGTCTTCGCCGTGGCCGCGCTGATCGTGCTGCCGTTCGCCGGGCGGGCCATCGTCCGGCGCGGTCCCCGCCCGGTCCTTCTCGCCGCCCTGGTCACGGCTGCCGTGGGCGCGCTGAGTCTGGGGCTGGCGGGGAGGCCGACAGCCGTACTGCTGTCGGCGGCCGCGCTCGGCGCCGGCCAGGCCGTGATGCAGCCCGCGCTCGCGACGATGATCGTGGACTGTTCCACGGCCGACACGCGCTCGCGTGCCTTCGCCATGCAGTTCTTCCTGCAGAACCTGGGGCTCGGTGTCGGCGGCCTCATCGGCGGCCATCTCGTCGACGCTACGCGCGTCGACTCCTTCACCCTGCTGTTCTCCATCGAGGCGGCGATGTTTCTCGTGCTGGTGGGCGTGATGGCGAGCGTGCGGATGCCGCGGGCGCCGCGGATCGAGGGCGCGCCCGCCGCGTCGGCCAAGGGAAGCTGGAAGCAGCTGCTCGGCAACCGGGCCATGGTGCAGCTGTCCGTGCTGGGCTTCGTGCTCTTCTTCGCCTGCTACGGGCAGTTCGAGTCGGGGCTGAGCGCCTACGGCGTCGAGGCCGCCGGGATCTCGACGTCGGCGCTGGGGACGGCGCTGGCCGCCAACACGCTGATGATCGTCGTCGCGCAGTTCGCCGTGCTGAAGTTCGTCGAGCGGCGCCGGCGCTCGCGGGTGATCGCCGGTGTCGGGCTGATCTGGGCCGTGGCGTGGGTCGCGGCCGGTTACGCCGGGCTCGGGCACGGCAGCCGGGAGATGGCGACGGCGGCCTTCGTGTCGACGTACGCGCTGTTCGGGCTCGGTGAGGCGATGCTGTCGCCGACCGTCGCGCCGCTGGTCGCCGATCTGGCGCCGAGCGGGATGGCCGGGCAGTACAACTCCGTGTTCGCCCTGGTGAAGCAGTTGGCGCTGGCCGTGGGGCCGGCCGTCGGGGGGCCGATGGGGGCCTCGCTGCCCGCGCCGTACGTGGTGACGTTCCTGGTGTTCTCGCTGGGCATCACCTTCCTCGCCGTACGGCTGGGGCGGCAGCTCACCGCCGTACAGGATCAGCCGTGGCTGGGGCGGAGCCGGGTGGTCGCTCGTGGTGGGGCGTCCGCCGAGCCGGTGACCGCGGAGGCGTAGGCGGCGGTCAGCCGGCGGTCCTCGGCAGGACGAACTCGCACCAGACCGCCTTCCCCCCTCCGGGCGTGCGCCGTGATCCCCAGTTCGAGGCGATGGTCGCGACGATCGCGATGCCTCTGCCGGACTCGTCGACCGGCTCCGCGCGGCGTCGGCGGGGGAGGTGGTCGTCGCCGTCGGTGACCTCGATGATCAGGCGGCG
The DNA here is from genome assembly GCF_044457745.1 of Streptomyces sp. NPDC050534. Classification (NCBI taxonomy): domain Bacteria; kingdom Bacillati; phylum Actinomycetota; class Actinomycetes; order Kitasatosporales; family Streptomycetaceae; genus Streptomyces; species Streptomyces sp. NPDC050534. The sequence goes on from NZ_JBITHF010000019.1 coordinate 2,544, forward strand.
GTCGGTGCGGCGCAGGCGGAGGCGCATGGGGGGCGTGCCGTGCTGTAGGGAGTTGGCGACCAGTTCGCTCGCCGCCAGGACGCCCAGGTCGTGCAGCTCGGACGGGAACCGCCAGCTCGTCAGGACCCCGGAGGCGAAGGCACGCGCGCGTGGGGCCGCTTCGACGCCGCCGAGGAGCTCCAGGGCCGCGTTCCGGAACAGGTCGCTGTCGGGGCCGGTGCGGGCCGGGTGCTGAAGGACGAGGACGGCGACGTCGTCGTCGTGGTCCGCGGTGACGCCCGCCGAGCGGACCAGGCGGTCGCAGACGACCTGGGGCGTGCCCGTCGCGCCGGCGAGGGCTCGCTCCAGGGAGGCGATGCCCTCGTCCAGGTCCTGGTCCCTGCGTTCGACCAGGCCGTCGGTGTAGAGCACGGCCGTGGCGCCGGGGCCCAGCGGAACCGAGCCCGAGGCGTGCATCCACCCGCCCGTGCCGAGCGGCGGGCCGGTGGGTTCGTCGGCGCGCAGGACGGTGCCGCTCTCGTCGCGCACCAGGATCGGCAGGTGGCCGGCGGAGGCGTACACCAGGCGCCCCTCGTTCGGGTCGTGGATGGCGTAGACGCAGGTGGCGATCTGGTTGGCGTCGATCTCTGCGGCGAGGCCGTCGAGGAGCTGGAGGATCTCGTGCGGGGGCAGGTCGAGGCGGGCGTACGCGCGCACGGCCGTGCGGAGCTGGCCCATGACGGCCGCGGCGCGTACGCCTCTGCCCATCACGTCGCCGATGACCAGGGCCGTGCGGCCGCCGCCGAGGGTGATGACGTCGTACCAGTCGCCGCCGACCGCGGCCTCCGTGCCGCCGGGCTGGTAGGTGGCCGCGACGCGCAGGTCGTCGGGCTGTTCCAGCTCCTGGGGCAGCAGTGAGCGCTGGAGGGTGACCGCGGTCTCGCGCTGGCTGCGCTCGCTGGCGCGCAGGCGTTCGGCGGCTTCGGCGTGGTCGGTGACGTCGGTGGCGAAGACCAGCACACCGCCGTCGTCCCCGTCGGTGACCGGGGTGCAGGTGAAGGTGTAGGAGCGGCCGTCGGGGGCCTTGCGGGACTTCAGTGTGCGGGGTCTGCCGCTGCGCAGGACCTGGTCGAGGAGCGGGAGCAGGCCCAGTTCGTCGAGTTCCGGGAGCGCGTCACGGGTGGGCTCGTCCAGGGGGCGTACGCCGAAGGCCGCCACATAGGCGTCGTTGACGTAGGCGACCCGGTGGTCGGGGCCGTGGACCAGGGCGACGAGGGCGGGGACGCGGTCGAGGACCTCGCGGACGGGCAGTTCGTCGACGGCCGGCACGGGCGCGTGCTCGTCGGTGAGGTGTTCGACGCGGGCCGCGGGGACGGAGCTCGCGGTCTCGGCCGGCCGTTCGGGGGCGACCGCGTGATCGGTCCGCCCCGCGGCGCGGCGCTGCGTTCCGGGGAGCCGGGCGCTCCAGCGCGTGAAGTTCACGAATCCTTGCCTCGTGTCGTCGTCTTCGGCGTCTTGGGCCGGCTCCGGACCTGCCCGGAGGGCTGGGGGGTGACGCCCCCGGGATGCAGCACGGTGGGAAGACCTCTTGGGTGCGGGGGGCGAGCGGCCGCTCGCCCTGGGGCGGGATCAGTGTGGCAGTGTCGCTCACCGGGGCGACATCCGTGGGACGCCCTCCCGGGCGGCGGAGTTCCTCGGTCCGGTCAGGAGGACCCCTTCGGGTCGCCGACGGGGTCGGTCGGAGGCTTTCCACCGGCCGCGAGTTCGAACTCCGCCCGCGGATGTTCGAGGGAACCGAGGGAGACGATCTCCCGCTTGAAGAGGCCCGACAGCGTCCATTCGGCCAGGACGCGGGCCTTGCGGTTGAAGGTGGGCACCCTGCTCAGGTGGTACACGCGGTGCATGAACCACGCAGGGTAGCCCTTCAGCTTGCGCCCGTAGACGTGGGCGACGCCCTGGTGCAGGCCGAGGGAGGCGACCGAGCCGACGTACTTGTGGGCGTACGTCTCCAGGGGCTCGTCACGCAGCGCGTGTGCGATGTTGTCGCCGAGGACCTTGGCCTGGCGGACCGCGTGCTGGGCGTTGGGGGCCGTCTCGGCGCCCGGTTCGGCCGCGGTGACGTCGGGGACGGCGGCCGCGTCTCCTGCCGCCCACGCGTGCGTGGTTCCCTCGACGGTCAGCTGGGGGGTGCATTTCAGCCTGCCCCGGTCGGTGCGGGCCAGGTCGGTCGCGGCGATGAGCGGATGGGGCTTCACGCCGGCCGTCCACACGACCGTACGGGTCGGGAAGCGGGAGCCGTCGCTGAGGACGGCGACCCGGTCCGCACAGGACTCCAGGCGCGTGTGCAGGCGTACGTCGATGTTGCGGCGGCGCAGCTCGGTGACCGTGTAGCGGCCCATCTCCTCGACGACCTCGGGCAGGACGCGGTCCGAGGCCTCCACGAGGATCCATTTCATGTCCTCGGGCTGGACGTTGTGGTAGTGGCGGGCCGCGTAGCGGGCCATGTCCTCGAGTTCGCCGAGCGCCTCGACCCCGGCGAACCCGCCGCCGACGAAGACGAAGGTCAGCGCCGCGTCACGGATCTCGGGGTCGCGGGTGGAGGAGGCGATGTCCATCTGCTCGATGACGTGGTTGCGCAGGCCGATGGCCTCCTCGACCGACTTGAAACCGATGCCGTGCTCGGCGAGGCCGGGGATCGGCAGGGTGCGCGCGATCGAGCCGGGCGCCAGGACGAGTTCGTCGTACGTCAGCTGCTCCGGGCCCGCTCCCTCCTCCTCGGTGGCGAGGGTGGTGAGGGTGGCGGTGCGCTTGGCGTGGTTGACCGACTGCACCTCGCCGACCACGACATGGCACTGGTCGAGGACGCGGCGCAGCGGTACGACGACGTGGCGGGGGGAGATGGCACCGGCCGCCGCTTCGGGAAGGAACGGCTGATAGGTCATGTACGGGTCGGGAGTGACGACGGTGATGTCGACCTCGCCCCGCCTGAGTTCCTGTTTCAGCCTCCGCTGGAGGCGCAGAGCCGTGTACATCCCGACGTAGCCGCCGCCGACAACGAGAATGCGCGCACGTTCCTTCACCATCCCATGACGCACCCAGCGCTTGAGTTTGTCCACAGCCCCGACAATTTGTGTGACCACCCGCCCAGGACGCCCAGGGTTGGCCGAATTGCCCGAGTGCGCGGAAGGACCGCAGGTCAGCGGGTGTGCGCCGGGTGACCTTGTAGGGCGTAATCGGGACGTAAGCGGCCCGTGGTCCGATCGGGGGGCGCTCCGTGCGGAACCTGCCCCTTCTGAATTGACCCTCGCTCAACTATGTTCGTGTGTCGACGGGGTGTAGGGGGATGTGCTCATCGCTCATCGAGTCCGCGAGGGGCGGACCGGTGAACCGGGCATGTTCCCGCGCTCCGGCAACCGATGGCGGGGAGAGTCTCCGGGGGGAGACGTCATTACCGGGGGAACACTTATGCATGTTCAGAACTCTCATTGGTCGTCCGCGTCAGCACTGACAGCCGGCGGCATGGTGAGCGCGGCGGCGGGCAACGGACGCGACGGTTCGCGTTCGACGCCGCTGCGCGTGGACGCACAGCGCAATCTGGAGCACGTCCTGCGCGCCGCGCGGGAGGTCTTCGGCGAACTGGGTTACGGCGCGCCGATGGAGGACGTGGCGCGCCGGGCGCGGGTGGGTGTGGGGACCGTGTACCGGCGGTTCCCGAGCAAGGACGTCCTGGTGCGGCGGATAGCCGAGGAGGAGACCTCCCGGCTGACCGAGCAGGCCCGGGCGGCGCTCGGCCAGGAGGACGAGCCGTGGTCGGCGCTCTCGCGTTTCCTGCGCACCTCGGTGGCCTCGGGCGCCGGACGGCTGCTGCCGCCGCAGGTGCTGCGGGTCTCGGTCACCGACGAGGGTGACGGACGCCTCGACGGCATGGTGTTCGACGAGGCCCGGGTGCCGCAGCAGCGGATCCAGCCGGGCTCCGGCGAACTGCGCCTGGTCTCCGAGGAAGCCCCGAAGGCCGTGGACGAGGACGACACGGGCGCGGCGGCACTGCTCGAGGTCGTGGGCCAGCTCGTGGAGCGGGCGCGCGCGGCCGGTGAGTTGCGGCCCGATGTGTCGGTGTCGGACGTCCTGCTGGTCATCGCCACGGCGGCGCCCTCGCTGCCGGACGCGGCGCAGCAGGCGGCCGCCTCCTCGCGGCTGCTGGACATCCTGCTCGAAGGACTGCGGTCACGGCCTGCCTGACCAGCTGAAACGGTCGCGGTGGAGGGTGGGCGCTGCGCAGCCCACCTGCCCGGCGTGCGCGGGGCAGCCGCGAGGCCGCGGGCGATCCGATGCCGGGAATGATCCGATGCCGAGTACGCACCGGACATTTCCGGTATGCCGCCCAACTGCCGTTCAATGAACGTCAATTGAGCCTTCCCCGAATGGGGGACGCCCAGTACTACGGCACGACAAGTCCCCACGGACGAGTGGATGGTCCGCCCTGCGGGGTCCTGAACAAAAGCCAATATGGCACTCTGACCCGGTGTTCGGGACTGGTGGGTCAGGCGGCGGCAGGGGCGTTCCGCGATGAGCTTCGACGGGCGGGACGGGTCGCCGGGTGACGGCGACGAGGGAACCGGCGGCCCACCGCAGGTGCCGAGTCAGGGCGGACGGGCGGGCACGCCGCAGGGCGGTGGCCCCGCCGAGACCGTCATTCCCATGCAGGGCGGCGAGCCCGTCGGGCCTGTCGAACCCGTCGACCCGGCAGAGGGCACCGTCCCGGCGCAGCGCGAGCTGCACGAGGACAGCGTGCTGCCGCCGCCGAGGGACTTCCCGCCGTCCGACGCCGACCTGATCGTGCGGATGCGCTCCGGCGACGACACGGCGTACGAGGAGCTGTACCGGCGCCACGCGGACGCCGTGCGCCGCTACGCCCGCACCTGCTGCCGCGACGCCCACACCGCGGACGACCTCACGGCCGAGGTCTTCGCCCGCATGCTCCAGGCCGTACGCGGCGGGCACGGCCCCGAGCACGCCGTACGCGCGTATCTGCTCACCAGCGTCCGGCGGGTGGCCGCGAGCTGGACGAAGTCAGCCAAGCGGGAGCACCTGGTCGACGACTTCGCGGTCTTCGCCGCGCAGGCCGCGCGCTCCTCCGAGGTCTCCGACGACGACACGCTCGACCTCGGCGCCGACGTGCGGGCGATGCACGTGGCCGAGCAGTCCATGGCCATGCAGGCGTTCCGGTCACTGCCCGAGCGCTGGCAGGCCGTGCTGTGGCACACCGAGGTCGAGGACGAGTCGCCGAGCGACGTCGCCACGCTCTTCGGACTCGACGCCAACGGCACGCGCGTGCTCGCAAGCCGCGCCCGCGAGGGCCTGAAGCAGGCGTACCTCCAGGCCCACGTCAGCGCCGCGCTCGCCGACGACGAGGAGTGCGCCCGCTACGCGGATCGGCTCGGCGCCTACGCCCGCGGCGGGCTGCGCACCCGTGCCGAGCGGGGGCTGCGCAAGCACCTGGAGGAGTGCGCCAAGTGCCGCCTGGCCGCGGGGCAGATCAAGGAAGTCGCCGGCGGTATCCCCGGTGTCGTGCCGGTCGCGGTCATCGGCTGGTTCGGCGCCGCCGGGTACGCCAAGGCGGCCGCGCTCATCGCCGGCGGCACCGGAGCCGGTGCCGCGGGCGTGGCGGGTGCGGCCGCGGCGGCGGGCGGCGGTTCGTCCGGCGGCGCGGGCGCCGGTGGCGCGGCGGCCTCCGAGGGGCTGGGCGCGCCCGCGAAGGTCGGCATCGCCGCCGCTGTCGTCGCCGCGGCGGGCGTGGCCGTCGCGCTCGCGCTGTCCGGCAGCGACGCCCCGGCCAGGAAGCAGGACGCCAAGCCGCCCGCCTCCACGCCGTCCGTCCGTCCCGCGTCGCCGAAGCCGGCGCCGCCGAAGAAGACGCCCGCGCCGAAGCCGCCGTTCGTACCGGTGGTGGCCTCCGAGCCGACACCCACCCCGACGCCGTCCCCCCGGCCGAAGCACACCCCGAAGTCGGCTCCCACCCCCAAGCCCAAGCCGAAGCCGGCCCCGAAGCCCACCCCCACCCCCACGCCGACGCCGACTCCCCCGCCGCCCCCGGTGGTCTACGAGTGGAGCACGCTGGCCTACAACCTCACCGGCGACGGCACGAAGCCGGAGATGCGGCTCGGCGAGAGCAGCTGGGTCTGGCAGCGGTACGGCATGTCGATCGCCGGCAAGCAGTACGCGCACGGTGTGACCGTGCACGGCGAGTCCTCCGTCACCATCGACCTCAACCGCGCCTGCTCGGCCTACGACGCCGTGGTGGGCGTCGACGACATGACCCTGGGCATCGGCAAGGTCTACTTCTCCGTCTACGCCGACGGCGTCCCGCTGTGGCGGTCCGGGCTGCTCCAGGGCGGCGGTCCGGCGGCCGCGGTCCATGTGAACCTCGCCGGGCGCAGGACCGTACGGCTGGTCGTCTCGCCGCAGAGCAGCTTCGACTCCCTGACGCTAGCGGACTGGGCCGAGTCGAAGTTCACCTGCTCGTAGTTCACCGGTGGACGCGCACGGCCTCGTCCAGTTCGGCGAGGATTTCGTCGAACGTGAGGTGCGCGCCCCGGGCGATCTCCGCGTCGTACTCCTGGGCGCTCAGCGCGGTGCGGGCGGCGCTCTCGGCGCGCTCGGCCTCGGCGCGCTCCGGCATGGGGCGCGGTGCGCCGTCACGCCAGTTCTCCGCGGCGGCGAGCAGACGGACCGCGCGCGGATGCTGCCCGAGGTCGGACAGCAGGACCGCCGCGTGGTCCACGAGGGTCGCCGTGACCACGTCCGCGCACCGCTGGTCCACCGCCTCGCGGATGGTGTGCGCCAGCTTCGGAAGACCGCGCTCCGGGCCGGTCTCGGCGACCGTCACCAGGGTGTCGACCGCGCTCAGCATCACCATGAACTGCGGCGGCAGTGTGCCCCGTCCGGCCTCCACGCGGGCCGCGTCGGCCATCTCCCGCGCACGGGCGGTGTCCTTCTCGTCCAGCGCGAGCTGAGCCCGCATCAGCAGGAGGAACGCCCTGGTGTCCGGCACCCCGTACCGGTCGGCGGCCGCCGTCGCCTCGTCGAGCCCGCGCAGGGCGCTCGCACGGTCGCCCCCGCGGTAGGCGATCTCGGCGAGCCGGGCCATCAGGAACGGCGTCTCGGCGTACGCCCCGACCTCGTAGGCGAGCCGCAGGGCCTCGTCGTACTCGCTCTTGGCGTCGTCCATCCTGCTGCGGGCCATCGCGGCCTCGCCGGCCGCGCTGCACACCTGGGCCCGCATCCAGCGGTCGCCGACGCGGCGGCTCAGCACCCTGAGCTCCGCGAGGTCCTCGTCGACGCCCTTCAGGCCGCCCGATGAGTCGACGGCCATGTGCGTGCGGAACATCAGGGCGACGCCGATCGCCCAGTCGTCGCCGTGCACACGGCAGTTGGCGACCGTCTCGTCCAGGGCGGCACGGGCGTCCGCCGAGCCCAGGACGAAGGTCGCCAGCGGCCAGGCGATGCCCGGCAGACGGGCCGCGTCCGGGCCGCCCCGCGCGAAGTGGTCCCTCAGCCGGGTGATGTACGCGCGCATCCGGTCGTCCAGGGCGCCGTCGTCCATCCGCTCGGAGTCCGACCTCAGGAACACATGCAGCATCCGGAGGTTCATCCGGAGCCGGTGCCGCGGGTGTCCCGACTCGCCGTCCGGGGCGGCCAGGAAGGCGTCCACGGGGTCGACCGGGCCGACGGGTCCGGCCGCCCCCGCACCGGTCGTCCGGCCGGTGGTGAGGGACGGGGTGGCGGGCCGGGAGACCGTGGCCTCGGGGAGCGCGTCCAGGGTCGCGCCCAGGCGCAGGGTGCGGTCCAGCCAGCCGATGGCCTCCGGACGGTAGTTGCGCAGCCAGCAGAACCAGCCCATGTCGAGCGCGAGGGCGCCCGCCTCCTCCTCGTCGCCGCAGGTGAGCGCACGGTGGAAGGCCGCGCGGATGTTGTCCAGCTCGGTCTCCAGGCGGGAGATCCACGGGAGTTGATCGGCGGAGCGCAGCAGCGGCTCGGCCTTCGCCACCAGTGCGCGCACCCATGCGCGGTGCCGCAGCTCGGCTCCGGCACGCGCCTCGGGGGCCTCGGCTGCGCGCTCCGCGGAGTACTCGTGGATGGTCTCCAGCATGCGGTACCGCATGCCGGCCGAGCCGTCCTGGTCGTACGGGGTGCCGGGTCCGTACGGGGCGGCCACGATCAGGGACTTGTCGACGAGCGCCCCGACGAGATCGGCCGCCGGGCCGGTGCACACGGCCTCCGCGGCCGCGAGGTCCCAGCCGCCGGCGAACACGGAGACCTCGCGCAGCACCGTGCGCTCCCGCTCGTCGAGCAGGTCCCAGGACCAGTCGACGACCGCGCGCAGGGTCTGCTGGCGGGGCAGGACCGTGCGGCTTCCGGAGGTGAGGAGGCGGAAGCGGTCGTCGAGGCGGTCGGCGATCTGCCGCGGCGTGAGCAGCCGCAGCCGGGCCGCGGCGAGCTCGATGGCGAGCGGCAGGCCGTCCAGGCGGCGGCAGATCTCCTGGACCGCCTCACGGTCGCGCAGCACGGCCTCCGCGTCGGGACGGACGGCGCAGGCGCGCTCCTCGAAGAGGCGCAGTGCCTGGTCGGGGACGAGGGGTTCGACCGGGCGCACCGACTCGCCGGGGACGCCCAGGGGTTCACGGCTGGTGGCGAGGACCGTGAGTCCCGGGCAGCGGGTGAGCAGCGTCTCGGCGAGGGTGGCCGCCGCCTCGATGACATGTTCGCAGTTGTCAAGGATCAGGAGCTGGCTGCGCGGGGCGCAGTACTCGACGAGCAGGGCGACGGGGTCGTCCTGCGGGGCCGTCAGCTCGGTGGTCATCAGCACGGTCTCGCGCAGACCGAGCGCGCTGACCACCGCTCCGGGCACCGCCTCCGGCCGGTCGAGCGGGGCCAGCTCGACCAGCCACGCCTGCGGAAGCCCGGCGGCGGCTTCCTCGGCGAGGCGGGTCTTTCCGGAGCCGCCGGGGCCGGTGAGGGTGACGAGTCTTGCCCTGTGCAATTCGGAACGGATGGCGTCGAGTTCAGGTTCCCGGCCCACGAAAGAGGTAAGCCGCGGACGGAGGTTGCCGGCGCGGGCGGGCTCGGGGGCCGGGGTGGACGGGTGCGGGCGCTCGTGTCCGGGTGCCCGGGACGGCGGGGCGAGCAGTTCCGAGTGCAGGGCGCGCAGTCCGGGGCCCGGGTCGGTGCCGAGACCGTCGGCCAGGGCGCGGCGGGCGGTCTCGTACGCGGCGAGGGCGTCCGCCGTGCGGCCCGTGTCGCGCAGGGCGCGGATGAGGAGGGCGTGCAGCGGTTCGTCGTACGGGTGCGCCGTGGTCAGTTCTTTCAGGTGCGGTACGGCGGCGTGGGCGCGGCCGAGGCGCAGGTCCGCGTCGATGCGGGCGCGGGTCGCCTCCAGGTGCAGGGCCTCCGGGCGGGCCGCGGCGGTGCGGTCGGGGAGGTCCGCGAGGGCGGGGCCGCGGTACAGGGCGAGGGCCTCGGCCAGGGTGCGGGCGGCGGTCTGCGGGTCGTCCTGGTTCAGGGCCGCCGTGCCCTTGTGTACGAGTCGCTCGAACACGAACAGGTCCACGTCGTCCTCGGCCGCCTCCAGGCGGTAGCCGCCGGGGGCGGAGGTGATCGCGTCCTTGCCCAGGGTGCGCCGGAGGCGGGCGACCAGGGCCTGGAGGGCGGCGGGGGCGTCGTGGGGCGGGATGTCCGACCAGACCTCGTCGATGAGGGTGCCGGGGGTGGTGACCCGGCCGGGGCGCAGGGCCAGGGCGGTGAGGAGGGTGCGGAGGCGGGGGCCGGGGACGGGTACGGCGGTGCCGTGGTCGTCCTCGGCCCGGGTCACGCCCAGGATGTTGTACCGCACCGGGTCATTGTCGCCGGGGTGCCTGTGTGCGGCACGGGGTTTCGGGGCGGTGGGTGTTTTCGCCCCGGCCACCCTCATCCGTCCCGTCGGTGGAAAGGCTAGGCAACCCCCGCACCCTCGCCGGAGGCCAGCGCCCCCCGCTGCGGATGGATCCCCGCGGGTACCGCCCGCTGGCGGGCCGGGGTGCCTGTCCAGCAGGTGCCCCGGCGGGCCAGGAGGCGGCGGAGCCAGAGTTCCAGGGAGACGAGGTCGGCGAGGCCGTCCAGAGGGAGCGGTTCGCCGGCTGCCGCCGCACGCAGGGCCTTGCGGACCGTGCGGGCCTCGACCAGGCCCGCCTCGGCGAGGAGGGGGGTGCCGAAGAGGGCCATCAGGGAGTCGGCGGCGACCCGGAGGCCGGTGCGGGCGGCCACCGCCGCCGAGGCGTGGGAGGGGACGCCCCAGCCGGGCGGGAGGTCGCTGACGCCGGCGCCCTCCAGGACCGTGCTCAGGATGGAGGCACGGGCGCCCGGCTGGACGCGCAGGGCCTCGGGGAGGGTCCGGCAGGCGCGGACGACCTGGTTGTCCAGGAAGGGCGCGTGCAGGCGCTGGGAGCGGATCTCGGCCGCCTGCTCCAGCACGCGCAGGTCTGCCGCGTGGCGGGCCAGGGCGGCACGCGCGCGGTAGTCGCCGGGACGCTGGCCGGGACCCACGCCCGAACGGCCCGTGGACGCCTGCAGGCGAACCGATACTTCAGCCAGGGCCTCGCCGGTCAGCCAGCGTGCCGCGGGGCCCGGCCTGGCCCAGGTGAGGGCCGCCAGGGAAGCTCCGACGGCTCCCCCCGGCTCGTCGAAACGGCGTTGCAGCAGGCGGTCGGCGAGGACCTCGAGACCGGCGCGGTAGGGCGTACGCGCCAGGCGGCGGGCCGCGCCGTACACGCGCGCGGGGACCATCACCGAGCCGTCGGCCTTGGCGAGTGCGGCCACGGGGCGTACGAGGTGGCGGCGCTTGCGGTCCATCAGGAGGTCGGCCAGCCGGGCCGGGTGCGCGTCCAGGACCTGGCGGGCGCCGTAGCCCGTGAAGTGGTCGGCGCTGCCCGAGGCCAGCCGTGCCCGGTGCCGTGCCGCCGTCACCAGGCACTGGCCCGGTTCGTCGGTCAGCGGACCGTCCAACTCGGCGTACGGGAGCGCCTCCTCGCCGCCCGTCACCACCACGTGGTGCAGGCGCGGGTTGGCGGCCAGGCTGCCCGCCCGCTCCAGTTCGGCCTCCCGGCCGCCGACGGCCAGGTCGTTGAAGGTGACCGCGAGCAGGCGCTCCCCCGCGCCCGTGCCGTGGCCCAGGACCGTGCCCGGCATCCCGGGCAGGCCCGCGGCGAGCAGCGCCAGCGTGCCGGACGCCGGTCCGCCGGAGAGGTCCGCGCCGATGCCGGCGACCGGCATCCCGCGCGCGGCGCGCCGCTCCGCCGGGCCCATGCCGGGCACCGGGCCGGGGTCCATGTCCGTCCCGGGGACGTGTCTGGGCGCCGACAGACGCGCGCGTACCGCCTCGACCAGCGCGTCGCGCACCGCGTCGACGGCGCTGTCGGGATCCGCCGAGGGCGCCGCCACCGCGAGGGAGGCGACGGGCTCGTAGCCGGCGATCTCGCGCGCTCCGGCGCGCAGGATCAGTGCGTGTCCCGGCGGTACGCGCCGCACTCCGTCGTAGGGCGTGGAATCGTGCAGCGCGGCCGGCACGTCGGGGGCGGCGAGCAGGGCGGCGAGGTGGCCGAAGTCGAGGTTGGCCTCGATGAGGTCGGCGAGCGGGAGGGCGGCCGTGGCGTAGGCCGTGCCGCCCGCCCAGGGCGTGTAGAAGACGGGACGGGCGCCCGCGAGGTCGCCGCAGACCGTGACCCTGCGGCCGACCTGGACGATCGCCGTGTAGCTGCCCGGCCATGCCGTCAGATGCCGGAGTGCGCCCCCGCGCGCGGCGAACAGCCCGACGCGCAACTGCTCGTCGGAGGCCGCGCACGTGCCCAGCACCGCGATCCGGGTCTGGGCGTCGGCCTTCACCACCCGCACCTCGTCGGGGCGCCAGTCGCCGACCGCCCAGAGCGGATCGGGGTCGCCCCACAGGAGCTGGGAGCCCACCGGGTGCACGGTCTCGCCGCCATCTCCGGTGCCCCCCGCGGAGGCGAAACCCAAAGCCCCCGCTGCGGTGCTGCTCCACCCCACCAACCACCGCATCGACGCCTCCACAGGCTGTGGACAACCAGTGCACCGTACGAACTGGTTCCCCATGCTGCCATGAAGGGCGCACGCTGGAGGGGCGGCGGAGCGGCTTGTGCTGCACGGAACGCGCTGGTGCGCTCACCCTTCCGAGAGGGCGAACGCCCGTACGTGGCACGATCGCTGCGACGCGAATGCGCCCCCGCAACGCTCCCCGAAAACGCCTTTCGCGCCCTCAAGTTCCATGGTGAGAGCCGTATTTGCGTGGAGAACACGGGGTCGATTTTCGGCCAAATACCTGACGGAAGCGCAGGCGTCGACACGCTCCGTACAGGCCCTGCGCAGTGCATCGGCCGCGCGCAGCCCGGGAGACGGAGTTCGCCCCCCGGGCCCGTCCGCCGCCCGCGGGGATGGTGGCGGCGGTGTCCCCCAGCCCACTGGATCCAGTACAGCGGGCCGACCCACGCACCATCCATGGAAGCGCTCCCCGGTTGGCCGGAGAAGAGCGCACGCGTGGGCGCACGGCCACACGGCGGGAGCACGGTGCAACTGCGCGTATCGCGCCCGTACTTCCGTGCGGACCACAATCCCGCCATCCGGAGTTATGCCCCTTAACGCTTGGGATGCGGCGAACTACGCTGGGTTTACGAATGCCGCGTGGTTATGCCAGCGCGGCAGCCGTCTGTGTCGAGGGGTGGCGCATGTCCAGGGAGCAACGCGGGCCGAACGAAAAGCTCGGCGCCGTTCTCGCCCTCGCGGGAATCAGCAACGCAGGCCTCGCGCGACGCGTCAACGACCTTGGCGCTCAACGCGGGTTGACACTTCGCTACGACAAGACCTCGGTGGCGCGCTGGGTTTCGAAGGGCATGGTGCCGCAGGGCGCCGCGCCGCACCTCATCGCCGCCGCGATAGGCCAGAAGCTCGGCCGCCCCGTGCCGCTCCACGAGATCGGCCTGGCGGACGCGGATCCCGCACCCGAAGTCGGGCTCGCCTTCCCCAGGGACGTAGGACAGGCGGTGCGGTCCGCGACGGATCTGTACCGTCTCGACCTCGCCGGGCGCCGCGGCGGCTCCGGTGGCATCTGGCAGTCGCTGGCCGGATCGTTCGCAGTAAGCGCGTACGCAACGCCGGCCTCACGGTGGCTGATAACACCGGCCGACAGTTCGGTGGCGCGCGAGGCGAACCCCGCCGAGGACTCGGGCGCACCGCTCAAAGTCGGCCACAGCGATGTGCAGAAGTTGCGGGAGGCCGCAGAGGACGCCAGGCGCTGGGACTCCAAGTACGGAGGCGGCGACTGGCGTTCGTCGATGGTGCCCGAATGTTTACGGGTGGAGGCGGCACCGCTGCTGCTCGGCTCGTACTCGGACGAGGTGGGGCGGGCGCTGTTCGGCGCCTCCGCCGAACTCACGCGCCTCGCCGGGTGGATGGCCTTCGACACGGGCCAGCAGGAGGCCGCGCAGCGGTACTACATCCAGGCGCTGCGCCTCGCGCGCGCGGCGGCCGACGTCCCCCTCGGGGGGTACGTGCTGGCATCGATGTCGCTGCAGGCGACGTACCGCGGCTTCGGTGACGAGGGCGTCGACCTCGCGCAGGCCGCCCTGGAGCGCAACCGGGGCCTGGCGACCGCCCGCACCATGAGCTTCTTCCGCCTCGTCGAGGCACGCGCGCACGCGCGCGCCAACGACGCCCAGGCGGCGGGCGCCGCGCTGAAGGCCGCGGAAGGATGGCTGGAGCGGTCCCGGGAGGGCGACAACGACCCGACCTGGCTCGGCTTCTACTCCTACGACCGGTTCGCCGCGGACGCGGCCGAGTGCTACCGGGACCTGAAGGCTCCGCGCCAGGTGCGCCGCTTCACGGAGCAGGCGCTGTCGAAACCGACGGAGGAGTTCGTACGGTCGCACGGGCTGCGGCTGGTCGTCTCGGCGGTCGCGGAGCTGGAGTCCGGCAACCTCGATGCCGCGTGCGAGCAGGGCGTGCGGGCGGTGGAGGTCGCGGGGCGCATCTCCTCGGCGCGCACCACCGAGTACGTGAAGGATCTTCTGCACCGGCTGGAGCCCTACGGGGACGAGCCACGGGTGGTGGAGCTGAGGGAGCGGGCGAGGCCCTTGCTGATGGCGCCGGCGTGAGGCCGGCCGCCCTCCGCGTCCCCGCGTTTGAAGCGACTGTCAGTGGCGCAGTGCACTATCGAATGCGGAGGTGGTGCAGGTGCGGCCGGAGATCGCTTATGACTGCGACGTGCTGGTGATCGGTGGCGGGATCGTCGGGCTGTCGACGGCGTTCGCGATCACGCGTGCCGCGCCGGGGACCCGGGTGACCGTGCTGGAGAAGGAGCCGGGGCCCGCCCGGCACCAGACGGGGCGCAACAGCGGGGTCATCCACAGCGGGATCTACTACCGCCCCGGCTCGCTCAAGGCGCGGTACGCGGTGCGGGGCGCCGCCGAGATGGTGAAGTTCTGCGCCGAGTACGGCATCGCACACGCGGTCACCGGGAAGCTCATCGTCGCCACGGAGCGGGAGGAGCTGCCCCGCCTGCACGCACTGGTGCAGCGCGGCCGGGAGAACGGCATACCGGTGCGGGAGCTGGGCACGACCCAGATCGAGGAGTACGAGCCTGAGGTGCGGGGCCTCGCGGCGATACACGTCGGGACGACGGGCGTGTGCGACTTCGTGGGCGTGGCCCGCCAGCTCGCCGAGGCGTCGGGGGCGGAGATCCGGTACGGCGCGCGGGTCGAGCGGATCGACCGGCGGCCCGAGCTCGGGGTCGCGGTGCGCACCCGGGCCGGGGACGTCGTACGGGCGCGGGTGCTGGTGAACTGCGCCGGGTTGTACTGCGACGACGTGGCGCGGCTGACCGGGGACGACCCGGAGATGCGGATCGTGCCCTTCCGCGGGGAGTACTACGAGCTGGCGCGGCCCGAGCTGGTGCGGGGACTGGTGTATCCGGTGCCGGATCCGGCGTTCCCCTTCCTCGGCGTGCATCTCACACGCGGGATCGACGGCGGCGTGCACGTCGGGCCCAACGCGGTGCCGGCGCTGGCACGCGAGGGGTACGGCTGGGGCGTCGTACGGCCCCGGGAGGTGGCCGGGACGCTGGCGTGGCCCGGGGCGTGGCGGATGGCGCGGCGGCACTGGCGTTACGGCGCGGGAGAGATGCGGCGGTCGGTGTCCAAGGGGGCGTTCACGACGGCGGTGCGGAGGTTGCTGCCGGCGGTGGGGGAGGACGACCTGGTGCCCACGGACGCGGGGGTGCGGGCGCAGGCCGTGCTGCGGGACGGCTCGCTGGTGGACGACTTCCTGATCAAGGAGGGGGCCAGGGCCGTGCACGTGCTGAACGCGCCCTCGCCCGCCGCGACCGCTTCGCTGCCGATCGGGCGGGAGGTGGCGAGGAGGGCGCTGGTGATGCTGGGGGCGGTGTGAAGCGTGCCCCGCGCCACAGGACCGTCGCTGCCGCTCACCCCCACGGCCCCCGTAAAATCGACTCCACTGTGTCTGACTCGCTCAATGCCTCCGACGTCCCCCGGCCCGCCGGCCCCGCCCACGGCCGGCCGGGCGAGCCCTCCCCGCACGTGCCCGGTGTGTCCGTCAGGCGCACCAGGGCGAAGGGGGAGCCGCGGTTTCCCGACGGGCCGAGGGCCGACCCCGCGGGGTCGCACTTCGAGCGGCGGATCCGGAGTTTCCAGCCGCGGCGCAGCCGGGTGACGGCGGGGCAGGCGGACGCGTTGCAGCGGCTGTGGTCCAAGTGGGGGCTGGACATCGACGGGCAGGAGGCGATCGATCTCGCCGAGATGTTCGGCAACACCGACCGCGTGGTGCTGGAGATCGGTTTCGGGATGGGCGAGGCGACCGTGCGCATGGCCGCCGCGGACCCGGGGACGAACATCCTCGCCGTGGACGTGCACACCCCGGGCCAGGGCCATCTGCTCAACCTGGCCGAGCAGCAGGGCCTGTCCAACGTCCGGGTGGGCAACGGGGATGCCATCATCCTGCTCCGCGAGATGCTCCGCCCGGACTCCCTGGACGGTCTGCGCGTGTACTTCCCCGACCCCTGGCCCAAGAAGCGGCACCACAAGCGGCGGCTGATCCAGCCGGAGTTCCTCGACCTCGTCGCGACCCGCGTCAGACCTGGTGGCATCGTGCACTGCGCGACCGACTGGGAGCCGTACGCCGAACAGATGCTCGAGGTGCTCAGCGCGCACCCGGCGTTCGAGAACACCCAGGCGGACGGCGGTTTCGCGCCGCGTCCCGACTTCCGGCCGCTGACCCGTTTCGAGGGCCAGGGTCTGGAGAAGGGACATGTCGTGAACGACCTGCTCTTCCGTCGCGTACAGCACCGCAACCAGCCCCCCACCGGCGCCTGAACCCCTTCGGCCGCACGGGCAATCCGACGTACCGTCGCGGGCGGCGCCCTGCCTCGTTAGGGTCAATGCCGTGGCCAGCAGTCCCCCGTACCCGACGCATCCGCCGCATTCCGGCGGCCCGGCCGGTGGTGCGCTCAGGCATGCGCACTGGTGGCAGCGCAGATGGGTGCGGTACGGCGCACTCAGCACGCTTCTCGCGCTCTCCGGGCTCGTCATCCTCGCTCTGGTGCGCGAGCAGACCGGCACCGAAGGGTTCCTGGTGGGACTCGGGCTGGCCGTGCTGCCCGTGCCCCTGCTCATAGCCGCCTTCCGATGGCTCGACCGCGTCGCCCCCGGCCCCTGGCGCAACCTGCTGTTCGCCTTCGCCTGGGGGGCCTGCGCGGCGGCGCTGATAGCGATCGTCGCCAACAGCTTCGCCACGAAGTGGATAGCGACGGCGACGGCCGATCCGTCCAGCGCCGACACCCTCGGCGCGACCGTGATAGCGCCCATCGTCGAGGAGTCGGCGAAGGCGGCGGCCGTCCTTCTCGTCTTCCTGTTCCGCAGACGGGACTTCACCGGGATCGTCGACGGGGTCGTCATAGCCGGCGTCACCGCCACCGGCTTCGCGTTCACCGAGAACATCCTCTATCTGGGCACCGCCTTCGGCACCGACCAGCTCACCGGCGAACGCGGCATCGCCTCCGTCACCGCCGCGACGTTCTTCGTGCGCGTCATCATGTCGCCGTTCGCGCACCCGCTCTTCACCGTCCTGACCGGCATCGGCTTCGGCCTCGCCGCGGTCTCGTCGGAGCGCCAGCATCTGCGGCGGATCCTCGTCCCGCTCTCCGGCCTGCTGCTCGCGATGGGCATGCACGCGATCTGGAACGGCTCGTCGACCTTCGGCGAGTACGGGTTCTTCGCCGTCTACGCCGCCTTCATGGTCCCGGCGTTCGGCCTGCTGACCTGGCTGGTGATCTGGACGCGCCAGCGCGAACTGCGCACCGTACGCGAGGAACTGCCCGCCTATTCCGTGGCCGGCTGGCTCTCCCCCGCCGAGCCCTACGCCCTCGGTTCGATGCGGGCACGCCGGCTGGCCCGCGACTACGCCGCCCACTACGGCGGCAGGCCCGCGGCCCGCCAGGTCACCCAGTACGAGGCGTACGCGACCTCGCTGGCCTTCCTGCGGCACCGGGGGCGCCGCGGCCGCGCCGGCGCGGATTTCGTCGTCAGGGAGAGGGAGTTGCTGTACGAGCTGTGGCGGCGGCGCGAGGTGGCGCGCCCGGCGCTGGACTACGCGGCGCGCGCGACGGCGCCCCCGGTTCCCGTGGTCGCGGCGCCCTGGCCGGTGTACGGGGTGTACGGATATCCGGCGACACCGAATCCCGCGTACAACCCGTACCGGTCGTAGGGCCCGCCGGCCCGTGCGATCAGGCCGACGCCTTCGTCAGCCGCGCGACCTCGGCCTCCGTGAGGGTCAGCTCCGCCACCTGAAGCAGCGCCGGCAGCTGTTCCACCGTGCGGGCGGACGCGGTCGGCGCGGCGACCGTCGGCCGGCCGGCGAGCCAGGCCAGGGCGACGGTGGGCACCGGGGCGTCGTGGGCCTGGGCGATCTCGTCGAGCGCGGTCAGGACCCGCTGCCCCCGCTCGCTCTCCAGGTACTGCGCCACCCGGCCCGCACGCGCGCTGTCGACCGTCGTGCCGGGCCGGTACTTGCCGGTGAGGAAGCCGGCGGCGAGGGCGAAGTACGGGACTGCCGCGAGGCCGTAGCGCGCGGCCACGTCCTGGAGCTCGCCCTCGTAGGTGTCGCGTGAGACCAGGTTGTAGTGCGGCTGCAGCGCCACGTACTTGGCCAGGCCCTCACGGTCGGAGAAGTCGAGGGACGCGCGCAGCCGCTCGGCCGAGATGTTGGACGCCGCGATGTGCCGCACCTTGCCCGCCCGCACCAGCTCGTCGAGCGCGCCGATGATCTCCTCGACCGGCACCTCCGGCTTGTCGAAGTGCGTGTAGTAGAGGTCGATCTCGGTGCCCAGGCGGCGCAGGGAGGCGTCCGCGGCGGCCTTGATGTTGGCGGCCGTCAGGCCCGGGAACTCGGGGTGCTGGCTGACCTTGGTCGCGATGACCACGTCGTCGCGGTTGCCGCGCGACCTGACCCTCCCCCACTCTCGGCTTCGCTCGAGCGGGGGGACCCCCATCCGATGATCGTCTCGGACTCGCCGCCCTGGTGGCCGTCGACCCACGACGAGTAGGAGTCGGCGGTGTCGAGGAAGTTGCCGCCCGCGGCCGCGTAGGCGTCGAGCACGGCGAAGGACGTGGCCTCGTCGGCGGTCCAGCCGAAGACGTTGCCGCCGAGGCAGAGCGGGAAGACCTCCAGGCCGGAGGAGCCGAGCGTGCGCAGAGAAGGGGACGTCATGCCGTACGTCAACGAATGCGCCGGAGCGGCCCATTCCGCCGATGCCGCAAAGATCACGTAAACACAGAGCGTGTGGCCGGCGGACGCGCATACGTCCGCCGGCGGCCCCGACGTCGGGGGGAAGCCGCCGGGACCACCGGGGTCCGGGCGTGGATCAGGGGTTGAGGCCCTTGCCGCGCAGCCACGTCATCGGGTCGATGCCCTCGGCCTGGCCGTTCGGGTGGACCTCGAGGTGCAGGTGCGGCCCGGTCACGTTGCCCGTGGCGCCGATCCGGCCGATGACCTCGCCCGTGCTGACCTTCTGGCCCACGCTCACGTTGATCGACGACTGGTGGCAGAACCACAGCTCCGTGCCGTCGTCGAGCGTCATGATCGTGCGGTAGCCGTAGGCTCCGGCCCAGCCGGCCTCGGTGACCGTGCCGCTGTGGACGGCCTTGATGGGCGTACCCGTGGGGGCGGCGAAGTCGAGGCCCGTGTGGTAACCGGAGGACCACATGGAGCCGGGCTGCCCGAAGGTGCCGGTGATCGTGTAGGACACGACCGGAAGCTTGTACTGCTTGGCCAGCTCGGCCAGGCGCGCCGCCTCGGCCGCCTTCTTGGCCTCCGCCTCGGCCTTCTCCTTGGCGGCGGCGGCCTTGGCCGCGGCCTCCTTCTCCGCCTTGGCGGCGGCGTCGCCGGCCTGCTTGGCGATGGCCGCCTCGGTGACGGACTGGACCTTGCTGTCGACCTGGACCTGCTGGCTCTCGGCCTGCGCCATGATGCGGTCGCGCAGCGCCTGACCGGCGTCCCTGGCGCCCTGCCCGGCGTCCTTGGTGGTCACCCCGACGGAGCTGAGCGCGGTGGCCGAGCCCTTGGGCGTCTCGGCGGAGCCGCCGAACATGTGGCCCACGGAGGCCAGGTCGGGCATGGAGATGGACACCGGCGGCTTGCCGGTGTTGGCGCTGGCCATGCCGCCCGCGCCGACGGCGGCTATGACGCCGACGCCGAGGACCGTGGAGCTGCGGGCGAGTCCACCGCCGCGCTGCTTGGCGACACGGTGCCGGCCGCGGACCGGCTGGAGGGACTCCTCGGTGGGGTTCCACTCCTCCCACGGACCCTCGTCGGAACGGGGGGCGGGGAAGCCGAATGGCTCGGTGCTCGGCACGAACGGTGCTGCCGGGGCAGGCGGGTTGGACGCCACGTGGGCGCGCTCCTTTCCTTCCTTCACGCCTACCGGGTTAGCTGACGGGTTCGGAGCAGGAAGGTCTCCTACGCGCGTATACCAGCCGTGCCTCCACGGCTGGCATCCAAGCGATTCACCCCTGGGTGGTGGTTCCCCGGTTCCCTTGCGGGATTCGGCAGTGCGCACGGAGCCGCCTCTTGTGACGGCTGGGACGACCGCGCTGCGTTATCGAACGTTAATAGACCCGGGGTGCCGATTCCAAGCTGTTCTGCTTGATCATTAATGCTTCTTGGCCTGGACGTACGGGCCAAGAGAGACGAAAAACGGGCGAGTTGACCTCACCTCGGATTCCCCACCGGTTCTGACGGTGCGTCAGTTGTTATGCGGAAAGCGGTCGCCCGGTCACCACTTGTGACAGGACCCGGTGAGACATCCGGGGCGGAAAACACTCAGGGCCGGAATCCGTTTCCGGATTCCGGCCCTGAGCCTTGAGTAGCGGGGACAGGATTTGAACCTGCGACCTCTGGGTTATGAGCCCAGCGAGCTACCGAGCTGCTCCACCCCGCGTCGTTGTGTGACCAGCATACGCCATCCGCGGGGCCTCCGACGCCACGTGCTCAGAAGCCCGGCAGATGGCGGTTCGGCGCCTTGGCCTGCTCCTCGTGTTCCTCCAGTACGACCACCTCGACACCCCGGGCCGCCAGCAGGCCGCTGCCGTCCGCGCCCGCGACGAAGGTGTCGGGCTCCCGCCAGGCCGTGACCACCCGCCGTACGCCCGCGTCGAGGATCAGCCGGGCGCACGGCTTCGGCCGGGACGCGCGGCGGGTGCAGGGCTCCAGGCTGCTGTAGACCGTGGCCGACGCCAGCCTCGGATCGGCCGGGCCGAGCTTGGCCAGGGCCGCCTCCTCGGCGTGCACGACGGGGTCGCCGCCCTCACGCGAGTGACCGCGGGCGAGCTCCGTGCCGTCGGCGGCGACGATCACCGCGCCCACGCTGAAGGCCGTGCGGGAGGGCGGGCACAGGGCCGCCAGCTCGCAGGCGAGGGCCAGCCAGTGGTGATCGGCGGCGGTGGGCAGCGGGCCGGTGCCGGGGGCGGTGGGCTCGTAGCGCATCAGGACGACGTCCTCGATCCGCCGGGTCTCCGTCAGGCGAAGGCGGCCGCCCTGGTAGCCGCCGGGGCCGAAGAGGCGGGGTGCGTCCGGGTCACCCACGAAGACAGGGGCGAGGACGAGCTGGAGTTCGTCGGCGAGGCCCTGCTGGAGCAGCTGGGTGTGGATCGTGCCGCCGCCCTCGACCATCAGGCGCCGTACGCCGCGTTCGTCGTGCAGATGCGCGAGGAGCGTGCGCCAGTCGAGGTCGGGGCCGAGCGCGACGACGTCGGCGGCGAGGCCGAGCGCTCGGGCCCGCTCGGCGCCCTTGTCGGTCGTACAGAGCAGCTTGTCGCCGCCGGTGTGCCAGAACCTGGCGTCCGGGTCCAGATCGCCGGAGCCGCTGACGGTGACCTTGAGGGGGTACTCGGGCTGCCCCGCCGCGATCCGGGCGGCCCTGCGCCCGGGCGAGTTGACCAGCAGCCGCGGGTTGTCGGCGCGGATGGTGCCGGCGCCGACGAGGATCGCGTCGACCGACGCCCGCACCTCGTCCACACGGTCGAAGTCGGCGGGGCCGGAGAGCAGGAGGCGTTCGGGGCCGGTGTCGTCGAGGTAGCCGTCGAGGGAGACGGCGGCGGACAGCAGGACGTGGGGGTACGGCATCGGACGCGCTCACTCTCGGCGGTGGGCAGGCTTGGTTAAAGTTTGAAACAAACTTACACTGCACTCATGACGACTCGCTGGCTCACGGAGAAGGAGCAGCGCGCCTGGCGCGCGTACATCGCGGCGACGCACCTCCTGGAGGACGCGATCGACCGGCAGCTCCAGCAGGACGCCGGCATGCCGCATCTGTACTACTCCATCCTGGCCAACCTCTCCGAGGCCCCTGAGCGCAGCCTGCGCATGACCGACCTGGCTGCGAAGACGAAGATCACCCGGAGCCGGCTGACGTACGCCGTGACCCGGCTGGAGAAGGACGGCCTGATCCGTCGCGAGGACTGCCAGTGGGACAAACGCAGCAGCTTCGCCACGCTGACGGACGAGGGGATGGCCGTGCTGGAGCGGACGGCGCCGGGACATGTGGAGACCGTACGCTCCCTGCTCTTCGACCGGCTGACCCCGAAGCAGGTCGAACAGCTGGAGGAGATCTTCTCGGGGATCGCGGAGGCCATGGAGGACGACGAGGAGCGCCCCACCTCGGAGGACGTCCCGTGGCGCCGCCGCTCCTCCGGTCCTTGTTCGTGACCCTCGCCGCAAATCTGTTGCTTCAAATTTAAAGCAGGGGTAGTGTCCTGCTCCGTAGATCTGCTTCAAATCTGAAGCATGCCGACCGGACCCGGGAGACCCCGTATGCCCGACTTCCCCGCCGCCACGACGCGCGCCCGTGTCCGGGTACCGCTGCGCTTCCAGGACGGCTACAGCGTCGACGCCGAACTGGTCACCTTCCACGGCCTGACCGACGGCCAGGAGCACGTGGCCGTCGTGCTCGGCGACCCGGCCCCCGGTACAACGCCTCTGGTCCGGCTGCATTCCGAGTGCCTGACCGGCGACGTGTTCGGCTCGGCCCGCTGCGACTGCGGCCCGCAGCTGCGCGAGGCGGTCGAGCGGATAGCCACCCGCGGCGGCGTGCTGCTGTACCTGCGCCAGGAGGGCCGCGGCATCGGCCTCTACAACAAGCTGGACGCCTACGCCCTCCAGGATCAGGGCCTCGACACCTACGAGGCGAACGCGGCCCTCGGGCTGCCCGAGGACGACCGCGACTACACGGCGGCCGCGCAGATGCTGCGGGCACTGGGCATCGACGCCCTCGACCTGCTGTCCAACAACCCCGACAAGGCCGGCCAGCTCCGCGACCTCGGCATCGAGGTCCGCGACCGGGTCCCCACCGGCGTGTTCACCACCGCCCACAACGTCCGCTATCTGCGCGCCAAGGTCCTCCAGACCCAGCACACGCTGCCGCTCGGCCAGTTGACGGAGCTCAGTGCGGGCTGAGGGCGAACGCGGGAAGCAGACAGCGCCCGGGCCGGCCGAAGCCGTCCCGGGCGCTGTGCGGAAGGTCGGAGGCCGTGCCCCGACCGACACCGGTAGGCCCTGTGGGACTCGAACCCACAACCAATGGATTAAAAGTCCACTGCTCTGCCAATTGAGCTAAGGGCCCTTGGCGATGTTGCCTCCCCGAGCATAGCCGGACACGGCCGGGACTCCGATCGGGTATCGGGGACACGGCCGTGCCGCGGGGTGAAGATCGGGCCGGAGTGTCAGGGATCCACCTTTTCGGGGGTTCCGCCGGACGTCGCCGCGCGGGACGTCTCGCGGGCGAGGGTGCGGCGGTGCTCGGGGTTGAGGAACCAGTGCCGGGCGGACGCCACCCACCAGACCCACGCGAAGCCGAGGACCACGAGCACGGCGACCGGGGCGTAGTTGAAGCTCTCCCAGGTGACCGGCGAGACCTGGGGCAGCATGAAGAGGATCGTGATGGCGCCCACCCAGGCGACCGAGACGATCCCGATCGGACGCGACCAGCGGCCCAGGTGCCACGGCCCGCGCTCGAAGGCGTCGCCCTTGACCAGCCGCAGCAGCGTCGGGATGACGTAGGCGATGTAGAGGCCGATCACCGCGACGGAGGTCACCGCGGCATAGGCGGTGTAGTTGATCAGATACGGCAGGCCGAGGACCAGCGCGCCCGCCGCGGCCAGCCACACCGCCGCCACCGGGGTCCGGGTCCGCGGGCTCACCGTGTGCCACACGCGCGAGAACGGCAGGGCGCCGTCGCGCGAAAAGGCGTAGATCATGCGGCTGTTGGCCGTCACCGACGCCATCCCGCAGAACAGCTGCGCCCCGACCACGACCAGCAGCAGGAGCTTGCCCGCCGTCGCGCCCAGCGCGTCCAGCAGGATCTGCGCGGGCGGCGCGCCGGTCGGCGACGCGAGTTCCTTGTCGTAGGACTGGATGGCGAAGGTGAAGCCGAGCAGCAGCACGAAGCCGGCGATCCACGAGGTCCAGATGGAGCGGACGATGCCCTTCGGGCCGGCCGTCGAGGCGTCGTGCGTCTCCTCCGTCATATGGGCGGAGGCGTCGTAGCCCGTGAACGTGTACTGCGCCATCAGCAGACCGAGGAGCACGACGTAGACCCCGCTCCCCCAGCCTGTGTTGTTCACGAACTTCGTGAACACGAAGGACGCCGACTGGTGGTGGTCCGGCACGAAGGCCAGCGCGCCGACGATCACGGCCACGCCCAGCACGTGCCACCACACGCTCACGCTGTTGAGCAGGGCGACGATCCGCACGCCGAAGGTGTTCAGCAGGCCGTGCAGCACCAGGATGCCGGCGAAGAGCAGGATCGTGCGCCCCGGCGTCACCTCGAAGCCGAACTGCAGGTTCAGGTAGGCGCCGAGGAAGGACGCCGCCCCGAAGTCGATGCCCGCGGTCACCGCCACCTGGCCGAGCACGTTGAACCAGCCCGTGAACCACGCCCAGGCGGCAGCGGACCGCGGCGGCGCCAGCCGGTGCGCCCAGAAGTACAGGCCCGCCGACGTCGGGTAGGCCGAGCAGATCTCCGCCATGGACAGACCGACGAAGAGCGTCATCGCGCCTACGGCGATCCAGCCCCAGGTGATCACCGTCGGGCCGCCGGTGTTCATGCCGAACAGATACAGCGTCAGACAGCCCGACAGCACCGAGATGATCGTGAAGGAGACCGCGTAGTTGGAGAACGCCGACATGCGGCGGGCGAGAACCTGCGTGTAGCCGAGCTGGGCCAGTCGCTCCTCGTCGGAGAGTTCCGCGTGCCCGCTCGCTGTGACGTCATCTGTCATGCCCCCAGCGATTCCCACACCGGGGGCGTGACACACGTCACGACTTGGCCGACAGACGGCCAACGGCGTTTCTAGAAGAGCCCCTTGTAGCCCTGCCAGCCGCTCGCGACCTTCACCCGGGACCCGAACGACCCCTTCCCGTCACCGGAGTTGCGGTACAGGCCACCCGCCGAGTCCCGCTCCACCAGGTCGTTCTTGCCGTCCCCGGTGATGTCGCCGACGCCGACGATCGCGTTGTAGGAGGCGCCCCAGTTCGAGAAGACCTTCACGCGGTCCTTCAGCAGGCCCGTGCCGGTGCCGTTGTAGCGGTACAGCGTCCCGGCCTTGTCCCGCGCGAGCACGTCACCGATGCCGTCGCCGTTCAGGTCTCCCGCGCCCACGATCTTCGTGTAGCCGGTCCAGTTCGTGCGGATCTTCTTCCCCGCCGCCGGCGTTCCGTCGCTCTTCGCCGCGAAGAGGTAGATGTCGCCGGTCGACCCCTTGCGCGCCAGCAGATCCGGCCGCCCGTCACCGGTGAGGTCGCCGGGCGAGGTGAGCACGTTGTAGGCGTTCCAGCCGGTGCCGAGTTTCGTGTACGCCGTCGAAGTCGTGAGCGCCAGGCCGCACTTGGGCTTGTAGCCGCGCAGGGAACCGTCGCTCATCCGCACCAGCACGTCGTTGCAGCGGTCCTTGTTCAGATCGCCGAACGGCACCGCGACCGCCTTGGTCGACCAGCCGCCGCCCGACACCTTCCCGGAGAACGTGCCCTTGCCCGTGCCCTGCTGGAAGGTCAGCGCACCGGCGGAGTTGAGGGTGAGGAGGTCACCGGTACCGTCCGGCGCACCCTGCGCGCCCACGTGGTCGTGCCGCACGGCCTCGCCGTGCCGCAGTTGCACCGTGCCGCGCACCACCAGCGGCGCGCCGACGCCGTCCGCCGGGGTGACGGTCACTGTCCAGTCGTAGGAACCGTCCGGCGCGAACGCGTCCCCGGTCCTCGTGGAGTCCAGACCGAACCAGCCGACCTTCAGCTCGCCGCGCGCCGCCCCGCCGTCCCGGCCGTCCGTGTAGACCTTGCCGGTCGCACGGTTGCGCGCGGTCACGTCATAGCTCGAGGACGGCTTCGACAGCAGCAGGGTGGCCAGGGTGTCCGGCACGGTGTCGCCCTCGTGCGCCTCGACCGACGACGCCTTCTCGACCGGGGCCAGCAGGCGCAGCTGCTGCTGTGCCACACCGGACGGCACGAGGTGCACCCGCTCCTGGTCGTCGACGTACGCGGCGTTCGCGCCCGACTCGTCGACCGTCCAGCGCACGTCCCGCTGCGAGACCCCGGTGTCGGGCAGGTCGCCGATGACCCGGCTCTCCGGCGTCCCGTCGGCCACCGTGGTGAGGGTCAGCTTCCCGGCCTGCTTGTCGTGCGTGACGACGAAACCGTCGCCCAGCTTCGCCTCGCCCGCGGGAACCGGTACGGACTTCTTCGCCGTACGGTCGTAGACCCCGGCCCTGTCTCCGCAGTTCCAGTACAACCAGCGGCCCAGCGCCTGGAGTTCGGTGGGTGCGCAGTCCGCGTCGGTGGTGAGGGTCTCGACCGTCTTCTTCGCACTCAGGTCGTACGCCGTGACGCTTCCCGGGGTCGTGCCCGCGGTCCACAGGACGTCACCGGAGAGGGCGGCGGCGCCCGGGGTGCGGGTGACGGCCGGGTTCCCGCTGTCGCCGATCTTGTAGACGTACTGCTGTGCGGGGGTCGTGTCGAGGATGTACTGCCCGGAGACGTCGGTGATCTGCCCGCCGGCCGGCACCGAGCGCTCCCAGAAGTCGTACTGGCCCGGCCCGTCGACCCTGAGCCGGTCGTAGTCCCCCGACTCGCGCCCCAGCCAGGCGACCCGGCCGTCGGCCGTCCCGTGCAGCTGCGAGCAACCGACGTCCGTGGCGGGGCAGTCGCCGACCAGCACATCGGTTCCGTCGTAGGACGAACGGTCGCCGAACACCGGTGTCCCGGTCGCGGCGACGGTCCGCCCGTAGTCGTCGCGCTGCCCGGCGTAGCTGGGATCGGCGACGACGAGCTTCCCCTGGTCCAGGGTCAGCCCCTGGATCTTCAACGGCGGCCTCGGCAGGGCCTTGACCCGGGTGACGACGGGGGTGCCGTCGGCGCCCGCCGTCACGCGCTGGATGCCCCAGTCGTCGGCGCCAGTGGTACGGCCGACGAAGACGGCGGTACCGTCCGGGCCGGCGGAGATGCCGGGGTTCGACGTGGCGAGCTGCACCGACGGGCCGCCGGCGAGGGGCTTGGCCATGACGGCTGTGGAGGCGGAGGGCCGGTGGACCAGCCAGTCGCCGACGATCGTGAGGTCCTCGGCCGGGTTCACACCGCTGCCGGAGAGGGTGACCTGGGCGGGCGTGCCCGACAGGTCGCCGCGGGGCAGCACCAGCACGGTGGCGTCGGATGGGTTGAAGAGGACGACGTGACCGGCGGAGACCTGCGCCTGGAGGTAGACGTGGTCGAGCGGCCGCGTCCAGCTCTGCGCCTGCCCCGTCTCGCGGT
Source organism: Streptomyces sp. NPDC050534 (assembly GCF_044457745.1). Lineage (NCBI taxonomy): Bacteria > Bacillati > Actinomycetota > Actinomycetes > Kitasatosporales > Streptomycetaceae > Streptomyces > Streptomyces sp. NPDC050534. The sequence continues at coordinate 29,925 of NZ_JBITHF010000019.1, forward strand.
CGACCATCACCCAGACGTACTGCTGCCCCTGGACGGCCTTGAAGAGCAGCCCGTCGGCGTCGCCGCCCACGGGCGAGAGGAGCTTCACCCCGTCGGGCAGTCCCCCGACCTGCACGTCACGGGTGGGGCCGTCGGACTGCGGGGACAGCAGATGCATCTCCTTGCTGCTCGTCCCGTCCCCGGCGGTGATGGTGCGGTAGCCGACGGCCACGTCGCCGTACGCGTTCAACAGCGCCATACCGGAGGGCACCTGAAGGGTGCGGGTGGTGCCGTCGGCCGCGTTCCACAGGTCGACCCGGCCGCCGCTGTAGCGATAGGCGAGGGTGTCGCTGCCCGTCGTCGAGGTGCTGAGGACGGTCCCGGAGGGCCCTGCCACGGACACGGACTTCCCGTCCGCGTAGGGCGTCCAGACCAGCCCGGAGTACCCCTCCTGCCGGTGGAAGACGCCCTGTGCGCCGGCTCCGTCGTTGCCGGTGCCGGTCGACGGGTCGAAGAGCGTGGCCGAGGTGTACGTGTTGCGCAGTGTGGCCGGCACCACCGTCTCCTGCGGCTCGTCCGCCGCCGAGGCCGACGGCAGCAGCGGGCTCAGCCCGGCCGCGAGCGCCGCCGAGGCGGCCACCGCGAGGGCGGCGCGTCTCGCGCGGGTAAGACGTACGAAGGCATGACGAGCCAAGGCGATCCCTCCCCGGGAAGAGAGCGGGATGCCGGCCCCTCAGTGCCCCCTGGCCCCAGCCGTCGCATCCCCCTCGGAAGACGGCTGATCCTACAACCGGGTCACAGCTCCGGGGAGCCTCGTGGAGAGCGGTTTCCACACGGGACGTCGAAGGGCCCGTACGACTCGGTCGTACGGGCCCTTCGCTCAGCTCACTCGCCGTCAGCCGTTGCGCTTCCAGCGCGGCTTGTCGTCCCGGCGGCCGAAGGAGCCGGAGCCGGAACCGGTGCCGCGGTGGTCGTCACGACGGCCGGACGGGCGGTCGTGGCCGCCGGAACGGAAACCGGGGCGGTCGTCGCGGCGGTCCCGGTTGAAGGGACGGTCGCTGCCGCGGTGGCCGCCACGCTCGTCACGGCGCTCGAAGGAACGGCCGGCCGGACGGTCGTCACGGCGGAAACCGCCACGGTCGTTGTCACGGCGCTCGAAGGAACGCCCACCGCGGTCGTCACGGCGCTCGAAGGAACGGCCGGCCGGACGGTCGTCACGGCGGTCGTCGCGACGGAAGCCACCGCGGTCGTTGTCACGGCGCTCGAAGGAACGCCCACCGCGGTCGTCACGACGGTCGAAGGAACGGCCGCCACGGTCGTCACGACGGTCGTCGCGACGGAAGCCGCCACGGTCGTCACGGCGCTCGAAGCCACGGTCACGGTCGCGGTTGAACCCGCCGCGGTCGTTGTCCCGGCGCTCGAAGGAACGCCCACCGCGATCGTCACGGCGGTCGTCCCGGCGGAAGCCGCCACGGTCGTTGTCACGGCGCTCACGACGCTCGTACGACGACGGGGCCTGCGCCCTGTCGACGTCCTGCGCCACCGGCTGCTCGGGCACCGACACCTCGGCCGCCTCGGCGACCGCGGCCTGGGCCTCGGCCACCGCGGCCTCCGGGTCCACACCGCGCTCGCGGGCGACCTGGGCGGTCAGCCGGTCGGCCTCCCCGCGCAGCTCGGCCGCGCGCCGCTGCGCCCGCTCCAGCTCCTTGGTGAGCTGCGAGACGTCACGCTCGGCCTGCTGCGCCGCGTTGCCCGCGGACTCGGCCTGGACCTCGGTCATCGAACGGGCGCCGGTGATGTCCGCGACCGCGGGGTCGAAGGCCGTACCGGAGTTGATGATGTGCCGTCCGGCGTCGACGCCCGCGTCCTCCATCAGCCGGAAGATCTGGCGGCGCTGGTGCGGCAGGGACAGGGAGACGACCGTGCCGGTGCGGCCCGCACGGGCCGTACGGCCGGCGCGGTGCAGGTAGTCCTTGTGGTCGCCGGCCGGGTCGACATTCAGCACCAGGTCGATGCCGTCGACGTGGATGCCGCGGGCGGCGACGTCGGTCGCGACGAGCGCGTTGACGTAGCCCTCCTTGAAGTCGGCGAGCGTGCGGGTGCGCGCGCCCTGCGTCATGCCACCGTGCAGCGCGTCGGCCTTCACACCGGCGTCGCGCAGCTGCTCGGCGATGCGGTCGGCACCCAGCTGGGTGCGGACGAAGATGATGGTGCGGCCCTTGCGGGAGGCGATCGCGGCGGTGACCGGCGCCTTGTCCTTGGGCTTCACGATCAGGATGTGGTGCGACATGGTCGTGACGTTGCCCTGGGCGCTGTCGACCTCGTGCGTGACCGGGTCGCTCAGGTAGCGCTTGACCAGCGTGGAGATCTCGTTCTCCATCGTGGCCGAGAACAGCATCCGCTGGCCGCCGGCCGGGATCTGGTCGAGCAGCTCGGTGACCTCGGGCAGGAAGCCCAGGTCGGACATCTGGTCGGCCTCGTCGAGGACGGCGACCTCGACGTTCTCCAGGGAGCAGGCGCCGCGGTTGATGATGTCGCGCAGCCGGCCCGGGGTGGCGACGAGGATGTCGACGCCGCGCTCCAGGGCGTAGATCTGGTTGCCCATCGACGTGCCGCCGCAGACGACCTTCATCTTGAGGCCGAGGACGTCGCCGTACGGCTGGAGGGCGTCCGCGACCTGCATCGCGAGCTCACGGGTCGGGGTGAGGATGACGGCGCGCGGCTTGTGCTTCTCGGTGCGTCCGCCGGCGAGGCGGGCCATCGTCGGCAGACCGAAGGACAGCGTCTTGCCGGAGCCGGTGCGTCCGCGGCCGAGGATGTCCTTGCCGGCCAGGGCGTCCGGGATGGTCGCGGCCTGGATCGGGAAGGGGGTGGTCACGCCGTTCTGGGCGAGCTTGCGCACCACGCCCTCGGGGAGACCGAGGTCCGCGAAGGTGGCCTCGGGAGCGTCCTCGGTGCCCTCGTTCTCGGGCACGACGACGTGATCAGTACTGGAAATGGACATGCGTAAGCGAAACCTTCCGGAGTCTCGTCGGCACGCGCCCGTCAACTCCGTGATTCGCATTACGACCGCCTCTATGCGGTCAGCCACGGCAAGGGAGAGAACGCGCCACACGGCGCGCTCTGCAGTGGCGCCGGGCAAATGGGATCAAACGATCTACCACCATACGCACCCACCTGCCCCGAAGGCAAACCGAGCCTCGTAGACGTACGTCACACCTCTACACGGCGGCGGGCGGCCGGACTTCGCTACGCGGGCGTCCCCGCTGCCGGGGCCGGCTCCCGCTCCACCAGCTGCGGCGCCGCGTCCTGGTGCGCGGACGACGACGGCTCGGCGACCGTCGGCTCCGGCGAGGCGGAGGTCGGCTGCTCGCTGGGCGTCGGCGGCGGATCGGCCGGGCGGGTCGGAACGGGCGTCGCCCGCGTCGGCGTGGGACCGCCCGGCTGCTGCGTCCTCCCGGGCCCCACCGTCGCGGGAGCGGACCGGCCCTCGCCCGCGGACGGCGAGGCCGAAGGAGACGCCGACTCCCCGTCCTTCCCCTTCTTCCTGCCGCCGTCGCCGCGCTTGCCGTCGGCCGAGACGCCGCCCCCGCCGCCCCGGCCGGACACCGCCGAACCTCCGTCCGGCGCCTCGCCGCCGTGCTCCCCCGCGGAGTGCGACGGCTTCGCACCGCCGCCGCCCTCGCCCACGCTCATGCAGCCGGCGGCGGCGGCGACGGCCATGACCGTGGCGGCCAGACGGACGGGTACGTACATGGGGCGCACGGGAAGCCACCTCCGGGGTGGGGAAAGGAGTCGGCCTGCCCAACTCCCGCCGCCCGCAAGAGGACACGCGCGCCGGTCATCCGTACCCGAGGGCGTGCAGCCGTGTGTCGTCGATGCCGAAGTGGTGCGCGATCTCGTGCACCACCGTCACCTCGGTCTCCGCGACCACGTCCTCCCGCGACGCGCACATCCTGAGCGTCGGACCCCGGTAGATCGTGATCCGGTCCGGCAGCACGCCGGCGTACCACTCGCCCCGGTCGGTCAGCGGAGTGCCCTCGTACAGCCCGAGCAGCTCGGGGTCGCCGGCGGGCGGTTCGTCCTCGACGAACACCGCGACGTTGTCCATCAGCCGTGTCAGCTCCGGCGGAATCCGGTCGAGCGACTCGGCGACCAGTTCCTCGAACTCCTCGCGCGTCATCTCCAGCACACGCCCATTGTCGGTCACGACACGTCCGTACGAGAGTCATGGGGCCGCCCGCATATCCGCGCCCGGACTTGGGCATACGGGACCAATGGCCCGCGTCCCCGCCGCCTTGAACGCCCTGAACCGCCTCCGGAGGGCCCCCCGCGCCCTCACCCGCAGATCCCGCACGACCCGCTCGCGCCCGCCCCTCGACATCGTCCCGCAGCAGCCGGCCTGGCTCCGCGCGCTGGGCCTGGCCGCCGTGGTCCTGCTCGGCGCCTGGCTGGGACTGCTGGTCGTCGGCAACGTCCGGGTGCCGGTCGGCCCGATGAACACGACGATGACCCTGCGCCCGTCCCTCACCGGCGGCACGAAGATCAACGTCTCGCCGCTCGGCGCCCTCGAGCTGAACAGCCACCACGCACCGGTGCGCCTGGACGTGAACGTCGACCAGCTCGACCCGGTGCGTGCCCAGGCCCTGGTCGACCACCCCGAGCGCATCTCCGGCCTCCAGGACGAGGTCACCCACGACATCGAGCACGGCACCCGCGACCTGGCCCTGCGCTCCTGCGTCGCCGTCGTCTCCGGCGCGACGGCCCTCGGTCTCGCGGTCTACCGCCGCCCCCGCCGGGCCCTCGCCGCCGGCGGCACCGCCCTGGCCCTCCTGGCGGCCTCCGGGGCATCGGCGTACCTGACCTGGAACCCCGAGTCCGTCCTCGAACCGAAGTACTCGGGCCTGCTCTCCTCCGCCCCCTCCCTGGTCGGCAACGCCCGCAACATCGTCACCGAATTCGACGTCTACCAGAAGGAGTTGGCGCGCCTGGTGACCAACGTGACGAAGCTCTACGACGTCACGTCCACCCTGCCCGCCTACCAGCCGGACCCGACCACCGTGCGCGTCCTGCACGTCTCGGACATCCACCTCAACCCCGCGAGCTGGAAGATCATCGCGTCGCTGGTGCAGCAGTACAAGGTGAACGTGATCGTCGACACCGGCGACACGATGGACCACGGAACGGCGGCGGAGAACGGCTTCCTGGACCCCATCGCGGACCTGGGGGCGCCGTACGTCTGGGTCCGCGGCAACCACGACTCCGGCGTCACCCAGCGCTATCTGTCCCGCATGAAGAACGTGCACGTCCTGGACGGCGGCCGGGCGCAGACGGTCGCGGGACTGCGCTTCGCCGGCATCGGTGACCCGCAGTTCACCCCCGACCGCTCGAACCCGCGGGGCGCCGACCAGTCGGAGCAGCTGGCGGGCGACCGCCTGGCCTCGGCGCTGCGCGACCAGAAGGCCGCGGGGCGGCCGGTCGACGTCGCCATGGCCCACGAGCCGTCCGCGGCCCGCGAGGTGGACGGCGACGTGCCGCTGGTCCTGTGCGGTCATCTGCACCACGAGGGCGACGAGATCCTGAAGTACGGCACCCGTCTGCGGATGGAGGGCTCCACCGGCGGCAGCGGTCTGCGTGCCCTGGAGCACAGATACCCGGCCCCGATCGAGGCGTCGATCCTCTACTTCGACCGGAACACCCGCCACCTCCAGGCGTGGGACGCGATCAAGCTGGGCGGCCTGGGCGAGACGACGGCGGAGGTCACCCGCCATCTGCCGAAGGAGAACCGGCCGGGAGCCGCTCCGTCGACGTCCTCGAGCCCCTCGGACTCCTCCTCGGTCTCCACCCCGCCCACCTCACCGGCCCCGGCCGGCTCAGCCCCGTAAACCGTTTTGGCGATACCTCCCGCCATCCCATATGCTTCTCACGTCCCCGACGCGCTGAGAAGCGCCCAGGCGGGCCGATAGCCCTCATCGTCTAGCGGCCTAGGACGCCGCCCTTTCAAGGCGGTAGCACGGGTTCGAATCCCGTTGGGGGCACGCAACATCGTGTGCGACACTGTCGTACGCAACAGCTTGGTCCTGTGGAGCAGTTTGGAGTGCTCGCCACCCTGTCAAGGTGGAGGCCGCGGGTTCAAATCCCGTCAGGACCGCCGAGATCTTCCCGAAGATCTCGTGGCTGGGTAGCTCAGTTGGTACGAGCGATCGCCTGAAAAGCGATAGGTCGCCGGTTCGACCCCGGCCCCAGCCACCACCGCCCTACCAGGGCATGCACCCCCTCCGGAATCTCCGAAGGGGGTGCTTTCATGCGGCCACATCTCGCCCCGTCCCGCTCGCCACCCTGTCAAGGTGGAGGCCGCGCCCGCGGCGCAGCCGCAATCGGGTACAGCAAATCCCGTCAGGACCGCCGAGATCTTCCCGAAGATCTCGTGGCTGGGTAGCTCAGTTGGTACGAGCGATCGCCTGAAAAGCGATAGGTCGCCGGTTCGACCCCGGCCCCAGCCACACAGTGCGAAGGCCCCGTCCGCGGACGGGGCCTTCGTCGTGTGCGCCCGCCGCCCGGTCAGGGCCCCGTGAGGCACCGGGTACAAATCGTTCGCCAGGGATTTCCCGGGGATGAGATCCTGGATCGCGTATGTCTACGCACCCTGCCCCCGCCACCCCGGCCCTGGGCACTCTCGCCCCCCGCCTGACCGAGCTGTCCCTGCGCGACGCGCAGCGGCTCGGGCGCAGGCTCGAAGGCGCGCGCAAGATCCGCAAGCCGGAGGCCCGTTCCGCCGTTCTCACCGAGATCGAGGCGGAGATCGCGAAGGCCGAGGAGCGGATGGGCGCGCGGCGCGGCCGGCTTCCAGCCGTCTCCTATCCCGAGCAGCTGCCGGTCAGCCAGAAGAAGAGCGAGATCGCCGACGCCATCCGCGATCACCAGGTCGTGATCGTCGCCGGTGAGACGGGCTCCGGCAAGACCACGCAGATCCCCAAGATCTGTCTCGAGCTGGGCCGCGGCGTGCGCGGCATGATCGGGCACACCCAGCCCCGCCGTATCGCCGCGCGTACCGTCGCCGAGCGGGTGGCCGAGGAGCTGGACACCCCCCTCGGCGAGGCCGTCGGCTGGAAGGTCCGCTTCACCGACCAGGTGAACCAGGACGCCACCTTCATCAAGCTGATGACGGACGGAATCCTGCTCGCCGAGATCCAGACCGACCGCGAGCTGCGCGCCTACGACACGATCATCATCGACGAGGCCCACGAGCGGTCCCTCAACATCGACTTCCTGCTGGGCTACCTGGCGCAGCTGCTGCCGAAGCGCCCTGATCTGAAGGTCGTGATCACCTCCGCGACCATCGACCCGGAGCGCTTCTCCCGGCACTTCGGCGACGCCCCGATCGTGGAGGTCAGCGGGCGGACGTACCCGGTGGAGGTGCGGTACCGGCCGCTGCTGGAGGAGGACTCCGAGGACTCCGACCGCGACCAGATCACCGCGATCTGCGACGCCGTCGAGGAGCTCCAGGGGGAGGGCAAGGGCGACATCCTCGTCTTCCTCTCCGGTGAGCGGGAGATCCGCGACACGGCGGACGCGCTGGTGCGCAAGGACTACCGCTTCACGGAGGTCCTGCCTCTCTACGCCCGCCTCACGCACGCCGAGCAGCACCGCGTCTTCCAGCCGCACACCGGGCGCAGGATCGTTCTGGCAACGAACGTGGCCGAGACGTCCCTGACCGTCCCGGGCATCAAGTACGTCATCGATCCCGGCTTCGCCCGCATCTCCCGCTACAGCCACCGCACCAAGGTCCAGCGGCTGCCCATCGAGCCGGTCTCCCAGGCCAGCGCCAACCAGCGCAAGGGCCGCTGCGGCCGTACGTCCGACGGCATCTGCATCCGCCTCTACTCCGAGGACGACTTCCTGGCCCGCCCGGAGTTCACGGACGCGGAGATCCTGCGCACCAACCTGGCCTCCGTCATCCTGCAGATGACCGCGGCCGGCCTCGGCGACATCGAGAAGTTCCCCTTCATCGACCCGCCGGACCACCGCAACATCCGCGACGGCGTGCAGCTGCTCCAGGAGCTGGGCGCGCTGGACCCGGCGGAGAAGGACGCACGCAAGCGGCTCACGCAGACCGGCCGCAAGCTCGCCCAGCTGCCCGTCGACCCCCGGCTGGCCCGCATGGTCCTGGAGGCCGACCGGAACGGCTGTGTGCGCGAGGTCATGGTCATAGCGGCCGCGCTGTCCATCCAGGATCCGCGCGAGCGCCCTTCCGAGAAGCAGGCCCAGGCCGACCAGCAGCACGCCCGCTTCAAGGACGAGGGCAGCGACTTCCTCGCCTATCTCAACCTCTGGCGGTACATCAGGGAGCAGCAGAAGGAGCGGGGCTCCAGCTCGTTCCGGCGGATGTGCAAGCAGGAGTACCTCAACTTCCTGCGCATCCGCGAATGGCAGGACATCTACTCCCAACTGCGCACCGTCGCCAAGCAGATGGGCATCCAGCTCAACGAGGACGACGCCCCCGGCGACCGCGTCCACGTCTCGCTCCTCGCCGGCCTGCTGTCCCACATCGGGATGAAGGACGTGAAGGACGGCAACAAGAACGACTACCTGGGCGCCCGGAGCGCCAAGTTCGCGATCTTCCCCGGCTCGGCCCTCTTCAAGAAGCCGCCGCGGTTCGTGATGTCGGCGGAGCTGGTGGAGACCTCCCGCCTCTGGGCACGCGTCAACGCGAAGATCGAGCCCGAGTGGGTCGAGCCCCTGGCCGAGCACCTCCTCAAGCGCACGTACAGCGAACCGCACTGGGAGAAGGACCAGGCGGCCGTGATGGCGTACGAGAAGGTGACCCTGTACGGCGTCCCGATCGTGGCGCAGCGGAAGATCAACTACGGCCGGGTCGACCCGGAGGCGAGTCGCGAGCTGTTCATCCGCAACGCACTCGTCGAGGGCGACTGGCGCACGCACCACAAGTTCTTCGCCGACAACCGCAGACTCCTCAGCGAGGTCGAGGAGCTGGAGCACCGGGCCCGGCGCCGGGACATCGTCGTCGACGACGACACGCTCTTCGACTTCTACGACGCCCGGGTGCCCGAACACGTCGTCTCCGGCGCCCACTTCGACTCCTGGTGGAAGCACAAGCGGCACGAGGAACCGGAGTTCCTGGACTTCGAGCGGGAGATGCTCATCCGGGAGTCGGCGGAGGCGGTCACCAAGGCCGACTATCCGGACTCCTGGCGGCAGGGGCAGCTGAAGTTCCGGGTGACCTACCAGTTCGAGCCGGGCGCGGACGCGGACGGCGTGACCGTCCACGTGCCGCTCCAGGTCCTCAACCAGGTCACGGACGAGGGCTTCGACTGGCAGATCCCGGGCCTGCGGGAGGAGGTGGTGACGGAGCTGATCCGCTCGCTCCCGAAGCCGATCCGCCGCCACTACGTGCCGGCGCCGAACTTCGCCAAGCGCTTCCTGGACACGGCGGTCCCCCTGCAGGAGCCGCTGACGGTCACCATGGCCCGTGAGTTGAAGCGGATGGTCGGCGTGCCCTTCGAGGCCGACGACTTCGACTGGTCCAAGGTCCCGGACCACCTCCGCGTCACCTTCCGCATCGTCGACGAACGGCGCCGGAAGCTGGCGGAGGACAAGGATCTGGAGGCGCTGCGGCTGCTGCTGAAGCCGAAGGCGCGCAAGGCCCTCTCCCAGGCCGCCGCGGCCACCGCCTCGCGCCAGGGCGGCGAGTTGCTGGAACGCGCGGGCCTGACCGACTGGACGATCGGTGCGCTCACCCGCGTCTTCGAGACGCGCCGGGCCGGGCAGCCGGTGAAGGCGTACCCGGCGCTGGTGGACGACGGCGACACGGTCTCCGTACGCCTCTTCGACACCGAGGCCGAGCAGGCCGAGGCGATGTGGAAGGGCACGCGCCGGCTGATCCTGCGCAACATCCCGGTCAACCCCGCGAAGTTCGCCTCGGAGAAGCTGACGAACGCGCAGAAGCTGGCGCTGTCCGCGAACCCCCACGGCTCGATCCAGGGCCTGTTCGACGACTGCGCGATGGCGGCGGCGGACAAGCTGATCGGGGACTTCGGCGGCCCGGCGTGGGACGAGGAGTCGTATCGCAAGCTGTACGACAGGGTGCGCGCGGAGATCGTGGACACCACGGTCCTCACGGTGGGCCAGGTGCAGCAGGTCCTCGCCGCCTGGCAGGCCTGTGAGCGCCGTCTGAAGTCCGTGCGGAGCCCTGTGCTGCTCGCGAATCTCCAGGACGTCCGGGGGCAGCTGGACGCCCTTGTGAAGCCGGGCTTCGTGACGGGGACGGGGCTGCGGCGACTGCCCGACCTGATGCGCTATCTGGTCGCCGCGGACCGCCGCCTGCAGCAGATGCCGACGAACGTCCAGCGGGACACCACGCGCATGGAGAAGGTCCACGAGATGCAGGACGAGTACGCCTGGCTGCTGGAGCAGATGCCCCAGGGGCGCCCGGTCCCGTCCGCCGTCCTGGACATCCGCTGGATGATCGAGGAGCTCCGGGTCAGCTATTTCGCCCACGCGCTCGGCACGGCGTACCCCGTCTCGGACAAGCGGATCGTGAAGGCGATCGACGCGGCGGCCCCGTAACCACCCGCGCACGCTGGGTGAGTTCGACCAGGGACTCACCCTCCTGTACAGTCTCTTCTCGCAGCGCAACGCACGAATCGCACTGCGAAACCAGGTCCTGTGGAGCAGTTTGGAGTGCTCGCCACCCTGTCAAGGTGGAGGCCGCGGGTTCAAATCCCGTCAGGACCGCAGCAAGGAGAAGGGCCCGCATCCCGCGAGGGATGCGGGCCCTTCCGCATGCTCCGGCGACGCTGCAGCCACCTGTGCCCCTTCAGGGCCGTGTGGGGCCTCAGGCCGTCTTGACGGCGTCAACTTCCGTAGGTACCCAGAGGACAGGGCCTGTTCCCCGAGCGGTCCGCGGAGGTGGCTTATGGCGGCGACGGTCAGGCACGAGACACGGGCCCTGCTCCGTGCACATCTGTCGGCCGCCTCTTCGTACGGCCACCTGACCCGCCACTGTCCGATCTGCCACCACCTGCAGCGGCTCGCGATGGACTCCGCGCAAAGGGCCGTCGAGGTTGCGGACGAGCCCGTCGAGGACGAACGTCCCGCCGGTGCATGACCACCGGCCGGTCCCAACACCCGCCCCACCGTGGGAGGGTGGAACCCGAAGCTCCTCTAGCGCACCTGTGCCGGACGGGACAAGGACTCTGCCGTGTGACGGGAGTCACCGCATGAGTTTCTGAGAGCACGGTACTTACACCCTGCCTACAACTGGTCAATTTAATATGTGCAATTGCACTGCCCGGGAGGCGGCTCCCCGGACTGCCCGGCGGGCCTCCCACAGGAGATCCGACAGCCCTCCCCAGACTTCGACAAGGCCACTCACAGGGCCGCGTGACCAGCACGTCCCGCGCACAAAAAAGATCGCGCCGGACTCGGCGGAGTCCAGCGCGATCGACGACGCACCCTGTCACTTGTCTGAGAAGCTCCGAAGAGCTTGGGCGTGGAGCCTGTTGGGGCAGACCCCGCGTCGCTTGAAGCTAGGGTTCCGGACACCTCGGCACGTTGGGGGACCTGCCGTTTTGCCCGGTTATGGAGTTGTTGTTCAGGCTTCGCTGCGCTGCTGCGGAATGCCCGCCAGCAGAGCGCGGACCTCCGCCTCGCGGTAGCGGCGATGCCCGCCGAGCGTGCGGATCGAAGTGAGCTTGCCGGCCTTCGCCCACCGCGTGACCGTCTTGGGGTCGACGCGGAACATCGTGGCGACCTCAGCCGGGGTCAGCAGCGGCTCGGCATCAGGGGTGCGAGCGGTCATGAGCGGCCTCCTCGGGAGAACCGAACCTTCTCGGTTCTTTCCTCTAAATTCTGCACCTTGACCCGCGTTGCCCGAAATGGCGGACGCGAGTCGAGTCGGTTATAGGACGAACGGCTTGTCCTCGGCACTACAACTACACCATCTGTCCAGCCGCGTCGGCCAAACCGATGGAATTGCCCCTCCAGGTGTTCATCAGCGACGGAAGCCGATGGACCATGCCATAGCGGACAGTCACGCCACTGTGACGATCAGTCACAGGACGATCAGGAGTCACCAGACCCCCCAAAGCGTGCAATGCGGACGGAGTCCTCCCCGGACTCCTTGTCCTATTTTGGCATGAGGAGGGGCATGAGACGCAAGAGCCGCGTACGTGCGGTCCATCACGCTTGACAGCGTTTGGCCGTCACTTGAGGCGAAAGCCCGGATCGTGACCTACGTCCCATGTCGGGAAGACCTCAGCGGGCACAGGGCACACCTCGGTGCCAGGACAAAACCCCAAAACGGGCGGAACGTCAAACGTCAGTTCGCGGAGCGCCGGTCCCTGACGGAGCGCCAGCGCTCCACCAGGCGGGCGTACGCCGCCCCCGCGGCCGCCCCGTCGCCCAGCCGCAGCGCCTCGATGCCCTCGGCCACGTCCCCCGCCGAGTGGTCGTCCTCGAGCTCGCCGGCCGGCAGGACGTGCACCAGGCCGCCGTAGTCCAGCTCCACCAGCGAGCGCGGGTGAAACTCCTCCAGCCAGCGCCCCACGTCCACCAGGCCGTCGATCAGCGGCCCCTCGTCGACGCCGTCCTTCAGCGCCCGCAGGGCCCGCGCCACCCGCCGCCGCGCCTGCACCATCGGCGTCCGGTAGCGCAGCATCGGGGGAATCTCGCCCGAGCCCTTGTCGAAGCGCCGCTCCTCGTCCGACACCAGCACGAACCAGTGCAGCGGCACCTGCCAGGTCGAGGTGCGGATCCACGGCCGGGCGTCCGGGTTGCGGGTCAGCCAGCGCTCGTAGTCCTGGGTGGCCTGGCGCCGTACGACCTCCGGCAGCACCGCCTCCAGGACCGGCTTGGGCAGTTCCTCGGGCAGCTCCTGGAGGGCCTGCCAGCCGCGCAGCCGGGTGCGCCAGGGGCACACGCAGACCACCCCGTCGACCTCGGCCACGAAGGCGTCGCTGCTCTCGTGCACCGGCACCGGGATCGGCGGGGTGGGCACCAAGTCGGCCAGGGAGCGGCGCAGTTCGTCCTGATAGGAGGGACGGTCGGCGCGCCGGGCGTAGCGCGCCCAGTGGCCGCGCTCCGGCTCGGGGAAGGCGGCCAGTGGTTCGTACACGCGCAGATACGTCGCATACGGGACGATCACCGAGGACACCTTGGGCACGCCTGCTCCCTCCCCCTCCCACCACCGGGAAAACCTGCGGAACCCGCTCACAAACGGGCGGGAAATCTATGCAAATCGTCGCACGGACGTACGCCGCGAGTAGGTGATCCTGAGCACTGCGCGGATGGCGGGGCCCACAGGCTCTAATCTCGTCCTCACAGCCCCCGCCACCCACACGGGAGCTGGTCTCCGCCCGCCGCTATTTACTCAGGAGTCACCACAGTGACCGACGTAACCGGCGCACCTGCTGATGTACTGCACACCCTGTTCCACTCGGACCAGGGCGGACATGAGCAAGTCGTGCTCTGCCAGGACCGCGCCAGCGGTCTCAAGGCCGTCATCGCCATCCACAACACCGCCCTGGGCCCCGCGCTCGGCGGTACGCGCTTCTACCCCTACGCGAGCGAGGCCGACGCGGTCGCCGACGCCCTCAACCTCGCGCGCGGGATGTCGTACAAGAACGCCATGGCCGGACTCGACCACGGCGGCGGCAAGGCCGTGATCATCGGGGACCCGGAGCAGCACAAGACCGAGGAACTCCTGCTCGCCTACGGCCGGTTCGTCGCCTCGCTCGGCGGCCGCTACGTCACCGCGTGCGACGTCGGCACCTATGTCGCCGACATGGACGTCGTGGCCCGCGAGTGCCGCTGGACGACCGGTCGCTCCCCCGAGAACGGCGGCGCCGGCGACTCCTCGGTCCTCACCGCCTTCGGCGTCTACCAGGGCATGCGCGCCAGCGCCCAGCACCTGTGGGGCGACCCGTCGCTGCGCGGCCGCAAGGTCGGCATCGCGGGCGTCGGCAAGGTCGGCCACCACCTGGTGGAGCACCTGCGCGCGGAGGGTGCCGAGGTCGTCATCACCGACGTGCGCGAGGAGGCCGTGGGGCGGATCCTCGCCGCCCACCCGGAGGGCGTGACGGCCGTCGCCGACACCGCCACCCTGATCCGCGCCCGGGACCTCGACGTCTACGCCCCGTGCGCGCTCGGCGGAGCCCTGAACGACGACACCGTGCCGGTGCTCACCGCCAAGGTCGTCTGCGGTGCGGCGAACAACCAGCTCGCCCACCCGGGCGTCGAGAAGGACCTCGCCGACCGGGGGATCCTCTACGCGCCGGACTACGTGGTGAACGCGGGTGGGGTCATCCAGGTCGCCGACGAGCTCCACGGCTTCGACTTCGACCGGTGCAAGGCGAAGGCGGCGAAGATCTTCGACACCACGCTCGCCATATTCGCACGTGCGAAGGAAGACGGCATTCCGCCGGCCGCCGCGGCCGACCGGATCGCCGAGCAGCGGATGCACGAGGCGGCCGCGGCGCGCAAGCTCTGACCTTCCGGAGGTTTGGCCGGTACCCGTCGGCGCACACTTAGAGAGAACTCTCACGTTCGTCGGCGGGTCGCCTGCCAAGAAGTGGTTAAAATCGCGGTTGACCAGCGGGGACGACGCGCCCCGCGGGTCCTGGATCCGGGCCCGTACTGTGGGCGACGTACCGTAGGGGCGCGGGCTCAGGTACCGTGGAAGCCCTACGGACCGGTCTCTCCTGTGAGAGCCCGTTCCAGATCATGAACGCGTGTCAAGACTCTGGGGCCGTCGAGCCCCGTCACCGAGGGGGTCGAGCCATGGGGCGCGGCCGGGCCAAGGCCAAGCAGACGAAGGTCGCCCGCCAGCTGAAGTACAACAGCGGCGGGACTGACCTGTCGCGTCTGGCCAACGAGCTGGGCGCTTCGACTTCGAGCCAGCCGCCGAACGGCGAGCCGTTCGAGGACGACGAGGACGAAGACGACCCGTACTCCCAGTACGCGGATCTCTACAACGACGAGGACGACGACGACGAGTCCGGTCCCGCGTCTCAACGCCGCGGCGCTTGACGATCCAGCTGCGCTCGACCCGGTCCGTGGTGGTCCACACCACCGGACCGGGTTTTGCGCTGCTTTTCGCGGGCGCCTGCGGCGTCGGCGCCCGCCGCGCTTCCGGCTCGCGCTTCTAGCTCGCGTACGTGTCGATCAGTGCCGCGCCGGTGGTGTGGTCGCCGCGATCCGTGATCTCTCCGGCCACCCATGCCTCGACCCCGCGGTCGGCCAGCGTCGCGAGAGCCACGTCCGCCGACTCCTGCGGGACGATCGCCATCATGCCGACGCCCATGTTGAGGGTCTTCTCCAGCTCCAGGCGCTCGACCTGACCGGTCCTGCCGACGAGGTCGAAGACCGGGGCCGGGGTCCAGGTGGAGCGGTCGACGATCGCGTGCAGTCCGTCGGGGATCACGCGCGCCAGGTTGGCGGCCAGGCCGCCGCCCGTGATGTGCGAGAAGGCGTGCACCTCGGTGGTGCTGGTCAGCGCCAGGCAGTCCAGCGAGTAGATCTTGGTCGGCTCCAGCAGCTCCTCGCCGAGGGTGCGGCCGAACTCCTCGATCCGCGCGTCCAGCGACAGGCCCGCCTGGTTCAGCAGGACGTGCCGGACCAGCGAGTACCCGTTCGAGTGAAGCCCGGACGCTGCCATGGCGATCACCGCGTCACCCGTACGGATGCGATCCGGGCCGAGCAGCCGGTCGGCCTCCACAACGCCCGTACCGGCGCCGGCGACGTCGAAGTCGTCCTCGCCGAGCAGTCCGGGGTGCTCGGCCGTCTCGCCGCCCACCAGGGCGCAGCCGGCCAGCACACAGCCCTCGGCGATGCCCTTGACGATGGCGGCGACGCGCTCGGGGTGGACCTTGCCGACGCAGATGTAGTCGGTCATGAACAGCGGCTCGGCGCCGCACACCACGATGTCGTCCATGACCATGGCGACCAGGTCGTGCCCGATGGTGTCGTACACGCCGAGCTGCCGGGCGATGTCGACCTTGGTGCCGACGCCGTCGGTCGCGGAGGCGAGCAAGGGGCGCTCGTAGCGCTTGAGGGCGGAGGCGTCGAAGAGGCCGGCGAAGCCGCCGAGGCCGCCGAGGACCTCGGGGCGCTGCGTCTTCTTCACCCACTCCTTCATCAGCTCTACGGCGCGGTCGCCCGCCTCGATGTCGACGCCCGCGGCTGCGTAGCTGGCACCAGTTGTCTCAGACATGGCTAGTGAGAACTTTCGTGTCGTACTGCAGGTATGACGGGCTTTACGGACGACGGATCGCGTCGGCCGCGGCCGTTTCCGCCGGACCGGCCGCCAGCTCGGTCTCCAGGAGCTGCTTGCCGAGCAGCTCGGGGTCCGGGAGCTCCATCGGGTACTCGCCGTCGAAGCAGGCGCGGCACAGGTCCGGCTTGGCGATGGTGGTCGCCTCGATCATGCCGTCGATGGAGATGTAGGCCAGGGAGTCGGCGCCGAGCGAGGTGCCGATCTCGTCGATCGTCATGCCGTTGGCGATGAGCTCGGCGCGGGTGGCGAAGTCGATGCCGAAGAAGCAGGGCCACTTCACCGGCGGGGAGGAGATCCGGATGTGGACCTCGGCGGCCCCGGCCTCGCGGAGCATCCGCACGAGCGCCCGCTGGGTGTTGCCGCGGACGATCGAGTCGTCCACGACCACCAGGCGCTTGCCCTTGATGACTTCCTTCAGCGGGTTCAGCTTCAGCCGGATGCCGAGCTGGCGGATCGTCTGCGAGGGCTGGATGAAGGTGCGGCCGACGTAGGCGTTCTTGACCAGGCCCGCGCCGAAGGGGATGCCTGAGGCCTCCGCGTAGCCGATGGCGGCCGGGGTGCCGGACTCCGGGGTCGCTATGACCAGGTCGGCCTCGACCGGTGCTTCCTTGGCGAGCTTGCGGCCCATCTCCACGCGGGAGAGATACACGTTCCGGCCGGCGATGTCGGTGTCGGGACGGGCCAGGTACACGTATTCGAAGACACAGCCCTTGGGCTTCGCTTCCGCGAATCGCGACGTACGCAGGCCGTTCTCGTCGATGGCGACGAACTCGCCCGGCTCGATCTCGCGGACGTAGGAGGCGCCGCAGATGTCCAGGGCGGCGCTCTCGGAGGCGATGACCCAGCCGCGCTCCAGGCGGCCGAGGACCAGCGGGCGGATGCCCTGCGGGTCGCGGGCCGCGTAGAGGGTGTGCTCGTCCATGAAGACGAGGGAGAAGGCGCCCTTGACCTGCGGGAGGACCGTGTGGGCGGCCTCCTCGATGGTCAGCGGCTTGCCGTCCGCGTCCTCCTGGGCGGCGAGCAGGGCCGTGAGGAGGTCGGTGTCGTTGGTGGCCGCCACCCGCGGGGTGCGGCCGCCCTCCTTCTTCGGCAGGTCGGCGACCATCTCGGCGAGCTGCGCCGTGTTGACCAGGTTGCCGTTGTGGCCGAGCGCGATGGAACCGTGCCCGGTGGCGCGGAACGTCGGCTGGGCGTTCTCCCAGACGGAGGCACCGGTGGTCGAGTAGCGGGCGTGTCCGACCGCGATATGACCCTGGAGCGAACCGAGAGAGGTCTCGTCGAAGACCTGGGACACGAGGCCCATGTCCTTGAAGACGAGGATCTGGGAGCCGTTGCTGACCGCGATTCCCGCGGATTCCTGGCCCCGATGCTGGAGGGCGTAGAGCCCGAAGTAAGTGAGCTTGGCGACCTCTTCGCCCGGAGCCCAGACTCCGAAGACGCCGCAAGCGTCCTGGGGGCCTTTCTCACCGGGGAGCAGATCATGATTGAGTCGACCGTCACCACGTGGCACGGCACCGAGTGTAGGCGAGATCGACCACTGGTCCGAATTGGGGATACGTGCCGCTAATGGATCACTGTCCGGCGACCGCTTCGGCGGTTTCTCCGTTTTCGCTGGTCAGCGTGAGGGTTCGATGATCCAACCGGTAGGTCGCCGTGCCGTCGAAGAGGCGCAGGAGGCCCTTCTCGGTCTGCATGAGTGAGGCGTCGCACATCATTCGGGTGGTGGACGCGGGACCGAGCGTGACGCGCCCGTCGCGCGCCGTGGCCTTCGCGGTGACGTGATTGCACCCCAGGCGCCCGGTGACCCTGCCCGGTTTCCTGTCGAAGGTGAGGTATGCGGACCCCTTGGCCTGCTGCGGCAGGCTCGTCGCCGTGCCGTCGGCACCGAGGGACGTGATCGTCCACTTCGTGCCGTACAGCGGAGCGTCCTTCTCCTCGGTCAGCTGGATGCGGTCGCCGTCGCGGGCGGTGAGCGTCAGCCGGCCGTCCTTGGCCGCGACCGTGAGCGGGCGGTCGTTGAGGGTGCGGGACATGGCCCGCTCGAAGACCATGCGCCGCGGCTCGCAGGCCATCAGGGTCTGGCGGGCGTGCGTCAGCTCGACCCGGTGGCCGGTGAAGGCGGCCTTCGCGCTGAACTCGTTGCAGCCGTAGCTGCCCTCGGCGGTGCCGTCCGTGCCGATACGGAGGTCGGCGCCGGCGCCGGCCGGGGCCCGCCGGGTGGTGCCGTCCACGGTGACGCTGTCGACCTTCCAGTGGACGCCCGACATCGCCGACGCCGCCGAGGCGCCGCCGGTGTCGCCCGTGTCGCGGCCGCAGGCCATGACCAGCGGCAGCACGGTCAGGACGGCGAGGGTGAGTCGCTGTTTGTCCATGCCTATGGGACGGAAGGGACGAAAGGCCGGTTCCCGGCTCACCCCATCAGGGGCAGCAGCCCGCTCAGGTCCGCCCGCTCGCCACTGGCGCTGACCTGCGCCTTCTCCACCGCTTCGGGCCAGGTCAGGCGTCCGGTCGCGAGCCGGACCCAGGTCAGCGGGTCGGTCTCGACGACGCTCGGCGGGGTGCCGCGGGTGTGCCGGGGGCCCTCGATGCACTGCACCACGGCGTACGGCGGGATCCGCACCTCGGTGGAGCCGCCGGGTGCCTTGGCGGCCAGGGCGTCGGCGAGCAGCCGGGTACAGGCGGCGAGGGCCTGCCGCTCGTACGGCACCTCCAGCCCGGCGACGGCGTCGTTGAGGTCGTCGGTGTGAACGATCAGTTCCACGGTGCGGGTGACCAGGTAGTCGGAGAGCGGCATGGCCCCGGTGTTGGTGGCGAGCAGCCGGGTGCCGAGCTGTTCGGCCAGGTCCGCGCCGAAGCGGCGGTCGACGGCGGTGAGGTAGGCGTCGAGGTCGGGGTTGTCCTCGGCGAGCCGGCGGCTCGCGTCGTCGATCCCGGCCGCGTTGGCGGCGGTCGCGAACGGCCAGTCGAGGACCGTGACCTCCTGCCGCGCCGGTTCCGGGCGCTCGATGAAGCGGCTGACGGCACCGAGTGCCATCCCCGTGTGCGCGATCAGGTCGCGCACGGTCCAGTCCCCCAGCCGCGTGGGCCCCGCCAGCTGCTCGGGGCTCAGGGTGCGCACGGCCTCCCGCAGGTGCCCGAACTGCGCGGTGACCGCGGCACGGATCTTGACGGAGTCGTATGTACGGGCGCGCTTCTTGGGCGAGGGCATGGCGGTGAGCCTAGGTCCTTTCTTCCGGGTCTTCCGGGTCTTCCGGATCGGCTCGCCGCCTCCGCCCTCGCCCTGAAGCTGCCCGCGCATCCTGTGCGCCGCCCGCTCGACTGGTCCGGCGCCGCGCTCGCCGCCGCGTTCTCCTGCGCGCTGCTCCTGGTCACCGACTGGGGCGGTAAGAAGTACGCCTGGTCGTCACCGGCCCTGCTGAGTCTGGCCGTCACGGCCGTCGCCGCCCTCGCGCTGTTCCTGTGGCGGCAGCTCCGCGCGCCCGAACCGGTCCTGCCGCTCTCCCTGTTCCGCATCCGCGAGCTGCGGCTCGGCTTCGCCGTACAGGCGATCATGGGTGCCGCGATGACGGGCGCCATCTACTACGTGCTGGTGTACCTCCAGCTCGTCCGCGGCATCACCAGCTCCTCCGCCGGCCTCTATCTGATCCCGATGGCGGTCGGGCTGTCGGCGACCGGGCTGCTGGGCGGTCCGCTGGGCGCCCGCGGCTGGACGGCGCGGACCTTCACGATCAGCGGCACGGTCACCACCGCCCTCGCCTTCGTGCTGCTCGCCACGACGACCGGCCCGGACACCTCGCTCTGGCTGATCCGCGCCGAACTCCTGCTGATCGGGGCCGGGTTCGGACAGCTGCTGGGCCAGCTGATCCTGCTCGTCCAGGAGGCCGCCCCCCGCCCGCAGCTGGGCGTCGCCACCACGTCCATCCGCTACTTCCAGTCCCTCGGCAACGCCCTGGGCACCGCCCTGTTCGGCACCGTCCTGACCCGCCTGTACGCGGCCCACGGCCCCGGCGGCGACGTCAGCGGGCTCGCCCGGCTGACTGGTGGCGCGCGCACGGCCGCCGTCGACGCCTATGTCGACGCGACGAGCGTGGTGTTCTTCTGCGGCGCCGGACTGATGGCGCTGGCCGCGCTGATGGCGCTCAGGCTGCCGAGGCCCCTTCCCGGGACGGGCGCTCCGGAGCCGGCGAAGCAACCGGTGGCCGTGTGAGGAAGGCCCGAAGGCCCCGCCCGTGCACGACGGGCGGGGCCTTCGGGAAGCCGTGGGACCGGCTCGGGCGCGGGACTCAGGCGAGCAGTGCCGGAATCGTGCCCTCGTGCGCCTCGCGCAGCTCCTCCAGCGACAGCTCGAACTCGCCCTGGAGCTCGACGGTGTCGCCGTCGACGACACCGATGCGGGTGACCGGCAGGCCGCGCGCACCGCACATGTCGTTGAAGCGGACCTCCTCGGAGCGCGGCACGGCGACGACCGCGCGCCCCGCCGACTCGGAGAACAGCAGGGTGAACGCGTCGAGCCCGTCCGGGACGACCAGCCGCGCGCCCTTGCCGCCGAGCAGCGCCGACTCCACGACCGCCTGGATCAGACCGCCGTCGGACAGGTCGTGCGCCGAGTCGATCATGCCGTCGCGGGAGGCGGAGATCAGGATCTCGCCGAGCAGGCGCTCCCGCTCCAGGTCGACCTTGGGCGGCAGACCGCCGAGGTGGTCGTGCACGACCTGCGACCAGGCCGAACCACCGAACTCCTCGCGGGTGTCGCCGAGGAGGTAGAGCAGCTGGCCCTCCTCCTGGAAGGCGACCGGCGTACGCCGGGCCACGTCGTCGATGACGCCCAGGACCGCGACCACGGGGGTCGGGTGGATGGCGGCCTCGCCCGTCTGGTTGTAGAGCGAGACGTTGCCGCCGGTCACCGGGGTGCCGAGCTGCTGGCAGCCGTCGGCGAGCCCGCGGATGGCCTCCGCGAACTGCCACATCACGGCCGGGTCCTCGGGCGAGCCGAAGTTCAGGCAGTCGGAGACGGCGAGCGGCTTGGCGCCGGTGGTGGCGACGTTGCGGTACGCCTCGGCGAGCGCCAGCTGCGCGCCCGCGTACGGGTCGAGCTTGGCGTACCGGCCGTTGCCGTCGGTCGCGATGGCGACACCGAGCCCCGACTCCTCGTCGATGCGGATCATGCCCGAGTCCTCGGGCTGGGCGAGGACGGTGTTGCCCTGCACGAAGTGGTCGTACTGCGAGGTGATCCACTTCTTGGAGGCCTGGTTGGGCGAGGCCACCAGCTTCAGGACCTGCTCGCGCAGCTCCTGCGAGGTGGCGGGCCGCGCGAGCCTGTTCGCGTCGTCGGCCTGCAGCTCGTCCTGCCAGGACGGGCGGGCGTACGGCCGCTCGTAGACCGGGCCCTCGTGCGCGACCGTGCGCGGGTCGACGTCGACGATCTTGCCGCCGTGCCAGTAGATCTCCAGGCGGTCGCCGTCGGTCACCTCACCGATGACGGTGGCGATGACGTCCCACTTCTCGCAGATCTCCAGGAAACGGTCGACCTTGCCCGGCTCGACGACCGCGCACATGCGCTCCTGCGACTCGCTCATGAGGATCTCCTCGGGCGAGAGCGTGGAGTCGCGCAGCGGTACGTCGTCCAGGGTGACGCGCATGCCGCCGGAGCCGTTCGAGGCCAGCTCCGAGGTGGCGCAGGACAGACCGGCCGCGCCGAGGTCCTGGATGCCGACGACGAGCTTCTCCCGGAAGGCCTCCAGGGTGCACTCGATGAGCAGCTTCTCCTGGAAGGGGTCGCCGACCTGCACCGCGGGGCGCTTGGAGGGCTTGGCGTCGTCGAAGGTCTCCGAGGCGAGGATCGACGCGCCGCCGATGCCGTCGCCGCCGGTCCGGGCGCCGTAGAGGATGACCTTGTTGCCCGAGCCGGACGCCTTCGCGAGGTGGATGTCCTCGTGCCGCATGACGCCGATGGCGCCGGCGTTGACCAGCGGGTTGCCCTGGTAGCAGGCGTCGAAGACGACCTCGCCGCCGATGTTGGGCAGGCCCAGGCAGTTGCCGTAGCCGCCGATGCCCGCGACGACGCCCGGCAGGACGCGCTTGGTGTCGGGGTGGTCGGCCGCGCCGAACCGCAGCGGGTCCACGACCGCCACCGGCCGCGCGCCCATCGCGATGATGTCGCGGACGATGCCGCCGACACCCGTGGCCGCGCCCTGGTAGGGCTCCACGTACGAGGGGTGGTTGTGCGACTCGACCTTGAAGGTGACCGCGTAGCCCTGGCCGACGTCGACGACACCGGCGTTCTCGCCGATGCCGACGAGCAGCGCGTCGGACTCGGGGGCCTTCTCGCCGAACTGGCGCAGGTGCACCTTCGACGACTTGTACGAGCAGTGCTCGGACCACATGACCGAGTACATGGCGAGCTCGGCGCCGGTGGGCCGGCGGCCGAGGATCTCCACGACCCGCTCGTACTCGTCCTTCTTCAGGCCGAGTTCGGCCCAGGGCAGCTCTACGTCGGGCGTCGCGGCCGCGTTCTCGACCGTGTCCAGAGGCGTCCGGCTCATGCGTTGACCAGCTTCTTGAGGATCGAGGTGAAGAACGGCAGGCCGTCGGTACCGCCCGTACCGATCAGCGGCTCGACGGCGTGCTCCGGGTGCGGCATGAGGCCGACGACGTTGCCGGCCTCGTTGCTGATGCCGGCGATGTCGCGGAGCGAGCCGTTGGGGTTGCCGCATCCGTCGGCGGCATCGCCGCTGACCACGTACCGGAAGGCGACGCGGCCCTCGGCCTCCAGCTTGTCGAGCGTGTACTCGTCGGCGACGTACCGGCCGTCCATGTTCTTCAGCGGGATGTGGATCTCCTGGCCGGCGGTGTAGTCGCTGGTCCAGGCGGTCTCCGCGTTCTCCACCCGCAGCTTCTGGTCGCGGCAGATGAAGTGGAGGTGGTTGTTGCCGAGCATCGCGCCCGGGAGGAGGTGGGCCTCGGTCAGGACCTGGAAGCCGTTGCAGATACCGAGGACCGGCAGACCGGCCTTCGCCTGCTCGATGACCGTCTCCATCACCGGCGAGAAGCGGGAGATGGCGCCGGCCCGCAGATAGTCGCCGTAGGAGAAACCGCCGGGGAGGACGACCGCGTCGACCTGGTGGAGGTTCTTGTCCTTGTGCCAGAGGGCGACCGGTTCGGCGCCCGCGAGGCGGATCGCGCGGTGGGTGTCCCGGTCGTCGAGGCTGCCGGGAAAAGTGACGACGCCAATACGAGCGGTCACTTCGCGGCCTCCGCGACTTCCTCGACCTTCACGGTGAAGTCCTCGATCACCGTGTTGGCGAGGAAGGATTCCGCGAGATCGTGGATGCGGGCGAGCGCGGCGTCGTCGACCGGCCCGTCAACTTCCAGTTCGAATCGCTTTCCCTGACGTACGTCGGAGATCCCCTCGAAACCCAGCCGCGGCAGTGCGCGCTGGACCGCCTGGCCCTGGGGGTCGAGGATCTCCGGCTTGAGCATGACGTCGACTACGACGCGTGCCACTGGCACTCCCGGTGTGTGGTGCTGAGCAGGTTCCTACAAGTGACTTCAGACTACCCGCACAAAATTTCTACGCGCGTCGACTTGTAGGAAACTACGTGACGACTGTCACCAGGCGGCGGGAGAGTGTCCACAGGCGAAAAGTTACGGGAAAAATCTGAGATCGATGCCTGATACCTATTGCGCTGGGACACGCGGGAGGATTTAGTCGGGCTTCACATTGCATTGTCGGGCACTGTACAAATGAATTGTCAGCATGCCGCACGAAGGGACCGATATTCGTGGCGCAGAAGGTCGTGGTCACGCTCTTTGACGACATCGACGGCTCGGAAGCGGCGGAAACGATCGCCTTCGGACTCGACGGCAAGTCGTACGAGATCGACCTGAATCAAGCCAATGCCAAGAAACTGCGTAAGGCGCTCGCGCCGTACGTGGAGGCCGGCCGCAAGCGGTCGAAGTCCGGCAGGACCTACCGGCAGACGGAGGTCGCTCCCGACCCGGCGGCCGTCCGTGCCTGGGCCCAGGCCAACAAGATGGACGTCCCCGCCCGCGGACGGATCCCCAAGAAGGTGTACGAGGCGTTCAGCGCCGCGCAGTGAGCCCCGCCCGACGACCGGTCACCGGCCCCTCGGGAGAACCGACTTGCGCTGCACCCCTCCTGGTCAGTTAGAGTCTGGAGCACGCCGAGGGGCGAGGCCGGAAAAGCCGAGGCCCACGGAGTACGTGCGGGTGTAGTTCAGTAGTAGAACATCCCCCTTCCAGGGGGAAGGCGCAGTGTGCAATTCCTGTCACCCGCTCTGCACCGCCGGTCCGAACCACTCTTGTGGATCAGGTAGGCTGGTGCTCGCGCCGATCGGTGGGAGCCGGTCGGAGGCAATGCGGACGTAGCTCAGTTGGTAGAGCGCAACCTTGCCAAGGTTGAGGTCGCGAGTTCGAGCCTCGTCGTCCGCTCAGGAGTAAGACCCCGGTCCTCAGGGACCGGGGTCTTTTTCATGCCCCGCCTCTTCTGACATTTGTCATGCCGGGCGATGACAGCGCGCACTGCTGCCGGTCCCCGTTCGCCGGGACGCTGAAGTCATGGACACGAACGAACACGAGCACGTGATTGAGGTCACCGACCTGCGGCGTGTGTACGGGGGCGGGTTCGAGGCGGTGCGCGGAATCACCTTTTCCGTGGGCCGCGGCGAGATCTTCGCGCTGCTGGGCACCAACGGCGCCGGAAAGACGTCGACCGTCGAACTGCTGGAAGGACTCGCCCGGCCCGCCGGGGGGCGGGTGCGGGTGCTCGGCCACGACCCTTACGAGGAGCGCGGCGCTGTACGGCCGCGGACCGGCGTGATGCTCCAGGAGGGCGGCTTTCCCTCGGAGCTGACCGTCGCGGAGACGGCGCGGATGTGGGCGGGGTGCACGAGCGGGGCGCGGCCGGAGGAGGAGGCGCTGGCGCTCGTCGGGCTGACGGGGCGGACCGGCGTGCGGGTCAAGCAGCTGTCCGGGGGTGAACGGCGCCGCCTGGACCTGGCGCTCGCCCTGCTCGCCAGGCCCGAGGTGCTGTTCCTGGACGAGCCCACGACCGGCCTGGACGCCGAAGGGCGCCGGGACACCTGGGAGTTGGTGCGGGCGCTCAGCGACGCGGGGACGACCGTGGTGCTCACCACGCACTACCTGGAGGAGGCGGAGGACCTCGCCGACCGGCTGGCGATCCTGCACGAGGGGCGCATCGCGGTCACCGGCACCCCGGGCGAGGTGACCGCCCGCCGGCCGTCCCGGATCTCCTTCCGGCTGCCGGCCGGCTACTTCCTCGGGGACCTGCCGCCGCTCGCGGAGCTGGGCGTGTGCGGGCACGAGGTGGACGGGAGTCTCGTACGGCTGCGGACGCGGGAGTTGCAGCGGGCGGCCACCGGGCTGCTGGTCTGGGCCGAGCGGGCGCGGGTGGAGCTGCACGGGCTCGACGTGCGGTCGGCCTCGCTGGAGGAAGCCTTCCTCGGGATCGCCCGGGAGCGGGAGGTGGCGGCATGAGTGCCCTCGTCCTCGCTCCCGTCGGACGGCGGCTGAAGGCGCTGGCCCGGGCCGAGCTGACCCTGCTCGGGCGCAACCGGGGCACGCTGGTGACGGCGCTCCTCGTGCCGCTCGCGCTGCCGTTCAGCGTGCGGCCCGCGGTCGACCGGATGGACCTGAAGGCCCAGGGACTGAGCGTCGGCACGGTGATGCTGACGGCCGCGATCGGGTTCTCCTTCCTGTTCGCCGTCTACACCTCCCTGGTGAGCGCCTACGTCGCCCGGCGCGAGGAACTGGTGCTCAAGCGGCTGCGGACCGGCGAACTCGGCGACTTCGAGATCCTCTCCGGCACCGCGCTGCCGGCCGTCTGCGTCGGGCTCGCCCAGTCACTCGTGCTCTGCGTCGGCTGCGCGGTGCTGCTCGACGCGGGGACGCCGCGGGCGCCGTACCTGACCGTCCTCGGTGTGCTGTCGGGCCTGGTGCTGTGTGCCGCGCTCGCCGCGCTCACCGCCACCGTGACCAGAACCGTGGAGAGCGCTCAAATCACCGCGTTGCCGCTGGTGTTCGTGTCGATGCTGGGCTCGGGCATGGCGATCCCGACGGAGGTGCTGCCGGACCGGCTGGCGTCCGTCTGCGAACTCCTGCCGCTCTCCCCGGCGATCCGGCTGGTCCGGGGCGGCTGGACCGGTCAGCTGAGCGGCTACGAGGTGCTGGGCGCCGTCGCGACCACGGTGGCCTGGACCGTGGTCGCGGTGTTTGCTGTACGCCGGTGGTTCCGCTGGGAACCGCGGCGCTGACGGACGGGGGGAGCGCGGTGTTCGGGCGGATCAGAGGATGGCACCAGCGGCACTGGCGGGAGCGGAGCCAGGCGGAGCGGGTCGAGCTGCAGAGCGTCGTCACCTGGTACGCCACCACGTGGTTCTTCTCGCTGTGCTGGCTGGCGCTGCCGCTGGTGGGCGGGCTGGAGCGGCGGCCCGTGCCGCTGGTCGCCGGCGGGCTGCTCCTGCTGGTGGGTGCCCTGCAGTGCGCGGAGGCCAACCGGCTCACCCGGCCGGTGCTCGACCACTACCTGGGCCGCACCGAACTCCCGCCGGCCGCACTGCGCCCCGCCGCACTCCTGCTGGGGCTCGCGCTGGGACTGACCCTGGTGCTCGCCGCCCTGCACGGCGCCGAACCGGTCGCCGTCCGGCTCGCCATCGGCGCCTCGCTGCTGCCCTACGGGCTGCTGTACGGGCTGGTGGTTCCGGTGGGCCGGTTCCTGCGACGTTTCGCCGTGCTCGCCGTGGTGCTCGTGGCCGCGTTCGGGTGGACCGAGCCGGAGGTCGCCCCCATCGTGATGGTCGGCGTGCTGACCGCCTTCGGGGCGCTCTTCTCCCTGCTCGCCTGCCGCTGCGGCGCCTGGACGCTGTCCGTGCTGTGGGAGGCGGAGCGGGCCCGCGAGGTCAAGACCCGGCTCGCCGTCGCCGAGGAACGGCTGCGGTTCGGGCGGGACCTGCACGACGTGATGGGACGCAACCTCGCCGTCATCGCGCTGAAGAGCGAGCTCGCCGTGCAGCTGGCGCGGCGCGGCCGGCCCGAGGCCGTGGACCAGATGATCGAGGTGCAGCGGATCGCGCAGGAGTCGCAGCGGGAGGTGCGCGATGTCGTACGGGGCTACCGGGAGGCCGATCTCGGGGTGGAACTCGCCGGTGCACAAGGGGTGTTGACCGCGGCCGGGATCGCGTGCGCGGTGCACGGGGAGGCCGGTGGGCTGGCTGCCGAGGTGCAGTCGGTGCTGGGATGGGTGGTGCGGGAGGCCACCACCAACGTGCTGCGCCACGGGGACGCCGCGCAATGTGACATCGCACTGACACGGGACGGGGGACGGGTGGTGCTGACCGTTGAGAACGACGGGGCCCGCGCCGCCGCGGCCGGCGGCGGGTCCGGGCTGGCCGGGCTGCGGGAGCGGCTGTCGGCGGTGGGCGGGACGCTGGAGGCGGGGCGGGCCGGCGGGAACGTCTTCCGTGTGGTGGCCGAAGTACCGGTGAGCATGAGAGAGGTCACCGCATGACCGGCGTCGTACGCCTGCTGCTCGCCGACGACGAGCACCTCATCCGGGGCGCTCTCGCCGCACTGCTCGCGCTGGAGGACGACCTGGTGATCGTCGCCGAGGCGGCGAGCGGGCCGGAGGCGCTGGCCATGGCGCGGGCGCACCGGCCGGACGTGGCCGTGCTCGATCTGCAGATGCCGGGCGCCGACGGTGTGAAGGTCGCCACATCCCTGCGGTCCGAACTGCCGGACTGCCGGGTGCTGATCGTCACCAGCCACGGGCGGCCCGGGCACCTCAAGCGGGCGCTCGCGGCGGGGGTGCGCGGGTTCGTCCCGAAGACGGTGAGCGCGCAGCGGCTCGCGGAGATCATCCGCACGGTGCACGCCGGGAACCGTTACGTCGACCCCGAGTTGGCCGCCGACGCCATCGCCTCCGGCGACTCCCCGCTGACCGCGCGGGAGGCCGAGGTGCTGGAACTCGCCGCCGACGGGGCGCCCGTCGCGGAGATCGCCGAGCGGGCCGCGCTGTCGCAGGGGACCGTACGCAACTATCTGTCGTCGGCCGTCTCGAAACTCGGGGCGGAGAACCGGCACGCGGCGGTGCGGCTCGCACGGGAGCGAGGTTGGGTATAGTTGGCGTCGCGCCACGGCGCACTGCGGACGTAGCTCAGTTGGTAGAGCGCAACCTTGCCAAGGTTGAGGTCGCGAGTTCGAGCCTCGTCGTCCGCTCCACGGAAGAAGGCCCCGGTCCTCGAGGACCGGGGCCTTCTTCGTGTCGTTTAGCTCCAGGGCGTGCCCGTCAGACGCTCGTACGCCTCCACGTACTTGGCGCGCGTCGCCTCCACGATCTCCTGGGGGAGCTCCGGCGGCGGCTGCTCGCTCCTGCGGTCCCAGCCGGAGGCCGCCGAGGTCAGCCAGTCCCGCACGAACTGCTTGTCGTACGACGGCTGCGGGCGGCCCGGCGACCACTGGTCGGCCGGCCAGAAGCGGGAGGAGTCCGGGGTGAGGACCTCGTCGGCGAGGACGAGGCTCTCGCCCTCGAAGCCGAACTCGAACTTGGTGTCCGCGAGGACGATGCCGCGGTCGCGGGCGATGTCGCGGGCCCGGGTGTAGACGGCGAGGGTCGCCTGCCGCAGCTGGGCGGCGGTGTCGGCGCCGACCTGGCGGGCGACCTCCTCGTAGGAGACGTTCTCGTCGTGCTCGCCGACCGCGGCCTTGGTGGCCGGGGTGAAGATCGGCGCGGGGAGCTCGCTGCCGTCGACCAGGCCCT
Source organism: Streptomyces sp. NPDC050534 (assembly GCF_044457745.1). Classification (NCBI taxonomy): domain Bacteria; kingdom Bacillati; phylum Actinomycetota; class Actinomycetes; order Kitasatosporales; family Streptomycetaceae; genus Streptomyces; species Streptomyces sp. NPDC050534. Next base: position 58,991 of record NZ_JBITHF010000019.1, read on the forward strand.
CGGGCAGGGCGAGGCCGCAGACCGTGCGGGAGGCGTCGTACTCGACCAGGCCGGAGCCGGTGAGGTAGCCGCGGGCCACGCACTCGACCGGGACCATCTGGAGCGACTTGCAGACGGTGGTGCGGCCCGCCCAGTCCTCGGGGGCGCCGGCCGGCAGCTCGGTGCTCAGGACGTGGTTGGGCGCCAGGTCGGCGAGCTGGTCGAACCACCACAGGGAGAGCTGGGTGAGGATGCGGCCCTTGTCCGGGATCTCGGTGGGCAGCACCCAGTCGTACGCGGACATGCGGTCACTGGCGACCATCACGAGGTCGCCGGCCTCGTTCTGGTACAGCTCGCGCACCTTGCCGGTGTGCAGGTGCACCAGGCCCGGAACCTGAATCGGCTCGGGCTTTTCTACGAATCCGGACACGGTTCCTCCCCGTGGTTCTGTCTAGTGGCTCGATTCTCCCTTATGCCGGAGATCGGTCTGGGCGCGGGGTGGCTGGGATCGGGGCGGTGACGTGGGCCTACGGGCTCAGTCACGTTTGCAGATGCGGTCCAGCAGGTTCGCGGTGGCGCGCTGGACGCGCGCGTCGACGTGGCCCGGGCGGTCCAGGGACGGGGACCAGGCGAACGTCCCGGAGGCGAAGACCAGGGCGCCGGAGGGCGCTCGGTACAGCGACGTCTCCTGGTGGCGCGGGACGCCCTCGGCGTCCGTGTACGGCGAGTGGGCGAGCAGGATGCGCTCCTCGTGCTCGGGCAGTGGGGCGCGCGGGAAGTAACGGTCCGCCTCGCCCGCGACCAGGCCCTCGATCCGGTCGCCCTCGCGGGCGCCGGTCGCCTCCCACAGCCAGTGCCCGGCGTTGCGGACGATCAGGGGGTGCGGCTCGGGGACCCGGCCCGCGTACTGGATGCCGATCAACTGCTGCTCGGGGCGGTCGACTTCGCGCCACAGGACGGGCTTGCCGGGGCCCCTGCGCTTGCGGCAGGTCAGCAGGCGGTCGGGGACGCCGGACGGGGACGGGCCCAACTCGACCTGCCAGTACATGGCGTTGGCGGACAGGAAGACGAGCGAGGTGCCGTGTTCGCGGGCGAGCTCCACGGTGCGTCGCATGTTCACCGACCAGTACTCGTCGTGGCCGGGGAACACCAGGCCGCGGTAGCGCGTGGGGTCCACGTGACCGCCGTGCAGGTCGCGGGCGTCGGCGTAGGCGATGTCGTAGCCGTAGCGCTCGGCCCAGCGGATGAAGTCGTAGGCGTGGCCCACGTGGAGGGGGAGGCCGGCGCCGGCGTACGGGCGGTCGAAGGAGACCGTCGTCGCCGCCTCGGACTCGCCCAGGAGGCGGCCCTGCCGGTCCCAGGCGTGGTAGAGGCTCGCGCCCGTGCGGCCGTCCTCCGGGTAGAGGTTGTAGGCCTGCCAGGTGACGTCGGGCAGCAGCAGGAGCAGGTCCGCGGGGTGGTCGTCGCGGACCGTGAAGGGGATGTGGGAGCGGTAGCCGTCGGCGGTGGTCAGGACGGCGACATACGCTCCGATGCTCCAGTACGACGGGATCTGCAGCCGCCAGGACAGCCACCAGTGGTGGCAGGAGACCGTACGGTCCGCCGTGAGCGGCGGGGGCTGGACGATGCCGGACAGGCGCGGGCTGGTGGTGATCTTCGAGGCGCCGTCGCCGCCGTAGTGGCCGATGCGGTAGACGTCGACGCCGAACTCCTGCGGCGGGTCGACCGTGATGTGGAAGTCGACGGCCTCACCCGGAGCGACCGCGCCGGTGGAGATGAAGCCCTTGATCTGGCGGCGGACGTCGTCCGCGGAGCGCGGGCCGCCGCCGGCCCGCGGGGAGGGGACACGGGGGGTGTACGGGGCGTCGGGCGCGGACGGCTGGGGCGGGTCCACGTACCAGGGAACCATCTGGCCGGTGTCGTCGAAGTACGTCTCACTGCCGCGCAGCCAGGGGAGGGGGCCCTGGCCGAAGGGGTCGGTCACCGCGTGCGCGAGCGCCCCGGATTCCCAGCGACGGATCTGCTCCGGCCCCATGGTCGCTCCCCTCCCTGGATCCCCCGTGGTCGCGTGTCGTGTGCCTGTCGCGTGCGGGTCGTGTGCCGCAAGCCTTTGCCATGTGCCCGATCGGTCCAAGCACATCACATTGCGCACCCATGCGGTCACTATTCGTTGCGAATTGGCCGAAAGTGGAACGCGGCCTTCCGTTACGGTCACACCAGCCGGACGGGCTTCTCGGGCCGTATGCCGGACTCCCGCAGCCAGGACCGCAGGGGTGCCGGATCTCCGTCCTCCACGAGGCTGAGGACGCGGGAGGCCAGATCCGTGGCGCGTTCGCCGTTGACGAGGAGCGACGGGCCGTCGAGCCAGTCGAGGCCGGGGGCGGCGTCCGCGGTGTCCATGGCGGCGCAGCAGACCATCGCCGTGACGTGGTCGGTCAGCAACTCGCGGGAGCTGCGGGGTGGTTGGAGCGGGAAGAGGGGGAAGGTCCCGTCGTCCCAGATGGCGGGGGCCTCCGGCGGTTCGGCAGGGGCGGGCGTCTTCTCGCGAGCCAGCTCTGCGGTGAGGCCCGCGGCGAGGGGGGCGAAGTGGGGGTTCCTGGGCGCGGGTTCGTCTTCCTCGGGTTCGTCGTCCTTGGCTTCGCCGTCGTCCGGACTGCCGGCGGCTACAGGTTCATGCGGCGCGTGCGGGTCGCGCGGTGCGGACGGGCCCTGCGTGGACAGGTGGTCCAGGATGCGGGAGAGGGTCGGGCCGTCGGGGGTGCGGCTCACGCCCACGGTGTCCAGGACCCGGTGGAGGCGGGCGGCGTCGGTGCGCCATTTGCGGTCCACGATCTCGTCCGGGTACTCGTCCCAGTTCACCGGGGACCAGTCGGGGCCGGGGGCGGCGGGGCCGCCGTGGAAGAGGCGGGCGGCGAGGAGGGAGGCCGCCTCGTCCACCGTGCCGGGCTCCTCGAGCAGGTCGCAGGCGGGGCGCTCGCCGAGGCGGGAGGTGAAGCCCTCGGCCAGGCGGTCCCGGCGGGAGAGTTCCGTGAGCGCGGCCACGACGCCGGCGTCCAGCCGGGCGGGCCACCGGCCCATCCGCCAGGCGGGCAGCGCGACGCGGGTGAGCAGACGGTCCCAGCCCGCGTAGGCCAGCCCCACCTGTTCCTGCGCGACGATCCTGAGGCCGTAGTCCACAGCCTGGGCACGCTCGGAGGCGGCGGCCGCGACGCCCCGCTCCATCAGGGTCGCGTGCTCCTGGCAGCTGTACAGCAGCAGCCGGGCCACCCGGCCGACGCCCGCGCACACCAGGCGGGTCATGGGGCAGCGGCCGGGTGTCGAGGCGACGGCCACCGCGGCGTCCAGGCCCCGCACGAAGCGGCGGGCCGCGGCTATGTCCGGGTGCGCGGAGGGGCCCGTACCGGCGACGACCGGGGCGAGGACCGCGCGCAGCTCGCCGACGCGCATCCACCACAGGAAGGGCGAGCCGATGACCAGGACCGGGGCGGCGGTGCCGCGGCGGCGCGGGGTGTGCGCGCCCGCGAGCTCGTCGTGGCGGTTCTCGGACGGGGGCGGGCCGTGGGCCGGGTGCGTGCGGTCCTCCAGCCAGCTGTCGCAGTCCGGGGTGAGCGCTATGGCGGAGGGCGCGGGAACGTCGAGCCGGTCGGCGAGGTCGCGCACCATCCGGTACAGGTCCGGGGCGGACTCCTCGGCGATCGCGACCGTCGGGCTCACGGCCGGGCGGGCACGGGCGACGATCAGGGCTATCGCGCAGGCCGCGAGCAGCACGAGCACGGCGACGGGCGTCACCACCCAGCGGGCCACGTGCCAGGCGGGCCCCACCAGATGGCCCGTGGACGCGCCGGCCAGCAGCACCACGGCGAGAGCCGCGGGCAGCAGGGCGACGGCAAGCGCCCGGCTGCGGATGCGCAGCACGGCGAGAGCCCTGGAGCGCGCTGCCTGCGCACCCGCCTCCACACCCATTCCGCTACCGGTCACGACCGGACCTCACCCCCTCCCCCGCTGTACTGGATCCCCTGCAGTCCTGGCGTTGCTCACTCCCCCACTGTGGCACCCGCCCCTGACATCGCAATGCCGGTGGGCCAAGTGCCGGACTGCTTGCGCCGCACCATAGTTGGGGGTCCGGGCCCCGTCAGCCGGTTGGACCACCGGTCACTCGATGGAATGGCTTTGGTCAGAGGTGGGTGACGGACAGCAAAGATCAGGCCCGCGTTCTTGACTTGAATTCGAACTCGGGCCCCCGAGGACCGGGACGGCAGCAGGCCCCTGATCCCAAGACGGATCAGGGGCCTGCGCGGTTCAGCGGGCGGGGTGCCGTCAGGCGCCCGCCGCCTTCGCGGCGATGTCCGTACGGTGCTGGGATCCGTCGAGCCGGACGCGGGAGACGGCCTTGTAGGCACGGTCGCGGGCCTCGGTGAGGTCCTTGCCGGTCGCCGTGACGGACAGCACGCGGCCGCCCGCGCTGACGACCGCGTCACGGTCGCGCCTGGTGCCGGCGTGCAGCACGTACGCGTGCGGGGCGTCCTCGGCGGCCACCTCGTCGAGGCCGGTGATCGGGTCCCCGGTGCGCGGAGTGGCGGGGTAGTTGTGCGAGGCGACGACCACGGTGACCGCGGCGTCGTCGCTCCAGCGCAGGGGCTCCAGGTCGGCCAGGGTGCCGTTCGCGGCGGCGAGCAGGACGCCGGCCAGCGGGGTCTTCAGGCGGGCGAGGACCACCTGGGTCTCGGGGTCGCCGAAGCGGGCGTTGAACTCGATGACCCGTACACCGCGCGAGGTGATCGCGAGACCGGCGTAGAGCAGGCCGGAGAACGGGGTGCCCCGGCGGCGCATCTCGTCGACGGTCGGCTGCAGGACGGTCTGCAGGACCTCCTCGACCAGCTTCGGGTCGGCCCACGGAAGCGGGGAGTACGCGCCCATGCCGCCGGTGTTGGGGCCCTCGTCGCCGTCCAGGGCACGCTTGAAGTCCTGGGCGGGCTGGAGCGGGACCACGGTCTGGCCGTCGGTGATGGCGAAGAGCGAGACCTCGGGGCCGTCGAGGAACTCCTCGATGACCACGCGGTCGCAGGAGTTGGCGTGCGCCTTCGCCGCCTCGATGTCGTCGGTGACGACGACGCCCTTGCCGGCGGCGAGACCGTCGTCCTTGACCACGTAGGGGGCTCCGAAGGCGTCGAGGGCCGCGTCGACCTCGTCCGGGGTCGTGCAGACGTAGGAGCGTGCGGTGGGGACCCCCGCTCCCGCCATGACGTCCTTCGCGAAGGCCTTGGATCCCTCGATCTGCGCGGCCTCCTTGGCGGGGCCGAACACGGGGATGCCCTGCTCGCGCACGGCGTCGGCGACCCCGGCGACGAGCGGGGCCTCCGGGCCCACCACCACCAGGTCGGCGCCGAGCCCGGTGGCCAGCGCGGCGACGGCGGCGCCGTCCATGGCGTCGACCTGGTGCAGCTCGGCGAGCTCGGCGATGCCGGCGTTGCCGGGGGCGCAGTGCAGCGCGCTGACGTCGGGGTCGAGGGACAGGGAGCGGCACAGGGCGTGTTCGCGGGCGCCGTTACCGATGACGAGGACCTTCACGGGGGTCAGCCTAGCTGGCGTTCCCGCCGAGAACCGGGGGGTGGGTCGGCTGTACGTTCCTCCAAGCGGTGCCCGGCGGCGGGCACCGCTTGCCGTGCGGAGCCCCTGTGCTCGCCCTGCTCGGATCGCCCTACTCGTTCGTGAACTCCTCGACCACCGTGGCCCCCAGCTCCCGCACGATCAGCTCGTGACCGGAGAGGGCCGACTCGTTGAGGTCGGGGTCGTCGTCCTCGGGGATGTCGTCCTCGATGGAGACCGGCGGGGGTTCCGGGGCCGCCGGACGCGGGGCGGAAGCGGGCGCGGCCGGCGCCGGGGACGGTGACGCCGGTGCGGGGGAGGAGGCGGGCGACGGGGCGGCGGGGCGCTGCGCGGGCGCACCGCCGTAGCCACCTGACGTGCCGCCGTCGTAGCCGCCGTTGGCAGGGGCGGACGGCGCGGGGACGGAGCCGCCGGACGGGTCGACGAGGGCCTCGATCTTCCACTGCACGTTGAACTGCTCGGACAGGCACTGGCGCAGTACGTCCTCGCTGCCGCTGCTCGCGAAGTTGTCGCGGGCACCGGCGTTGACGAAGGCGAGCTGGAGGGTCGTGCCGTCGAAGCCGGCCACCTGGGCGTTCTGGCTGAGCAGGATCCAGGTGAAGCGGCGGCGGTTCTTGACCGCCTCCAGGATGTTCGGCCAGAGCATGCGGGGGTCCAGGCCGCCGCTCGGAGGCGGGGCGGACGCGGGCGCGGGCGCCGCCGCCCGGGGGGCGGGCGTCGCGGGCGCGGGCGCGGCGGCAGCGGGCCGGGCGGTGCCCGCGGGGGCCGCCGTGGGCCAGCCGCCGGGACGCCGGCCGCCGCCGGCCGGGGCGGCGGTGGGCCAGGCGCCGGGGGCGGACGGCGCGGGTGCGGGCGCGGAGGACGGCGGGGAGGCAGGCGGGGCCGCGGGCGCGGGCGCCGTCACCGGCGGAGCGGCGGGCTCGGCGGGTGCGGGGGCGGATGCGGCGGGTGCGGTGGCCGCGGGCGGTTCGCCGGTCCGCGTGGCCGTGCCGGGGGCGGGTGCGGCGGGCATCGGCGGACCGCCGGCCGGTGCCCCCGCGGTCCGTACCGCCGCGCGGGCCGCGGCGGGCCCGCCGCCCGGCGGGACCGGCTCGGCGGCCGGGCCGGGAGCGGGCACCGCCGCCCCGTGACCCTCGGGTCCGGGCACGTATCCCATCGCGGGCGCGGCGGCGCCGGAGAAGTTCACGCCCCGCTCCAGGCGGTCGAGGCGGGCCATCACGGCACGCTCGTCGCCGTAGGCGGCGGGCAGCAGGACGCGGGCGCAGATCAGCTCGAGCTGGAGGCGGGGCGAGTTGGCGCCGCGCATCTCGGTCAGGCCCTCGTTGACCAGGTCGGCGGCGCGGCTGAGCTCGGCGGCACCGAAGGTGCCCGCCTGGGCCTGCATGCGCTCGATGACGTCGGCGGGGGCGTCGATGAGCCCCTTCTCCGCGGCGTCCGGCACGGCGGCGAGGATCACCAGGTCACGCAGCCGCTCCAACAGGTCGGTGACGAAGCGGCGCGGGTCGTTGCCGCCCTCGATGATGCGGTCGACGACCTCGAAGGCGGCGGCGCCGTCCCCGGTCGCGAAGGCCTCGACGACGGAGTCGAGCAGCGAGCCGTCGGTGTAGCCGAGGAGGGAGGTGGCCATGGCATACGTCACACCGGCCTCCCCCGCGCCGGCGAGCAGCTGGTCCATGACGGACATGGAGTCACGCACGGAGCCCGCGCCGGCGCGGACGACGAGGGGCAGCACACCGTCCTCGACCGGGATGTCCTCCCGCCCGCACACCTCTCCCAGGTAGTCCCGCAGGGTCCCGGGCGGGACCAGCCGGAACGGGTAGTGGTGCGTACGCGATCGGATCGTCCCGATGACCTTCTCGGGCTCGGTGGTCGCGAAGATGAACTTGAGGTGCTCCGGCGGCTCCTCGACGACCTTCAGCAGCGCGTTGAAGCCGGCCGACGTGACCATGTGGGCCTCGTCGATGATGTAGATCTTGTAGCGGCTGGCGGCGGGGCCGAAGAAGGCCTTCTCGCGCAGCTCACGGGCGTCGTCCACACCGCCGTGCGAGGCCGCGTCGATCTCGATGACGTCGATGGAACCCGGCCCGTTCCTGGCCAGGTCCTGGCAGGACCGGCACTCGCCGCAGGGGGTCGGCGTCGGGCCCTTCTCGCAGTTCAGGCAGCGCGCCAGGATCCGGGCAGAGGTCGTCTTGCCGCAGCCGCGCGGACCGCTGAACAGGTACGCGTGGTTGACCCGGTTGTTCCGCAGCGCCTGCTGCAGCGGGTCGGTTACATGCTCCTGCCCGATGACCTCGGCGAACGACTCCGGGCGATAGCGGCGGTACAACGCGAGAGACGACACGCATACGAGGTTATAGGCGCGCACTGACATCCAGCCCCGGCCGAACCTGCCCCGGGAACGCAGACGCCCCCCACGCACCCGCCAGAGCCGACCTACCCTTGCTGCCTTCCGGCCCTGGGGGAGTTCAGTCAGATAGCGCCGCGTGAGGGGCTCCGCACAGAGTACCTGATCGCGGCAGGTCGGAACGAGTTCGCTAGCACTCCTCTCGGTCATGTAATGTTTCCGGCGGAGGATTCGCCTAGAGGCCTAGGGCGCACGCTTGGAAAGCGTGTTGGGGGCAACCCCTCACGAGTTCGAATCTCGTATCCTCCGCCAGTGCCTCACCGGGCACGATGTCGAAGGGCCCCACCGTTCGCGGTGGGGCCCTTCGTCGTGCGTGGTCTCAGTTTTGGTCTCATTCGACGCCGGACGGCCCCCACAGCTTCTCGCCGACCTGATCCGCGACCTTCCGGAGCATGAGCCCTGTCACATGCATGTAGCGCGCCCGCATCCGTGCGGCGCCGCCCGGCTCCCATCCCATGATCGCGTCCACGATGACGTCCGGGACGCCGAGCACGAGAAGCACCGTGGCCGCAGTGTGGCGAGCGTCATGCAGGCGCCCATCCCGCACACCCGCGTCCCGGAGAAGCCTCTTCCACACGTGATAGTCGGTGTTCGGGCTCAGCGGGCCACCGGTCGGCGAGGTGAAGACGTAGCCCTTGTCTTCCCAGTCGGCTCCGGCCACCGCCCGTTCCCGGTCCTGCTCGTCCTTGTGTTTGCGGAGCAGCTTGATCAGCGGGTCCGGCAGGCCGACCGTCCGGCGGCCGGAGCGTGACTTGGTGCTCTTGTGCTCGCGCCGGATCTGCTTGCGCTGGGGGCAGTACCCCGGCTTCCTGCCGCACGAGTCGTTCTCACAGCCATGCCGGTATCGCGGCCGAAGCCGGTTTCGCCGGATGCGCAGGTACCCGGCGTCCAGGTCCATGTCATCCCACTGGAGCGCGAGTGCTTCCCCCTGCCGGAGGCCGAGCGCGAGGGCCACGACCCAGCGTGCGCTGTTGCGGAGCTTGGAAGCCTCCAGGAGCAGGCTCTGTACCTCCTCGATGGTGTACGGCTCGACCTCCTGCTCCTCAATTCGGGGAGCCCGGGCGATCTCGGCGACGTTGCGGGAGACGTGCCCGCGCCGCCTGGCCTCGGCAAGCGCCACCCGCACAGTGCGGTGCACGTGATGGGCCGTGCCTGCCTTGCTGCCCTCCTGCTGCATCCTGGCGTAGAAAGCCTCCAGGTGCTCCGGCTCCAGGCGGTCGAGGCGGTGAGCGCCGATGCCCGGGACGAGGTGCACTCGGACGTCCACCTCGTATCCCGCGTACGTGTTCTCAGCGGCGTACTTCTTGGCGATCTCGTACACCCAGTGCTCCAGCCAGCTCCTGAGAGTCCAGCTCTCCCCGGGCTTGGGAAGGTTTCCCGCGTCCCGCTTCCGCTCGATCTCACGAACGGCTTTGACGACTTCAGCCTTGGTCTTGCGGCCGACATGCCGCCTGTCTGGCGTGCCATCTGGCCGGACGCCAACGGTTACGCGGCCGTGCCAGCGGCCATCTGCCCCCTTGTAGATCGAGGCAGCCCCGTTCGGCTCACGGCTTCGCTTTGCCATCACGCATCCCCCATCGGGGAAGCGGACCCGCCGCGCAAGCGGGCCACGTAGGTGGCGAGAGCGTCGACGGGGACGCGCCTCAGTGTGCCGATCTTGATCGACTCCAGTTCGGCCGAGGCAATGAGCCCGAAGCACGTTGTCCGGCCGATACGCAGACGGCGGGCCGCTTCCTCGACTGTGAGGAGAAGGAGCGTCGGGTCATCGGTCGGCGGGGCGAGTACGGCTCCAGCTATGGTCACTTCTCCTCCTCAGGATTCAGACCGAGCAAGATCAAAACGTCACGGGCCGGCACGAGCTTGGAGCCGCCACAGACGGGGCACGGGAAGCGCGGTTCAGTCGAGTGGCGGCCATCGCCGCCGCACTCCAGACAAGCCGTCCACTCGTTGGCCACGAAGGCCGCCCAGCAAGCGGCACAGTCCGCACAAGGCAGTTCGCGGCACACCGGGCAGTCCGATCCCTGCACCCGGTAAAGGCGTTCACGCATGGTCGGCTCCCCCTAGGCTGGCCAGTTCCTCGCGGGCGGTTTCACGGTTGAGCTGGAGGTCGCGGGCGATCGAAGCGGCGAGGGCGGATTCGCCGGGGGTGTGACCGTGTCCGGCGTACTGCCAGTCGGCGAGGACGAGGACGGTGTCCGGCTCGACGTCGTCGAGGCCGAGGGATTCGCGTTCCTGGGCGGCGCGGTAGTCGGCGCGTGCCCGGCGGAGCTCCCCGAGGGTGGTGGAGTAGCGGCGGGACTTGGAGGAGAAGTGGCCGCGGAAGCCGAGCATGTGCGCCCAGGCCCACAGCCGCCGGTCCGGGTACAGCCTGTCGAGATCGCGGCATGCGGTGATCAGACGGCGGGCGTGGTCGGGGACGCCGTGACGGTCGAGTTCGGCGAGTTCACCGATGCGGCGGTCAAGCGTGCCGGTGTTCTCCGCCGCTTTGGTGGCGTACTTGGCGACGTAGGAGGCGACCGCCTGCTCGGTCAGGTCGGAGCCATCCCCGAATGCCTTCACGGGGCGCACGTCGAGCTGCTTGCCCCAGCGGAAGGTCCGGGCCGGTTGGTCGGCGGAGGCCGGGACGCTGACGCTGGTGTACGAGTGCGCGGTGGCGGCGCGGATGGCGTCGGTGAGTAGGCCGGTACTGGCCCAAGAGGGCGGCGCGGAGTCCGGGCCGTCCGGACCGTCGAGACGGATCACCGCGTGGAAGTGGACGGCGCCGCGCTTCTGGAACTCGGCGACCTTGCCGTAGGAGACGCGGCAGAGTTCTTTCAGTTCTCGTTGGGCGAGTCCGGCGCGGGCGGCGATCTCGCGGCGGAGCCGGTTGGCGAAGCGCACCCACAGCTCGCCCGCGTGGTTGTTGAACAGCACGGCGCCCGCGTAGTCGTAGGTCGCCGTGTCGAGCGCGGTGCCGAGGTCGGGATCGTCCTCGTGGTGGCGTGCCCCACAGCGGCAGGCGCCACGGTCGGGCCGGTTGTGGACCGGGCCGAACGACGGGGCCGTGAAGGTGGCGAACACCCGGGGGTGATCCCGGACGGTGGCCGGGATGCCCTTGCCCTCGTCTCCGGCAAGTCCAGCGCGCATCAGGTGGTAGGTGTCTCCGGCGTAGGTCCAGGCGCAGGCCGGGCAGCGGGAGGCTCGTCGGTTGCCGCAGGCGACCCGGAGACGTCCGCCAGGCTCACCGTCGGTGCTGTAGTGGTGCAGCAGTTCCCCGGTGGTCTTGTCCTTGCGCAGGACCCAGCCGGTCAGGTGGATGGGGTCGGCGCAGCCCCCGGTGCGGCGGATCTGGTCCTGCCAGCGGTCGAAGCCGTCAGACCCGGCCACCCGCAGCGCGTCGCCGAGGGTGATCGGGTTCAGGCCCGCGAAGGTCGCGGTGTCGGTCATGCGCGGCCCCCGGTGAGCTGAACGATGGGGGCGAGAACGGTGCCGTGACCGTCGCAGACCGGGCAGTCGACGGTGAGCGTGTGCAGGTGTCCGCAGGCGTCACGGCCGCCGGACGATATCGCGGCGGAGGCGAAGCCGTCGCAGTTTGGGCAGATCCGCACGCTGATGGTGGTGGCCGGGGTCGGGCCGGTCATGATGGAGGTTCCTTCCGGTTGAAAGATCGGGGAGGGACGGCGCCCGGAGCGGACGAGACTTGGCGGTTGACGCCGCTCCGGGGGCCGGTCAGCGTCGCTTGGCCTCGGAGGCCAGCAGGGAGCGCAGGACGACCGCGACCACGGCCACGGACATGCCGGTGATGGCGACCGCGAGAAGCAGCGAGACGAGTACGGCGCCGACGACCAGGACCACGGCCGTGCCGCCACCGACGAGGGCGAGCACGGTGCCGGGGGTTAGCCGCACGACGGGCCGGGACGGCGCCGCGGGCATCCGGGCGGGCGGCGGGGGCGAGGTCGGCGTGCCGGGGGCGATGGCGGTCGGCTCGACGACGGCGGGCGGGGAGACGACGCCGGTGGGCGCGGGCATGCTCGGGATCTTCGGGCGGAACATCGTTGAACTCCCTTCCAGAGTCAGCTACTTGACGAACGGGTTGAGGAGCGGGGCAAGCAGGCTGTCGGCGAGGAGGTAGCCGCCGATCAGCAGGACGACGACCAGCCACAAGGGCGGGCGGAGGGTCTTAACGCCGACCACGGCCAGGCAGGCGATGAAGAACCACAGCGGCACCGACATCGCGCTACCGTCCCCGGTTCTCGTACTTGCTCTTGATCTGGCAGCGGTGGCCCTTGGCCGCCATACAGGCGGGGCCGTAGTTGGCGTATTCGGCGGACCAGCCGCACTGATCGGCGGTGCAGGAGGCGATGTAGCCCTTCTCGCCGTTCCTGGTGAGGGCGCGGCCGATCTCGACGGGGCCGTAGCGCTGGAGGCGTTCGAAGAGGAAGAAGCGGTGTCCCATGGCGTGAAGTCCCTTCTGTGTTAGGCGAGTTGGGTTGCGATGGCATCGGCCATGGCGGGCGGGACGCCGAGGCGAGCGCGCAGCGCGTCGGGGGCGATATCCGTTCCGGTGCGGGCGCGGTGTTCGTCGGCGACCTTGCGGGCGTGAGCGATCAAGGCAGGCGGTACAGCCGGAGCGGGGTCGGCACCCGGAAGAGCCGAGGGCTCATCAGCAACCGGGACCGGTCGCGGAATGGGCGCGGATTCAGGCTCGGTATCTGGTGCGGAGACCGGGCCTGCGGACGTCGGCGGTACCGGCACCCGTTCCGCGGCCGGTGTCGGCGAGTGGGCGAGGAGTGTGCCGCCGAGGAAGGCGAGGGCTGGCCATCCAGCGACGCCGAGGCGGAGCAGGGCGGGTGGGTTAGCCAGATCGAGAAATCCTGCGGTGACGATGTTGGCGCCGAGGGATGCGATCAGCGCGACCAGGAACCACCACCAGGCCAGCCGGGACGGGCCGTCGGAGCGCAACCTTCGCCAGGCGGCGACCAGCAGCAGGTCAACTGAGACCGGGTAGGCCCAGGCCTTCCAGCCGGACTGCCCGGAGGCGGCGGCAAGGTCGTGCAGGTGGGCGAAGGACAGGGCTCCGGCGATCACGGCCTGTACGAGCACGGCATCGAGGCGGAGGCGTCCAGAGGGCCGGGTCATGCCTGCCTCCGGGGTGTCCGGCCCAGCGCACGGGCCACGGCCTCGCAGTCGGCTGGGGTGTAGGCGGTTCGAACGCCGGAGATGGACAGTCCGGCCGCTTCAGCCAGCGAGGCCAGCGTGTACGGGCGAGGGCTGGTGAACTCCCGCGCGTAGGCCAGGCGGGCGCGGATGTGCCGGTCGATCCGTTCCCGCTGATCTCGCAGAGCGGCGAGCTGACGCAGGAAGTCATCTGCGGTGAGATCGTCCAGGGTCGTCAGCGGCTTAGACATGGTGAGCGTCTCCTTTCTCATGATCGGGCCGGGGCGGGGCGGCGATCAGGTGTCCGGCCCCGGCCCGACGGGTTCAGTCGGTGACGGCGTGGCCAGTGCCGAGGCAGGACAGGCACAGGCCGGTCTGCCGGTGGCCGGTGATCCGGCCTTTGCGGGCGCCGACCTTGACGGCTTCAGTGATCTCGCCGTAGCCGTCGCAGTCCGGGCACTTCACCGGCTCTGGCTTCGGCGGGGCCGTCTTGCGGCGGGTGGCGGTCTTCTTCGCGACGGTCACAGCGCCCACCCCTCACCCGGGTACTCCGGGCCGTCAGTGGGGTCGTAGCCGGGCGGGAGCAGCCCCGGCGGAGGCTCCGGCAGCGATGCCGCCAGGCACGGGCCGACCGTGTCGACGAAGTCCTGATCGGCGCCGAACATGTCTGCGTAGAGGGCGAGTTGGCCGAGCATCACCACGGTGCGGGCGAAGTCCTCGCATTGGGGGCACATGGCGGGTGATCTCCTTTCGGGCATGGCTCGGGTAGGGACCTGGCGCGAAGGCGGTCGCGCCGACCGTGGAGCGGGGTGGGGTCAGGCGGCTTCGACTACCGCGGGCGTCTCGAAGGGCGCGAGGTCGACCAGTGGGCGGAAGCGGGCCAGCTCGGGAAGGTCCGGAGTCAGGTGCGCGTGCTTGTTGCAGGCGGTGACGGCTTCCCGCATCGAGGTGTAGGCGGAGCGGATGCGGGTCCACTCGCCGTTGGAGTAGCCGACCACGGCCATGCCGGGCCGGTCGTTGCGGATCTGCGTGGCGGCGAACACGGCATGCGGGGACACGTCGCCGAAGGCCATCTTCGAGCTGGACTCGTCGTTGACCCGGTGCGACATCCGCCCGGTGAGCTGAGCGCGCAGCATGGTGATGCCGTCACCCAGTTCGGAGCCGAAGCGCTGGCCGTAGATGTCCACGAAGATGCCGGCGGCACGGCCGAGCTGAGCCAGCCGGACCAGGGCGACCACGGCCCGTTCACGGCGCTTCTTCTCCACCGCCGTAGTGAACAGAGCCAGTTCGGCGATCTCGTCGATGGTCAGCACGACCGGTACCGGGCGGAGATGCTCGGGCAGGCCCCAGATGTCGGCGGTGATCTCCGCATCGGGGGTGTCCGCGCTGACTCGCTGCTCACGCCGGATCGTCTGGTAGATGCCTTCCATGCGGGCCACCAGGGCTTCGAGGAGGTCGGCGGCATCGTCGGCGTTGTCGGCCAGGCCCGAGAACCGACGTGCCAGCGGGGCGAGTTCCACCCCGTTCTTGCAGTCGATCCCGACCAATGCCACGCGCTGGCCAGCGAGTTCCTTGATGACCCGGCGCTGCGTGACGGACTTGCCGGAGCCGACCGCGCCCAGGGTGACCGAGTGCGGCACCTGCCGGTAGTCGCGGTAGTGGACCGAGCCGTCCTCACACAGGGCGATCGGGATGCGCAGCGTGCCGCGCTCGACGCGGACCGGCATCTGCACCCGCTTGAGGACGTCGTAGCCGGTCACGGAGATCTCGACAGTGCCCGGCTTGATCTCGCGGGAGGTGACCTGGTGGACGCCGAAGGCGTGCCGCAGCCGGTCCACCGCGGCCGAGTAGTCGAAGGCATCCTGACCGGGCCGCATCCGAACCCGCAGCCGCAGGCCCGTGCGTGTGGGCCTGATCCACAGCAGGCGGGGCACCCGCTGGCGCGGTGTCTCCCAGTTAAACCAGCGGGCCAGCGTGAGCCGGAACCGCGAGGCTGCGACCGTCAGGTCACAGGCGTCCATGACGGACGCGTAGCGGAGCCGGATTTTGATCGTGGCGTAGACGACACCGAAGGTCATCCAGTACCAGGCAGGGCGCCGCCACCGCAGCAGCAGCGCCAGCCCAGCCACGACTACCACGGCGGCGATCAGTAACCGCCCCATGGTCAGGCCGCCTTCGGCTTCGACGCAGCGGCGGCGAGCGAGGTGACCGCGATGGCACGGAAGGCGATGCCATGTCGCTTCTGGCCGTTGAACTCGTTCTCCCACGGCCGCGCGATCAGGCCGGTAAGGGCGACCTGGGTACCCATGGCCAGCTCGCCGGAGATGCCGGTCTCCGGGACGGTGACGTTCAGGATTTCAACCTCACCGTTGGCCGCGAACATCACGTTCACGGTCATCAGCGTGGCGCCGGTCTCGGCATCGGTGGCGACCTCACCGGTACGGCGGTCCTTGACCTTGGGCTCCGGGGCCTGCGCGACCATCACAGTGGCAGTGGAGGTGTCGACGGGGATCTGACGCATGATGGAGTCTCCCTGCTGGGACAAGCCCCGGGCTGCGTCGTGATCTTGGCGGATGGCACACAGCCCGGGGCGGCTTGTTGTTGCGACACCATCGAAGCTACTCGCAGAAAAACTGCGAGTCAACAGAAAAACTGCGACTAGTAGAGGAACTCCGAGTCTGAGAGACTGAATGCGACAAGGAAGGTGATGAAATGGCCACCTATGGGCTTTTTGTTCGATTCACGCTTCGCGATGGTGCGGGCCAAGCGTTCGACGAGCTGATCCAAGAGACCACCGCGGGGATCCGGGCGCACGAGCCCGGCACTCTCGTCTACGCATGCCATGAGGTCGAGGGCTCACCCAATGAGCGGATCTTCTTCGAGCTGTATGCCGATCACGCCGCCTTCGAGGAGCACGAGCGTCAGCCCCACACGCGCCACTTCCTGACCGAGCGAGCCAAATACGTAGAGAAGACCGAGGTCGACCGCCTACAGCCGTATGCCGGCAAGTACCCCGCCGGAGCCGAGAAGTGACCGGTTCAGACGCCAAGACTGTCGGGCAGAGAGTCAAGGAGCTGCGTCGCGCCGCGGGCATGTCTCAGAGCGACCTTGCCTCCGCAATGGGACGCTCGGAGAGCTGGGTGTCGCAGGTCGAAAGAGGTGTGCAGCCCGTTGAGCGGCTGTCGGTCCTTCAAGCTCTCGCCGATGCGCTCAACGTGACTGTGCGCGACCTACGACTAGACGCTGCCCCGGCCGAGGAAGCCGAGCCAGAGGAGCAGACGAAGAGCAACGACCTTGACGGTCTACGGGTGGCCCTCACCGGTCACCCCGCGCTTGGCAGCCTCTTCAATCAGTCCCCGACCGAACCGGCTCCCTCGCTTGCCGACTTCCGTCAGCAGGTCGACGAGGCGTGGACTCTCGTGCACGCGTCGAGCTACGCGGCGCTGAGCGATCACCTCGCCAAGCTGCTCCCCAGCATCGAGGCTGCAGTACGCCACGCACCAGCAGGCGAACGAGCAGAACTCCATGCCCTACGCGCCAAGGCGTACCAGGTAGCCGCGTCAAGTTTCACCCGTCAAGACCAGGCGGATGCGGCGTGGGTTGCAGCCGACCGAGCACTTCAGGCGGCCGAACTTGCCGGACAGCCGTTGGAGGTCGTTGCCAGTCTGTTCCGTATGGCGCACGCCTTCATGCGGCAGCAGCACATGGACCAAGCCGAGCAAGCAGCGCAATCCGCCGCGGCTGTCATGGGTCCGAGGACAGAGGCTCCCGCATGCCCGCCGGAAGAGCTGTCGCTGTTCGGCGCAATGAACCTTGTCCTTGCAGTGATCAACGCGAGGGAAGGTAACCGAGGACTGACGCACGAGCACATCGACCGAGCACGCGGCATCGCAGCGCGATTGGGCGGGGACCGCAATGACTTCGATACGGAGTTCGGCCCAACGAACGTCGAGATCCACGCCGTGAGCACCGCAGTGGAGTTGGGCGACGCAGGGCTTGCCCTAGAGGTAGCCGAGCACGTCGACGCATCAGGTCTCTCGCCTGAGCGGCAGTCACGTTTCCTGCTTGACGTGGCGCGGGCACACGCGCAGCGGCGACACGTCGGCGAGGCCACAGCCGCACTCATGGAGGCCGAGGCCCTGGCGCCCGAACAGATTCACGACCACCACTTGGCCCGCGAGGTCATCCGCGACTTGATCCAGCTCTCGGACCCTCGCATCCCCGAGTCCTTGCGCAACTTGGCCGAGCGAAGTGCTGTGATCTAGCCGCCTGAAGCCCCGTGCGGTGGGAGTTTCCCTACATCATCAAGGCTCGCTGCGCTCGCTCGTCCGGCGGCCGACGGCGCTTGTCGATCATCGCCAACCCGACCGCCGCACACTCCGCCCAGACGTATCAACGGCCGCTCCCGACCCGCATGCCAGCGCCACCACGATCCGGCCTCAGGAAGGGAAAGACGCAACAGCAGCTCGACCCCAACGCCCCGCCTCGGGGGCCACGTCGCCCCCCTGTGCACCCGGTTGCCTACACCAGTAGGTCGGATCAAACCGAGGGCCGCGCCAAGCGCGGCGGCGCCGGTCGGCCGCCGCCGCGCCGCCTCCATGTCTTCGCCACCGGCGCACGTCGCCGCCCGCCCGTCGCCGCCCGCAGCGGCCACATTCCAACACGGGCACGGGGGACGAACGATGATCCCCAACGGTGCAGGTCAAAGACGCTTTGTGTTACCGCAAGAGGCCGGATCGTGGTGGCGCTGGCATGCAGGCCGACACAGCCAGATACGCGGGCGTACGTACGACCCGCTGATCCCGCACCAGGCAGCCGACAGGACGGCGGACGCGGCCGTGAGTGGCGGGAGAACCCCGCTGTGGCTGGGGCGGTCGGCTCCGCGACTTTAGCCAGCCACTTTGGCGCGAGCCTCGAAGATCATGGCCCCAACGTCGTGCTTTAGCGGGCAGGTCCACAGACTGCCCGACGCGCCGGAAGCTTACGGGGCCATGATCACTCGCGCCAAAGCAGCTCCCGGACAAAGTCGCTACGCCGACCTCCTGTTCCGTCTAACGTTCACTCTCGCCTAGTGCTTGAACCCAATAGCCCCGCCGTCAACCATCACCCGCCGAACTCGGCGCCATGTGCGGCGAGTCGGCCGTTGGGATCTTTCGCCCATGGTAGGAGCCAAGCTACTCCGGCTTCGACTTGACCTTGTGGAACGTCAAGCCGACACGACTCCCATCGAGCCTCCGGAGACCGATCTACCGGAGCGTTGGCTGTGATCCAGTCACGGGGGACCGTGGCAAGTCCAACGAGGGCTAGCTCCGGTGATAGCCGTACCAAGACGAGTCTCCATTGCGGATCTCGGCGCATCGTCTCGTATTCGTTTCGCGATAGGTAGACCGTAACTCGGCTGCGTCGTGTAGTTGTCTTTACTTCGATATGGAATGAGGCGTCCGCCCCGTGGACAGCCAGGTCGTAACCGTAGCCATCAGCGACGGCTGCGAGGTGTTCGATACGGGCATTGAGCGAGGCAGCCAGCAGTTCCACCAGGGCCTCCTCGCCGGCCGCACCCACCCGTTCGCGTTCCGAGGTGTCGACTTTCCCCCAGGCAGCCAGGGTTTCCGCGAACGCCTGGTCCATCGGTACCTCAAGAATCTCAGCCGCATGGAGCGCATCCTCAGGAAGCTCCATAGGACTGCGCACCAGGCAGTCGGCGTCTGGAAACCAAGGAAGGTCGCTTGCGGCGACGGCAGCCGTGAATACCTTCGCCTTGGAGGATCTGTGGTCATCGATCGCCTGGGTGAGACCGACCATTTCCAGCCAGCTAAGTGCGGTGTCGTATTGCGTGGGCGTTAGATCGCTGAATTCAGGATGGTTGGTAAACAGGGCGCGGCACCGGGCTCGCCCGCTACCAGGAAGCCGGTCAAGCCATCGGACGGCGGCACGCAATACAGGTTCAGGCGGTATGGGCACTCAGGTGTCCCATGAGTGCTTGCAGGTCGCGGTGATCGAGGCCACCGCCGATAGCCGGTTCCTCTTCCAGGTCAGCGAGCTCCCGAACCGTCGGATCATTGAGGATTCCGCCCATGAAGAGCAGTTTGTCGGCAAGCCGCTGCTCGACCACCTCATCGATGGTGCCCGCAGAAGCGAGTACGGTGACCCGCGTTTCGGTGTCGGGAGACAGTCCGAGGCGGTGGATGCGATCGAGACTCTGCAGGAAGCGGCCTGCTGCGAAGTCTCGGTCGACATAGACGGCGTCATGGCAGTTCCAGTGGAGGTTGATGCCTTCACCCAGAGTCGCTGGATTGGAAAGCAAGACCATGCAGCCCGGATCGTTCCGGAACCGGTCAATCTCTGCTTCACGATCTTCGGTGCCACCGTGGACCATGGCTGGCTTGAACTCCCGCAAGACAGATTGGAGGGTGTTCAGACTGCGAATGAAGGTCGACCAGACCAGCGTCTTCCTACCCTGGGCAGCGTTAGCTGCAACGATCGCAAGGGTTTCCTGGTATTTAGGCGACATCTCATACCTAGGCAAGTCCCGCATAAGATCAAAAAGAGCGGTTCCCTCAGGTACTGAAAGAGGGGGGACCTGATAGGACAACGGTTCGTGCCGCGTCGTACCGACCGACAAGAGCGCAGGGCTGGTGGCAGCCATCAGCATATAGACAATGATTTTTCCGAGCGCCTGGAAGTCGCCCTCGAACCCCGTAGCGCGCGTGGAAAAACGGCCGATCAACGCATCATAGATTTCGCGATGCAGTGCCGGCAACAGAAGAGGGCGCACGGTGGTGGTGACGGGAGGCAGACCTAGTTCCTTCTTCGTCGTCCTCGTAAACAAGGGACGGAGAGCTCGGCTTGCCGCCGCCAAGTCTCCACCACCTACAGCTTGAACCACCTTTTGGCGGCCGCTGCCTGGCCAGACAAAGCTGAACAGGTTCTCCAGATCTTTTACGCCATTCGGTGCCGGAGTTCCTGTGAGAATGAGCCGACGCCGCGCCCGCGGGCCAAGGGCAAGACACGCGGCACCATAGACCCCATTAGCGCCTAGCTTCATCCGGTGGGCTTCGTCTAGCACGATCATCGAAGGGCGCGCGCTTAGCCACTCGCTGAGGTGGTACGCAGCCCCGGCCAAGCGCTCGTAGTTGACGATGACAGCCTCCGTGGAGGAGGTGATCCCCTTCTCGTAGACCTCCATCTCCAGTGGCTCGGTGAGGCACTCGGCATTCTCGTACTGCCAGGACTCAAAGCATGACTTCGGCCCAACGATCAGCAGGCGTTCGAAGCTTTCCGATCGTCGCAGCGCGTGAAAGATTGCTAGCCCGACCCGCGTCTTCCCTGCACCTGGAACCGAAAAGTTAGCACCGTGCCGAAGCGTGAGCAGCTTTGCGATGTCCCTGACCTGGAACGATGTCAGCCCAGCGGTCCATCCCGAGCCAAGGTGTTCGAATACCCCCTCGGCGCCAACAAGATCAGTCTCCTGCTTGCCAGATTCCAGGCGGGCGGCAACGGCTTGGGCATCTAGCGTGGAATCTGTTGCAAGGGCCGCGAGCTGAGGATCCCACTCGACGTCCGCCAGCGAAGGCCACGACGCCAAGGCAGCCAAGTTCGTCAGCAGGTCATCGAGTTCAACATCGAAGGCCACAGGGGAGTGGCGGATGGCACTCCGGAATCGCACGGACAGTCGACGGAGCGCGTCCTCGTAGCCCTGTTTCGCTCGAAGCCGGGCACCCCCAACACTGTCGCTGAAGCCAATCTCCAAACTAGGCAGGGCCACTACTGCTCCCCTTCTGCGTGGGCCGCCACGGCATCACTCGTCGCCTGAAGGAGCCAGTTGACCCCATCACCAGGGGAAGTGAAGGATCGACCCGCTTGACGAGCGAGGCGGTCTAGGCTCGCCTTCAGCGTGAGCAGGGCGTCGTCGAACGCGTCCTCGTCGAGGGCGTGCTTGGCCTTGGCGTCGGCGAACTCGGCGGCACACTGGCGGACATAGTCCGCTGCATCCGTCAATCGTTCGGGAACAGCCACCTGCCGCTTTTGGAGTTCGAAGTTTTCACCCGCCAGCTTCACAGCCACGCCGAAGGTTTTTTTCACCGCTCCGTACAAATCCGTAGCTTCGGCCGCAGGCTGTCCCGACTCTTCCCCGGCCTTCATCTGCGCCTTTGCACGGAGAAGGAGGTCCGTCAGTGCCTTTGTGCGCTTCACCTCCACTCCTGTGTCCTGGACCACTACGTTGACCAGGCCAGGGATCGGCACGGCGGAGGATTCCTGTTGAGGGGGTAGGACGTCCGCGGGAAGGCGCTCATCGAGGTAGCGGCGGCGGAAGTCACGCTCAATGAGACGCACAGTTGTCTTCGGGTAGCCAAGGATCGTGGCAGCAAGCCGATTCTCGCGAAGCTCCTCAGCTCCTTCAGGATCCGTCTTGGCGAGTTCCGTGTAGTCCCTGTACAACTCCCGCAGCTTCTCCTGATGTTCCTCGAAGTCCACAAGCCGCAGCTGGGCTCCGTCACTGGCGACACTGCGCTCGATCGCCTCCAGGATCAACGAGTAGATCCAGCGATCCCCGCGGAGGGTCTTAGTCTTGATGTTGAAGTCGCGGGCCACATCCTCTTCGAGGCGACCACTCGCCAATTCGTCCTCGATAGCGATAAGCCTGTTGATGTACGAATAGTCGCGGCGCTTGTCCCTGCGCAGCTGAAGTGACAGCTCGACCTCGTTGATGTCCCGCCGCGAGGTGTCCTGGGGCAGAACGCCAACACGAATATGGGTCTCCCCGAGCTCCCGGAGAGCAGCGCACCGCGTGTTGCCGTCAACGAGGATGCCGTTGGGGCTAATAATGCCGGGCTGTTTCTGCCCGTTCGCTTCCAGCTCTTCGAGCAGGGCAGTGTAGTCAGGATCGATCTGCGTTGGGTTAGAGGGCCTCCGCGTCAACAGATAGCGGAGGTAGTCCTGGGCGGCTTCACTCCAGGGATCCTCTTCGAGGATGGCATTACGAGCAGCATCAAGGGTGCGCTGCGCCCGGATACGGTGGGTGTCCGGGTTGAAATACAGCATTTCGACAGGCATCGGAATCACATACAGGTGCCTCTGCTCGCCGCGCCAGTCGACCGTGACCTTGGCACCCTTCTCCTCCACGGCCTGCTTGAGGCGCCCCTCCACCATGGTGCGGATCTCCTCGCCCTCCGGCGGGGTACCGAAGCTTCCTGACACGGTGTCCTCCTCGCGACGCTCCCTGCCATGCATCATGACAGGGCTCACTGACAACCGGAGGCCTAATCTCCCTGCAAGGCCTCGCCGTTGGTATACAGACACACGAGTCTGCCTCCAGGTTGTCTTCCGTCGCCGGGCCCGTAGCGCGGACTGCCAGGGCGACGAAGGCAATCGGGAAGGCACAAGCAGCCACATGACTGACGGAGGACGGCATGCCCTTGCCCCGGTGGGATGATCAGCAGAAGATGGGCACCATGGTGCGAGGGGCACTGTGGCTGATCCAGGTCGTCGGGGCCGGAAACACGTTCACGAAGGACGAGCTGCGCGAAGCGTTTCCCGGCGTCTCTCAGGCCGATCGGCGGGTTCGAGACCTTCGAGACTACGGCTGGGTGATCTACACCAGCTCGGAAGACGCCTCGCTGTCGGCCGATGCTCAGCGATTCGTTTCTGCCGGTGTCGCCGTCTGGGATCCTGCAGCACGCCGAGCAGCAGCTCCGGACAGAGCGGTATCCAACGTTGAGCGAAAGAGGATCCTGGCCCGCGACGACTACATGTGCACCGTGTGCGGGATCGCGGGTGGAGAAGAGTATGCGGATGGAACTCGCCAAGCCGCAGTACTGTCGGTCAGCCGGAGGGAGACAGTACTGCCGAGCGGTGAGGTAGAGACGCTACTCGTCACCGAGTGCAAGAGGTGCCGCGCCGGCGCCAGGGAAGCACCTGCACGAGCAGACGAGGTGCTCGCCGCTATCCGCGATCTGGATCCCGGGGACCGGCGCCGCTTGGCCTTGTGGGTCAACCGCGGAAGAAGAGGGTCGACGTCGCTTGAACGCGCGTGGAGCGGTTATCGAAGGCTCCCTGCCGACGCTCGCGCCGCGATCACGAATGAACTCAGCAGCTCCGAATAGCTTGCTCAGCGCGGCTAGAACAAACTGTCGATGTCCACGCAGGCAGGCGCCGACGCTGACAGACTGGTATATCCGCAGCGTTAGCTAATTCGTGACCGCATCTCGGCGAATCTTATGTGCCGCTCGTGGCCTTCCTGGCCAACGAAACCTTTGAAGCCCACGAGCCGGTACGCGCGCCCACCAAGCTCGTCATCCTCGTCGATGACAAAGTCCCTTGCCAGCGTGGCCATACGGCGCTCGAAGGTAGCGGAGTCGATCTTCTCTCCTGACAGCTTCACCAGCTCTTTCTCCGTCAGCGCGGCTGGTGCGTTTTTCAGGGCCAGGTAGAGCCGGTCATGCATGACCTCGTCCTCCACCTCGGCCAAGTCCTTAGGCTGTCCCTTGCGGTTCAGCGCATTGGCAATCGAAGTACCCACTGCTCTGGCCACAGGTGGGGGAAAGGCGTTGCCGATCTGTCGATACCTCGTCGTCTTGCGACCGGTAAACTCCCAGGCGTACTCCGGCTCACGCCCCCAGCCTTGCAGGCGCGCAACCATCTCCGTCGTGAGCTTAGGCATGAAGTCAACGGGATCCGACGCTCCCGGCGGGGCATCGGCAACACCCATCGCGTCTACACCAAGTGCGCGCCATGCGGCCTTGGCGCGAGTCGGCCCAAGATCGGCTCCTCCGTGCTTCTTAGAGCCGCCCACAATAGTGGGAGCGATGTCGCTTGCCTTCTTTTTCCACTGCTCAGCGCCCGGCCAGCCATTCGCCTTCATCATGTTAAACAGCGCCTTGCCGACAGTGCCCTTTGTAGGCACTTCTTCAGGCCATGTAAACCAAGGAGCATCTTCGTTGCGCAGCGCGACTAGAACGAATCGGGGACGCAATTGAGGCACGCCGAAATTACTGGCGTGAAGAAGCTTCCAGTCGGACCAGTACCCGAGGTCCTTCAATCGATCCTTCACGTGTTGGCGGTACGCGGAAAAACGGGGCATGGAAAGCCCACGTACGTTCTCCAAGAGGACAGCCCTCGGCTGCATCCTTCCAGCGAGCTCAACGGCCCAAGCGAAGAGATCCCGCTCGTCGGTGGCACCGAGCTGCCTGCCAGCAATAGAGAACGGAGGACAAGGGACCCCGCCTGCGAGCAGGTCAACGTCAGGGAACCTCTTGGGGTTCCAGACCCCTTCGTCCGCTACGTCGCCGTGCCGTACGTCCCAGTGTGGGCGGTTCTTCTTGAGCGTGTTGACCGCGTTCTCATCGAGCTCGACGGCCAACGCGTGGTCGAAACCGGCCAGCTCAAGGCCGAGCGACTGGCCCCCAGCGCCCGCGCAGATTTCCACGGCCGTCAGATCAGCCACGCTCGCACCTCCACATCAGCATTGCTCAGGTCTACCATCCTGACGCATCAAACACCGAGGGTCTGACACTCGCTCTTGGTTACGGTGTAGCCGATGGCCCACGACAGTGACCCCGCATACCCGACGCCGCCAACTCCCGGCCGCTCGCGCAACATGGCGGCGATCAAGCGGCGGGACACCAAGCCTGAACGCACCATCCGGTCCATGCTTCATGCTGCGGGCAAGCGGTATCGCGTTGATCTCCGATTGCAGCTTGAGGGAGCGAAGCCCAGGCCAGACATCGTCTTCACCCGTGCGCGCGTCGCTGTCTTCGTGGACGGGTGCTTCTGGCACTGCTGCCCTGAGCATGGCCGGAAGCCCGGCGTTAACGGCGGCTACTGGGGACCCAAGCTGGAGCGCAACGTAGCGCGGGACAGGGCCGCGAACGAGGCTCTGACAGCTGCGGGGTGGACGGTTGTTCGTGTGTGGGAGCACGAGGTCCCAGAGGAGGCCGTAGAGCGCATCCTCGGCGTACTCGACGCTGCTGCCCCGACTAGTCGAGGCGCCCGAACTCGATGAGGTCCTGTTCCGCGTCCTCTTCCCGGCGCAGCACGATCCGGCCGTCGCCGTTGCTGTAGGCCAGTACGGAGCTCCCGGGCGATAGACCAGCCTCAGCTAGCACTCCGAGAGGAAGGACTACCGAGCCGTCTTCTGCGATCGTCAGCTGACTTGGTTCCCTGAGCACGGAACAGAGCCTCCTATGCCGCTACCTCCGTCGCAAGCAGCGGGCGATTTGGCAACTCATGGCATCAAGCGGCAATGCAGCGCCACTCCCGGCCGCGGTCTCACTTCTGGTCTCATTCGCAGGCGTACCGTCGCGTCCGGACAAGTACCAGCACGGGTCCAGCTTCAAGACGGCGAGCCTGCGCAGATGCATGTGAACGGCTTCGTACGGCCTTCACACGGATACGAGCACCCTTGGAAAGCGTGTTGGGGGCAACCCCTCACGAGTTCGAATCTCGTATCCTCCGCCAGTGCCTCACCGGGCACGATGTCGAAGGGCCCCACCGTTCGCGGTGGGGCCCTTCGTCGTGCGTGGTCTCCGTTCTGGCGTTTTCCCCGCCACAAGGTCACCACAGGGCCGGCGCGGGCAACCGTGAGCGATTTGTTACCAGTTTCAACTGTTCCAGTTGTAGGGGTTCCGTGAAGACTGTGGACGACTGACGGGTCCGGAATATCGCCATCCGGGCCCACCGCGACCTTTGCAACGGGGGGACGAGCCGTGCGTCGTCATGCCGCGCGCCGCGCGCACGCCGCTCCCGAGCAGCCGTACGCCAGACCGAGGCTCGCCGTCCTGATCCCGGCCCACAACGAAGTGGACCGCGTCGCCGACGCGATCCTCGGCCTCTGGGAGCAGAGCCGGCGTCCCGACCTGATCGTCGTCGTCGCCGACAACTGCACCGACGACACCGCCGTCATCGCCGCCGCCCACGGCGCCCAGGTCTTCCACACCCGGGGGAACACCCACAAGAAGGCCGGTGCCCTCAACCAGGCCATCTCCTGGGTGCTGCCGCATCTGGACGACCGGGACCTGGTCCTCGTCCAGGACGCGGACACCGTCCTGCACCCCTCGTTCGTCGAGACCGCGCTCGCCACCTTCAACCGCAAGGTCGGCGCCGTCGGCGGTGTCTTCTACGGCGAGGACGGCGGCGGCATCCTCGGCCTGCTCCAGCGGATGGAGTTCCACCGCTACGCCTGGGAGCTGGAACGCAACGGCGGCAAGGCGCAGGTCCTCACCGGCACCGGCACGATGTTCCGCGCCCGGGTGCTGCGCGAGGTCCGCGCGGCCCGCCGGGCCGGCGAACTCGGCGGCGGCACCGGCTACTACAGCCTCGCCTCGCTCACCGAGGACGACGAGATGACCAAGGCGGTCAAGACCCTCGGCTACCGGACCATGTCCCCGGCCGGCTGCGCGGTCACCACCGAGGTCATGCCGACGCTGCCCAAGCTGTGGCACCAGCGGCTGCGGTGGCAGCGCGGCGCACTGGAGAACCTCCGCGACTACGGCTGGACCCGGGTCACCGCCCGCTACTTCCTCCAGCAGTTCCTGATGGGCTTCGGCGCGCTCTCCTTCCTGGTCTACCTGACCTTCATGGCCACCTACACCTCGCTGTACGGCTGGCCGGGCCTCTCGCCGTTCTGGACGTCGATAGGCCTGATCTTCGTGGTCGAGAAGACCGTCTCCGTACGGCGGGCGGGACCGAAGGCGGTCCTGGTCGCGGGGCTGATGGTCCCGGAGATGCTCTACGACCTCTTCCAGCACGCCGTCTACTTCACCTCGCTGTGGGGCCTGGTGCGCCGCAGCGAGGAGAAGTGGGTGGCGACGTGAGAAACCCTCAACCCTCGTAGGAGAAGAGCGATGTACGGCAGAGTGATAGGCGTGGGCACGACCGGCGCGGGTGGGGCGACCCTGGCCGCCACCGGACTGTGGCTCAACAGCATGGCGATGATGGTCGCGGCGACGACCCTGGTGGCGGCGGGGGTCGCCCTGTTCAAGCTGGTTCCGCGCAGGCGGTGACCTCGCGCGGCCGCCGACCGCCCGGTGCGCCGGGTGCGGTCAGGCGGTACGGGCCAGCCGCTCGACGCGGTCGTGCAGACACCGCACGTGGTCCTCGGACTCCGGCTTCATGAGGACGCTGCGCAGGACGCGGGCCGCGTCGGCGTCCGCGGTGACCTTCGGGTGGCGGGCCGCGAACGCCTCGCGGCCCGCCTTGAAGGTGCTGAGGAAGACGGGGTCGGGGCCGGTCATGCCGTCCGCCAGGATGCGCGCGGAGGCCGCGTCGACGCCGGTGAGGGTCGCGGGGTCGACGGCCGGGAAGCAGGTGACGATGTCCAGCTGGGGCCGCTGGTAGAGCTCCAGGACGTCGGACGCCTCGATCAGGTCCGCCCAGCCGAGGGCGGCCCGGCGGCCCGCCGCGAGGACGCGGCCGAGTCCGTCCGGGGTGGGCGGCAGGAGCCGGAAGGTCAGCCACAGGGCGGCCGCCGACGCCCCGGCACGCGAGCACTCCAGGCTGATCTCGCCGAGGTGGAGCTCGGTGGAGGTGAAGTAGGTGTACGGCGAGTCGTGGAGGTAGAAGCGGCCCACCTCGGGGTCGCGGAACAGGACGGCTCCGCAGCCGTAGGGCTGGAGGCCGTGCTTGTGCGGGTCGACGACGATCGAGTCGGCCCGCGCGACCGCCCGCCAGGGCTCCGGCGGCAGTCCCTCGGGCCCCTCGGCGCCGGCGAGCAGGGTGAAGAAACCCCCGTAGGCGGCGTCGACATGAACCCGCACGCCGTGGCGCGCGGCCAGCGGCAGTACCTCGTGGACGGGGTCGACCGCGCCGAGTCCCGTGGTGCCGGTGGTGACCACGACCGTGCCGACCCGGCCCGTCCGCAGCACCTCCTCCAGCGCGTCCAGATCCATGCGGCCCTGGTCGTCGGTGCGTACGGGGTGGCTGCTCATGCCGAGGACGTGGCACATGCGGGCGTGGGTGTAGTGGGCGTCGGCGCTGTGCGCCACGCCGCGGCCGGGGTGGAGTTCGCGGGCGACGAAGAGCGCCTCGAGGTTGGCGATCGTGCCGCTGGTGGTGAGGTGGCCGAGGTGGGTGTCGTAGCCGAACATCGCGGCGAGCCGGGCGACCGCCTCGCGTTCCATCGCGGCGGTGGCCGGGCCGCCGTCCAGGGCGTGGTTGTTGGGGTTGATCAGCATCGCCGTGAGGTAGCCGACCACCGCGGCGGGGTGCGGCGGCTTGAGCATCTGGCCCGCGTAGTGCGGGTGGAAGAAGGGGTAGTTGTCCGCGAGCCGCCCGGTGAACTCCTCGAAGGCCGACGCGAAGCGGGCGTCGTCCACCTCCAGGGACGGGTGGGTCCGGTAGGAGCCGAAGGCGGCGGCCCAGTCCTGTACCGCGTCGGTGGCCCGGCCGAGCCAGTGCTGCAGATCCATGGCGTCTCCCTCTCGCCTCGCGGGTGTGGCGCCCACCATAGGATTTCATTGACTAGTCAGCAATTGACTGCTCAGCAATTGAGACGGCAGTGGGTGAAGTAGGGTCGCCGCGATGAACGACACTCCCCGGCACCACGACGATGCCGCCGTCCGGGCCGCCAACAGCCCGCTCGTGCGGGACTTCGGCCTGCTGATCAAGTCCGCGACCCGTCTGGAACAGCGCATCGACAGTGCGCTGCGGCGGGAGTGCGGGATGAGCCACACCATGCTGGAGGTGCTGATACGGCTCTGCCGCCGGCCCGGCGAGGAGGTCTCGCAGCGCCAGCTGGCCGACGACCTCACGCTGACCAGCAGCGGGACCACGCGGCTGATCGACCGCATGGAGGAGGCCGGTCTCGTCCGGCGCGTTCCGTCCCCCGGGGACCGGCGGGTGGCCCTGGTGGAGCCGACCGCCGCGGGACGCACGGCGTTCCTGCGCGCCGCCGCCGTCCACGCCGAGGTCGTGGAGGAGTACTTCGTCAAGCCGCTGGCGGCCGAGGACTACGCCCGCCTCACCGGCGCGCTGGGCCGGATCGACAGGGCACTTCGCGAGGGAGCCTGACGGGCGGCCGTGAAAGACAGGACGCGGTCGTGGAGTCCGACCGCGTCCTCGCCGTATCCGGCCTTCGCCGGACTCAGCCCTTGTTGGCCCCCAGGGTCAGGCCGCTGACGAACTGCCGCTGGAGGACGAAGTACACGATCAGGGTCGGGATCGCGGTGAGCAGGGCGCCGGCGGCGACCAGGTTGGGGTCGGTGAAGTACTGGCCGGAGAGGTTGTTCAGGGCCGAGGTGATCGGCATGTTCTCGCCCGTGGAGATCAGGACGATGGCCCAGAAGAAGTCGTTGTAGATCCAGATGGACAGCAGGGTGGCCAGGGCCGCCATCGCCGGCTTGCACAGCGGCAGCACGATCTGCCAGTACATGCGCCACACCGAGGCACCGTCGACCAGGGCCGCCTCGGTCAGTTCGTCCGGCAGCATGCGCATGTAGTTGCTCAGCACGAAGGCGCAGAAGCCGGACTGGAACGCCACGTGGATGAGCACCAGGCCGAGCGCGGAGTCGTAGAGCTTGCCGCTGGCCGTGACGCCCGGCAGGTCGATCAGCAGGTACATCCGGTACAGCGGGGTGATGATGACCTGCTGCGGCAGCA
This sequence comes from Streptomyces sp. NPDC050534, assembly GCF_044457745.1. NCBI lineage: Bacteria > Bacillati > Actinomycetota > Actinomycetes > Kitasatosporales > Streptomycetaceae > Streptomyces > Streptomyces sp. NPDC050534. The sequence goes on from NZ_JBITHF010000019.1 coordinate 88,710, forward strand.
GGTTGCCGGCCGTGAACACCAGCAGCAGGAAGATGTTGAGCCGGAAGTCGAAACGGCTGACGTAGAACGCGACCATCGACGACAACAGCAGCGTGAGCAGCACGGCCGGGACCGCGATGATCAGCGTGTTGACGAAGTAGTGCATCATGTCCGACTGCTCGAACGCGTTCTTGAAGTTGTCGAAGTTCAGCTTGTCCGGCCAGGAGACGTAGCCCTTGCTGCTGGTCTCCGAGTACGGGCGCAGCGCCGCGAAGACCGCCCACAGCAGCGGGGCGAGCCAGGCCAGCGAGGTGACGACGAGGAACACGTGCAGCAGCACGCGGGCCGGGCGGACCGGGGTGCGCTGCCGGCCGAGCGCGGCGGCGGGTGTGGTCATGCGCGCCGCTCCTTCCGGAAGGTCGCGATCAGGTACGGGATGATGACCGCGAGGGAGATGACCAGCAGGACGACGGCGATCGCGGACCCGTAACCGATCCGGCTGGACTCGCCGATGATGTTGTTGGTGATCAGGATCGACAGCAACTCGGTGCCCTGGGCGCCCTTGTTGAAGACGAAGACCAGGTCGAAGGCGCGCAGCGCCTCGATGATGGTGACCACCAGGACCACGGTGTTGGTGGGCCGCAGCGTCGGGAAGATGACGTTCTTGAACGTCTGCCACTCGTTCGCGCCGTCCAGCGCCGATGCCTCCCGCAGGGACGGGTCGACGCCCTTCAGGCCGGCCAGGTAGAGGATCATCATGTAGCCGGTGTGCCGCCAGGAGGCGGCGACCAGGACGGCCCACAGGTTCAGGTGCGGGTCGCCGATCCAGTCGATGTAGTGGCCGGGCTTGTTGGCCCCGATGATGCTGTTGATCAGGCCGGTGTCGGGGTTGTAGACGAGCTGCCAGACGAAGCCGGTGACCGCCAGCGAGACCACGACCGGCAGGAAGAACGCGGTCTGGTAGACGCGGGTGAAGCGGATCTTCTTGTCCAGCTGGACGGCGAGGAACAGCCCCATCGGCGTCGGGATCAGGATGAGCACGACGAACCAGATGATGTTGTGCTCTACGGCGGGCCAGAACTGCGGGTTGTCGGTGAACAGCTGCTTGAAGTTGTCCAGCCCCACCCACTTGATGGAGTCGAAGCCGATGCCGTCCCAGGTGGTGAAGGCGAGGGCGATCGAGGCGAGGGCGGTGACCCAGACGAGGGCCACGTGCAGGACCGTGGGCACGCCCGCCATGACGGCGAGCGTGATGCGGTCGCGGCGGGTCAGCAGGCGCTTGTGCCCCCGCGCGACCCGCTTCTCAGGCGCACGGCCCGGAGGCGGCACGGGTGCCGCCTCCGGGCTCTTCGTGTTGGTGTCGGTGCTCATTCGGGTGCTCACGACGACGCGAAGATCGTCTTCTTCTGACGCTCGATCGAGGACAGCAGGCTGTCGATGCCCTTCGGGTTCTGCAGGAACTTCTGCAGGCCGGGCTGCATCACCGTGGAGGTGAAGTCCGGGCGGGAGTCGCGGTCCATGAACTGGGTGAGGTTCTTGGCGCCGCTGATCATGGCGTACGCCTTCTTCTGCAGCGGCGTGTACGAGGAGGTGTCGGCCTTGCTGGAGGCGGCCACCACGCTGGAGTCGGCCTTGAGGTAGATCTGCTCGGCCTCCGGCGTGCCCAGGTACTCCATGAGCTTGACGACGCCCGCGTGGTTCTTCGGGGCCTTGCTGACCATGAAGCCGTCGGTGGGCGCCTCGACGGTCTCCTGGCCGTAGGCGGAGTTGATCTCCGGGAAGGCGAAGAAGTCGAGGTCGTCGAGGTCGGCCTTGTTGGTGAACTGCTGGGCCACGAAGGAGCCGAGGACGTACATGCCGGCCTTCTTCGACACCAGGCCCTGCGCGGCGTCCTGCCAGGTGCGGCCCATGAAGCCGTCCTGGTGGTACGGCAGGATCTCGGTCCAGTGGTCGAAGACGGCCTTGACCTTGGCGTCGGTCCAGGCGGCCTTGCCCGCCATCAGCGACTTGTGGAAGTCGTAGCCGTTGAGGCGGAAGTTGATCTGGTCGAAGGTGCCCATCGCCGGCCAGGCGTCCTTGTCGCCGAAGGCGATCGGGACCAGGCCGTCCTTCTTCATCTGCTTGCACAGGGCGACGAACTTGTCCCAGGTGGTGGGGACTTCGTACCCGTGCTGCTTGAACACGCTCTTGCGGTAGAAGATCGCCCACGGGTACGTGTACAGCGGCACGAAGTAGTACTTGCCGTCCTCGCCCTTGCTGAGCTGCTTCATCGCGTCGGGGAAGTTGCCCCCGATCTTCTGCCACACGTCGTCGATCGGCGAGGCGAGCTTCTTGGCCGCGAAGAACTGCATGCGGTAGCCGGCGAACCACGTGAACACGTCGTCCGGTGTGCCCTGGAGGTAGGAGTTGATCTGCTCCTGGAAGGTGTTGTGGTCCTTGGTGTTCACGTCGACCGTGACGCCGGACTGCTTCTTGAAGGCCGCGTAGATCTCCGCGAAGGCCTTCTTCGGCACCGCGTCCGAGGCGTTGGAGCCGAGGCTGACGGTCTTGGGGTCGGATGAGCTGCCACTGCCGCCGCAGGCGCTCAACAGGGGTATGCCGGCACCTGCGAGCAGGGCGGCGCCACCCGCGCCGCGCAGCAGGCTGCGGCGGCTGGGCGAGGGGAGCTCACGGCTGGAACGAGAGAGACCCGAGGGGAAGAGGTCTGACATAACGGCTCCTGAGGGCAGGGATTCGGTCACGGCTGCGCCACGTCGAAAGCATTCGAAACCGACCAGAAATCAACTCGACCGAACATCGTGGCGGTAATAACAGCCCCATATCCGGTCATCGGTCAATAGCTGCCCATGAGCTTTGTGGAAACGTAACCGACACACATGTGATCGTTGTGTTCGAGGACCCGAACATACGGCTACGTAAGGTGCCTTACTGGATACGCACGGCCTTGGTCACCGTCACCTGGTCGATCTCCGTCGTGCGGACGGTGACGTGCATGGTCCAGGTGCCGGCGAGGGGCAGGGTGAGGTCGCTGGTGCCCCAATAGCCGCCCAGGTTCCGCAACTTGGCGTCGAGCGGACCGATCTTCCGGGCCGGGAGGCTGAGGGAGAGGCGGACCTCCGGGAGGGCGACGACGCCACCGTCGGGGCCGAAGACCACCGCCTGCACGGAGTTGTCGCCCACGCGGCCGGGGTCGAGGGTGATCTGCACCTTGCCGTGGCCGTTCGGGGTGCCGACGTCGAAGGGCACGTTCGTGACGGACGCGACCGGCAGCCCGCCCGCCGCCGCGGGCCGAGCGGCGGCCTCGGCGGCGGCACGGCCCGGGAGCGTGCCCGTGAGGACCGTCGTGAGCACCAGGACCACGACGCCGACGGCGACTTCGGCGAGGACGGAGCGGCGCAGACCGCGGCGGCCGGTGCCGGCGCCCGGGGGCCCGGCGGGTTCCCCCGCGGCGGCCGGCGGCGGCCCGCCCACCGGCTCGGGCACCCGCTCCCGTACGGCCGCCTCCGCGCGGTCCGGCACCAGCCGTGCCGTCCAGCGCCGCGAGAGCCCCGCGGCCGCCAGCAGCAGCACCACGGCCGCCAGTTTGGCGAGCAGCAGCCGGCCGTACGTCGTGCCGGTGAACGCGCCGAAGGAGCCGAGGCCCCGCCAGGACTGGTAGACGCCGGTGACGACCAGGACGGTCACGGAGACGAAGGCGACGCGGGAGAAGCGGGCCACGACGGCAGCGGGCGGCTCGGTGCGGTGGAGCAGGACGAGCAGGGCCGTCAGACCGCCCAGCCAGACCGCCATCGCCAGCAGGTGCAGCACCGAGGACGCCATCGCCACCGGCACCTGGATGCCCGCCGAGGCGTGCTCGGCGGCGGCCCAGGTGAGGGCCAGCGCCACGGCCAGGACGGCACCGGCCGCCGGCAGCGGGCGGGACAGGGCTTCACGTTTGCGCAGTCGTACGGCGAGGACGGCGGCGACGAGCAGCAGGGCGAGCCGTGCCAGCAGGACGAGACCGGGGCGGCTCGTGAGGGTGCGGGTGAAGGCGGAGGCGTCGAAGGCGGAGGCGGGGCCCGTCCCGTTCTCGTACGGGGCGCGCAGCACCAGCAGCGCCACGGTCGTCCCCGCCAGGGTCCACCAGCCCGCCACCAGCGGCCTTCGCAGCGGCGCCCGGTCCGCCGGTCGGCACAGGGCCACGAAGGCGGCCGTGCCGATCAGCAGGGCCGCGGCGAGGTAGGCCAGATAGCGGGCGATGTTGTAGAGACTGGCGGTCGCCGGGTTCTCGGTCGGGCCGGTGCCCGCCGCGGCGACCGTCGCGGAGGGTTTGCCGACGGAGAAGGTGAACGCGCCGCCCACCGGGTGGCTGTCCGCCGAGACGACCCGCCAGGCGACCACGTACGTGCCCTCGGCGAGCTTCGCCGGCAGGGTCACGGAGGCGGTGTCGGAGCGGCCCTGGGCGTGCTGCGCGGCGCCGATGCGGACGCGCCGGTTCTGGGGGTCGAGCACGCGGAAGGAGTCGTCGAGCAGGCCGACGGACTCGGTGAAGGTCAGGGTGAGGTGGCGGGGAGCCGACCTGAGGACGGCTCCGTCGTCGGGATCGGTGCCCTTGAGGGCCGCGTGGGCCGACGCGGGCCCCGCGCCGCCGAGGACGAGCAGGACCAGCACGGCGCCCAGCAGCACCAGCCCTTGAACTCCCCGGCGCCGGGCGGGTCCGCGGACCTCCCGCCGCCCTCGCCGTCCACCGTCCGCACGCTCACACCCCACGCAGTTCTCCGTCGTCCCACTCGCCGCCTTCCGGATACGTACGGATACGGGCCGCCGTGTGCTCATCACGTGGGCCGGGCGGTCACCCCGCCGTCCACCACCAGGTCGTGCCCGGTCACCCAGGACGCGAGCCGCGAGGCCAGGAACACGCAGGCGTCCCCGACGTCCTCCGCCCGCCCGAGCCGCCCGAGCGGGGCCGCCTGCCGCCACCTCCGCACCCCTTCCGGCAAGTCCTCCTCCAGCCCGTCGCGCCGGATCAGGCCGGGCGGGACGGAGTTGACACGGATGCCGGACCCGCCGTACTCCAGGGCCGCCGCCCGGGCGTGCGTCACGACGGCCGCCTTGGACGCGCCGTAGTGCGCGTGCAGGGCCGCCGACCGCCGCCCCTCGATGGAGGCGATGTGCGTCACGCTGCCGCCGCCGCGTTCCCGCATGACCTGGGCGACCTGCCCGTCGAGAAGTCTCAGGGCCGGGACAGTTCCAGGATCCGGGCGGCCCGGTCCGGATACCGCGCCGTGAGCCGGGCCGCGTCCCCGTGCTCGTAACCCCCGAAGGTGAATCCGGGCGCCATGGTGCAGCCGAAGAACGTCCACGCTCCGCCCTCGGCGACGCGCCCGCCCATCCAGGTCCCGGCGGGCACGGTGAACTGCGGGTGCTGGCCGCCGAGGACGTCCGGGCCGAGCACGGCCGTGGCGGACGTGCCGTCGGGGGCGAGGAGCAGGAGCTCCAGCGGGTCGCCGAGGTAGTGGTGCCAGATCTCGTCGGTGGGCAGACGGTGCAGCGCGGAGAAGTCGGCGGCGGTCAGCAGGGCGACGATCGCCGACCCCTCGGGCCGTCCGTCGGGCCGTTCGGGGCCCGCCCACGTCTGGTGGTACAGGCCGCCCTCGCGGGGCAGGGGCTCGAGTCCGTAGTGGGCGACGAGGTCTTCGGGCGTCACCCGGGGAAGGCTACCTCCCGCCGCGGGAACGCCAGTTGAGCGTGGTTCCCCGGCCCGGTCCCCGTCCTCGTACGTCCACGGGGAGCAGGACGTCCCCCGGCGCGGATCGATGCCCTGGGGTACCGGCGGGCGGCCCGAGCGCGCGCACGGCATGATCGGAGGCATGGACGTCACCCTTCACCTCGCCCAGGACTCCGCGGCCGACGAGCTCCTCGGGCGCTCTGCGCTGGCCGCGCTCACCGGGATGCTGCTGGACCAGCAGGTCCCGATGGAGTGGGCGTTCAAGGGCCCGCGCACGATCGCGGACCGGCTCGGCGCCGAGGACCTGGACGCGCACGACATCGCCGTCATGGACCCCGAGGCCTTCGGCGCGCTGCTGTCCGAGAAGCCGGCCGTGCACCGCTACCCGGGCTCCATGGCCAAGCGGGTCCAGCAGCTGTGCCAGTACCTCGTGGAGCACTACGACGGGAACGCCGAACTCGTCTGGAAGGGCGTGGACGACGGCCGCGAGCTGCTGAAGCGGCTCCAGGAACTGCCCGGCTTCGGCAAGCAGAAGGCGCAGATCTTCCTGGCGCTGCTCGGCAAGCAGTTGGGCGTGCGGCCCGAGGGCTGGCGCGAGGCGGCCGGTTCGTACGGCGACGCCGGCTCCTTCCGCTCGGTCGCCGACATCACCGGGCCGGAGTCACTGACCAAGGTGCGGGCGTTCAAGCAGGAGACGAAGGCCGCCGCCAAGGCCGCGAAGGCCACCGGGAAATAGGGCGTCAGCCGACCGGCCCCCCGGGGTGGCGCGGCGTGCGCGGCCGGTCGGAGCATGGAGCATGACAGACCCACCGAACTCCTGGAGTCCGGAGTACGACGACCGCAAGGTCCACGCCGGAGCCGCACCAGGCGCGCACGCACCGGAACCGCCCTTCGAGGGTCCCCTGCACGCGCTGTCGAAGGCCGCCTGGCAGGTCGTCCTGCTCACCGGCGTGGCCTCGCTGATCCTCGGCGTCCTGGTCCTCGTCTGGCCGGGAGCGTCCCTGTTCGCGGCCGGCGTCCTGTTCGGCCTCTACCTCCTGTGCAGCGGCGTCTTCCAGCTGGTCGCCGCCTTCGGCACGCACCGGACGACCTCGCTGCGCGTGCTGGCCTTCGTCAGCGGCGCCCTGTCGATCATGCTGGGACTGTTCTGCTTCCGCGGACCGATGCAGTCGATCCTGCTGCTCGGGCTGTGGATCGGCATCGGCTGGCTCATCCGCGGGATCACCCAGACCCTGGCCGCCCTCCACGACCCGTCCATGCCGGCCCGCGGCTGGCAGATCTTCCTCGGGATCGTCACGTTCATCGCCGGCATCGTCCTGATCGACTCGCCCTTCCGGTCCGTCGCCGTCCTCACCCTGGTCGGCGGCATCTGGCTGGTCGCGGTCGGTGTCGTCGAGATCGTCACGGCGATCCGCGTGCGCGGCCGCGCCCGGCAGGTGCCGCGCGAGGTATAGCCGTACGCAATACGGGCGTATCTCGCCTCCTGCGTGCTGAACACCGGGTGCGCCGTGGGCAGACGACCTCCCGTGAGCACCGCACGCAGCCTGCCCCGCAGCCGCACCTGGCTGCGGGCGCTCGTGCTGCTGTGCGCCCTGCTGGTGCCGGGCGCACACTCCCAGGTGCACGCGACGCCCGCCGTGTCCGCGGAGATCGTCGAGTACGACGTCCTGGACGCGGCCGTGCGACCGCCGGCCGGCACCGTCCTCCGGGCCGCCGCACCCCTGCGCCTCGCACTCCGCACCGACCCGGCGCCCGCCGCCCCGCGGATCCGGACCCTGCCCGCCCCGCCGCGGCCGCCGCACTCCCTGCCCGCCCTGCGCACCGTGGTCCTGCGCTGCTGACAGGGCCCCGCTCCCCGGGAACAGTCAGCACTACGCGAGGAACACAGCCATGCCCACCGACCCGTACGCGGTCCTGCGCGCCCTGCTGCGCGCGGAGGCCGCTCGCAGCGCGCCCCGGCACCGGGATACGCAGAAACCGCAACCCCAGCAGCCCGCGCGGAAGCAGGGCCGCTGATCTCCCCCGGCGGGGGCGGGCCTACCGCCTCCGCCGGGCCGTCCCGAACAGCGAGCGGGTGATCTCCCGCCCGATCTGCGTGCCCACCGACCGCGCCAGGGACTTGAACATGCCGCTGCCGACGACCTGTTCGACGACGGAGGGCTCCTGTCCGGCCTTCGGGGCGGCCGTGGGCCGGGTCTGTTCCTTCATCTCCTCGGGTCCCTTGGCGCCGGTCGCCTTCGCGGCCTCGAGCTTCTCGTACGCCGACTCCCCGTCCACAGCCTGTGCGTAACGTCCGTACAGCGGCGAGGCCCGCACCGCCCCGCCGAGGGCGCCCGGGTCGACGGGCCCCATCAGGGACTCGGGGGCACGCAGCCGGGTCGCCGCGACCGGGGTCGGGGCCCCCTTCTCGCTCAGCACCGTCACCACGGCCTCCCCCGTCCCCAGACCGGTGAGCAGCTCCTCCAGGTCGTAGGCGGAGTTCGGGAAGGTCTTCACCGTCGCCTTCAGCGCCTTCTGGTCGTCGGGCGTGAAGGCACGCAGCGCGTGCTGGACGCGGTTGCCGAGCTGTGCGAGGACATCGGACGGTACGTCCTTCGGAGTCTGCGTGACGAAGAAGACGCCGACCCCTTTCGAGCGAATGAGCCGCACGGTCCGGGTGATCGAGTCCAGGAAGGCCTTCGAGGCGTCGTCGAACAGCAGATGCGCCTCGTCGAAGAAGAAGACGAGCCCGGGTTTGTCGGCGTCGCCGACCTCGGGAAGGTCGTGGAAGAGGTCGGCGAGCAGCCACATCAGGAAGGTCGAGAACAGCTGCGGCTTGTCCTGCACGGCGGGCAGTTCGAGGACGGACACCGTGCCGCGCCCGTCCTCGGCCGTCCGCAGGAACTCGCCGGTGTCGAACTCCGGCTCCCCGAAGAAGCCGGCCATGCCCTGCGCCTCGAAGGCGGTGAGGGAGCGCAGGATCACCCCGGCCGTGGCGGTCGACAGCCCGCCGATGTCCTTCAGCTCCGCCCTGCCCTCGTCCGAGGTCAGGAAGGCGACGACCGCCCTCAGGTCTTTGAGGTCGATCAGCTCAAGGCCCTTGGTGTCGGCGTAGTGGAAGATCAGGCCGAGGGACTGCTCCTGGGTCTGGTTCAGCCCGAGCACCTTGGACAGCAGGACCGGCCCGAAGCTGGTGACGGTGGCCCGTACGGGGACGCCGTGCCCGAGGCCGCCGAGCGCGTAGAACTGCGCCGGAAAGCCGGCCGGCGTCCATTCCTGGTGGACCTCGGCGGCCCGCCCCCGCACCTTGTCGTTCGGCTGCCCGGGTGCCGAGATCCCGGACAGGTCGCCCTTGACGTCGGCGAGGAAGACCGGCACGCCGTGCGCCGACAGCTGTTCCGCGACGAGTTGGAGCGTCTTGGTCTTGCCGGTGCCGGTGGCGCCCGCGACCAGGCCGTGGCGGTTGAGCATGGGCAGCGGGATGCGGATCTTCGCGTCCGGCAGGCACGTCCCGTCCCACAGCAGGGCTCCGAGGTCGAGCGCCGGCCCGGTGAAGGCGTATCCGGAGGCGATCTCCAGGGCCGCGCCGGGGAGGGCGGGAGCACTTCCGGGTGCCTCGGCAGCAGTGGCCGGACGCATGGTCTCGCTGTCACTCATATCGGGCCCCTGTTGCTGTTTGCCCCGTTTTGAAACGTCTTTTCCAGCGTCGCACTCCGTCTCCATGGCTGCGCCCGGAAGGTCTTGACCGGTAGGCTTTCCGTGTGATCTTCAAGCGCATCGGAAACGGCCGGCCGTACCCCGACCACGGCCGGGAAAGCACCCGGCAGTGGGCGGACGTCGCGCCGCGCCCGGTCCGCCTCGATCAGCTCGTCACCACCAAGGGACAGCTCGACCTGGAGACCCTCCTGGCCGAGGACTCGACCTTCTACGGCGACCTGTTCGCACACGTGGTCAAGTGGCAGGGCGATCTGTATCTCGAGGACGGTCTCCACCGTGCGGTGCGGGCCGCCCTGCAGCAGCGCCAGGTGCTGCACGCGCGCGTGCTCGAACTGGACTGACCCGCAGCTGAGCCCGGCCTGCCGGTAAAGGCTTGACCCTTTTGGGTTCACCTGCGCGGACTGCAATGATCATCTAGTAGGCATTGCCGCCCAGGCGCACTACGCTGCGCCCATGAGCATGCTGACTCCCCCGGGCATGGGCGGCAAGTACAAGATCACGGGGGACAAATACCCCCGGATGCGCCAGCGCCGTCGGCGTGGCAGGCTCGTCGCCGCGGTCGTGGCCTCCGTCGCCGCGCTCGCGGTCATCGCCTGGGGCACCCTGCAGCTCATCGACGTCTTCACCGGCGGCGGCAAGAAGGCTTCGGCGGCCGGCACCAAGGCGGACTGCGGATCCGGGGTGAGCCCGTCGGCCGGCCCCTCCGCCGGCGCCAAGGGTGCCGCCGCCCCCAAGCCCGGCCAGATCACGGTGAACGTCTACAACGCCACCACGCGCAGCGGCCTGGCCAAGAGCACGGCGGACGAACTGAAGAAGCGCGGCTTCAAGATCGGCGACGTGGGCAACGCGGCCAAGGCGTTCGACAAGAAGGTCAAGGGCACGGGGGTCCTGCTGGGCCCCGCGTCCTCCCTGAACAGCTCGCTGCCCGTGCTCGCCACGCAGCTCTCCACCGCCGAGCGCCGCACGGACGCGGCCCGCAAGGGCGCCGACCTCGATCTGATCATCGGCGACGGCTTCAAGACCCTGACGACCAAGCCGGCCTCGGACAAGGCGCTGGCAGCCCTGGCCGACCCGAAGCCGACGCCGACGTCGAAGAAGAGCTGCTGAGCAACACCCTGAAGGGGCGCGGGGAACTGCGCGACAAGCCACCACGAACGCACAGCCGGCAACACACCCGCACCCCGACGGCAAAATCGGCGAACGCTACTCCGCCGAGCCGTAGAGGCGGTCGCCCGCGTCCCCCAGCCCCGGCACGATGTACCCGTGCTCGTTGAGCCGCTCGTCGACCGCGGCCGTCACCACGGTCACCGGCGTGCCCGCCAGCTCCCGCTCCATCAGCTCGACGCCCTCCGGCGTGGCGAGGAGCACCACGGCCGTCACATCGTCCGCGCCGCGCTTGATCAGCTCCTGGATCGCCGCGACCAGCGTGCCGCCCGTGGCCAGCATCGGGTCGAGGACGTACACCTGGCGCCCGGAGAGGTCCTCGGGCATGCGGGAGGCGTACGTGGACGCCTTGAGCGTCTCCTCGTCGCGGATCATGCCCAGGAAGCCCACCTCGGCGGTCGGCAGCAGCCGCACCATGCCGTCCAGCATGCCGAGACCGGCCCGCAGGATCGGCACGACCAGCGGGCGCGGATAGGAGAGCTTCACGCCGGTCGTCGCGGCGACCGGAGTGACGATGTCGACCTGCTCGGTGCGCACGTCGCGCGTGGCCTCGTAGGCGAGCAGGGTGACGAGTTCGTCGGCGAGCCGGCGGAAGGTCGCGGAGTCGGTGCGCCGGTCGCGCAGGGTGGTGAGCTTGTGGGCGACCAGCGGATGGTCGACGACGTGGAGACGCATGCCCTAACAGTAACCGCGCCCCCACAACCCTTGCGCTGGCATCAAACCGCCCATCAGAGGGAAAGTGGGAGGGACGGACCGGGGGGTGGTGAGCCTATGCCTGACCTGCCTGAGAGCGAAGCCGGGAAGGACGCGTCGCCGGACGAGAGCGACGCGGAGCGCCGTCGGCGCAGGGCCCAGTTCCTGCGTGACCTCGCCGAGGCGCGCGAACTGCGCGACCGTGTCCAGCCGCGCCGCGCCAAGACCGCCCGCCTGCGCCACGCCATGCGCATGCGCACCTTCCGCTGGTAACTCCGGCCGGACTCACCGCACGTGGAAGGGCAGCCCTTTGCGTGCCGACAGGGATCGCCGCGTACGATCCCGCTCGTGGCCGATCAAAACGGGCGGACACAGGGAGCCGAAGACGTCCCCTGAACGCCTTGTTTCTGCCACGATTCCGAGTGGGTGGGGCTCGGAGCACAGCTCTCCCCGCCCTGAACCTCCGCCGGGGGGACCCCCAACCGGCACGTCTATGACCAGTGGGAGAGTCACGGTGTACTTCGCCGCACTGCTCGCGCGCACCGAAGACGGGTGGGAAGCGAGCGACACAGAGCTCGACGATGTGGAGACCCTGTCGGATCTGGCCGACCTCGCCCGGGAAGCCTCGACCGAGGACGACACGGTGCTCGTACTGATCGAGCAGGAAGACGCGTGGTTCGGCGTCGTCCGCGTCGACGGCGAGGACGACCCTCGTATCTACGTCTCGGACGCCGCCGCCGCTGCCCGCAGCAGCTACGGCGAGATCCTGCTCACCGACGAACTGCTCGGAAGGGAGCCCGGCGACGACGGCGCCGACCTGGACTCCCTCGACCTCGACGGGACCGAGGACGGTGAGGACGAGGACGGCGACGGCGACGGCGACGAGGACACGCCGTCCGCCGAGGCCGTGCCGCACAGCCCCGTCGGCGACGTCGAGATCCTCGACGACCTGGGTGTCACCGCCAAGGAGCTGCGCATCCTGGACGACGACGCCCTGAGCGCCATCGCCGAGGCGCTGGGCGCCTCGGAGGTCCTGGAGACCGTCCGCTGAGCGCTGCAGCGACCGCAGAAGGCACCCCGGACCCGGTGCGCGACCCGTGGCGGGCCGCGATGCGGCACGCGCTGGACGAGGCCGTACGGGCCGGCGGGGACGTCCCCGTCGGCGCCGTCGTGCTGGCCCCGGACGGCACGACCGTGCTCGCGGCCGGGCACAACGAGCGCGAGGCCACCGGCGATCCGACCGCGCACGCCGAGATCCTCGCGATCCGCCGGGCGGCGGCCGGGCTCGGCGAGTGGCGGCTCTCCGGCTGCACGCTCGTCGTCACCCTGGAGCCCTGCACGATGTGCGCGGGCGCGATCGTCCAGTCCCGGGTGGACCGGGTCGTCTACGGCGCCCGCGACGAGAAGGCCGGAGCGGCCGGCTCCCTCTGGGACGTCGTACGCGACCGGCGGCTCAACCACCGCCCCGAAGTGATCGAAGGCGTGCTCGCCGAGGAGTGCGCCCGCCTGCTCACCGACTTCTTCCGGTCCCGCTGATCCCTGTCCCGCGGGCCGCTGAATACCGATTTCGGAGCACCGCCCGGCGTGCTGTAAGGTCTCCCTCGGTAGCGTGTCCGAGCGGCCGAAGGAGCTCGCCTCGAAAGCGAGTGTGGCGCAAGTCACCGAGGGTTCAAATCCCTCCGCTACCGCTCGAAAAAGGGCCCCGTCGAAAGACGGGGCCCTTCGTGCGATCATGTGCGGTCGTTGGGCAACTTGTGACTCGGGAGGCCGCGGTGGCGGTGAATGCGAAGAAGATCGCCGTCTATGCGCTCGCGGTCTTCGCCCTGTACGTGATCATCACAGACCCTGCCAAGGCGGCGGACTACGTCCAGATAGGGTTCGAGGGCATCTCGGACGCCGCGAAGGCCATCGGCGACTTCTTCACCTGGCTGGCCAACGGGGCCCATTAACCAGGAGCGCGCATGATCCGGCATCTCGTCCTGTTCAAGCTCAACGAGGGCGTCCTGCGCGACGATCCGCGTGTCACGGCGGGCGAGGAGGCGTTCCGGTCGCTGGACGGGAAGATCCCCGAGATCCGCTACTGGGAACTGGGCTGGAACCTCAGCGACCGCCCCATCGCCTACGACTTCGCCATCAACTCCGGCTTCGAGGACGCGGCCTCGCTGCGGCGCTACGTCGAGCACCCCGAGCACCAGGCGGGCGTGGCGCTCTGGAAGGAGTTCGCCACCTGGGTGATCGCCGACTACGAGTACTGAGCCGGCCCCCGATGGGCCCTGCACCGGAGCCGGTGCAGGGCTCTTTTGCATGGTTTGCCCCAACTTGCTATCAACACGGCGTAATGCGGTGCTTGCACACAGTCCACATCTCTTGTGATGCTATGACCACTTTTGACGGATGAGTTGATCGATTGCGAGGCGGAGTTGACCGTGCCGGCCAGTACTGCGCCTCAAGCACCACCCCGGGAAACCGTGCCGGAGGTCGCGACGGAGGTCGCGACGGAGGTCGCGACGGCCCCGACCGAAGCCGCAGCCCCGCGCAGCCGCGGCGCCGACACCCGGGCTCTCACCCAGGTGCTCTTCGGCGAGCTCAAGACGCTCATTCCGGGCAGCCCGGAACACATCCGGGTGCGCGGGGCGCTGATCGAGGCCAACCTCCCGCTCGTGCGTTACGCGGCGGCCCGCTTCCGCTCCCGCAACGAGCCGATGGAGGACGTGATCCAGGTCGGCACCATCGGGCTGATCAACGCGATCGACCGCTTCGACCCGGACCGGGGCGTGCAGTTCCCGACCTTCGCGATGCCGACCGTGGTCGGCGAGATCAAGCGGTACTTCCGCGACAACGTCCGCACGGTCCACGTCCCTCGCCGCCTCCACGAGTTGTGGGTCCAGGTCAACAGCGCCACCGAGGACCTGACGACCGCCTTCGGGCGCACCCCGACGACCGCCGAGATCGCCGAACGGCTGCGCATCACCGAGGAAGAGGTCCTGTCCTGCATCGAGGCCGGCCGCTCGTACCACGCGACCTCCCTGGAGGCCGCCCAGGAGGGCGACGGACTGCCGGGGCTCCTCGACCGGCTCGGCTACGAGGACCCCGCCCTGGACGGCGTGGAACACCGGGATCTCGTGCGCCATCTCCTCGTACAACTGCCGGAGCGGGAACAGAGAATCCTTCTGCTGCGCTACTACAGCAACCTCACCCAGTCACAAATCAGCGCGGAACTCGGCGTCTCCCAGATGCATGTGTCGCGGCTACTCGCGCGTAGCTTCCAGCGGCTGCGATCCGCCAATCGGATCGAGGCATAAGAGGCGCACAGGCGCACGCTCCGGAACACCGCAGATCGCAAACAGGATCGACGCGTAACCTGCGAGAGCGAATCGCTCACCAGGGATGTTCCTGACAGTTCTGCGCCGAAAAAGCCTCAGACCCCCTCTTTCCAGGGCCGATTCGCATCTCACGTGTCGACATGTCACTACAGCGTGTTGCCGACATGTGACATTCTTCCCCAAGCGCGTTTGCCGGGGCTTCGGCTCCGGTATTCAGGTGAAGGCTGAACTCCTCGCCGAGGGGACTTCGGCCGCGACCGTCCCGCGACCCAGAGGGGGTGGCATGTCCGCAGATCAGGGCAGCTCGAAGGTGCTCACGCTCACGAAGAGCGATTCCGCGCCCGCCGACGCCGTGCTCGACGAAGCTCCGTTGGTGCAGGCGCCCGACGCCCCGACCATCCCGGCCCCGGGGAACATCGACACCCGCACCCTGTCCCGCTCCCTTTTCCTGCGGCTCGCCGCTCTCGACGAGAACAGCCCCGAGCGTGCGTACGTGCGGGACACCCTCATCGAGCTCAACCTCCCGCTGGTGCGCTACGCCGCGGCCCGCTTCCGCTCGCGCAACGAGCCGATGGAGGACATCGTCCAGGTCGGCACGATCGGCCTGATCAAGGCGATCGACCGGTTCGACTGCGAGCGGGGCGTGGAGTTCCCGACCTTCGCGATGCCGACGGTCGTCGGTGAGATCAAGCGGTTCTTCCGCGACACCTCGTGGTCGGTGCGCGTGCCGCGCCGGCTCCAGGAGCTGCGCCTGGCCCTGACGAAGGCCAGTGACGAGCTCTCCCAGAAGCTCGACCGCTCCCCGACCGTCCCCGAACTCGCCGCCGTGCTCGGCGTCTCCGAGGAGGACGTGGTCGACGGCCTCGCGGTCGGCAACGCCTACACGGCCTCCTCGCTGGACTCCCCGGCCCCCGAGGACGACGGCGGCGAGGGCTCCCTCGCGGACCGCCTCGGCTACGAGGACACCGCCCTGGAGGGCGTCGAGTACCGCGAGTCCCTGAAGCCGCTGCTGGCCAAGCTCCCGCCCCGCGAGCGGCAGATCATCATGCTCCGCTTCTTCGCCAACATGACCCAGTCGCAGATCGGCGAGGAGGTCGGCATCTCACAGATGCACGTCTCCCGTCTGCTGACCCGCACACTGGCACAGCTGCGCGAGGGGCTCATCTCGGACTAGGCGGTTTCCGGCGGCCCGGGGGTTCCTATTTGACGGGGCGTCAGCCACCATGGCGCGATGCTGCGTGGAACTCCTCGGACGACATGGACACATGGCCGTCGAGGCGCCCTGATCGGCGCGTCGGCGGCCGTCGTCTGTCTGGGCGCCGCACTGGCGGCGTGCGGGGGCGGCGGTCCTGGCGGGGGCTACGTCGCCACCGGCGCGGCCGGCGGCGCACCCCGGGACTCGGGCACGGTGGCGGCTCCGACGGGCGGCGTGACACTCGTGCCGCTGGACGGCGGCCCGGAGCGGAGCGACTCCCCCGCGGCGGGCGGCAGTTCCAGCGGCGTACCGGACGGCCTGCCGACGGGGACGGCACCGGCACCCGCCGCCGGGACCACGTCGGCGGACGGCGGCGGCCGTGCCAAGTCCGCGCCCGCGAGCCCGTCTTCACCGTCGCCGACGGCAACTCCCGTCCCTACGGCGACCGCTGGGCCCGGCGACCTGAGCTGGAGCGATCCGAAGCGGAAGGCCACGGACCGGCGCTGGTGCGAGGACGTGACGCTGACCTTCACCAACGCCGGCGGCACGGCGGTCCGTTCCGGCACCGTCACCTTCGGCACGCACATCATCGGCGCGCTCGGCATCGACTGGGCGACGATGACGTCGGACGTGCGGCTCCCGGCGCCGATCGACGCCGGGGCACGCAGGAAGAAGACCTGGACGGTGTGCGTCGACGCCTGGCGCGTGCCGCTCGGCATGCACATCGAGACGCGGGACGTCACCGTCCGGTGGAAGTGACCTGAGCTCCCGCTACATCATCGCGAGCCAGGCGACGGCCGCGACCACCGCCACGGCGACGACGATGCCGACGATCAGGCCGATCCGGGGACCGGACGCCGCCGGAGCCTGCTGACGGCTCTGCCGGCCCTGCGGGCCCTCGTCGACGAACGCGCGGAACATCTGGGTGCTGCCTGCGGGGTCGTGGTTGCCCTGGGGGCCCTGGGGGTTAGCCATGGCAGCAGACCCTAGCGAATCACCGGGTGTGGCCCAAGTGGGGGGAGGGCGACCTCTACAGCCTCTCGACAATCAGTCTCACCTGCGCGTTTACGTTCGCAATACTTGCCTTTGCCAAGTTTTTGTTCCGCGCCCGCCCATTTTGTTTGCCTGCAGCAACCAACAACTCTTATGGTTGCCCTAAGCAACGAATGCGGGAGGTGGGATGGCCGAGCAGGCGCAGTACGAGGAGCTGATCAGGCAGTTCAGCGCCTTCGGTGCCGTGAAGCGGGAACTCGGCCGGATCCTGCCGTCCGACTGCCCGAGCGGCAGCGCCGCCGTACTGACCCTTCTGGGCCGCTACGGCGACATGCGCATGAGCAAGCTCGCGGAGCTGCTCGCCGTGGACATGTCGGTCACCAGCCGCCATGTGGCGCACCTCGCCGAGCGCGGCTGGATCGACCGCTCTCCCGACCCGGCGGACAAACGGTCCCGGATCGTGCACCTCACACCTGCGGGCCTGGCCTGCCTGGAGGAGCTGTCCGAGCGGACCACGCTGTTGCTCGCCGAGCGGCTCGCCGACTGGAGCGACGAGGAGGTCGCCCAGCTCACCCGGCTCATGACCCGGCTGCGGGCGAGCTTCGACGACTGCCGCCCCGCGCCGCCCCGGCTGCCGCCGCCGGCCGTCGCACTCGAACCGACCACCCGTACACCCGCAAGCACTTGAGAAAAGGAAGCCCATGGCTACGACCACACCAGCCGGTGTGCGGGCTCATGCCAAGCACGGGGGAGGCTCCGCCGAGCACGCCCCGATGACGCACCGGCAGATCATGGAGGCGCTGTCCGGGCTGCTGCTCGGCATGTTCGTGGCGATCCTGTCGTCCACGATCGTCACCAACGCCCTGCCGCACATCATCAGCGACCTCGGGGGCGGGCAGTCGGCCTACACCTGGGTCGTCACCGCCTCGCTGCTGGCGATGACCGCGACCACGCCCCTGTGGGGCAAGCTCGCGGACCTGTACAGCAAGAAGGCGCTCGTCCAGATAGCGCTGATCATCTACGTGCTGGGCTCGATGGCCGCCGGTCTGTCGCAGAACCCGGGCATGCTGATCGCCTGCCGTGTCTTCCAGGGCATCGGCGTCGGCGGACTGTCCGCCCTCGCCCAGATCGTGATGGCCGCGATGATCTCCCCGCGCGAGCGCGGGCGCTACTCCGGCTACCTCGGCGCCACCTTCGCCGTCGCCACCGTCGGCGGCCCGCTGCTCGGCGGTGTCATCACCGACACCTCGTGGCTGGGCTGGCGCTGGTGCTTCTACGTCGGTGTCCCCTTCGCCGTCATCGCCCTGATCGTGCTGCAGAAGACGCTGCACCTGCCGGTCGTGAAGCGGGACGTCAAGGTCGACTGGGGCGGTGCCACCTTCGTCGCCGCCGCCGTCTCGCTGCTGCTGGTCTGGGTCACCTTCGCCGGCGACAAGTACGACTGGCTGTCCTGGCAGACGTACAGCATGGTCGGCGGTTCGATCGTGCTCGGCGCGCTCTTCATCCTGGTCGAGTCCAAGGCGAGCGAGCCGATCATCCCGCTGCGCCTGTTCCGCAACCGCACCATCACGCTCGCGTCGCTGGCCTCGCTGTTCGTCGGTGTCGCGATGTTCACCGGCACGGTCTTCTTCAGCCAGTACTTCCAGCTGGCCCGTGACAAGTCCCCCACGATGTCCGGTGTCATGACGATCCCGATGATCGGCGGCCTGTTCATCTCCTCCACCGTCTCGGGGCAGTTCATCACCCGTACCGGCCGCTGGAAGGCGTGGCTGGTCAGCGGTGGCGTGCTGGTCTCGGCCGGCCTGGGCCTGCTCGGCACCATCCGGTACGACACGGACTACTGGAAGATGGCCGTCTTCATGGCCCTCATGGGTCTCGGCATCGGCATGATGATGCAGAACCTGGTGCTGTGCACGCAGAACCAGGTCGAACCGGGCGACCTCGGCTCGGCCAGCTCCACGGTCACCTTCTTCCGTTCCCTCGGTGGTGCGGTCGGCGTCTCGGCGCTGGGCGCGGTGATGTCCCACCGGATCACGCACTACGTCACCGACGGCATCGCCTCCCTCGACCCGAAGTACCGTGCCGCGCTGGCCGGTTCGAGCTCGTCGGGCGACAGCATCCCGGACCTGGGCAAGCTGCCGGTGCCGCTGCGCACGCTGCTGGAGAGCGCCTACGGTCACGGCATCGCCGACGTCTTCATGATCGCCGGTGGTCTCGCGGTCCTCGCGTTCCTGATCAGCCTGTTCATCAAGGAGGTCCCGCTGCGGACCAAGGGCGGGCTGGCACAGGCCGCCGCCGCGGAGGAGGCCCCGGACGCCGAGGCCGCCACCGAGGCGGCACCGGCCGCCGCCGAGGCCGCCGCCCCGGTCACGGAGAAGCTCCCGAGCTGGGCGATCTCGGAGACGGCCGCCGCCGCCGACGGCACCCAGCGGCTGGCCGCCGTGGCGACCATCGCGCGGCCCGAGGAGTCCGCCCCCTCCGGCGGCACCCCGGTGCGCGGCTTCGTGCGCGGCAACGAGAGCGCGCCCGTGCCGCAGGCCGCCGTCACGCTGATCTCGCTCGCGGGACGGCAGCTGGGCCGGTCGGTCGCGCAGGCGGACGGCTCGTACACGCTTCAGGCGCCGGGCACCGGCTCGTACGTCCTGATCGCCTCCGCCGACGGCTTCCAGCCGCAGGCGTCCACGGTCGTGGTGAACGGCGAGCCGGTCTCGTACGACATCCTGCTCAGCGGCACCAGCGGGCTGACCGGTGTGGTGCGGGCCGCCGCGACGGCGCTGCCCGTCAAGGACGCGATGGTCATCGTGACCGATGTCCGCGGTGATCTGCTGGCCACCCAGGCCACCGGTGAGCAGGGCGAGTTCTCCTTCGCGGAGCTGGTGCCGGGTGCCGTGACCGTCGCGGTCAACGCCGCCGGGTTCCGGCCGCGGGCGCTGCCCGTCGAGGTGGGCGGCACCGGTGTCACCCGGATCGAGGTCGACCTCGACTCGGGCGCGCAGCTCCAGGGCGTCGTCCGGGCGCCGCACGGTCCGCTGGCCGACGCACGGGTGACGCTCGTGGACGCGGCGGGCAACGTGGTCGGCACCGCCACCACGGGCACGGACGGCGCGTACGCCTTCACGGACCTGAACAGCGGCGAGTACACCGTCATCGCGACGGGCTACGCGCCGGTGGCGACGGCCCTGACGGTGAACGGCCGCGGCGTCGACGACCACGACATCGAACTGGCCCACCCGGCCGAGTAGTTCGACCTCCGGCCCGTGGTGGGTGTGCCCTGAGCGGCGGTACACCTGCCACGGGCCGGATTCTTTACGACCAGAAACACTTGCAGGGAGAAACGGGATGGGACTGACCGCGAAGATCCGTACGCGGGACGGATGGGCCGTGTCGCACGCGGTCGTCACGGTGACCGACATGACCGGCACGCAGGTGCTGCGCGCGGAGGCGGACTCCGAGGGCGCCGTGCGGGACGCGACCGAGCTCACCCCGGGGGCGTACACCGTCATCGTCACGGCCGTCGGGTACGCGCCCGTCGCCTCCAGCGCCCTCGTCACGGCGAGCGGGCGCGCCGAGCTCGGGGCGGTGACACTGTCCCGGCAGGGCGGCACCGAGCTGCCGCCGCCCGGGCCGTGGACCGTCGACCCGGCGCACTCGTCCGTGGGCGCGGTCGCCCAGCACCTGGGCATCTCCAGCGTGCACGGCCGCTTCACCGACTTCGCCGGGCGCATCGAGATCGCCCCGGACGAGGTGGAGAAGTCCCGTGTGGAGGCGGTCATCCAGGCCGCCTCCATCGACACGGGCAACGGCATGCGCGACGGCCACTTGCGCTCGCCGGACTTCCTCGACGTCGAGAAGTACCCCGAGATCACCTACCGGTCCACGGGTCTGACGACGGCCGGCTCCGACCGCTGGACGGTGCACGGCGAACTGACCCTGCACGGGGTCGTACGCCCGGTCGACCTGGACCTGGCCTACCTGGGCACGGGCCCGGACCCGTGGGGCGGCACGCGCGCCGCCTTCCGCGCGACGACCGAGCTGCGCCGCGAGGACTTCGCCATGAACTACAACCAGGTGCTCCAGGCCGGCATCGCCGCGATCGGCACCACCCTGAGGGTGGAGCTGGACGTCCAGGCGGTGCAGGGCGAATCCCTGCCCCAGGCGTAGGCACGGCAGGAACAGGCTGAGCGGGGGCCGGGCGCCTACGCTGGCGGCATGGCACCCAACATCGCTACGAACACGACCGTCTCCCGCGACGACCTGCTCGACTTCGTACGGCCCCGGCACCGCGCCATCCTGCTGACCCGGCGCGCCGACGGCAGCCCGCAGGCCTCGCCGCTGACCTGCGGCGTGGACGACTCGGGGCGGATCGTCGTCTCGACCTACCCGGAGCGCGCCAAGACCCGCAACGCCAAGCGGGACGAGCGGGTCAGCCTCGTCGTGCTGAGCGACGAGTGGAACGGCCCGTGGGTCCAGATCGACGGCACCGCCGAGGTGATCGACTCCCCGGAGTCCGTGGAGCCGCTGGTGGAGTACTTCCGCAACATCTCCGGTGAGCACCCGGACTGGGACGAGTACCGCGAGGCGATGGTGAAGCAGGGCAAGTCGATCATCCGCGTCACGCCCGTGAAGTGGGGACCGGTCGCCACGGGCGGCTTCCCGGCGCGGCTGGCGCCCGAGCAGTAGCCGGCTCGCGTCGGGCAGTGATCAGCTGCGGGCCACCATCGCCTCGATGCCCGCCACCAGCAGGTCCAGGGCGAAGGCGAAGTCCCGCTCCCGCATCTCCTCCACCGTGTCTCCGCCGCGGGCCGCCATGATGTCGGCGTTCTGCTGGACGATCGCGGCGGCCCCGGGGGCCTGGTTCACCGCGCTCATGGCGTGCTGGAAGTACTCGTCCTGGGTCATTCCGGCGGCGGCGCAGCGGGCGATGAAGTGGCCCTCGATCGTGCCGAAGCCGTAGACGAACTGGAAGACGGCCGACAGGGCGCCGGACAGACCGTGCACGGGCAGGCCCGTCTTGCGGACGATGTGCTGGACGACCTGGGAGAAGGCCAGCGAGTTCGGGCCGATGTTCAGGAAGGTGCCGGCCAGCGGGGACAGCCACGGGTGGCGGACCAGCAGGGAGCGGTACTCGCGCGTCAGCGCGCGCAGTTGGTCGCGCCAGTCCTCGTCGGCCTCCGGATCGGGCAGGGTCAGCTCGCCGAACGCCGCGTCCAGTGCGAGTTCGAGAAGGTCGTCCTTGGTGTCGACGTACCAGTAGACGGACATCGCGGTGACGTTCAGCTCGCCGGCCAGCCGACGCATCGAGAACTTGGCCAGCCCCTCGGCGTCCAGGAGCCGGACGGTCACCTCGGTGATCCGGTCCCGGTCCAGCCCCGACGGCTGACCGCCGCGACCGCTCCGGCGGACCTTGCCCTCCAGCCACACACTGGTCCGCGCCGCACGCTCGGCTGCCCTCACCATTGGCGCACCTTCCTAGACTTTCCGACCTGACTGATCAAGATGCTAGGCGGCAGCCGGCCTCGAGGGGGCGCGGGGAACTGCGCGATCGACCCGATACGACCCGCACCCGCCGGACGTCCGGAGTCAACCGGGCTCTCAGGCGACCACCACCCCCGAGTCTGCCCGCTCCGCGCGACGCAGCAACGCCGCGGCCGACAGCCCACCGAGCAGGACGGCCACGGCACCTGCCAACTGCCCCGTCTCCAGTCCCGCTGCCAGCCCCGCGGCCGGCACCCGCGACGTCAGCACAGCGCCGAGTACCGCCACCCCCAGGCCGTTGCCGAACTCCGCGAGTGTCCCGTTGATCCCGGCACCGACCCCCGCCTTCTCCGGAGGGATCGCGCTCATGATGGCGTGCGCCATCGCCGGGTTGGCGATCGCGCAGCCGCCGCCGATCAGCAGCAGCCCCGTCAGCGTCCCGGCGTAACCGCCCGTGTCCAGCGTGGCGATGGACACCAGCCCCGCCGACATCAGGACCATGCCCAGCGCGATGGACACGGGCGTGCCCATCCTGGCCGACCACTTCGCCGACAGGCCCGAGAAGTTCAGGGCCACGACGGTCAGCGCGAGCGGCGCCGTCCGCAGTCCGGCCTCCAAGGGGCCGTAGCCGAGGACGAACTGGAGGTGCTGGGTGAGCAGGAAGAGCGCGCCGCCCATGCCGAAGGTGATCAGCACCGCCCCGGTGACGGCGCCCGTGAACCTGCGGTCCCTGAAGAAGTGCGGGTCGAGCATGGGGTACGGGACACGGCTCTCCCAGTACGCGAACGCCGCCAGGACCACGACCGCGACGGCTGCCGTGAGCAGGACGCGTCCCGACGTCCAGCCGTGCCCGGGGCCGGAGATGATCGCGAACACCAGCGAGGCCATGCCGATCGTGGAGAGCAGGGCCCCGAGGAGGTCGGGGCGGTCGCAGCGAGGGTTCCTGGATTCGGGGACCATGACCACGACGGCCACCAGGGCGAGTGCCGCGACCGGCAGGTTGATCAGGAAGATCGCGCCCCACCGGAAGTGGTTCAGCATGAAGCCGCCGATCAGCGGTCCGGCGGCGAAACCGAGCGCGTTGACCGCGGCCCAGATGCCGATCGCCTTGGGCTGCTCCCCGGCCGTGAAGATCTGCATCACCACGGCGAGCGTGGTGGTCAGCAGGAGTGCTCCGCCCACGCCCATGCCGGCCCGCGCCGCGATCAGCTGACCGGTGGTGTCCGAGAGGCCGGCCACCAGCGAGCCGGCGCCGAACAGGACCAGCCCGACGATCAGCATCCTCTTACGGCCGTAGCGGTCGGCCGCGCTGCCCGCGGTGAGCAGCAGGCCGGACTGCACGAGCGAGTAGGCGTTGATCATCCACTGGATGTCGGAGGTGCCGGCGTGCAACTCCCTGGTGAGGGAGGGGATCGCCACGTTCAGCACGGTGTTGTCGAGCAGCACGGTCAGCTGCGCGAGACAGATGACACCGAGGATCAGCCAGCGTCGTGGGTGGCCTTGGGGAGCAGACATGTTGTACACCGTATGGCACTAGCCATACGGTGTACAACGACGTTCTTTCGGCCGCTCCTGCGCCGCGTCAGCCGCTCGCCTTCTGCGTCAGGTCGTAGAAGGCGGCCGAACCGGCCGTCACCTTCTTGAAGTTCTTCTCGACCCACGACGTGATCTGCGAGGAGGTGCCGCTGCTGCTGCCGCCCATGCCGCCGCCGGTACCGGACGAGATGAAGTAGTGGATCTTTCCTTCCGCCACGTACTTCTTGAACTGGGCCAGCGTCGGGGACGGGTCGGTGCCGTTGAAGCCGCCGATCGCCATCACCGGGTCGCCGGTGGAGAGCTGGTAACTCGCCGCGTTCTGGGCGCCGATGGCCGCGGCGGCCCAGGTGTACTTCGAGGAGTCCTTCTCCAGCAGCTTCTTGGCCTGGGAGCTGACGCTCGCGCCGTTCAGCAGGCCACCGGCACCGCCGCCTCCGCCACGCGTGCCACCGCCGGTCCGGCCGCCGGGGGTGCCCTGCTGGTTCTGGCCCGGCATGCCGCCGAGGCCGCCGCGCGGGAAGCCGTTGCCGTTCTGGGTGCCGCCGTTGCCGTTCTGCTGGCCCTGCTGGCCCTGCTGGCCCTGCTGGCCCTGCTGGCCCTGCTGGCCTTGCTGGCCTTGCTGGTTCTGGCCGTTCTGGCCGGGCATGCCGCCGCCGAAGCCGCCGCGCATGCCACCGCCGCCGGGGCCGCCGCCCATCATGCTCGCGCCGGACGGGCCGGCCGTCACGATGGAGCCGGTGTGGCCCTCCTGAAGAGTGCTGAGGGTGTACGCGGTCGGACCGGCCAGCGCGGCCACGAGGCCCACCGCCGCTGCTCCGAGGGCGAGTCGGCGGTCGATCCGGCCCGCGAAGATCAGGCCGAGCGCGGCGGCCAGGCCGCCGATCAGGACCAGGTACTTCAGCCAGGGCAGATAGTCCGAGGTGCGGTTGAGGAGCACGTAGCCCCACGCGGCGCTCGCCACCACCGCGGCCGCGAGGGTGAGCGACGCCCAGGTCTCGCGCCGCTTCTCCCACAGGAGCGCGGAACCCATGCCGATCACGGCCGCGAGGTAGGGCGCGAGGGCCACTGTGTAGTACTGGTGGAAGATGCCCGCCATGTAGCTGAAGACGATCAGGGTCATCAGCAGCGAGCCGCCCCAGACCAGGAACGAGGCACGGGTGACGGACGTCCGCCTGAGCTTCCGGGTGGCCACCAGAGCGGCGACGAGGAGGATCAGCGCGGCCGGCAGCAGCCAGGAGATCTGGCTGCCGATCTCGGAGTTGAACATCCGGTTCCAGCCGGTCTCGCCCCACATGCCGGAGCCGGTGCCGCCGCCACCCCCGCCCACGCTGCCGGTCTCGTCGCCGCTCAGGCGGCCGAATCCGTTGTAGCCGAAGGTCAGTTCGAGGAAGCT
Source organism: Streptomyces sp. NPDC050534 (assembly GCF_044457745.1). Classification (NCBI taxonomy): domain Bacteria; kingdom Bacillati; phylum Actinomycetota; class Actinomycetes; order Kitasatosporales; family Streptomycetaceae; genus Streptomyces; species Streptomyces sp. NPDC050534. The sequence goes on from NZ_JBITHF010000019.1 coordinate 113,864, forward strand.
GTTGTTCTGCGAGCCGCCGATATAGGGGCGCGAGGACGCCGGCCACAGCTCGACGATCGCCACCCACCAGCCGCCGGAGACGATCAACGCCCCGGTGGCGACGGCCAGTTGACCGAGCCGCTTCTTCAACGACACCGGCGCGCAGACGGCGTAGACGATCGCCAGCGGTGGCAGGATCAGGAAGGCCTGCAGGGTCTTGGCGAGGAACGCGAAGCCGATCGCGGCACCCGCCCACACCAGCCACTTGGTACGGCCGTCCTCGACCGCGCGGACGACCATGTAGCAGGCGACGGCCATCAGCAGCGCCAGCATCGCGTCCGGGTTGTTGAACCGGAACATCAGCGCCGCGACCGGAGTGAGCGCGAGCACCGCGCCCGCGATCAGACCGGCGGCGGGGCTGAACCGGCGCCGTACAGCCGCGTACACGACGGCGACCGTGGCCACGCCCATCAGGACCTCCGGGGCCAGGATCGCCCAGGAGTCGAGGCCGAAGACGCGGACCGACAGCTCCATCGGCCACAGGGAGGCCGGGGGCTTGTCGACGGTGATGGCGTTGCCCGCGTCCAGCGAGCCGAAGAAGAACGCCTTCCAGGACTTGCTGCCGGCCTGGACGGCCGCCGAGTAGAAGGAGTTGGCGTAGCCGGAGGCGCTCAGGTTGTAGAGGTAGAGCAGCAGGGTGGCGGCCAGCAGGCCGAGGAAGGCCGGGCGCGCCCAGCGCGGGTCCTCGGGCCGACCGCGCCACAGTCTGCGGACGAAGGGCTGCTTCGGCTCGCCTCCCTGGGGGGCCGTGGGGGTCACCGGCTCCGGCGGGGTCACCGGCTCCGGCGGGGTCACCGGCTCCGCCGCGGCCGGGCCGGCCGTGGCGGGCGGGCCCCAGGAGGACGGTGCGGGTCCTCCGTCGTAGGTCGTGCGGTCGTAGTGGGTCGTCATCGGGGATCCCTCGGATCGGTCTCGGTCGGACGCACCGGCTGAAGGTGCAGGGTGGCGTCCTCCCAGCTGCGGTCCGCGACTTCACCGGCGCGGATCGGGGTCGTCTCGTGGTGCTGGTGCGCGGCCGGGTACACGACCGGGCGCTGCGGCAGCGGGGACTGGTACGTCCGCTGTCCGTGCGGCTGCAGCCGGTACTGCGGGTACGGGGCCGTGGCGTAGGTCGGCGAGGACGGATTGTGCGAGGCCACCACGGTGGAGTTCTCGCCCTCGGCTCGGTCGGGGAAGACCCACGCGCGGAAGAGCAGGAAGCGCAGGACCGTCGCCGCGAGGTTGGCGGCGATCAGGACCGCCAGCTCGGTCGAGTGCGCGGGGTTCGACGTCGCCGTGTTCAGGGCGGCGAGCGAGCCGCTGGTCAGCGCGAGGCCGATGCCGAAGACCACGAGGCCCTGCGCCTGGTGGCGGACGGCGCCGCCGCGGCCGCGCACGCCGAAGGTCAGGCGCCGGTTGGCGGCCGTGTTCGCGACGGCCGAGACCAGCAGCGCGAGCGCGTTGGCGGTCTGCGAGCCGCCGAACTGCCGGAAGAGGCTGTAGAGGAGGAGGTAGAAGAGGGTCGACAGACCGCCGACGACGCAGAACCCGACGAGCTGGCGGGCCAGCCCCTTCGGCACGTCCTGGATGTCGCGGTCGCGCGGGTCGTCGCCGAACGGCCGGGTGATCCGGTCCAGCGGCAGCGAGCCGGTGGCCAGGGCCCTGCCCACCCGCCACACCCCCTTGAGGTCCTCGGTCGCCGTCTTCACGATGTGGACGGTGGAGTCCGGGTCGTCGACCCAGTCGACGGGAACCTCGTGGATACGGAGCCCCGCGCGCTCGGCGATGACCAGCATCTCGGTGTCGAAGAACCAGCCGGTGTCCTCGACCAGCGGCAGCAGCACCTGGGCGACGTCACGCCGGATCGCCTTGAAGCCGCACTGCGCGTCGGAGAAGCGGGCCTGGAGCGAGCCGCGCAGGATGAGGTTGTACGCCCGGCTGATGAACTCACGCTTGGGGCCGCGCACCACGCGGGAGGAACGGGCCAGCCGGGAGCCGATCGCCAGGTCCGAGTGGCCCGAGATCAGCGGTGCCACCAGCGGCAGCAGGGCGTTGAGGTCGGTCGACAGGTCCACGTCCATGTAGGCGAGGATCGGCGCCTCGGCGGCGGACCACACCGTGCGCAGCGCGCGGCCCCGGCCCTTCTGCTCCAGACGGAAGGTGGCGACCTCGGGGATCTCCGCCTCCAGCCGCGCCGCCACCAGGGGGGTGGTGTCGGTCGAGGCGTTGTCCGCGATCGTGATGCGGAACGCGTACGGGAACGTGCGCCTGAGGTGCTCGTGCAGTCTCAGCACACACGGCTGGAGGTCCTTCTCCTCGTTGTAGACGGGGATCACTACATCCAGGACGGGTGTACCGGCGTCGCCGGCCGGGAGGTGCTCCCGCGCCGGCAGGGTGCCGGGAGAAGAGTCGGTTCGCATGCGAACGACTCTGGTCAAGTGCCCTGTTGCACCCATGTGGTGGCACTGTGCTGCGCCTGTGAGTGCGATTGCCAATTCGTTTCGGGGGCCGGATGGGGCAGGGCCGGGGCAAGCGCCGGCAGATACACGGTGAACACGGTGCGTCCGGGCACGCTGTCCACGGTCACGGCACCGCCGTGCGCGGTCGCGACGGCCTGCACGATCGCAAGTCCCAGGCCGGTGGAGCCTGTTGCCCGCGAGCGCGCCGAGTCGCCGCGCGCGAACCGCTCGAAGACGTGCGGCAGCAGCTCGGCCGGGATGCCCTGGCCGTTGTCCTCCACGTCGACGCACATCCACGGACCCCGCCGCTGCACGCGTGCGGTGACGGTCGTGCCGGGCGGGGTGTGCTTGCGGGCGTTGCCGAGCAGATTGACGAGCACCTGCTGGACACGGGCCGCGTCCGCACTGACCAGCGCGGGCTCGTCGGGCAGGTCGAGGCGCCAGTTGTGGTCCATGCCGGCCGCGCGGGAGTCGCTGATCGTGTCGACGACCAGCGGGATGAGGTCGGTCTGCTCGAACTGCAGCGGCCGTCCGGCGTCCAGCCGGGCGAGCAGCAGCAGGTCCTCCACGAGGAGCGTCATCCGGCCCGCCTCGGACTCGATACGGCCGAGGGCGTGCCGGGTGTCGGGGCCGACCTGCTCCCTGCCGCGTCTGGTCAGTTCGGCGTACCCGCGGATGGAGGCGAGCGGTGTTCTGAGCTCGTGGCTGGCGTCCGCGACGAACTGCCGTACCCGCATCTCGCTCTGCTGCCGTGAGTGCAGGGCGCCGTGGACGTGGTCCAGCATGCGGTTGAGCGCGGCCCCGACCTGGCCCACCTCGGTGTGCGGGTCGGTCTCGGACTCGGGCACGCGCTCGCTGAGGTTCACCTCGCCGGTGTGCAGGGGGAGTTCGGAGACCCGGGTCGCCGTGGCGGCGACGCGGCGCAGCGGGCGGGTGGCCACGCCGACGAGCGCGTAGCCCGCGATGACGGCGGCGCCGAGGCCGGCGGCGGTGACGCTGACTTCTACGAGGATGAGGGTGTTGATGGTGCTGTCGGGATCACTGGTGGGGACGGCCACGTAGTAGTTGCCGGTGGCACCGGTGACGTACTTGACGCGGTAGGTGCCCAGCCCGCTGATGTCCACCGTGTGGATCTTGCCGTCCTGCGAGACGGTGTTGAGCGAGCCGCGGGCAGCCTCGCTGAGATTGCTGGCGGCCATGCCGCTGATGTCGGTACTGTCGTCCGACTTCTGGCCGTACTTGGCGTCGGTGATCTGGCCGTTCTGGACCTGGGCGATGACCGTGCGCTCCGGCTGCGGCCCGTGCGTGACGAACTCACCCAGGTCGAGGGTCTGCGGGTAGGTCTTCCCTCTCCCGCTCTTCTTGACGGGGCCGCCACCGCCGATCGGCCCGCCGATCCCCGCCGCCCGGCCGGAGACCTCGCTCAGCCGGTCGTCCAACTGGCTGTACAGATGCGAGCGCAGCGCCAGCGTCGTCACCGTTCCGATCACCGCGCACACGACCGCGATCAGCACCACGGACGCGACGACGAGCCGTGCCCGCAGGGTGCGCGGCTGTCCCGCCCCCACTCTCGGCTTCGCTCGAGCGGGGGGACCCCCACGTCGCTTCTGCGCCCGCGGTCGTCGCCGTCCGCTCATGAGGCGACGGCGGGCTTGATCAGGTAGCCGGCACCGCGCCGGGTGTGGATCATCGGCTCACGGCCGGCGTCGATCTTCCGGCGCAGATACGAGATGTAGAGCTCGACCACGTTGGCCTGCCCGCCGAAGTCGTACGACCACACCCGGTCGAGTATCTGCGCCTTGCTGAGCACGCGCCGCGGATTGCGCATCAGGAAGCGCAGCAGCTCGAACTCGGTGGCGGTGAGGTGGATGTTGTCCCCGGCCCGCGACACCTCGTGGCTGTCCTCGTCGAGGGTGAGGTCGCCGACGACCAGCACGGAGTCGGAGCGCCGGTCGGCGGCGCCGGAACGGCGGATGAGACCACGCAGCCGCGCGACGACCTCCTCCAGGGAGAACGGCTTGGTGACGTAGTCGTCGCCGCCGGCGGTGAGACCGGCGATACGGTCCTCGACCGCGTCCTTGGCGGTGAGGAACAGGACCGGCACGTCCGGGAGCTCGCGGCGCAGCCGCCCGAGGACGGTCAGGCCGTCCATGTCGGGCAGCATCATGTCGAGAACGACGGCGTCCGGCCGGAACTCCCGCGCGGTCTGGAGGGCACCCGTGCCGTCTCCGGCGCTCCGGATCTGCCACCCTTCGTAGCGGAGGGCCATGGACAGCAGTTCGGTGATCGACAGCTCGTCGTCCACCACAAGCACGCGGACGGGGCTCCCGTCCGGCCTCAGCAGTTCGGTGCGCCCCTGGGGCGAGGTCGTGGTCATGGTGGAAACAGTGTCGGCGCGCTCTGAGAGCACCCTTTCGGCAACCTGTGAATTGCCTGAGAAACGCACAGGTGCCTCTCAGGGGACCCCTGGGAAGCACCTGCCGGGCGCTCGCCGCACGGACCGACCATCATCCGCCGGGCCCAGGTGATCAGGGCGTAAAGCCTGCCTGTGCGCCTGCCTGTGCGCCTGCCTGTGCGCTCCTCACAGCCCGAACAGCCGCGCGCCGTTGTCGTGGCAGACGGCCCGCAGCCAGTCCTCGCCGAGCCCCAGCCGCTCCAGGGAGTGCAGCTGATGGACGTACGGATAAGGGATGTTGGGGAAGTCGCTGCCCAGCAGGATGCGGTCGCCGAGGTCGCCGAGGCGGGACAGGGCCCGGCTCGGGAACGGCGCGAACCCCTCGCTGAAGTCGGTGAACGCCATCGTGGTGTCCAGCCGCACCTCGCCGTACTGCTCGGCGAGGTCGAGGAAGTCCTCGTACTCCGGCATGCCCATGTGCGCGATCACCAGCCGCAGCCGGGGATGCCGGGCCAGCACGCGCGCGATCGGCTCGGGCCCGGTGTGCTTGCCGGGCGCGGGCCCGGACCCGCAGTGGATGACGACCGGGATCCCGGCCTCGGCGAGCAACCCCCAAGCGGGGTCGAGCAGTTGGTTCGCCGGGTCGTACGCCCCCACCTGCACATGGGCCTTGAACACCCGCGCGCCCGCCTCGACGGCCTCCCGTACGTACGCCTCGACGCCCGGCTCCGGGAAGAGGGTGGAGGTGTGCAGGCAGTCGGGCGTACGGCGGGCGAAGTCGACCGCCCAGCCGTTGAGCCACTGCGCCATGCCGGGCTTGTGCGGATAGAGCATGGCGGTGAAGCGGCACACGCCGAACTCCCGCAGCCGCGCGAGTCGTTCCGCCTCCTCCTCGCGATAGGTGATCGGCCACTCGACGCCGCCGGTCAGCGGGCCGAGCGCGTCGAAGTAGTCCCAGACCTTGTGCAGCACCCGCTCCGGCATGAAGTGCGTGTGCACATCGACGAGTCCGGGCAGGCCGAGCCGCTCCCAGAACTGCCGGACCTCTGCGGCCTCCACTGTCTCCGTCATACGCCCTCTCGAACCCTCAGCCGCTTCAGAACAGGCCGTCCTGAACTCCCGCCGCCTCCCTGAACTCCCGCACAGGCACGGTGCATCCATCCTCACCCACGGCCGGGACGATCTCCCACCCGGTCATCAGCCGCGTGTCCAGCACGACGACCCCGCGGCCCGCCGCGAGATGCAGGTCCGGCCCGGCGGCCGCGAGCAGTTCGCCGCTCACCCGTCCGCCGGCGACCAGCTCGCTCACCTCGCCGATGGCGTCCGGCAGCCCGGTCAGCCCGAACACGCCAACGTGATCGACGACTTCACACGGCTCGCGCGCCAGCGACTCCGGCCACCGGTCAAGCGCCACCGCCCGCGCGTGCAGCGCCTCGACCTCGGCCGCCCGCCCGCCCGCGGACTCCGGCAGCCGCGAGCGCACCGCCCGCTTCGCGGCGTACGGAATCCGGTCCGGGACCTGGAGCGCGGCGCGCAGCAGTTCCTCCGTGCGCCGGGCGGCCATCAGCGGTCCCAGGCCGAGCCAGCTGAAACAGACGGCGCCCTGCTCCAGCAGCCGCGCCGAGCCCCGCTCCCCGGCCGTGATCCCGACCTTGACCAGACCGGGCCCGAACCACGCCAGATATACGTGGTACGGCCGCGGGTCGTCCGCGATCGTGTCGGCCGCCACGGAGTGCGCCCGGTCCAGCCGCGCGCACTCCTCGCACCGCGCCCCCGTGCTCCGCCCCGGCACGACCGCCCGCACCGGACACGCATGCCCCCGCGCTCCCACACATGTCCGCACACCCCCGTCCGCGACCCCGAAGGCCAGCCGCTTGCCCCGGGCCGGCGCGCTGCGCCGCCCGCCGTCCCACACCAGCACGGGACCGTCCGCCGACCAGCGCAGCCCCGAGCACTTCCATGCCTGTGCCATCGCTGTCGAGACTAGAGGGCGGCACTGACAACGTGACGTGAGCCGGTGGACGGACTGGGTACCTGCAGGTGCGATGCCGCACGTACCGGACGGGAGAGGGGAGGAGGAGCACTGGAGGAGCGCTTCATGGTGCCGGAAGGACGGAGGGGGCATCGTGGAAGCCGGCGAACCAACTCATACAGACGCTCTCTCCGAAGGGAGACTCACATGAAGCCGCAGCAGTCCTCCCGGCCGAGCACCACCCTGAACAACCTGGTCACAGGCCCCGACGAGAGCGAACTTGCTCCCTTCCTGACCGCCTGGGACACGGCCCACCCGGCCCTCTCCGACCCCGAGTGGCGCCACGTACTGGACGAGATCGCCCACCCGCGCACCACGCAGGCGTTCCGCCGCCTGGCCGACACGGCGTAGCACCCGCGCGACGGCAGCCTCCGACCACACCTCGCTGACCAGCGACATCACAAACAGATCACCCGTTTCGCACACCCTTCACACATCACCCTCCCTGGAACTACGGCCAGTTCACCGCGACGGTGACGGCGACACCCGAGCCGGGGCCGACGGTCACCGAGACCGTCACGGCCAGGCCGAAGCCCCGCCCCACGGCCACCGTCACGAGAACGGCCACCGCGAGGGCCGCGGGCACATCCACCGGAAGCAGCTCAAGTGCACCTACAGCTCGAACGCTTGTCGCTGGACGTACGCCTGACGGCGCGACACGTTCCGCCCCCGCCCTTCCCTACGCCCTTCTCCACGCTCTGACAGCCAACTGGCCGAGCCCCGAGGCACGGATGGCAGCCTCGAAGAGCGCCTTGGAACATATCGGACTAGCCTCCGAAATGAGCGCAAAGTGGATCTTTGTGAAGTGGATCTTTCGACGGTGCGCTCGACCCAACCCAAGGAGGAGAAATGCGCAAGCTCCCCAAGGCGGCTGTCGCGGCCGCCGTCATCGCTCTCGTCGGCTTCATAGGCACCGGCACCGCCAGCGCCGCTCCGAGCGCGCCCGCCGGACACGGCGGCGGATGCAGGTCCCACGACCTGAACCTGGACGTCCTCGGCCAGGTCGGCCTCCTCAACGGCCTCCTGGGCAACGCCATCAACGGCGAGGGCAATCCAGGCGGCCAAGCCAATCACGTCGGCTCAGAATGCGATTGACGAGCAGCGGGATCTGCATCACGTAGCCATGGAGAGGCCCCGGAACCTTCCGGGGCCTCTCACCTGCGTGCTGCCGTATGTACCGGACGCTTCGATCAGGCGGTGTCGATCTGCCAGGCGATCATTCCCGTAGATCCTTCGGCGCCGTCGGCATCGATACGTATCGGCAGCTTGTGCACGGTGATCCGTTGCTGCACGAGCGACTGATCGCACGGCACCTCTGTCTTCGCCCCAGCGCTCGCCGGCGTGAACGTCACGCGCGCACTGCCGCTGCCGAAGCACACCAGATTGAGCTTGTACGTCCTGCCCCGGCGAAAGGTGGGCTCCGTGTGGATGCCGTCGGTCACGCGCTCCGCGCCGGCCTCAACCATCGTTCCGCTGTGAACGGCGGCAAGGGCAGCCTGCGCCTGATCGGTGAGTGTCTTCTCCCGCGCCTCGGCCGCAGCCTGAGACGCGCTCACCGAGGGCTGCGGCGATGTCGTGCCGACAGCCGCGCCGTCACCGCTTCCGGAGGTGCAGGAGGTCAGGAGCAATGCCGACGCTGCCGCAACGCATCCGGCGATCCAGGCCCGCGGGTTCGAATTGGTCATGACGAGGTTTCCCAGAAGCGCCAGCCAACCGCGGACGTGGGCAAGGTCGCTGAGCCATGAGCGAGCTCGACGGTGTTGCAGTCGCTGCCACTGCCGGAGCGGTATCTCTTCCACTTCACGTCGTAGCCCCATGAGCCGTACTGCAGATGGCCGTACTTCCGGCTGCTGACCGGATGGGAGTAGGCATGCCCGGGGGTCACGGTCACACGGGCGCCGATGCTGCCGCTGACGCTGAGCTTGGCCTCCCCGATGAGCTTGCCGGCCTTGAACTCCCCAGTGCCCGTTACGTCGGCCGAGATGATGCCGCCCTTGGTCACGGTCTCGCTCATGGTGCCGCCCGGACCGTCCTTGTAGTCGGTGCCGTTCCACCGGGAAGGAACGTGGACGGCCTCCTTCGAGGTGATGGCGTACCACGTCTCCGGCCGGTCGCACATGGCCGGCCTCTCCTCGCCGAGCGGCTGATCCTCGGCGGCGCCAGTGCCCGCGGTCGTGAGGCAGAGAAGCAATGCAGTGGCAGCGCCGGTCACAACGCGCCGTGAGCTGATGCCCATGGAACACCCTTGCTGGAGGACCGCCCCCGTAGCGATCAAGCCCTTGGACACTATGCGGCGGTCATGCACTCGACCATCACAAGGGCCATGTTCTGAGGAGAGCTTGAGGCTCGCTTTCCAACTGCGTCGGCGGGGTTGGCGGGGTGTGCGCAGGGGCCTTCGTCGGCGTCCGGCCCTTCAACGGCTGCGACTCCGGCCGCCCGTTGAGCCGCCGTCGTCATGACCCCACAGTTCCGCGGCCTGCGAGGAGCACAACGCAAGAGGCCCCGCATCTCTGCGGGGCCTCTCACCTGTGTGCACTCGGCAGGATTCGAACCTGCAACCGTCTGATCCGTAGCTCTATAGAGATCGGCCATCAGGGGTCATCCAGGCTGTCGGAAGGAGGGTGAGGCGTACCGACGGCTATGGTCGGTTGCTGTAGTTGCTGTACTTCGCTGCTGTACTGCAACCGAGGCAAGGGGGGCAGACCCCGAGGAGCCTGCCCCCGCCCGTCACTTGCCCTTCGGCTTGTGCTTGGTCGGGTCAACGAGCTTGTAACCCTGGCCAGCCTTGGGCGTCGGCGGAAGGGGCTTGCCCTTCACGGCCGTGACCTCGGTCTTGGAACCGGGCACCTTGTACTGTCCCGACTCCGGCGCCGGCGTACCCGGCGTGAGCTTCTTGGCCATTCTGATCACCTACCCTTCAAGCTGGATACCGCTCGATGTGGACCCTGCCCTTCTGGATGAAGGGTTGAGCCCTGTAGGGTCGTTGGGCGCCTAGGAACGCACACGACCCCAGTTCGAGCAGGCACCGACCCCGCGTCAGTCCTTCTGAACTGGGGTCTTTCGCGCTGCCGAGAAGAATAGCGCCTCGAGTGGCCCAAGTGGGGTACTCGAACCACAACTTGTGGGTCCGTCAGGTCGTCCGACCACTAGATGTGGGGGTAGCTGCAAGCCTTTCAGGCTACCGTCAGCCACTGACAAGGTCGGGATCTCAATGGGCCGAGTCACGGCGGCAGGCCGCCGTTCATCGATGAAGGACGTCACCCGCCCAGGCTTTGAGATCCGGCCTCATCTATCAGGTCGACTAGCTCAGGCATTTCTCGCCGTCATCCGGCAAGTGACGCAGCCGATGACCGTTCGAGCCGATCCGCTCTGATTCGCCCTCGTTCGTCGCTGCTGGTGTCAGGCACTGACGTCAGAGCCGTCCGTGAGGCTTGACACCTCGTTGCGGAAGACTGCCGTCACCACCTGAACAACGATCAGAACGGTAACCGCGACTACGAGCCAAGTCGCTTGGCGAAGGACGTCAGTCATGGTGTCACCGTTGATCACACAGGCCAGTACCGCACCCAGAGCGATCATGGATTTGTTGCCACTGTCAGTGCCGCATGCGACAGTTTGAAGAAGGCGGTCGTCTATGACGGACAGTCCGCCGAGAGCCGGGTTGGGCATTCGTCCTCCGGTTACTTGGAGGGCGCGCCCGAGGTCTCTTCCCCAAGAGCGGGCGCGCCCTTCGGTGTTGACCCTTAAGACGTTATTGCACGGCACTGACAGATGAGCGCAGCCGTTGTGAAGCGCGGTAATGATGACGAACGGGTATGCCAAGTACCCCCTCTCATCCAACGTGGCGGGAAGCTGGCATTCCGTCAGCTTGCTGACCTGCAGAGAAAGCCGCTCCTATCACACGGCACTGACAAATATGGGCTCCCTCCAGCACGCCACCTTTGCCTCACGTGATGCAAAGTTCCCTATGTCTGCATTTTTCCGTGACTGACTTCACAAAAATACAAAAGTTGGTGAGCCTCACAACCGCGCTCAACCCACCACCTACCCCAGCTCCCATCCCGTCCGCCGTCGACCCACACACCGTGGAGCGGGCGTGGTTCATGGCGTCCAGGTGGAGCGCGCCACTGTACGAACGACCTGGACGCCATGGGCCGCGTCTGCTCGGCTCTGCCTGGGTCGATGGCGGACGGGATGGGAGCTCCCCGCGCACGCCACTACGGACCCGCGGCCGCGAACGGCGCCCCCTCCATCCCGGTGCCGGCCGATCCCCCGCCGGAGGCATCGTCTTAACCGTGGGCCGCTCTATACGGTGATCGACTCATGGCTTCCGGCCCTATCCACATGTGGGCGCGCGTCGGCGCAGCGCGCGCGAGCGGGCCGAAGGCAGGAGCGCGGCGCGCAGCGGAGCCGGGAAGCGCGCCCGGCGGAGCGGAGCGCAGCCGGGGCTTGATGAGGTAGAGAAACCTGTAACAGCTCAGGCCGTGCCGGTTGGAGATCAACTGCCGACCGGCGGTGTGAGCTTGCGGCCATCGTGGGTTCGGATGTGTGGCGCCTCGTCGTCGCGCAGAGCGTCCGTGATGCGGATCGCGTAGACCTCGCTCATCGCCGCAACGGCCTCGTCCGGGGCAAGCCATGCAACCGCGGTCGACTCGTCCGAGAGCTGTTCGTGACCGCCTTCGGGTCGACACCTGAACACCAGGGCAACGACCCCGACGGCCATGTTCTTGTAGACGCCGGTCAGCCGCTCCACGCGAATCTTGATGCCGGTCTCCTCGAACACCTCTCGGAGGACCCCCTCCTCGACGGCTTCCGTACGCTCAAGCACCCCGCCGGGCGGTTCCCACGTGCCGTTGTCGGCACGGCGGATCACCAACACGCGCCCGTCCTCACGCACAACGACTCCCGCCACGGAGACCGAATGGAGCGGCGTTGGCTGTCGTGGCATGAGCCGAGTTTCAGGCAGAGGGCCGGTCAGTGGTGAGGAGTCGGCTGGTGAAGCCCTCGCGGCACAGCCGCTCATAGGCCTCACACACGTCATCCGGTACGGGTTGGCTGATCATGAACCCCTGCTCCGGGTAGATCAGCAGTCGCTGAAGTGCCCCCACCAGCATGTCAATGACCAACCGAGCGTCCTGGATGGAGTCCGCGTACTCCTCCAACGTCATCGGAGTTGACGCGCTGACGATCTCCACTTCGGGCCACAGCTTGCGCGCCGTGGCGTACGCGCGCCTCTCCTCGTACGGCTTGCTGATGAGGAGCACGGAGGAGACATCCACTCCGGCCTCCTCAAGCACAGCCCTGGAAAAGCGGATGTTCTCGCCAGTGTTGCGGGCGTTGGGTTCTACGAGCACGGCTGAGCTGGGAACACCGAGTTCGAGGGCTCGTTCGCGGTAGTGGATGGCCTCACCTTGTGGCATGCGTTCCCGCGTCGTCGGGCTGGTGGCTCCCGTGAACAGAAGGAGGGGAGCCATGCCGCGCTTGTACAGGTCTACTGCCGTATCGGCTACACCCAGGTCGTGGCTACCCAACCCGATCGCGACTGAGCACGGCCGCAGGACGTGGCCCATCTGGTGGTAGTCCCACAGGCGCCGCGCGTCGGCCCATGCCTGAGTGGAGATCATTCCTACCCCTTCTCGCCCTTCGTCGAGTCCGGCACCTTGAAGTCGTACTCCCAGGCGAAGCGCGAAGCCGCGTGCACACCAATGGCGAACTCCACCACTGTGCCAGAGGCCGTGTACGTCGTCCGATGCAGCTCGACGACTGGTTCGCCCGGCGGCAGCTGCAAGAGCTTTACTTCGTCGGCCGTGGCTGCCCTGGCGAAGATCTCCTCTTTCATGTGGTCGATCTCGTATCCCGCGTCGTACAGCACCCGGAATCCGCCGCCGCGACCGGCCGGCCCCGGGGTGGGGTCCACCAGCCGGGTCCCCTCGACGTGTTCGGGTCGGTAGTAACTGGTGAGGGTGTGGGTCGGCTGGTCGCCTTCCTTCACCAGCCGCGCTCGCGCGTACACCTCCGCTCCCTCGGGGAGGCCGTGGGCAGCCGCGACCGTCCGCGGGGCTTCCACGCGACTGACGGTCTGGGTCTGCTCGTTCCGGCGGTAGCTGCGCCCAGAGGCCACGCGGTCCGCGATGAAAGCCACCTCATCACCATCGCGCCACTTTGCCTTGTCGTACCGGCCGATGCCGAGCCGCTTGAGCGGAACCCGTTGTCGCACGACGGTGCCGTGCCCGCGGGACGACGTCACCAGGCCCTCGGCTTCAAGAGCCTTGTAGGCCTGATGCACGGTGGACTTGGAGCCCTCGCCTGCCGCAACTAGCTCCCTGATCTGCGGAAGCTGCTGGCCAGGCGCGTACTCACCCCTCTTGATCTGTTCAGCCAGCTTGTCGGCCAGCTCCCGCCATTTCGGCGCCATCTCACGACTCCTCTCGACGAGATCAGTCAAGCACAGTCCCAGGACTGTTGACAGTCCCAGGACTGCGTGTCACAGTCTCCCTAAGTCGCCCGCAGTCCTAGGACAGCGGGCACGGAGGGTCTTCTTTGGGCTGCTCCGAAGCATCGACTCAGGGAGTACTTCATGCCGTCGTTCAAGATCGACACTTCGACCGCCGTGGTGTTCGTGGCGACCGCGCCGGAACCGAAGATGGTCAACAAGAAGACCGGTGAGCGGGCCGTGGATCGGGAGACCAACGCGAGTCTTTCGACCGTGGGTCTGCTGGTCTCGGATGAGGGGGAGGGGAACCTCTACCAGGTGACCGTGCCGGAGACCGGTCTCCCCGAGGGGCTGGCGCCCGGCATGCCGGTCAAGGTCATCGGCCTGAAGGCGCGTGACTGGGAGAACGAGTTCAACGGCCAGAAGCGGCACGGGATCTCGTTCCGTGCGGTCGCGATCACCCCGGCGGCCTGATCATGGCCGACCTGGCGATGTGGCTGGAGGCCACGGGAGCCCTGGCCGGTGCCGGTGGCCTCGGCTACGCGAAGGTACGCGCGCCGCGCGTGTACTGGTCGCTGGTCGGGATGCCGGTCACCTGGGGCCGCTTCACCCTCTCGTACCGCTCGACGATGGACGTGTGCGGGCTGACGGTGCAGCCGTCGGGGCTGCGGGCGTTCTTCACCCGCAGCGTTGCCCGCCGTGAGGTGCAGCCGGTCCCGCCGAAGATCCGCCGGGTGCGCGGCACGTCGACCGGGCTGCGGGTGACCCTGCGGCTTCCCGCCGGCCTGGAGCCCGCCGACCTGATGGCCTCCTCGGAGCGGCTCCGGCACGCCTGGGGCGTCCACTCGGTGACCGTGATGGAGACGAAGCCCGGTTTCGTCGAACTGCGGATGACCGGCTACGACGTGCTGCGCCGGGTGACGATGCCCCGCAAGGCCCGCCCGCACGACATGGCCGTGCCGGTCGCGGTGCGCGAGGACGGGACCGCCTTCGAGCGGGACTACCGCAAGGCACCGATGGCGCTCACCCTGGGCGCCAACCACTCCGGCAAGTCCATGTATCAGCGCAACCTGATCAAGGGGCTGGCGCAACTGCCGGTGGCCCTGGTCGGCGTCGACTGCAAGCGCGGGGTGGAACAGTCCGCCTTCGCGCCCCGCCTGTCGGCGCTGGTCACCACCCCCGACGATGCCGCCTCACTGCTCTCCGTGCTGGTCGCGGAGATGGAAGACCGTTTCGACCTGCTGAGCCGTCACGGCGTCTCGGACCTGTGGGAACTGCCCGCAGAGCTGCGCCCGGTGCCGGTGGTGGTCCTGGTCGACGAGGTGGCGGAACTGTTCCTGATCTCCTCCAAGAAGGATGAGGAGCGCCGGGAACGGATCGTCACCGCGCTGATCCGGCTGGCGCAGATGGCCCGCGCCATCGGCATCTACCTGGAGATCTGCGGGCAGCGCTTCGGCTCCGACCTGGGCAAGGGCGCCACCATGCTCCGCGCTCAGCTCACCGGCCGCGTGGTGCACCGCGTCAACGACAAGCAGACCGCCGAAATGGGCCTGGCAGACGTGGCCCCGGACGCGGTCCCGGCCGCGAGCCTGATCCCGATGAACCGCCCCGGAACCGCTGTCGCGGCGGACTCCTCCGGCGGCTGGTCGAAGATCCGCACCCCGAACACCAGCCGCGATGAAGTCGTGGCGGTCTGCCGGGAGTTCGCCCACCTGGTCCCGGCTCTGTCGTTCCTCGACCCGTTCCGCCCGCGCATCCCCGCGCCGGCCGTTGAGGCCCCGCTCTTGGTCAAGGAAGGCGACCCGGCATGAGCAACCGCAGCGATCGGGATGAGTTCGGCCAGACCTGGCAGGAACGGGACGACGTCAACCGGCTCGGTGTCCTGTACGAGACCTTGCAGAACGACCTGTACCTCGGTCTGCCCGTGGACCACTTCGTCTCGGTTCTGAGCGACACCTTCGACTCCGAGTTCCTTGCCCGCGCCGATGGCGTCTACCCGCCCATCGGCCACGGCTACCCGCGTCTGGAGTCGTGATCGCCGTGGCCGCGACCAAGAACCGCACCATCCGCGCGGACGCCGTCCTGATCCAAGCCGTCATCGCTGGCGCACTGTCCTTCGCCCACCTGCACGACCTAGCCGAAGCTGCTGGACAGACCGGCTGGAAGGCGTGGGCCTATCCGGTCTCGGTCGACCTGCTTCTCGTCGCCGCCTGGCGCCGACTGCGCACGGCCCGCCGTGACCGCTCTGCCTGGAGCTGGTTCGTGATCGCCCTGTTCGCCTCGCTCGGTGCGAACATCGCGACCGCCGGGCTCCTCGACCTGGCCCAGGTGCCTGCCTGGCTGTGCATTCTCGTGGCTGGCTGGCCCGCCCTGGCCTTCCTCGGCGGAACCCTCCTGGTGCACTCACCCGACACCCCGGCCGCTCCTGCACAGGCTGTGGATGAGGTGGCGCCGCCGGAAGTCGAGATGCACCGCACCGACGAACCCGCCCCCGGCCCGGTCCCGGCCGCGACGGTGCCGGAGCTGACTCCCGCTTCGCCGAAGCCCGAGCCCAGTCCCCCCGTGGTTCCGGCCGCGCTGCTCGACCACGCCCGCAAGATCGCCGACGCCCACCGGGCCTCCACGGGCTCCCCGATGCCCGCCGACGCCCTGTCCGCCCGGCTCCAACTGCCCGCCCCGATGGCCGACGCCATCGCCGCCGAACTCCAACTCGCCTGACAGGAAGGGAGAAACCGCCAGTGACCGCCTACCGCCGCTTCCGCAACGTGATCCGTATCGGGCCCGTGCAGGTCGCCACCGCTTACGACGGCCGTGGCCGCGACAAGCACACCGCCGCCTGCACCGCACCCGGCTGCGGCTTCGCCGCCGACTACGACACCCGTGCTGGCGCCGAACTCGCCGCCCGCACCCACCGCTGCAAGGCCTGACAGGAGATCTCGCCATGCACGTACCGCTCTGGCTCGCCCTGCTCATCGTCGGATGGCTCGGCGTCAAGCTCGCCCGCCCGCCGTGGTGGCTGGTCGCCGTGCTCCTGGTCGGCGGCTACCTCGCCGCCCAAAGCGTCCTCGCCCCTGCCCTCGCCGCCGTCCTCAAGTAGAAGGGACCCGTCCCGTGTTCACGCCCAAGTACCCGCCCCAGGACACCGCCCCACCGGCCGCCACGGCCCCCGTGCCGGCCACCCACACCCCGGCGCCCGTTCAGCCGTCGGCCCCGGCCCCGGTTGTGGCGGCCCCGGTCTCGAACCGGCCGACCGTCCAGCTCACCCCCGGCACCGCGCTCGTCCTGGTCGGCGGCGGCACCGCCGTGGTCCTCGTCGTCGGCGCCGTGCTGGTCTCCATGCTCCTCGCGGTCGCCATCACCGGCATGTCCGTGGCCGTGACCGCCGTAGTACTCCGCTCGATCCTCAACCACGAAAGGAAGCACTGACATGAGCATCTTCAGCAAGCGACCCCACCCGGACCAGGACCGCCACATCGAGGAAGCCAAGCGCCGCGGCGCCCAGCTCAACCGGGAGATCTACGGCCGCATCAAGGACGGGACCGCCACCAAGGACGACAAGCGGATCTGGAACGCCGGACGCAAGCGCTCTGGCCGCATCAAGTAACGCCCTCCGGGGCGGCTCTCTCGCCAAAGAACCGCCGCCCCGGACGGCTCCACCTCTTCCAGATCCAACGGACCCGAAAGGGATGCCTCATCATGCCCCAGCACGCCCCGAACACGCCCGTCTGCCGCGACTGCGACGGCTTCCCCGCCGTCGCCATCACCACCGGTACCCGGCACGACGACGGCACCCGCGTCACCCTCCGCGTCACCTGCTCGACCTGCCAGGGCACCGGCCACACCGCCCGCACCGCGCACCTTGTCCGGGTCGGGAGGTGACGACGTGAAGACCGTGACCACCTCGGCCCACATCGAGCCGGACACCCGTTTCCTCGTCACCCCGTTCGCCGACCGCGCCAACCCCTTCGTCAGCCTCCGCATCGGCGGTGACTTCGTCGAACTCGCGCTGATCGCCCGTCTCGGAACCTCCGAAGCCCTGCGCACTCTCGCCGCTGCGGCCATCGAAGCCGCCGGAGCCCTGGACGCCATGGCCACCGACGCGGCGGAGGTGACCAACCATGGCTGACCTCAGCCCGACCCCGGACCGGCCGGGCCTGCACGTCAGCAAGCCCTCCCCGTCCGCCCCCGCCACCGCATCGGCGGTCTGCCACTGCGGGGCCCTCCGCCACCGCCAAGGGAGACGTCCAGGTCAAGGCACTGGTGGACGGCTACACCGCCCACCACGGCTCCGCCCACGGCAGGAGGTGACCACGTGACCAACACCGCCACCCTGGCGGGCCTCGATGCGGCCACCCTCGGCGACGTGCTGAGGGTGGCCAATCAGGCCGACTTCGACCGCTGGCAAGACCAGATTCGCCGTACCGGCGGCTGCTCCGACCCGATCCGGCTGATCGGCGGCACCAAGACCATCGACCCGGCGACCAAGACCGTGCTGCACGCCTACTCCACGGACACCGAGCCGGGCGGCATGCTCCGCATCGCCTGCGGCAACCGCCGCGCCTCCCGCTGCCCGGCCTGCGCCTGGACCTACGCCGGAGACACCTACCACCTCATCCGCGCCGGACTCGTCGGCGACCCCGACAAGGGCACCCCGCACACCATCCGGGACCACCCCCGCGTCTTCGCCACCCTCACCGCGCCCTCGTTCGGCCCAGTCCACAACCGGCCCGGCAACCGGCCCTGCCGCTGTGGCATCCGGCACGGTGAAGACGCGCCGGCACTCGGCACGCCGCTCGACCCCGACTCCTACGACTACGCGGGTGCGGTGCTGTGGAACAACCACGCATCCGACCTGTGGCGCTACTTCACGATCTACCTGCGCCGCGAGATCGCCAAGCGGGCCGGGCTCACGCAGAAGGACGCGCGGGAACAGTCCCGGGTCTCCTTCGGCAAGGTCGCCGAGTACCAGAAACGCGGCGCGGTGCACTTCCATGCCGTGATCCGCTTCGACGGACCCGGCGGCCCGGACGATCCGCCCCCGGCCTGGGCGACCCTGGATCTGCTCACGGATGCCATCCATGCCGCCGCTGCCCGCGTGGCGGTCGACGTTCCACCGGCCGGGCAGGAACCTGCCCGCACGCTGCGCTGGGGCACCCAGCTCGACGTCCAGCCGATCGGCGCCTTCGGCCACGGCGAAGAGATCACCGAACAGGCCGTCGCCTCCTACGTCGCCAAGTACGCCACCAAGGCCGCCGAGACCACCGGCACCGTGGACCGGCGGATCGGCAACAAAGAGGCCCTGATCCTGCTCGACGTGCCCGACCACCCCGCTCGGCTCATCGCGGCCTGCTTGGACCTGCATGCCCTCTACCCGGATCGGAAGCTGCGGGACTGGGCTCACATGCTCGGCTTCCGCGGCCACTTCTCCACCAAGTCCCGCCGCTACTCCACCACATTGGGCGCCCTGCGCCAGGTCCGCGCCGACTACCGCGCCGCCCAACAACGCGCCGCCCTCGGGCTGCCCGACCTCGATGAAGACGCGGAGGCAACCACCCTCACCCTCGCCCACTGGACCTACGCCGGACACGGCCACACCCCCGGCGAATCCTGGCTCGCCGCCAACATCCACCGCGACATCCAACAGAACCGCGACACCGCACGCGAAGAACTGCCCGCTCAACTGGCCCTGGAAGGAGCCGTCGCATGACCATGACTGTGATCGAACGGAAGTGGTTCACCACACGCGAGGTCGCCGAAATGCTCGGCTACGGCCTCTCCAAGACCAAGATGCTGGTCCTGTCCGGGGAGATCCGCTCCATCAAGGACGGCCGTAACCGCCGGATCCTGCCCCGCTACGTGGACGAGTACGTGGAACGTCGCGCGAGGGAAGCCGAGCAGGGGTGGTCGGCATGAGCGGCAAGCGTGGCAACGGTGAAGGCTCAATCTACCCGTACAAGAACGGCTTCGCTGCGTACGTCTGGGTCGACACCCTCGACGGCAAGCGCAAGCGGAAGTACGTCTACGGCAAGACCCGCGACGAGGTGCACGACAAGTGGATCAAGCTGCATGTTGAGGCCAAGAGCGGGCCAGTGGCTACTCGGCACCGCCCCCTTGCGGCCTTCCTCGCCTACTGGCTCAGCGAGATCGTCAAGCCGAACCTGGCACCGCTGACCTACGTCTCGTACGAGGGGTCAGTGCGGCTCTATATCAATCCGCACCTCGGTGCGAAGCGGATCGACAAGCTCACGGTGCGAGACGTGCGTGAGTGGATCAACAAGCTCGCCACCACTTGCCAGTGCTGTGCCCAGGGCAAGGACGCCAGGCGTCGGCGTGATGCTCAGCGATGCTGCGCCATTGGTGAGTGCTGCGAGGCCCACCCGTCGCGACGTGTCGTTCAGGCGGCTCGGGATGCCCTTCGGGCGGCCCTTACCCACGCTGTGACCGAGGAGGAAATCAGCAAGAACGTGGCCTCCTTGGTCAAGGTCCCCAAGCCTCGGCGTAGGAGGATCAAGCCCTGGTCGGTCACCGAAGCGGGCCGGTTCCTCGCCGACTGCGCCGCTCGCGACGATCACCTGTTCGCAGCCTGGGTGCTCGTGCTCTGCCTCGGCCTTCGTCGGGGTGAGGTTCTGGGTCTGACCTGGAAGTCGATCGACTTCGAGACCGGTGAGCTCTACGTGGATCATCAGATCCAGCGGGCGGGGCGTCAGATCCTGCACCGCGAGACCAAGACCGAGGAGTCCGACGACTTCCTTCCCGTGCCGGCGCTTTGTCTCAAGGCCCTTCGCATGCGCCGCGCACAGCAGATCGGCGACCACAGTGCGGCTGGGGAGCTCTGGCAGGACGTCAGTGGGCTGGTCTTCACCACGAAGTACGGCACCCCGATCGAACCGGGCAACCTCACCCGCATGTTCGCCCTGCGGGCTCGCCGCGCTGGCGTCCGGGTCATTCCTCTGCGGAACACCCGGCACACGTGCAGCTCGCTCCTGGTCGCGCTCAAGGTGCACCCGAAGGTCGCCCAACGCATCCTGCGGCACTCGCAGATCGCCATGACGATGGAGGTCTACGCCGAGGCGAGCGAAGAGGAGGTGCGAGCCGCGATCGGCAAGCTGTCGGACACCATGGGCGGTAGCGGCTGACGCGGTTGCTGTACTTCACTGCTGTACGGCACGACAAAGACCCCACGGGGATGATCCCGAGGGGTCTTTGACCTGTGTGCACTCGGCAGGATTCGAACCTGCAACCTTCTGATCCGTAGTCAGATGCTCTATCCGTTAAGCTACGAGTGCTTGTTTTGTTTTTGCCGGTCCTGGTCCTTTCGGCCCGCTCGCGGCGACAGGAAGAACATTACATGACTGCCGCCGCCATGTGAAATCCGTTTGCCGCACCCCTTGTGACCTGCGAGAACGGCTCTGAGGGCGACTCTGGGAACGACGAAGCCCCGGTCGGGTGGACCGGGGCTTCGGTGATCTTGTCGATCAGGGGCGGAGGCGGAGGGATTTGAACCCTCGATGGGCTTTAAGACCCAAACCGCATTAGCAGTGCGGCGCCATAGACCGGACTAGGCGACGCCTCCAGCACAGCCGCCCGCGCGAGCGCGAGTGGTGCGTGCAGATGATGACACAGTCGAGCGTGGTGTCACCAATCGGCTCCTACGGTACTAGGCAGGCGGGCCGCAGAGCAAAGCCCTTACCGGTGGGGCGGGGCGCGCAACGTCCTGGGGGGTGACGCGTTAGTCAGGTCATGTCGCTCGCCCGGTTCCTGGTCGTCGCCGCCACCGCCGCCACCTCCGTCGTGCCCTCGGTCCTGCCCGCCGCCGCGCACGCCGACGCCGTCCGCCCCGCCCTCGCGCCGCCGCCCGTCCAGAGCGGGGAGCAGACCGGGGACCACCTCACGGTCACGGTCCGGCACAGCGGCGACGGTGCCGACGGGACGTACGAGCTCTACTGCCATCCCGGGGGCGGCACCCATCCCGACGCCGACGCCGCGTGCGCGGCGCTCGACCGCGGCACGACGTGGGGGAAGGACACCTTCGCGCCCGTGCCCGACGACAGCGTCTGCACCATGCAGTACGGCGGGCCCGCCACCGCGCATGTCACCGGGAGCTGGGCCGGGCGGCCCGTGGACGCCTCGTACGACCGCAGCGACGGATGTGAGATCGGCCGTTGGGACCGGCTCGTACCACTGCTGCCCGATCTGCGGCCGCACGGGCTTCCGTAGAAACGCTGCCGTGGAACGCTGCCGTGGAGACCGGCGGCGAGGCGCCGGCGGCGGGACGAAAGCGTGGAGGCGAAGTGGTCGGCACGTGGGCCTGGAGTCAAGGGCAGGCAAGGCCCGCAGGCCAGGGGATGCGGTCACACGTTCTACTTCACTTCCTCGTGCGACCTCCCTCTCATCCGCCGCCGCGACCGCGAGCAGTGCCCGTAGACTCCCTCGCGTGACACGTCGCGGGCAGGTTGGCAAGATGGCCCGAGCGGTCGGCAAGGTGCGGTAACAGGGAGGAAGCGTCTCGTGAGCAGCAGGCCATCCCGAGGCGCTGCTCGCCTCGCAGCCATACTGGACGCGCTGCCCGATGCGTTGGTGCTGGTCAACGCCAACGGGACCGTCGTCAACGCGAACACCATCGCGCTCGAGGCATTCGAAGCGCCCGGGACCGCACTCGTCGGCCGGGGACTGCTCGACCTGCTGCCGCAGTTCGACTCCAAGCTCATCCCCGGCTCCATGCGCCGGCCCGATCACATGGACCCCGCCGGGCGGACCAAGCCGACGCGGATGATCGCCCGGCGGACCGACGGGGTCGAGTTCCCCGTCGAGGTCACCAGCGCCAATCTCGAGAACGGCCAGCAGGCCTACGACGGTTACGGCTACAGCGGCGACGAGCTGCTGATGCTCGTCGTACGGGACCTGACCGGGACCGTGGACACCGAGGCGGAGCTGGCGCGTTCGCAGCGGCAGACCGAGATGATCCTGCGGGCCGCGTCCGAGGGCGTGGTGGGGACGGACACCGACGGGCGGATCGTGCTCGTCAATCCCGCCGCGGCGCAGATCCTGGGGTACCGGGCGAGCGACCTGGGCGGCAAGGAGCTGCACGACCTGGTGCTGCACTCGCGCGCCGACGGCTCCCCGTTCCCGTACTCCGAGTCGCCGCTCGCGGACACCCTGCGCTCCGGGCGCAAGCACCGGGTCCGCGGGCAGGTGCTGTTCGCCAAGGGCGGCGAGAAGGTCTCCGTCGACCTCACCACCGCGCCCGTGCGCGACGGCGACCAGCTCGTCGGCGCCGTGATGACCTTCGCCGACCGGCGGCCGTACGACACGCTCGCCGACGAGAAGGCCGAGCTGGAGAAGCGGCACGCCGAGGAGCTGGAGCGGATCGACGAGGAGCACGCCTCGGAGCTCACCGCCCTGCGCCAGAAGCACGTGGGCGAACTCGAGGCGCTGCAGGAGCAGCACGGCGAGGAGATCGCCGCGGGCGACGAGCGCTACGCCGCCCTCGGCGAGCGCGAGAAGGACCGCTACGAGGCCCTCGCCGCGCGGCACGACCAGCTGCTGACGCTGCTGGGACGGTCGTTGCGCGGCCCGCTGGACGAGCTGCGGCGCGAGCTGGCCGCGCTCGCCGCGGACGACGCCGGGCAGCTGTGGCCCGAGGCCAACCAGGTGCTGCACCATCTGTCGGCCGGCTACTCGCGGATCACCACGCTCATCGACAACGTCCTCGGCTATCAGCTGATCGACGCCGGGAGCGAGCAGATCACCCGGGTGAAGGTGATGCTCGACGCGGTCGTCGCGGCCGGTGTCGACGGGGCCGTCGACCTGATCGGGCCCGGCCGGGTGCAGTTCGCCGTGCACGCGCCGCCCATCGAGGCCGAGGTCGACCCGCAGCGTCTCGCGAGCGCGCTCGCCCATCTGATCGCGGACGTCGCGGGCGTCGACGCGACCGGCAACGCGCCCGTGTCGGCGGGCGGTTACATGGACAACACCGTGGTGGTGGCCGCCGCGCAGCGCGGTGAGGTCGTGCGGATCGAGGTGCGCGGGCCGTACGCCGGGGGAGACCCGGTGCACGAGCCGATCGTGCGCGGGATCGTACGCGCCCACGGCGGTGTGCTGCAGACCCACGAAGTGCCGGGCATGAGCGGCAACGCGTACGTGCTCGAGGTGCCCATCGGCGGCGGCGCCGGTGCCGTGACGGCGGAGATCCCGGCGCAGGCCCCGGGTGCCGACGACGGTCTGTCCGACCGGACCTCCGGCGGCGGGCGGCGCGCACGGCGCTCCTCCGTCGACGCGTTCCTGGGCGGCGAGGGCCCCGGGGAGCCCGGTGACCCGGCGGAGCACGGGGACCCGGAGGCCGTCGCGCCCACCGGCCGGCGGCGCAGGCGTGCCGTCGAGGAGTCGGAGGCAGCCGCGGCCTCGACCGCCCTGGAGGTGTCCGGTGGCACCGGGCGGCGGCGCGGCCGGGCGGCCGAGGGCGCCGTCGTCATGGCGGGCGAGAACTCCGCGGGAACGGCTGCCGCCGGTACGGGTCTGGGCGGGACGGTGCCTCCGCAGGGCGTGCCCGTGCCGGGCGGACGGCGTGCGCGGCACGGCGGCGGCGAGCAGAACGCACTGCCCGCGGCGCTGCCCGCTCCCGCCGCGCCCGGCGACCAGCCGGCGCTCGCCGAGAAGGCCGAGCCGACCGGGCGCCGGCGCCGTGCCCTGGCCGCCGCGCAGGACCGCGCCGCGGCTCAGGAGGCGGCTCCCCGTTCGGTGTTCGCCCTGCCACCCGCGGATGCGGACCGTCCGTCCGAGGCCGTGGCGGCGCAGGCTCCGGTTCCGGCGCAGGGGCGGGCGCCCGTGCCGGCGCAGGCCCAGCCGCAGATTCCGGGGCAGGCGGCGGCGCCCGCTCCGGCGCAGGTGCCCGGCCAGGCCGGCCACGACTCCTCCGCCGGTGCCCCGGCCGACGTCGGCCGGCACGACGCCGTGCCGCACGACCAGTCCGGCGACCACACACCGCCCCAGCCGCATCCGACGAGCGCGCCGACAGGGCGCCGTCGCCGTGCGGTGGCACAGCCCGCGGCCGCGCAGGAGAGCGTGCCCGTCCCGGCGCAGGCGGCCCCCGCGCACTCCGCGCCCGCTCCCGAGGTCCCCGCTGCGAACGGCGCCCAGCCGCTGCCCGCGCCGGGCGCTCCCGTCCAGGAGGAGGCCGCCGGGCCCCTTCCGGTCGAGGCCGCCCCCGGCCGGCCCGCGCACATGCCGCCGCAGCAGCCCGCGCAGACCCCTGCCACCCCGCTCCCGCCGGAGGCCCCCGCGGCGAAGGCGCAGGCCCCGGCGCAGGTGCGGCCCGCCCAGCCGCTGCCCGCCGAGGCGGCCGCCGCGCCCGCCCCGCCCGTCGACCCCAACTCCACGCAGGGACGGGCGATCAGCGTCCGGACCCTGGGACAGGGCGTGCCCTTCACCCGGCAGGCCGCGCAGGTCCAGCAGCCGGCGTCCGCCACTCCCGCGCCGCACAACCCGGCCGCCGGCGGCCGGCGCCGCAAGCTGGGCACGCGGACCGACCTCGCCGCCCCGGACCAGGCGGCCCGTTCGCACCCGCCGGCCGAGCAGGCCGCCGCACCGGCGCAGGCCCAGCCGCAGCCCCAGCCGTCGCTCGCCGGCCAGTCGCGGCTCGCGCAGGCGACCGAGGCCGCCGGGCGGTCGTACGCCATAGGGGCCCCGGACGAGAACGCCACCGAGGGGCCCGAGCCGCTGGACGGACCCGGTGGGGCCGTCGAGATCAAGGACGCGCCGCGGCCGCAGCCGATGGACGACGAACTGCCGCCGGAGCCGCTGGACAACCCGCGCCGGCTGCTGGTGTGGCCCGCGCCGGACGTGACGACGCAGCAGGCGCTGAGCGACCGCGGCTACCGGCCCGTGATCGTGCACTCCCGCGAGGAGGTCGACGCGCAGATCGCGGCCTTCCCCGCCGCACTGTTCGTGGACCCGCTGACCGGGCCGATCACCCGCACCGCGCTCCAGTCGCTGCGCCAGGCGGCGGTGGCCGCCGAGGTGCCGGTCCTGGTGACGGCGGGACTCGGGCAGGCGACGCGGGAGGCGGCGTACGGCGCCGACCCGGCCGTCCTGCTGAAGGCGCTCGCGCCGCGGGACAGCGAGCAGCATCCGCCGCGCGTGCTGCTGATCGAGGAGCACGCGGAGATCGCGCTGGCGCTGACCGCGACGCTGGAGCGGCGCGGGATGCAGGTGGCGCGGGCCGCGAGCGACGCGGACGCGGTGGCGCTGGCGGGGCAGCTGCGCCCCAACCTGGTCGTGATGGACCTGATGCAGGTGCACCGGCGCCAGGCCGGGATCATCGACTGGCTGCGGGCGAACGGCCAGCTCAACCGCACCCCGCTCGTCGTCTACACCGCCGCCGTCGACCAGGCCGACCTGCCGCGGCTGGCCTCCGGCGAGACGGTGCTCTTCCTCGCGGAACGCTCCACGAGCCCCGAGGTGCAGAGCCGGATCGTCGACCTGCTCTCACGGATCGGCACCAACTGACGCGGTGTGCGCGTCGGTCGGTGCCGTCCCGTCGGAGCCTCAGAGGCTGGTGACGTCCAGGTCGCCGTCGGCGTAGCGGCGGCGGAGGACCTTCTTGTCGAACTTGCCCACGCTGGTCTTCGGCACGGACTCGATGATCGTCCAGCGCTCGGGGAGCTGCCACTTGGCGATCTTGCAGACGTCGCTCGCGAGGAAGGCGCGCAGGGACTCGAAGTCGGTGGCCGCGCCCTCCTTCAACACGACGGTGGCCAGCGGGCGTTCGCCCCACTTCTCGTCCGGTACGGCGACCACGGCGGCCTCCGCGACGTCCGGGTGGGACATCAGGGCGTTCTCCAGGTCCACGGACGAGATCCACTCGCCGCCGGACTTGATGACGTCCTTGGCGCGGTCGGTGAGGGTGAGGAAGCCCTCGGAGTCGATCGTCCCCACGTCGCCCGTCTTCAGCCAGCCGTCCTCGCTGAACTTGTCGGCGGGGCGCAGGGGTTCGGCGTCGGGGCCGTTGTAGTAGGCGCCCGCGATCCAGTTGCCGCGCACCTCCAGCTCGCCCGCGGACTCTCCGTCCCAGGGCAGGCGCTCGCCGCCGGGGCCGGTGAGGCGGGCCTCGACGCCGGCCGGGAAGCGGCCCTGGGTCAGGCGGTAGGCGAACTCCTCGTCGGTGCCGACCGCGTGGGCCGGCGGGCGGGCGATCGTGCCGAGCGGTGAGGTCTCCGTCATGCCCCAGGCGTGGCAGACCCGCATGCCCAGGCTGTCGAAGGCCTCCATCAGGGAGGGCGGGCAGGCCGAACCGCCGATGGTGACCTGGGTGAGGGAGGAGACGTCGCGCGGCTTGGCGGTCAGCTCGGCGAGCAGGCCCTGCCAGATGGTGGGCACGGCTGCCGCGTGGGTCGGGTGCTCGGACTCGATCATCTCGGCGAGCGGTGCCGGCTGCAGGAAGCGGTCCGGCATCAGCAGGTTGACGCCGGTCATGAAGGTGGCGTGCGGCAGGCCCCAGGCGTTCACGTGGAACTGCGGGACCACGACGAGGGAGGTGTCCTGGTCGGTCAGGCCCATCGACTGGGCCATGTTGACCTGCATGGAGTGCAGATAGATCGAACGGTGGCTGTAGACCACGCCCTTGGGGTCGCCCGTGGTGCCGGAGGTGTAGCACATGGCGGCGGCCTGGCGTTCGTCCAGCTCCGGCCAGTCGTAGCTGGTCGGCTTGGCGGCGATCAGGTCCTCGTACTCGTGGACCTGGGCGCGGGCGCCGTCGAGGAGGGAGCGGTCGCCGGGGCCGGTGACGACGATGTGCTCGATCGTGGGCAGCCTCGGCAGCAGCGGGGCGAGC
The DNA here is from genome assembly GCF_044457745.1 of Streptomyces sp. NPDC050534. Taxonomy (NCBI): domain Bacteria; kingdom Bacillati; phylum Actinomycetota; class Actinomycetes; order Kitasatosporales; family Streptomycetaceae; genus Streptomyces; species Streptomyces sp. NPDC050534. Next base: position 141,029 of record NZ_JBITHF010000019.1, read on the forward strand.
AGCGGCAGCAGCGAGCCGTTGACGATGACGACCCTGTCGGCCGCGTGGTTGACGATGAACGTCAGCTGGTCGGCGGGCAGCCGCAGGTTGAGCGTGTGCAGCACCGCGCCCATGCAGGGGATCGCGAAGTACGCCTCGACGTGCTCGGCGTTGTTCCAGGCGAGGGTCGCCACCCGGTCGGAGTCCTGGACCTGGAGGTCCTCGCGCAGGGCGTGCGCGAGCTGGGCCGCTCGGGCCCCGATCTCGGCGTAGGAGCGGCGGTGTGGCTCGCCCTCGCCGGTCCAGGTGGTCACCTGCGATGTCCCGTGGACCGTCGACCCGTGGGTCAGGATCCTCGAGATCAGCAGCGGTACGTCCTGCATCGTGCTCAGCACGGTGTCCTCCCGGGGCGACATTGCCTACGCGGCGGCAAGGGTTGCGCTGATTCTGCGCACATACCGCGCGGTATGTCACTAGGGCCCGGGTGATCGATCAGAACATGTCGGTTCCCAATAGCCACCAGGTGAGCCCCTCACGGCCCACCAAGGAGGCGCATTACCGCACAAGTCCCAGCTCAGGGTCCTCGCGCAGCTTGCTCAGCGCACGTGACACCGCCGACTTCACCGTGCCCACGGACACATCGAGCACCTCGGCCGTCTGGACCTCGCTCAGGTCCTCGTAGTACCTGAGGACGACCATCGCCCGCTGCCGCGCGGGCAGCTTCATGATCGCCCGCCACATCGCGTCGCGCAGCGCCTGCTGCTCGGCCGGGTCGTCCCCGCCGCGCACGGGCTCCGGCTCGGGCAGCTCCTCGCACACGAACTCGTCGACCCTGCGCTTGCGCCACTGCGAGGTGCGCGTGTTGAGCAGGGCCCGTCGCACATAGCCGTCGAGCGCGCGGTGGTCCTCGATGCGCTCCCAGGCGACGTACGTCTTGGTGAGCGCGGTCTGCAGCAGGTCCTCCGCGTCGCTCGGGTTCGCGGTGAGCGACCGGGCGGTACGCAGCAGCACCGGCTGCCGGGCCCTCACGTACGAGGCGAACGACGGGTAGGCGAGGGTCTGCGTCGCCGGTGCGGCGGCGTTCGAAGCGCGGGTGCAGACGGGTGTGGTCATGGCTTAACGCTAGGAGCGGCGGCACCTCCGGCGGATCGGCCGCAGGTCCCGAAGCCGGATCCGCCTCAGGTTGTAGGGGTGGAGGTGGCTGCACCTCCTGAAGGTGGACGAGCGGGCCGGGGATACTGCGGGATGACCCCTGGGGGGCGCCCGGGCACTCAGCCGTCCGCGGCCAGGACCAGGCCCGACGTGGGCACCCCGGTCCCCGCCGTCACCAGCACCTGTTCCGCCCCGGGCACCTGGTTCGCGGCCGTTCCGCGCAGCTGCCGCACCCCCTCCGCGATGCCGTTCATCCCGTGGAGGTACGCCTCCCCCAGCTGGCCTCCGTGCGTGTTGATCGGCAACGACCGCCCGGCGACGAAGTCCGCCGCCTCCCCCTTCCCGCAGAACCCGAACTCCTCCAGCTGCATCAGCACGAACGGCGTGAAGTGGTCGTAGAGGATCGCCACGTCCACGTCGGCCGGGGTGAGCCCGGAGGTGCGCCAGAGCTGGCGGGCCACCACGTCCATCTCGGGCAGGCCGGTGAGGTCGTCGCGGTAGAAGCTCGTCATCTGCTCCTGGCCGCGGCCCGCCCCCTGGGCGGCCGCGGCGATCACGGCGGGCGGATTGCGCAGGTCACGGGCCAGCTCCGGCGTCGTGACGACGATCGCCTGGCCGCCGTCGGTCTCCTGGCAGCAGTCCAGGAGCCTGAGCGGCTCGACGATCCAGCGCGAGGCCGCGTGGTCGGCGAGGGTGATGGGACGGCCGTGGAAGTACGCCGCCGGGTTGGTCGCGGCGTACGCGCGGTCGACGACGGCCACGTGCCCGAACGCCTCCGGGGTGAGGCCGTAGGTGTGCAGATACCGCTGGGCGGCCATCGCCACCCACGAGGCCGGGGTGAGCAGCCCGAACGGCAGGACCCAGCCGAGCGCCGCGCCCTCCGCCGAGGGCTCGCGGTGCTGCACGCCGGAGCCGAAGCGGCGGCCCGAGCGCTCGTTGAAGGCCCGGTAGCAGACGACCACCTCGGCCACCCCGGTGGCGACGGCGAGCGCCGCCTGCTGGACGGTCGCGCAGGCCGCACCGCCGCCGTAGTGGATCCGGGAGAAGAAGGACAGCTCGCCCATCCCGCATGCCTGGGCCACGGTGATCTCCGGGCTGGTGTCCATGGTGAACGTGACCATCCCGTCCACGTCGCCCGGTGCCAGCCCCGCGTCGTCGAGCGCCGCGCGCACCGCCTCCACGGCCAGCCGCAGCTCGCTGCGCCCCGAGTCCTTGGAGAACTCGGTGGCCCCGATGCCGGCGATCGCGGCGCGCCCGCCGAGGCCGTCCTTCCTGCGGACGCTCATCCGGCACCCCCCGGCGGGACGGTGACGGTCACCGTGCCCGTGACATGACTGCCGATGCCGTTCGCCCCGACCACGCGGACCGTCGCGGTGTCGCCGTCGACCGCCTCGACGGTTCCGGTCAACACCATCGTGTCGCCCGGGTAGTTGGGCGCTCCCAGCCGTATGACCACCTTGCGCAGGACGGCCGCCGGGCCGAAGTGGTCGGTGATGTAGCGGCCGACCAGGCCGTTCGTCGTCAGGATGTTCATGAAGATGTCCGGGGAGCCCTTCCGCCGGGCCAGCTCGGCGTCGTGGTGGACGTCCTGGTAGTCGCGGGAGGCGATGGCGCCGGCGACGATCAGGGTGCGGGTGATCGGGATCTCGAGCGGGGGCAGCTCCTCACCGGCTCTCATACGGCGGCCTCCTCGCAGGGACGGAACACGGGCAGCACCAACTCGTCGTCGTACGAACGGAATTCGAGCCGCACCGGCATGCCGACGCGCACCTTGTCGTACGGCACCCCCACCACACCGCTGATCATCCGCACTCCCTCGGCGAGTTCGATCAGGGCGACCGCGTACGGGCCCGCCGCGTCAGCGGCATGTTCGGATGCCGTGAAGGCCGGGAAGGGCGGGTGGTGCATGACGACGTACGAGTACACCGTTCCCTCGCCGCCCGCTTCGACGGTGTCCCAGTCCGGGCTGCCGCAGGCGTTGCAGCCCGGCAGCCAGGGGAAGCGGAGGGCGGCGCAGGCGGTGCAGCGCTGGATGAGCAGGCGGTGCCGTCCGACGCCTTCCCAGAAGCCGGCGTTGTCGCGGTTGACGACGGGGCGGGGGCGGGGCGGGCGCTTCGGACCGGCGCCGGCCGGGGCGTACTTGAGGACGCGGAAGCGGTGCGTGCCCACGACGTCCGGGCCGACCCGGACGTCGGTGCGGGTCGTGATGAAGTACCCCGTGCCCAGCTTGGTCGTCTTGCGCGGCGACACCGACTCGATCACCGTGTCGAAGGTGACCTCGTCGCCGGGGCGCAGCGGGCGCAGATACTCCTGCTCGCAGTCGGTCGCCACGATCGAGGTGCAGCCGGCCTCCTCGAGGAGGGCGAACATCTCGTCGTGGGCAGCCGCCCGCCCCTCGTGACCGGCGAGGCCGCCCATGGTCCACGCCTGGAGCATGGTGGGCGGGGCGATGGCGCAGGGGCCGGTGTAGGCGGGGCTGGTGTCGCCCATCGCCTCGCACCAGTGCCGGATCATCGGCAGGTTGACGGGGTCCCGGCCCTTCCCGGTGAGCGTGGCGGCCCGTCCCTCGTAGGACTTCAGCCGTGCGCCCAGCTCGTCGTCCACGACACCGCACCTCCGACCCTCGGGTTTCTGACTGTCCGTCAGATCCGATGGGCTGTCAAGGTCACTGCGGCACAGGGGGAAACGCCTGCGCGGCGGTGCCGAAGCACCGCCGCGCAGACGCCCTGCACCCCAACGTGCACACCCCGCACCCCCTGCGTCAGGGGCGCCGGCTCACCACAGTTCGCTGAAGTTGATGGCGACGTTCCTGTTCCCCTGGTTGATGGCCGTGAACGCGGAGCCCTTGACCTGGGCCGTGTTGCTCTGGTTCGAGGCGCCGTTGCCGACCGCGTTCTGCTGCGTGGTGGACGAGTTGCCGTTGTTGTCGTGGCCGACACCGCTGCCGATGCTGCTCGCCACACCCGCGTTCGATCCGTTGTCCGCGATGGCGCCGTTGTCCGCCGCCGCGACGCCGGTGAACAGAGCGGCTGCCAGCGGAAGGGCGGAGACGGCGGCGATGACGCGGGCAGTACGGATGCTTGCCATGTTGTTCCTCCAGAACACCAACGTGAAGTACGTGAAGTACGGCTGCTACCAGGGCAGTTGGCCGACCGCCTCGGTGTGGTGCACGACGTCGCATGATCAGAGTTGCCCACCGAATCCCCGGCGAACCACCCCGCAAGGCGCGATTCGCCCTCAAGTGCTACGACAAGTCGATAAACCCCTAACGCGACTTCAGTCGCCCAGGTCGGGACAGTCCGGGCACTCCGGCCCCAAGCGCCGCAAGAGGAGAACCGCTCCGGCACTTTTCCGGCCAACCTCCCCGCCCCGGGCGTGCCGCACTCGATTCCGGCTTCCCTTTTTCGAACGTACGTACGAACATAGAGGCATGGCCACCACCGACCGGCAGGCCACGACGCTGGCCCTCGCACACGCCCTGTCAGCCGCCGAGCGCGGTCTGGCCGTCATACCCCTGTCCCGGACGAAGCTCCCGGCCCTGCGCTCCCCCCACCACGACGACCCCGAACCCGAGCCCTGCCACGGCGAGTGCGGCCGCCTCGGGCACGGGGTGTACGACGCTTCGACCGACCCGGCGCGGATCCGTGAACTGTTCGCCGCGGCCCCCCGGGCGAGCGGCTACGGCATCGCGTGCGGCCTCCCGCCGCACCATCTGATCGGCGTCGACCTCGACACGAAGGTGGGCACGGACTCCTCGGCCGCCCTGCGCGAGCTGGCGCTGCGCCACCTGTTCACGATCCCGGAGACGGTGGTCGTCATCACCCCCAGCGGCGGACGCCACCTGTGGCTGAGCGGTCCGCCGGACGTCGTCGTGCCCAACTCGGCCGGCCGGCTCGCCCCCGGCATCGACATCCGGGGCGCCGGCGGCTACCTCGTCGGCCCCGGCTCCCGCACCGAGCACGGCGTCTACACCACGGCGCCCGGCACCGCCCACCTCGCGCCCGCGGCGTGCCCACCCGCCTTGTTACGGCTGCTGCTGCCGCCGCCGCGCGCGCACCGGCCCACGCCGGCCGCGGCGGGCGACCACGGACAGGGGCTGGTCCAGTTCGTCCTCGCCGCGCACGAGGGGCAGCGCAACACCCGCCTGTTCTGGGCGGCCTGCCGGGCCTACGAGGACGGCATCGGGCCCGCGCTCGTCGATCCGCTGGTCGAGGCGGCCCTGAACGCGGGCCTGACCGAACGCGAGGCACGGGCGACGATCGCTTCGGCGGCCCGGATGACGGGGCACCGGCCGTGAGACCCACGGGGCAGCCGTGGCAGCGCAAGAACCATGAGGAGCTCCATGCACGACCGCTCTGGGGTGCGGACCATGTCGCTGACGCGCGTGGTCCTCGCCACCGGCCGCTCCGTCGACCTCGCCGAGGTGCGGTTCACGTCGACGTACGGCGGGCTGGACGGCTACCCCTGCAAGCCGTTCAACGACCTGGTGATCAGAGGACTCCTCAGCGCCACGGAACAGTCCTTCCCCACCGTCCCGGTGCACCTCGTACCGCCCCCGCGCGAGTACCCCCACCACTTCCCCGGCGCCTACGGCCCGGTCGAGATCCTGCCCCCTGTCGCCTGCGTCGGCTCCTTCCGCTCCACCCCGCTGCACCCCGCCCACGACCCGGCCCTCTCCTACTCGGCCCTCACCGTCATCTGGTTCCAGCGCACCACCCGCATGCCCCACGAGTGCGACGCGGAGGCTTCGCTGCGGGGGGTGGACTGGGAGGGACTGGCCCGGGATCACGAGGTGTAGGGACCTGAGCCGGGGAAGTTTTTGCCTGTGGCCGATATCCGGTGGGGACGGCCCGGCGGGACGGGGGTCCGCGGGTTTCGCGTGAGCAAAGTGAGGCCGAAAACGCCGGGGTAACCGGCCCGTTCGCGTTACAGCCGTGTTGACCATCTCCCGGGCACGGCGCACCCTCACACATAGATGGCAATTGCATCTTGTTTGCCTCGGGGTGTCGTTGCGTGCGGAAAGCCGCATGTGAGGAAGGCCCGCGCGGCAAACCCGTATCGGGAGGCACCCCATGTGCGGCATCACCGGCTGGATCTCCTACGACCGCGATCTGCGGACGGAGTCGGCCGTATTGGATGCAATGACCGAGACGATGGCCTGCCGCGGCCCCGACGACCGCGGCACCTGGGTGCAGGGCCCGGCGGCCCTCGGGCACCGCAGGCTCGCGATCATCGACCTGCCCGGCGGCCGGCAGCCGATGGCGGCCGGCACCCCGCACGGCAGCGTGGCGCTCGTGTACTCGGGGGAGACGTACAACTTCACCGAGCTGCGCCGTGAGCTCACCGCCCGCGGCCACCGTTTCACCACCGACTCCGACACCGAGGTCGTCCTGCACGGCTACCTCGAATGGGGCGAGCAGGTCGCCGAACGCCTCAACGGGATGTACGCGTTCGCCCTCTGGGACGGCCGCCACGACAAGCTGGTGATGATCCGCGACCGTATGGGCATCAAGCCCTTCTACTACTACCCCACCCCCGACGGCGTCCTGTTCGGCTCCGAGCCCAAGGCGATCCTCGCCAACCCCCTCGCCCCCGCCCGCGTCGGCCTGGACGGGCTGCGCGAGCTGTTCACGATGATCAAGACCCCGCGGCACGCCGTGTGGGAGGGCATGGCGGAGGTCGAACCCGGCACCGTCGTCACCGTCGACCGCTCGGGCGTCCACCGCCGCGCGTACTGGGAGCTGGAGACCCGGCCGCACACCGACGACCGCGACACCACCATCGCCACCGTGCGCTCGCTGCTCGACGACATCGTGCGCCGCCAGCTCGTCGCCGACGTGCCCCGCTGCACCCTGCTCTCCGGCGGCCTCGACTCCTCGGCCATGACCGCGCTCGCCGCACGCCAACTCGGCGCGCACGGCGAGAAGGTGCGCAGCTTCGCCGTCGACTTCGCCGGCCAGAGCGACCACTTCGTCGCCGACGAACTCCGCGGCACCCCCGACACCCCGTTCGTCCACGACGTGGCCCGCACCGCCCACACCGAGCACCAGGACATCGTGCTCGACGCACAGGCGCTCGCCGACCCCGAGGTGCGCGCGAAGGTGATCAGGGCCCGCGACCTGCCCGCCGGGCTCGGCGACATGGACGCCTCGCTGTACCTGCTCTTCCGGGCCATCCGCGACCAGTCGACCGTCGCGCTGTCCGGCGAGTCCGCCGACGAGGTCTTCGGCGGCTATCTCCAGTTCTTCGACGAGGAGGCCCGCCGCGGCGGCACCTTTCCCTGGCTGGTGCGCTTCGGTCGCCACTTCGGCGAGGACGCCGAGGTGCTGCGCCCCGACCTGCTCGCCGCGCTCGACCTGGACGGCTATGTCGCCGACGGCTACCGCACGGCCGCGGCAGCCGTCCAACGCCTGGACGGCGAGAGCGACTTCGAGTTCCGGATGCGGCGGATCTGCCACCTCCACCTCACCCGCTTCGTCCGCATCCTGCTCGACCGCAAGGACCGCGCGAGCATGGCCGTCGGCCTCGAGGTGCGGGTCCCGTTCTGCGACCACCGGCTCGTCGAGTACGTCTACAACACGCCCTGGGCGCTGAAGTCGTTCGACGGCCGGGAGAAGAGCCTGCTGCGGGAGGCGACCGCCGACCTGCTCCCGAAGTCGGTGTACGACAGGGTCAAGAGCCCGTACCCCTCCACGCAGGACCCCAAGTACGCGGTCGCGCTCCAGGACCAGGCCAAGGACCTGCTGGCCCGGCCCGCCCACCCGGTCTTCGACCTCGTCGACCGCGAGCGCCTGCACCGCGTGGCCCACCACGACGCCCCCGTGAACAACCAGGCCCAGCGGCGCGGTCTGGAACGGGCGCTCGACCTGGCGCAGTGGCTGGACATGTACCGCCCGGAGATCCGTCTGGGCTGATCCGGGGCCGGGTCCCGAGATGCCCGGGTCCGGGACGGACGGCAGCATGAGGAGCGAGAAGCGCGGAACCCGCCTCAGTGACGTCGATCGCGGAGGGACGCGGCACATGGCGTCGATCGCGGAGGGATGCGGTGGACCTGGACACAGTCGCGGACGAGCTGTACGGACTGCGGCCGGAGGACTTCACCTCCGCCCGTGACGCACGGGCGGCCGAGGCCCGCAGGGCCGGCGACCGCACGCTCGCCGGCGAGATCGGCAAGCTGCGCCGGCCCAGTCTGCCGGCCTGGGCGAGCAACCTGCTGGTCCGCGAGCGGCCCGAGGAGGCCGAGTCGCTGCTCCGGCTCGGCGCGGGGCTGCGCCAGGCCCACCGCGACCTGGACGGGGAGCAGCTGCGCGAGCTGAGCCGGCAGCAGCACGTCGTGATCGACGCGTTGTCCCGGCAGGCGCTGCAGCTGGCGGACCGGGCCGGGCACCCGATCGGCGAGGACGCCCGCCGCGAGGTCGAGACCATCCTGCACGCCGTGCTCGCCGACCCCCACGCCGCGACGGAGTGGGCCACCGGACGCCTGGTCAGGGCCTTCGACCAGGTCGCGGGGTTCCCGGCGGCGGCGGACGGTGCCCGCCCCCGGCCCGCGAAGACGGCGCGGAAGCGGGAGGGGACGCGGCCCGCACGAAGCGGCGGCAACAGCGGCAGAGCCGACGACGAACGCCGCCGCCGGCTCGGACAGGCCCGGCAGAAGGCCGAGGACGCGGAGCGGGAACTCAGGGCCCGCCGGAAAGCGGCCGAGGACGCCGGCCGGAACGCGGACGACGCGCGGGAACGGGCCGAGACACTCGCACAGCGCGTCCGGGAGCTGACCGACGAACTGAGGAGCGTCGAGAAGGACCAGCACCAGGCCGAGGAGGCCGCGCGCAAGGCGCGCGAGCAGGCCCGCGAAGCCGACCGGCGCGTCCGGGAGGCCCGCCGCCGCGCCGGGACCGCCGCCGCCCGGGTCACGCGCCTCGGCGATCAGGGGCCGCCGCGCTCCGTGGGGCTCGCGTGAAGTTCGCGGAGCTTGACGTTCTTCTCCTGGGAGCATCAAGCTGCCGATGCCCATGAGGTCGCCCGCCTGGTCTGCGAGCGCGGCGGCCTGACCTGACGCCACGCGCCCGGAACGCGGTCAGGGGCACCTCTCACAGCGTCCGCATACGTTCTCAGCCCTCGTCGATCTTCGAGGGTTCTGTGGCAGCGCTGGAGGACGCTCCCGTGAGGTACTCGAAGGTGCCGGTGATGTCCAGGACCCGGTCCAGGCTTGCGGGGCGGTCGTCCAGATGAAGCCGGACACCGACGGCGGAGGTGCGGCGGCAGATCATCAGCAGACTGGACAGCCCCATGGAGTCGGCCGTGCCGAGCCCGGCGCAGTGCAGGTGCAGGTGATTCAGCCCAGGCCGTGCGGCGAGTTGGGTGGTGACTGTCTCCAACAGGAAGTCGGCCGTCCCGTAGTCGAGATCGCCCTCGATCTCTATCCGCAGCCTGTCCTCGGCATCGACCGTGGTCAGCTGCAGGTGAGTGTGAGGCAGCGTCGTCATGCGGGGTTCCCCGTGGAGATGTGGCCAGTGGTCAGGGCCTGGGTGCCGTGTTCGATGATGCGGGAGGCCCGCGGAAAGTCCTTGAGTTCCGTGGCGAGGAGGTGCAGCGCCGGCGGCAGGCTCTGTGCGGGCACACCGCGCGCCACGAGTACCTCGGCGGTCCAGGTCAGGAATCGGGCAAAGAGCCCTTCGTCGCCGAGGTAGAGGGCGACGGCGAGGAACTCCACGATGTGCGCGAGGTCCTCCGCCGTGCGCTCGCGCTGCATGTCGCCGTAGGTGCGCATGGCGGGGAATGCGTCCTCGAGGCCGGTGAAGACGCTTCGGACCAGGGAGGCGCTGTTGCGGGACACCAGCGTGTATTCCTGGTCGACCAGGTGGGGCAGGTCGTCGACCTGCTGGTGGTCCGGCCGCGGGCGGGTCAGAGGTCCCCGGGCAAGGATGTCGGCGGCGGCGCGGGCGTCGGGAGCCCATGCGTCCGCCCCCAGAAGTTCGGCGTAGCGGCCGTCAGGGCCGAAGGCGGCGCCTCCGACCAGAACGGGCACCCCGACGGTCTGGCATGCGGTGATCGCAGCGTGCGCGGTGGGCAACCGGGTGGCGATCGAACCGGAGAGCGCGACCGCGTCCGCGCGGGTGCGGTGCAGGTGGGACATGAGGTGCGGGGCCGGTACCTGGGCGCCGAGGTAGTCGACCTGCCAGCCGCGCAGCTTGAGTACCTCGGCCAGCAGGCGTGCGGGCAGCGCGTGCCACTCGCCGTCCACGCAGGCCACCGTGACCCTGCCCCGGGTGGGGGCGGTGCGGGCGGCCGGGTGCAGGGTGAGTGCGGCCACGGCTCGTTCGTTGATGGCGGTCGCGGCATGTTCCCGGGCGACGCTGATGCGGTTGGCCGCCCATTCCGCGCCGACCTTGCCCTGCACGGTCGCGATCACGTCCAGCAGCACGCTTTCCGCGTCCAGACCCTCGTCCACGGCGTGCAGGATCAGCCCGGTGGCCGCGTATTCGTCGCCCTCGAGGACCGCTTCCCACAGGTGATCGGTCAGCTGCTCGAGGCTGGTGCCGCCGTCGAGGCGGGCCGGGGTGCCGGTGCTCATGCGGTGCACCTGCCCCGGGTGTGGCCGTTCACCGAGCCGATGTGGTGGGTGCGGGGTGCGGAGATCACTACGACCGCCATGTCGTCGTGGCGTCCGCTGCCGAGCCACTGGGAGGCGAGCATCAGGACGTGTTCCACGATGCCCTCGGCGGGCAGGCCGGCACACCCGGCGAGCGCGCGCTTGAGACGTTCCTCACCGAACATGCCCTTGCCCATCGGGCCCCCTCTGGCTTCGGTGATCCCGTCCGTGTACAGGACGCAGGATTCCCCTGGTTCCAAGGTGACGGGAGCGGTGTGCACGCGGACGTTCGGCAGAGCGCCGACCAGGGTGCCGCGCGTGTCGGCCTCCTCGACCGTGCCGTTCGCGCGGATGATCAGCGGGCTCGGATGGCCGGCGCTGGTCAGCCTGAGATCCACCGCGCTGCCACTGCGGACGGCGGAGGCCAGGACCAGGGTCGCGAAACGGGTGTCGTGAGAGTTCAGCAGTGCGGTGTTCAGCAGGCTGAGCATCCGGTGGTGATCATCCGCCAGGGGCAGCAGAGCGTGCAGCGTGTTGCGGATCTTGCCGGTCAGCACGGCGGCTTCCAGGCCCTTGCCGCACACGTCCCCGAGCGCGATGAGGGAGGCTTCGCCCTCGACCGCGGCGGGATGCACGTCGTAGAAGTCACCGCCGATCCGCTCGTGATCGGCCGACGGGCGGTAGCCGCCCGCGAAGTCCACCCCGGAAATCCGGTGCAGGGCCGGGGGCAGCAGCTCCCGCATGAGGACCTCGGTGATCGCGTGCTGCTCCGCGTACAGGCGCGCGGCCGACATCGCCGCCCCCGCCCGCCCGGCGAAGAGACGGGCGAACACCTCCTCCTCTTCGGTGAAGGCGGCTGCGTCCGCCGAGCGCAGCAGGACCAGGGCCCCGGCCGGGACGCCGTGCCCGGGCAGCGGAGTGATCACTATCGAGCCGACGGGTCCGAACCCCTCGGGCACCAGCCACTCAGGTGCCAGGGACGGATCGATCCATCGTGACGGCACCGGTGGGAAGCCGCGCAGCGCCTCCCCCAAGCCCGGAACGTCGTACGGGTCCACCGACTCCTGCGACACGGAAGGGGTGCCGCCGCGCAGACAGGAAACCACCGGCAGCGTGTGACCACGGGCCGGCGCGATGGCCAGAGCCGCGTCGGCGAGGCTCTCGGCGGCCATCTGCGCGGTCACGTCCATGCAGTGCCCCAGATTGAGGGAGGAGAGCAGCGCGCTCGACGCTTCGGAGAGGAAGGCGGTCCGCTCCCGCTCCATGCGCAGAGCTTCCCGCGCCAGGTGGTGATCGGTGTCATCGACCAGCCACCACACCACGGTGCCGTCCTCGCGCACACTGGAGTGTGCGTCGAACCGGCGCTCGCCGATCACGCCCGCAGGTGCCGTATCCGCGGCTCGACCGGCAGGCCGTTGGGAAGGAATCAGCGCCTGGTGTGCCTCGGACAACCACGCCGGGACCGCATCCGCGAGAGAGATCCCGGGGCTCGCCGCGGGCAGAAGAGCGCCGGCAGCGTCGTTGCGGGCCACCACCGTGCCTGCGGGATCAGCGATCAGCACAGGACAGGGAGCGCTACCCCACAGAAGGTCCGGTTCCGCGCCGGTACGAGTCTGTGCAGGGGAGAAAGCCAATAGTCGAGGATCCGCTGGGCGAACCCCTCACCTCATTCAGTCGCAGGAAAGTTGCCTGACGGCAACCATCGCCCACGGCCCCTCACATGGCAAGCTCGTCACCCTCTGCGCACACAAACGTCACAACAGCGGTTTTCAAGACCTGAGCCGTCGTCGCCGTGTCACCGGCCGCCGTCGGTTCCGACGTGGAGCGGTCAGGTCGAATCGATAGGCGTACCGGGACGCGGCGAACAGGTTGTCCTCTGCGATGCCGGATGCACCCATGAGAATGCTGAGCGGCCCGCTGAGCATCATCACGCCCCCGGCGAACAGGGACGCGCCGCTGAGCCTTTCGCTGCGGTCCGGCCCCCCGTACCCTCGCCGCGTCTCGTTCGGCACTGCCGCGATGGCCGTCACCTTCCTGTACAGCGCGCTCACCGACGCACAACGCCCGTGCGACGCCAGCCACGCTCCCCTGACAGGCCATGGGGAGGCCGTGGACTCCGTGCCCGATCGAGCGGGGAACCACGGGGAACGGCGGGCAGCACCCGTCACCGGCGACGAGAACGGCCCCCGACCATCTCACCTGGTCAAGGGCCGTTCTCACTGCTCGTCGTGCGGAGGCGGTGGGATTTGAACCCACGGTGACATCGCTGCCACGACGGTTTTCAAGACCGTTCCCTTCGGCCGCTCGGGCACGCCTCCCCGCGCCGCCGATCACGAGCAGCGCGGGGACAAGAGTAACGGGTGGGCACGCGCGCGCGTGGGCCAGATGTCGCGAACCCGGGGAGGCACGCGCGCGTGGGTCGGTGGGTCAGCTGTCGCCCGTGCGGGAGCCGAGGGTGAGCTGGACCGTGTGGGTCTTGCCGTCACGTTCGTAGGTGATCGTGACCTGGTCGCCGGGCTTGTGGGTCCAGATCTCGCCGATCAGGGTGGGCCCGGAGTCGATCACGTGGTCGTCGAGCTTGGTGATCACGTCGCCGGGCTTGAGGCCGGCCTTGGCGGCGGGGCCGCCCGACTCGACGGCGTCGGCGCCGCTGGCGCCCTGCTCGGTGATCTTCGCGCCGTTGCTGGAGTCCTCCAGGGAGACCGACGCCCCGATCTTCGCGTAGACCGGCTTGCCGTTCTTGATCAGCTGCTGGGCGACGAACTTGGCCTGGTTGATCGGGATGGCGAAGCCCAGGCCGATCGAGCCGGACTGGCTGCCGCTGCCGCCGAGCCCGCCGTTGCTGGTGGACTGGATCGCGGAGTTGATGCCGATGACGTTGCCCGACGCGTCGAGGAGCGGGCCGCCGGAGTTGCCGGGGTTTATCGAGGCGTCCGTCTGCAGGGCGCTCATGTACGACGCGTTGCTGCCGGTGCCGTCGCTGGAGGCCACCGGGCGGTCCTTGGCGCTGATGATGCCCGTCGTCACCGTGTTGGACAGGCCGAAGGGGGCGCCGATCGCGATCGTGGAGTCGCCCACGGCCACCTTGTCGGAGTTGCCCAGGGTCAGCGGCTTGAGGTCGGACGGGGCGTTCTTGAGCTTGATCACCGCCACGTCGTAGCCCTGTGCGTGGCCGACGACCTCGGCGTCGTACTTCTTGCCGTTCGGGAAGGTCGCCGTGAGCTTGCCGCCGTCGACCGCGTCCGCGACGACGTGGTTGTTGGTGACGATGTGGCCCTGGGTGTCGAAGACGAAGCCGGTGCCCGTGCCGCCCTCGCCGCTGGTGGACTCGGCCTGGATGGTCACCGTGCTGGGCAGGGACCTGGCCGCCACGTTCGCCACCGTGCCGGGGTCGCGCTTGACGGAACCGCCGCTGTCGGACGCGGAGACCGTCGTGGAGCCGGAGGAGTCGTTGTTCTTGGCCAGCGTGTAGCCGAGGCCGCCGCCCAGGCCGCCGGCGACGAGCGCGGCGACCAGGATCGCGGCGACGAGGCCGCCGCGGCCCGACTTCGGCGCGGGCTGCTGGTAGGTGGTGCCCCATCCGGTGCCCGAGCCGCCCGAGTCGGACCCGCCGGAGTACGCACCGCCGCCGGAGCCCGGATCGGCGTAGGACGGGGTGGTGGGCGGCGGGGGCGGCCAGGAGGCGTCCGGGGCCGAGCCCTGGGACTCACCGGGCCCGTGGCCCTGCGGGGCGCCCGGCCCCTGAGGGTCCTGCGAACCCGCCGAGGCGTAGGCGGGGGCGTGACCCGCGTGCACCAGCTCCTGCTCCGGGGCGCCGGGGGCGCTCGGAGGCACCGGCGGAAGCGGCGCCGTCGGGGCGCTCCCGCCGGAGGCGTCGGGTGCCGAGGGAGTGGGAGCGTCCACCGGCACGGGAGGTGCGGACGGGGCCGGGGGTACCGCGGTGCCCTCGTTCTCGGTGCTCACAGCTTGTCTCCTCGGTCCACGGCTGTTCTTCTCGGTCGCACTCGGTCACGCTCGTTCACGTTGGTCGACGGTCCGGCGCGATGCAGCTGTGCTTGTTCTTTTGTATGCCGTCAGCTTTTCCCATGAGCCGTCAGGGCACCATAAGCGGTGCCTGTGCGTCCGGGGCCATCCTTTATATAGGCCATGACAGGCAAAAGGGGCGCAATCTATGCTCCTCCGATCGCACGACTACCCAGCAGCGGTGGCACCATGACGCGGTGACTCACGCACGGCAGCACCGGATCCAAGTCGTCGCCCACCGCGGAGCCTCCGAGGAGGCCCCCGAGCACACGCTGGCCGCGTACAAGAAGGCGATCGAGGACGGTGCAGACGCCCTCGAGTGCGATGTACGCCTGACGGCGGACGGCCATCTCGTCTGCGTCCACGACCGTCGCGTCAACCGTACGTCCAACGGGCGGGGCGCGGTCTCCGCTCTGGAGCTGGCCGACCTGGCCGCCCTGGACTTCGGCTCGCGCAGGTCGAGGGAGTTCTGGCGCAACCGCGACGAGGAGCCCGACTGGGAGTTCCTGCCCGAGGACCGCCACGACACCTCCGTACTGACGCTGGAGCGGCTGCTGGAGCTGGTCGCGGACGCCGGAAGGCGGGTGGAGCTGGCGATCGAGACCAAGCATCCGACCCGTTGGGCCGGTCAGGTGGAGGAACGGCTGCTGATGCTGCTGAAGCGTTTCGGCCTGGACGCCCCGGCCTGCGCCGAGGAGTCGCCCGTGCGCGTCATGAGCTTCTCGGCGCGGTCGCTGCACCGCGTGAGGGCCGCCTCGCCGTCGCTGCCGACGGTCTATCTGCTCCAGTTCGTCTCGCCCCGGCTGCGCGACGGACGGCTGCCGGCGGGTGTCCGGATCGCGGGCCCCTCGATCCGGATCGTGCGCAACCACCCCGCGTACATCGAGCGGCTGAAGCAGGCCGGGCACCAGGTGCACGTGTGGACCGTGAACGAGCCCGAGGACGTGGAACTCTGCCTCGACCTGGGCATCGACGCCATCATCACCAACCGGCCAGGCGCCGTTCTGCACCGGCTCGAGCGCTGAGCCGCTTTCGTCACTGTCCGAACCCGCTTCAGTGGTAAAGACCTGTGAAGAACCCTTGACCCATGTACCCCTTCGGCACCATTCTCCAGACTTGCTCACAGTCGAAATCCAGCCATTCGGCTACAGGGAGTGCTCCGGCGCGTTCGCTCCGTGTTCGATCGTTGCGAATGCGTCACCGAACGTGGAATGGCCGGTTTCCGGTACAGGCCAGTGGGGCATCCACACCGTGGCGTGGGGCAAAGGAGGTCTCGGGGGTGGCGTTGGTGGTGGCACAGGAGGTGCCGACGTCGTCGAGCATGGCCGTACCCCATGGCCCTGCGGGCGTGGGGCAGGCGAGGCATCGTATGCGCGAGCAACTGCGCACGGGCGGTGTGTCGGACACGGTCATCGACGATGCAGTACTGATTCTG
Source organism: Streptomyces sp. NPDC050534 (assembly GCF_044457745.1). Lineage (NCBI taxonomy): Bacteria > Bacillati > Actinomycetota > Actinomycetes > Kitasatosporales > Streptomycetaceae > Streptomyces > Streptomyces sp. NPDC050534. The sequence goes on from NZ_JBITHF010000019.1 coordinate 157,207, forward strand.
TCCGAACTCTTGAGCAACGCGTGCAAGCACGGCCGGCCACTGGGTGACGCCCTCGCCGGGGACGGCGACGTACGGGCGGCCTGGCGCGTGGACCGCGGCGGCCGGCTCACGGTGGAGGTCACGGACGGTGGCGGACCCACCCGCCCGGCTCCGGCCACCCCGTCGATCACGGCGCACGGCGGGCGCGGCCTGAACATCATCACCGCACTGGCCGACGACTGGGGCGTCCGGGACGACGCCCGCGGCGAGGTCACCGTGTGGGTCGTGGTGCACGAGGGCATCCCGAACCGCGAAACCGGCCCGGTCCGCGAACCTTTTCCTACGCGCGTCACCGCCCCGCCGCCGAGGTCCGCGCCGATGCCGAGCCGGGGCTTCGCGGACGCCTTCGACGATCTGGACTGACCGCACTGGGCCGTCCGCGGGATCCGAGGTGAACGGGTCGCAGGTTTCCGTCGGTCATGGCGTGAACGGCTAGGCTCCCGCCGTACCAGACGAGCCGTAACCGGGAGACACCCACGATGGCCAAGAAGCGACCTCAGACGAAGGCCAAGCCACAGATCACGGACGGAGAGGTCCCGGTCGTCGGCGCGCGCGAGCCCTGCCCCTGCGGCAGCGGCCGGCGTTACAAGGCCTGTCACGGGCGGGCCGCCGCACACGCCGCGACCGAGCTGGTGCACCGTCCCTTCGAGGGCCTGGCCGGCGAGTGCGACTGGGTGGCGATGCGCGAGCTGGTGCCCGCGGCCACCGTCGAACTGCACCTGAAGGGCGGCCTGCCCGAGGGCGTCCCGTCCCTGACCCTCGCGACCGTGCTGCCGATGGCCTGGCCGGCGCTGCGCCGCGACGACGGCTCGGTACTGCTGGGCCTGCAGAACGACACGGCGTCCGGCGACGTCAGCCGCGACCTCGCCGACAACCTCCAGCGTGCGCTGGCCGCCCAGCCGGGCACGCCGGTCGAGGGCCGCCGCGCTCCGGCCGACGGCCCTCGGCTGCAGGACCTGCTCGACCCCGAAGGCGTGTTCGAGCCAGTTGTGCACAGCGGCTTCGAGTTCTGGGTCCCGGACGCGGAGAACGCCACGCCGGAGGTGACCGCCTCGCTGGAGCGGGCCAACGCCGCGGCCATCCCGACCGCCAGGCTCACCGGCGTGGACGCCGCCTACTGGTGCGAGACGCCCGAGAAGAACCACCTGCGCTGGGTCATGCCGCACCCGGAGGAGCAGCTTCTGGACGCCCTCGCGCGGCTGCACGCGGCGGGCCGCTCGAGCCTCGGTGAAGGCACCCGTCTCGTGGGTTCCTTCCGCGCTCACGGGCTCACCGTGCCGGTCTGGGACCTGCCGAGCGGGGTCGGCGCGGAGGATGTCGAGAAGCCGGCGGCCGAGTTCGCGGAGCGTCTCGCGACCGCCCTCGCCGCGGACGCGCCGCTGACCGCCGAGGAGCGCCGCGCCCGCGGCGGCCTCACCAACCGGCAGGTCACGCTCAGTTGACGGATCCGGCACGATCGGGTCCGGCTGACCTGCCGGTCAGCTGGACCCGATCATCCGGAATGACCTGATCCGCTCACAAGTCCCGCTCGGTTCAAGCAAATACGTGACTGGAAAGTCGGGATCGAATTTGCGAACCGCCGATCTCTTGTTACCGTTCGAGTAGCCCGGTTGCTGGTGCATCCCCCGTCGCCAGCAACCGGGCCTTTTTCTGTCCGGAGTTCCTTTACGGAATGCAACTGGACGTCAACTGCCGGTGGCCGCAGAGGAGTTGCTACCGGAACGGAGCAGCAGCGGACCGTTCGCCGCCTGCCCCGCGAATTCCGCGACGGCCGTGTAGGCGGAGGGCTCGCCCCGGCTGTGCTCCCGGGGCGTCTCGCACATTCCCGGCTCGTGGTCGGCGCCCACGGCGCACTTCATCTGCACCGTGCGGCCCTCCGGCCCCATGAGACTGAGCACGGAGTCCAGCGCCCCGCCCGTCACATTGCGGTAGTAGGTGCGCGCCCAGGTGTCGTCGCCCTGCGTGAGCACACAGGTCTGCGCCTCGATGCCGTCGGGCGAGGTGAGTTCGGGACCGCAGCGGACAGCGGTGGCCAGGCCGAGACCGAGCAGCAGGGGGGAACCCGAGGGGGCGGCGGAGCGCGCCTTGGCGTCCTCGTCGCGCGGGGAGGACCGTACGGTTTCGCGCGCCGGAGCGCGTACGACCGTGCGGTCCTCGTCGCCCGACGGTCCCGCGAACGCCACGGCCAGCGGCAGGGCGACCGCGCATGCCACGACGCCCACCAGGGCGAGGAGACGAACCTTTCGGGGGTCTGGCCCGCCGCGGGGCGGCCGTGGGGCGCTGTGTCCCCCAGAATGTCGCAGCATGATGCGGAAGATAGCCATCACACGAGGGCGCGCGGACCCGTGCGCGCCCGACACCCTTACAACTCGGGCGCGCTCACACCCGTACGAGTGAGGGCCTCGACGGCGGCATCCACCACGGCCTCGACGTCGGGGACCCACGGGGAGGCCGAACCGGGCAATGGTGCGCGCTCCCAGCGGATCTCGCCCTCGCCGGTCTCGGACGGGGGCAGGGCGAGGTAACCGCCCTCGCCGTGGAAGCGCAGGGAGCCGGGGACGAAGTCCTTGGCGTAGAGCAGTTCGCCGAGCTGCTCCATGGAGTACGGCCGCACGAGGATCGCCCAGCGGCTCGGCGAGGCGACGACCGGGCCGAGGCGCATGCCCAGGCGGTCGAGCGCGGTGAGCGTGTGCGCGGCGGCGAGGGCCGGCAGGCTCACGGCACAGGGCGCGACGCCTCCGGTGGCCAGCACGATCGGCGCGGCCGGCCGGTTGGTCCACCACCAGCGCACCATCCGGGCGTCCGTGGTGGCCGCCAGGAGGCCGGGGTCGAAGGGGTGCGCACCGGGCACCGTGCAGTCCGCGTCGGGGCAGCCGCAGCGGGAACGCCCCTGAGGGTCGGCCGTCGCGCCCGGGAGCACGGGCCACTGCCATTGGGTCGCGAAGGTCAGTGCCGCGCCGATCAACTCAGGCCTTCCGTCGTTGCGCTGGGACAGGAGCCTGCGTCGCCTTCCGAGGATCTCGCGCATGAGCGCTCGTTCCTTTCCGTTGCACCGCTGGCAACACCGTGGGCCACATCACACCATGTGTCGATCACTTCACTGTGCGTACCTGTTGGCGCATCACACCCCGGCCGTGGGCACGGGGAACCCCTATGGGTCGAACGTTGACTGCATCCGTGGCTGCCTCGTCCATGCTGCATCCATCAAAAGCATGGGCGTGGCGCGGGGGTGGCGAAGTCTGGCGTTTTGCCGTCCCGTGTATTTCTCTTCGCCTCTGCCACGGGAGGATGGGGCACGGTCGCTAAGACGCCCGGGGCGGACACCAGGTTCCGAGTGGCGGCAACCACCCCTGGCCTTCACCGAGTACGTACCCATCACGACCGCTGTGACGCTCTGTGGAGCAAACCCAGTCGACCGCAATAGGCCGTAACCCGAGTCAGTTTTAAGCCAAATTTGCTTTTGGGCGAAGGGACCACTGGTTACCCCTGGACACCAGGAATCCCGGCAGGACAATGCTGGACATCCCCTCACGAGTGCGTGTACATGTGGAGACACTGCTGGCGACGCAGAATGACATGGGGGTTTGCGATGCTTTTGAGCAGTACGCACCGGTCGGAAAGCCGGACGCCATGAACGCCCCTCACCTTCCGAAAGTGGCTGGAATCGATTCAACGGTTCCCTCGCCCGCACACACTGTCGCGCCCGCGCCCGCAGCTTCCGGTGGTTCTCCGGTCTCTCCGCCGCATCCACCAGGCGCGTTGCTCACCGACCGTCTCGCCGGCTGGGTCTCGGACCTCACGACACTGCACGAACTCACCGAACGCCTGGCCCGCACGGACACACTGGCCGACGCCCTCACGGAGGTGCTGCGCGCCGGAGCCGCCCTCGTGGGCGCCCGGCGCGGTCTCGTCGTCCTGGAACCCGGCGATGGACTCGGCCCGGACACGACGATCGGCCTCGGCCTCGCCCGCGCCGATCTCGGGCACATCGAGACGGTGCCGCGCAGCGCCATGTCCTACGGCCGCATCCTCGACGGACTGCCGGGCTCGGACGGCGAGATCGCCGAGCCGGACCTCTTCGCCGAGGACGGACTCGACCCGCGGCACCGCGAAGTGGCCGCCCGCCTCGGCTACGCCGCGTGCTACGCCCTCCCCCTGGCCGGCGATCACACGGGCCGGCTGGGCGCGGCGGTCTGGCTGTACGACGAGCCCGCCGAGCCGAACGAGCGCCAGCGCCACCTCGTCGGGCTCTACGCCCGCTACGCCGGCGAGCACCTGGCCCGGCTGGTGGAGGTGGAGCGCACGCGCGCGTGCATGGCGACGATGTCGGAGGAGCTGCTGCCGTCCCGGCTCCCCCGCGTGGCGGGCGTCCAGCTCGCCGCCCGGCACCGCACCGGTCCGCGCGGCGGCGGCGACTGGTTCGACGCGCTGCCGCTGCCGGACGCCGCCCTGGGTCTCGCGGTGGGCTCCGTGACGGGCTCCGGGCCGAGCGCGGTGGCCGCGATGGGCCGGCTGAGAGCATCCCTGCGCGCGTACGCCGTGATGGAGGGCGAGGACCCGGTCGCCGTGCTGTCCGATCTCGAGCTGCTGCTGCGGCTGACCGAGCCCGCGCGGTCCGCCACCGCCCTGTTCGCCTACTGCGAGCCCGCGCTGCGCAAGATCACGCTGGCCGGTGCCGGGCACTGCCCGCCGCTGCTGGTCGGCGAGCGGCGCACGGAGTTCGTGGAGACCTCGGTGTCCGCGCCGCTCGGCATGCTCGCCTGCTGGGAGGCGCCGAGCGTGGAGCTCGAGGCGGAGCGCGGCGAGACGGTGCTGCTCTACACCGACGGGCTGCTGCACCGCACCGGCGACCCCACCGACCGCGCCTTCGCCCGGCTGCACGCCGCGGCGGCCGGGGTGCCCAGGGCGCTGCGCGGCGACCCGGACGCGATCGCCGACCACGTGCTGCGGACGGTCCTGCCCGACGGGCTGGACGAGACAGAGGACGAGGAGGACGTCGTGCTGCTGGCGGCGCGCTTCGAGTAGCCGCCCGAACAGGACTTCCGCCCCTGGGCCCCCTTCCGTACGACCGTACGATGGAGGGGGTCCAGTGCCGTATCGAGGAGGATGACCGTGGCCGACGAGCTCACACCGGCTGAGTCCATTGCTGCTACCGCAGCGGGCCCGGAAGAGAGCGAAGAGCCGATCAAGCAGCGTAAGAACGGCCTGTACCCGGGCGTTTCCGACGAGCTTGCCGAGAGCATGAAGTCCGGCTGGGCCGACACGGAGCTGCGCGACCTGGAGCCGATCGCCCAGGCCGCCGAGACCGCCGAGCGCCGCGCCGCGCTCTCCGCGCGCTTCCCGGGCGAGCGTCTGGTGATCCCGGCGGGCAACCTCAAGACGCGCTCGAACGACACGGAGTACGCGTTCCGTGCGTCGGTGGAGTACGCATACCTCACCGGCAACCAGACCGAGGACGGCGTCCTCGTGCTGGAGCCCACGGCCGACGGCCACGAGGCGACGATCTACCTCCTGCCGCGCTCCGACCGCGAGAACGGCGAGTTCTGGCTGTCCGGCCAGGGCGAGCTGTGGGTCGGGCGCCGGCACTCCCTCACCGAGGCCGGGAAGCTGTACGGCATCCCCGCCTCCGACGTGCGCGAGCTGGCCGAGTCCCTGCGCGAGGCCACCGGTCCGGTGCGCGTGGTGCGCGGGTACGACGCCGGGATCGAGGCGGCCCTGACCGACAAGGTCACCGCCGAGCGGGACGACGAGCTGCGCGTCTTCCTGTCCGAGGCGCGGCTGGTGAAGGACGAGTTCGAGATCGGTGAGCTGCAGAAGGCGGTCGACTCGACCGTGCGCGGCTTCGAGGACGTCGTGAAGGTCCTCGACAAGGCCGAGGCGACCTCGGAGCGCTACATCGAGGGCACGTTCTTCCTCCGCGCGCGCGTGGAGGGCAACGACGTCGGCTACGGCACCATCGCCGCCGCCGGGCCGCACGCGTGCACGCTGCACTGGGTGCGCAACGACGGGGCGGTGCGCTCCGGTGAGCTGCTGCTCCTGGACGCCGGTGTCGAGACGCACACGTACTACACCGCGGACGTCACGCGCACGCTGCCGGTCAACGGCCGCTTCAGCGAGATCCAGAAGAAGATCTACGACGCCGTGTACGACGCCCAGGAGGCCGGGATCGCGGCCGTCAAGCCGGGCGCCAAGTACCGCGACTTCCACGACGCCGCGCAGCGGGTGCTCACCGAGCGGCTCGTCGAGTGGGGGCTCGTCGAGGGCCCCGTGGAGCGGGTGCTGGAGCTCGGGCTCCAGCGGCGGTGGACGCTGCACGGCACCGGGCACATGCTCGGCCTCGACGTGCACGACTGCGCCGCCGCGCGGGTGGAGTCGTACGTCGACGGCACGCTGGAGCCGGGAATGTGCCTCACCGTCGAGCCGGGGCTGTACTTCCAGGCCGACGATCTGACGGTGCCCGAGGAGTACCGGGGGATCGGGGTGCGGATCGAGGACGACATCCTGGTGACGGAGTCCGGGAACCGGAATCTGTCGGCGGGGCTGCCGCGCCGCTCCGACGAGGTCGAGTCCTGGATGGCCTCACTCACGGGCTGACGGTTGGATGGATGGCCGGGTACGAAGGTCGTGCCCGGCCATTGGTATGCGGTCTGCGGGTAGTCGTGGGCTGGTCGCGCCCGCGCGGCGCAGCCACACATTTACAGTGCCTCGCGCCCCTGAAAGAAGGGCGCTCTTGCTCACGGGGGTTGATAGGTGGACGGCTTCCTGGCCGGTGTCGGTGTCGATCTGCACGTCGAGACCGATGACGGCGAAGGACGGCGGGTCGGGCTCGAGCGAGCCCTACGGGACGCCGTGCGGGACGGGCGGCTGGCGCCCGGGACCCGGTTGCCGGCGACCCGGCGGCTGGCCGAGGAACTGGGTATCTCCCGGGGTACCGCAAAGGCGGCCTACGACCAGCTCGTCGCCGAGGGGTATCTGACCGCGCGGCAGGGGTCGGGGACGCAGGTCGCCTCGCTGCCCTCGCTCGACGCGGCTGCGCCGGAGGCGGCGGCACGCGCGCGTACGCCGCGTTTCGATCTGCGGCCCGGCAGCCCGGACGTCGGGGCGTTCCCGGCGGCGGCCTGGCTGCGGGCGCTGCGCCGGGCGATAGCGACGGCGCCGCTGCTGGCGTACGACTACGGGGATCCGCGCGGCCGGATCGAGCTGCGCACCGCGCTGTCGGGGTATCTGGGCCGCGCCCGGGGGGTCATCGCGCCGCCCGAGCGGATCGTGATCACCTCGGGGTACGTACAGGGGCTCGCGCTGCTCACGCGGGTGCTCGACGGGGGCACGATCGCCATGGAGGACCCGGGGCTGCCGTTCCACCGGGAGGTGGTGCGGCGCAACGGCGGGATCGTGGTGCCCGTGCCGGTCGACGAACGGGGCGTGTGCGCGCAGGAGCTGGGGGACGCCGGGGCCGTGGTCGTGACGCCGGCCCATCAGTACCCGACCGGTGTGACGCTGCACCCCGAGCGGCGGCGGGCGGTCACGGACTGGGCACGCGCGCGGGGCGGGCTGATCGTCGAGGACGACTACGACGGGGAGTTCCGCTACGACCGGCAGCCCGTCGGCGCGCTCCAGGGGATGGCGCCGGGGCAGGTCGTCTATCTGGGGACGGCCTCGAAGACGCTCGGGCCCGCGCTGCGGCTCGGCTGGATGGTGCTGCCGCCGCACCTGGTCGACGCGGTCGCCGACGCCAAGCTGCACAGCGACCACCACACCGAGTCCATCGGGCAGCTGGCGCTCGCCGAACTCATCGACAGCCACGCCTACGACCGCCATGTGCGCGCCTGCCGGCTGCGCTACCGCAGACGCCGCGACCAGCTCCTCGACCGGCTCGGCGGCCGGAGCGAGGTGCGCGGGATCGCCGCCGGGCTGCACGCACTCGTGGAGGTCGCCGACGAGGAGGAGGCGCTGAAGCGGGCGGAGGCGGAGGGGCTCGCGGTCGGGCACCTGGGCGACCACTGGCACACGCCCGGTCCGGACCGGCCGCAGGGGCTCGTCGTCGGATACGGGACACCCCGGGAGCGGGTCTACCCGGAGGCACTCGAGGCGTTGCGGAAGGTGCTCGCGGGGGAGTGACCCCGTTCCTCCGCCGCTGTGCCCTCGGTCAGACCGGCCGGACCGGTGTGTTCACCGGCAGCGAGTCGAGGAAGAGGGCGCCCGCGAGCAGGCCCGCGCTGCCCCGCGGGCTCCACGCGCGCGCGTGCAGGTCGGCGTCCAGGGCCCGCAGGGCCTCGGCGCCCGCCTCCGTCGCCGTGCCGCCGGTGTCCAGGACGCCCCGCGCCCCAGCCTGCACATGCCGCAGCCCCGACGGGCCCGCGGTGTGGAGCAGTTCCGTGTCCTGGAGGGTGGACATCACGGTGAGCAGGGCGTCCAGCCGAGCCTGTGTTTCCGTGGCGCCCGTCGAGCGGGACCGGTCGAGGGCGTCCAGCGCCCGCCGTATGTGCGGGAAGCCGGCGCGGGCCTCGCCCCGCGCACCCGCCGCGCCGTACTTCGCCGAGACCGACGAGCCGCGCGAGGGTCTGCGTGGGGCGCCCTTGTCCGTGAAGGCGGCGATCTTCTTGGCGGCGGCGGCCACGTCGCGTCCCCCGGCCCGGGGGTCGAACGCGGCCGCCGCGACGAGCAGGCCGAGCGCCCACAGGGCGCCGCGGTGACCGCCGCCGGCGAGGCCCGCCGAGTGCTCGGTGGACCGGCCGATCGCGCCCAGTTCCGCACGGAGCACCGAACTGGGCGCGCCGGTGCGGCGGCCGGCGGCCGCCATCGCCGCGAGGCCCGGCGCCAGCGCCTTGGCCGACCACAGCAGGGAACCGTGGTCCGGCCACAGAGCACGGGCGCCGAGGTCGCGCGGGTCGGGCAGCGCCGGCTTGGGGGCCAGGGCGAGCTGCCCGGTCAGCGCGGCCACGGCCGCCTGCGCCAGCTTCTCGTCCTCACGGCGGCTCGACGCCGTGCCCCCGCGGTTGCCCGTCATGGCCGCGACCGTAGGGACACAGGCCGTCAGGAACGTAGGGCGGGACTGGGAACGAGCTGTGAATCCCGGGGAGTCAGCCCTGTGCGGCGGCCGTGAGCTCCGTCAGCGCCGCGCTCGGGCGCAGCGCCGTCATGACGCTGTCCACGGCGAGCACGGCGGTGCCGTCCACGGTGGTCCTCCCCTCGAAGATCCAAGTCCCTTCCAGCGCACGGCTGATCCGCACCTCGTGGCGCAGGAGGTCGCCGGGCCGCACCTCGGGGCCGAGCCCGATGCCTGACATGCCGCCGAACAGTGCGACCTGTCCGGCGAGTTCGTCCTGCGGGCGGTCCCAGGCGGCGAGCAGCGCCGCGCTCTGGCACCAGGACTCGATGAGCAGCGCGGTCGGATACGCGTAGCCGGCGTCACCGGCGCTGTCCGGGACGTCCTGGTACCAGGGCTCGTTGCAGGTCACCGCCTTGGTGGTGACGATGCTCCGGCCGGGCTCGACCGCGTGGACGCGGTCCACCAGAAGGGCCGGGTAGCGGTGCGGGATCAGCTTCTTGAGAGCGGCCGGGCCGTGGTCCACCTCCGGGGCCGGCGCATCGTGCCAAGGTGCGGCGGCGGTGATCTCCCGGGGTCCCGCGGCCGTGTAGCGCAGCCGCAGGGTCGCGCTCCTGCCCCGTTCGGTACGGCAGGTCGCGCGGACGTCGCGGACCCCGTCCACCTCCTTGACGGCGGCCTCGACCGTCAGCGTGTCGCCCGGGAGGACGGGGGACTGGAAGCGGACGGAGCGGATGTCCGTCAGCTGGAGGTCGTCGTCCGCGTGCCGCAGCACCGCCTGGTGCACGGCGTCCAGGGTGAACACCCCCGGCAGCAGCGGGAAGTGGGGATAGTGGCCGTCGAAGACCGGTGCCGTGGGGCGCACGGCGAAACTCATCTCGATGCCGGTGGCGTCCGTGTGCACCACGGAGGCGTCCGGCATCAGCACGATCGAGCGCACTCGATTCCCTTCTGACCTTCTGTCATGTGCGGGCTCTGTCAGGTGCGGGCACTGTCAGGTGCGGCCTCTGTCAGGTGTGGGCTGCTGGGTGCCTACAGTTCGATACGGCCGTGGACCACGACGCCGGCCGTGCCGAGCACCGCCTTGGCCGTGACCAGCCGGTCGGTGTCGGAGTAGCTCAGCCGGACCCCGAGCGCACGGAACGCGGACGGGGTGAGGTTGCCGCCCATCTCCACGCCCTGGGCGCGCAGTTGGTGCCGGGCGGCCACCGCGGCGGCGTGGCCGTGCGGGGCGGTGGTGGCGAGCCGCCGCAGGCCCTGCGGCACGAACAGCCCGCGCACCCAGGCGGTGAGGGGGCCCATGACGGACCGTTCGCGCAGATAGACGTTGCGCGGGTGGTCGTCCGGGCGTTCCTCGGTGGTGGTGGCGCGGCAGCGGTAGTAGGGCTCGCCGTTGTTCCAGGTGCCCTGCATCAACCGGTTGCAGCGGGCGCAGCGCAGCAGGCCGCGCAGCGCGTACGTCCGGGCCTGCCGGCCCTCGCACTCAGGGGTGCGGGTCCGGCGCCTGGCGAACACCTCGTGGACCTGGTCGAACACCTCGGGGTCCACGAGTTGGCGCCCGCCGCCGGGCACGCGGGCGTCGCCCGCGTAGCGCGGGTTGGTCAGGATGGCCCGCACCGTGCTCTTGCTCCAGGCGGAGGCCGGGCCGGGGATGCGGTCCGCGTTCAGGTCCTCGGCGATGCTCTGCAGGCTGCCGCCCTTCAGGAACTCCTGGAAGATGCGCTGCACGACGGGAGCGGTCCGCTCGTCGGGCACGAGCCTCGGCTGCCGGCCGTCGCCGCTGTCGATGACCGCCGTACGGAATCCGTACGGCGGCCGTCCGCGGCCCCGCGTGAGAGTGCGCGGGACGCGGAGGTCGGTGGGGCGGTCGAGTGGTCGTAGGGCATGGTTGAGATGCTGGTGTGTCATGACATATCCCCCGTCGATCTGGCCACGCCGCCGCCCACAACTTCGGTGTCGGAGACAGCGCGGCATGACCGTGAAAGGCGTGAGCGGCACACCCGGGCAGAGCCTGGGGAAGGACGGGCCGGTGCCGGAGTCCGGTCAGGGTCCCGGCCGCCCCGTCGCGGCCGAAACTGGTCGGTCACTGCTCCGTCGGTGATCCCGTCCCCGGGACGCTCACGCGTGTTTCACGCTATGCGGGCGGCCGAATCAAGAGCAACGCCGTGGCCGCAAGATGACGTGTGCGCCCGGGCGGTTGCGGGCAGTGCCCCGCAGTACTGGCAGTTTGCTGCCGCCCGGGCACGGGCTCTCAGGCGGGCGGCGCCAGGCTGCGTTCGCCGCCGAGATCTCCTCTGAGCAGACCCATCTCCGTGGCGTGGACGCCTGCCTGGAAGCGGGAACTGGCGCCGAGGATGCGCATGATCCCGGCCACGTGCCGGCGATAGGTGCGCACGGACATGGACAGCGCCCGGGCGGCGGTGTCGTCGGTGTACCCCTTGCGGAGGCAGTCCAGGATCTCCTGCATCACGCCGTCCAGGAGGTGCTCGTCGGACAGCGGCACGGCGCGGTTCCACACGTCGGCGTAGAGCGCGTTGAGTGCCTCCACGACAGCGGGTGCGCGCATCAGCGCGGTGTGCCGGGGGCCGCTTCCGTGCAGCCCGTCGGACCGGGTCAGGACGGTCTCGCCGTCGACGATGATCGCGCCGCTCAGGGCGGCGTCGGTGAGCCGGATGCCGATGCCCCTGCGGCGTTTCTGCAGTTCGGAGAGGCGGTAACGATCCGCCGTGGCCCAGCAGTCCAGGACCCGGATGGTGACGCCCTCGGGTACGTCACTGGCCAGCTTGGACAGCACGTGGATACGCAGCCGGGCCGCCGACCGGTCCGACGGGACCAGCACGTCCACCCGCCGCCTGGCCTCGCTCAGCTGGCGTTGCAGAGCCTCCAGGGCCGCTCGCGCGCTCTCGGCGGTGACCAGGAGCGACTTGCTGTCGGCGGCGGGCCATTCCCCGCGGGCCACCACCGTTTCGATGAGATCGCGTATTTCCAGGAGAGCGCGCTCGGCGCCCCCCGTTATTTCCGGTTCCGTCATTTCCGGAAAATGCACGGAATGATCACTGGACACGTTTCCCCCGTTATCGTCCAGAAATTTCCGAAGCAGCCTATCCAAGCGGAACGGGGGTCGTCAACGCACTACAGATGGGTGAAATTTGAACGTTTCGCCCCTCGGCGGAGAATCCCGGAGATGATCGCGTAGTGAAAGGGTTCGATGGCACGGAAGTACCGGCGTCCGGCCGTCCGGTGAAAGCGCACGGCCGTCGTGCACACGGCCTCCGGACCGTGCGGCCCCTGCCGTACGGCGAAGGAGCAGCGGAAGCTCAGATGCTTGTCGTCGTCCCCGGCGAGAACCTCGTCGTCCGCCACGCTGAGCAGCAGGAAAGGACCGATCCTGGCCCCCGGGACGATGTCCGTACGGCGCCCCCTGTCACGCTGCTTGAGCCCGAACGGCGCCACGGCCGCGTCCCGCACGGCGAGCAGGCCGGACACCCAGCGCGGCGGCGCCCCCAGCATGCCGCGGGCGAAGTCGACGGCCGTGACGCCGGCCGGGACGTCGACCGCGGACGCGTCGACGTGGTCGACCCGGCCGAGGCTCTCCCGCGCCGCCTCCGTGACCGGTTCAACTTTCTTGCGGACCGCAATCCGAGTCATCTTCCCGCTCTCCGTCCTCACAGATGCCGAGGAATTCCCGCATCGATTCCCACATATACCCAATTCATCGATCGGATTCTCCGGACGGCTCCCGCCCTTTCCTTTTCGGGCCTGGTTCTGAAGTGACTCGTGGTCAGTCCTTGATCTCGCAGATGGCGGCGCCGGAGGTGAGGGAGGCGCCGATCTCGGCGGACAGGCCCTTGATGGTGCCGGACTTGTGCGCGTTG
>NZ_JBITHF010000020.1:0-133627 GCF_044457745.1 Streptomyces sp. NPDC050534
TGACTTTTGGCACGCTGTTGAGTTCTCAAGGAACGGACGCTTCCTTCGTACTCACCCTCTCGGGCTTTCCTCCGGGCGCTTCCCTTCGGTCTTGCTTTCCCGACTCTATCAGACCGTTTCCGTATCCGATTTCCTCGGCGCTTTCCAGGTTCCCGCTTTCGCGTTTCCCTTTCCGGCGGATCCGACTTTATCAGAGATTCTGAGTCGGATTTCCCGCCCCGCTCGGGGACTGGTTCCGGCGCACGAAGCGTCCGGGTTCCCGATCGGGCGGAGCCGTAAACGTACTGGAGCGGGGCGCCCCGATGCAAATCGAGGCGCCCCGCTGCCAGTTGACGCGTCCGTGGCGTCGAGTGTCGGTCAGACCTCCACGACCACCGGCAGGATCATCGGCCTGCGGCGATACGTGTCGGAGACCCACTTGCCCAGCGTGCGGCGGATGAGTTGCTGCAGCTGATGGGGCTCCACCACGCCGTCCTGCGCGGAGCGTTCGAGGACCTCGGTGACCTTCGGGATCACGGCGGTGAAGGCCGAGTCCTCGATTCCCGAGCCGCGGGCCTGGACGTGCGGGCCGCCCGTGATCTTGCCCGTGGACGAGTCCATGACCACGAAGACCGAGATGATGCCCTCGTCGCCGAGGATCTTGCGGTCCTTCAGGGCCGGCTCGCCGACGTCACCGACCGAGAGTCCGTCGACGTAGACGTAGCCCGCCTGGACCTTGCCCGAGATCTTCGCCTTGCCCTCGACGAGGTCGACGACCACGCCGTCCTCGGCGATGACGATGCGGTCGTGCGGGACGCCGGTGAGGGCTCCCAGTTCGGCGTTGGCCCGCAGATGGCGCCATTCGCCGTGCACCGGCATCAGGTTCTTCGGCCGGCAGATGTTGTAGAAGTACAGGAGCTCGCCCGCCGAGGCGTGGCCCGAGACGTGGACCTTGGCGTTGCCCTTGTGGATGACGTTGGCACCCCAGCGGGTCAGGCCGTTGATCACGCGGTAGACCGCGTTCTCGTTGCCCGGGATGAGCGACGAGGCCAGGATGACCGTGTCGCCGTCGACGATCCGGATCTGGTGATCGCGGTTGGCCATCCGGGACAGGGCCGCCATCGGTTCGCCCTGGGAACCCGTGCAGACCAGGACCACCTCGTGGTCGGGGAGGTCGTCGAGCGTCTTGACGTCGACCACGAGGCCCGGCGGGACCTTCAGATAGCCCAGGTCCCGGGCGATGCCCATGTTGCGGACCATCGAGCGGCCGACGAAGGCGACCCGCCGGCCGTACTCGTGGGCCGCGTCCAGGATCTGCTGGATGCGGTGGACGTGGCTGGCGAAGCTCGCCACGATGATCCGCTTGCGGGCGTTCGCGAAGACCTGACGCAGGACGTTGGAGATCTCGCGCTCGGGCGGGACGAAGCCCGGGACCTCGGCGTTGGTCGAGTCGGCGAGGAGCAGGTCGATGCCCTCCTCGCTCAGTCGCGCGAACGCGTGCAGATCCGTGAGGCGGTGGTCCAGCGGGAGCTGGTCCATCTTGAAGTCGCCGGTGTGCACCGCCATGCCGGCCGGTGTGCGGATGGCCACGGCGAGGGCGTCCGGGATCGAGTGGTTGACCGCGATGAACTCGCAGTCGAAGGGGCCGACGCGCTCGCGGTGTCCCTCGGCCACCTCCAGGGTGTAGGGGCGGATGCGGTGCTCCTGGAGCTTCGCCTCGATGAGGGCGAGGGTCAGCTTGGAGCCGATCAGCGGGATGTCGGGCTTCTCGCGGAGCAGGAAGGGGACACCGCCGATGTGGTCCTCGTGGCCGTGCGTGAGGACGATGCCGTCGATGTCGTCGAGACGGTCCCGGATCGACGAGAAGTCCGGGAGGATCAGGTCGATTCCGGGCTGCTCCTCCTCGGGGAACAGAACGCCGCAGTCGACGATCAGAAGACGGCCGCCGTATTCGAAGACCGTCATGTTTCGGCCGATCTCGCCGAGTCCGCCGAGCGGGGTGACCCGCAGGCCGCCTTCGGGGAGCGGCGGCGGCGAGCCGAGTTCAGGATGCGGATGACTCAAAAGACTCTCCTCACCACGCGCGCCACGTACCGGTGGGCACGTGGCGCGCGTGACGTTCGTGCATGAGCAGTTGTCGTTGTGGGGTGCAGGCACCGGTGGCCCGCCTATTCAGTTGTGAAGCCTGTGGTGCCAAGTCTGTTGTCAGAGCTGTACCCCGCCGGCGGCAAGATCGATCTTGAGCTGTGCAATCTCCTCGAGCGTGCACTCGACCATGGGTGCGCGCAGGGGTCCCGCGGGCAGGCCCTGGAGGGCGAGGGCGGCCTTGGTCGTCATGACGCCCTGGGTGCGGAACATGCCCGTGTAGACCGGGAGCAGCTTCTGGTGGATCTCGGTGGCCTTCTGTACGTCGCCCGAGACGAACGCGTCGACCAGGGCGCGCAGGTCGGGCGTGACGACGTGTCCGACGACCGAGACGAAGCCGACGGCGCCCACGGAGAGCAGCGGCAGGTTCAGCATGTCGTCGCCGGAGTACCAGGCGAGGGCGGAGCGTGCGATGGCCCAGCTGGAGCGGCCGAGGTCGCCCTTGGCGTCCTTGTTGGCGACGATGCGCGGGTGCTCGGCGAGCCGGACGAGCGTCTCGGTGTTGATCGGGACGCCGCTGCGGCCGGGGATGTCGTAGAGCATGACCGGCAGCTCGGCGGCGTCGGCGACGGCCGTGAAGTGCCGGTACAGGCCCTCCTGCGGGGGCTTGTTGTAGTACGGCGTGACGACGAGGAGGCCGTGCGCGCCGACCCTCTCGGCGGCCCGGGCCAGCTCGACGCTGTGGTGGGTGTCGTTGGTGCCGACGCCGGCGACCACGTGGGCCCGGTCGCCGACCGCCTCGAGGACCGCCCGTACGAGATCCGTTTTCTCCGCGTCGCTGGTGGTCGGGGACTCACCGGTGGTGCCGTTGATGATCAGGCCGTCGTTGCCTGCGTCCACCAGGTGGGTGGCGAGCCGCTGTGCGCCGTCGAGGTCGAGTGCGCCGTCCGCCGTGAAGGGCGTGACCATGGCGGTGAGGACCCTCCCGAAGGGGGTCTGCGGAGTCGAGGTCGGAGCCATGGGTAACACGCTACTCGCTGCTCCGTGTGCGGTCTGCCCTAGGGGTACGGGATAAGTCAGGACAAATGCGGAGCCCGGTACTGCCTGCTCGGGGGTTCAAGCAGTACCGGGTCCGTTTGATCAGGCTAGATGAACTTCTCCAAATGCCGCAATACGGACACTTCGCCAGACTGACCCGTACGTCTGTGCCCTGTCGGGGGGATGGGATTTGCTACGGCGCCACACGGCCGTTCGCGTTGAAGGCGGCGTACGTGAGGGGCATGAGCCTGGCCCACTCGGCCTCCATCTTCTCGCCGACCATCTCGATCTCGCGCTGCGGGAAGGAGGGGACCTTCGCCAGCTCGTGCTGGGTGCGCAGGCCGAGGAAGTGCATCAGCGAGCGGGCGTTGCACGTGGCGTACATCGAGGAGAACAGGCCCACCGGCAGGACCGCGCGGGCGACCTCGCGGGCGACGCCCTCCGCGAGGAGCTTCTGGTAGGCCGTGTACGCCTGCTCGTAGGTCTCCGCCAGCACGCTTGAGACCGAGGCCTGTTGTGCCGGCGTGCCCTCGACGAAGACGTACTTGCCCGGGCGGCCTTCCTGCACGAGCTTGCGCGACTCGCCGGGGACGTAGAAGACCGGCTCGAGCTCCCGGTAGCGGCCCGACTCCTCGTTGTACGACCAGCCCACGCGGTGCCGCATGAACTCGCGGAAGACGAAGATCGGGGCGCTGATGAAGAAGGTCATCGAGTTGTGCTCGAACGGGCTGCCGTGCCGGTCGCGCATCAGATAGTTGATCAGCCCCTTGGAGCGCTCGGGGTCCTTCTTGAGCTCCTCGAGGGACTGCTCGCCAAGGGTCGAAACGCGGGCAGCGAAGAGGACGTCGGCGTCCGATGCGCTGGATTTCACCAGCTCGACGGTGACATCACTGCGCATGAACGGCTTGGGGGCGTCGCCGGAGGTCACGAGGGTCCTTCCATCACGTCTTGGGTTCGCGCCCACTTTACGGGGAGCCCTCCACCACCGAGGCAGTACCTCAACTCTGTGACTTGTCGGAAATGCGGCACCTTTTGGGGCTCTCGACCGTCTGTGTAAATGACAGTCGTTCGTTCGATCCCCGAAGGGAGACGTAGCGTCCATGTTCCGTCGTCGTGAGCCCGTCCCGTTCGCCTTCGTCGCCGAGGCCGACAGGTTCCGCGGCAATGTCGCTCCACCGCCCCGTGAGCGGGCGTCCTTCGGTCAGATGGCCGCGCGCTCGCTGCTGGGGCTGACCATCCTCGCCGGGCTCGTGGGCGCGCTGGTCCTCGGTATGCCGGCGCTGTCCACCGACACCCACGCACCGGCCCAGCAGTCACAGGCCTCCCAAGGGCGCTGACTCCATCGGCCCCCCAAGGCTGGTGAGCTGGGACACAGCCGGATAACCTCACCGGGCACTGCCTACGTATGGAACGAGTGAGGACCAGCCGTGCCCCTGCCCTTCCTGACGGCCGACCGAGCTTTCGACACAGCCGACGATCTCGCGCTGCCGCACCACGACCGCGACCGCTGGCAGCGGCCCTACCGGCCCGGCCCGTGGCGCGTGGGCGCCGCCGCGCTGTGGCTCCTGCTCGCCTCGTTCGTGCTGTTCGCCGCGGTCATCATCGCGTTCACCGCGTCCGCCGCCGAGGCCGCCGTGGTCTTCGGCATCGCGCTGGCCGTCATCGTGGGTGCGCTGCGGCTGCTTCGTGTGGGCGCGTGGGTGAGTACGCGCGGGCTGCGCCATGTGAGCTTCTTCGGCACCCGTACGACGCCCTGGGACCGGGTCGGCGCCGTGCGGACGGTGCAGCAGCCGGTGCGCTGGCTCGGACTGCCGCGCACGGTGCAGGGTCAGGCGCTGATCCTCGTCCGCAAGGGCCGTACCGAGCAGGACACCTTGATGCTGATGACCACGCACAACGCCGACTTCCTGGCGCGGCACGGGTCGTTCGACCGGGCGGCGGACATGATCGAGGCGTGGGCGGCGGAGAACGGGCGGCACTGACCCGGCGCGCACGACGGTCACGTCGAAGGGGCCGGTCCGCGACAGCGCGGACCGGCCCCTTCGACGTACGAGAAGCCCTACGAGGGGTCAGGCTCCGGCCGGCTTGCCGTCGTGCAGCGCGATGGCCCGCTGCATCGCCTTGCGGGCCCGCGGGGTGTCGCGGGCGTCGTGGTAGGCGACCGCGAGCCGGAACCAGCTGCGCCAGTCGTCGGGGGCCGACTCCGTCTCGGCCTTGCGCTTGGCGAACACCTGGTCGGCCGAGTCACGGTCGATACGGCCGGAGGGTGTGCGCTCGAGCTCGTCGACGGGCAGGCCACCCTCGGCGTCGAGTTCGGCGGCGAGGGCGTTGGCCTTGCGGACGAACTGGGTGTTCTTCCACAGGAACCACAGGCCGATCACCGGCAGGATCAGCACCGCCACGCCGAAGGTGACGGTCAGCAGCGTGCCGGTCTGGATGAGCAGGACGCCGCGGCTGCCGACCAGGACGAAGTAGAAGACCAGGACGGCGGCCGTGATGACGTAGGAGATCTTCGCGCGCATGACGGTCGGTCGCTCAGCCCAGGTCCAGGAAGTGTTCCAGGCCGAAGGTCAGGCCCGGGGTCGTCACCACGCGGCGGGCGCCGAGCAGGATGCCCGGCATGAAGCTGCTGTGGTGCAGGGAGTCGTGGCGGATCGTCAGCGTCTCGCCCTCGCCGCCGAGCAGGACCTCCTGGTGGGCGAGGAGCCCGCGCAGGCGGACGGCGTGCACCGGGACGCCGTCGACGTTCGCGCCGCGCGCGCCGTCCAGGGCCGTCTCGGTGGCGTCCGGCGCGGGCGCCGAACCGGCCTTCCTGCGGGCCTCGGCGATGAGCTGGGCCGTGCGCGTGGCGGTGCCGGAGGGGGCGTCCACCTTCTTCGGGTGGTGCAGCTCGACGACCTCGACGGACTCGAAGTAGGGCGCGGCGATCTGCGCGAACTTCATGGTGAGGACGGCGCCGATGGAGAAGTTGGGCGCGATCAGCACACCGGTCTCCGGGGAGGCGGACAGCCGGTCCCGCAGCTGCGTGAGGCGCTCGTCGGTCCAGCCCGTCGTACCGACGACCGCGTGGATGCCGTGGCCCACGCAGTATTCGAGGTTGGCCATCACCGAGTCGGGGGTGGTCAGCTCGACGACCACCTGCGCGCCGGTCTCCGCGAGCGTCCCCAGCTGGTCGCCCCGGCCGAGGGCGGCCACCAGCTCCATGTCCTCGGCCGCCTCGACGGCCCGTACCGCCTCGGAGCCGATGCGTCCCTTCGCACCGAGGACCGCCACGCGCAGCTTGCTCATGTCTCTTGCTTCCTTACGGGAGTTACCGACGACGGATGTCAGGCGACGGCGTCGTGCAGACGGGACGCCTGCTTGTCCTTGAGCGGGCCGATGACCGACAGGGAGGGCCGCTGTCCCAGGATGTCGCGGGCGACCGCGCGGACGTCGTCCGGGGTGACCGACGCTATCCGGGTCAGCATGTCGTCGACGGACATCTGCTCGCCCCAGCACAGCTCGCTCTTGCCGATACGGTTCATCAGCGCGCCGGTGTCCTCAAGGCCCAGGACCGTGGAGCCCCGGAGCTGGCCGATGGCGCGGCCGATCTCCTCGTCGGTCAGACCGTGCTCGGCGACGTGGTCGAGCTCGTCGCGGCAGATCTTCAGCACGTCGTGGACCTGCGAGGGCCGGCAGCCGGCGTAGACGCCGAACAGGCCGCAGTCGGCGAAGCCGGAGGTGTACGAGTACACGCTGTAGGCCAGGCCGCGCTTCTCGCGGACCTCCTGGAACAGGCGGGAGGACATGCCGCCGCCGAGGGCGGTGTTCAGCACGCCGAGGGCCCAGCGGCGGTCGTCCGTGCGGGCCAGGCCGGGCATGCCGAGGACGACGTGCGCCTGTTCGGTCTTGCGGCCGAGCAGTTCGACGCGGCCCGAGGTGCGGATGGAGCGGCGGCCGTCGCGCGGGGCGATGGGGGTGGCCCCGGCGTCGCCCAGGGCGCCCGCCTTCTCGAAGGCGGCACGGACCTGCCGTACGACCTTGCCGTGGTCGATGTTGCCCGCGGCGGCCACGACCAGGTGGGTCGGGTCGTAGTGCTTCCGGTAGAAGCGGCGGATGCGTTCCGCGGTGAGGGCGTTGACCGTGTCGACGGTGCCGAGGACCGGGCGGCCGAGGGCGTTGTCGCCGAACATCGTGTGCGCGAACAGGTCGTGCACGCAGTCGCCGGGGTCGTCCTCGGTCATGGCGATCTCTTCGAGGATCGCGCCCCGCTCGACGTTGACGTCCTCTTCGAGGATGAGCGAGCCCGTCAGCATGTCGCAGACGACGTCTATGGCGAGCGGCAGGTCGGTGTCGAGCACGCGCGCGTAGTAGCACGTGTACTCCTTCGCCGTGAACGCGTTCATCTCGCCGCCCACCGCGTCGACGGCGGCGGAGATGTCCAGCGCGGACCTGCGACCGGTGCCCTTGAAGAGCAGGTGCTCCAGGTAGTGCGTGGCGCCGTTCAGGGCGGGGGTCTCGTCACGGGAGCCGACGTGCGCCCAGATGCCGAAGGTCGCGGAGCGGACCGAGGGCAGGGTCTCGGTGACGATGCGCAGGCCGCCCGGGAGGGTGGTCTTGCGGACCGTGCCGATGCCGTTCTCGCCCTTGATGAGGGTTTGGGTACGGGCGACGGCCCGCGCCTCCGAAGAGGTGCGGGCCGTCGCCTTGAAGCCACGGGACGTCACTTGTCGCCGTCGTCCTTCTTCTCGTCGCCTTCTTCGCCCTCGATGACCGGGATCAGGGAGAGCTTGCCGCGGGAGTCGATCTCGGCGATCTCGACCTGGACCTTGTGGCCCACACCGAGGACGTCCTCGACGTTCTCCACGCGCTTGCCGCCGGCGAGCTTGCGGATCTGCGAGATGTGCAGCAGACCGTCCTTGCCCGGGAGCAGCGACACGAACGCACCGAAGGTGGTCGTCTTCACGACCGTGCCCAGGTAGCGCTCGCCGACCTCCGGCATGGTCGGGTTGGCGATGCCGTTGATCGTCGTACGGGCGGCCTCGGCGGCCGGGCCGTCGGCGGCACCGATGTAGATGGTGCCGTCGTCCTCGATCGTGATCTCGGCGCCGGTGTCCTCCTGGATCTGGTTGATCATCTTGCCCTTGGGGCCGATGACCTCGCCGATCTTGTCGACCGGGATCTTGACCGTGATGATCCGCGGCGCGTTCGGGGACATCTCGTCCGGCGTGTCGATCGCTTCCATCATCACGTCGAGGATGTGGAGGCGGGCGTCGCGGGCCTGCTTCAGGGCGGCGGCCAGGACGGAGGCCGGGATGCCGTCCAGCTTGGTGTCGAGCTGGAGGGCGGTCACGAACTCCTTGGTGCCGGCGACCTTGAAGTCCATGTCGCCGAAGGCGTCCTCCGCACCGAGGATGTCGGTGAGGGTGACGTAGTGCGTCTCGCCCTCGATCTCCTGGGAGATCAGGCCCATGGCGATACCGGCGACCGGGGCCTTCAGCGGCACACCGGCGTTCAGCAGCGACATGGTGGAGGCGCAGACCGAGCCCATGGACGTCGAGCCGTTGGAGCTCAGCGCCTCGGAGACCTGGCGGATCGCGTACGGGAAGTCCTCGCGCGTCGGCAGGACCGGCACGAGGGCGCGCTCGGCGAGGGCGCCGTGGCCGATCTCGCGGCGCTTCGGGGAGCCGACGCGGCCGGTCTCACCGGTGGAGTACGGCGGGAAGTTGTAGTTGTGCATGTAGCGCTTGCGGGTCACCGGGGAGAGGGTGTCCAGCTGCTGCTCCATGCGGAGCATGTTGAGGGTGGTGACGCCCAGGATCTGGGTCTCGCCACGCTCGAACACCGCGGAACCGTGCACCCGCGGGATGGCCTCGACCTCGGCGGCGAGCGTACGGATGTCCGTGACGCCACGACCGTCGATGCGCTTCTTCTCCTTGATCACGCGCTCGCGGACGAGCTGCTTGGTCAGGGAGCGGTACGCGGCGGAGATCTCCTTCTCGCGGCCCTCGAACTCCGGCAGGAGCTTCTCGGCGGCGAGCGCCTTGACGCGGTCCAGCTCGGCCTCGCGCTCCTGCTTGCCGGCGATGGTCAGCGCGGAGGCGAGCTCCGGCTTGACGGCGGCGGTGAGGGCCTCGAGGACGTCGTCCTGGTAGTCCAGGAAGATCGGGAACTCGCCGACCGGCTTGGCGGCCTTGGCGGCGAGGTCGGACTGCGCCTTACACAGCACCTTGATGAAGGGCTTCGCGGCCTCGAGACCGGCGGCGACGACCTCCTCGGTGGGGGCCTCGGCGCCGCCCTTGACCAGCTGGATGGTCTTGTCGGTGGCCTCGGCCTCGACCATCATGATCGCGACGTCGCCGTCCTCCAGGGTGCGGCCCGCGACGACCATGTCGAAGACGGCGTCCTCGAGCTCGGTGTGCGTCGGGAAGGCCACCCACTGGCCGTTGATCAGCGCGACGCGGACGCCGCCGATCGGGCCGGAGAAGGGCAGACCGGCCAGCTGCGTGGACGCGGAGGCGGCGTTGATCGCCACGACGTCGTACAGGTGGTCGGGGTTGAGGGCCATGATCGTGCAGACGACCTGGATCTCGTTGCGCAGGCCCTTCTTGAAGGACGGGCGCAGCGGGCGGTCGATCAGACGGCAGGTGAGGATGGCGTCCTCGGAGGGACGGCCCTCACGGCGGAAGAAGCTGCCGGGGATCTTGCCGGCGGCGTACATCCGCTCCTCGACGTCCACCGTCAGCGGGAAGAAGTCGAGCTGGTCCTTGGGGTTCTTGGAGGCGGTGGTGGCCGACAGCACCATGGTGTCGTCGTCCAGGTACGCCACGGCGGAGCCGGCGGCCTGCTTGGCCAGGCGGCCCGTCTCGAAGCGGATGGTGCGGGTGCCGAAGGAACCGTTGTCGATGACGGCCTCGGCGTAGTGGGTCTCGTTCTCCACTAGCGTTTTCTCCTCGTCTTCGTCCCTCCTCGCCCGTGTGGCGGGGGGACGGTTGCGGAGAAGCGCTCCTTCTGGTGCGGGCCGGTCTTCGATCGAAGCACCCGGGGCTCGCCCGGGGGCCACTACCGAGGACCGGCGGCGGCGAGGCAGCGCTTCTCCTCGTTGTTTCTCGTGATGCCTGCCCCTGTGGGCACGGCACATCACGCTGTGTCGTACGTATTGCGTTGTGCTTCCACACTACAAAGCGGGAGTGACACTCCGCACGTTTCCATACGTACGGCAAAGGGAGCGGTCCCCACACCCGCGGGAACCGCTCCCTTCACGGCGTCTTACTTGGCGCCCGCCGCACCGCGGCGGATGCCCAGGCGGTCGACCAGCGCACGGAAGCGCTGGATGTCCTTCTTGGCCAGGTACTGCAGCAGGCGACGGCGCTGACCGACCAGGATCAGCAGACCACGGCGGGAGTGGTGGTCGTGCTTGTGGGTCTTGAGGTGCTCGGTCAGGTCCGAGATCCGGCGCGAGAGCATGGCGACCTGGACCTCGGGGGAGCCGGTGTCGCCCTCCTTCTGGCCGAACTCGGTGATGATCTGCTTCTTCGTAGCGGCGTCGAGCGACACTCGTACTCCTCGTGGTCTTCGTGACGGCCTTCGAGTGCCCCCGGTCTTTGTCTCGGGGGAGCTTCCGTAACTCGGGAGGCGGGGATCCGCTGGGCGCGGCCTCCAGAACCTGCAGATCTCTGCGATGGCTCCGGGGGTGCGTACACAAACGGCCGTCAGCCAGGGTACCAGGCAGTCGGGGGCCCTTTTGCCCAGGTCCGCGAAGCCGGAGGAAACCGGGAGAAAGCCGGAAGGCCGCGCGGACGCCCCCACTAGTGTGAGCGCACAGATCGTTCGCGTGCGCCGGGAACGCGCACGCAGGGAAGGGGTCGCTGCGCATGGCGGAGACGGAAGAGCAGATCAAGGCGCGCAAGGCGCGGGAGCGGGACGAGCTGTACGCCCTGGACATCTCCGGCGTGACGTGGCAGAGCGCGCCCGGCACCGAGGAGGACGAGGAGCGGGTCGAGATCGCCTACCTCCCCGACGGCGCCGTGGCCATGCGCTCCTCGCTCGACCCCGGCACCGTGCTGCGCTACACCGAGGCCGAGTGGCGTGCCTTCGTCCTCGGCGCACGGGACGGCGAGTTCGACCTGGAGTCCGCGCCGCACAGCGGGGGCCGGGCGGCCGACGCGTAGTTCCGGTGCGCGACGGGGTGGGGCCCCGTCCCGTCGCGCACCGCACAGCCCCTCGTCGCTCGCCTACTTCGCCGCGTTGCTCTCGATGCCGAGGACGAGGTACACCCACCTGGGCCGGCCCTTGGCGGGGCCGTCGACCTTCTTGACGCCGAAGAAGAGGCGCCCGTCCTCGACGAGGATGTCGTTGTACTCCGTCATCGTCATCAGCTCGGCCTCCTGCGGCAGTTCGTAGTAGAAGTACGGCGTCTCCCTGCCCGTCCGCGGGTCCAGGGCGACCAGCGCCGAGGGCGTGATGTGGTCGTCGGTCTGACGCAGGGCGAGGAGCCGCCCTCCGCTCATCCGCACGGGGTACAGCAGCGAGCCGGTGCCCGAGTCGAACTTCTTGGTGGTGTTCCCGGTCGCCAGGTCGAAGCCGATGATCCAGTTGGAGTTGGCCTTGTCGCCCGACTCCTTGCTGCGCAGGAAGACCTGGCCGTCGCCGACCGCGATGGTCGGGCAGTCGTCGATGGCGAGGTAGTCGTCGTAGGAGCACTCGCCCACGTAGGTGCCGCTCTGGAGGCGGATCGTGGCGCGGTTCCTGCCCCTGTCGTCGAGCGAGAGCATCTCCGAGATGCCGATCTGGCCGGCCTGGACGGCGAGGACGGCCGGTTTCGCGGACGGGATGTCGAGGTCCCGGATGCCCTTCGCGGCGGAGTAGGTCCACAGGACCCTGCCCGTCCTCGGGTCCATCTTGCGCGCCTTGTAGGTCACGGCGTCCGTCGAGTCGGCGGGGGCGTTGTCGTGCCAGCACTCCTGGCGGACGAGCAGCGCGCCGCCGCCCGCGGCGCCCATGTCCTGGCAGGGACCGGCCGACGTCGTGCGCCACAGCCGCCGGCCGGTGTCCATGCTGTAGCCGTCGGTGCCGCCGCCCCAGGTGACGGCGACCGTGCCGTGCGCCAGGGTCACGCTCGGGGTGTCCTGGTCGTCGCCGCCCGTCGCGAGGCCCTGCGCGTCTCCGTACTTGGAGTAGGGGAAGTCGGTCTCCCAGATCTCGCGGCCGTCGTCGAGGTCGAAGAAGGCGACGTGGTTGCAGTAGGCGCCGCCCCGGTCGTTGGCGCGGAAGAGGACGGCGGTGCGGTTCTCGCCCGTCACATGGCGGGTGTAGCCGCATATCGGGCCGTCGAGGGGGAGCTTCCACCTCTCGTCGCCCGGGGAGGCGTCGGTGCCGATGGACAGGCCGATGACGGTCTTGTTGATGCCCTTGGCGAGGATCTTGTCCGTGGCCCACATGCCGGGCATCTCGTAGTGCTCGCCCGGGCTCATGTCGTCCACCGAAAAGCGGAAGGCCATCTTTCCGGTGGTGCTCGCGGGCCGCCGCTCGACGGTCTCCCGAACGTCCAGCCGCCCCTGGCCGGTGGCGACCGGCCGGTCCGTCTTCGTACCGCCGTCACCGCCCCACAGGAGCCACCCGCCCGTGCCCAGCGCTGCGACGAGGACGGCCGCGAGCGGCAGCAGCAGCCACTTCCGGCGGCGCCTCTTCTCCTGCGTCCCCGCGTTGAGGGCGGACTGGGTGTACATCGAGGGGGGCGGGCCGAAGCTCACGCTGGGGTCCTTTTTCTGTGAAGCGGTCACGGAGGTTTTTGCGAAGTGGTCACGGAAGCGGCTCCCTATTTTGCCGGGCGGCGTGATCTCGTACGCGGGCGGGTGAGGTCCGCGGGCGTCAGGAGCCTTGTGCGGTACGGCAGTTCGAGGGATCGCGGGCGACCGCTTTCCTTCACGTCGTGTGCGCGGAGTTCACGAACAACGCCCGATTTGTTCACCAATACGTGGGCTGCGTAGGCCACTTCTGCGCTGGTTGTGACACAGCGGTCAGTCGCTCATGGGTGGGCGGGCCTGCCTGGATGAGGCTTCTGGTGATTAGGCTGGGAGAGTGCGCGTCGCCGGAGCCATGGACCAGGCGGCGGCGGCTCAGGGGGAAAGCCGGTGGAATCGGACGACCTCAGAACGACACAGGACGACAAGCAAGGGTCGCCCCAGCACGGCATGAGGGTGCTCGAGCACACCAGGAGGAATTGTGAGCAGCGATCGGGACGGGATCCGCGGGGGCTGGGCCACACCCGGCGATGACCAGCCCGACGCGGAGTCCGCCGTCGAGACGACGGGCGAGTTCACCATCGACTACGCGCCGCCCGCTTGGTACACGCAGAACGCGTCCGAGGGCGCGGGCGGTGGCGGTGGCGATGGCGATGCGTCCGAGGGCACGGCGTCCGGGAGTACGGCGTCCGGGGGTACGGCGTCGGCGTCGGGTGGTACGCCCGGTGACGGCGCGGGACGGCCCGGAGCCGCGTCAGGGGCTCCGTCCGCGCCGGGGTCTCCCTCCGACTTCTCGCTCTCCTCGCTGCCGGGGCTGACTCCGCCGGCTCACTCGTTGCCGAAGCCGGCCGCGTCCGACGGTCCGGCTCCGGCGGCGCCGGCTCCCGGAGCGCCGTTCACGCCGCCTCCGCCGGCACCTGCGCCCGGGACTCCCTTCACGCCTCCCGCCGCGGCACCCGCGCCGGGGGCGCCTTTTACGCCGCCTGCGCCTGCGCCTGGCGCGCCGTTCACACCTCCTGCGCCGTCGGCGCCGCCCGCTCCCCCTACGCCACCCACGCCACCCACGCGGCCGAGCGGTGGGCCGGGGGCGGTGCCCAGGCTTCCGGTGGGGAGCGGGTTCGAGCCTCAGCGGGAGGCTGCCCCTACCGCGGAATCCGCTGGCTCCGCCCCCGGGGAGGAGCCCGGGAGCGGCGATCTGGAGAGCGGCGCCACCATGCGGTTCTCCTCCGTCGCACTGAAGCGGGAGATCGCGGAACGCGCCGCCGCCGCCGAGGCGGAGGCCAAGCTGTGGCAGCCGGGCGGGGCCGCCGCGGAGAGCACGGCTCCCGAAGAGGCCGAGGGTGACGGCGACGAGGTCACGGACGTGGCCGCGTCTCCCGAGGCCGATGCCGAGGGTGAGGAGGTCGAGTCCGGCGAAGGCAACGACGGCGGCGCCGAGTTCGGCTCGGCCGACACGTCCGGCTCGGCCGACACGTACGACGTGGCCGACGTGTCCGACGTTGCCGAACTCCCGGAGCCCTCCGATGCCCCGGCGGAAGCCGAGGACGACTCCTCCGAGGAGGAGGTCGCGGAGCCCGCGGCGGCCACGCCCGAGGACGACGGCGTGCCGGAGGAGGACGAGGCAGCTCCGGCGGCGGACGACGCAGCTCCGGCGGAAGCCGAGGCAGAAACCGAGACCGGGGCCGAGCCCGCCGACATGGTGGTCGAGGACGCGGTGCCCGAGCGTGCCGAGCCCTCCGACGCCGTGCCCGCGGACGCGCCTTCCGAGACCGCTGATCCCGAGGCCGGCGAGCCCCAGGACGCGGCTCCTGAGAGCGCCGAGCCCCAGGACGCCGTCCCGAGCGCGGCCGACGTCCCGCAGGACGCGCCGCCCGTCTGGACTCCCCCGCCGGCGCCGCAGGGCGGGCTCCCGCCGTTGCCGCCGTCGTACCAGCCCGCCGCGCCCGCTCCCGCCGCCCACTGGCCCGCACAGACGCAGCCGCCGCAGCAGCCCCCGCAGGCGGCTCCCCCGGTACCCGCGGCGCAGCAGCCCGCGGGCGCCGGCCAGAGCGGTCCGTCCGTGCCGCCGCAGCAACAGCCGCCGCAGCAGCCGCACTTCCAGCCCCAGGCCCCGCAGCCGGCGCCCGCGGCGTGGAACCAGCCGCCCGCCCCCGCGCCCAACCCGCAGGGTGGCTACGGCTTCCCGCAGCCCGGCGAAGCCCCGCCCCCCGCGCCGAACGCGCAGGGCGGCTACGGCTTCCCGCAGCCCGGCGAAGCCCCGCCCCCCGCGCCGAACGCGCAGGGCGGTTACGGCTTCCCGAACCCGGGCGCCCCCGCGCCCACTGCTCCGCCGACCCCCAACTCCCCAGCACAGCACGGCGGTTACGGCTTCCCGCAGCCCCCGGCACCGCAGGCGCAACCTCAGCCCGGCCTCCCCCCGCAGCCGCCGCAGCCTCATGCACCGGCGCATGGACAGGCCCCCCAGCCCGCTCCGCCCGCCCCCGGCGGATACGGCTTCCCGCAGCAGCCCCCGGCCCACCCCGGCGCCGCCCCGCAGGGACAGCCCCAGCCGAACCAGCAGGCCCCGCAGGCACCGCAGCAGCCGCAAGCCCCGCAGGCACCGCAGCAGCCGCAGACCCCGCAGCAGCCCGTGGACCCGCGGGCCGGGGCCGCCTGGCCGCAGCCCATGCAGCACGACCAGCGGCAGGTGACCAACCCCGGTGCCGCACCGCTGGGTTACACCGCCGCCGTGGAGCTGTCCTCGGACCGGCTGATCAACAAGAAGCAGAAGGCGAAGAGCGGGCGGCCCGCGGCCGCGCCGAGCCGGTTCAAGATCGGCGGGAAGAAGGAGGAGGCCGAGCGGAACCGCAAGCTCGAGCTGATCCGGACGCCCGTGCTGTCCTGCTACCGGATCGCGGTCATCAGCCTCAAGGGCGGTGTCGGCAAGACCACGACCACCACCGCGCTCGGCTCCACGCTCGCCACGGAGCGGCAGGACAAGATCCTCGCGATCGACGCCAACCCGGACGCCGGCACGCTCGGGCGCCGGGTGCGCCGCGAGACCGGGGCGACGATCCGTGACCTCGTCCAGGCGATCCCGTACCTCAACTCGTACATGGACATCCGCCGGTTCACCTCGCAGGCGCCGTCCGGCCTCGAGATCATCGCCAACGACGTCGACCCGGCCGTCTCCACGACGTTCAACGACGAGGACTACCGGCGCGCGATCGACGTGCTCGGCAAGCAGTATCCGGTCATCCTCACCGACTCGGGCACGGGCCTGCTCTACAGCGCCATGCGCGGTGTGCTCGACCTCGCCGACCAGCTCATCATCATCTCGACGCCGTCCGTGGACGGTGCGAGCAGCGCCTCTACGACGCTGGACTGGCTGTCCGCGCACGGGTACGCCGACCTGGTGTCGAGGTCCCTCACCGTCATCTCCGGCGTACGCGAGACCGGCAAGATGATCAAGGTTGAGGACATCGTCGGCCACTTCGAGACGCGCTGCCGCGGTGTCGTGGTCGTGCCCTTCGACGAGCACCTCGCCGCCGGTGCCGAGGTCGACCTCGACATGATGCGGCCCAAGGTGCGGGAGGCGTACTTCAACCTCGCGGCGATGGTCGCCGAGGACTTCGTACGGCACCAGCAGATGCACGGCCTGTGGACGAGCGACGGCAACCCGCCGCCGGTCGCCGCCCCGCCGATGCCGGGCCAGCAGTACGCCCCCGGTCAGCCGGTTCCCGGGCAGCAGGCCCCGGGTCAGCCGGGGCCGTACCCCCAGGCACCCCAGCCGCCCCAGCCCGGCCCGCAGCCGTACCCGCAACCGGGCGGGCAGCCCTACCCGCAGCAGCCGGGACAGCCGGGACAGCCCTACGCCCAGCCGGGACAGCCGCCGGTCCAGCAGCCGCCCGCCCAGCCCGGGCAGGCGTACCCGCCGCAGCCGGGAGCTCCCGAGCAGCCCGGCTACGGCTACCCGCAGGCCCCTCCCCCGCCGCAGCAGTAGCCCGTGAAACACGAAAGGGCGGCCGGTGCCCACGGGCACCGGCCGCCCTTTCGTCGTCGTAGAAGGAACTACTCCGCGGCCGCCACCAGTTCGCGGCACCGCTTCACGTCCTCGCCCATCTGCTCGAGCAGGGCCTCCAGCGATTCGAACTTCGCCTGTCCGCGCACGAAGGCGAGGAAGTCGACGGCCACGTGCAGGCCGTAGAGGTCAAGGCCGACGCGGTCGATGGCATACGCCTCCACCGTGCGCTCGGTGCCGTCGAACTGCGGGTTGGTGCCGACGGAGATCGCGGCCGGCATCGACTCGCCCTGGGCGTGCAGCCAGCCGGCGTAGACGCCGTCGGCGGGGATGGCGGTGTGGGGCAGCGTCTCGACGTTGGCCGTCGGGAAGCCCAGTTCACGGCCGCGCTGGGCGCCTCGCACCACCACGCCCTCCACACGGTGCGGACGGCCCAGGATCTCCGCCGCGCCCTCGACGTCGCCCCCGGCGACCAGGCGCCGGGTCAGGGTGGAGGAGAAGGGTTCGCCGCCGCCCGCCTCGCCGCTGACGTACAGGTCTACGACCTCGACGTCGAAGTCGTAGACCTTGCCCTGCTCGACGAGGAACTCGACGTTGCCCGCGGCCTTGTGGCCGAAGCGGAAGTTGGGGCCCTCGACGACCGCCTTGGCGTGCAGCTTGTCGACCAGGACCTTGACCACGAAGTCGGCCGGCGACAGCTTCGAGAACTCGGTGGTGAAGGGGAGGATGAGCACCGCGTCCACACCCAGCCCGGCCATCAGCTCGGCGCGGCGGTGGTGCGGGGCGAGCAGCGGCGGGTGGCTGCCGGGGCGGACGACCTCGCTGGGATGGGGGTCGAAGGTGACGACCACGGAGGGAACGCCCAGCTCGCGCGCGCGGTCCACGGCATGCCGGATGATCAGCTGGTGACCGCGGTGGACTCCGTCGTAGGAGCCGATGGTGACGACGCTGCGCCCCCAGTCCTCGGGGATGTCCTCCATGCCACGCCAGCGCTGCACTGTGACCGCTCCTCGAACCCGTATCCGTATCTTTCGACCTCTTACGCAGGTCTAAGGGTGCCATGCCGGGCGCGGACCGCCCTCATCGGCATGGTGGCTGTGACCCGACGCACGCGGGAGCACGGCTCAGGCGGGCACGCGTACGCCCGAAAGGTTCTCGATCGTCCGGCGGGTACTGGGGCCGACCACCGCAGCCCATGCCTGGGGGGCGTCGGCCAGCCAGCCGGCCATGCGGGCGGCGAAGCCGGGGACGTGCCGGCCCAGGTCGACCAGTCCGCGGTCGAAGCGGGTCGCGCCGTCCGGGGTCCGGACCAGGAGGAGGCCGGTGCGGTGCACCAGGTCGCGCACGTCGTCCCCGGAGCGCCGTCCCGTGGCGTGCAGCAGGGCGTCCAGGACGGCGGGGGCCTCCTCGCGGGCCAGGAGGAAGTCGAGGAGCTCGCGGCGCAGCAGGCGGGAGGCGGGCGCGCCGGGGGCTGCGACGACGGCGGCGAGCGCGGCCCGCACCTCTTCCGGGCCGCCGTCGAGGAGCCCGGTGACCAGGGGCAGGAGCACGGCCCGGGCGGGCGGCCCCTGGTCGAGCCGCCGGTCTACGTAGGCGGCGACGTCCGCGGCGGTCTCCGGGTGCTCCCGCACCGCCTCGCGCACCAGGACGGCGACCCTTCGCGCGAGCGAGGGCGTGGTGACGTCGGCGAGCGTGCGCAGCGCCCGCCCGGCGCCCGGCCTGCGCAGCCGCTCGCGGAAGGCGTCGAGGACCGGCTCCGGGTGCGTGGCCAGCGCGGGGACCAGTGCGCTCGGCGGGAAGCGCGGGTCGTCGGCCGCGAAGTGCCGCAGCGCCCGCGGGAGATGGCGGGCACGCGTGCGTGGATCGCGTACGAGGAGCGCGAGCGCGCCGCCGTGCAGCGTGCAGTCGGCGGGGCGCGCGAGCAGGGCGAGGGCGGCGTACCGCAGCAGTTCGCGGTCGGCCTCGATGCGGACGTGCGGCGCGGCGCACAGGCCGTACGACACCGCCGCCACCCGCCGCGCGGGCCGCTCGTCGTGGGCCCACCGGTCGACGGCCCGGCACACCGCGGAGGGCTCGTCCTCCGCCAGCACGGCGAGCAGTTCGTCGGCCCGCCGGTGCGCGCTCTCGACGAGCACCTCGGTCAGTTCGTCCAGGGCGAGATGCCGATGCGTGTGCAGCAGCGCCTGCGCCGCCTCGGCGACGGTCGCGTGCGGCGTCGCGGGGAGCGGCCGGTCGTCGTCGAACCACTGGGTGAGGAGCGACTGTACGGCGGTGGGGTCCGCGGCGAGGAGGTGTGAGACGGCGTCCAGGAAACGGGGGCCGGTCTCCTGCGGGGGGCCGTCGGCCAGGAGGAGACCGCGGAGCAGGTCGAGGCGGCCGGCCTGCGGAAGGGCCAGGGCGGTCCAGAAGCCCGGGCCGAAGGCGGCCAGGGCGTCGGGGACGGCACGTGAATCGCCTTCGGGTTCCGGGGAGTTCGGGCCGTCCTGCCCGCGCGCCGCCACCAGCCGCTCCACGAGCAGGCCCAGGACCTCCTCGTAGGGCGTGGCGTCCGGTACGCGCAGCAGGGTCTCCGTGAGGAGGCGGGCGGCCCACCAGGACCGCGGGTCCGCGTCCAGGGCGAGTGCCAACTCCCGCAGCCGGTCGGCGAGTCGGTGGGGTCCGTGCTGCCGGGCGAGCAGGAGCAGGGCCTGCACGACGGGGCCGATGCGGTGGTGCGGGACGGAGAGGAGGCGGTCGCCGTCCGGGGTGCGGCGGTGGACCAGCGCCTTGAGGGCCTCGTCGAGGTCGAGGTGCATGCCCTGGATCCAGTCGGCGAGCTCCTCGTGGGCGAAGCGGTAGCCGCTGCCCGCGGGGACCAGGAGTCCCTCGGTGAGGACGGCGGACGCCCAGCCGGTGCCGCCGCCCAGCCGCGCGGGCGCCTGGCCCCAAGGGAACACCGCCTCGAACGTCTCCCGGTCCAGCTCTCCCTGCCCGGGGCCGAGGCTGCGGCGGGCGGCCTCGTGGACCTGTCCGGCGACCTTCGCGGCGAGACGCCGTACGGCGGTGCCGCGCAGGCCGTTCTCGGCGGCCAGCCGCACGGCGACGCGCAGGCACATCAGGTCGAGGTGCGCGGAGAGGACGTCGTCGCGGTCCACGCGCGCGTGGGAGGCGTCGGGGAGGGCGGCGCGGACCTCCGAGAGCAGCCGCAGGGTGAGGGGGTGGCAGGCGTCGGAGTCCGCCAGGGCGCCCTCGGGGATGCCGTACCGCGCGTGGGCCGTGCGTGCCTCGTCCGCCCGCAGGTCGCCGAGGCGCACGCACGACGGCAGCCCTCCGAAGGCGGCTCCTCCGTACAGCGACTCCTCCGGGAACTCCGCTCCGGCCCGCTCCCAGTACTCCGCCCGGCACGCCACCACGAGCCGCGCCCCGGTCTCCCCCAGCCAGCTCGCGGTCCCCTGCGTCCACTCCCGCAGGCCGTGGGCCAGCACGGGCGGCATCTCCTCGGGGCCGTCCAGGAGGAGCAGCAGCGGACGGCCCGCGGCCCGGGCGACCTCCGCCAGGCGCTCCGGAGTGAGGTCGCCGGGCTCTCCGGCCGGCCCGGACGACGCGACGATGCGGGCGGCGCGGGTCAGCGCCCGGCGGGCCGCGTCCGCGACCGAGGTGTCGTCGTCCTTCAGGTCGGCGCCGCGCAGCCACAGGGTGGGGGCCGGTGCGGCGCCGCGGGCGCGCCGGGCGGCGAGGGACGCGAGTTCCGTCGTACGGCCGCTGCCCGGTGCCCCGACGAGGCCGAGGACGGCGGCCGGGCCGCGCTCGAACGCGGCGAACTCCCGTGCCGTCACGTCCCGTTCGACCGGCTCGACCGCGTCGCCCGCCCGTCCGGCGTGCGTCGCCAGTGCTCCCGGAGGTCCGTCCTGGCCCACCGATGTGGCCGTCAGCTCCAGTACGCCCGCCAGGTTGAGGTCGGCCCCGTAGGCGGGCACCGTCGCCGCGTTCCGGGCGAGCAGGTCGGCGAGTGGGCCGCCGGGTGCGGCGAGGGTCCCCTCGTCCGGGCGAAGCGGGGAGTGGGGGCGGAGCGGGACGGCGAACCCGACGTCGCGGTGGCCGGAGTGGAGCGCGGTGCCGAGGACGCCCACCACGGCGCCGGTCCCGGCGTCCAGCACCGGTCCTCCGGCCGCCCCGCCGCCCAGCCGCAGCGCGTCGCGGCCGTCCGTGCCGATCGCCAGCTCCATGGCCTCGTCGAGGAGGTGGAACCGGTCCGTCGCCGCATAGGTCACGGAGGTCGCGTGGAGCACCCGTGCCTCGCGCCAGCATCCGGCGGCGATCCGCACGTACGTGCCCGACTCGACCCGGTCCCGCACCGTGACCGGCAGCGGGTCCACGTCCAGGCCCTCGGTGCGTACGAGGGCCAGGTCCAGGGCGGGCAGCGGGGTCACCGCGTCCGCGGTCACCAGGCAGGTGCGGTCGCCGGAGGCGTGCAGGACCAGCCGGGCGAGACCGTCGACGGCCTCGTGGCTGGTGATCACGGTGCCGTGGTGGTCGGCGACGAAGCCGGTGCCGCGGGGGCGGCCGGCCAGGTCGCGGATGCGGACCACGGCGGCGTCCAGGACCGGAGGGTCCACGGCACGCGCGCGTCCGGTCCGCACGTCGTCCGTCTGCCGGTGTCCGCCCCCGGTCGTCCGCGGGCCCCGTCCCGCCATGGCCGAACCTCCCCGCCGTACACCTGTGCCCACACTTCGACGGTAGGCGCGTGGTGATCAGCGGGACAGATCGCAGTGCGAACGCGCCCCCTTCCGCTCCCTCGGTTCACTCCGAGCGCCTGCCCGCACGGGTGAACAGGCGGGGGCGGGTGGATACACCCTAGGGGTGGGGGAACCGAGGGGGGACCGTGGAGCGGCGGCGCAACCCCGTGTTCGCCGCTCCACGGACACACGGCCCCGGTGCCCCTCGCGATGCCTCAGCCGAAGACGGCCAGGCTCTTCGCCTTGCCCTTCTGTTCCTCGACGAGCGCGAGCAGGCTCCCGTCGGGGTCGAAGACGGCCACGGGGCCGCCGCCCGCGTACACCTCGGGCATCTCGAGCCGTACGCCGTTGGTGAGCAACCGGGCCCTGCGGGCGTCGACGTCCCAGCGCGGGAACGCGGCGGCGGCCGCCTCGGCGATCGGCAGCACGGCCAGCTCCTGCTGGAGCTGCTCCAGCGTCCGGGCGGCGTCCAGCTTGTACGGGCCGACGCGGGTGCGGCGCAGCGCGGTGAGGTGGCCGCCGACGCCCAGGCCGGCGCCCAGGTCCCGGGCCAGGGCCCGGATGTAGGTGCCGGAGGAGCAGACGACGGAGACCACGAGGTCCAGCACCGGGGTGCCGTCCTCGGCGACGGCGTCCCGCATGTCGTACACCTCGAAGGACGAGACGGTGACCGGCCTGGCCGGGATCTCGAACTCCTCGCCCTCCCGGGCCCGCTTGTAGGAGCGCACGCCGTCGATCTTGATGGCGCTCACCTTCGACGGCACCTGCATGATGGCGCCGGTCAGCTTGGCGATCCCGGCGTCGACGGCCTCGCGGGTGACCTTCGAGGCGTCGTGCGACCCCGTGATCTCGCCCTCTGCGTCGTCCGTGACCGTCGTCTGCCCGAGACGGATCGTGCCCAGGTACTCCTTCTCGGTCAGCGCGAGGTGACCGAGCAGCTTGGTGGCCCGCTCGACGCCGAGCACGAGCACGCCCGTCGCCATGGGGTCGAGGGTGCCGGCGTGCCCGACGCGGCGGGTGCGGGCGATGCCGCGCATCTTGGCGACCACGTCGTGCGAGGTGAAGCCCGAGGGCTTGTCGACGACGACAAGCCCGTCGGGCGTCCGGATCTGCTGGGTCATTCGGTGGCGTCGTCCTCGTCCTCGCCCGGCTTCCTGTACGGGTCCGCGTCGCCCGCGTAGGTGGCGCCGGCCGAGACCTCGCGCACCTGCTCGTCGGACATCCGGGCCTTGTCGAGGAGGTCCTCGATGGTCTTGGCGGTGTCCGGCAGGGCGTCGGCCACGAAGGTCAGCGTCGGCGTGAACTTCACGCCCGCCGCCGCACCGACCGCGGAGCGCAGAACGCCCTTGGCGCTCTCCAGGCCGGCGGCCGCCGCCGCCCGCTCCTCGTCGTCCCCGTACACCGTGTAGAAGACGGTCGCCTCCCTCAGGTCCCCGGTGACCCGGGTG
The DNA here is from genome assembly GCF_044457745.1 of Streptomyces sp. NPDC050534. Taxonomy (NCBI): domain Bacteria; kingdom Bacillati; phylum Actinomycetota; class Actinomycetes; order Kitasatosporales; family Streptomycetaceae; genus Streptomyces; species Streptomyces sp. NPDC050534. The sequence continues at coordinate 22,988 of NZ_JBITHF010000020.1, forward strand.
TCCGTGATGGTGACGTTCGAGCCGAGCCGCGGGTCCTTGATCCCGCGCAGCAGCTTCTGGGCCACCACCTCTCGGATGAGGTCCGCCAGCCTCTTGGCGCGCGCGTTGTCGGCCACTGGTCCGTCTCCTTAAGTGCTTTCTTCTTGCTTCAGTCTTCGTCGCTGTGGAGCCTGCGTCGAACCGAGAGCAGTTCCACCTCGGGCCGCCCGGCGACCAGCCGCTCGCAGCGGTCCAGTACGTCGGTGAGGTGCTCCCATTCCCCCGAGACCACCGCGAGCCCGATCTCGGTTCTGCGGTGGAGGTGCTGATGGCCCGTCTCCGCCACGCTCACCGCGTACTTCCGCTGGAGCTCGGCCACGATCGGACGGACGAGAGAGCGTTTCTCCTTGAGCGAGTGGACGTCGCCGAGGAGCAGGTCGAAGGACAGTGTCCCCACATACATGTGTGTACCCGGATGTCCCGCCGGTTCGGGGTATGGGCGCCGCTCCGACGCCGATACCGGAACCGTACACGCAACGGCCGGGGCCGATCGACGGAAATTCGCTCCCGCCGACCGGCCCCGATCGCGTGCTGGATCAGACGCGCGGCTTCTCCCGCATCTCGTACGTCGCGATGACGTCGTCGACCTTGATGTCGTTGAAGTTGCCGAGGTTGATACCGCCCTCGAACCCTTCGCGAATCTCGGTGACGTCGTCCTTGAAGCGACGCAGACCCTCGATGTTGAGGTTCTCCGCGATGACCTTGCCGTCGCGGACGAGGCGCGCCTTGGTGTTGCGCTTGACCTCGCCGGAGCGGATGAGAACACCCGCGATGTTGCCCAGCTTGGACGACTTGAAGACCTCGCGGATCTCCGCCGTACCGAGCTCGACCTCCTCGAACTCCGGCTTCAGCATGCCCTTCAGGGCCGCCTCGATCTCCTCGATCGCCTGGTAGATGACCGAGTAGTACCGGACGTCCACACCCTCGCGCTCGGCCATCTGCGCCGCGCGGCCGGCCGCGCGGACGTTGAAGCCGATCACGATGGCGTCGGAGCCCATCGCCAGGTCGATGTCCGACTCCGTGACCGCACCGACGCCGCGGTGCAGGACGCGGATGTCGACCTCTTCGCCGACGTCCAGCTGGAGCAGGGACGACTCGAGTGCCTCGACGGAACCGGAAGCGTCACCCTTGATGATGAGGTTGAGCTGCTGGACCTCGCCGGCCTTGAGCACCTTGTCCAGGTCCTCGAGGGAGACACGGCGCGTGCGCTTGGCGAACGCGGCGTTGCGCTCACGGGCGGCACGCTTCTCGGCGATCTGACGGGCCGTACGGTCCTCGTCCACCACCAGGAAGTTGTCGCCCGCACCCGGGACGTTGGTCAGGCCCAGGACCTGGACCGGCGTCGACGGGCCGGCCTCGGCGACGTTGTTGCCGTTGTCGTCGAGCATGGCGCGCACACGGCCGTAGGCGTCGCCCACGACCATCGTGTCGCCGACCCGCAGCGTGCCTCGCTGGACGAGGACCGTCGACACGGCACCGCGGCCGCGGTCGAGGCGGGACTCGATCGAGATGCCCTGCGCGTCCTGGTTCGGGTTGGCCCGCAGGTCGAGCGAGGCGTCCGCGGTGAGGACCACGGCCTCCAGCAGCGAGTCGATGTGCAGACCCTGCTTGGCGGAGATGTCGACGAACATGGTGTCGCCGCCGTACTCCTCGGCCACCAGGCCGTACTCGGTCAGCTGACCGCGCACCTTGGTCGGGTCGGCACCCTCGACGTCGATCTTGTTGACCGCGACGACGATCGGGACGTCGGCCGCCTTGGCGTGGTTGAGCGCCTCGACCGTCTGCGGCATGACGCCGTCGTTGGCCGCGACGACCAGGATCGCGATGTCGGTCGACTTCGCACCACGGGCACGCATGGCGGTGAACGCCTCGTGACCCGGGGTGTCGATGAAGGTGATCTTGCGCTCTTCGTCGTTGACCTCGGTCGCGACCTGGTAGGCACCGATGTGCTGGGTGATGCCGCCGGCCTCGCCCGCGATGACGTTCGTCTTGCGGATGGCGTCGAGCAGTCGGGTCTTACCGTGGTCGACGTGACCCATGACGGTCACGACCGGCGGACGGACGACCAGGTCCTCTTCGCCGCCCTCGTCCTCGCCGAACTCGATGTCGAAGGACTCGAGCAGCTCGCGGTCCTCCTCCTCGGGGCTGACGATCTGAACCGTGTAGTTCATCTCGTCGGCGAGAAGCTGCAGCGTCTCGTCGGAGACGGACTGCGTGGCCGTGACCATCTCGCCGAGGTTCATCATGACCGCGACGAGCGACGCCGGGTTGGCGTTGATCTTCTCCGCGAAGTCGGTGAGGGAGGCACCGCGCGACAGGCGAATGGACTCGCCGTTGCCGCGAGGCAGCATCACGCCGCCGACCGACGGGGCCTGCATGGCCTCGTACTCCTGGCGCCTCTGCCGCTTCGACTTGCGGCCACGGCGCGCGGGACCGCCGGGACGGCCGAAGGCGCCCTGCGTGCCACCACGACCGCCCGGACCACCGGGACGACCGCCGAAGCCGGGACGGCCACCGCCGCCACCGGGACCGCCGGGACGACCGGCGAAGCCGCCGCCGCCACCGCCGCCACCGGGACGACCGGCGAAGCCGCCGCCACCGCCGCCGCCACCGGGACGACCGGCGAAGCCGCCGCCGCCCGGACGACCGCCGCCGCCACCACCGGGACGACCGCCGCCGCCGGGACCGCGGCCACCGGGGCCACCGCCGCCGGGACGCGGGCCGGCAGCAGGACGCTGCGGCATCATGCCGGGGTTGGGACGCGGGCCGCCGGGGCCGCCGCCGGGACGGGGACCGCCGCCCTGCGGGCGAGGCATGCCGCCCGGGGTCGGACGCGAGCCGCCCGGAGCCTGCGGACGGGGACCGCCCGCGGCACCCTGCGGACGCGGGCCCTGACCGGCGCCCTGCGGACGCGGAGCGCCACCGGGGGCACCCGGGCCGCCGGGACGCGGGGCACCGCCCGGACGGGGCGCCTGCGGGCGCGCCATGCCGGTGGAGCCGCCGGAGGTGAAGGGGTTGTTGCCCGGACGGGGACCGGCCGGACGGGCGCCGGGCCGCTGGCCCTGGCCGCCGGGACGTCCACCGCCGGAACGCTCGCCGCCACGGCCCTGGCCACCCTGGCCGGAACCGGCCGGACGGGCGCCGGGACGCGGAGCCTGGCCGCCCGGACGCGGAGCGCCGGGACGGGCACCGGCGGCCGGAGCACCGGCAGCCGGGGCGGCTGGAGCCGCCGGAGGTGCCGTGAACTCGGGCGCGGCCGGAGCCGGGGACGCCGGGGCGGGCCGCGGCGCGGGCTTCGGGCCCGGAGTGGGACGGGGGCCGGGAGCAGCCGGCGCGGCGGAGGCCGCGGGCTTCTCGTCGGCGGCCGGCTTGGGGGCCGGCGGGCGCGGGGCAGCCGGACGGGCGGCCTGCGCGGAAGAGGGGGCTGCCGGCCTCGCCGGGGCAGCCTTGCGGGCGGAGGCGGGCTTGCCGCCTCCGTTGCCCTGCTGGAGGGCGTCCGTCAGCTTACGGACTACGGGCGCTTCGATGGTCGAAGACGCCGAACGGACGAATTCACCGAGTTCTTGGAGCTTGGCCATGACGACCTTGCTCTCCACCCCGAACTCCTTGGCGAGTTCGTATACCCGGACCTTAGCCACTTCGCTCCTTTTAGGTCCGGGTGCGTCCGGACCGTCGCTACTTCATGGGCGTACTCATCGCGTGCTCATCGAGTGCTCATCGCAATCTCGACCTACTTCCAACTCGCGGGGTACCAGGGCCGCACGGGGTTCCGTACGACGCTTCTTACGGTGTCGGCTGCTCGACGTAGAGGCGCAACGCCTTGGTGTCGAGCGCTCCCGGGGCGCGCAGCGCCCGCGTGAACGCCCGGCGACGTACCGCCAGGTCGAGACAGACCACGGCGGGGTGCACGTAAGCACCCCGGCCGGGCAGCGTACCGCGATGATCGGGGACGCATTCACCCTCGACCGCCACAGTGCGCAGCAGATCCTTCTTGGCCGCTCGCTGCCTGCACCCCACACAGGTGCGTTCAGGGCATGCGCGGGCGCGCGTCCGGCCAGACACTCCTAAGTCTACCTCCCCGGAGCGACCTCACCCCTTTGGGGCAAGAATCGAACACTTCCGCGCATACAACTGTCGTGATCTGAGCCATACGCGGCTCGGATCTATTCCCCGCGCTGCTCCCCGTGCTGCTCCGCGGGCTGCTCGGTGTCGGGGCGGATGTCGATCCGCCAGCCGGTGAGCCGGGCCGCAAGCCGGGCATTCTGCCCTTCCTTGCCGATCGCCAGCGACAGCTGGTAGTCCGGCACCGTCACGCGCGCGGAGCGGGCGGCGAGGTCGACGACCTCGACCTTGGAGACCCGCGCCGGCGACAGCGCGTTCGCCACCATCTCGGCCGGGTCGTCGGACCAGTCGACGATGTCGATCTTCTCGCCGTTCAGCTCGCCCATCACGTTGCGCACCCGGCCGCCCATGGGGCCGATGCAGGCGCCCTTGGCGTTCAGGCCCGAACGGGTGGAGCGGACGGCGATCTTGGTGCGGTGGCCGGCCTCACGGGCGATCGCGGCGATCTCCACGGAGCCGTCGGCGATCTCCGGCACCTCCAGGGCGAAGAGCTTCTTCACCAGGCTGGGGTGGGTGCGAGAGAGGGTGACGGACGGGCCGCGGACCCCCTTCGCCACTCGTACGACGTACGAGCGCAGCCGCATCCCGTGCGCATACGTCTCGCCCGGCACCTGCTCCTGCACCGGCAGGATGGCCTCGAGGCGGCCGATGTCCACCAGCACGTTCTTTGGGTCGCGGCCCTGCTGGACCACGCCGGTGACGATGTCGCCCTCGCGGCCGGCGTACTCGCCGAGCGTCGCGTCGTCCTCGGCGTCGCGCAGCCGCTGCAGGATGACCTGCTTGGCGGTGGTGGCGGCGATACGGCCGAAGCCGGACGGGGTGTCGTCGAACTCGCGGGCCTCCTGGCCCTCTTCGAGGTCCTCGGGGTCCTCCTTCGCCCACACGGTCACATGTCCGGTCTCCCGGTTGAGCTCCACGCGCGCGTGTCGGCGGCTTCCCTCGGTGCGGTGATAGGCGATGAGGAGGGCCGACTCGATCGCCTCGACCAGCAGGTCGAAGGAGATCTCCTTCTCCCGTACCAAGCCCCGCAGGGCACTCATGTCGATGTCCACGGCTACGCCTCCTCTTCCTTCTGGTTGGGCTTCTCGTTGTCCTTGCGGCTGAACTCGACCTGCACGCGCGCCCTGCCGATATCGGAGAAGACGAGTCTGCGGCTGGTGGCCTTGCGGCCCTTGACCCCGGGCACCTCCAGGTCGAGGCCCTCGTCGTCGACCTTCAGGATTCTGGCCACCAGCTCGTCACCCTCGGCCAGTTGGAACTTCACCAGGCGGTCCAGGGCACGCACGTAGTGCCGGTGCTCCGTGAGGAGACGCTCCGCGCCGGGGGTTCCGACCTCGAGGGTGTACTCGCCGGCGCCCATCGCGTCCGTCTCGTCGAGCTTCGCCGAGAGCTCACGGCTCACATCGGCGATCTGGTCCAGGTCGGCACCCGTGTCCGAGTCGACGACCACGCGCAGCACCCGCTTCCGTCCGACGGAGTCCACTGCGATCTCTTCGAGATCCAGCCCCTGGGAGGTGACGAGCGGTTCCAGGAGCTCTCGCAGCCTCTCGCTCTGGGTGGTGCTCATCCGGGTGACTCCTCGGCCGCGTGTGCTGTTGTGGGAAGGTCGCGTGTCTGGTCAAAGGGTATCCGGTCGCAGAGGGTGTTGCGTCCTGCCTCCGGCGGTGGGGCCACGGCGCCGTCCGGCCCGGGGGGCCGCTCTGCTCGGGCGAGTGCGGGTCGTGTGTGGTTGATCGCGCAGTTCCCCGCGCCCCTCGAGGCGGGCTGTCGAGCCGGTGATATGACGTGGGCCACTTCGCGGGTAACGTGATCAACGGCGGTTCCCGCCCATGTGTTCGTACGCACCCCCCGAGGACGTCAGCCGTGTCGTACCCCCCACCCTTGCGGGTCCCCTCGGGGCCTCGCCGAAGAGCCCTGCTCGTCTCCGCCGCCGGGGCCGCCCTGCTGGCGGGATGTACCGGCGGCCGGGAGTCCGAGGAGAGTGCCGCCGGGAGCCAGTCGGTGACCCGCAAGGCGCGGGCGCTGGCGGCGCGTGAGAGTGCGGGGATGGTCGGGCGGTACGACGCCGTGATCGCCACGCATCCGCAGGTGGCCGAGCGGCTGGGGCCGTTGCGGGCCGAGGTCGTGCGGCATACGGAGGCGTTCGGGGGGACGTCCGCGAAGGGGAGCACGGGGACGGCGTCGCCGTCGGCGTCCGGCGCGGTCTCACCCACCCCGGCCACCGAGAAGGACGCCCTGGCCGAGCTCGCCGCCGCCGAACGGGCCCTGTCCGACCGGCGCATGGCGGCGCTCCTGGACGTGCCGGGCGAGCTGGCGCGGCTGCTGGCCTCGGTGGCGGCGGCCGGAGCGGCGCACGCGTACCTGCTGACGGAGGATGCCGGATGAGCGGCGGGACGGACGAGAAGGAGCTCAAGGCCCTGCAGGCGGCGCTGGCCGCCGAGCATGCGGCCGTGTACGGCTACGGCGTCGTCGGCGGGCGGATCCGCGAGGGACGGCGTGCCGAGGCGCGGTCGGCGTACGACGCGCACCGGGCCCGGCGGGACGCGCTGACCCGCCGGGTCCGGGACCTGGGCGGCACCCCGGTGGCCGCGGCGCCCGCGTACGCGCTGCCGTTCCCGGTGCCGGACTCGGGCGCGGCCCTGCGGTTCGCCGGCGAGCTGGAGGAGCGGGTGGCCGCGGTGTACTCCGACCTCGTGCGGGCAACCGGGGGCGAGCAGCGGCGTTCGGCCGCCGAGGCGCTGCGGGAGGCGGCGGTGCGGGCGGTGCGCTGGAGCGGCGAGAGCGTAGCCTTCCCTGGGCTCGCCGAGCGGGCGACCACGGCCTCGCCCTCGTCGGCGCCCACGGCGTAACGCGTACTGGAAGGGAACGACTCGCGCATGGCTTTCGAACCGCCGCAGCGTCTGGTCAGGGCGCTCGGCGAGACGGCACCCGACGGCGACGACTGGCTGGAGAAGCTGCCCGAAGTGGCGCAACAGGCCGTCGCGCTACGCGAGTTGACCGTGGAGCGGGTGCAGGTGCCCGGTGGGCGCAGCAGCCTGGTCCTGCTGGTGCGCAGGCCGGGCGGCACCCCCGCGGTGCTCAAGCTGGCACCGCCCCGGGCCCGGCCGGAGAGCGAGCGGGGCGCTCTCGCGCACTGGGGCGGGACGGGTGCGGTGCAGCTGCTCGACGAGCCCCCGTTGGAGGGTGTGCTGCTGCTGGAGCGGCTGAACCCGGACGTGTCCGTGCGGTCGCTGCCCGAGGCGAAGGCGTTGCTGGAGGCGGCGGGGACGCTGCGGCGGTTGTGGGTCGAGCCGCCTGCCGCCCACTCCTTCGAGACCGTCGCCGAACGGACGGGGCGGCAGGCCGGAGCGATGCGGGCGACCGCGTCCGGCTTCGGCGACGTGGCGGCGCTGGTGGACGCGGCGCTGGCCGCGCGCGAGTCGCTGCTGGCGGCGCCGCCCGAGCACCGGCTGCTGCACGGGACGTTCCGGCAGAGCAAGGTGCTGGCCGCGGAGCGGATGCCGTGGCTGGCGGTCGGGCCCGATCCGGTCGTCGGTGAGTGTGCCTTCGACCTGGCGCGGCTGGTGCGGGACCGGGTGGAGGACCTGATCGCCTCGCCGTCGGGGGCGTCGATCATCAGGCGGCGGGTGAAGCGGCTCGCGGAATCGCTGGACGTGGATCAGGAGCGGTTGCGGCGGTGGACGCTGTTCCGGGCCGTGGAGTCCGGTGTACGGGCGCTCCGGGTGGGGCGGTCGAAGGACGCGGAGCTGCTGCTGGAGTTCGCCGGCTGGCTCTAGGCCGGGGGTCGCTGCGGGTTTTGGGTGCGCCCCCGCCGCGCAGGCCGCCCGGGCCGCCACCTGAGCGGACTCAGGTGGCGGTGCACGGGCCCGGAGAGCTTCCTGAGGAGGTTCCTCAAGCGGTCAGGCGGGCGATCGCCTCGTCCACCGTCAGCTCCTCGCGCTCACCGGTCCTGCGGTCCTTGAGCTCCAGCACCCCGTCGGCGGCGCGGCGGCCCGCGACCAGGATCTTCGGTACGCCGATCAGCTCGGAGTCGGTGAACTTCACGCCCGGGGAGACCCCGGCCCGGTCGTCGACCAGGACGCGCAGCCCGGCCGCCCGCAGTTTCTCGGAGACCTCGAGGGCCAGCTCGGTCTGCAGGGCCTTGCCCGCGGCGACCACGTGCACGTCGGCCGGCGCGACCTCGGCCGGCCAGCACAGGCCCTGCTCGTCGGCGGTCTGCTCGGCGAGGGCCGCGACCGCGCGGGAGACGCCGATGCCGTAGGAGCCCATGGTGACGCGGACCGGCTTGCCGTTCTGGCCGAGGACGTCGAGCTTGAGGGCGTCGGCGTACTTGCGGCCGAGCTGGAAGATGTGGCCGATCTCGATGGCGCGGTCCAGCCTGAGGCCGGTGCCGCACTTCGGGCAGGGGTCGCCGTCCTGGACGACCACGACGTCGACGTACTCGCCGACCTCGAAGTCCCGCCCGGCCACGACGTTCTTGGCGTGCACGCCCGGCTTGTTGGCGCCGGTGGTCCAGGCGGTCCCGGGGGCCACGCGCGGGTCGGCGATGTACTTCACCTTCTCGCCCAGGCCCTGCGGGCCGACGTAGCCGCGGACCAGGTCCGGGCGGCCCGCGAAGTCGGCCTCGGTCACCATCTCCACGAGCGCCGGGGCGAAGTGCGCCTCGACCTTGCCCATGTCGACCTCGCGGTCGCCCGGGACACCGACGGCGACGATCTCGCCGTCGACCTTCACCAGGAGGTTCTTCAGCGTGGCGGAGGCCGGGACACCGAGGAACGCGGCGAGCGTCTCGATGGTCGGGGTGTCCGGGGTGTCGAGCTCCTCGACGGCCGGCACACCGGAGCCGTCCACCGGCTTCAGCTCGTACGTGATCGCCTCGGTGTTGGCCGCGAAGTCGCAGTTCGGGCAGTCGGCGAAGGTGTCCTCGCCGGCCTCGGCCGGGGCGAGGAACTCCTCCGACTTGGAGCCGCCCATGGCGCCCGCGGTCGCGGCACAGATGCGGTAGTCGAGGCCGAGGCGCTCGAAGATCCGCTGGTAGGCCTCGCGGTGCAGGGCGTAGGAGCGGGCGAGCCCCTCGTCCTCGGTGTCGAAGGAGTACGAGTCCTTCATCAGGAACTCGCGGCCGCGCAGGATGCCGGCCCGCGGACGGGCCTCGTCACGGTACTTGTGCTGGATCTGGTAGAGGACGACCGGCAGGTCCTTGTACGAGGACGCCTGGTCCTTCACCAGGAGGGTGAAGATCTCCTCGTGGGTCGGTCCGAGGAGGTAGTCGCCGCCCTTGCGGTCCTTGAGGCGGAACAGCTCGGGGCCGTACTCCTGCCAGCGGCCGGTCGCCTCGTACGGCTCCCGCGGCAGCAGGGCGGGGAGCAGCACTTCCTGGGCGCCGATCGCGTCCATCTCCTCGCGGACGATGCGCTCGACGTTGGCGAGGACCTTCTTGCCGAGCGGCAGCCAGCTCCAGATCCCGGCCGCGGTACGGCGGACGTAGCCGGCCCGGACGAGCAGTTTGTGGCTGAGGACCTCGGCGTCCGCCGGGTCGTCACGCAACGTCTTGGCCATCAACTGGGACATGCGCTGGACCGGTGCGTTCGCCATGGTTCTCGTACTCCTGCTGCGTCTAGGTGATGGCAGGAGGTTAGCCGGGGGGCCGCATCCGGTGGAAATCGGTTAACGGTGGCGCAGCGGCAGCGGGGCGCCCATCACCGCGTACGGCTTCGGGGCGCTCGGGAAGAGGACCTGGCGGGCGAGGTCCTCGTAACCGAGGGAGTGGTAGAGGCCGCGGGCCGGGCTGTCCACGTCGATCGCCGAGAGGATCGAGCGGGGCTCGGCGGCGCCGTCGGTGATGGTCGTGATCAGACTGCGGCCGATGCCGCGGTTCTGGTGGCCCGGGTGGACGTGCAGTTCGGTGATCACGAACGAGTCGTCGAGCCAGCTCTCGTGGCCCTGCGCGCGCACGTACGGCTCCACGACGGTGGACCACCAGTGCGTGCGGTCGTTCGGCATGCCGTAGACGAAGCCGACCAGGCGGTCCTCGATGGTGGCGCCGAGAGCGCGGGCCCCCGGATACGTCATGTGCCGCAGGACGATCTGCCGGCGTACGGCGACCTCGTCGGCGCCCAGTCCGAAGGCCAGGGCCTGCACGGCGAGCGCCTCGTCGACCCGGGCGGACAGATCGAGGGGGCCGATCACGACGTCGTCGGGCCGGCGGTGTCCGTGGCCGGGAAAGCGCAGCATGCCGGGGAGACTACAGGGCTCGTACGAGGGTCAGAACAGCACTGTGAGGTGCGGCTAGAACAGAACACTCATGAACGCGCCGACCTCCTGGAAGCCCACCCGCCGGTACGCCCTGCGCGCCGGGGTGTTGAAGTCGTTGACGTAGAGGCTGGCGATCGGGGCCACGTCGGCGAGCGCGTAGCGGAGCACGGCCGCCATGCCGGGGGCGGCGACTCCCTGCCCACGGTACTCGGGCGCCACCCACACGCCCTGGATCTGGCAGGCGTGGGCGGTGGCCGCGCCGATCTCGGCCTTGAAGACGACCTTGCCGTGCTCGTCGAGGCGCGCGAACGAGCGGCCGGAGCCGACGAGTTCGGCGACCCGCGCCTGGTACAGCAGCCCGCCGTCCCCGGCCAGCGGCGAGACGCCGACCTCCTCGGTGAACATCGCCACGCACGCCGGCATGATCGTCTCCACCTCGTCCTTGCGGATGCGGCGGACGTACGGATCCGGGGCGATGCCGTCGGGCATGCGGTCGGTGACCATGAGGGGCTGCTGGGCGCGGACCTCGCGGGCCGGGCCCCAGCCGGGTTCCAGCAGGCTCCACAGCTGGGCGGTGGGCTCGACGGGCCCGACGATCGACGAGCAGCGGCGGCCGGCCCTGCGGGCGCGGTCGGCGAAGGCGCGCACGGCGCGCGGAGTGGCGCAGATCGGGACGAGGTTGGCGCCCGCGTAGCAGAGGGAGGTCAGCATGCCCTCCTCGTAGAAGCCCCACATCTCGCCGCCGAGGCGCCACGGGTCGAGGCCCGCGACCTGGACCCGTGACGTCACGAAGGCGTTCGCGACAGGCTCACGATCGAGGATGGCGAGCGCGGAGTCCAGGTCGCTCGGTTCGAGCACCCGGGAGGTGGTCTGGGTCAACACTCGGGGGGCCTCACGCTGCGGGTTCTGCTGATCTCCGCACTGTACCTGCGGAAGCTTTGCAGCGCCGCCCCCGTCCGTCGTCAAGTGGGGCTTGGCTGTTGTGGCCGTCCGGGGGCTGCGCCCCCGGGCCCCCGCTTCGGCCTGGACGGCCTCGTCCTCAAGCGCCGGACGGGCCGAGATCGCCGACCGGCGCTGCGAAACGTTTCGGTCAGCCCGCCACCGAGACCGACGGCTCTCCGGACTCCGTGCCCTCCGCCTGCATCTGCTCGGCGATCTTCATCGCTTCCTCGATGAGGGTCTCGACGATCTTGGACTCGGGGACGGTCTTGATGACCTCGCCCTTGACGAAGATCTGGCCCTTGCCGTTGCCGGAGGCGACGCCGAGGTCGGCCTCGCGGGCCTCGCCCGGGCCGTTCACCACGCAGCCCATGACGGCGACGCGCAGCGGGACCTCCATGCCGGTCAGGCCCGCCGTGACCTCCTCGGCCAGCTTGTAGACGTCGACCTGGGCGCGGCCGCAGGACGGGCAGGAGACGATCTCCAGGCCGCGCTGCCTGAGGTTCAGGGACTCCAGGATCTGGTTGCCGACCTTGACCTCCTCGACCGGCGGGGCCGACAGGGAGACGCGGATGGTGTCGCCGATGCCCTGGGAGAGGAGGGCGCCGAAGGCGACTGCCGACTTGATGGTGCCCTGGAAGGCGGGGCCGGCCTCCGTCACGCCGAGGTGCAGCGGGTAGTCGCACTGGGCGGCGAGCTGCTTGTACGCCTCGATCATCACGACCGGGTCGTTGTGCTTGACCGAGATCTTGATGTCGCGGAAGTCGTGCTCCTCGAAGAGGGACGCCTCCCACAGGGCGCTCTCGACGAGGGCCTCGGGGGTCGCCTTGCCGTACTTCTGGAGCAGGCGGCGGTCGAGGGAGCCGGCGTTCACGCCGATGCGGATCGGGGTGCCGTGGTCCTTGGCCGCCCGCGCGATCTCCTTGACCTTGTCGTCGAACTGCTTGATGTTGCCGGGGTTCACGCGGACCGCGGCGCAGCCCGCCTCGATCGCGGCGAACACGTACTTCGGCTGGAAGTGGATGTCGGCGATGACCGGGATCTGCGACTTCTTGGCGATGGTCGCGAGCACGTCCGCGTCGTCCTGCGTAGGACAGGCGACCCGCACGATCTGGCAGCCGGAGGCGGTGAGCTCGGCGATCTGCTGGAGCGTCGCGCCGACGTCGGACGTACGGGTCGTGGTCATCGACTGCACGGACACGGGGGCGTCCCCGCCCACGGCCACGGATCCGACCTGGATCTGCCGGCTCTTGCGCCGCTCGGCGATCTTGGTCGGAACGGACGGCATGCCGAGAGAAATCGCAGTCATCTGCTGTGCAACCCCAAGTCGTGGATCAAGGTCCGGTCCCGTCAGCAGCGGGCTCCAGACTTTGAGATTACGGCACGTGCGCAGGCCCGGGCACATCGCAGCCTCAAACCCACTCAATGGGAGGGCGGCCCGGAACAAAGCGTTCCAGGCCGCCCCGAACACCACATGACTAGGTGATTTTCACCGGGTTGACGACGTCAGCGACCAGCACGAGGAGCGTGAAGCAGACGAACACCCCCGCCACCACGTACGCCACCGGCATGAGCTTCGCCACGTCGAACGGGCCCGGGTCCGGGCGGCGCAGGACTCGGGCGAGGTTGCGGCGCAGGGACTCCCAGAGGGCGCCGGCGATGTGGCCGCCGTCGAGAGGGAGGAGGGGGAGCATGTTGAACAGGAACAGCGAGAGGTTGAAGCCGGCGATCAGCATCAGGGCCGTGGCCAGCTGCTGCGTGGGCGGGATGTCGAGGGTGAAGATCTCACCGCCGACGCGGGCCGCGCCGACCACACCCATCGGGGAGTCCGGCTGGCGGGGGGCGCCGTCGAAGGCCGCGTTCCACAGGGCCGGGATCTTGCCGGGCAGGGCCGCGAGGGAGTCGACGGCCTCGCCGATCCGGTCGCCCATCCAGGTCACGGACTCGCCGAAGTCCTGGCGGACCACACCGTTGGCCGCGCTGAAGCCGAGGAAGCCCGCGGTGACGAACTTGCCGGGGACCACCTGGCCGCTGGAGTCCTTCTTGGCGACCTGGTTGCTGGCGATCTTCGCGTGCAGCGTGACGTCCTGGCCCTTGCGGTCGACGACGATCGCCACGTCCTTGCCCGGGGTGGCGCGGATGAGGTCGGAGAGCTTGTTCCAGTCGTGCGTCCGCACCCCGTTGAAGGAGACGATCTTGTCGCCGGCCCTGAGGCCCGCAGCCGCGGCCGGGGACGCCGGGTCGCCCTTCTTGCAGGCGTCGCGGTTCTGGCTCTGGGCGATGACGCACTTCGAGACCGAGCTGACCGTGGTGGTCTGCTGGGCGATGCCGAAGCCCATCAGGACCGTGAGGAACAGCGCCACGGCCAGGATGAGGTTCATGAAGGGTCCCGCGAACATCACGATGACCCGCTTCCAGGGCGAGCGCTTGTAGAAGAGCCGGGACTCGTCCCCGGGCTGGAGCTCCTCGAAGGCCGCCGAGCGGGCGTCCTCGATCATGCCGCGCCAGGGGGACGTGGAGCGCGCGGTGATCCGGCCGTCGTCGCCGGGCGGGAACATGCCGATCATGCGGATGTAGCCGCCGAACGGGATGGCCTTGAAGCCGTACTCGGTGTCGCCCTTCTTCCGTGACCAGATGGTCGGGCCGAAGCCCACCATGTACTGCGGCACACGGATGCCGAAGAGCTTGGCGGTGGACAGGTGCCCCAGCTCGTGCCACGCGATCGAGACCAGCAGGCCGACCACGAAGATCACTATGCCGAGGACCATCATCAGGGATGTCATGCACGCGCCTCCGCGGTGGCCGAAGCCGTCTGCGCCGTCAGTTCCCGGGCCCGGGCCCGTGCCCAGGTCTCCGCTTCGAGGACGTCCGGCACGGTGAGTGAAGTTCCCGTGGGCGGGGTGCCGTGTTCCTCGACCACTCTGGTCACGGTCTCCATGATCCCGTTGAAGGGCAGCGCTCCGCTGCGGAACGCCTCCACGCACTCCTCATTGGCCGCATTGAACACCGCCGGGGCGGTGCCCGCGAGTTCACCCACGTGCCGGGCGAGGTTCACCGACGGGAAGGCGTCGTTGTCCAGCGGGAAGAACTCCCACGTCGACGCCTTGCTCCAGTCGAAGGCCGGGGCCGCGTCGGGGATCCGCTCGGGCCAGCCGAGGCCGATGGCGATCGGCCCGCGCATGTCGGGGGGCGTCGCCTGGGCGATCGTCGATCCGTCCGTGAACTCAATCATCGAGTGGACATACGACTGGGGATGCACGACCACCTCAATGCGGCTGAAGGGAATGTCGTAGAGGAGGTGCGCCTCGATCACTTCCAGCCCCTTGTTCACCAGGGTCGCCGAGTTGATCGTGATCACCGGGCCCATGGCCCAGGTGGGGTGCGCGAGCGCGTCCTCGACGGTGACGTTCGCCAGCTGCTCCTTCGTACGGCCGCGGAAGGGGCCGCCGGAGGCCGTCACGACGATCTTCCGTACGTCCGCGCGCGTGCCGGCCGCCAGCGCCTGGAACAGGGCCGCGTGCTCGGAGTCGACCGGGATGATCTGCCCGGGCTTGGCGAGCGCCTTGACGAGCGGGCCGCCGACGATGAGCGATTCCTTGTTGGCGAGCGCGAGGGTGCGGCCCGCCTCCAGGGCAGCGAGGGTCGGGGCGAGGCCGATGGAGCCGGTGATGCCGTTGAGGACGGTGTGACAGTCGGAGCCTGCAAGCTGACTGGCCGCCTCCGTGCCGGCGAGGATCTCCGGCAGCGGCTCCCCCGCGCCGTACCGCGCGGCGAGCGCCTCGCGCAGCTCGGGCACCGCGTCCTCGCGGGCGACCGCCACGGTCCGCACCCGCAGCCGGTGCGCCTGCTCCGCGAGGAGGGCGACCCGGCCGCCGTTGGCCGAGAGCCCGGTGACCCGGAAGCGGTCGGGATTGCGCAGTACGAGGTCGATGGCCTGGGTGCCGATCGACCCGGTGGAGCCGAGGATCACCACGTCCTTCGGGCCGCTGCCCCCCACGGGGTCGTAGACGAGGTGCGGGTCGGCGAGTGGGGCTGGACTGTCGCTCATCCCTCCATTGTCGCCGAGGCGCGCCGCCAGGAGGACAGTGCGTCGCTCGGTTGGGTGGCTTGTCGGGCTCCGCCGGGTTGCGGCGGGATCTCCCCTTGTGTGGACGGCATGAAGATCATGCGCCGGGGGGATCCCGCCGGGACGTGCGGCGGGTCAGCCGATGGGGCGGTGCAGGTTGTCCCCCTGTGAGGGTCCGGGGTCGGATGCGGCGATCCAGGGCCCCTCGCCCGAGGGGTCGACGATGCCCTCCTCCAGCCACTCGTAGGTGCCCGACATCACGCCCTTGACGACCTTGCGGTCGAGGTCGTCGGTGTTGTTCCACAGGCGCCCGAAGAGCTCCTCGACGCGGATGCGGGACTGGCGGCAGAAGGCGTCGGCGAGCTGGTAGGCCTCTCGGCCGTGGTCGCCCTGGCTGCGCAGGAGTTCGGCCCGTACGCAGGCCGCGCTCATCGCGAACAGCTCGGCGCCGATGTCCACGACGCGGCCCAGGAAGCCCTGCTTGGTCTCCATCTTCCCCTGCCACCGGGACATGGCGTAGAAGGTGGCGCGGGCCAGCTTGCGGGCGTGCCGCTCGACGTAGCGCAGGTGCCCGGAGAGGTCGACCTCGCGCTTGAACTCGCCGTAGGAGACCGGGAGCTGGCCGGGGCCCGCGACCAGTTTCGGGAGCCACTTGGCGTAGAAGACGCCCGCGTTGGCGCCCGCCTTCGCCTTGTCCTGGAGGGACTTGTCGGGGTCGATGAGGTCGCCGGCGACGGTGAGGTGGGCGTCGACCGCCTCGCGGGCGATCAGAAGGTGCATGATCTCCGTCGAACCCTCGAAGATGCGGTTGATCCGCAGGTCGCGCAGGACCTGCTCGGCGGGCACCGCGCGCTCGCCCCGGGCCTTGAGGGACGCCGCGGTCTCGAAGCCGCGGCCGCCGCGGATCTGGACGAGTTCGTCGGCGATGAGCCAGCCCATCTCGGAGGCGTAGAGCTTGGCGAGCGCGCCCTCGATGCGGATGTCGTTGCGGTTCTCGTCGGCCATCTGGCTGGAGAGGTCGAGTACGGCCTCCAGGGCGAAGGTCGTCGCCGCGATGAAGGAGATCTTGGCGCCGACGGCCTCGTGGTGGGCGATGGGCTTGCCCCACTGCTCACGGGCCGCGGACCACTCGCGGGCGATCTTCAGGCACCACTTGCCGGCGGCGACGCAGGACGCGGGCAGCGACAGGCGGCCGGTGTTCAGCGTGGTGAGCGCGATCTTCAGGCCCGCGCCCTCGGGGCCGATGCGGTTGGCGGCGGGGACCCGGACCTGGTGGAAGCGGGTGACGCCGTTCTCGATGCCGCGCAGGCCCATGAAGGCGTTGCGGTTCTCGACGGTGATGCCGGGCGAGTTGGTCTCCACGACGAAGGCGGTGATGCCGCCCTTGCGGCCCTCGCCCTTCGGTACCCGCGCCATCACGACGAGCAGGTCTGCGACGACGCCGTTGGTGGTCCACAGCTTCACCCCGTCGAGGACGTAGTCGTCCCCGTCGGGCACCGCGGTGGTCGCGAGGCGGGCCGGGTCGGAGCCGACGTCCGGCTCGGTGAGCAGGAAGGCGCTGATGTCGGTGCGGGCGCACCGGGGCAGGAACTGGTCCTTCTGCTCCTGCGTGCCGAACAGCTTCAGCGGCTGCGGTACGCCGATCGACTGGTGCGCCGACAGCAGCACCCCGATCGCCGGGCTGGCGGAGCCCGCCAGGGTCAGTGCCTTGTTGTAGTACACCTGGGTGAGGCCGAGGCCGCCGTACTTGGTGTCGATCTTCATGCCGAGGGCGCCGATCTCCTTGAGGCCGCTGATGACCTCGTCGGGGATGCGGGCCTCGCGCTCGATCAGCGCCGCGTCGACCTTCGTCTCGCAGAAGTCGCGCAGTTTGGCGAGGAACTCCTCGCCGCGCTGGGCGGCCTCGTCGGTCGGCATGGGGTGGGGATGGATGAGGTCGAGCCGGAAGCGGCCGAGGAACAGTTCCTTGGCGAAGCTGGGCTTGCGCCACTCCTGTTCCCGGGCCGCCTCCGCCACCTGGCGGGCCTCACGTTCGGAGACGGTGGGTTTGCTGGATGGTGCGGACATGAGGCACACCTCGCCGCGAATCGGGATCTTGGGCCTTATCGGTTACCGACGGGTTCTACCCGATCGTATGTACCCGATCCGGGGCGGCCTCACCACCCCTGGGGCACGGTCGTTGAGCCGAATTGACGAAGTACCACCCGCCGTCCGGGCGCCGGGCTCTTGCACACGGGGTCCCTTCGGGGGGACGGTTCGGGTTCGGGAGACTCCCGCAGAGGAATGATGTCGAAGCGCTTCGACAACCTATGGACACCCACTCCCGCTGAAGCTAGTGTCGAACCACCCTCACCCGCCCCTGTTCGCACTGCGCACTGTCGAAGCGCTTCACATCACTTGGAGAGCTGGATGGTCACCCTCGCCGAGGTCGCCCAGCACGCCGGAGTCTCGGCGAGCACGGTGAGCTATGTCCTCAGCGGCAAGCGGTCCATCTCCACGGACACCCGGCAGCGGGTCGAGCAGAGCATCCGCGAGCTCGGCTACCACCCGAACGCGGGCGCGCGGGCCCTGGCCAGCAGCAGGTCGAACATCATCGCCCTGATGGTCCCGCTGCGCACCGACATGTACGTGCCGGTGATGATGGAGATCGCCATCGCGGTCGCCACCACGGCCCGCACGCACGGGTACGACGTCCTGCTGCTGACCGGCGAGGAGGGGCCCGACGCGGTGCGCCGGGTCACCGGCAGCGGGCTCGCCGACGCGATGATCCTGATGGACGTCGAGCTCGACGACGAGCGGCTGCCGCTGCTGCGGGGGAGCGGGCAGCCGTCCGTGCTCATCGGGCTCCCCGCCGACACCACCGGACTGACCTGCGTCGACCTGGACTTCAGGGCGACGGGCGCGCTGTGCGTCGAGCACCTGGCGATGCTCGGCCACCGCGACATCGCTGTCATCGGCGAGGCGCCCGCGGTCTACGAGCGGCACACCGGCTTCGCGGAGCGCACGCTCGACGGACTGCGTTCCCGCGCCCAGGAGCTGGGCGTACGGCTGCTGCACCGGCCGTGCGAGGGCGGATACGACGCCATGGCCGTCACCCTCGCCCGCATCCTCGACGAGCGCCCGGGCACCACGGGCTTCGTCGTGCAGAACGAGTCGGCGGTCGAGCCACTGCTCGCCCTGCTGCGCCAGCAGGGCCGCGCCGTGCCCGAGGACGTCTCGGTGGTCGCGGTCTGCCCGGAGCAGGTCGCCGTCCAGGCCTCGGTGCGGCTGACGTCGGTCGCCATCCCCGCGCAGGAGATGGGCCGGCACGCGGTGGAGCGGCTGGTCGCCAAGCTCGACGGCCGCGGGGCCGACGAAGTCGTACTGATCTCCCCCGAGTTGACGGTCCGGGCGAGCACGGGCCCGGCGGCCTCGAGCCCGTCCTGATCTCCGTCTTCCTTGCCCTCCGGGCACCCTCATGTCCTTTCGGGAGCACCCTTCGTGAATCAGCCTGCCGAAAACCAGACCCAGGTCAGCCTCGCGCAGTCGTCCCCCACCGTCGGCACGTTCCGCGAGCGGGACGGCGCCCTGGAGTGGAGCGGCCGTCAGGAGACCCTTCGCATCGAGCCGTGGGGCCCGGACGCGGTCCGGGTCCGGGCCCGGCTCGGCGGACCGCTCCTCGAAGGGCTGCCGGGCGCCCTGCTCGAGGAGCCTCCGGCCACCGAGAGCTCGGTCAAGATCGGTGACGCGGAAGCGCAGTTGACGGTCGGCGCGCTGACCGTCCACGTCGGCGCCGAGGGCCTGATCCGCTTCCTGCGCACCGACGACCTCTCGGAGATCCTGGCCGAGGAACGCGCCCACTTCTGGTGGCCGGGCTCGCGCCTCTACACCGCCGTCGGAGGCGGCCACCACCGTCTGGAGCAGCGCTTCGCCGCCTACGACGACGAGAAGCTCTTCGGCCTGGGCCAGCACCAGCACGGCCGCCTCGACCAGAAGGGCCTGGTCGTCGACCTGGTCCAGCGCAACGCCGAGGTCAGCGTCCCGGTGCTCTCCTCCAGCCGCGGCTACACCCTGCTGTGGAACAACCCGGCGATCGGCCGCGTGGAGCTGGCGTACAACGGCACGCGCTGGGTGGCCGACTCGGCCCGCCAGATCGACTACTGGATCACCGCGGGCGGTCCGGCCGACGGCCAGCGCCGCTACAGCGCGGTCACGGGCCGGACGCCGATGCTGCCGGAGTGGGCGGCGGGCTTCTGGCAGTGCAAGCTTCGCTACCGCACCCAGGACGAACTCCTCGCCGTGGCACGGGAGTACAGGCGGCGCGGCCTGCCCATCTCCGCGATCGTCTGCGACTTCTTCCACTGGACCCACCTCGGCGAGTGGAGGTTCGACCCGGCCGAGTGGCCGGATCCGGCGGCGATGGTCCGCGAACTGGACGACATGGGCGTCAAGTTGGTGGTCAGCGTCTGGCCGTCGGTGTCGCCGCTGAGCGAGAACCACCCCGTGATGGAGCAGCGCGGCCACTTCATCGGCACCCAGTACGGCCCGACGGCCCACGCCGACTGGCCGGACAAGGACGTCGCCTCCACCGTCCAGGTCGCCTTCTACGACGCCACGAACCCCGAGGCGCGTGAGTTCGTCTGGTCGAAGGTCCGCGACAACTACCTTGTGCCGTACGGCATCACGGCCTTCTGGCTGGACGCCTGCGAGCCCGAGCTCAAGCCCGGCTTCCAGGAGAACCTGCGCTACTGGACGGGCCCCGGCCTGGAGGTCGGCAACAGCTACCCGGCGGAGAACTCCCGTACCTTCCACGAGGGCCTGCGCGCGTCCGGTGAGACCGAGGTGGTCACGCTCAACCGCTCGGCCTGGGCGGGCAGCCAGCGCTACGGCGCCGCCCTGTGGTCCGGCGACATCGGCACCGACTTCCCGACCCTGCGCCGCCAGATCGCGGCGGGTCTCAACACCGCGCTGTCCGGCATCCCCTGGTGGAACACGGACATCGGCGGCTTCCACGGCGGCGACCCGGACGACCCGGCCTACCGCGAGGTCATGATCCGCTGGTTCCAGTTCGGCGCCCTGTCCCCGCTGATGCGTATGCACGGCTTCCGCGACCCGGGCATGCCGCTGGGCCCGGGGATGACCGGCGGCCCGAACGAGGTGTGGTCGTACGGCGAGGAGGCCGGCGCGATCATGGAGCGGTATCTGCGGCTGCGTGAGCGCCTGAAGCCCTACGTCCTCAAGGTCATGCGGGAGGCGCACGAGGAGGGGCTGCCGGTGATGCGGCCGCTGTTCCTGGAGTTCCCCGACGACCGGACGGCCTGGACGGCCGACGACGCGTACCTCTTCGGCCGGGACCTGCTGGTGGCACCGGTGCTCACGGCCGGCGCCACGGCCCGGTCGGCGTACCTTCCGGCGGGTGCGGCCTGGACGGACGCGTGGACCGGTGAGACGTACGACGGCGGCCGGACCGTGACGGTGGACGCCCCCCTGGAGCGGATCCCGCTGTTCCTGCGGGACGGGGCGCGGTTGCCCGTCGCCGGGTGAGACGCGCCGCCGCGCCGCCCCGCACGGCGGGCGGCACGGCGGCGATCAGGCTCAACTGCTGCTGACACTCTCGCTGTTGACGGTGAAGTTCAGGCCGCCGGACGAGGACGTGATCTCGAAGCCGAACTGCAGGTCTCCGACGGTCACGTTGCCGAACCAGCCCTTGGTGTCCTTGATCCACTTCAGGATCGGCAGGATGTCGACGGTGCCGGAGCTGGAGTTGGAGGTGCGGACGAACGAGAACACGTCGTTGGAGCCGTTGTTGCCCTTGTAGACGGTCCAGGTGTGACCGCCCAGCGTGAGGGTGCCCTGCGAGGTGCCGAGCGGACCGACGGCTCCGGTCTTGTTCATCCAGAGCATGATCTCGTACTTGTAGTTGGTGTCCCAGATGTCGTAGGCGGTCTCGTACGCGCCGGACGACGGGACCGTGACGTTGTAGCCGCTGGAGAGCGAACCGAGCGAGGTGATCGACTTGTTGATCACCTTCTTGGCGTTGGGGTAGGACTTGATGCCACCGGTGTTGGGGTGGTTGGCGTTGACCCCCCAGTTGGTGCCGGAGTTGGCCCAGATGCACTGGGTGCCGGCGCCGGAGCCCCAGATGTCGTTGTAGAGCGTGTAGCCGCCCAGGGTGGTGCTGCCCCACTGGTCGCAGGAGCTCCAGACGGCGGCCGAGGCCGGGGCGGAGGCGAGGCTCACGGTGGCGCCGAGTGCGAGCGCGGGGGCGATCAGCGCCATGGTGATCCTGCGGGCGAGTGTGCGTGTTGCCATGGTGTCCCTTCCATGGGTGGGGGGAAGTGCACGGTTCACCACGTCCTCAGAGTGAGGACGTGGTCCTCTCCGGCGACCAGGTCGAGCGGGCGGGCGCCGGAGGAAGTCCGGAGTTCGACGCGGTGGGTACGGCTGGGGCGGATCACCGCGGTCGCTTCGTGCGGGGTCCAGATGAGGTCGAGCGCGGCCCCGAACCGCGTGCGTACGCCGAGGAGTTGTCCCTGCGGGTACGCGGCCGGGAGCGCGGGCAGCAGGACCAGCCGGTCCGGGGTGGACTGCACGAGCATCTCGACGAGCACGGCGGGCAGGGTGTGCGAGGCGTCCGCGTTGTAGACGTCGCGGCGCGGGTAGTGCGCGCTCATCAGGGAGGCGTGGAAGAAGTCGCCTCCGAGCACCTGGCCGAGCGCGTGCGCGACCCGCTCGCCGTCCCGCAGCCGGGCGGCGACCAGGGCGTGGTGCAGATGGCCGTGCGCGGAGTCGTTCTCGGCGCCGCGCAGTTCGAGCGCGCGACGGGCGGCGGCCGCAAGGTCCGGGGTGTCGTACGGGTTGATCTCGTCCAGCGGCCAGACGCCGTAGAGATGGCTGAGGTGGCGGTGGTCGTAGGTGTCGTCGAGGCCGGGCCAGGCCCACTCGGCGAGGGCGCCGTCCGCGTTGATCCGGTGCGGGGGCAGCCGCTCGGCGAGCGCCCGCCAGCGGCCGGCCTGCGGGGTGTCCGGGTGGTGGCCGGCGGCGGTCAGCAGGGCGTGCCGGGCGGCCGAGAGGTCCATGGCCGCGTTGATCGCCCCCCAGCCGGCGCCCGCGGGACGGTTCTCGGGCGAGTAGGAGGGCACGACGACCAGCCGGCCGTCCTCGTCGGCCCGGGTGAGGAAGTCCTCGTAGAACAGGGCCACTTGGGCGAGTGCGTGGGTGGTGCGCGGGTCCCTGGTGCCGCTCGCCTCGTCGTGGTCGACGAGCGGTTTGAGCAGCCAGTCGGCGCCCGCGGTCCACAGGTGCAGCGGGTACTCGTGGCTGAAGTGGTACGACAGCCCGGACTCGCCGTCGGTGTGGGCGGGGGCGACCACGCCCCGGGCGCCGAAGACCGTGCGGGCGTTCTCGGCCCAGTCGGCGAGCTGCCGGCCGATCAGCGTGGCGTGCGCCTCGGTGACCTCGGGCAGGGCGGCGGCCACCGCGGACGCCGTCTGGAGGTTGAGGTTCGCGTCGTTGGTGAACGCGCCGGACCAGGCGGTGTTCCAGTCGCCGGTCCACAGGCCGGTCAGCCGGGGCGGGAAGAGGCCGCTTGCGGAGAGCAGATGGTGGCGGCCCGCGGCGAAGAGCCGCTCCAGGAGGGCGGGGCTGCCGGGGCGGGCGAGCAACTCCGAGCCCGGCAGGGCGCGTTCGGCGGGATCGGCGCCCAGGTCGAGGGTGACGCGCTCGTAGGCGGTCCGGTGCAGGGCGGTGTGCCGGCCGAGGAGCCCGGTGTACGGGTCCGCCTCCCCCTCCGGCAGCAGGCCCCGCAGGTCGCGGGCGTGCGGTGCGGTGTCCAGCTCCCCGGTGTGCCGCAGCACCCGCGTCAGCAGCAGGACCGACTCGGCTCCGGTGACCCGCACTCCCGGAGGGGTGAGCATCGTACGGCCGCCGGTGACCACGACGAGGGTGAGCCCGGTGTAGCCCGTCTCGCTGCCCGGATACCTGACCCGCACCGTGAGCAGGGCGCCCTCCGCGGTGAGCAGGGCGCCGTCGCCCACGGCGAGGCCCGCGGGCGCGCCCGGGAGGCGATGGTCCAGGGCGATGTCCACGTCCGGGACCGCGAGGTGCTGGACGATCACGTCGTCCGCCCGCGACACGAGGACCCGGCTGCGCCGGCCCTCGCAGACCGTCTCCGCGACACCCGTGGTGAAGTCGACGCAGCGGCGGTAGCCGCGCGGCTCCTCGGCGGGCGTCCCGCGCAGCCGGATCTGGAACGCCGGGTGGAAGGGCTGCACCCACTGAAGGCCGCGTCCGTCGGTGAAGTCCTCGGCGGCGTGGAGCTCGCCCGCCAGCAACCGGTCCTGCAGCGCGGAGAGTCGTGCGGCCAGCTGCGGCGGGCGGGCACTCTCGCCGCCGTTGGGGCGGACCAGGGTGTGATGGGTGACGACGATCCGTTCGTCGTCCGGTCCTCCGAACATGAGGGTGCCGTGACGGCCGTTGCCGCTCAGGAATCCGTCCTCCCAGCGGCTCGCGGGAAGCGGCTCCCAGGTTCCGTGGACGAGGCTCATGACCGCAGCACCGCCACTCCGTACCGGCCGAGGGTGAGCTCGTCCTCGACGGCCGTCCCGGTCAGCAGGTCGCGGTGGGTGCCCGGCACCTGCACGGTGACCGACTCGCGGCCATGGTTGAGGACGAAGAGCAGGTCGCCGCGGCGGACCGCCTCGACCTGGTCGGGCAGGCCGTCCAGGACGGGACGGAGTCCGGCGTCGCTCGCGATCCGGGCCAGCAGGCCGCGCAGCGCGTGCGGCTCGGGAAGCGTCGAGACGTACCAGGCACGCCCCCTGCGCAGCACGGCGGGCAGTCCGTCGAGCTCGCCGCCCTTGTACCTGGCCTCGACCGAGGCGTTCGCGGCGGCCTCGATCTCCTCCGACCACAGGGTCCCGCGCAGGCCGTCGGCCCCCGCGCTCTCCCCCGTCTCCAGCGGCCACCACTCGTGCAGCGTGCGGATGCCGAACAGCTCGCGCAGGCGCGGGTCCATGCCGCCGGGGCGCACCCGGTCGTCCTCGTCGGCGACGCCGGTGAGGAAGCCGCAGACGAGGGTGCCGCCACCCCGGACGTAGGCGAGGAGGTTGTCGATCGCCGCGTCCGTGAGGGCGTACAGCTGAGGGGCGACGACCAGTGCGTACGGGCTGAGATCGTGCTCGGGATGGGCGAAGTCGGTGGTGAGGTGGCCTTGCCACAGGGCGCGGTGCCAGCTGGTGAGGACCTGGGAGTAGTCGACCCGGGTGGACAGCCGGCCCTCGTGGGCGCCGGCCCACCAGGAGTGCCAGTCGTGCAGGATCGCGATGCCGCTCGGGCTGTGGGTGCCCGCCACCGCCCCACCGATCGCGGCGAGTTCGGCACCGAGCCGTTCGACCTCCTGGAAGGTGCGTCCCTCCGGCCCCGCGTGGCCGACCATCCCGGAGTGGAACTTCTCGGCGCCCTGCCGGGACTGGCGCCACTGGAAGTAGCAGACGGCGTCGGCGCCGCGGGCGACGGCCTGGAGGGACCAGAGGCGGTTGAGGCCGCGCGGTTTGGGGTGGTTGACGCCCCGCCAGTTGACGGGCCCCGCCGCCTGTTCCATCAGCATCCAGGGGCCGCGGGCCTGCGAGCGGGTCATGTCCTGGACCAGGGCGCCGTGCTGGGCGCCGAAGGGGTCGCGCGGGTCGGGGTAGAGGTCGACCGAGACGACGTCCTCCTCCTCGGCCCACCGCCAGGCGTCCTGCCCGGCCCACAGCGGCATGAAGTTGGTGGTGACCGGGGTGTGCGGGCTGTGCCGGCGGACGATGTCGCGCTCGGCGGCGTAACACTCCAGGAGCATGTCGGAGGTGAACCGCTTGAAGTCCAGCACCTGACCCGGGTTCTTCAGGTAGTGCGCACGGCGGGGCGGCAGGATCTCCTCCCACTCGCCGTAGCCCTGACTCCAGAAGGCCGTTCCCCAGGCGGAGTTGACGGCGTCGAGGGTGCCGTACCTGTTCCGCAGCCAGTGGCGGAAGCGGGCGGCGGCCTCGTCGCCCCAGTCGTAGGTGCAGTACTCGTTGTTGATGTGCCACATGGTGAGGGCGGGGTGGCCGCCGTAGCGGGCGGCGAGGTCCTCGGTGATGGCGGCGGCGTGGCGCCGGTAGGCGGCGCTGGAGTGCGAGAAGTGCTGGCGCCCGCCCCACCATTCCGTACGGCCGTCCTCGTCGCGGGGCAGGGTCTGCGGGTGCAGCCGTCCCAGCCAGGGCGGTGGCGAGGAGGTGGGGGTGGCGAGGACGACTGCGATGCCGTTGTCGTGCATCAGCTTCATGAGCCGGTCCAGCCACCCGAACTCCCGTGCACCCGGCCTGGGTTCGAGCCGAGACCACGAAAACACTCCGAGGGTCACGGAGTTGACCCCGGCGTCCTTCATCAGACGGACGTCCTCGGCCCACATCTCCTCGGGCCACTGCTCGGGGTTGTAGTCCCCGCCGAAGAGGATGCGCCCACGGGTCACGTCACCGAGCCCGGTCATCCCTTGATCGCCCCGGTGAGCATGCCCTTCTTGAAGTGCCGCTGCACGAACGGCGACAGCACGGCCACCGGCAGCAGGGCCATCACCATGACGGCCATCTGCACGGCCAGGCCCGACAGTTGCCCCGTCTTGATGGCCTGGCCCAGCCCCACGGGCGCCTGCTGCTTCTGCACGAGCTGGATCATGACGTTCTGCAACGGCATCATGTCCTGGTCGTTCAGGTACAGGGACGCGTTGAACCAGGCGCTCCAGTACCCGACGGCGTAGAACAGCGTGATGACGGCGAGCACCGCCCGGGACAGCGGCATCACGATCTGCCACAGGATCCGGAAGTCGCCTGCCCCGTCGATCCGCGCGCTGTCGGTCAGTTCCTGCGAGATGCCCATGAAGAACCCGCGCAGCACCAGGATGTTGAAGACGCTCACGGCGCTCGGCAGGATCAGGGCGAGATAGCTGTCGGTCAGCCCCAGGGACTGGACCAGCAGATACGTGGGGATCAGTCCCGCGCTGAAGAACATCGTCGCCAGCAGCATCATCAGCAGCCAGCGGTGGCCGAGCGAGCCGACGCGCGAGAGGCCGTAGGCGCACAGGACGGACACCGTCATCGAGAAGACCGTGCCGACCAGCGTGACCAGGATGCTGATGATCGCGGCCCGGGTGACCTGGCCGCCGCTCAGCAGCTCCCTGTAGGCGACGAACGTGACGCCCTTCGGGATCATCACCAGGCCGCCCGCCTCGTCGATCGTCTTCCGTGAGGACAGGCTGGTGACGAGGACGATCCAGAGCGGGAAGAGGATGCCGAGACAGGCCAGGGTCAGGACCAGGCCCTTGCCGGCCAGGCCGGCCCTGTTCGGCTCCTCCTCCCACACGGGGCGCGGCGGGGCGGCCCACGGGGACGGCTCCCGCACCGGCGGGTTGTCGATGACGGCGGTCACTTCTTGTACACCCCCTGCTCGCCCATGAGATGGGCCACCTTGTTCGCGGCGAGGACCAGCCCGAGGCTGACCACGCCCTTGATCAGGCCGGCGGCGGCCGCGTAGCCGAAGTCCTGGTTGCGCACGCCGTTCCACCACACGAAGGTGTCGAGGACCTCCGCCGCACCCGGGCCGACGGCGTCGCGCTGGAGCAGGATCTGCTCGAAGCCGACGGTCAGGGCGTCACCCACGCGCAGCACCAGCAGCAGCGCGACCACGGGCCGCAGCGCGGGCAGGGTGACGTGCCACATGCGCCGCCAGCGCCCGGCGCCGTCCATCGCGGCGGCCTCGTAGAGGTCGGGGCTGACCGACGCCAGCGCCGCGAGGAAGACGATGATCCCCCAGCCGGCGTCCTTCCAGACGCCCTCCGCCGTGACGAGGAACTTGAAGGTGGACGGGTCGGTCATGATGTCCAGCCCGTCGTACCCGTGTTGGCGCAGCAGCTGCGACAACACGCCCGCCCCGCCGAAGAGTTGCTGGAAGACGGCGATCACGAGCACCCAGGAGAAGAAGTGCGGGAGGTACATGATCGCCTGCGAGAGCGCCCGTACCCGGGGCCGGACCACGCTGTTGATGAGCAGCGCGAGCGCGATCGGGATCGGGAAGAACAGCACCAGCTGCAGGGAGAACAGCACCAGCGTGTTCTGCACCGCGTTCCAGAAGGACGAGTCCTCGAAGATCCGCTGGAAGTTCTCCAGGCCGACCCAGGGGCTGTGCAGCATGGAGACGATGCCGTTGTCGCTGATGTAGGGGTCGTAGTCCTGGAAGGCGACGACGTTGCCGAGGATCGGCAGGTAGTTGAAGAGCAGGATCAGCAGGACCGCCGGCAGCGTCATCAGCAGCAGGAGGCGGTCGCGTCTGAATCTGAGGCGCAGACCCAGCTTCCCGGTCCTCGCCCTCTTCGTCGTCCTCCCGGTTCCGGTGGCGCCGCCGGACGCCGCCGGGATCCGGTCCGCGGGGTCGTGTGCCTCGGCCCTGCTGCGAGGCACCGTGCTGTGGGACACGGCCGTTCTCCTTGCGTCGGGGCCTGGTCAGCTCGCCGAGGAGCCGTTGTCGTCGAGCAGCTTCATGTACCAGTCGCGCAGCCTGTCGCCGCCCTTGCTCTTCCAGTCGGCGACGGCCTGCTGCATGTCGCCGATCTTCTTGCGGCCGCGGGTGACGTCGTCCTCGAGCTGCTCGAAGTCGTTGCCGAGGTTGGTGTAGCGGGACGGCTCGGTGATCATCTGGCCGTAGAAGCTGGACTTCCTGGTGAAGGCGCCCATCCGCTGCTGCCACTCGACCTGGGCCTTGGCGACGTCGGGGAAGTCGGGGTGGGCGATGGTGGCGGCCGGGCTCGCGACCATGACGTAGGCGTTGAGGACCTCGTTGTTGCCCTGGGTGGTCTTGGTGGGCACGCCGTTCTTGACGGTGTAGTCGGTGCCCTCGGGACCGTAGTTGGTGAGCATGTACTCCTTGGTGCCGTACGGCGCGGCCGTGACGTTGGCGACGGCCAGCGCGTCACGGATCACGGACTCCGACGCCTTCTTGTTGATGAAGGCGAAGATGCCCGCGGGCTGTTCGGCCCAGAGGTGCGGGTCGCCGCCGTCGTGGCCGAAGACGTCCATGCCCCAGATCTTGTACTCCGGGTTCTGGGTGGCCTGTTCGGCGGTGCGGCTCCACCACTGGCTGATGTTGTTGGGGTAGATCAGGAACTCGCCGGCCGCGAACTTGGGGCCCGGGTCGGGGGCGTTCTTGCCCATCAGGGAGTCGGGATGCACGACCCCGGCGGCGAAGAGCTTGCGGGTCCACTCCAGCGCCTCGAGGTACTCGTCGGTCTCGATGCGGTTGACCAGCTTGCCGCCGACGAGGTTCCAGCCGAGCGGCTTCTCGCTGCCGGAGAGCACGCCGAAGGCCTGGAAGGCCGTCCACTTCATGTCCATGCAGGCCCAGCGCTTGGCCTTGGCGTTCGTGATCTCCTTCGCCAGGGACATGAACTCGTCTGCGGAGCGGGGGACTTGGTAGCCCTCCTTGTCGAAGACGTCCTTGCGGTAGAGGGGCACGATGCCGGTGACGTACGGGGAGGGCTGCGGCAGGCCGCGCAGCTTGCCGCCGATGATGCAGCGCCGCCAGGCGTCGGTCGGGACGGCGGCGAGGTTCGGGTAGTCCTTGATCCCGTCGCCGGAGAGATAGGGGCCGAGGTCGGCGAACTTGCCGATGATGGCGGTGGGTATCTTGCCGCCCATGTTCCAGCTCGGGACGACCACCATGTCCGGTACGTCGCTGGAGGCCAGGACCGCGCCGAGCTTCTGGTCGTAGGTGTTGCCGTCCTGGTTCTGCCAGACGACGTCGACGCCGATCAGGTCGTTCATCGCCTTGTAGTAGGCGTTGTTCTGCTTGGGCGGTGACCCCCAGAAGGGCGACATGACGGTGAGCTTGCCGCCCTTGCCGAGCTTCTTGGGGACCGAGGTCTTGAGGGTGGTGAGGTCGAGCTTGCCGGTGAAGCCGATCGCCGAGCCGTTCTTCGCCGGGATGTCCGGGCTCACCACGTCGCCGGCGACGTAGGACGGCAGCAGCTTCCTCGCGTCCTTGCCCCCGGAGGACCCTCCCCCCGACGTGCTGTCGGACCCGCCGCAGGCGGCAAGCAGCGGCATCCCGCCCGCCACCGCGGCGGTGGCGACCGCCGAGGAGGCGAGGAAGCTTCTCCGGCTGGGACCGGAGGAGCCGGACGAGGGGGAAGCGGCGTTCGGCGTCATTGCGTCAACCCTTCATGGCGCACCAGGACACCCGGCGGTGGCCGTCGGCTGCGGTGTCTCGAGTGGAACTGGCTGAGCGGAAGCGGTTCCTGGACCCCTGCACGGACCCTCTGCACGTGACCCCTGCAGGCGAATTCGACAGTCGAAGCGCTTCGATGTCGGTGTGAGGTTAAGTGAACACCAGGGGGTGCACAAGGGCCGCTCCCAAGATTCCTCGGCGCCTCCACGACCGACCAATTCTCATGCGGCGCCTGAAGTAAAGGTGAGGATCCCTTGACACCCGGCGGTCCCTCGAATCAGCATCGAAGCGCTTCGAAAGCGCCCCGCCGCTTCATCACAAAGGGATCCCACGTGACCGCACAGACGCCGCCCACGCCGCCGTTCCGCGATCCGCAACTGCCGTTCGCGAAGCGCATCGACGACCTGCTTCAGCGGCTCACGCCCGACGAGAAGATCTCCTTCCTGCACCAGTTCGCACCGGCGGTGGACCGGCTGGGCGTCGGCGCCTTCCGCACCGGGCAGGAGGCGTTGCACGGGGTCGCCTGGATGGGCCCGGCCACCGTCTTCCCGCAGGCGGTCGGCCTCGGCGCCACCTGGAACACCGATCTCGTACGGCGGATCGGCGAGGCGGTCTCCAAGGAGGCCCGTGCGATGCGCGCCCACGACGACCGCGTGGGCCTCAACGTCTGGTCCCCCACGGTGAACCTGCTGCGCCATCCCCTGTGGGGCCGCAACGAGGAGGGCTACTCCGAGGACCCGAAGCTGACGTCCGCGATCGCCACCGCGTACACCCGGGGCCTGCGCGGCGAGCACCCCGTGTACTGGCGCACGGCGCCCGTGCTCAAGCACTGGCTCGCCCACAACAACGAGACGGACCGGGCGACCTCGTCCAGCTCGGTCCGCCCGCGCGTGCTGCACGAGTACGACCTGCGCGCCTTCCGCGAGACGGTCGAGGCGGGCGCGGTGGCCGGGGTGATGCCCGCGTACAACCTCGTCAACGGCCGCCCCAACCACGTCTCCCCGTATCTGCGCGAGCAGTTGCGCACCTGGACCGAGGAGGACCTGCTGGTCTGCTCGGACGCGGGCGCGCCCTCCAACCTGGTCGATTCCGAGCACTACTTCGCCACCCATGAGGAGGCGACGGCGGCCGCACTGCGGGCGGGCGTCGACAGCTTCACCGACCACGGCACGGACAGCACGCAGATCGTCGCGCGGGTCAAGAAGGCTTGCGAAAAAGGGCTGTTGACCGAGGACGACATCGACACCGCGGTCCGCCGCCAGCTTTCCGTGCGCTTCCGGCTCGGCGAGTTCGACCCGCACGACGATCCGCACGCCGGCATCGAGGACTTCGACACCCCGGCGCACCGCGCGCTCGCCCAGGAGGCGGCGGAGCAGGCGATCGTGCTCCTGAAGAACGAGGGGCTGCTGCCGCTGGCCCCCGACACCCGCATCGCCGTGGTGGGCCTCCTCGCCGACGAGTGCAAGCTCGACTGGTACAGCGGCACGCTCCTGCACCGCTCCACCCCGCTGGAGGGCCTGTACGAGCGGTTCGGCGCCGAGCGCGTGCGGTTCGCGGAGGGCGTGGACCGGGTCCGGCTGAAGACGTGCGCCGGTACGTTCCTGCACGTGGTGCCGTCGGACGCCGCCGACGAGGCGCGCGGTGCGGAGGGCGCCCTGGACCCGGCCCTGCTCGCGGGCCGCACCGACCTGCCCCCGCTCACCACGGACGCCGTGGGCACCGAGTTCGCGCTGACCGACTGGGGCGAGGGCGTGCTGACGCTGCGCGCGCCCGACGGCCGCTACCTGTCGGTCGCCGGGGACGGCCGCGTACGCGCCTCCGCGGACCAGCCGGGCGGCTGGGTGGTGCAGGAGACGTTCCGCCTGGAACCCCACGACGGCGGCCACCTCCTCCGGCACCTGGGTACGGGTCGCCATGTCTCAGTCGCCGCCGACGGGGTGAAGGTTGCCGACGCGGACCCGGAGACGTTCGAACTCGTCGTGACCGAGCGCGGTGAGGACGCGGTGGCCCGGGCCGCCGCGCAGGCCGACGTGGTGCTGGTGGTCGCGGGCAACGACCCGCACATCAACGGCCGCGAGACCGAGGACCGTACGACGCTGCGGCTCCCCGCCCACCAGGAGCGCCTCCTGCGCGCGGCCCGCGCCGCGAACCCGCGCACGGCGCTGGCGCTGACCTCCGCGTATCCGTACGCCGTCGACACCGCGGCCCTCCCGGCGGTGCTGTGGACCGCGCACGGCGGCCAGGCCGCGGGCACCGCGCTGGCCCGGGTGCTGTCCGGCGACGTCTCCCCCGCGGGCCGCCTCCCGCAGACCTGGTACGAGACGGACGCCGACCTGCCCGGCCTGCTGGACTACGACGTGATCGGCGGCCGGCAGACCTATCTGTACTTCGAGGGGACGCCGCTGTTCCCGTTCGGCCACGGCCTGTCCTACGCGTCCTTCTCCTACGACGGCCTGGCGGTCCGGATCGACGACGCGGCGGTGCACGTCTCCTTCACGGTCACCAACACCGGTGACATCACCGCCGACGAGGTCGCGCAGCTCTACACACGCGCCGTGGAACCGTCGGCGCCACGCCCGCGCCGCGAGCTGGTCGCGCACCGCCGGGTCACCCTGGCGCCGGGCGCACGGGCCGACCTGGCCTTCCAAGTCCCGCTGTCCGCCTTCGAGTTCTGGGACGTGGCCCGCGGCGGACGGCGGCTGGAGCCGGGCCCGTACGAACTGCTGGCGGGCGCCTCCAGCGAGGACGTCCGGCTGCGTACGACGGTGCTTCTGGACGGCGAGCCCGCCGCCCCGCGGCCGGTCCTCCAACGCGGCCTGGACGCGGCCGACTTCGACGAGCAGAGCGGGGCCGTACTCGTCGACCGCGCGAGGACGTCCGGGGACGCGGTGACACCGGCCGACGGAAGGAGCGCCGAACTGGTCTATCGGGACTGCGACTTCGGGGACGGCGTCACGGAGGTGAGGGTCTCGGTGGCGGGCGGGGGTGTCGTCGATCTCTCCCTGGACGGTGGCGCGCCGCTCGCCTCACTGTCGTCGGAGGGCACGGCCCCGGACGACCCGTACGCGTACACGACACTCGGCGCCGGCCTCGTCGCCGCCGGCGTGCGCGACGTCCACCTCAGACTGCGCGGCCCCCTGCGGCTCGCGCATGTCGGCTTCTCCGGTTGAGGGGCCGGCGGGCCGGCAGAAGGGGCCCGGCACCGGAAGGCATCGGTGCCGGGCCCCTTCGCGGACCGGCTCGGGGAGCCGGACCGGTGAGGACTAGAGAGCCAGTCCGGTGAGGACCAGAACACGCTCGTACGTGTAGTCGTCCATCGCGAACTTCACGCCCTCGCGGCCCACGCCGGACTGCTTGGCGCCGCCGTACGGCATCTGGTCGGCGCGGTAGGAGGGGACGTCGCCGACGACGACGCCACCGACCTCCAGCGCGCGGTGGGCGCGGAAGGCGGCCTGGAGGTCGTGGGTGAACACACCTGCCTGGAGGCCGTACTTGGAGTCGTTGACCGCGGCGAACGCCTCGGCCTCGCCGTTCACCTTCCGCACGGTGAGGACGGGTCCGAAGACCTCCTCGCAGGAGATGGTCACGTCGGCCGGCACGTCGGCGAGGACGGTCGGCGCGTAGGAGGCGCCGTCGCGGTCGCCGCCGGTGAGGAGCGTGGCGCCGGCCTCGACGGCCTCCTTCACCCACGACTCGACGCGCTTGGCCGCGTCCTCGCTGACCAGCGGGCCGACGTCGGTCTTGTCGTCGCCCGGGTCGCCGGTCCCCTGGGCCTCGACGGCGGCGACGATGCGCGGCAGCAGGCGGTCGTACACGGACACGTCCGCGATGACTCGCTGCACCGAGATGCAGGACTGGCCGCCCTGGTAGTTGGAGAAGGTGGCGATGCGGGTGGCCGCCCAGTCGAGGTCGGCGTCGGAGGCGTAGTCGCCGAGGACGACGGCCGCGCCGTTGCCGCCGAGCTCCAGGGTGCAGTGCTTGCGCGGCACCGAGTCCATGATCGCGTAGCCGACCTTCTCGGAACCGGTGAAGGAGATGACCGGCAGGCGCTCGTCCCGGACGAGGGCGGGCATCTTGTCGTTGGCGACCGGGAGGATGCTCCAGGAGCCGGCCGGGAGGTCGGTCTCGGCGAGCAGGTCACCGATGATCAGGCCGGAGAGCGGGGTGGCCGGGGCCGGCTTCAGGATGATCGGCGCGCCGGCCGCGATCGCCGGGGCGATCTTGTGGGCGCAGAGGTTGAGTGGGAAGTTGAAGGGCGCGATGCCGAGGACGACGCCCTTGGGGAAGCGCCGGGTGAGGGCGAGCCGGCCCTGGCCGCCGGCGTCGGTGTCGAGGCGCTGGGCCTCGCCGCCGTTGAAGCGCCGGGCCTCCTCCGCGGCGAACCGGAAGACGGAGACGGCGCGGCCGACCTCGCCGCGGGCCCACTTGATCGGCTTGCCGTTCTCGGCGGAGATCAGCTGGGCGATCTCCTCGGTGCGCTCGGCCAGGCGCTGGCTGACGTGGTCGAGGGCGGCGGCGCGGACGTGGGCGGGGGTGGCGGCGAAGTCGTCGAGTACGGCGTGGGCGGCAGCGACGGCCTCCTCGACCTGGGCGTCCGTCGGCACGCTGACCTTGCCGACGAGCCGGCCGTCCCACGGGGAGGTGACGTCGAAGGTGTCGTCGCCCGTGGCCTGGCGGCCGGCGAGCCAGAAGGCGGTGGTGGAAGTCATGAGGTCCCGGCCCTTCCGCGGTAGAGGGTGTGCAGGGTGGTCCGGGACCACGGTAGGACGGTGGAGGCGGGGGCGTATTTGGCCGCTGCGTAGTGGACGGGTCCGGGCGTACGACGGTTCGTCGAAGTCACCTGGGACGCCCGGCAGCCACGCCGGCCGGCCACCTCACCCCACGCGCCCGCCGCTCACTCCGTCGACGTCGCCTTCAGCGCCAGCCACAGCTCCATCCGGACGTCCGGATCGTCCAGGGACCGTCCCAGGATCTCCTCCACCCGCCGCATCCGGTAGCGGAGCGTGTGCCGGTGGACGCCCAGGTCCGCCGCCGCCGCGTCCCACTGGCCGTGGCGGGAGAGCCAGGCGCGCAGGGAGGCCACCAGGTCGCCCCGGCCGGTCGCGTCGTGTTCGTACAGGGGGCGGAGCAGCCCGTCCGCGAACGCCTTGACCGCGTCGTCGGCGAGCAGCGGCAGCACCGACCCGGAGGCCAGCTGCTCGTGCGCCACGCACACCCGCCCACGCCGCCGGGCCACCGACAGCGCCTGCTCGGCCTGCTTGTACGCCGCCGCGGCCGCTATCGGTCCCACCGGCGCCGACAGCCCCACCACGAGCTCGTCCTCGTCTCCGGCGGGCTCCCGCGCCACCGCCACGTCGGAGCGCGCGGCCTCCACGGCCGCCGCGTACTCCCCGCACGCGGCGACCGCCGCGCCCCCGTCCGCCGCCAGCGCGATCAGCTGCTCGCCCTCGGGCACGACCAGCACGGACTCCCCCGCCCGCGCGGCCGCCGACTCCACGATCTCGGCGAGTGCGCCCAGCGGATCGGCGGCGGCGTCGGCCGCGGCGCGCGCGCTCGACGCCGACTCGGCGACGATCATCCGGAAGGGGGAGTCCAGGAGGCCGCCGTACAGATGGCCCGCGACGGCACGCGCGTGGTCCGGCTCGCCCGCGAGCAGCATGCGCAGCACCGCCGCGCCGAGGCGCTGCTCCGCCGCGTGCAGCGACCTCGACCGCTCCGTGGTGAGCGTGAGCAGCGCGATCGCCGAGTGCAGCGCGTACCGCTCCGCCGTGCCGAGGGCCGCCGCCGTGCCCACCGCGAGCGCGGCCCGCGCCCGGCGCTCCGTGCCCAGCGAGTGCAGTTCGACGCGGTCCTCGTTGTCGGGCGGACCCACCACCGAGGACGCCGGCGCCGGCCGCTCGCGCAGCCGCTCCACCTCCGCCGTCAGCCGCGCGGCCCGCCGGCCCGCCCACTCCGGGGCGGTGGCGACGACGGTGCCCGAGACGTCGTAGAGCGCCACCCAGCCGTCGACCTGCGCGGCGAGCGCGGACAGGACCCCCTCCGGACCGGCCGTCAGCGCCTGCTTCGTCAGTTCCCGCTGCGCCGCGAAGCCCGCCGTCACCGCCCGGTACTGGTCGGCCGCGATCGCCGCCGAGACCGCCTTGCTGATGGCGAGGAAGGGCGTGCGGCGCGGCACCTCGAGCAGCGGCAGCCCCTCTTCCTCCGCCGCGTCGACGAGCGCCTTCGGAATCTCCTCGTAGTTGACGCCCACGGCGAAGCCGAGCCCGACCACTCCGGCGCCGACCAGCCGCTTCACGTAGCGCCGCATCGCCTCCGGTTCCTCCGCGTCCAGCTTCAGCGCGGTGACCAGGAGCAGCTCGCCGCCCTCCATGTACGGCACGGGATCGGCGAGTTCGCTGACGTGCGCCCAGCGGACGGGCACGTCCAGGCCGTCCTCACCCGCGCGCACGGTGAGCTTGAGCGCGGAGTGGTGGACGAGCGAGGCAAGCGTCGGAGGCATGAGACCTTCAGGTCAGGTTTGCGAGGACCGGGCGAACCTTGTGATCTTTTGGCCGCCAGGTATGAACGGCGTGTGCCGATTCTGCCTCACTGTACGGTCACCCGGCGCCTCGGATTCCAGACCTAATCCCTCAGATCCACCAGGAGCGGGGGCGCGTGCTCCCCGTTGACATTCGTCAGGGACAGCACCGCGTGGCCCGGCGGCACTCCGTGCGCCAGCTCGGAGGCCGACCACCGCTCCCGCTCGACCTGCCGTACGGTCACGGCCCGCGCGGTCGGCGCCTTGCCGGTGATCACCCGGCGCAGCATGTGCACGGCCTTGCCGGCCGGGGTCTCGGCGATGATCTGGCGGTCGGTGACGTCCCGCGCCTCCGTCCACTCCTTGCCCCAGACCTCGGCGAAGTCCTGCCCGTCCCACGGGGTGAGCCCGGACAGCGCCATCCGGCAGCCGGCGGAGCCGAGCAGCGGCCCGCGCAGCGGCCTCGGCACGTCGTCCAGGGTGCGCAGGGTGAGCACGGCACCGGCGTTCGCCGAGCGCAGCCGCTGGATCCCGCGCACCGCCTCCGGCGTCACGACGCCCGTCGCGTCGTCCAGCACCAGGCAGGCGAACAGCGAGCGGTCCTCCCGCACCGCGACGCTCGCCGTGAACTGCGCGAGCACCAGCCGCGCCAGCATCCGCGAGGCGTCCGCGTGCCCGCGCTCGGGCAGGTCGATACGGACCCGGACCGGATGGTCGAGGGCCTTGAGCGAGAACGGCTTGGACTGTCCCGAGGTGTCGAAGAACCCGGCGAAGGCGGGCCGGTCGAGCAGCGCCACCCGGTCCGCGAGCACCGCCGCCACGTCGCCCGGGTGCCCCGACTGCCGCTGCCGCGCGTCCAGTTCCCGCAGCAGCGAGTCCTGCCCGGAGCCCTGCAGCGCCGTGCGCAGTTCGTCCAGGGGGCCGGGCGACCCGTCGAGCAGCTGCCGCAGCTCCGGTACGGAGGGGAAGCGGCCGTGGACCGCCCGGAACGGCCCGAGCAACTGGGCGAGCACGGTCGTGGACCGGCGGCTGTCACTGCCCGGATGCGGATCCGCGAGGTCCCCGACGAGCGCCTCGGCGAGCACGGCCGCGGCCTCGTCGGGATCACCGCTCCCGCCGTAGAGGTCGAGGTCGTACACCGATTCCGGATGGCCGATGCGTACGACGACGTCGTAGGAGTCGACAGGACCGAGCCCCGCGCCCGCGGCCCCGACCACGACCACGGCGGCCCGCCCGGCGAGGGCGTGCAGGCAGAGGGACTCGGCGAGCGGCTGCACCACGTGGGAGGTCTTGCCGGAGCCGGCCGGGCCGACCGCCAGCAAGGAGGTGCCGAGCAGATCGGTGCCGAGACCGAGGCCCGCCCCGCGGTAGGCGTACGGGTTGCGGGGGTCGTCGGCGGCCGTGCCGAGCCGCACCTGCCCGGTCACCAGGTCGTGCCGGGCCAGCCGGGCCGGCAGGTCTCGTTCCCCGGAGGGGTGCAGACAGGCGGCGGCACCGTCCCGCAGCACGGCACCGGTGAAGGCGGCGAGGGTGTGCCGGCCGGTGCGCACGCCCTGCCAGGCGCGGGCGATCCGGGCGTGGTCCACGTCCCGCATCAGCCCCGAGCGGGCCTCGGTGGCCAGCCGCTCGGCGGCGTCCTCGGCACCGGCGGCGCGCAGCTGGGGCCACTCGACGGGGTCCTGCTCGGGAACGGGCGGGCGTTCGGCGCGGGGCGCCGTCCGGTTCCAGGCGGGCGGGCCGTAGCGGCGCCAGATCTCGCCCCAGCGGCCGAGCCGGCCCACGCCGATCATGATGATCAGGGCGATCAGCACGTAGTAGGCGTAGACGACCACGACCGAGCCGAAGCTGTGCGGCTGGGCCCAGGAGTCGGGGATCATCGCGTAGAGCGGGAGCAGCCACCAGCCGCCGAGGTAGCCGTTCCACAGCAGCGACCAGACCAGCCAGCCGACCAGGAAGGCGATCACCGCGCCGCTGATCAGCTGGCGGGCGGGGATGAGCTCGGGCTCCTCCTCCGGGCGCGGCCGGTGCCCGAACCGCCACACGCCGGGCAGCGCGTCCGGGCGCGGCGCCCGCAGCCAGCTCAGGAACGCCGAGCCGTCCGGCCGTGGCGGCACGCCCGGGGCCTCGGACGGCCTGGGCGGCGTCGACGGCATCCGAGGTGGTCCCGCCGGACGTGGGACAGGATTCGCATGCGTACCCCGCGCGTCCTGCGTCCCGTCGCTGTCCATCGCCCTCGCCCCTTGACCAGCCGCTCCGTCCACCGTC
The DNA here is from genome assembly GCF_044457745.1 of Streptomyces sp. NPDC050534. NCBI lineage: Bacteria > Bacillati > Actinomycetota > Actinomycetes > Kitasatosporales > Streptomycetaceae > Streptomyces > Streptomyces sp. NPDC050534. The sequence goes on from NZ_JBITHF010000020.1 coordinate 61,405, forward strand.
AGCGGTCAATCTAACGCCCCGTCCGGGCAGTTCACCGCTTTACACGGCCGGGTCGGTGACCGGCGCCATGTCCACGGTGGACAATCGCGTCGGCCCGACACGCCCACATGGAGCATGCCCACCTTCCGTCCCCGGTCCTAGCCTGCGAGAAAAGAAGGCAAGAGTCCGCAAAACGCCATCCGCACCACCGCGCAGAACCCCAGGAGCCCCTCATGAGCGCACTTCCGCAGGAGCGCCGGATCGTCACCGCCATCCCCGGCCCGAAGTCGCAGGAACTGCAGGCCCGCCGCACCGCCACGGTCGCGCAGGGCGTGGGCTCCGTGCTGCCCGTGTTCACCACCCGCGCGGGCGGCGGGATCATCGAGGACGTCGACGGCAACCGGCTCATCGACTTCGGCTCCGGCATCGCCGTGACCTCGGTCGGCGCCTCCGCCGAGGCCGTCGTGCGCCGGGCCTCCGCCCAGCTCGCCGACTTCACCCACACCTGTTTCATGGTCACCCCCTACGAGGGCTACGTGGAGGTCGCCGAGGCCCTCGCCGAGCTCACCCCGGGTGACCACGCCAAGAAGTCCGCGCTGTTCAACAGCGGTGCCGAGGCCGTCGAGAACGCCGTCAAGATCGCGCGTGCGTACACCAAGCGCCAGGCCGTGGTCGTCTTCGACCACGGCTACCACGGCCGCACCAACCTCACGATGGCGCTGACGGCGAAGAACATGCCGTACAAGCACGGCTTCGGCCCGTTCGCGCCCGAGGTCTACCGGGTGCCGGTGGCGTACGGCTACCGCTGGCCGACCGGCGCCGAGAACGCCGGCCCCGAGGCCGCCGCGCAGGCCATCGACCAGATCACCAAGCAGGTCGGTCCGGACAACGTCGCCGCGATCATCATCGAGCCGGTGCTCGGCGAGGGCGGCTTCATCGAGCCCGCGCGGGGCTTCCTGCCCGCGATCCGCGAGTTCGCCTCGGCCCACGGCATCGTCTTCGTCGCCGACGAGATCCAGTCCGGCTTCTGCCGCACCGGCCAGTGGTTCGCCTGCGAGGACGAAGGCATCGTCCCGGACCTGATCACCACCGCGAAGGGCATCGCCGGCGGTCTGCCGCTCGCCGCCGTGACCGGCCGCGCCGAGATCATGGACGCCGCGCACGCGGGCGGCCTCGGCGGCACCTACGGCGGCAACCCGGTCGCCTGCGCCGGTGCGCTCGGCGCCATCGAGACCATGAAGGAGCTCGACCTCAACGCCAGGGCGAAGAACATCGAGGCGATCATGAAGGTCCGCCTCACCGCCATGGCCGACAAGTTCGACATCATCGGTGACGTCCGCGGCCGCGGCGCCATGATCGCCGTCGAACTGGTCAAGGACCGTACGACCAAGGAGCCGAACCCGGAGGCGACCGCCGCGCTCGCCAAGGCCTGTCACCAGGAGGGTCTGCTGGTCCTGACCTGTGGCACCTACGGCAACGTGCTCCGCTTCCTGCCGCCGCTGGTCATCGGCGAGAACCTGCTGAACGAGGGCCTCGACATCATCGAGCAGGCCTTCGCCCGCGTCTGAGGCAGGCCGTGTGAAGAACGTGTGCGAGGTGGATGGCGGGACGCGATTCCGCCTGTCTTCATCCCATCTGCTGCCGTAGGTTCTACCCAGATGAGAGATACACCCCGCTCACAGGGGACTGTGGGCGACTTCAGGCCGTGGCCTCCCCAGCTACGACCTGGTCGTGCCCTCGCGCACACACCCGGAGCCTCCGGCTTCGGATCTCCTCACCGATCGGACAGTCGCCCGCCCCAAACCCCCCGGGGTGGGCGTCGATCCGGTCAGATCGGCCGCCTCGGAACCACCCCCCCTGTTCCGGGGCGGCCGGCCTCCTTTCTTCCGCTTCTCGCGCTTCTGGGGCTTCCCGCCCTCCTCTTCGCGCTGATCACCTGGCAGGTCGTCTCCGACGGCCTGCTCGTTCGTGTGGACAGGCGCGTCAGCCACGCCCTGGTGGACCCGCTGCGCGTCTACGGCGGCCTCGCCGACCTGGGCAACGTGTTCGTCGCGGTCCCGGTGCTCGTCCTCGTCATCGGCTACGTCGCCCGGCGCGGCCGCGCCGCGGGAACGTACCGCTGGTGGCTGCCGCCCCTGGCGGCGGCCGTGGCGATGGCGCTGGTCCCGGTCCTGGTCGTCCCGCTCAAGGTGCTGATCGACCGCCCGGGCCCACCGATCATGGGCCCCGGCACCGGCTACTACCCCTCCGGCCACACCGCCACGGCCACCGTCGCCTACGGCACCGCGACCCTGCTCCTCCTCCCCCTGCTGAGCCGCGCCGCCCTCCGCCGCACCCTCGTCGCCGCCTGCGTGCTCGTCAACCTCGGCGTCGGCTACGCCCTGGTCCGCCGCGGCTACCACTGGCCACTGGACGTCGTGGCCAGCTGGTGCCTGTGCACGGTGCTGCTCACGGTCTTCTCGATGGTCGTCGGCAGATACGGCGATCAGCCGAAGTAACCGTCGAAGGTCCGCTGGAACTCCCAGTTCGAGTAGCGGTCCCAGTTGACCGACCACGTCATCAGTCCGCGCAGCGCGGGCCAGGTGCCGTGGGTGGGGTACGAGCCGCAACTGGTCTTCTTCGTGAGGCAGTCGAGGGTCTTGGTGACCTCGGCCGGGGCGACGTAGCCGTTGCCCGCGTTCGTGGAGGCCGGCATGCCGATGGCCACCTGGTCGGGGCGCAGCGGCGGGAAGACGTTGTTCGCGTCGCCCGCGACCGGGAAGCCGGTGAGCAGCATGTCGGTCATGGCGATGTGGAAGTCGGCGCCGCCCATGGAGTGGTACTGGTTGTCCAGGCCCATGATCGGGCCCGAGTTGTAGTCCTGGACGTGCAGCAGGGTGAGGTCGTCGCGCAGGGCGTAGAGGACCGGGAGATAGGCGCCGCAGCGCGGGTCCTGGCCGCCGAACTTGCCGGTGCCGTAGAACTGGTAGCCCATCTGCACGAAGAAGGTCTCCGGGGCCATGGTCAGGACGAACTTCGAGCCGTACTTGGCCTTCAGGGTCTTCAGGGCAGAGATCAGGTTGACGATCACCGGGGTCTTCGGGTTCTTGAAGTCCGTGTCGTCGGCGTTCAGGGACAGCGAGTGGCCCTCGAAGTCGATGTCCAGGCCGTCGAGGCCGTAGGTGTCGATGATGTTCGAGACCGAGGAGACGAAGGTGTCGCGGGCGGCGGTGGTGGTCAGCTGGACCTGCCCGTTGGCGCCGCCGATGGAGATCAGCACCTTCTTGCCGGCCGCCTGCTTGGCCTTGATCGCCGCCTTGAAGTCGGCGTCCGACTCGACGTTCGGGCACTCGGTGACCGGGCAGCGGGTGAAGCGGATGTCGCCGGAGGTGGCGGAGGTCGGCTCGCCGAAGGCCAGGTCGACGACGTCCCAGCTGTCCGGGACGTCGGCCAGTCGCGTGTAGCCGGAGCCGTTGGCGAAGCTCGCGTGGAGGTAGCCGACCAGGGCGTGCGCGGGCAGGTCCGGCGACCCGGTGGAGCCGGCGGTCGTGGTGGCCGTGACCGCCGCCGACTTCGCGGACTCGCCCGCGTCGTTCACCGCGGTGACCTGGAAGCTGTACGCCGTCGACGGGGCCAGTCCGGCCACGGTGGCCGAAGTGCCGCTCGCCGTCTGGACCTTGACGCCGTCACGGTAGATCGCGTAGCCCGTGGCGCCGGTGACCGCCGACCAGGACAGGGCGACGGAGGAGGACGTGACCGTCCCGGCCTGGAGACCGCCGGGTGCGGCGGGCGGCTGGCCGGCGCTCGCGCCCGGGCCGACGAGCGAGACGTCGTCGGCGTAGTAGGCACCGGTGCCGTACCAGCCGTGCGTGTAGATGGTCACCTTGGTGGTGGAGGCGCCGGTGGTGAAGGTCGTGGTGAGCTTCTGCCAGTCGGGTGCGGACTGGGTCCAGGTGGAGACGTCGTTGGTGCCGGTGCCGGAGGCGCCGAGGTAGACGTAGGAGCCCCGGACGTAACCGCTCAGCGTGTACTGGGAGTTCGGCTGCACGGTCACGGTCTGGGCGCACTGCGCGTTGTCGCTGCCGGCCGGGGTCGCCTGCAGCGCGGAGCTGCCGCCGTGCACGGGCGAGCCGACCGTCGTACCGGCTGTGCAGCTCCAGCCGTCGAGGCCGGACTCGAAGCCCCCGTTCCTCGCCAGGTCCGCGTCGGCCGCACGGGCGGCCGACGAGAGCGCGGTGATGCCGGGTACGGCCAGCAGGATCGCTGTGAGCGCGGCGAGGACGGGTCTGGTGCGTCTGGGGCGGTCCACAAGTGCCTCCGGGCATGGGGGAATTGGAGGGGTGGAGCGCGCCCAATTTGGTCCAGACCAATCCCGTTGTCAAGACCTCGGCCCCTGACCGTCGCCCTCCCCCGCCAGGCCCGCCGCCGCCTCGTGCATGGCCAGTTCGAGCAGCGCGGGGTCGGTCAGCGTGCCGGAGCCGTCCGGCTGGACCAGCCAGCGGACTCCGCCGGCGCTGCGGCCCGGGTAGGGCACCACGATCCATGTGCCGGCCCCCGCCGTACGGATACCGGTGCCGAGCCAGCGTGCCGCGGTGCCCGGCGGCACGAAGTAGCCCATGCGCGCGTCCCCGAAGCCGGCGAGGACCGGGCCGGGCCGGGCGAGGATGCGGGTGAGGACGTCGAGCGTGGGATAGCCGAGCACACCCGGCAGGATGAGCACGTCCCAGGCCTTGCCGGCGGGCAGCATCGCGATGCCCGCCGGATTGCGCTCCCATTCCCGGCGACAGGCCTCGGGATCCGGAGCAACGGATGCCAGCCACTCGACCGCCGTCTTCGCCCCCGCCATGAGGAGACCTCCCTGTCTCTCCTTGACGCTGGTCGCGTCAAGGGAGAGAGGGAGGTCTCCCGGCAGGCATTACGCGGGTTTCGGCACCCAATTGAAGTGAGCTGGATCACACTCAGCTGTCGAAGCCGAGGCCCAGCCGGTCCATCGTCCGCAGCCAGAGGTTGCGGTGGCCGGCCTGCGCGTCCGCGCGGGCGAGCGACCACTTGGTGAGGGCGATGCCGGTCCAGGCGAAGGGCTCGGGCGGGAACGGCAGGGGCTTCTTGCGGACCATCTCCAGCGACGTCCGCTCCGTCTCCTCCCCCGCCAGCAGGTCCAGCATCACCTCGGCACCGAAGCGCGTGGCGCCCACGCCGAGGCCCGTGTAGCCCGCCGCGTAGGCGACGTTGCCCCGGTGCGCGGTGCCGAAGAAGGCCGAGAAGCGCGAGCAGGTGTCGATGGCGCCGCCCCACGCGTGCGTGAAGCGGACGCCCTCCAGCTGCGGGAAGCAGGTGAAGAAGTGCCCGGCGAGCTTGGCGTAGGTCTCCGGGCGGTCGTCGTACTCGGCGCGCACCCGGCCGCCGTAGGGGTAGATCGCGTCGTAACCGCCCCACAGGACGCGGTGGTCGGCGGAGAGGCGGAAGTAGTGGAACTGGTTCGCCGAGTCCCCGAGTCCCTGGCGGCCCTGCCAGCCGATCGAGGTGAGCTGCTCGTCGCTCAGCGGCTCGGTCATCAGCGCGTAGTCGTAGACCGGGACGGTGTACGACCGCACGCGCCTGACCAGGTTCGGGAAGACGTTGGTGCCGAGCGCGACCTTGCGGGCGCGGATCGAGCCGTAGGGGGTGCGGACGGCCATTCCGGCACCGTACTGCTTCAGGGCGAGGGCCGGGGTGTGCTCGTGGATGCGGACGCCGAGCCGGAGGCAGGCGCGCTTGAGGCCCCAGGCGAGCTTCGCCGGATGGAGCATGGCCACGCCCCGGCGGTCCCACAGACCCGCCTGGAATGTCGGTGAGTCGACTTGTTTCCGTACCGCTTCGGCATCCAGGAACTCGACGCCGTCGGCGAGGCCCTCGCGCTCCAACTGCTCGTGCCAGTCGTGCAGTTCCGCCGCCTGGTACGGCTGAGTCGCCACGTCGATCTCGCCGGTGCGCTCGAAGTCGCAGTCGAGGCCGTGCCGGGCGACCGCCTTCTCGATCTCGTCGAGGTTGCGGGCGCCCAGCTCCTGCAGCCGGTGGATCTCGGCGGGCCAGCGGGCAAGCCCGTTGGGCAGGCCGTGGGTGAGGGAGGCGGCACAGAAGCCGCCGTTGCGGCCGGAGGCGGCCCAGCCCGCCTCCCGGCCTTCCAGCAGGACGACATCCCGTCCGGGGTCGCGCTCCTTGGCGATGAGCGCGGTCCACAGTCCGCTGTAGCCGCCGCCGACGACCAGCAGGTCGCAGGTCTCGGCGCCGGTCAGCGCGGGCTCGGGGTGGGGCTTGCCGGGGTCTTCCAGCCAGTACGGGACGGGCTGTGCGTCGGAGAGAGACTTTGTCCAACGGTTCATGGCGCTCGGGGCCATGATTTCAACTCCCTACGAGGGTGGTGCGGTTATGCCTTCTGCCGGTTGCGGCGATTGCTGATCACCATGGACGACAGCACCAGCAGTACGGCGACCAGGAACATCGCCGTGCCGATGACATTGATCTGAACGGGCGTTCCGCGCTGCGCCGAGCCCCAGACGAACATGGGGAAGGTGACGGTCGAGCCCGCGTTGAAGTTGGTGATGATGAAGTCGTCGAAGGAGAGCGCGAAGGACAGCAGCGCGCCCGCCGCGATTCCGGGCGCCGCGATGGGCAGCGTGACGCGCAGGAAGGTCTGCGCCGGACCGGCGTAGAGATCCTGCGCCGCCTGCTCCAGGCGCGGGTCCATCGACATCACGCGCGCCTTGACGGCGACGACGACGAAGCTGAGGCAGAACATGATGTGGGCGATAAGGATCGTGTAGAAGCCCAGCTGGGCGCCGAGGTTGAGGAACAGGGTGAGCAGCGAGGCCGCCATGACGACCTCGGGCATCGCCATCGGCAGGAAGATCAGCGAGTTCACGGTGCCCCGCGCGCGGAACCGGTAGCGGACCAGCGCGAAGGCGATCATCGTGCCGAGCAGGGTGGCGCCGACCGTCGCCCAGAAGGCGATCTGGAGGCTGAGCGACAGCGAGCCGCACATGTCGGCGACGCCGCACGGATCCTTCCAGGCGTCCGTGGAGAACTGCTGCCACTGGTAGTTGAAGCGGCCCTTCGGCTTGTTGAAGGAGAACACCGTGACGATGACGTTCGGCAGCAGGAGATACCCGAGGGTCACCAGTCCCGCGATGACCACAAGATGGCGCTTGAGCCAGTTGACGAAAGGCATTTAGACCAGATCCTCCGTCCCCGCCCTGCGGATGTAGATGGTGACCATGAAAAGGATCGCGGCCATCAGGATGAAGGACAGTGCCGCTGCCGTCGGGTAGTCCAGAATCCGCAGGAACTGGGTCTGGATGACGTTTCCGATCATGCGGGTGTCGGTCGAGCCGAGGAGTTCGGCGTTGACGTAGTCACCGGCCGCCGGGATGAAGGTCAGCAGGGTGCCGGAGACCACGCCGGGCATCGACAGCGGGAAGGTGACCTTGCGGAAGGTCGTCCAGGGCTTGGCGTACAGGTCGCCGGCCGCCTCGTGCAGCCGTCCGTCGATGCGCTCCAGCGAGGTGTAGAGCGGCAGGATCATGAACGGCAGGAAGTTGTAGGTCAGACCGCAGACCACGGCGAGCGGTGTGGCCAGGACGCGGTCGCCGGCGGTCCAGCCGAGCGCGTTGGTGAGGTCCAGGATGTGCAGTGTGTTGAGGACGCTCACCACCGGGCCGCTGTCCGCGAGGATCGTCTTCCAGGCGAGGGTGCGGATCAGGAAGCTGGTGAAGAAGGGCGCGATCACCAGGACCATGATCAGGTTCCGCCAGCGGCCCGCCCGGAAGGCGATGAGGTACGCGAGCGGGTAGCCCAGGATCAGGCACAGGATCGTCGCCGAGCCGGCGTAGAGGATCGAGCGCAGGAACTGCGGCCAGTACTCGGACAGCGCGTCCCAGTAGGTGGCGAGGTGCCAGGTGACCTTGTAGCCCTGCTCCAGGGAGCCCGTCTGCACGGACGTGGAGGCCTGGTAGATCATCGGCAGCGCGAAGAAGACGATCAGCCAGAGGAGGCCGGGCAGCAGCAGCCAGTACGGCGTCCAGCGGCCCCGCTTGCGCGGGGGCTTCTTCTCGGGGGCGGGCGCCAGGGGCGGCGGCGCCTCGGTGACCGTGGCCATCAGGCGGCCTCCTCCTCGACCTCGGCGACACCGGCGTCGATGTCCTGGGCCGCGTCGAGGCCGAAGGTGTGGGACGGGTTCCAGTGCAGGACGACCTCGGTGCCGGGCACGAGGCGGGCGTCACGGTCGATGTTCTGCGCGTAGACCTCGAACTCGGGACAGACGGGGCTGTCGATGACGTACTGCGTGGAGACGCCGATGAAGCTGGAGTCGGCGATCTTCCCGGTGATGCGGTTGCGGCCCTCGCCGATCTCGCCCGCGTCGTCGGCGTGCGTGAGGGAGATCTTCTCTGGGCGGACGCCGACCAGCACCTTGCCGCCGGTCGTCGTCGGCGCGCTGCACCGCGACCCGGGCAGCACCAGTTTGCCGCCGCCCGCCCTGAGCACGATGTCGTCGCCGCTCCTGGAGTCGACCTCGGCCTCGATCAGGTTCGAGGTGCCGAGGAAGTTGGCGACGAAGGTGGTGTTGGGGTTCTCGTAGAGGTCGGCGGGAGAGCCGAGCTGCTCCACGCGGCCCGCGTTCATCACGGCGACCGTGTCGGCCATGGTCATGGCCTCCTCCTGGTCGTGCGTGACATGGATGAAGGTGATGCCGACCTCGGTCTGGATGCGCTTGAGCTCCAGCTGCATCTGGCGGCGCAGCTTGAGGTCGAGGGCGCCGAGCGGCTCGTCCAGGAGCAGCACCTTGGGTGTGTTGATCAGTGCGCGGGCCACCGCGACGCGCTGCTGCTGGCCGCCGGAGAGCTGGTGCGGTTTCTTGCGCGCCTGCTCGCCGAGCTGGACCAGCTCCAGCATGTCCTCGACCTGCTTCTTCACGCTCTTGATGCCCCGCCGGCGCAGGCCGAAGGCGACGTTCTCGAAGATGTCGAGGTGCGGGAAGAGGGCGTAGGACTGGAAGACGGTGTTCACCGGCCGCTTGTAGGGCGGCAGTTGGGTGACCTCCTGGTCGCCGAGGTGGACGGTGCCGCTGCTGGGCTCCTCCAGACCGGCGATCATGCGCAGGGTGGTGGTCTTGCCGCAGCCGGACGCGCCGAGCAGGGCGAAGAAGGAGCCCTGGGGCACGGTCAGGTCGAGCGGGTGCACGGCGGTGAAGGAGCCGTAGGTCTTGCTGATGCCGGAGAGGCGGACGTCGCCGCTGCTGTCTTTGGTCATCTTCGTCACGCCCCTGTGAGCTTCGCGAACTTCTGCTGGTAGGCCGTCTCTTCCTTCGAGCTCAGCGAGCGGAAGGCGACGGACTTCGCCTGCATGGCCTTGTCGGGAAGGATCAGCGGGTTGTTCGCCGCCGACTTGTCGATCTTGGCAAGGTACGGCTTCACGTCCGCGACCGGACTCACGTAGTTGATGTAGGCGGCGAGTTCGGCGGCCGGCCCCGGCTCGTAGTAGTAGTCGATGAGCCGCTCGGCGTTCGTCTTGTGACGCGCCTTGTTGGGGATCAGCAGATTGTCCGTGGACGTCATGTAGCCGCTGTCGGGGATGACGTAGCCGACGTCGGGGTTGTCCGCCTGGAGCTGGACGATGTCGCCGCCCCAGGCGACACAGGCCGCCAGGTCGCCCTTGCTGAGGTCCGAGGTGTAGTCGTTGCCGGTGAAGCGGCGGATCTGACCCTTGTCGACGGCCTTCTGCAGCCGGGCGATCACCGCGTCGTAGTCGTCGCTCGTGAACTTCGCCGGGTCCTTGCCCATGTCGAGCATGGTCATGCCGACGGTGTCGCGCATCTCCGTCAGCAGACCGACCCGGCCCTTGAGCTTGGGGTTGTCGAGCAGGTCGGAGACCGACTTCACCTCTACGCCGCCGAGCGCCTTCTTGTTGAACGCGACGACGGTCGAGATGCCCTGCCACACGTACGAGTAGGCGCGGCCGGGGTCCCAGTCGGGGCTGCGGAACTGCTCGGAGAGGTTGGCGTACGCGTGCGGCAGGTTGGATGCGTCCAGTTTCTGGACGTAGCCCAGACGGATCATGCGCGCGGCCAGCCAGTCGGTGAGCACGATGAGGTCGCGGCCGGTGTCCTGGCCCGCGGCGAGCTGGGGCTGGATCTTGCCGAAGAACTCGTCGTTGTCGTTGATGTCCTCGGTGTACTTGACGGAGATGCCGGTCCGCTTGCGGAACGCCTCCAGCGTCGGGTGGTGCTTGCCGCTGTCGTCCACGTCGATGTACTCGGGCCAGTTGGAGAAGTTGATCTCCTTCTCCTTGGCCGAGTGGTCGTCGGCCGACTGGCCGCCTTCCGTCTTGCCCGCCGCTGGGATGCCGCAGCCGCTCAGCGACGCGATGCCGCCGGCGGCGAGCGCGCCGCCCGCGGAGGCGCGCAGCAGGGAACGGCGGGTCATCGCGGCCCGTCCGTTGCGGAAACTGCGCCGCACGGCGGCCGCAACGGCCGGTGACAGGCGATCGGGCTCGTACTGCTCCATGCGCGTGCTGCCCTTTCGGGAGGTGCGGCCGCAGGTCGGGCGGCCTGTTCTTCACCCGGCGGTAGCCGGCTCTGTTGAATATCCGACTACCGCCGGGCGGTGACTACAGTCGGTCCCCGAAGATCGTGCGGTGCCAGTCCTTCCTGGCCACCGCCGTGTTGTCGAACATGATGTGCTTGATCTGGGTGTATTCCTCGAATGAGTACGAGGACATGTCCTTGCCGAAGCCGGACGCCTTGTAGCCGCCGTGCGGCATCTCGCTGATGATCGGGATGTGATCGTTGATCCACACGCAGCCCGCCTTGATCTCGCGGGTGGCGCGGTTCGCCCGGTAGACGTCGCGGCTCCAGGCGGAGGCGGCGAGGCCGTACGGGGTGTCGTTGGCGAGCCTGATTCCATCGTCGTCGCTGTCGAACGGCAGGACCACCAGAACCGGGCCGAAGATCTCGGACTGGACGATCTCGCTGTCCTGGGCGGCGTCCGCGACCAGGGTGGGGCGGAAGTACGCGCCCTTGCCGAGGTCTCCCCCGGGAGCCTCGCCGCCGGTCACCACGCGCGCGTAGGCGCGCGCCCGCTCGACGAAGCCGGCGACGCGGTCACGCTGGACGTGCGAGATCAGCGGGCCGAGGTCGGTGCCGGGGGCGAAGGGGTCGCCGAGCCGGACGGACTCCATGAGGGCGGCCGTCCGCTCCACGAACGCGTCGTAGAGCGGACGCTGGACGTACGCGCGCGTGGCGGCCGTGCAGTCCTGGCCGGTGTTGATGAGCGCACCGGCGACGGCGCCGTTGACTGCGGCGTCGAGGTCCGCGTCGTCGAAGACGACGAAGGGGGCCTTGCCGCCGAGTTCCAGGTGGATGCGCTTGACGGTCGCGGTGGCGACCTCGGCGACGCGCTTGCCGACGGCGGTGGAGCCGGTGAAGGAGGTCATGACGACGTCGGGGTGGCCCACGAGGTGCTCGCCGGCCTCCTTCCCGGTGCCGGTGACGATGTTGACGACACCGTCCGGGATTCCGGCGTCGGTCGCGGCCTGGGCGAACATCAGTGAGGTGAGCGGGGTGAGCTCGGCGGGCTTGAGCACGATGGTGTTGCCCGCCGCGATCGCCGGGAGGATCTTCCAGGCGGCCATCTGGAGGGGGTAGTTCCAGGGCGCGATCGACCCGACGACGCCGATGGGCTCGCGGCGCACGTACGAGGTGTGGTCGCCGGAGTACTCCCCGGCCGACTGCCCCTGAAGGTGCCGGGCGGCGCCCGCGAAGAAGGCGGTGTTGTCGATGGTGCCCGGGACGTCGAACTCGCGCGTCAGCTTCAGCGGCTTGCCGCACTGGAGGGACTCCGCGCGGGCGAAGTCCTCGGCGCGGTCGGCGAGCACGGCGGCGAAACGGTGCAGCGCGTCCGAGCGCTCGCCGGGGGTGGCGCCGGACCAGCCGGGGAAGGCCGCGCGGGCGGCGGCCACGGCCGCGTCGACGTCGTCGGGTCCTGCCAGCTCGTAGGTGTACACCTCCTCGCCGGTCGCCGGGTCGACGACCGCGTGGGTACGGCCGGAGGTCCCCTTCGTCAGGCGGCCCGCGATGAACTGCGCACCGTCCGAGAAGCGGTCCTGCGCCGGGAATCGTTCCGGGGTGTCACTGCCCGGGTTGTGCATGTCGCTCTCCTCCGCCGTCGCCCCGCGGATCGGGGGGCGGGTGGCGTAGCTCCAGCTCGATTTGAGTGCCGATCCTGGCAGAGCAATAGCGGTCCTACAAGGGATTCCGTTGTTGCCTTTCGGTTACGCGACGGAATCTGTCGACCAGGTGTCGAGTGAGCACGGAAAAGGGGGGACGGAGTGTCAGTGGTGCCTGCCAGACTCCCGTGCATGGAAGAGATCACGGGGAAGATCGACTCCCGGGAGTCCCTGGTCAGGGAGGTCCACGCCGGGACTCGCATCAAGTATCTGCACTTCTGGGGGCATCGGGCGCGGGCCGACGGACAGGTGGGTCCGAGTTGCCTGAGTCAGTGGTGGCCGTCGCCCTTCACCGTGGCCGGAGTGACGTACGGGACGGCAGAGCACTGGATGATGGCGGCCAAGGCCCGCCTCTTCGAGGACGCGGAGGCGGAGCGCCGGGTGCTGGCCGCGGAACACCCCTCCCTCGCCAAGAAGGCGGGACGCCTGGTGCGCGGCTTCGACGAGCGGACATGGGAGCGCGAGCGGTACGGAATCGTCGTCGAGGGCAGCGTCCACAAGTTCACCGCGCACGCGGATCTGCGGGACTTCCTGCTGGGCACGGGCGACCGGGTGCTGGTCGAGGCGAGCCCGGTGGACCGGGTTTGGGGCATCGGCCTCGCGGCGAACGACGACGCGGCGGCGGACCCGGAGCGGTGGCGGGGACCGAACCTGCTGGGTTTCGCCCTGATGGAGGCGCGGGGGCGGCTGCGCGGGGAGAGCTGACGGGCCGGGAGGCGGTCGGCGCCGGGGGATGACGGGCCGGGGAGGCGGTCGGCGTGGGGGCTGACGGGCCGGGAGACGATCGCCACCGGAGGCCGACAGGCCGGGGAGGCGGTCGGCGCCGGAAGCCGACAGGCCGGGAGACGGTCAGCGCCGGAAGCCGACAGGCCGGGAGACGGCCAGCGCCGGAAGCCGACAGGCCGGGAGACGGCCAGCGCCGGAAGCCGACAGGCCGGGAGACGATCAGCGCCGGAAGCCGACAGGCCGGGAGACGATCGCCACCAGAAGCCGACAGGCCGGGAGGCGGTCGGCGAGGGCGGCCGCCGCCGGAGAAGGGCACTCGTCGAAGACAGGCCGCCGCCGAGAAGACGGTCGCCGGGGGCAGCGCGGCGAGGGACGTCACCGCCGGAAGAAGGCACACAGCCCGCCGCTGAGGGAAGTCAGTCGTCGGAGGTGGCGCGCCGAGGGGCGGGGAAGACGGTCACCGGAGGCGGCAGGCCGGCAGGAGAAGGCGCTCGCCCGGCGGGGCGAGAGCCGCGGCAGCCGTCAGGGGTTGGCGATCAGGACCGCGATCATGACCAGGCCGAGGACGATGCCCACGGCGCCGCAGATGATGCCCGCCAGGGACTGGCCCGCGTTGGTGGCCTCGCCTCGGCGGGCCTTGGCGCGGCCGATCGAGCCGAAGATCACCGCGAGCACGCCCAGCAGGATGGCGATCGGCCACAGGCAGAACACGACGACTGCGATGATGCCGATCACCAGGGCGGCGGTGCCCATGCCGTTGCTGGGGACGGGGGTCATGCCGGTCCAGCCGTAGTAGCCGGGCACACCGGGGGCCTGCTGCGGATAGCCGTAGCCGTAGGGGACCTGGCCGGGGCCGTCGGGGGCTATGGGGGGCGGGGGGACCGGCTCGCCGTGGTGGTGGTGGGCGGGCGGGGCGTACGGGCTCGCCGGGGGCGTCGCGGCCGGCGGGGCGAACGGGTTGGCCCAGGGCTGGGCGGGCGGTGCCGTGTCGCCGACACCGGGCATGGACGTGACCGTCTGCTGGTCGTGGACGGAAGGGCGCGCCGGACCGCTCCCCGGGCCCGCCGTCGGCACGTCGCTCCCGGCGATCGTGTACCCCGCACCCGCCGGCCCGTCGTTCGCCGGCGGCGCCCACGGGTTCGGCTCCGGCGCCGGGCCGTCCTGCTTGGCCAGGGGGACCTTCGGAGCCGCGTCACGCGAGTCGGCCTCCGACGGCGCGGCCCACGGGTCGCGGGCGGCCGGCGTCTGCGCGTCGTCGGACATGCGCGGAGTCCCCTCTGTCGAACGTCCCGTCATGCTACGGCCAGTACCCCGCACCGTGGAGCGGGGCCCGCAAGCCGGAACCCCCGGCCTACGATGATCCCCGAGTCACCGATCAGCCGATCACCCGCGTCCCGCCCGGCCGAACCCGCCACGGGACGCCGCTTTCGGGGAGGAACCCTTGACCGAGCACCTCGACGCGTCCGCCGCACCGCTGCGCGACCTGCACGCCTTCATCGCCGGACTGCCCAAGGCCGAACTGCACGTCCACCACGTCGGCTCCGCCTCCCCCCGGATCGTCTCCGAACTCGCCGCCCGCCACCCCGACTCCAAGGTGCCCACCGACCCCGAGGCGCTGGCCGACTACTTCACGTTCACGGACTTCGCCCACTTCATCGACGTGTACCTGTCCGTCGTCGACCTGATCCGCACGCCGGAGGACGTACGGCTGCTGACGTACGAGATCGCCCGCGATCTGGCCCGGCAGCAGGTGCGCTACGCCGAGCTGACCATCACGCCCTGGTCCTCGACCCGCCGCAACATCGACGAGCGCGCCTTCATGGACGCCATAGAGGACGCCCGCAAGGCGGCCGAGGCCGAGTTCGGGACCGTGCTGCGCTGGTGCTTCGACATCCCCGGCGAGGCCGGTCTGGAGGCCGCCGAGGAGACGACGCGGCTCGCGACCGACGACCGGCTGCGGCCGGAGGGGCTGGTGTCGTTCGGGCTCGGCGGGCCCGAAGTGGGCGTACCGAGGCCGCAGTTCAAGCCGTACTTCGACCGCGCCGTAGCCGCCGGCCTGCACTCGGTGCCGCACGCCGGCGAGACCACGGGCCCGGAGACCGTGTGGGACGCGCTCAACCACCTCCAGGCCGAGCGCATCGGGCACGGCACCCACTCCTTCCAGGACCCGAAGCTTCTCGCGCACCTCGCCGAGCACCGCATCCCGCTGGAGGTCTGCCCGACCTCCAACATCGCCACGCGCGCGGTCCGCACCCTGGAGGAGCACCCGATCAGGGAGTTCGCGCAGGCCGGGATAGTCATCACGGTCAACTCCGACGACCCGCCGATGTTCGGCACCGACCTGAACAGCGAGTACGCGGTCGCCGCCCGGCTGCTGAACCTCCACGAGCGGGGCCTGGCGGAGCTGGCGAAGACCGCGGTCGACGTCTCCTTCCTGGACGAGCCGGGCAAGGCCCGGATCCGGGACGAGATCGACGCCTACACCGCGGCGTGGCTCGCGCCCTGACGCCCGCCCGTCGCCCGCACCCCTCAACGGGCCGCGACGCAGACCCCTCACAATGAGGGCCATGCAGAACGTGACCGCCGTGGCCCACCGCGGCGACCCCTACCGGGTCCGCGAGAACACGATCGACTCGCTGCGTTCCGCGCTCGCCCAGGGCGCGGACGCCGTCGAGATCGACGTACGGCTGACCAGGGACGGCGTCCCCGTGCTCCTGCACGACCGGACGCTGAAACGGCTGTGGGAACACGAGCGGCCCCTCGCCTCGCTCTCCGCGGACGAGCTGCGCGGCCTCACCGGCGGCGGCGTGCCGACCCTGGCCGAGGCGCTCGCCGCGGCCGGCGACAGCCGGATCATGCTCGACCTGCCCGGGACGAACGAGGTGCGGACGGCCCGCCGGATCGTGGACGCCGTGCGCGAGGCCGGAGCGCAGGACCGCGTGTACTACTGCGCCGACGCCCACGCCATGCTCGCCGTCCGGGCGGCCGACCCGTCCGCCGAGATCGCCCTGACCTGGACGACGTCGGCACCGCCGCGGCCGGCGCTGCTGCAGGCGGTGCGCCCGCGCTGGCTCAACTACCGCTTCCCGCTGGTGGACAGGAACCTCGCCGCCCGGGTCCACCACGACGGCTACCTCCTGTCCGTCTGGACCCCCGACACCCGGCGCTCCATGCTCCGGCTGATCGGCATCGGCGTCGACTCGATCACCACCAACCGCGTCGAAGTGCTGTGCGCGCTGCGGGACTACGCCGCCGAGAGCTGAGGCACCGCCGGACCGAGCGCCTCCAGCCGCTTGATCTTCCTGCGGACGACGTACAGCGGGATCACCCCGAAGACCCCGAACGACATGTCGAGCACCGACCACCAGAAGGGGATGCCCCGGACCGGTCCGCAGATCAGGGCGAGCGGGATGATTCCGGCGCAGGCGATCATCGCGAACTCGACGACCCAGATGTTGCGTACGGGGTCGCGGTAGGGGCCGTAGAAGGCGACCGCGATGACGAGGTGGGCGAAGGCCAGCCAGTCCGTGCCGTAGAGCAGGAAGGGGTAGTCGGCGTCGGCGGTGTCGAGTCCGTGCCGGACGCGCACGATCCAGTCCATCAGGGCCGGGACGTGCTCCGGTGCGGACAGGGACCGCAACAGGTCCTCGGTCCAGCGCAGTTCGTGGACGAGGGGGAAGGCCGTGGCGCCGCTGAGCACCAGGCAGACGACGAACAGGACCAACCACGCGCGGATGCCCTTCAGCAGGGCGGCTCTGTCGCTCATGGCGGTAGCGTACGCCTGGAATTGAACACGTTCAAAACACTTACGGCCGGGTGGCGGCGGAGGGCGTCGCACCGGTGCGGGTCCGCGCCGCCGACGGCGCCCCCGACGGGGCCCGGGTGGCGGTCTGCGCGGCGGAGGTGGACGGGCTCATACGGTCGTTCGCGGACGGTCGGGCGGTGGGCGTGGTGCTCGAGCGCATGGTGGGTACGGCGGTCGGCGCGGCGGTCCAGGGGTCCGGGGTCGGGCGCGGGCTCTCCGGGGCGGGCGACGCCGACCGGTGTGACGGCACCGACGGGCTGCTCGCGGGCGGCGGGGCGAGAGGCACCACCGGGGAGCCGGCGCCGTCGGAGCCGGTCAGCCGCAGCGGCAGGATCACCAGGGCGGCGACACCGCAGGTCACGGCCGCGCCGGCGGCGGCGCGCAGCAGACGGCGGCGGGACGCGCCGCGGCGGATCGCCTCGTAGCGGCCGGGGGGTGCGCCGAGGTACTCGCCGGGGGGCCGCAGGATGACGGTGAGCGGGTCGTCGGGGTCGCGGCCCGGGCCCCCGTCAGGGTGTGTGATCAAGGCTTCTCCTCAGGTGGGCACGGAGCAGTTCGCGGGCCGTGTGAAGGTCGGCCTTGACGGTTCCCTCCTTGCGTCCGGTGAGCACGGACACCTCCCGGATGGGCATGTCGGCGTAGTAGTGCAGAAGGATCGGGACGCGCAGCCGCTCCGGGAGGGACTGCACGAGCAACCGCACCGAGGGGTCGGCCTGTTCGGGGTGCGGGGTCACCGCGGCCTCCGTGGTCGCCCGCCGTACGGCTCTGCGTTCGCGCTCCAGTTTGCGCCAGTGGTCCCGGACTAGGTTGGCCGCGGTGACGTAGAGGAAACCGCGCGGCTCGGCCACGGCCGTCCAGCGGGCCCACAGCCGGGTGAACGCCTCCGAGGCGATCTCGTGAGCCGTCTCGTCGTCGTCGACCAGCCGGCGGACCCAGCCGGCGAGACGCGGATAGAGGGCGGCGAACAGCTCGGACGCGGCCTTCTCGCGGGACCGTTTCAACATTCTCCCGGGGTGTGGAGGGCTCGTGGGGGCTGCCGGGGTCTCCTGGGGAAGAGCCCGGGCCGGCGGCGTACGTTCCACCGGCCCGGGATCCACGGCGCCCCGGGGCGGACCGAGGCGGGCGTTCAGCGGCTCGTGGAGCTCAACTTCGGCTCGTGGAGCTCAGCTCCGCGAAGACGATCACGTTGTCGCGGTAGCCGTCACCGGTCCGTGCGCCGCCGCAGGTGATGAGCCGCAGCTCCGGCCGGTGCACGTTCCCGTAGACCTCGTCCGAGGGGAAGTGGTCCTTCGCCACCGTGCGCACCTCGGTCACGGTGAACTCCGCAGCCGTGCCGTTCTCCAGGCGCGCCACGATCCGCTCGCCCCGGCGCAGGTCCTTCAGGTGCCGGAAGACGCCGTCCCCGTAGGCGCCGACCGTGACATGGCCGAGGATCACCGACGGACCGGTCTGTCCCGGCGTCGGGGAGTGTTCGTACCAGCCCGCCCTGTCGTGCGCCGTGATCGGCGGCACCTGCACGGTGCCGTCCCCGGCCAGGCCCAGCTTCATGACCGGGGTGTCGACCCCGATGGCCGGTATCCGGAGCCCGACCGGGACCGATCGCCCCACGGCGGACACCGACCTGGCGGCCGGTGGCGCGGAGGACGTCGGTGCGCTCGGCCGGCTCCCGTTCGCGGGGCCGCCGGCCGTGGCGCCGGGGCCGCCGCAGCCCGTGAGCAGCGCGGCCAGCGCCACGGCGGCGAGGGCGGACCTGGAGAACGGCCTCATGCCCCGTTCGCCTGCCGGCGGCGTACGAGGAAGACCGCTCCGCCGCCCAGGACGACGGCCGCGGCGGCGCCCCCGCCGATCAGCGCGCCGGTCCCGTGGGAGTCCGAACTCGTCGGCGCCACACCGGTGTTGGGCGCGCCGCTCGGCACGACGGAGACCTGACCCGACCGCGGCGCCCGGGTCGGTGCGGCGCTCGGGACGGCGCTCGGGGCGGTGCTCGCCCGGTCGGAGGTGGGGACGGGGCTGGGGGCACGGGTGGCGCTCTGGGCGGCACTCCGGGCCGGGCTCGGGGTCGCGCTCGCCCCGTCGGCGAAGGCGGGCACCGCTCCCGCCAGGACGGCTGTGCACGCAAGTGCCATGGCACTGAGGCCCGTTCGGCGCATGGATCGCTCTCTTTCGTCGGCCCGCGCGGTGGTCGACCGGCGGGCTGTGTGACTGGTCGAGCGGAGAGACGAGGCGGCCCCGGGGCGGGTTGTAAAGAACGGGCAAAGCCGCTGGGGCGGGCGTCACGGCTGTGACTCGGGGGGCTATTTGGTGACGACTGTGCGCGGGTCTTGAAGGTGCCTTGCGGCAGTTCCGGCCATGACGTAGTTACGTGAATCATGAACCTGTTCACCCGAGCTGCGTCCCTGCGCCGCCCGGCTCCCCCCACCGCACCCGCACCCGCTCCCCAACTCGCCCCGGAACCACCGGTCTTTCCCCCCAGAGCCGGTATGCCGGACCCCGCCCTGGCGGGGTTGACGGGAGAGTGGATCATCGACCCGGCGCACAGCCGTATCGGCTTCTCCGTGCGCCACGCGATGGTGACGACCGTCCGCGGGGCGTTCACGGAGTACGAGAGCCGGCTCCATTTCGACGGCCGCGATCCGTCCCGTTCGCGGGCCGAGATCGTCATGTCCACCGGGTCGGTCGACACCGGTGTCGAGCAGCGCGACGCCCATCTGGTCGGCCGCGACTTCCTGGACGCCAGGAACTACCCGCAGATGCGTTTCGTCAGTACGACGGTTCAGCTGCTGGGCAGCGACGTCTACCGCATGACCGGCGACCTCACCATCAAGCGGACCACCCGGCCCGTCGAGCTGGACCTCACCTACATCGGGCACGTCACCGACCCGTTCGGCATGCAGCGGGTCGGATTCGACGGCACGACCACCATCAACCGCACCGAATGGGGCCTGACCTACAGCCAGAAGCTGGCGGAGGGCGGTGCCATGGTGAGCGAGAAGGTGCGCCTCCAGTTCGACATCGCCGCCATCCGCGCGGACCACGCCTGACCGGTCCGCCCCGTGGACCCGCTCGGCCTCCTCCCCCGGCGGCCGGGCCGGTCGGCGCGCACGCGGCGGCTGCCGCCCTACAACCCCACGATCTTGTTCCACCGCTTCGCGAACTCCACGCGCTCCCGCGACGTGATGTCCCGCGCGATCACGAGCCGCTCGCGCATCTGTGCGTCCGGGAAGATCAGCGGGTTCTCGGCGAGGGCCGCGGTGTCCTTGTCCTTGGCGTCGGCGAGGACGTGCCGGGCGGCCGGGACGGGGCAGACGTAGTTGACCCAGGCGGCGAGGTCGGCGGCGACCTCGGGGGCGTAGTAGTGGTCGACGAGCCGCTCGGCGTTGCGCTTGTGCCGGGCGCGGTCCGGGATCATCAGCGAGTCGGACCAGAGCTCCGCGCCCTCCTCGGGGACGACGAAGCGGATGTGCGGGTTGTCCGCCTGGAGCTGGATGACGTCGCCGGAGTACGCCTGGCAGGCCAGGACGTCTCCGCTGACCAGGTCCTTGGTGTAGTCGTTGCCGGTGAAGCGGCGGATCCTGCCCTGCGCGACGTACTTCTCCACCTGGTCGCAGACCTTGTGGAAGTCGTCCGCGGTCCACTTGGTGATGTCGACGCCGTTGCCCTGCATCAGCAGCGCGAACGCCTCGTCCAGACCGGACAGGAGGGTCACGCGGCCCTTGAGGTCGTCCGCCCACAGGTCGGAGACGTGCCGGACCTCGCGGCCCAGCCTGCGCCGGTCGTAGGCGATGCCGGTGATGCCGGACTGCCACGGCACGGAGAACCTGCGACCGGGGTCGAAGGCGGGCGAACGCAGCAGCGGGTCCAGGTACTTGGCGACGTCGGGCTGCTTCGCCCGGTCCATCTTCTGGACCCAGCCCAGCCGCACGAATCTCGCGCACATCCAGTCGCTCATGACGATCAGGTCGCGGCCGGTCTGCTGGTGGTTCATCAGGGCGGGGCTGATCTTGCCGAAGAACTCGTCGTTGTCGTTGATCTCCTCGGTGTACTTGACGGAGATCCCGGTGCGCTTCTCGAAGGCCTCCAGGGTGGGCCGCCGGTTGGGGTCGTCGTCGTCCGTGTCGATGTAAAGCGGCCAGTTCGCCCAGGTCAGCCGCTTGTCACTGGCCGACAGATCCGCCGCGGCACGCTCACCGGGCCCCACGTACGCGGCCGGCACCCCGCACCCGGCCAGGCCGCCGAGCACCGCGCCCCCGCCCAGCGCACGCAGCAGGGACCGGCGGGGCAGGGCGGCGTTCTTCGCTGAGAAGGGCATTGCCGCAGCATGCCGCCCCCGTCCACGGCCCGGCAATCGACGTACCGTCGAGTACGCCCCCGCAGGCCGGACACCCTGCCGATCAGCGGGCACCCTGGGAGCCGCCGGGCGAACGGGATCAGCGGGCCGCTGTTCTCGATGCGGAGGGCGGGGCGGCCCGTGGGGTCCGGTCCGGTCCACACGCTCACCCAACCGCCCTGCCCCGCGGGGAGGTTGTCGCGTACGGCGTTCTCGTCCGGCAGCCGCTCACGCACGATCGCGGTGAGGTCGACGAACTCCCGGCGCTCCAGGCCCCGTTGGCTGCCGCCGCACTCGGCACGGTCAACGCGACGGACGCCTGAAGAAGGCCGGCGTCACCTTCCCGGCGGGCCCGGGCCTGCCCGGACTGACCACCAGCGTGCGGAACGCCTGACCGCCGCGGAGGGGGAGAAGAGCGCGGCCCCGGACGGAACTCTCCCGTCCGGGGCCGCACTTCACGTCGTACGGACTACACGTCCAGCGACGTCATCACGTGCTTGATCCGCGTGTAGTCGTCGAAGCCGTACGCCGACAGGTCCTTGCCGTAGCCGGACTTCTTGAAGCCGCCGTGCGGCATCTCCGCGACCAGCGGGATGTGGGTGTTGATCCACACGCAGCCGAAGTCGAGCTTCTTCGACATCCGCATCGCGCGGCCGTGGTTCTTGGTCCACACCGAGGAGGCGAGGGCGTACTCGACGCCGTTGGCCCACTCCACCGCCTGGTCCTCGTCCGTGAAGGACTGGACGGTGATGACCGGACCGAAGACCTCATTCTGGATGATCTCGTCGTCCTGCTTCAGCCCGGAGACGACGGTCGGGGCGTAGAAGTAGCCCTTGTCGCCGACCTGGTGGCCGCCCGCCTCGACCTTGGCGTGGGCGGGCAGGCGCTCGATGAAGCCGGAGACCTGCTTGAGCTGGTTCGGGTTGTTGAGCGGGCCGAACAGCACGTCCTCGTCGTCCGGCTGACCGGTCTTGGTCTCGGCGGCCGCCTTCGCGAGCGCCGCGACGAACTCGTCGTGGATGCCCTCCTGGACGAGGACGCGGGTGGCCGCCGTGCAGTCCTGGCCGGCGTTGAAGAAGCCCGCCACGGAGATGTCCTCGACGGCCTTGGCGATGTCGGTGTCGTCGAAGACGACGACCGGCGCCTTGCCGCCGAGCTCCAGGTGGACGCGCTTGAGGTCCTTGGAGGCGGACTCGGCGACCGACATGCCGGCCCGCACGGAGCCGGTGATGGAGGCCATCGCCGGGGTCGGGTGCTCGACCATCAGGCGGCCGCTGTCACGGTCGCCGCAGACGACGTTGAAGACGCCCTTGGGCACGATCGAGCCGATGATCTCGGCGATCAGGACGGTGGAGGCCGGGGTGGTGTCCGACGGCTTCAGCACGACCGTGTTGCCGGCCGCGAGGGCCGGGGCGAACTTCCACACGGCCATCATCATCGGGTAGTTCCACGGCGCGACCTGCGCGCAGACGCCGACCGGCTCGCGGCGGACGATGGAGGTCAGGCCCTCCATGTACTCGCCGGCCGAGCGCCCCTCCAGCATCCGGGCCGCGCCCGCGAAGAAGCGGATCTGGTCGACCATGGGCGGGATCTCCTCGGACCGCGTGAGTCCGATCGGCTTGCCCGTGTTCTCCACCTCGGCCGCGATGAGTTCCTCGGCCCGCTCCTCGAACGCGTCCGCGATCTTCAGCAGGGCCTTCTGCCGCTCGGCGGGGGTGGTGTCGCGCCAGGCCGGGAAGGCCGCGGCGGCCGCCGCCATCGCGGCGTCGATGTCCGCCTGGCCGGACAGCGGCGCGGTCGCGTACGCCTCGCCCGTCGCGGGGTTGACCACCTCGGTGGTCCGTCCGTCGGCGGCGTCCCGGAACTCACCGGCGATGTAATTCCGTAGTGTGCGCAGCCCACGCAGCTCGGTGCTCACTGCCGGCCTCCTGTCAGGTCGAACTGTCCATTGACTGAGACACCACCCTAATCCGCACACCGACGTTTTCAACACCCCCACTCCTGCTGATCCTGCGAAATCCGCAAGTCTCGGTCTCATAAACAACGAATTTCATCGCTCCGCCCTTGCGGAACGATCGAGACGTCGTGCACAGTGAGGTCGTGGCCAGTCGAAGCGCAGAGCAGCGGGACCCCCGCGAGCCCAGGAACGGCACTCCTCATCTGGATGCCGTCTCCCTCGCCATCATCGAACAGCTCCAGGAGGACGGCCGCCGGCCGTACGCCGCCATCGGCAAGGCCGTCGGCCTCTCCGAGGCGGCCGTGCGCCAGCGCGTCCAGAAGCTGCTCGACCAGGGCGTGATGCAGATCGTCGCCGTCACGGACCCGCTCACCGTGGGTTTCCGCAGGCAGGCGATGGTGGGCGTCAACGTGGAGGGCGACCTGGAGCCGGTGGCCGACGCGCTGACCACGATGCCGGAGGTCGAGTACGTGGTGATGACCGCGGGCTCGTTCGACATCCTCGCCGAGATCGTGTGCGAGGACGACGACCACCTGCTGGACGTCATCAACAAACGCATCCGGGCACTGCCCGGCGTGCGCTCCACCGAGAGCTTCGTCTACCTGAAGCTCAAGAAGCAGACCTACATGTGGGGAACCCGATAACCGTGAGGACCCGATAACCGTGAGCACCAAGGACCTCAGCCGCACCGCGTACGACCACCTGTGGATGCACTTCACCCGCATGTCCTCGTACGAGAACGCCCCGGTCCCGACCATAGTCCGGGGCGAGGGCACCTACATCTACGACGACAAGGGCAAGCGCTACCTCGACGGTCTCGCGGGCCTGTTCGTGGTCCAGGCCGGCCACGGCCGCACGGAACTGGCCGAGACCGCCTTCAAGCAGGCGCAGGAGCTGGCGTTCTTCCCCGTGTGGTCCTACGCCCACCCGAAGGCCGTGGAGCTGGCGGAGCGTCTGGCCCACCACGCGCCGGGCGACCTGAACAAGGTCTTCTTCACCACCGGTGGCGGCGAGGCGGTCGAGACCGCCTGGAAGCTCGCCAAGCAGTACTTCAAGCTGGTCGGCAAGCCCACCAAGTACAAGGTGATCTCCCGCGCGGTCGCGTACCACGGCACCCCGCAGGGCGCCCTGTCGATCACCGGCCTGCCGGCTCTGAAGGCCCCCTTCGAGCCGCTCGTCCCGGGCGCCCACAAGGTCCCGAACACCAACATCTACCGCGCCCCGATCCACGGCGACGACCCCGAGGCCTACGGCCGCTGGGCCGCCGACCAGATCGAGCAGCAGATCCTCTTCGAGGGCCCGGACACGGTCGCCGCGGTCTTCCTGGAGCCCGTGCAGAACGCCGGCGGCTGCTTCCCGCCCCCGCCCGGCTACTTCCAGCGCGTGCGCGAGATCTGCGACCAGTACGACGTGCTGCTCGTCTCGGACGAGGTCATCTGCGCCTTCGGCCGCCTCGGCACGATGTTCGCCTGCGACAAGTTCGACTACGTCCCGGACATGATCACCTGTGCCAAGGGCATGACCTCGGGCTACTCCCCGATCGGCGCCTGCATCATCTCCGACCGGCTGGCCGAGCCGTTCTACAAGGGCGACAACACCTTCCTGCACGGCTACACCTTCGGCGGCCACCCGGTCTCCGCGGCCGTCGGCCTCGCCAACCTCGACCTGTTCGAGCGCGAGAACCTCAACCAGCACGTCCTCGACAACGAGGGCGCGTTCCGCGCCACCCTGGAGAAGCTGCACGACCTGCCGATCGTCGGCGACGTCCGCGGCAACGGCTTCTTCTACGGCATCGAGCTGGTGAAGGACAAGACCACCAAGGAGTCCTTCAACGACGAGGAGACCGAGCGCGTCCTGTACGGCTTCCTCTCCAAGGCGCTCTACGACAACGGCCTGTACTGCCGCGCCGACGACCGCGGCGACCCGGTCGTCCAGCTCGCCCCGCCGCTGATCTCCGACCAGGGGACCTTCGACGAGATCGAGCAGATCCTGCGCGCGACCCTGACGGAGGCGTGGACGAAGCTCTAGGCTCCGCCGCCACCACCCGGTCATACGGCCCGGGGTGCACCCGTAAGAGTGAGAAGGGTGCCCCCGGGCCGCGTGCTGTCCGGCGCAGCGGCGTCGGCTCCTTAGCGTGCCTGGTAACCGATCGGCCCAGCCTTCGTTCCCCCGCCTGGGGGAAAGGCACGGGAACTACGGATCTGAACGAGGTGTACGCCCATGGAGGCCCCGCCGGACAACGACGTGCTCTGGGCACGCGCCCTGCACTTCCAGCACAGCGACGGCTCGCCGGGGCTCAGCGGTGTCTCGCTGGGCGTCCGGGAGGGCGAGATCGTCGCCGTCGGCGGCCCCCGGGGCAGCGGCAAGACGACACTGCTGCGCTGCCTGTCCGGCCTGGTGCCGGTCCGGCGCGGCGAGGTCTGGTTCAACAGCGTGCCGGTGCACACCATGGGCCCGATGACCCGTGAGCGGCTGCGCCGCGACCGCTTCGGCTGGATCGACCCGGCCCCGGTGCTCGTACCGGAACTCAACGCCTGGGAGAACGCCGCCCTCCCGCTGATGCTCCGCGGCACCAGCCGCCGGCGTGCCAAGACGGCCGCGCTGGAGTGGCTGGAGCGCCTCGACGTCGGCGACAAGGCCCGGCTGCGGCCGCACGCGATGAAGCAGGCCGAGCGGCAGCGCGTGTCGATCGCCCGGGCCCTCGCCCCGGCCCCCACCGTCCTGTTCGCCGACGAGCCCACCGCGCCGCTGCACCGCGCCGACCGCGCCCATGTGCTGCGCACGCTCACCACGGCGGCCCGCTCGCACGGCATCACGGTCGTCCTGGCCACCCACGACGCGGAGACCGCGGCCCTCGCCGACCGCACGGTGTCGCTGCTGGACGGCCGCCGCGTGAACACGGTCCACCTGCCCCCGGTCACCGAGACGGAAGGCCGGGCCGCGTGCTCGCTCTCCGTCTGACCCGCGGCGCCCACCCGGCCGTACACCTGCGCCGTGCCCTGGTGGCGCTGGCGTCGGCCGGGACGGGCTTCCTCCTGCTGTCCGTCCTCGGCTACGCGATGAGCCATGCCGAGTCCCCCGCCTCCTCGGCGCTGCGGCTCGCCTGGTGCCTGACCCCGCTGGCCGCCACCGTCCACCTCGCGATGGCGGTGGCCCGCACCGACCCGGCCACGAAGCCCCGTCCGGGTCTGTCGGCCATCGGCCTGGGCCCGGGCCGCCTGATGACCATCTCGGCGGCCACCACGGCCCTGTCCTGCACGCTGGGCTCCCTGCTGGCCCTGCTGGTCTTCCTCCAGCTGCGCGGCGACTTCGCGAGCCGGCCCGTCGGCGGGACCGCCGGCGAATTCCTCGCCGCGGACCTGCCGCTGCCCTTCCCGGCGGCCCTGACCCTGCTGGCCCTGGTCCCGGCGATCGCGTCGACGACCGTGGCGCTGGTCCTGCGCCCGCGCGACGCGCGGCCGAGCGTGGCACCGAGGGGCTACGGCCGCTTCGGCGCGTACGGCAGGTCGGTGGCGCAGGAGACCTTCGGGGCGTACGGCCGCTTCGGCGCGCGCTTGCGCAGCACGGGGCACCGGTCCGCCGATGCCGTACTGCCCTCGGCGATCATGTCCGCGCCCGCCGAGCCCCCGGCCTCCCCCGCACCCGACGCCGACCCGGACCCCGACCGGCCCCCGGCTCCGCGCAACGCGCCCGCCGGACTGCCCTGGGGTGTCGCGGTCCTGGCCGCCGGTCTGGCCGTCGAGGCCTACGCCGGGCGGGCGGCGGACGGCTCCCGCCTGGCCCTGCCCGGCGGCCTCGCCACCGGCGCGCCCGGCATCCTCATCGGCTGGGCCCTCACCGCCCTCGGCCTCGCTCTGGCCGGCCCCGGCCTGACCCATCTGTGCGGCCGCCTGCTGCAGTCGGCCCGCCCGGGCGCCCTCAGGCTGCTCGCCGGCCGTGTGCTGATGGAGGAGGCCACCCGCATCGGCCGTCCGCTCGGCGTCGTCTGCGCGGTCGCCTCCGGGGTGGTCGCCATGACGGCGCTGTTCGACGCGGACCAGCCCGGTTTCGGCCCCCTCACCACCCTCGGCACGCTCCTCGTCGCCGGCTGCACCGTGGCCACCCTGCTCACCGCCGCCGTGGAGGCCAGGCAGGCCCGGTCCGACACCACGGCCGCGCTGCTGCGGCTCGGGGCGCCCGCGACGATGCTGCGCAGCGCCGCCGCCCTTCGGGCCGGTGCGCTGCTCGCCGTGTTCGGCCCGCTGACGCTGGTCGTGGCCGAGCTGGCGGCGCTTCCGCTGGCCCGCTGAACCTTCGCGGAACAGAATCCCCGAAGGGCGATGAGTTCCGCGCGGACCCCCGGTCTACCCCTGCGAACGGACCCCGCCCGATGGGAGAGACCCGCATGTACCAGCAGATGATCTTCGTGAACCTGGCCACCGACGACGTCGCCGCGTCGAAGAAGTTCTTCACGGAGCTCGGCTACACGATCAACCCGCAGTTCAGCACCGACGACTGCACCTGTGTCGTGATCAGCGACACCATCATCGCGATGCTGCTCAGCAAGCAGCGGTACGCGGACTTCACGAAGAAGGAGATCGCGGACTCCACGAAGACCAGCGAGGTGCTGATCTGCCTGAGCGCGGAGAGCCGCGAGAAGGTCGACGAGCTGGTCGGCAAGGCGGTCGCGGCCGGCGGCACCGCCAACGCCGACGTCCAGGACCACGGCTTCATGTACGGCCGTTCCTTCGACGACCTCGACGGCCACTCCTGGGAGGTCATGTGGATGGACCCGGCGGCGGTGCAGGGCTGAGCCCTCCGCGGCAGGACGCCGTGCCTAGCATGGGCCCGTGCACACGAGCCCGGCCCATGCGGCCCACCACGACGAGCGCGAGATCGAGACGCTCGAGGACTTCGACGCGACCGTCTCGGCGCGCGGCACTCTGGCCGGTTACCGCGTACAGGCCGTCGATCTGATCGACCGTACGCGGGAGTTGCTCACCACCGACACCGCCGGGGCCGTCTTCCTCGGTTGCCCGATGCGCGAGGACGCGGTGGCGAAGATCCGCGGCGACGGCGCCCTGGTCTTCCCGCCCGTCCCGCATCTGCCCTTCGACCCCTACCGCGGTCATCTCTACACGCCCACCGACCTGTTCGCCTCGCTGGAACTGGGGTACGAGCGGACGCCGGACGCCCTGGCCTACGACTGGTTCCAGCGCACCAAGGCGGACGGCGACATATACGCCTCGATGCTGCGCGCCGTCCACGACGACTCCATCTCCGACGCCCTGGACGAACTTCTGCGCGACGCGCAGGTGGTGGGCGTCATGGGCGGCCACGCGATGAAGCGCGGCACGGACGCCTACGCCGGTGCCGCGCGCCTGGGCCGGGAGCTGAGCCGCGCCGGGTTCACCGTGGCGACCGGTGGCGGACCGGGCGCCATGGAGGCGGCGAACCTGGGCGCGTACACGGCGCCGTACGACGACGCGATGCTCGACGAGGCCTGCCAACTCCTCGCCAAGGCAGCCTCGTTCACGCCCTCGATCACCGAGTGGGCGCAGGTCGCCTTCGAGGTGCGCACCCGCTGGCCGAAGGGCAACCACTCCGTGGGCATCCCCACCTGGTTCTACGGCCACGAGCCGCCGAACGCCTTCGCCTCGCACATCGCCAAGTACTTCGCCAACGCCACCCGCGAGGACGGCCTGCTGGCCCGCTCCAACGCCGGCGTGGTCTTCCTGCCGGGCGCCGCCGGGACCGTACAGGAGATCTTCGACAACGCGACGCCCAACTACTACGAGTCACGCGGCGAACCGACGCCCATGGTGCTCGTCGACCGGGAGCACTGGACGGAGCGGCTGCCGACGTGGCCCCTCTTGCAGGCGCTCGCCCGGGAACGGTCGATGGAGTCCCGTATCGCCCTCGTTGACCGTATCGAGGAGGCTCCGGAGGCGTTGAAACGTCTCTGCAGTTAATAAGAAGGCAAAGCCAACAGCCCGGCCCCGCTTACGCATTGACACTTCTTATGGAACGCTTATAGACCTGTGATTCTCCTGGGGAATGTGAGGCTTCGCCTCCACAGCTGCTTCACTCCCCCATGTCAACCCCCCGCAGTTGCGCACCCCGTGAAGGGCAAACGTGTCCATAACCCGTCGTACCGCACGTCGTTCCGTGCAGATCCTGGGCGTTGCCGCCGCCTCCTCCGCGCTCGCCCTGAGCGCCGCGGGCAGCGCGCTCGCCTGCGACATCAAAGAGTTCTCCGCCGAAGCCAAGTGCGACGGCGGCAAGGGCAGCATTGTCGTCACCGACAAGGATGGCTCCGGTACCCCGGCCACCATCACCGTGTTCCTGAAGAGCCCCGCCGGTGTCGAGACTCCGGTCGGCCAGCCGCAGGAGGTCAAAGGCTCGGCCCAGGGGACGACTGTCACCTACAACGAGGACTGGAAGCCGAACGCCCAGTACCGCGTCCACGTCAAGGTCGACACCGACCGGGTCCACATTGACAAGGACATCAACGGCTCGCCTCTGACCACCCCGGCCGAGGGCTGCTCGAAGGGCGAGTCGACCCCCCCGGCGACCCCGCCGGCGTCGAGCACGCCTCCGGCCGACGAGTCCGCGACCCCGACCCCGTCCGCCTCGGAGAGCAGCTCCGCTCCGGCCGGCACCTCGAGCAACGCGCCGTCCCCGGCGGCCGGTGACTCGAACCTGGCCGAGACCGGTGCGAACTCCAACACCGGCATGATCGCCGGTATCGCGGGCGCCCTGGTCGTGGTCGGCGGCGGCGCCGTCTTCTTCGGCATGCGTCGTCGTGGCGCGAGCAGCAAGAGCTGACGCCTCACTCAGCGGTATCGCTGTGGCCCGTCCCCGTATCCCCGGGGGACGGGCCTCGGTCGTTTCACGGGGCCTGTCACGGCGGCGGGCCATGACCTCAACGGTCAAGCGAGGACGACGACTTCGGCCGCGTCGAACTCCACGCCGACCACGTCCCCGACCTCCGGCGCCGCCCGCAGCGCGCACGCCGCCTCGAGGCGCGGCGCCTCCTCCGGCTGGAGCTGTACGGCGACGTGGGTGCCCTTGAAGGTGCGTGCGGCGACCGTGCAGCGCAGGCCCTGGTCGGCGGGGACGAGACGGACGCCCGCGGGGCGCACGAGGAGCGTGCGCGGGCCCTGGGGGGCATCCTCGGGCACCGGCAGCTTGCCCCACGGAGTGTCCGCGGCCTGACCGGCCACCGTCCCCTCGACCACGTTGTCGAAGCCCAGGAACCGGGCCACGAACTCGTCCGCGGGCCGCTGCCAGACCTCCAGCGGCGTACCGGACTGGGCGATCCGCCCGTCCCGCATCACCACGACCCGGTCCGCGAGCGCGAAGGCCTCGCCCTGGTCGTGCGTCACGGCGAGGACCGTGGTGCCCAACCGCCCGAAGAGTTCCCTGAGTTCGACGACCAGCCGCTCCCGCAGCGAGCGGTCGAGCTGCCCCAGCGGCTCGTCCAGCATCAGCAGCCGGGGGCGGGGAGCGAGGGCCCGCGCCAGCGCCACCCGCTGCTGTTCCCCGCCGGAGAGCGACGCGACGGCCCGGCGTGCGGCGCCCGGGAGACCGACGAGATCCAGCAACTCCCGTACTCGATCATCCTGTTGCGGGCGGGACGTCCCGCGCATCCGCAGCCCGAAGGCGACGTTGCCGCCTGCGTCCCGCTGCGGGAAGAGCTGGTGGTCCTGGAACATCAGGCCCACTCCCCGCTTGTGCGCGGGCACGCCCGTCTGGTCGCGGCCGTCGAGCAACACCCGCCCCGCGTCGAGGGGTTGCAGCCCCGCCACCGTCCGCAGCAACGTCGACTTGCCGCTGCCGCTGGGCCCGAGCACGCACACGATCTCGTGCTCGGCGACATCCAGGCCGACGCAGTCGAGCACGGCCCGGCCGCCGAAGCGGACCGTCGCGTCCTGAAGGCTCAGCAGCATCTAGAACTCCCCGGTCCGGTCGGTACGGAGCCGCTCCAGCACCAGCAGCGCCACCGCGCACACCACCATCAGAATCGTCGAAAGGGCCATCGCCTGGCCGTAGTTGAGGTCCCCCGGGCGGCCGAGCAGCCGTGCCACGGCGACCGGCAGCGTCGGGTTGTCCGGCCGCGCGATGAACACGGTCGCACCGAACTCCCCCAGCGACACGGCGAACGCGAACCCGGCCGCGACCAGCAACGCCCGCCGCACCAGGGGCAGATCGACCTCCCGCCAGACCCGCCACGGCGACGCCCCGAGCACGGCCGCCGCCTCCCGCAGACGCGCGTCCACGGCCCGCAGCACCGGCAGCATGGTCCGTACGACGAAGGGGGCGCCCACCAGCGCCTGCGCGAGCGGCACCAGGATCCAGGAGGAGCGCAGGTCGAGCGGCGGTTTGTCGAGGGCGATCAGGAAGCCGAAGCCGACCGTCACCGCGGACACGCCCAGCGGCAGCATCAGCAGCGCGTCGAAGCCGCGCACCAGCCGGCCCGCGTCCCGGCGGGCGAGGGCCGCGGCGGCGAGACCGCCGATCAGCACGGCGATGGCGGTGGCGGCGGCCGCGTACTGCAGGGAGTTGGCGATCGACTCGATCGGCGGGACGAGGAAGGTGCCGCCGTCCTCGTGGGTCAGCGACCGGTAGTAGCCGAAGCCCGGGGCGTCCAGCGACCGCTGCACCAGCACGGCGAGCGGCAGCACGAGCAGCACGGCGACGGTGGCGAGGACGCCGGCGAGCAGCCCCCACTCCCGCACCCCGCGCGGCCGCCGCGCGGTCACGGACGCGTCGACCAGCCGCAGGGCGCTCTCCCGCCGCCGTACGGTCCAGGCGTGCACCGCGAGGATCGCGCCCACCGCCACGAACTGGACGATGGTGAGCACCGCGGCCGTGGAGAGGTCGAAGATCTCGGACGTCTGCCGGTAGATCTCCACCTCGAGCGTGGCGAACGTCGGCCCGCCCAGGATCTGCACCACGCCGAAGGAGGTGAAGGTGAAGAGGAAGACCATGAGCGCGGCCGCTGCGACGGCGGGCCCGAGCGCGGGCAGCGTCACCTTCCGCCACGCCCTCAGCGGTGAGGCGCCCAGCATCCGCGCCGCCTCCTCCTGGCGCGGGTCGAGCTGGCCCCACAGGCCGCCCACGGTCCGTACGACGACCGCGTAGTTGAAGAAGACGTGCGCGAGCAGGATGGCCCACACGGTGGTGTCCAGCCGTACGCCCCACAGCTCGTCCAGGAGCCCGCCACGTCCGACGAGCGCCAGGAACGCCGTGCCGACGACGACCGTCGGCAGCACGAACGGGACGGTGACGACGGCCCGCAGCACCTGCTTGCCGGGGAAGTCGAAGCGCGCGAAGACGTAGGCGCCGGGGAGTGCGACCAGCAGCGTGAGCGCGGTCGAGGCGAGCGCCTGCCAGGTGGTGAACCACAGGACGTGCCGGATGTCGGACTGCGTGACGACGTCCGCGATCCGGCCGAACTGCCAGGATCCGTCGACCTTGAGCCCGCGCGCCACGATCGCGGCCACGGGCCAGGCGAAGAACAGCGCGAAGAACGCGACGGGCACGGCCATGAGACCGAGCCGAGCCGCGCTCCCCGCGCGACGGCCGCGGACGGCTACTGCAGTACGAGTGACGTCCACGACTTGACCCACTGGTCACGGTTCTCGGCGATCTTGCCGGGCGCCATCTTCTCCGGGTCCTTGGCCGGCTGCCCGAACTTCTGGAACTCCGGCGGAACCTGAGCGGCCTCCCGCACCGGGTAGACGAACATGTTCAGCGGCATGTCGTCCTGGAACTCCTTGGTCACCAGGAAGTCGAGGAGCGCCTTGCCGCCCTTGGTGTTCTTGGCGTTGCTGAGCAGTCCCGCGTACTCGATCTGCCGGAAGCAGGTGCCGTACGACGTCCCGGTCGGCGCCGTCTTCGGCTTCGGGTCGGCGTAGATGACCTCGGCTGGCGGCGAGGAGGCGTAGGAGACGACGAGCGGCCGGTCGCCCTTGGCCTTCTTGCCGCCGGCGGAGCCGGAGAACTCCTGGTTGTAGGCCTGCTCCCAGCCGTCGACGACCTTCACACCGTTCGCCTTGAGCTTCTTCCAGTAGCCCTGCCAGCCGGCGTCGCCGTACTTGGCGGCCGTGCCGAGCAGGAAGCCGAGGCCGGGCGAGGAGGTGGCGGCGTTCTCGGTGACGAGGAGGTTCTTGTACTGGGGCTTGACCAGGTCGTCGAACGACTGCGGCGGCGTCAGCCCGTGCTTGCTGAAGTACGCCTTGTCGTAGTTGACGCAGATGTCTCCGGAGTCGATGGGCGTGACCCGGTGCTTGGCCTGGTCGACCCGGTACTCCGGCAGGATCATGTCGGAGCCCTTCGCCTCGTACGACTGGAAGAGGCCGTTGTCGAGCGCCCGCGAGAGCAGGGTGTTGTCGACGCCGAAGAAGACGTCGCCCTGCGGGTTGTCCTTGGTGAGGATGGCCTTGTTGACGGCCTGCCCGGCATCGCCGTCCTTGAGGACGTGGACCTTGTAGCCGGACTGCTTCTCGAAGTCGGCGAGGACGCTCTTCGAGACGGCCCACGAGTCGTGGCTGACGAGGGTCACGGACTTGGAGCCGCCGGACCCGCCGGAGCCGCCGTTGCCGGACGAGGACCCGCAGGCGGACAGCGTGACGAGCCCGAGGCCCACGACCACGGCCGCGAGCTTCCTGTTGTTGTTCACCGAATTCCTCCTGGCTGACCAGGAAGAGACGCGGCCCTGCCCGGGACCGGCGGACATGGCCGACGGCTCCCGGGCAGGGCGCAACAGCTTGAGTGATCACCGAACTTCCTACCCAGAATGACCTGGGCAAGGTTCAGAGGGTCTGCGGCCCGGTTGCCGCACTCTCAGCGCTGTGGCGCTCCCCTGTCGGAATATGCAGATGTGTGTACGGGTGTTCTGTACGGGTGTTCGTACCGGCTCAGGTTACCGCTCGGTGGCCGCGAGCTGGCCGCAGGCCCCGTCGATCTCCTGCCCACGGGTGTCCCGGACAGTCACCGGTACACCGTGCGCGGCGATGGCCTCCACGAACGCCTTCTCGTCCTCGGGCCGGGAGGCGGTCCACTTCGACCCGGGCGTCGGGTTCAGCGGGATGAGGTTGACGTGCACGGGCTTGCCCCTGAGCAGCCGCCCGAGCCGGTCGCCGCGCCAGGCCTGATCGTTGATGTCGCGGATGAGCGCGTACTCGATGCTGAGCCGGCGCCCGCTCTTCTCGACGTACTCGAAGCCGGCGTCGAGGACCTCGCGCACCTTCCACCGTGTGTTCACGGGGACCAGGGTGTCGCGCAGCTCGTCGTCGGGGGCGTGCAGCGAGATCGCGAGCCGGCACTTCAGGCCCTCGTCGGCGAAGCGGTGGATGGCCGGCACGAGCCCGACGGTCGAGACGGTGATGCCGCGCTGGGAGAGCCCGAGCCCGTCGGGGGCGGGATCGGTGAGCGCACGGATGGCCGTGATGACCCGCTTGTAGTTGGCCAGGGGCTCGCCCATCCCCATGAAGACGATGTTGGAGAGCCGGGCGGGCCCGCCGGGCACCTCCCCGTCCCTGAGCGCCCGCATCCCGTCCACGATCTGATGGACGATCTCCGCGGCGGACAGATTCCGGTCCAGCCCCGCCTGGCCGGTGGCGCAGAAGGGACAGTTCATCCCGCAGCCGGCCTGCGAGCTGATGCACATGGTGACCCGGTCCGGGTACCGCATCAGCACGGACTCGACGAGCGTCCCGTCGAACAGCCGCCACAGCGTCTTGCGGGTCGTGCCCTGGTCGGTCGACAGATGCCGTACGACCGACATCAGGTCCGGCAGCAGCGCCTCCTGCAGCCTGCCGCGCGAGCCCGCGGGGATGTCGGTCCACTCCGCGGGGTCGTGCGCGTACCGCGCGAAGTAGTGCTGCGAGAGCTGCTTGGCACGAAACGGCTTCTCCCCGACCTCGGCCACAGCCTCCTTGCGCTCGGCAGGCGTGAGATCGGCAAGATGCCGCGGCGGCTTCTTGGCTCCGCGGGGGGCGACGAAAGTGAGTTCTCCGGGCTTTGGCATGGCGGTACCAGTGTCGCAGATCGACTGGGGTGACCTGCGACTGTGACCTACGGCACCTGTCGTTGGTGGTCGTCGTCCGTCGCCGCTGAGCCCCTTCGGACGGCCCACAGACTGCCCGAAATTCTCGGCTTCCCCAGGAGCTGACCATGAGAGCCTCACACCCGTGGCTGCTGAAACCGAGGTGGGAGAGCTGTTGCGCCAGCGCGGCTGGCGGACGGCATTCACCGTCGCTGGAAGGGTGAACGCGTGGGCCGCCCTGGTGAGCGTCATCGAGCGTGGCTACAGCGACGACATCTACGAGTACACCAACGACCTCTACTGCCGAAAACTGGCTGCACGAAGCGTGGCTCCTGCTGGACGAACATATCGTCCAGCTTTGGACCCCGCAGATCAAAGCTCTGGACGACCGGTACAAGGCCGCGACCGTCGACGACGACGGCCAAGCACTCGACCAGTTCCACAGACTGCCCGGCCCCGACCTGTGGTGGTGGCGGCGACACCCTCGCGTCCTCACCGGAGACCTCGGGCGTTCGCTCCGCTCGGCCGGTGCCATCGGCACCGACCCTGACACAGCGTGACCCCCAGCCTCGTGGAGTTACGGGAAAGCCCTTACGGCACCCTTAGGGCCTGTCCGGCGAGGGGATGTCTTCACGTCTCGGCGCGGCGGAACTTACGGCTTGTGGGTTACCCAGAGCAGTTCCGCCGGCCAGCGGTGTGCCCAGTCGGGTGGGTCGGTTTCGTTGTAGCCGTTGGGTGTTCCGGGTTCGGGCCGCGGCTCGATGAGGTCGTCGATGATGAGGCCGGCGCCGCGCAGGACCTTGACCCAGTCGCCGTAGGTGAGCTGGTAGCTGGTCGCGCCGTCGCCTTCGGCGATGGTGTTCAGCCCGAAGTAGTCCTGCTGCAGCGTCGTGGTCACGCGGCCGGCGGCTTCGTCGTAGCAGGCTTCGAACCATGGGCTGGCGACGTTGAACACCAGGCGCCCGCCTCGGCACAGGACGCGTGCGGCCTGCGGGACGGCCAGGTGCGGGGGCGCCCAGCTGAGCCCACCGAAGTCGCAGAACACCAGGTCGAAGCTGTCGGCGGCGAAGGGGAGTTGTTCGGCGGCGCCTTGCACCAGCGGGTAGCGGGCCACTCCCATCGCGCGGGCCGCTGCGGCGAGTTGGGCTTCGGACAGGTCGAGCCCGACCACGGTGGCGCCCTCGGCGGCGAGCGCCCTGGACCACTGGCCGGCGCCGCAGCCGAGTTCGAGGACGCGCTTGCCGGTGACGTCGCCGAGGGCGTGCAGGTGCGCGTCGGGGATGGAGTACATGCCCCACAGCCGGGGTGTGGCGCCGATCTGCGGGTCGTGCTTGTGCTGGTAGGCGCTGCTGATCTGGTTCCAGAGCCGCCGGTTGGCGGGGATGCTGTCCACGTGCCGACTCCAGCACCGCCTGCCGGAGGCGGTCAACACGATTAGGGCACTGGCCGGCCCTCGCCTCGGTCCGGCCCTGACTCGGCCCATGATCCGCCGGACGAGCCCTGGATGACAGCGCTCCGTTCAGCCAAGGCGCGCGGCGACGACTCGGGGATACGCGGTTCTGAGAGCTGGATCAAGTCGCGGATGATCTCGCGAGCCAAGTGATGGTCGCGGATCTGCTCGGGCGCCAATGCCTCGGCTTCCAAGAGCGCG
The DNA here is from genome assembly GCF_044457745.1 of Streptomyces sp. NPDC050534. Classification (NCBI taxonomy): domain Bacteria; kingdom Bacillati; phylum Actinomycetota; class Actinomycetes; order Kitasatosporales; family Streptomycetaceae; genus Streptomyces; species Streptomyces sp. NPDC050534. Next base: position 98,121 of record NZ_JBITHF010000020.1, read on the forward strand.
GCTGTAGCCTCACCGACGTGTCGCCGCTGCACGTGTGCTCGCGCCACGTCAAGCAGGAAACGTGACTGCCGCTCATGCGAGAGACCCGACGCGTCAACCTGCTGGGCTACCTCTAGTGCAAGTCCTGCATCTCCCAACTCCACGGCCGTACTTACGGCGTGAATCTCGACGTTCGTCGGACCGAACTCCGTGTCGAAGTCGTTGCGATCCCCACCCAAGCGCGCTGCCACTTCGCGCGCTCGCTCGATGTGCTCGTGGGTCCGCCCACGATTGCCCTCCCTCGCGTTGATCACTGCGAGGACGAGCCGCCCAGCTCTCCAGCACCTCGTCCGCGGCCGCCCCAGGCCCAGCCTCCTCGTACTCGATCCGCCCACAGCTGAGGTACTCGGGCGGAGTTGAGTACTTGCGCTCTGGTGGGTGAGGGAGGGAGCGGAAACGCTTGGGGCATGCCTCAAGGACTACGGAAACCTGCTACTCAGCTGTTGTCGATCCTCGTGCTGGCTGGGGTGTCCCTGGCAGGGTGGGCTGCCTGGCTGGGCTGGGACCAGCATCGCGACGTGCAACCTGATGGCACGACGACCGGTCCGTACGAGGCGTGGCAGGTGATCGGACTGGTGCTGACTCTGCTGGCAGCGGTGTACTGGGCGGTGTCCCGGCGCTACATCGCGGGCGCCGTGCTCGGCACCACCGCCGGACTCACCGTTGCCGCCTATTCCGATTGGTCGGACGACTCCAGCGGCCTCTTCATGGTCGGCGTGGGAATGGTCATGATGGGGAGCCTCGTCGTGACCGCCATCGTTTCCGCCGTGATCGCCGCTGCCGGACGAGACGGACGAGACGGACAACGGATCGGAGCATGACGGCACGCGGCGCCGCCTCCGACAGCTACCGCTGGTTCGGGTGGCCTGGCCGACTCCTGGACTCCCTCTCTCCGTTTCCCGGGCTGCCACTGGACGGCGCCTTTCCAGGGCGCCGCACGGTCCACGGCCTGCTCACCCTGGCCCGGCTGTAGAACAACCGCCACCACCCCCGAACCGGTCGACCTCGATGCCCGCCTGGCCGACCGCGCCGCGATGTGGGAGCCGCCGGCAGCCGAACAGTACGTCGGCCTGGCCATCACCGGAGCCACAGCTGACCGGGGGTGGGCGAGCCGTCTCAGCGCGCCCGGTACAGGAGTCGACGCCGTTGTCCGTCTCCGCCCTGTGGCGCCCCAGCGGACACTCACCCGGCGGCACAGCATCGCCACGGTCGCCCGGAGCGGCGGGACAGCAGCGGTGAACGGCCGACGTAGGACGCGCCTCGCGGGCTCCGTACTCGGATCAGCCGGCTTCGTGACGCGCTCGATGGCGGCGCTCAGAGGCGCAGATCGAATCGAGTGACCTGGGCGGCCGGAGAGCTGCGGACGGCGGCCCTAGTCCTGGGGCCCGCCCGCCGTGTGCTCCAGCCTGTTCCTCAGCAGCCGCTCGTTGTGCGGCAGCTCCTTGCGGACCTGGGGGCGGACGAGGAGGGGGAGCAGGACCTTGCCGATGCCGTGGGCCTCGAAGTCCAGGTCCATCGTCACGCGGGTGCGGCGGCCGTCGTCGAGCGGTTCCACTGCCCCGTGGAAGTGGCCCCTCACCGGGCCGTCGATGCCGCGCAGACTCCAGCTGTGCGGTGGCTCGCACTCGGTGCACTCCATGGTCATCGGCATCTCGCGGCTTCCGACCCGGCGGGTGACCTTGACCCGGGAGCCGGGGTGGAGCGGTCCCTCGTCGAGCTGTTCGACGGAGACCGCGCTCAGCTGCCACTCCGGCAGATGGGACGGATCGATGACGTAGGCCCAGACATCCTCGGGGCTCCGGTCGACGTCGATCTCTTCATGGAAGGCGGTCATGACGCCCTCCCTTCAGGATGATCCCCAGACGATCCCTTTTGAGGGCTTACAACGGAATCGTCCCACCAGGCCGAGGACGACGCCATCGACCGGGTGGGACTTCCCGGACCGTCAGCCGGACCCGACGAAGAGCACCAGCAGCAGCCACACCACGGGCGCCGTGGGCAGCAGCGAGTCCAGGCGGTCCATGATGCCGCCGTGCCCGGGCAGCAGCGTGCCCATGTCCTTGATGCCCAGGTCACGCTTGATCATCGACTCGCCGAGGTCGCCCAGCGTGGCGCTGGCGGCGACCGCGAAGCCCAGGAGCAGGCCCTGCCACCAGGCGCCGTCGTCGATCAGGAACTGCATGCACAGCGCGCCCGCCACCATCGCGAAGCCGACCGCGCCCACCAGCCCCTCGCGGGTCTTGCCGGGGCTGATGCGCGGGGCCAGCTTGTGCTTGCCGAAGCGCCAGCCGACGGCGTACGCGCCCGTGTCGCTGACCACCGTCAGCAGCAGGAAGGTCAGCACCCGCCAGGGGCCGTCCTCGGCCGTCAGCATCAGCGCCACGAACGTGGCGAGGAAGGGCACGTAGAACGCCGCGAAGACGCCCGCCGTGACGTCCTTGAGGTAGCCCTCCGGCGGCTCCGTCATGCGCCACACGAGCAGGGCCAGAGCCGTGAGCGCCATCGCGACCCAGGCGCCCTCGGCGCCCCGGACGTAACCGGCGACCACCATCGCGGCGCCGCCGAGCGCCAGCGGGACCAGCGGCGCCTTGATGCCCTTGCGCTCCTCGAGCCGGCCGGTCAGCTCCCACAGGCCCACCACGACGGCGACGGCGATGACGCCGACGAAGACGGCCTTGACGACGAACAGGGACGCGATGATCACCACGCCGAGGCCGACGCCGACCCCTATGGCCGCACCCAGGTCGCGCCCCGCGCTCTTCTTCTGCGGCGGGGGCGCCGGCTGCGGGGCGTCGGGCATGGGCTCCGGATTCTGCTGCACCACCCCGTAGGGCGGCGCCTGCGGCGTCTCGTCGCGGAACAAGGGGCCGCTCAGCCGAGCGGCCCCCCGGTCGTCATCCTGGTCACCGCCGTACGCGGGTCCCTCAGGCACGATGGGCATGGGGCGAGTCTGCTGCGCCTCAGGCGCATCGTACGCGGGACCCGCCGGGGCAGCCCCCTGGACGGGCCCCTGGTCCGACGGCCCCCAGTACCCGGCCGGTGAACCGGTGTGCGGCGGCGCTCCCCAGGAAGATTCGTTCATCAGACCTCGAGCAGCTCCGCTTCCTTGTGCTTCAGGAGCTCGTCGACCTGGGCCACGTACTTGTGCGTGGTGTCGTCGAGTTCCTTCTCCGCACGGCGGCCCTCGTCCTCGCCGGTGTCGCCGTCCTTGATCATCTTGTCGATCGCGTCCTTGGCCTTGCGGCGGACGGAACGGATGGACACACGCGCGTCCTCGGCCTTGCCCTTGGCGACCTTGATGTAGTCGCGGCGGCGCTCCTCGGTCAGCTCCGGGAACACCACACGGATGATGTTGCCGTCGTTGCTCGGGTTGACGCCGAGGTCGGAGTCGCGGATGGCCTGCTCGATGTTGCGGAGGGCCGACTTGTCGAACGGGGTGACGACCGCCATGCGCGGCTCCGGCACGGAGAACGAAGCCAGCTGGTTGATCGGCGTCGGCGCGCCGTAGTAGTCGGCCACGATCTTGTTGAACATCGCCGGGTGCGCACGACCGGTGCGGATCGCGGCGAAGTCCTCCTTGGCGACCACGACGGCCTTCTCCATCTTCTCCTCGGCCTCGAGGAGGGTCTCTTCGATCACCACTTGCTCCTGCGTGTCTTGAGTAAGGCCCGGCTGCGGTTCCTTGGTGGGGCGGCGGCCGGCTGCGTCGCGTCTTCTTCCTGCACGGTTCCCGACCCGCAGGACATTGTCCATCCCCCGGTCAGGGTCCGTAGGTGTTGCCGGTCAGTCCTGGCTGCCGCGGTCACCCACAAGCGTGCCGATCTTCTCACCCTTGACGGCGCGCGCGATATTGCCCTCCGCCAGAAGCTCGAAGACGAGGATCGGAAGCTTGTTGTCGCGGCACAGCGTGATGGCCGTGGCGTCGGCGACCTTGAGGTCGCGGGTGATCACCTCGCCGTAGCCGAGGGAGTCGAACTTGACCGCGTCCGGGTTGCGCTTGGGGTCGGAGTCGTAGACCCCGTCCACGCCGTTCTTGCCCATCAGCAGCGCCTCGGCGTCGATCTCCAGGGCGCGCTGCGCGGCGGTGGTGTCGGTGGAGAAGTACGGCATGCCCATCCCTGCGCCGAAGATGACCACACGGCCCTTCTCCAGGTGCCGGATGGCACGCAGCGGGATGTAGGGCTCGGCGACCTGGCCCATGGTGATGGCGGTCTGCACCCGGGACTGGATGCCTTCCTTCTCCAGGAAGTCCTGCAGGGCGAGGCAGTTCATCACGGTGCCGAGCATGCCCATGTAGTCGGAGCGGGCCCGGTCCATGCCGCGCTGCTGGAGCTCGGCGCCGCGGAAGAAGTTGCCGCCGCCGATGACGATGGCGATCTGCGCGCCGTCCCGCACGACGGACGCGATCTCACGGGCCATCTTGTGCACCACGTCGGGGTCCACACCCAGGCCTCCGCCGCCGGAGAATGCCTCACCGGACAGCTTCAGCAGAAACCGACCGGATACTTTGCCGTCGTCGCTCTTCTGGGCCTTGGTGGTCATCGAGATCCCGCCTCTTTCATGTGGTGCACATACGAAGAAGGCCACTGCCGGTGGGGTGTCGTTCGCAACCCATGCTCGGCAATGGCCTCCTCGTCAGATCTGCTGTCGCCCGTCACGCGCGCGTGACGGCGTACCGGACGACTGCTCCCGACCCTATCGGGCCGGGACGCCGCTCGCGGCACGGACTCAGATGCCGACCTTGATACGCGTGAAGCGCTTCAGGGTGACACCGGCCTCGTCCAGAACCTTCTGGACCGACTTCTTGTTGTCGAGCGCGTACGGCTGACCGAGCAGCGTGGCGTCCTTGAAGAAGCCGTTGAGGCGACCCTCGACGATCTTCGGCAGGGCGGCCTCGGGCTTGCCCTCGGCGCGGGTGGTCTCCTCGGCGACGCGGCGCTCGGACTCGACGACCTCGGCCGGCACGTCCTCCTTGGAGAGGTACTTCGGCGCGAAGGCGGCGATGTGCTGGGCGACGCCCTTGGCGATCTCGGCGTTGGGCTTGTCGAGCTCGACCAGGACACCGATCTGCGGGGGCAGGTCGGGCATCGTGCGGTGCATGTACGCGAGGACGTAGCCGTCGGCGTACTGCGCGAAGCGGTCCAGGACGATCTTCTCGCCCAGGTTGGCGTTGGCCTCGTCCACGAACGCCTGGACGGTCTTGCCGGCCTCGATCTCGGAGGCGAGCAGGGCCTCGATGTCGGCCGGGGAGGTCTTGGCGACGTGCTCGGCGATCGCGGAGGCGACGGCCTGGAACTTCTCGCCCTTGGCGACGAAGTCCGTCTCGCACTTCAGCTCGACGAGGACGCCGGAGGAGTTGTCGTCGGCGATGATGGAGACGACGGCGCCGTTCTCGGCAGAGCGGCCCTCGCGCTTGGCGACGCCCTTCTGGCCCTTGATCCGGAGCGCCTCGACGGCCTTGTCGACGTTGCCCTCGGCCTCGTCCAGCGCCTTCTTGCAGTCCATCATGCCGGCGCCGGTGAGCTCACGAAGCTTCTTGACGTCGGCGGCGGTGTAGTTCGCCATGAGTCTTTGAATCTTTCTCGAAGTCTGGAAGATCGAAGATCTACGGGGTCTGCGGCCCCAGGTGTCCGGGGCCGCTGACACTCCGCCGACCTACGGATGAACGGCGGGAGCGACTTTCACCGCGCCCGGAGGCGCTATTGGCTGCAGTACCGCTCCCGCCGTCAACTTCAGGACGCTGACGGTCAGGCCTGCTCGGCGTCCGCAGCCGGAGCCTCGGCCGCAGGGGCCTCGGCGGCCGGAGCCTCGGCCGCGGGGGCCTCGGCGGCGGGGGCCTCGGCGACGGGGGCCTCGGCGACGGGGGCCTCGGCAGCCGGAGCCTCGGCGGCCTTCTCGGCCTCGGCGGGCTTCTCGGCCTCGTCGGCCTTCTTCTCGCCCTCGTCGGCCTTCTTCTCACCCTCGAGCAGGTCGCGCTCCCACTCGGCGAGCGGCTCGCCCGCGGCCTTCTCGCCCTTGCCCTCGGTGGCGACACCGGAGCGGGAGATGAGGCCCTCGGCGACCGCGTCGGCGATCACACGGGTGAGCAGGGTGACGGAGCGGATCGCGTCGTCGTTGCCCGGGATCTTGTAGTCGACCTCGTCGGGGTCGCAGTTGGTGTCGAGGATCGCGACGACCGGGATGTTCAGCTTCCGGGCCTCACCGACGGCGATGTGCTCCTTCTTGGTGTCCACGATCCAGACGGCGCTGGGCACCTTCTGCATCTCGCGGATACCACCGAGGGTCTTCTCCAGCTTGGCCTTCTCGCGCGAGAGCACGAGAAGCTCCTTCTTGGTCAGACCGGACGCGGCGACGTCCTCGAAGTCGATCTGCTCGAGCTCCTTGAGGCGCTGCAGACGCTTGTAGACGGTGGAGAAGTTGGTGAGCATGCCGCCCAGCCAGCGCTGGTTGACGAAGGGCATGCCGACGCGGGTGGCCTGCTCGGCGATGGCCTCCTGCGCCTGCTTCTTCGTGCCGACGAACATGACCGTGCCGCCGTGGGCGACGGTCTCCTTGACGAACTCGTAGGCGCGGTCGATGTACGACAGCGACTGGAGCAGGTCGATGATGTAGATGCCGTTGCGCTCGGTGAAGATGAAGCGCTTCATCTTCGGGTTCCAGCGACGGGTCTGGTGACCGAAGTGGACGCCGCTTTCCAGCAGCTCCCGCATCGTGACGACGGCCATGGCCGTTCTCCTTGGTTTTCTCGGTTGTGCCGCGGGAACCGGACGGCTCCCGCGCCTGACGCCCGCATGCGCCGTGCCACGAAGGACCGAGGAGCGCTGACACCGGCTTGTGACCACCTGGTGTCGGGGCGTGCGAAGTCGACCCGGTGACCCGGATCGCCAGAAGAAGTGTACGGGACCGGCGAGGCAGCGGGTGACGCCGCTGTCCACAACCGCGTGGTGGTCCACAGGTCCCGGCCATGATTGCCGGGAGTGCGGGACGGTTGCGGCATGCGAGCGAACCGAAGCGTGCGGCTGTCATGGGCGGTACTGCTGTCCCTGGCCCTGTCCCTGACCCTGGCCGTCCTGACCCCGTGGGCCTGGGCGGACACCCCGCCCCCCTTCCCACCCCAGGCCCCACCCACGCCCACGCCGGCCCTCGGCCGCGCCTGGCCCGTGGGAACCCGTCCCGCCGTCCTGCGGGGCTGGGAACCCCCGGCGACTCTCTACGGCCGCGGCCACCGGGGCGTCGACCTGGCGGCTCCACCCGGCGCCCCGGTACGGGCGGCGGCACCCGGCCGCGTCTCCTTCGCCGGCCGGGTGGCGGGCCGGGGCGTGGTCTCCGTGGGGCTGACGGGCACGGACTTACGTACGACGTACGAACCCGTGAAGGCGTCGGTGAAGAAGGGGGACGAGGTGGAGGCAGGTGAGGTGGTGGGGACGGTGGAGCCGGGGGCCTCCCACTGCACGGTCACGTGCGTCCACTGGGGTCTGCTGAGAGGCGGCACCTACCTGAATCCGCTGTCCCTCCTGCCACCAGGGCTGTTGCGGAGGGGACCGTCGAGGCTGCTGCCGGTGCTCGGCGTACCGCTCCCGCTCGAGCCTGCCTGACCTGTGGGCGGTCGTGCGGCTGCGGCGCCGGCCTCAGCCGCGCACACCCCGCAGCGCCATAGCCACGGCCGCGTCGGCGACAGCCGAAGGCACCTCCGCACCGAGCTCGATCCGCCGCACCGCCGCGTCCACGATCCCCTGCAGCAACATCGCGGCCAGCCGGGGCTCCGAGTGCCCCATCTGCGACAGCGCCTCGACGATCATCGCCACCAGCCCGCCGTGCGCGGCCCGGATCTTCTCCCGGGCCCGCGCGTCCAGCTCACCGGCGGAGATCGCCACGACGGCCCGGTGCCGCCGGTCCCCCACCAGCTCCAGCTGCTGCCGGACATACGCCTCGACCTTGGCCTCGGCCGTCCCCTGCCGCTCCATCGCCGCCGAGACCTCCGCGGCCCACACGGGAAAGTCGACCTCGCACAGCTCCTCGACGACCGCCGCACGGGAGCGGAAGTACTCGTACACGGACGACCGCGCGAGCCCCGTCCGCTCTGCGAGAGCAGGGAAGGTCAGCGCCTCGGTCCCGCCCTCCGACAGCAACGACCGGGCCGCGTCCAGCAGGGCGGCTCGCTGCATCGACCGGTGCTCGGCCACGGAGGCCGCTCGAATCCTTGGCACGTCAACCACTTTACGGACGGACCACCCCCGGCGGGAGCGGGTCACGACTCTCAACGACCGAAGCTGGCCAGCTTCGCCCGCAGCTGAAGCACCGACTTGGTGTGGATCTGGCTGACCCGGCTCTCGGTCACGCCCAGCACGTTCCCGATCTCGGCGAGCGTGAGTCCCTCGTAGTAGTACAGCGTGACGACGGTCTTCTCGCGGTCGGGCAACGTGTTGATCGCCCGCGCCAGAAACCGCCTCAGTTCCCGGTCCTCGGCCACCTCCACGGGGTTGTCGGCGGCGGTGTCCTCCAGCGTGTCCATCAGGCTGAGCCGGTCGCCGCCCTCACCGCCCACGTGCAGCAGCTCTTCCAGCGCCACCACGTTGGCCAGCGACAACTGGCTGAACACCGCGTGCAGGTCGTCGACCGCGATGCCCATCTCGGAGGCCACCTCACCCTCCGACGGCGTCCGGCGCAGCCGCGCCTCCAGGGTCGCGTACGCCCGCTCCACGTTCCGCGCCTTCTGCCGCACCGACCGCGGGATCCAGTCCAGCGCCCTGAGTTCGTCGATCATCGCGCCCCGGATCCGGGTGATCGCGTACGTCTCGAACTTGATCTCCCGGTCGACGTCGAACTTCTCGATCGCGTCGATCAGCCCGAACACCCCGGACGAAACGAAGTCGGCCTGCTCGACATTGGGTGGCAGACCGACGCTCACCCGTCCCGCCACGTACTTGACCAGCGGCGAATAGTGCAGGATCAGCTGCTCCCGGAGCCGCTCGTCCCCCGTGTCCTTGTACGACCGCCACAGCTCGTCGAGCGTCGAGGGAGCGGGCGGCCGCACGCTGCCACCGTCACGGGCGGCTGGGGGGATCGCCGCCCGGTCGGGCCCGGAGGTGTGCTGGGGCATTCGTCGCCTTGTGCCGTTCTGCCGTGAAGTGGGGGTGCCTGGGTGAGCTGTCGGTCTGATGTCGAGATGCCTGTCTGCGTCGGAATCCACGTGAGCGTAGCGTGACTGGAGTGTCGCGGTGAGCGAACAGCGGCCCGCCACCCGTGCGCAGATACGTTCCTCAGTGCGCCCCACGGAGTCACAGTGATCGCTCTGCGTGAGCACCCCGGAACGTCAACTGCGGGCATTTCCACAGGTCTCGGGCTTCCCCCGGACGGCCGAACACCCTCGGTCAGCATCGGCTCCGGCCCCCGCGGACGGAGATCATCGCCTGGCGTGTCAACTTCCAGCCGTCGCCGTGTCGTTCGACGTAACCGAGTGATCGGAGTTCGTACAGCCTCGCGATCGCGTCGTCCTGCGTGGTCTGCGCGCCCCGCGCGATCGCCCCGGGCGGCGCCGCGCCGCGGCCGGGCAGCGCGGCCAGCACGCGCCGGGCGCCCGGCTCCAGGAGATCGCGGGGCAGCACGGGCCCGCGCCGGTCGGGGGCCAGCTCCCCCATGTCGCCGACCAGTTCGACGACGTCCGCGGCATCGGTGACGAGCACGGCGTCGCCCCGCAGGAGTTCGTGCACCCCCGCGGACAGACCGCTGGTGGCCGGTCCGGGCACGCCCATGGTGTGGCGCCCCAGTCGCTGCGCGGCCCGCGCCGTGACCAGCGAACCGCTGCGGTGGGCGGCCTCGACGACCACGGTGCCCCTGGTCAGGGCGGCGATCACGCGGTTGCGGACGATGAATCTGCTGGGTGTCGGGTGATCACCGGGCGGCAACTCCCCGACGACGAGCCCCTGTTCCGCGATCCTGGTGATCAACTCGGTGTGTCCGCGCGGGTAGGGCCGGTCGACCCCGCAGGCCAGGACCGCCACCGTGGCGCCGCCGGCCCCGAGCGCGCCCCGGTGCGCGGCGCCGTCGACCCCGTAGGCGCCGCCGGAGACGACCACCCAGCCGTGCTCGGCGAGCCCCGCACCGAGCGTGGCCGCCATGTGGGCGCCGTACTCGGTGCAGGCGCGGGCGCCCACGACGGCCACCGAGCGCAGGGCCCACATCCGCAGACTGGGCCGACCGCGCACCCACAGTCCGCAGGGCCGGCCGTCGCCCAGATCGTCGAGCTGTCCCGGCCACTCGCCGTCTCCCGGTGCCACGAACCGCACCCCGGCGTCCCGCGCCAGCGCGAGATCCCGCTCCGGCTCGGCCTGCCGGGCGCGGGCCAGGAGGCCGGCCCAGCGCCTGTCGGTCACCCCGGCGAGGCGCGGCCCGCCCTCGCACAGCCGCCGGGCCACCTCCGGCGCCCCGATCTCCCGCACCCACCGCCCGCCGACCTCGTCCCCCGGCTCGAGCACCCGGGCCAGAAGGACGCGGGCGAGCCGCTCGGCCTCCGGGTCGCCGCCGGCCCTCATGCCGGCGCCCCGATGGCCATCGGAACGCCCCGCGGGACGCCCGTGCGCAGTTGCAGGGCCAGGGCCACGTCCGTCGCGTCGGGACGGCCCCGGCCGACGAGGTCCGCCACGGTCCAGGCGACCCGCAGCACGCGGTCCAGTCCCCGTGCGGTGAGCACCCCGCGCTCCAGACTGCGCTCGGCGTCGTCCATGGCTCCCGGCGCCGCGTGCCAGCGGCTGCGCAGTTCACGCCCGGGGACCTCACTGTTGGACCGCCAGAAAGTGCCCGCGAGGCGTGCTGCCGCGCGCTCCCGCGCCGCCCGGACCCGGTCGGCCACCGTGGCGGTGGACTCACCCCGGGCGCCGGGCACGGTCAGCTCGGCACGGGTGACCGCGTCGACCTCCACGCGCAGATCCACACGGTCGAGCAGGGGCCCGGACAGCCGGGCCTGGTACCGGCGGATCGCGGACGGCGGGCAGTCGCACAGCGAGTCCCGCTGCGAGAAGCGTCCGCACGGGCAGGGGTTGGCGGCGAGCACCATCAGGAACCTGGCGGGGAACCGCACCACCCCGGCGCTGCGCGCGATCACCACATGCCCCGCTTCCAGCGGCTGTCGCAGGGCATCGAGGGTCTGGCTGTGGAACTCCGGAGCCTCGTCGAGAAAGAGCACTCCACGGTGGGCCAGCGACACCGCGCCGGGGCGGGCGATGCCCGGACCGCCGCCGACGAGGGACTGCATCGTGGCCGAGTGGTGCGGGGCGCAGTAGGGCGCGACGTCGATGAGGGGCTTGCCCGGCGGCAGCAGCCCGGCGACCGAGTGCACCGCGGTGACCTCGAGCGAGTCCTCGCGGGTGAGCCGGGGCAGTACGGCCGGCAGCCGCTCCGCGAGCATCGTCTTGCCGGCGCCGGGCGGTCCCTCGAGGAACAGATGGTGACCGCCCGCCGCGGACACCTCCACCGCCGTGCGGGCCGAGGTCTGGCCCACCACGTCGGCCAGGTCGTGGTCGTGGTCGTGCTGGGCCGCGCCCAGGCTGTGCATGCCGGTGGCCGCCCCGGTGCCGGGCACGCGCAGCCCGGCCAGCAGCGGGTCCGGGCGGCCCAGTTCGTCCGGCTCCTCCTCGGGGACCGGCTCGTCGGTCAGCACGGCGATCAGCTGCCGCAGGCTGCGGATGCCCAGTACCGAGACACCGGGCACCAGCGAGGCCTCGGCGGCCGCGCACTCCGGCACCACGATCTGCTCGTAACCGGCGTCCGCCGCGGCCAGCACCGCGGGCAGGATGCCCCGGACCGGGCGCACCCTGCCGTCCAGCCCGAGCTCCCCGATCATCACGATGTCCGCGAGCACCCGCGGGTCGATCCGCTCGGCTGCGCCGAGCACCGCGCAGGCCACGGCCAGGTCGAAGCCCGAGCCCGCCTTGGGGACCGACGCCGGGCTGAGGCCCACCGTGAGCTTCTTCTGCGGCCACTCGCCACCCGAGTTGACGACCGCCGCCCGCACCCGGTCCCGGCTCTCGGTCAGGCTCTTGTCCGGCAGTCCCACCAGCGTGAACGCCGCGACCCCCGGTTCCAGGTCGGCCTGGACCTCGACGACCACCCCTTCGACGCCGACCAGGGCCACCGAGCACGTACGCGCGAATCCCATGTCAGGCCACCCCTCGCGCGTGCTCGACGACCGGGGCGCCCTTGTCCGGCAGGACGACGCCGACCAGGTCGACGCGGACACCTCCCGGCGGCGCTCCCCCATGGGTCTGGATCCAGCGCTCGGCGAGGTCCCGCAGCCGCTGCGCCTTCTCCGGGGTCACGGCGGCCATCGGGTGCTCGAAGCGGCCGTCCCGGCGGGTCTTCACCTCGCAGACGACCAGCACGTCGCCGTCCAGGGCGACGATGTCGATCTCACCGGTCCTGCCACCACGCCAATTGCGTTGCAGGACCGCCATCCCGGCCTCGGCCAGCCGCCGCGCGGCCAGATCCTCGCCGTACCTGCCGAGTGCACTGCGTGCGTTCATGTCGGCACCACCTCCGGCGCCAACCGTCACGCATCCGGCCCGACCGAGTGGATCTTGGTGGGCTACTCACCGGTTGTGGACAACCTTGTCACTCACACGAGGACGGATCAGCCGCTCGGCAGCTCCAGGTCACTCTTGTTGAGCTCCTCGATGTTCACGTCCTTGAACGTGAGCACCCGCACCTGCTTCACGAACCGAGCCGGCCGGTACATGTCCCAGACCCAGGCATCCGCCATCGAAACTTCGAAGAACACCTCACCCTGGACCGAATGCACCTGCATCTCGTAGTCGTTGGTGAGGTAGAAGCGCCGCTCGGTTTCGATCACGTATTTGAACAGACCGACGACATCGCGGTACTCCCGGTAGAGCTTCAGCTCCATCTCGGTCTCGTACTTCTCGAGGTCCTCGGCGCTCATGGCAGCTTCCCCTTCAGCCGTGCGATCCCACCATTGTGCGCCAGTCCCGTGACCCCTAGACGATTTCCGCATCAAGGGTCACGGGCCCGGCCGGGGGACCTTCGTCGAGCAGCCGGCGCAGCAGCTCGGCGAGTCTGGTCGGATACACCGTCTCATGGGCCAGGGCAAGTTCCGCACAGGTCCACCAGCGTGCTCCTGCGACGCTGCGCCGTTCCAGCTCCGTGAGGCGGGTGGCCTCGGTCGTCGTCTGGGTCGTACGGGCCAGGAAGTACCACTCGTCCTGGTCCCAGCGGCGGCCCGCGAACGGAAAGGAGCACATCCGCCGCCACAGCACCGGCCCGAGCTCCACGTCGGTGATGCCGGTCTCCTCGGCGAGTTCCCTCAGTGCGGCCTGTTCACGACTCTCGTCGCCCTCCACTCCGCCGCCGGGCGTGAACCACCAGTCGTCGCGGGGGTCGTCCGGCTCGTGGCCGTTGAGCAGGAGGATGCGGTCGTCGGGGTCGAGCAGGACGACCCGGGCCACCTTGCGCAGGCCGCCCGTGTACGAGTCCTCGTACGCGCCCGTGGTCTCAGCGGGCACCCACGGGCTCCGTCCGCGCACGGGACCGCCGGGCGCCCGTCCGCTTGGCGATCGGGCCGTAGGCGCCGCCGGCGAAGACGAGGACGGCACCCGCGACGATCATGGTGACGATGATGCGCAGCGGGCCCGGCTGGGACAGCGGCCCGAGGGTCTTGAAGCCGGTCGGGCGCTCCAGCATGCCCTTCATGGGCCAGGCGATGGCGTCGACGCGGGCCGTCACGGTGGACTCCGGGACCGTGCCCTGCGCCGCGTCGCTGAGGTGGGCGGAGGAGTCCAGGGAGCCCTCGCGCTCGTCACCGAGCAGGAACAGGCGGCCCTTGGGGACCTTCACGGTCGGGATCTTCTTGTCCTCGACGACGTTGCCCTTGAGGTACGCCTCGTCGATCTGCTTGCCGTTGACGGTCAGCTTGCCGTTCGTGCAGCAGGAGACCGTGTCCCCGCCGACCGCCACCACGCGCTTGACCACGGCCGAGCCGGTCACCCAGCTCGTGTCGTTGAAGACGACGACGTCGCCCCTGCGTACCTCACTGCCGTCCACCCGCTGTGCCAGCACCCGGTCGCCGACGCCGATCGTCGGCGTCATCGAACTGGTCGGCACCGTGTACGGCCGGTAGATCACGGCTCCCCAGGCGAATCCTCCGAGGAACAGCACGACGCCCAGTGCGACGGCCAGTCCGGACAGTCGCTGTCCGGTCCTGCTGCCCACCGGGCCTGTGCTGGTGCCACCGCTGCGCGGGGCCGTACGCGTAGTGCTCTCGCCACCCATGGGTCCGCACCCTACCCGGCGGTACGTGACCCGGGCAGCCCTTCACCGGCTGCCTTGGCCACAGCTACACCAGGGCTTCACCAAGGCGGGGTCAGACGTGCTCCACGGAGCCGCCCCGGCGGGTGTCCACGGACTCGGTCCGCCTGCGCCGCCACAGCACCACCGGCACGGTGCCCGCGAGGGCGAGCGCGTTCGGTGCGGCCGTCAGGGCGGCGGACGCCGAGGACTGCTTGTCCAGACCGGGCTGGTCGAAGGTGTCCGGAATCGGCAGGGTGTCCCAGCGGGTGATCGGCCAGGCGATGACGATGGCGCGGCCGACGACCTTGTTCACCGGGACCATGCCGTTGTGCTTGTCGCTCTGGTTGTAGCGCGAGTCGCGGGAGTTCTGGCGGTGGTCGCCCATGACCCAGATGTAGCCCTTGGGGACCTTCACCGAGAACTGGCCGCCCTGGTCGTCGACGCTGCACGGGGTGTTGCCGGCGTAGACGAACGACGTGTCGTTCAGTGCCTTGCCGTTGACCATCAGCGGGCCGGAGCCCTTGCAGGAGACGGTGTCGCCGCCCACGCCGATGACGCGCTTGATCAGGTCCTTCTCCTCCGCGGACGGCATCAGGCCGATCCAGCTGAGCACCTTCTGCAGCGCGTTCGGGGTGGCCGTGGGCTCGCCCGCCAGCCAGTTGTCCGGGTCGTGGAAGACGACGACCTCGCCGCGCTCGGGCTTGGAGCCGAACCAGGGGGTGAGCTTGTCCACGAGGACGCGGTCGCCCTGCTGGAGGGTGTTCTGCATCGAGTCCGACGGAATCGAGAACGCCTGCACCAGGAAGGTCTTGATCAGCAGCGCCAGCACCAGCGCGATACCGATCAGGATGGGCAGCTCCTTCCAGAAGGAGCGCTGCTTCGCGGACCTGGGGGGCGTGCCGCCCGAGCCCTCCTCGTCGGTCCGGTCCCGGCCGCCCGGCCTCCTGCCGTCATCGGTCGCCCCGGAGTCATTCCCGGAGGTCACGGCGCTGTCCGCGGCCGGGACGGCAGCGTCCACGGAATTGCCGCGGTGCTCCTCGCCGTCGTGTCCGGACCGTGCGCCAACCGCCACATCCCCCACGCCAACTCCTTACTCTGTGCCGCCGCCTGCCCCAGACGCGGTGCAGGCCCACCACTCCCATAACGAGCGGGAGTTCCGCAGGGCTCGGGAGCTGGATCGTTCCGTTGAAATCGTCGGAAGCAACCCTATGCGACAGCTGCGGGGCCGCGGTCGTCCCCGACACGGAGTTGGAAACGGAAGCGAAAGTTTTAGGTTCTTTCAAGCTGTTCCAGTGGCCGAGCGGCCAGGCGATCACCATCGCCCGTCCCACCACCGAGTCCTCGGAGACCGTCCCGCCGTAGTCGGTGTTCTGATGCGCCCGGGAGTCCGCGGAGTTGGCGCGGTGATCACCCATCACCCACAGCCGCCCCTTGGGGACGGTGATGTCGAACTCCTGTGTGGAGGGGGCGTTTCCGGGATACAGGTAGCCGGTCTCGGTCAGGGGCACGCCGTTGACGGTCATCCGCCCTTGCGCGTCACAGCACTTGACGTGGTCGCCGCCGACGCCGATGACCCGCTTGATGAGGTCCTTCTCGTTGTCGGACGGCAGCAGGCCGATGAAGGTCAGTCCCTCTTTGACCTGCTTGACGACGACGGGGTCGTTCTTCTTGGTCGTGGTCTGCTCGTCCGCGAGCCAGCCGCCGGGGTCCCTGAACACGACGACGTCCCCGCGCTTGGGCTTGGAGCCGAACCAGGGGGTGAACTTGTCGACCAGGACGCGGTCGCCGATCCGGATCGTCTGCTCCATCGAGCCGGACGGGATCACGAACGCCTGGACGAGGAACGTCTTCAGGACCAGGGCGATGAGGACGGCGACGCCGACGAGGAGGGGTATCTCCTTGACCGCGCTGCGCCTGCGCTTTCGTTTGACCTTGCGCTGGAGCTTGCGCCGCTCGGCGCGGGTACGGCCGTTCGCCGCCGACCCGCCGGTGCGCCGGGAGCCGGTGGGCAGCAGGTTCTCCGTACCGAAGGGGTCGCTCGGCCCCGAGCCGCGCGGTCTGCCGCGGTTACCCATGGGCACCGCCCGCGGCGGGCACGCGCGCGTAGGCGCCGGGACGGTGCAGACGGGTCCAGTGGGCGGACGGCCAGACGATCCAGTCGGCGCGTCCGACGACGTCGGAGACCGGGATCATGCCGCCGCCGGGTGAGCCCAGGTGGTCGCGGGAGTCGCTGGAGTCGCCGCGGTGGTCGCCGAGGACGAAGAGGGTGCCGTCGGGTACGACGACCTTGAAGGGCACGGTGGACGGGCTGTCACCGGGGTACAGGAAAGTCGACTCGTCGACCGACCGGCCGTTCACCTCGATCCTCCCCTCCCTGTCGCAGCAGACCACGTGGTCTCCCCCCACACCCACGACGCGCTTGATGTAGTCCCCGCTACCGAAGTACCCGGTTCCGTCGAACACGACGACATCGCCGCGCCGCGGTTCGGCACCGAAACGGTACGCCAACTTATTTACGAGAACGCGGTCCCCGATCCTCAATCCGTTCTCCATGGATCCGCTGGGAATCTGGAACGGTTGCACCACGAAAGCGTTGAGAACCAGCAAAAACACCAGGCAGATGAGCAGGGTCAGGGAGATCCGGCCGCCCGGCAGCCACTCGGTGATCCGTGACACCAACGCGAAACGCGACCGTCCCTCCGGCCCTCCTGTGTCCGAGGTCTCCTCGGACGTGGAAGGGCGGGAGGAGCGGTCGCGCTCCGTCTGCTGTGCTTCGGCGTCCATCGGGGCGGAATGCTATCCGGCCGTCCTATGGACCCCGGCGCGAGCTCAGCTCTCGCGCTTCTCCTTGATCTTCGCCGCCTTGCCGCGCAGCTCGCGCAGGTAGTACAGCTTGGCGCGACGCACGTCACCGCGGGTGACGAGCTCGATCTTCTCCACGATCGGGGTGTGCACCGGGAAGGTGCGCTCGACGCCGACGGAGAAGGAGACCTTGCGGACCGTGAAGGTCTCGCGCACGCCGGCGCCCTGGCGGCGGATCACAACGCCCTTGAACTGCTGCACACGGGAGCGGTTGCCCTCGATGACGCGGACGTGGACGTTGACGGTGTCGCCCGGGCGGAACGCCGGGACGTCGCTGCGCAGCGACGCGGAGTCGACGGTGTCGAGCAGGTGAGACATTTCGTCTGCTTTCTTCGCCGATGCCACAGGTCATCAACGGGAACTAGGTTTTCGTGAAGGATGCTGCCGTCGTCGGGGCGGGCGTCGTGTCCCCCTGTGGCAGGGGCGCACGCCGGACGGCGCACAGCAGCGGCCTATTCTTCCACGCCCTGTGGCCTGCGCCAAAATCGGCCGTGCGGCTCCCCCTCCGGGTCCGGGGACCAGCCCAGGATGGAGAGCATCTCGCGGTCCTTCTTGTCGAAGGTCTTGGGGTCGCAGCGCTCGATGAGGTCGGGCCGGTTGGCCGCCGTACGCTTCAGGGCCTCGTCGCGGCGCCAGCGGGCGATCTTGCCGTGGTGGCCGCTGAGCAGCACGTCGGGGATGCCGCGACCGCGCCACTCGGGCGGCTTGGTGTAGACGGGGCCTTCCAGGAGGCTCGCCATGGCGCCGGGCGCGAAGGAGTCGTCCCGGTGGGACTCGGCGTTGCCGAGGACGCCGGGCAGGAGGCGGGCCACGGCCTCCGTGACGACCAGGACGGCTGCCTCGCCGCCGGCCAGGACGTAGTCGCCGATGGACACCTCGTACACGGGCATACGGCCGGCGTACTCGTCGATCACGCGGCGGTCGATGCCCTCGTAGCGCGCGGGCGTGAAGATCAGCCAGGGGCGCTCGGAGAGCTCCACGGCGAGCTCCTGGGTGAAGGGGCGGCCGCTGGGCGTGGGGACGATCAGGGCGGGCGCGTGGGAGCCCGTCTCGTATCCGTCGGCGAGGACGGAGTCGAGCGCGTCGCCCCAGGGATCGGTCTTCATGACCATGCCGGGGCCGCCGCCGTACGGCGTGTCGTCGACGGTGTTGTGGCGGTCGTACGTCCACGCGCGCAGGTCGTGCACATGGACGTTCAGCTGCCCACGCGCGCGTGCCTTGCCGACGAGGGAGACGTTCAGCGGTTCCAGGTACTCGGGGAAGATCGTGACGACGTCGAGGCGCATCTCTTACGACTCTTCCCGCGAGGAGACGATCTCCGCCTTGTCGTCGATCAGACCCGGCGGCGGGGTGATGACCGCCCGCTGCTCCTGGAGATCGATCTCGGTGACGATCTCCTCGACGAAGGGGATCATCACCTCGCTCCCGTCGGGCCGCTCGACGATGAAGAGGTCCTGGGACGGCAGGTGTGAGATCTCGGTGATCCGGCCGACCTCGACGCCGTCCGCGGTGACCACGTCCAGATCCATCAGCTGGTGGTCGTAGTACTCGTCCTCCTCCTCGGGCAGCTCCTCCGGATCGACCTCGGCGATCAGGAGGATGTTGCGGAGGGCTTCGGCGGCGGTGCGGTCCTTGACGCCCTCGAAGCGCAGGAGGAGACGGCCGCTGTGGACGCGGCCCGTCTCGATGGTGAGGGGTCCCGGGGCTGCGGGATCGGTGGTGAGCACCGCTCCGGGTGCGAGCCTGAGTTCCGGCTCGTCGGTGCGTACCTCGACGGTGACCTCGCCCTTGATGCCGTGGGCACGGCCGATCCGCGCGACTACCAGCTGCACGTGTCCAAATCTCCTGTCGTACGACTACGGGCCGGGGACGGCCCAGTGGCCCTCCCCGGCCCGAGCCGGTGTTGCGTTTGACGTCAGCGGACGTGGTCCACGTCGACGAGGTCGACGCGGACACCGCGGCCGCCGATGGCGCCCACGACGGTGCGCAGAGCGCGTGCGGTGCGGCCGTTGCGGCCGATCACCTTGCCGAGGTCGTCGGGGTGGACCCGGACCTCGAGCACGCGTCCGCGGCGCAGGTTGCGCGAGGCGACCTGCACATCGTCAGGGTTGTCGACGATGCCCTTCACGAGGTGCTCGAGAGCCTCCTCGAGCATGCTCAGGCCTCGGTCGACGCAGACGAAGACGACTCAGCGGCAGCCTCGTCCTTCTTCTCAGCCTTCTTCTTCTGGGTGATGGCCTCACCCTTGCCCTCGTCGTCGCCACCAAGGGCCTCGAACGAGGGGCGCGCGGCCTTCTCGGCCGGCTGCAGCAGCGGCGCCGGGGCGGGCTCGCCCTTGAACTTCTGCCAGTCGCCGGTCTTCTTCAGGATGGCGAGAACGGGCTCGGTCGGCTGGGCGCCGACGGAGAGCCAGTACGCCACGCGGTCCGCGTCGACCTCGATGCGGGACGGGTTCTGCACCGGGTGGTACAGACCGATCTCCTCGATCGCACGGCCGTCACGGCGGGTGCGGGAGTCGGCGACGACGATGCGGTAGTGAGGCGAACGGATCTTGCCCAGACGCTTCAGCTTGATCTTGACTGCCACGGGAGTGGGTTCTCCTGGATTTGACGTGGTTGGGCACGGCGAGATGGCCGCGTGGGGTTGCGGTACCCGAGTGCCCGACGGACGCGTCAGCCGGAGGAGAGAGGGGTCCTGTGCGGCTGTCGAGTACAGCTAGCCATTGTGCCACACCCTTCGGGTCGCTTTTGGCCGCGGGTGCCCGCGGGTGCCCGGGCACGCCTCAGGGGCACCCGGCACCGCGGGTGCCCCGAGGACGGTCGCACAGCCCACCGCAGGCTGCGCGGCTGCCACAGCACCGACAGCCACGAGATGCCGGTACCTCATACGGGCGGCTACGCCGCTCCCACGACCTCCGGAATCCGGAACGGCTTCCCGCAGCCGCCGCAGACGATCGGGGCCTGGGCGAGGACGGACGGGACCACGCGGACGTTACGGCCGCAGTCGCAGACCGCCTTCACCCGGACACCGCCACCGGACGAGCCGTGCCGGGCGGCCGGGCCCCGGAAGCTCTTCGGGGTGTCGGCGGAGGTGGCCGCCGTGTGGGCCTTCAGGGCGCGCTGGAGCCGCTCGATCGTCGGGCGGTAGCGGCGCTTGGCCTCGGGGTTGAGCGTGACCAGCGAGAAGCCGCTGCTGGGATGCGGTTCCTCGGGGTGGTCCAGGCCCAGCTCCTCGGCGATGGCGAGGAATCTGCGGTTGTGGTAGCGGCCGGCACGGGATGTGTCGCGCACGCCGCGCGCGGCGGCGATGCCATGGACTGCCTCATGGAGCAGTCGCTCGAAGGAGAGCTCGTGACCGCAGGCGGACGAGGACTCTCCGATCAGGGACTCGGGCGCGGCCAGATCGGGCAGCTCGGGGTGGTACCGCTGAATATCGGCCCACGCCTGTGCCAGCTCTGCGGCCAGAACAGGTGGTGTCTGTGTCGTGCTCACGTAATGACAACGAGCGGGGGTGCCCCTGTGTTCCTATTCCGGGCCATCCCAAATAATTTGCACGTACCCGTCAGTTGCCGCTGATGCGTCCTGACGAGGGCGGGTGCGCTGATCTGCGGAGAAACCTCACAGCTCATACCAAGCCGGTACGTAGTCGGGGCTACGACCCGGCGCGTAGATGATGTCCACGCGCCGGTGCGGCGGTGATCCGCAGATGCGCAAGAGGCGTTTCGGCCGCTCTCGCGGGCGGAACGCGCTACCTCACTAAGCGCCGCCGGCGCCCGCGACGTTACCGGGCGCCTCCCCGCACCCCGGCACCGGCCCTTCCCGGCGGGCAGACGCCGTACGGCCGCGCCGCGTGCCGCCGGTGCGGATCCGGTGATCGTAGTGGCCCAGGTTGCCGGGATGTGAAATCTCGCCACTCCCGCAGCGAACCCTCAAGCCGAGCCCCGATAGCACTGGACGCGCGGTCGAGTGCGGAGTTACCTGGCATACGGGGGGAGTGCGAGCGCACGTCACGGGGGCTACGGAAAAGGGCACAGCGGCAACTCTCGGCGGATTGGGGCGCTTTACATGACACCTACGCTCGTGCGGCGGCACTTCTCCCACGCGGGTGAGACACCCCCTGTGGACCGGTGTGCACGCGCGCGTGACTGGTCCGAGATCCAGGAGCGGATGCTGGTCCCGCTCTACGAGGCCGTCTACGAGCGACTGGAAGTGGGCGCCGGCACCCGGCTGCTGGGGCTCGGCTGCGGCAGCGGGCTCGCCCTTCTCATGGCGGCGTCCAGAGGGGCCGCGGTCACCGGCATCGACCACTCCTGCCCCGAACGGCTCGCCCTCGCGCGGGAGCGGCTGCTCCCGGACACGTGGCGCACACGCGCGCGTGCGGGCGCCCGGCTCGTCGACGGTTCACCCGAGGACATAGGGTCCGCGAGCGGCGCGGAGACGCCCGCGTTCACCCTGGTGACCGCTTTCGAGCCCATCGGGTGTCTGGCGGGCGACTCGGAGGGGCTCGGCGGGCTGTTGCAGGCAGCGACGCCGCTCGCCGAGCGCGGGGCGCCCGTGGTGCTCGCCGGCTGGGGTCCGCCGGAACGCTGCACCACGTCGTCCGTCCTGCGGGTGGCCACCAGACTGGCGGATCCGCTGCGCAGCGCGGGCAGTTGGCGCCCCGCCCTTCGCGACGACCTGGAGGAGGTGGCCCAGCGGGCGGGGCTGAAGCCCGACGGCTCGGGACGGGTCGCGTGTCCCTTCGGGTACGCCGACGTGGAGAGCGCGGTACGGGGGCTGCTGTCGACGGGCGTGTTCGACGCGGCGGTCTCCGCGACGGACCCGGCGCAGGTGGACAAGGAGCTGACGGAGGCACTGCATCCGTATCTGCGGCCGGACGGGACCGTGTGGATGCCGAACGTCTTCCGGTACCTGATCGCGCGGGTCCCCTAGGACCCGGCCTTCAGTGCTCGTCGCTCGGGGCCGGATCGTCGGTCTCGTCCTTCGTCAGGCCTCGTCCTCCGCCAGGTCTCGTCCTTCGTCAGGCGCGTGACGCCCGCGATGCGGTAGGCGTCCGCCTCCTCCAGGGTCTCGTTCTCCAGCAACGCGTGGGCGAGTGCGTCGAGTTGGGAGCGGTGGTCGCTCAGCTTGCGGCGCGCCTCGTCGTAGCACTCGTCGACGATCCGGCGCATCTCGTCCTCGATCACGTCGAGGGTCTGCGGGGCCGCCGCGAGGCCGTACGCCTGCTGGGCGTCGCCGGGCAGGGCGGACAGCCGGCCGACGCGCTCGCTCATCCCCCACCGGGCGACCATGCCGCGCACGATGTTGGTGACCTGCTCCAGGTCGTTCTCGGCGCCGGTCGTGACGACGCCGTAGACGACCTGCTCCGCGGCCATGCCGCCGAGGGCTCCGATGATGCGGCCGCGCAGGTACTGCTCGGTGTACGCGTACTTGTCGGACTCCGGTGTCGAGAGCGTGACGCCGAGGGCTCGGCCGCGCGGGACGATGGTGATCTTGCGGACGGGGTCGGCGCCGGGCTGGAGCATGCCGAGCAGTGCGTGGCCGCTCTCGTGGTACGCGGTGCGCCGGCGTTCCTCCTCGGGCATCACCAGGGGCCGTTCGGCGCCCAGTTGGACCTTTTCCAGGGCCTCCGAGAGGTCGCCCTGGGTCACCCGCTCCTGTTTGCGCTTGACGGCGAGCAGGGCCGCCTCGTTGGCGAGGTTGGCGAGTTCCGCGCCGGTCATGCCCGGGGTCGTACGGGCGACCTGGGCGAGGTCGACGTCCCGGGCGAGCGGGATCTCGCGGGTGTGGATCCGCAGGATGGCCGCGCGGCCGTCCCGGTCCGGGGGCGAGACCTGGACGACGCGGTCGAAGCGGCCGGGGCGGGTCAGGGCCGGGTCGAGGACGTCGGCGTGGTTGGTGGCGGCGATGACGATGACGCCCTCGGAGCCCGAGAAGCCGTCCATTTCGGTCAGGATCTGGTTCAGCGTCTGCTCACGCTCGTCGTGGCCGCCCATGCCCGAACCACCGCCGCGGGCCCGGCCGATGGTGTCGATCTCGTCGATGAAGATGATCGACGGGGCCACCTTGCGGGCCTCCGCGAACAGCTCACGCACGCGTGAGGCTCCCCCATCGCCGACGATCATCTCGATGAACTCGGAGGCGGAGGCGGAGAAGAAGGGCACGCCCGCCTCGCCGGCGACGGCGCGCGCGAGGAGGGTCTTGCCGGTGCCGGGCGGGCCGGTGAGCAGCACGCCGCGCGGCATCTTGGCGCCCATCCTGCGGTAGGCGTCGGGGTTCTTGAGGAAGTCGACGACGTCGTTGAGCTCGCCCTCGACCTCGTCGATGCCGGCCACGTCCTCGAAGGTCGTGCGCTCCTGCCCCGGTTCCAGCTCGACCGGTTTGGGCGGCGCCTTGCGGCCGAGCATCCCGCCCGCCCCGCCGAGCCCCGCGCTCATCCGCCGGGCGATGAAGACCCACACCGCGATCAGGAGCAGCATCGGTGCCAGCGAGATCAGCAGATTGGCCGGAAACCTACGGTGCTGGACGACCGGCTCCGCCGTGACGGTGACGTCGTGCTTGGTCAGGTCCTCCCAGAGCTTGCCGTCCGCGAAGGACGGGCGCCGGGTGTTGAACCTGGTGTACGTGCCCTCGCCCTCGGGATTGTCCCGGCCCTTCTTGAGCTGGCCCTGGATCGCGTCGCCCTTGGCGTAGATCTTCTTGACGTTGCCCGCGTCGACCTGCTTGCTGAACTCGGTGTACGAGATCGTCGGCTCGTCGCCCTCGTTGAAGAACGACAGGACCAGGTTCGCGATCAGGTACACGACCAGCGCGGTGAGGATCAGGCTCCACCAGCCGCCCCGCATCTTGCGCCCGCCCGGAGCCGCCGGCTTCGGCGGCTCGTCGGGCGTGCCCTCCGTGCGCCAGGGCTGGTCCGGCGACTTGCGCGGCGGCGCGGGGTTGGTCATATCCGGACGTTACGGCAACGACCAACCCCCGGCACACGCAGCGGGCGAACCCGGCCCCCGGGCCCACCGGGGTACTCAGCCCATGAACTTCTTGAACTCGTCCGGGAGCTCGAAGTCCTGCGGGGCCTGCTGGCCCGGCAGGCCGAAGGCGCCGCCCTCGGCGGCGGCGGCCCGGCGTGCGGCCTCCTCCTGCTCCTGCTGCTTGCGCTTCATCGGGTTGCCGGAGCGCTGCTTGCCCTTGGCCTTCTTAGGCTGCTTCTTGCTGCGGCCGGGGCCGCCGCCCATGCCCGGCACCCCGGGCATCCCCGGCATGCCGCCGCCCTGCGCCATGCGGGACATCATCTTGCGGGCCTCGAAGAACCGCTCGACCAGGTTCTTCACGGCGCTGACCTCGACGCCGGAACCCCTGGCGATACGGGCGCGGCGCGAGCCGTTGATGATCGTCGGCTCCTGGCGCTCGGCCGGGGTCATCGACTTGATGATCGCGGCCGTGCGGTCGACGTCGCGCTCGTCGAGGTTGTTGATCTGGTCCTTGATCTGGCCCATGCCCGGGAGCATGCCGAGCAGCTTGCTGATGCTGCCCATCTTCCTGACCTGCTCCATCTGGGCCAGGAAGTCGTCCAGGGTGAAGTCCTGGCCCTTCTTCGACGCCAGCTTGGAGGCCATCTTCTGGGCCTCTTCCTGGCTGAACGTCTTCTCCGCCTGCTCGATCAGGGTGAGCAGGTCACCCATGTCGAGGATGCGGGAGGCCATCCGGTCCGGGTGGAAGGCGTCGAAGTCCTCGAGCTTCTCGCCGTTCGACGCGAACATGATGGGCGTGCCGGTGACCTGGCGGATCGACAGGGCGGCACCACCGCGGGCGTCACCGTCGAGCTTGGAGAGCACGACACCGTCGAAGCCGACGCCGTCACGGAAGGCCTCGGCGGTGGTGACCGCGTCCTGGCCGATCATCGCGTCGACGACGAACAGGATCTCGTCCGGGGAGACGGCGTCGCGGATGTCCGCGGCCTGCTGCATCATCTCCTGGTCGATGCCGAGGCGGCCGGCGGTGTCGACGACCACGATGTCGTGGACCTTGGACTTCGCGAAGTCGATGGAGTCCTTGGCGACCTTGACCGGGTCGCCCACGCCGTTGCCCGGCTCGGGCGCGTAGACCGCGACGCCGGCGCGCTCGGCGACGACGCTCAGCTGGTTCACGGCGTTGGGGCGCTGGAGGTCGGCGGCGACCAGCAGCGGCGAGTGGCCCTGCTCCTTCAGCCAGTGGCCGAGCTTGCCCGCGAGGGTGGTCTTACCGGCACCCTGCAGACCCGCCAGCATGATCACGGTGGGCGGCTGCTTGGCGAAGCGCAGGCGCCGGGTCTCGCCGCCGAGGATCGTGACGAGCTCGTCGTTGACGATCTTCAGAACCTGCTGGGCGGGGTTCAGCGCCCGGGAGACCTCGGCGCCGAGGGCACGCTCCTTGACGTTCTTGATGAACGACCGGACGACGGGCAGCGCCACGTCGGCCTCGAGGAGCGCGATGCGGATCTCGCGCGCGGTGGCGTCGATGTCCGCCTCGGAGAGCCGTCCCTTGCCGCGCAGGTTCTTGAAAGTCGCTGAGAGGCGATCGGAAAGAGTATCGAACACGGCGCTCGCGGTCCTCGGGGTCGGTGGCAGCTGACGAATCGCCCTCCAGGGTATCCCGGGTCGGTACGACGCCGGGATCCCGTGTTCAGCCCCGCAACATCTCCTCCAGTTTCCGGGCCACGGACGCCGCCTCCTCGCCCGGCAGAGGCGCGCCCTCCGGGCCGGTCACGTAAAAGGCGTCCACGGCGTTCGCGCCCAGGGTGGAGACGTGGGCGCTGCGGACCTGGACGTTCGCGTCCTCCAGGGCGCGGCCGATGCGGAACAGCAGGCCAGGGGCGTCCTGGGCGCGGACCTCTATCACCGTGGCCAGGTGGGAGGCGGCCGGGGCGACGGTCACGCGGGGCGGTGGGGCCACGACGCCCCGGCGGCGCGGGTACGCGGCGTCGCGTTCGGCGAGGCGGCCCGCGATGTCCAGGGAGCCGTCGAGGGCGCGGACCAGGTCGGCGCGCAGCCGGGCGGCCTGCGGAAGGGAGCCGTACTCCGCGGCGACCCGCCAGTTCAGCAGCAGAACCGAGCCGTCGACGCCGTCCGGCAGCTCCAGGGCGCGCAGTTCCGCGGTGCGGACGGTCAGCCGGTGCACGGCGAGCACGCCGGACACGGCGGGCAGCACTCCGGGCTGGTCCGGTACGGCGATGAGGAGTTCGACGCCGAGCGGCTCCGGGTCGCCGGCCGGCTGTTCCTCCGCCGGCGGCTCGGTCTGCGCGCGCAGGGACAGCACCGGGCTGCCCGTCGCGACCGCCTCGATGGCCAGGCGTTCCTGTTCGGCGGTGGGCGCGGCCGCCTCGGGCTCGTCCAGCGGGTCGCCGGCGAACACCGCGGACACCCGCTTGACCAGGTCCGCCACGAGCGAACCGCGCCAGGACGACCAGGCGGCCGGGCCGGTGGCCAGCGCGTCCGCCTCGGTCAGCGCGTGCAGCAGCTCCAGCGTGGACTGCGTGCGGACGGCCTCGGCGACCGAGCGGACCGTGGCCGGGTCCTCCAGGTCGCGGCGGGTGGCCGTGTCGATCAGCAGCAGGTGGTGGCGGACGAGGGTGGCGATCACGGCGACGTCCTCGCGGTCGAAGCCGATGCGCGCGGCCACGTCCTTGGCGATGATCTCGCCGGCCACCGAGTGGTCGCCGGGCCAGCCCTTGCCGATGTCGTGCAGCAGGGCGGCGACCAGGAGCAGGTCCGGGCGGTGGACGCGGCGGGTGAACTCGGAGGCGCGGACGGCTGTCTCGATCAGGTGCCGGTCGACGGTCCACAGGTGCACGGCGTTGCGCTGCGGGCGGCAGCGCACCCGCTCCCAGTCCGGCAGGAGCTGGGTGATCAGGCCCTCCGCCTCCAGCGCCTCCCATACGTCCACGGTCGGGCGGCCCGAGCCGAGCAGGGTCACGAGCTGTTCGCGGGCCTCCGCGGGCCAAGGCGTGGGCAGCGGGCGCACGGTCGCCGCCAGGCGCCGTACGGCGTGCAGGGAGAGCGGCAGGCCGGACTGGGCGGCGGCGGCCGCGGCACGCAGCGGCAGCACGGGGTCGCGCTCGGGGCGGGCGGCACGGGCCAGCACGGCCTCGCCCTCCTGCTCGACCACGCCCTCGGCCAGCGGCGAGCGCTCGGCGACCGGCTTCCCGCCGCCGAGCATGGCGCGCAGCCGCGGCCGCACGGCCCGCGACTTGAGCACCCGGCCCACTTCGCGCCAGGTGACGTCACTGGCGTACGAGATGACGCGGGCCGCCTCGTACACCTCCCGCAGCAGCGTGTCGGCGTCGAGCAGACCGAGCTCGGCGGCGACCTGGTCCTGCTCCTGGAGCGCGAGCCGGTCGGTCGCGCGCCCGGTCGCCAGGTGCAGCGCGTCGCGTACGTCGAGCAGCCGCCGCCGGGCCTCGGCCAGGCCCTCGCGCGGGGCGTCCGCCACCCAGGAGGCGGCGACGGCGCGCAGCGTGGTGGCGTCCCGCAGCCCGCCGTGGGCCTCCTTCAGATCCGGCTCCAGCAGGTACTGCAGCTCGCCCTGCCGCTCGGCGCGCTCGGCGCCCAGCTCCTGGAGTTCGGGCAGGCGCTTGGGCGCCTGGTTGCGCCAGTCGGCGAGAACGGCCGTGCGCAGACCGGCCGTCAGCCCCATGTCACCGGCGATGTGGCGGGCGTCCAGGAGACCGAGCTGGACCTTCAGATCCTCCCCGGCCGTCTTGCGGGCCTCCGCCGGGGTGCGCACCGAGTGGTCCAGGGCGAGCCCGAGGTCCCAGACGGGGTACCAGATGCGGTCGGCGAGCGCGGCGACCGCCTCGGTGTCGCCGCCGTCGTGCAGGAGCAGCAGGTCCAGGTCGCTGCGTGGGGAGAGCTCACCGCGGCCGTAGCCGCCGACGGCGACCAGGGAGACCCCGCGCAGCCCCTCGGCGCCCGCGCCGAAGAGCCCCGCCAGCCACTTGTCCGTCAGCGCGGACAGGGCCGTACGGCGCGGCGGCCCGGACTGCGCCTCCTCGGTGAGGAGGCGCAGCCGGGCCGCCGCGTAGCCGCTGGGTCCCGAGTCCTCTGCTTCCTTGCGCACGTCCGTACTCGACACCCGGCGACTCCTGTTCCTTTTTTCGTTCAGAGCGCGTCGGGGCCGCGCTCGCCGGTCCGGACCCGGACGGCCGTCTCCACCGGGAGCGACCAGACCTTGCCGTCACCGATCTTGCCGGTCCTGGCCGCCTTGACGATGACGTCGACGAGCTGATCGGCGTCGTCGTCCTCGGCCAGGACCTCGATGCGGATCTTGGGTACCAGGTCGACGGTGTACTCGGCACCACGGTAGACCTCGGTGTGGCCCCGCTGACGACCGTAACCGCTCGCCTCCGTGACCGTCAGGCCATGGACGCCGAAGGCCTGGAGGGCCTCCTTGATCTCGTCGAGCCGGTGCGGCTTGACGACGGCGGTGATGAGCTTCATGCGTCCACCTTCTTGCTCTGGGCCGCTCCGGCACCGGCGGGCACGGCGTTACGGGCGGCGCCGCCGCCGGCGCCGCTGAAGTCGTATGCGGTCTCGGCGTGCTCGGCCTGGTCGATGCCGGAGATCTCCTCGTCCTCGGTGACCCGCATGCCGATGGTCTTGTCGAGGAGGAAGGCGAGGATCGCGGAGCAGATCAGGGAGTAGAAGAGGACTGCGAAGACACCGGCGCACTGGATCCAGAACTGGTGCATGCCGCCGCCGTAGAAGAGGCCCTTCACGTCGGACTGGCCCTTGCCGCTGGCGAAGAGGCCGATCAGCAGGGAGCCGAGGATACCGCCGACCATGTGGACGCCGACGACGTCGAGCGAGTCGTCGTAGTTGAACCGGTACTTCAGGCCGACGGCCGCGGCGCAGCCGACACCGGCGATGGCGCCGACCGCGATCGCGCCGAGCGGGGAGACCGCGCCGCCGGACGGCGTGATGGCGACCAGACCCGCGACGGCACCGGAGGCGGCGCCCAGCGTGGTGAACGCGCCGTGGCGGATCTTCTCGTAGGCGAGCCAGGCGCACATGGCGGCGGCGGTGGCGATCTGGGTGTTGACGAACATCAGCGGGCCGACGCCGTCGTCGTTGCCGAGCCAGGAGCCGGCGTTGAAGCCGAACCAGCCGAACCACAGCAGACCGGCACCGAGCATCACCAGCGGGAGGCTGTGCGGGCGCATCGGGTCCTTCTTGAAGCCGACGCGCTTGCCGATGACCAGGATCACGCCGAGCGCCGCGGCACCCGCGTTGATGTGGACCGCCGTACCGCCGGCGAAGTCGATCACACCGAGTTCGAAGGCCCAGCCGCCGGTGCCCCAGACCCAGTGGGCGACCGGGAAGTACACGACCGTGGCCCACAGGACGAGGAAGAGCGTCCAGGCCGAGAACTTGACGCGGTCCGCGAGGGCACCGCTTATCAGCGCGGGCGTGATGATCGCGAACATCATCTGGAAGACGGCGAACACGAAGACCGGGATCGTGTACCCGGACCAGATGTCCATCTTGTCGATGCCGGCCCAGCCGATGTAGTCGCCGGTCCAGCCGATGAGCGAGCCGTGGTCCGTACCGAACGCCATGGAGAAGCCGTACAGCACCCACAGGATGGTGATGACGCCCATGCTGATGAAGCTCATCATCAGCATGTTCAGGGTGCTCTTGACGCGGACCATGCCTCCGTAGAAGAAGGCGAGGCCCGGCGTCATGATCAGCACCAGTGCGGAAGCAATGAGCATGAAGCCTGTGTTGGCAGCCGACAGTTTGTCTGCGGCTAGCGTGATGGCTGGTGCCATCGGCGTCTCCTCGTCGTTAATACGGCCCCGTGCGGGCGAAGCCTGAAGCGGGCATGAGGGGTGGGCCGGTTATGCGCCATGAGATTGGCGCAGCGCGGTTTCGGTGGAAGCCCCTCGTTGTTTCGCCGCCGTGACGAAGGCGCCGTGCGTGTTACGCCTCGATGAACTGCCGGATGCCGGCCGAGATGATCGTTATCTTGGCGCAACCTTCCGCGATGGAAGGAATCCGGCCGCGGACGGCCTTCCGATGACCTGGCACGGGGGAGCCGAGTCGGGCAGTTCGGGAGGGCCGGCCGCGGCCGGGGTCAGGGGATTCAGACCGCCTCGACGGTCTCGGGGAGCTCCAGTGCGAGCTTCTCGGTGAGGTCGACGACCTCGGCCAGGTCCCCGAATTCGCGTACGGCGGTGTCGACCGTCTTTCGGATACGAGTGTTCACGCGCTCGGAGCGCACCTTCTTGGCGATGTGCATGGCCTTCTCGGCCAGCACCGCGCTCCGCTCGGGCTCGCGCTGGAGCAGGTGCACCGTGGCCATGCCGATGAGATTCAGTGCGTACGAGCGCTGGTGCTCGGCGTCCTGGGCGAACAGGTCGACCGCCCGCTGCATGACGGGCTCGGCCAGGGAGGCGTACGTCGGGCTGCGGCCGGCGACGTAGGCGAGGTCGCGGTAGGAGTGGCTGTTCTCGCCGTGCAGCTCGGCCTCGGAGAAGAAGCGGATCCAGTCGGCGTCCGGCTCGTCCCACTCGTCCACGTCGGCGAAGGTGTCCTCGGCCATCCGCACCGCGCGCTTGCACTTGCCGGGCTGCCCCATGTTGGCGTACGCGCGGGCCTCCATCGCATACAGCATCGACTGGGTGCGGGGGCTCGCGCAGTCCCGGCTGCCGTACTGCGCGAGGTGGATGAGCTCCAGGGCGTCCTCGGGGCGCCCGAGGTGGATCATCTGCCGGCTCATGCTGGACAGGACGTAGGAGCCGAGCGGCTTGTCGCCCGCCTCCTTGGCGGCGTGCAGGGCGAGGACGAAGTACTTCTGGGCGGTGGGCTGGAGCCCTACGTCGTACGACATCCAGCCCGCGAGCTCGGCCAGTTCGGCGGCGACCTTGAACAACTTCCGGGTGGTCGCCTCGGGTTGGGGCTCCTGGAGGAGGTCCGTCACCTCGTGCAGTTGGCCGACGACCGCCTTGCGGCGCAGACCGCCGCCGCACTGGGCGTCCCACTGACGG
Source organism: Streptomyces sp. NPDC050534 (assembly GCF_044457745.1). NCBI lineage: Bacteria > Bacillati > Actinomycetota > Actinomycetes > Kitasatosporales > Streptomycetaceae > Streptomyces > Streptomyces sp. NPDC050534. The sequence goes on from NZ_JBITHF010000020.1 coordinate 129,339, forward strand.
AACATCACCGTGGTGGACTGCAGGAGGTCCAGCTCCGGCCTGGAGAGCCGGCCGGCCCGGCGGGAGACGGCGGCCGACTCGGGCTCCGCCTGCGGCGCCTGGGGCGAGGGCACCAGCCAGCGCTGCATGGGCTCGATGAGGGACGGGCCCGCGGACAGGACCAGCGAGGTCCCGAGGAAGCCGCGCCGCGCCAGCATCAGGTCGCTGCGCGAGAACTCGCTGAGCAGCGCCACCGTCTGCGGGCCCGTCCAGGGCAGGTCGACGCCGGTCGCGGAGGGTGACTGGCGTGCCGTGCGCAGACCGAGGTCGTCGACGGAGACCACACAGCCGAAGCGCTCGGAGAACAGCTCGGACAGGATTCTGGGGATGGGCTCGCGGGGATTCTCGCCGTCCAGCCAGCGGCGCACCCGGGAGGTGTCCGTGGAGATGTGGTTGGCGCCCAACTGGCGTGCCCTGCGGTTGACTTGGCGGGCGAGCTCACCCTTCGACCAGCCGCTGCGCACGAACCAGGAAGTGAGCAGCTCGTTGGGGCGTTTGTCGATGCTGGTCGCGGTCGTCCCGCTTCCGCCGTTGCCGCTCACTGGAACGCCCCCATCCCTGAGACCACTTGTCGCCGAGTGCGCCAAGCCCTATCAGAATGCCGGTAAATACGGCCTCCCGTCCGCCGGTTCTCACCCTTCGAACGGGATACCGACTTGCCTCCGGCATACCCACGAGTGCATGTGCCCCCAGGACCCGTGCACTCAAAGTAATCCTACGATCACCCGTCCAGCCATGGCGATCCCGGAAACGCCACCATTCGCCACCCCTTCGAATGAACTCCCGGTGGCCTGCACGCGATTCACTTGACATAGACCGATCGGGAGTAGGCGGAGCGATGCACTCAGGGGCGCGCGTCGTCGAGTTCACCACCAGAGGCACCTCCAGCGCCGCCCGGACCAAGCGGGGTGGGTGACTCGGACATCACACAGGGTCACGATCCGCATCCGCGTCGTAACCACCGACGCGTCGGACCCGTTGGAGGGGGCATGGGCTTCACCATCGGTGGTATCCGGGAGATCCGCTCCGGCTCGCGTCGGCGCGGCCGCTCCTCGGAGTGCACCGCCGTCGCCGAGTTCACCGGGCTGTGGGGCTGGGACGTCGTGGCCGGCGCGCGGGCCTCGGGGGGCGAATGCTCCTGCGGCCGGGTGGACTGCGGCGCACCCGGGGCGCACCCCCTGGAGTTCGCACCCCCGGTCCCGGCCGGCGCCACGCTCGACGACGTGACCAGGACCTGGGGCGAGTTCCCCGGAGCGTCGGTCATGCTCGCGGTCGGCCGATCCTTCGACGTCGTCGACGTGGCCGAGGCGACCGGCCGCCGCGCCCTGGTCCGCCTGGAGCGCATGGGCCTGCCCGTCGGCCCGGTCACCGCGACCCCGGAGGGCCGCGCCCAGTTCTTCGTCGCCCCCGGCGCCGCCGCCGGACTGCCCGAACTGCTCTACCGCATGGGCTGGGACGACCCGACCTCGCTCGACCTCCGCGGCCTCGGCCCCGGGACGTACATCACGGCCCCGCCCTCCGACCGCGGCGGCCGGGGCCCCGCGCGGTGGCTGCGCCGGCCCGCGCTGGACTCGGCCACGAAACCGCCGGCGGCACGGCTGCTGCTGGGAACCCTGGCGTACGTGGCACACCGGTCCCGGGCGTAGCGGTACGAGGCACACGCCGTACGAGCCGCACAGCGAAGCGCCCGCTCCCCAACTGCACCTTGGGAGGCGGGCGCTTCTTCCTTCTCGTACCGTTGTCGGCCGGCGGTGTCACTCTCCGACGAGGGCGTCAACGAACGCCTCCGGCTCGAACGGCGCCAGGTCGTCCGCGCCTTCGCCCAGACCCACCAGCTTGACCGGCACGCCCAGTTCACGCTGGACCGCGATCACGATGCCGCCCTTGGCCGTGCCGTCCAGCTTGGTGAGCACGATGCCGGTGATGTCGACGACCTCGGCGAACACCCGGGCCTGCACCAGACCGTTCTGCCCGGTCGTGGCGTCGAGGACGAGCAGCACCTCGTCCAGCGGGGCGTGCTTCTCGACGACGCGCTTGACCTTGCCGAGCTCGTCCATGAGACCGGTCTTGGTGTGCAGGCGCCCGGCGGTGTCGATGAGGACGACGTCGGAGCCCATCTCCTTGCCCTCCTTCACCGCGTCGAAGGCGACGGAGGCGGGGTCGCCGGCCTCGGGCCCGCGCACGGTGTAGGCGCCGACGCGCTCGCCCCAGGTCTGCAGCTGGTCGGCTGCGGCGGCCCGGAAGGTGTCGGCGGCGCCCAGGACCACGGTGCGGCCGTCGGCCACGAGGACGCGGGCGAGCTTGCCGGTGGTGGTGGTCTTGCCGGTGCCGTTGACTCCGACGACCATCACGATGCCGGGCTTGCTGGTCTCCGGCTCGGTCCTGACCGTGCGGTCCATGTCGGTGCCGACGAGCTTGAGGAGCTCTTCGCGCAGCAGGCCGCGCAGCTCGGCGGGGGTGCGGGTGCCGAGCACCTTCACCCGCTCGCGCAGGCTCTCGACCAGCTCCTGGGTCGGGGCCACACCGACGTCGGCGGTGAGCAGGATGTCCTCGATCTCCTCCCAGGTGTCCTCGTCGAGGTGCTCGCGCGACAGGAGCGTGAGCAGGCCCTTGCCGAGCGCGTTCTGGGAGCGCGAGAGACGGGTGCGGAGGCGTACGAGCCGGCCGGCGGCCGGCTCGGGAACCTCGATCTCGGGGACCTCGACGAAGGGAGGCTCCTCGACGGCGACGGGAGCCGAGCCGTCCGGGAGATCCACCTCCTCTATGGTCCGGCGTGGTTCGTCGCGGGGCGTCTCGGCCTCGTCGCCGACGTGCGGTTCGGCCGGAGGGGCCGTGATGTCGGGCGCGGCGGGCGGGGGCGGGGGCAGCGGCTTCTTGCGCCGGGTGCCGATGACGAGCCCGCCGAGCGCGCCGATCACGACCACGGCGATGACTACAGCAAGGATGACGGTTTCCATAACCCGACCAGTATCGGTCATGGAGTCCTGCGGCACCCCTCTGGATGTCTGACACTCCGTCAGCTAACGTCCGCTTCCACACCCGCCCGGTGAAGGGGAGCCCCCCATGCCCGTCACGGTCGTCCGCTTCAACCTCGTAGAGCCCGACGCCACCCCCGCCTCCCTCGGCGCCCGCTACCGGGCGGCCCTGGACATGGCGACATATGCCGACGAACACGGCATCACCACCGTGCAGACCGAGGAGCACCACGGCGTCGCGAACAACTGGCTGCCCTCGCCCTTCGTCTTCGCGGGCGCGGTCTTCGGCGCGACCAGCCGTGTCGCGGTGACCGTCTCGGCGGTGATCGGCCCGCTGCACGACCCGCTCCGGCTGGCCGAGGAGATCGCCGTCCTGGACCTGATCAGCGGCGGGCGGCTGGTGACGGTCGCGGGGATCGGATACCGGCCCGAGGAGTACGCGCTGTTCGACGTGGAGTGGAAGCGCCGCGGGAAGCTCCAGGACGAGGTGCTGGAGACCCTGCTGAAGGCCTGGACCGGCGAGCCCTTCGAGTACCGCGGCCGTACAGTGCGGATCACGCCCCGCCCGCTCACCGAGCCGCACCCCCTGCTGCTGGTCGGCGGCTCCTCTGAGGCCGCCGCCCGCCGGGCCGCCCGCCTCGGCCTCCCCTTCTTCCCCAGCGCGCATCTGCCGGAGCTGGAGGCGTACTACAAGGAGCGGCTCGTCGAGTACGGCACCGAGGGCTGGACCATGATGCCCACCGCCGAGACCCCGCTGCTGCACATCGCCGAGGACCCGGACCGGGCGTGGGCCGAGTACGGCCGGCACTTCCTGCACGAGGCGCGGACGTACGCCTCCTGGCAGTCCGGGGACATCCGCTCCGCCGTGAAGTCCTCCGCCACGACCGTGGAGGACCTGCGTACGGAGGGCGTCTACCGCATCCTCACCCCCGACCAGTGCGTGGACCTGGGCCTCGACAACCTCGTCCTGCACCCACTGGCCGGCGGGATGCCCCCGGAGGAGGGCTGGCGCAGCCTGCGCCTGTTCACCGAACGGGTGCTGCCGCGGCTGACGGACTGAGGACCCCGCGCCGGCGCGGGGTACGAGACCGCCGCCCCGGCTCGGTCACTGGCCGAGCCGGGGCGGCGGTGGGGTGCGAGGAGAGGGGCAGCGGGGACTGGGCCCGTCTCCTCGGCTCGGGGGGGGCCTCAGCCCATCTCCTCCAGCGCCTTGCCCTTCGTCTCCTTCACGAACTTCAGGACGAACGGGATGGAGAGCGCCGCGAAGGCCGTGTA
>NZ_JBITHF010000021.1:0-128738 GCF_044457745.1 Streptomyces sp. NPDC050534
GGTTTGGGTGGGGGGGCGGGGGGGGGGGGGGGTGTTGGCGCCCGGGGGCGCCCCCCCCCCCCCCGCCCCCCCCGCCCCCCGCGGGGGCCGGGGGGGGCCCCCCCCCCCCCCCCCCCCCCGCTCCCGCAGGGGCATGAGGACTCGTTCATGCGCCAGTTGTGGGCCTGGTGGCATGAGCAGACGGTGACGATGCTGCGCAAGCGGATGACGAGTGTGTCGGTGGACCGGCTGGTGCACCAGATCAGCCGGATCCGGGACGACTACACCTCTGGAGCTGGTCCACTGCCAAGCGTGCCGAGCGTCGCGTCTGGGAGGTCAAGACCGTCCCTATGGGCGAACCCAATCCGCTGATCCGGACCGATGTAAATCAGTTGCTCGGGCAGATCGAGGTCGAAATCAGGCGCTCTGTAAGGCTCCGCGTCTTCGGCTGCCTGCTTACCCCTGCCACCGCCGTTCAGAAAGATGCCGCCGAGGCGGCGCATGACAAGATCGCGCTGATCAACCACGCCGCAGCCCTTCGCCTGTACGACTTGCTGGCCGACCGGCTGCGCAAGTATGACGCTCTGTGTGGTGACGGCAACGCCGAGGCCCGCGGCAAGGCCCGGGAGACAGTCGAAGCCCTTCTGCCCCGGGACGGCTGGCTCGGCACGCTGCTATCTCCGACCCGGGGGAACTTGATGACAGCCGAATCTGTCGCAGAGCTCTTCCCCAGCGGGTGACCCACGGTGAGCCAGGTGACCCGGAGGCGGGTACTAAGCGGTCCTCCGTGAGCGGCTCAGCACCGGTATTTACTGCCCGTCACTGCGGATCCGTGTGGAGGGCACGTACGACGCGGGCAAGGGCATGCGGAACGCTGGACAGTCCGGAGGCGATCGTGACGGCTCCAAAGGTGACCGCCAGGGTCGGATACCCGTTGTACCCGTGGGCGAGCATCCAGCCCGTGAAGAGCAACACGCCGAGGGTTTTGACCACTTGCGGCCACGTGGGGGAAGACGGGCGCGGCGTGGGGCGGGCCGCACTGGGGTTGACCGGTGCCGAGGACAAAGTGGGCATCGCGATCCTCCTGGGAAGCGATCAGAAGACGGCCGTGCGTCGCAACAAGCTGTCCATTGGTTCCAGTGACGCATCGTGCACGTGAGGGTCGGCTCACCGTATTCAGGGCGGCACGTTCCCGGGAAGGGAAAACGCCGTCCGAAGAGCGCTGTCGGCCAGGATCGGACAGCTGCTTCCTCGGCTGGAAAGGTACGCGACGACGATTAGACAGTGCCAGCGGCCGCTGCACTGTGGTCCATTGCGCCTGCAGAAACGTTTTCGTGGGTGTCCGAGTAGAAGCTGGGAGCCAGAAGCGATTCTTCATCATCTGACACATTCTTGAAGATCGTCCCTGGCGCCACTGGAATCAACCAGTGGCTCTCGCTTGCCGGCCCTCCCCTTCCGTCGCAGACGGGTACCTGAGGGAAGAACCGCCCTGCATGGCGTTCACCAGCAACTATGTTGGATCGGACGGAAATCGGACGCTTTCGCAGTGCGAGTGGCGTGTCTCAACCAGTATCGTCAGGCCGATTGCCTTGTGGTGCTCAACGAGGAGACCCGTGAGCGAACTTCCGCCGCAGATACCGATGTTCAGCTCCCCTGAGGAACTTCAAGATCAGTACACTTTCGGAAAGGACCTGCAGAGGCTACGCAAGCAGGCCAGGCTTTCCCTGCGTCAACTGGCGAAAGAATGCAAGGAGGTCCATCCAGTTGCTCATTCAACGATCGAGCACTGGGAAAAAGGCGGCATTGTAAGGAAAGCCAATGAGCCGGCGTTCGTGCATGTGCTCAAAACTCTCGGCGTGACCAGCCAGGACGACCTGGAGGGGTGGCTGGAGAGCGCTCGCGAGTTACGGTCGCGCCCACGCCCGTCCCCGCACATCACCGAACCCTATCGGGGCCTGCAGAGCTATGGCACAGAGGATGCAAAGGTCTTCTACGGGCGGGGCGCGATCATCAGGCTCGTGCTGGACGAGCTCGCCGCGCTACAGGCGGGAGGGGGTCCCCTCCTGCTGACCGGGGCCTCCGGAGCGGGCAAGTCCTCACTGCTCAATGCCGGAATCGTTCCCGCGCTGGGCGAGAACCAGCTCCCCGGCAGCTCCCGATGGCCGGTGCTCAAGGTGGTCTGCGAGAGCGATGAACGAGACCCTTTGCTCGGTCTGGCCAGGGCCGCAGCCGCCCGCCTCGGCACGGACGTGGAAGAGACCGCGGCCAGACTGGGCGGCGGACCGCAGGCTGTCGGACTTCTCATGCAGCAGCTCGCTGCGTCGTGTCCCGGTGAACAGCCACCATCGGACGCGGACGGTCGGGTCGTGGTCATCATCGACCAGTTCGAACGCGCGCTGGTTGGCGCCGAGGACGGTCCGGACGGCGAGAGGACACTCGAAGCGTTCTTTGCTGTGCTGCGCATGATGACCTCGGCATCCACGGCCGGGATCCTGATTCTCGGAGTGCGGCTGGACTTCCTCGATGCTGTGCGGCTGCGCGATCCCTCTCGCACGCTGACAGGCAAGAGGCCTCCCGTCATGGTCGAACAGATGAGTGATGAAGACCTCGCCAGTGTCGTCGGGCGGCCTGCCCGCGCCTTCAGGGTGCAACCGGAGGCCGGCTTCGTGGAGAGGGTACTCGGCGATATCTCTGCGCGAGGAGGCAGATTCGCGCACCAGGCGGGCGTCCTTCCCCTGCTGTCCCACGCCCTGCAGATGACCTGGCAGCGCGGTAACGGTAGGGAGATGACGGTAGCGAACTACCAGGCGGTCGGCGGCGTCGAGGGTGCCTTGCGAGCGACAGCCGAGAAGATCTATGCCGACCTGCCGAGTGGTCAGAAGGCCGTTGCGCGAAGCATGTTCCTGAATCTCGTGCACGTCTCGCCCTCTGGAGCGGCCACCCGCCGCCAGATCACGCTGATGGACCTGTTCGCTGACATCGATTGCGACGAATACCAGACAGAAGAGGTTCTGGACAGGTTCGTGGAGGGTCGCTTGCTGACTCTCGACGAGGTCACCGTGGAGATCACGCATGAAGCGCTGATGGCCGCCTGGCCTGAGCTGCGTCGGTGGCTCGAAGCTGACCACAGCAGCCGCCTGGTGGCCCAGCAGGTGACGGCCGATGCCCGACACTGGGACGACAAGAAGCGCCCCAGGTCCGATCTTTACTACGCGACCCGACTCCAGGCCGCCCGGGTCTGGGGTGAGCGTTATCCGGCTGACGTAGGGAAGTTGGCGCGCGCGTTCATCGATGCATCCGTCAAGCAGGCGCAGCGGAAGGCACGAAGGCTACGGACGACGATAGCAGTGCTAATTGTCTTGATCTTGGCAGTGGGTGCGCTGGCAGTCCGCGTGTATGACCAGGCTGGCAATCTCAGGCAGCAGCGTGATGAGGCTCAGTCACGGACGCTGGCCAGCCAGTCGAGCGTATTGCGCCTGAAGGACGTCAACCTCGCGCGCCAACTGGCGCTGGCTGCCTACCGCATCTACCCCACCACCGAGGCGCGCTCGGCACTGATCGAAGCAACAGCGCTTCCGCCAGCCGTACGCATGTTGGGTGGTCGGGACGCCGGCCTCATGTATGCGGTCGCGATACATCCCGGCGGTGCCGTGGCTGCGGCAGCGGTGGACAACACCGTGCGACTGTGGGACCTGTCCGAACCCGGCCGCCCCAAAGCGCTGCCTGAACCAGCCGGGTTGATCTGCCGGAAGATCTATGCGCTGACGTTCTCCCCCAACGGGAACCTCCTGGCCGCGTCCTGCGCTGATGGCAGCATCCATCTGTGGGATACCCGCCAGCCCACAGCGCCCCGCCCGCTTCGGTCGCTCACCTCGCTCGGCGCGAAGGTCTACTCGGTGGCCTTCAGTCCGGATAGCAGCTTGATGGCCGCTGCCATCGCAGAACCGGGGACGGACGGAGTCGCGCCCGGCAGCGTGCGGCTGTGGGGGGTGAAGGGGCTCTCGGTGAGGACGATGGGCAGGGCCGTGCGCGTCAACGCCAGTGCGCCGGCGAAATCCGTATCGTTCCGCCCGGGCAACAAACAACTCGCGGTGGGTGAGGAGGACGGAAAAGTGCAGCTATGGGACATCAGCAGCCCTCTCCGCCCGACTGACCCGATCTCTGTTCCCGCAACCACGAAGGCCGTGGGCAACCTGGCCTTCAGCCCGAACGGGCGGCTGCTCGCCATCGGCGGCGCCGACAACCTGGTTCACCTCTGGTCAACGGAGGACGTCCGCCACCCAAGCCGGGCCGGCAAGGCAATCGGCGGCGCAGCCACGTACGTCAACGCGGTCGCTTTCTCCCCCGACGACGCCACACTCGCGATCGCCAGCTCCGACAGCAATATGGGACTGCGTCTGATCGACATCGCCAGCCGACGCACCCTGGCCACGCTGCCGCATCCCGCCCCCGTTACCTCTGTCAGGTTCAGCCCCAACGGCACGAGTGTGATCACCGGGGCGAACGACGGCATCGCCCGCCTGTGGCCGGTGGCCTCCCCCCAACTAGAGGGCATGACCTACACCGTCAGCGCAGCCCGCTTCAGCCCTGATGGCCAAAGGCTTGCTCTGGGCAGCAGCGACCTGCAGCTCCTGGACGTCAGCAACCCGCAGGCTCCGCGCCAGCTCGGGCCCGCCCTCTCCAACCCGGACGGCTTTTCCGGCACGATCGCCTTCGCGCCCAACGGTCGGCTCCTCGCCGAGGGGCACGGCCGATCCGGAACCGTACAGCTCTACAGGCTCGACGGCTCCACCCGCATGACCCGGCTGGGACCGCCACTCAAGGCGCATCCCTTGCAGGTGGAGAGCCTTGCCTTCAGCCCGGACAGCACCACGCTGGCCACCGGGGCACGCGATGGAGCCGTGCACCTGTGGGACGTACGAACACCCGAACACCCGACTTTGCTCGCTACTCCGGGCAAGTTCGCCAGCTTGGTGACCGAAGTCGGATTCGCATCCCACGGCCAACTCCTAGTGGCCGCCAGCGCAGACAAGACGGTCAGGCTCTTCGACATCAGCGACCCCGGCAACCCGCGGCCTGTGGGCGAGCCCCTGACGCCCGCCCAGCACTACGTCTACTCGGCCGTGTTCAGCCCGGACAGCACCCTGCTGGCCGTGGGCCTCGCCGACAGCACCGTCCGGCTCTACGACCTCACCCACCCGGACCGTCCCCGAGCCGTCGGGAAGCCGCTAACCGGCCCCGACGGCTACGTCTTCTCCCTCGCCTTCACCTCGGACGGCGCCCATCTGGCCGCAACCGCAGGCGATGGCTCGGTATGGCTGTGGAACATGCACGGCCACGAAGCGCCCACCCTGGACGCGACGCTGCGGATGAGCAGCGGCGCTATGTACCCGGTCAGCTTCCGGCCCGGTACACGGACTCTGGTCGCAGGCGGTGACGAGAAGAAGGCCTGGATCTGGTCCACCGACGTCGATGACGCGATCGCATTGATCTGCCGCACCACGGGTGACCCGCTCACACGCAAGGAGTGGGTCAAGTACCTGCCCGCGGATCGCCGCTACGAGCCGCCCTGTACGTGAATTCACTTGTTCACGAATGTCCAATAGCTGTCCGACCTGGGCTTCCAGGCCCGCATCCATGCCAAAGAGACGACCGCGGCCGCCATGCTGAATGCATCCACGCAACCTCAACGGGCTCTCACAGCTCACCTCCTGAAGGGAATGCACGCGTTCATGAAGCGAGCAAAACTCCCCCGCCGCGCGGGCCGCAAGCCGGCCGCAGCGCTCCTCGCACTGGCGGCAGCCGCATTGGGTTTGATGGGGCTTGCACCGTCGGCGCAGGCTGCTCCCGCTCCGTACTGCGGGCCGAGCAAGTACGTCGAAAAGATCGAAGTCGCTTCGTGGGGCGACGGCCAGTTCCAGATCGTGCTCACCCCCACGCAGGGGGCCCGGTGGAATGCCGCTTTCTCACCCACTCCCCGTGACGCGGTCGTCGAGCAGTGGCACGCGATCCAGGCATGCGTGCCAGGACTGTATGGAGGATTGGCCGACACCATCTGGGACCAGCTGGAATGCCACCAGCTCAACTCGTGGATCGCGCTGCCCCGGGAAGGCAGCAAGTGGATCACTGGTGACACCTACGACCTGGAGAGCTGGCGGCCCGTACTTCCCCGACAGGTGCCAGGACAGGATCTCATCGTCACACACTGCCTGAACAGCATGGGTGTCGACCCCGCCGGACCATTCAACAGTCCCATCCGTCCCGATGCGGGCCAGGTCGACCTAGAGCAGGCGACGAGGAACATCGCCTGACACACCGCGTAGGGCCGGGGAATCACCCTGGCCCTACGCAGGGCCGGGGCTGCGGCGTCCGGCTCCTTGCTGATCCCGTCCAGACGGCGCGGTTGAAGCGCAGTCTGGCGCCGCTGCCCCGGCCAGGACGTGCCACAGCAAGCGGAGTGCATCGTCATTGCTTTCCACGGCCAAGCCGGGTCCGAGACCGCCGATACAGCCGTTGCCGGGGCCACCCTGGCGAAGACGACCCGTTGGAAGCCGCATGCCGGGGTGGGGCAGGCCAGCAGATCGAGTACCGCGATGTTGTGGTGCGCTGCCAGGCGATCGCAGTCCTGGCTCACACCGAGCAATGCAGCAAGATCAGCTTGCGTCTCCCCAATGAGCTGCATGAGCACGGCACCGCGGTTCTCGCTCGCTCCTGCGGCGAACGCACCATGGTGCGTTCGCCGCAGGAGCACCGTGTGGGTGGGATCGTTAGCGAGGCCGCCAAGTGCGGATCTCCAGGTGGAGGATGTGCGCGTCCGGCTGGATGCGGCCGGTCTCCACCAGCCATTCGTGCACGGCGGCGGTGACGTCACCGCCTGCGGCGTCCACGCGGTGGGCGAAGTCCGCGGCGTCGAAGCCGCCGGTCTGGGCGGAGCCGTAGGAGCGTTCTTCGGTGTGGTCAGCGCGCTGAATGACGTCGCGGCGGACGCCGGGTGAGTCGGTGGCGCTGCCTGAAGGGTGCACGTAGGCGGTTTTGGCCAGGCGGACGGTGAAGGCCATGCGCAGGCCCTGGCGGGCGGCTTCGGCGATAAGAGGGCGCAGGCGGGCGGAGCCGGAGGCGATGGCCTGGGCGCCGACGCGGCCTGTGCCGGTGCCGGTGGGCATGATCAGGACGGCCTTGCCGCGGACCCGGGCGCGGGTGCCGGAGGCGGTGGTGCGCCGGTGGGTGTGGCGGGCGGCGATGGCGGTGAGTTCGGGCAGGTCGGTGATGCCGCCAGCTTCGACGGCTGTGAGGACTTCGCGCAGGGCGGTGACGAAGGCGGCGCCTTTGTTCCTGGTGTAGAACTGCGAGACCAGGGAGGGGTCACGGGCGATGATGCGGGCGATGTCGCGTTTGGTGTAGCCGGCCTGCTGGAGGCGGTCGGCGAGCTGGGCGGCTTCGTTCAACTCGCTCTGGTGGCCGGGCCGGTTGCGGCGGGCGCGGGGCGGCATCAGGCCTCCTGCCCGGGGGTGAGGGCAGTGCGTCCGGCGTCGCGCAGGGTGAGGAGTTCGTCATCGGTGGTGGGTGCGGTGAGCGGGCCGGTGAGGTGGCCGCGCAGCAGGTAGTCGCCGGGCTGGTGATGGTGGGGCCAGTTCTGGGGCTGGGTGAGGTAGAGGGCGTCGGTGCGGAAGGCGACAACGCTGCCGGGCGGAGTGTGCAGAGCACCGGCGTAGGTGTCGTCGTCGCGGTGGCGCTGGGTGAGCAGGGCGGCGCGGGCGCCAGACCAGATCGCGGCGGCCCATTCGGGGTGGGCGTTGGGGTCGCGGGCGAAGCCGGTGGGCCGCTGCCAGGTGATCAACTCGTCGTCGAAGTTGATGATTTCCGCGTCGGGCGGCACGTCGCGCTCCGCGGTGCGGGGGGTGGTGCCGGTGACCATGCGGGGGCGCTGGGCGAAGGAGCCGATGCCGTAGAGCAGGATGGAGCGCACCGCGCGGGAGGCGAGGTGGGCGGCGCGGGCCTGTTGGGCGTCGCCCTGGAAGTGGGCCTGGGCGGAGAGGTTGGTCCAGCTCTCCTTGAGTTTCTTGGCCCAGTCGTCCAGCGGTTTGCCGTCGTCCCACAGGATGCCGTCGAGGACCTCGACCTTCCACGGGGTGAGGGGGTTGGTCAGGGCGGTGTGGATCTCGGGGCCGCCGGCCCAGGTGGTGAAGGTGGTGCCGGGCTTGGCCGGGTAGTGCCAGGCGCGGTCGCCGGGCGCCGGGGCGGGCAGCAGGCCGATGTGGTTCCAGGTGTCGGGAACGGTGACCTTCACCTGCCAATGGCCGCACCCGTACAGGGCGCGGGCCTGCTCCTTCTCGCTCCAGGCGGCGAAGGCGGCTGCGGTGATGCGGCGGGGGGTGCCGACTGGGGACTTCCAGGTGTGCTTGGCGTAGGCGAAGGTGCGGTCGTACTCGACGAGTTGGGGAAGCTGCTCGGGCACCCGGGGCGGGACGATGAGTTCGTTGCGGCCCTGGCCTGCGGTGGCGTGCAGCAGGCCGCGCAGTTCCTCCGACAGCACGGGAAAGCCGTCGGCGTGCTGGCCGCGGGCGGGGATGGTGCGGGTCCACAGGTCGCGGCCGGTCTGGGACGGGGAGCCCATGACCACGGCGTCGTTCCAGTGCCGGCGCAGGGCCTGCCACAGCAGCACGAAGGCGTCGCGGACGGTGTGCGGGGTGTCGCCGTCGAGGTCGAACCACTCGCCCACGGAGCGGATTTCGACGTGCTGGCTGCCGTCTTCGCGCTGGTAGCGGCCGACGGGGTGGCGGGCGTGGACGAAGTGTCCGGCCATCCGGTCGCGGCCGCGGCCGGTGTCGGTGCGCCAGCCCGGTGCGGGGGCGTTCAGCCAGGCGGCGACCGCGTCACGCAGGTAGGGGTAGCGGTCGGCGCCCTGGTGCCAGGGTGCGCCGGCGGTGATGTAGATCCGTTCTGCGCCCTCGGGAACGGTATGGAAGACCGCGGTGAGGATGTTCGCGGCCGACCGGTCGCCCAGGTCGAGGTGGTGGGTTTGCTGGCGGTGGACCAGGACGCCGGTGTCGGTGTCGAGGAAGAGGGTGGAGCGGGCCTGCTGGGTGAAGTTGGGGCGGGTGGAGGCCAGGTTCGCGGTGTGGGTGAACCAGGCGTTGCCGCCGTCCCCTTCCGGGATGGAGGGCAGCGTCCGCGCGGCCTGGAGGGATGCCAGGGGCGCCGGGGTGGGGGCGGCCGGCGGGTGGGCGGCGCCCGTGGCGGGCACCGCTGCGGGCTGCGGGGCCGATTGCGGCGCACTGCCGCCGTCGGGGGCCGTGGCCTTGTCGGGGACCGGGGGCTCGGCCGGGGGGGCGGCGGTGTCGGCGAGGCTTTCGGGGGCCAGGGCGGGGGCGAGGGCGACGACGTCGGCCACGCTGAGCCCGGCGGCCGGGGCGATCCGCTCGGCCTTCGCCTTGTCGTAGGTGGCCAGTTGGGCGACCTGCTGGTCCCGGTCCGCCTCCAGCTTCGCCAGGTCCGCCCGCACCTTCTTGATCTGGTCGCGCACGGTACGCAGTGCGGTGAGCGCGGCGTTGTAGCTCTGTGCGTCCATCGGGGGCTTCCTTGTCCAGGGCGGAGGTTCAGCCGGCGGGGCGGGTGGGGACGTAGGCGATCGCTCCGCCCGAGTGGGAGGCGAGGCGGGCGCCCAGGAGCAGCTCGGCGAGCCGTCGGTCGCCGTCCATGCGGGAGGTGAGGACGGTCTGGGGGGCGGCCAGGTCGGTGACGTAGCCGGCCAACCGTGCGTCGGGGAAGGCGTGACGGCCTTCGGTGTTCTTCTCCCAGGCGTGCAGGCCGGTCAGGACGGCCACCACGTAGCCGGAGAGGGTCACCGGCACCACTCCCCCGGTGGCGACGCTGACCGGGTCGCAGCGCCACCAGCCGCGCAGCGCCTTGAGCAGGTCGTCGGCGCCGAGGGTGGCGGCGAAGCCGATCCAGTCCCGGTCCGGTTCGCCCACCCGCCGTGCCGCGTCGACCCGCAGCACGGCGATCTCCTTGGCCTCGATGCAGTGCAGGGATGCCGGACGGCGTGTGCTGAGGGCCTGCACGACGGTGAGCGGGATCATGACGCGGACGCCGCGGCGGGACAGGCCGGGCAGCAGCCCGGCCTGGACGAGACGCCGCAGGGTGGTGATGGCGCATCCCAGTTCCTCGGCCGCCTGCCCGGTCGTCAGCAGCACCACACCACCCCTACATTCCTACTCTGATATCTGATTAGGCATTAATTCTAGGGTCAAGGGGAGTCCGTGTCAAAGGGCAGCGTCGGCTCATCTCCCCCGTACTCCCAGGCCTCTCCGGCGGCCGGACCGACCGCGTCGATCTTGATGAGGCGAGAGGCGATACCTCCTTGGTTGCGCCCGAACTCCCGGGACAGATCGGCCAGGGACGCCCCCTGTGTGCAGCGTTCGGCCAGCAGCTGTTCCTCCTCGGTGCTCCACGGCGCGTAGGCGTTGGGGTGGACCATGCGTTTTTCCTCCACGGTGTAGGCCTTGGGCCTTTCCGGCTTGACGCGCGGGGTGGGTACGTCGTCGGCCGGGAAGGGGATGAGGTGCAGGTGGTGCAGCATCCAGCGCACGGACTTCTCGCTGCGTTCCAGGGATTCGGCCAGCTCCAGGACGGTGGTGCCGTCGAGGAATCCGGCGCGCAGGTAGTCCTTCTCCTCCTGGGTCCACAGGGCCCCGCGGCGGGCCGGTTTGGCCTTCGCGCGCCCTGCGGTTTTCTGGGCGGGGATGGCGGGGGCGCAAGCGGCCGACGCCGACGGCGTCGGCCGCTTGCGCAGGGCCGCCCAGTCCGGCTCGTGGACGGTGGGGAGTTGATCGCGGAAGGCGTTGAGCAGCCGCAGGTAGGCGTACGTGTCGGCCGGGTCCGCGGTGTGCTGGCCGGCCTCCCAGGCGGCCATGGTCTCGGGTTCTGCGTTGAGGGCGTCGGCGACTTCCTCGATCGTCGCTCCCCACCGCTCGCGGAGGCATTGCCGCTCCGCGGGCGGGGGAAGCAGATCTTCCGGGGGCCGTGGCCCCCTTTTGAGCAGGTCGTCCTGGGCGGTGGAAGGCGAGTCCATAGGGTGTCTGCCAGACGTGTCGAGGCGCAGGGATGCCGCCGGCGGCGGGCCGCAGCGCGGGCGGGGAGAGTCAGGATCCGATGCGGCCGAGACACAGACCGCCACGGGCAAGACAGGCCAGGCCGGGCAGGCCGATCGCCCGGCCCAAGCTGTCACGTGAGGCGCCGGGCGGAGGCTTCCGCCAGCCTCGTTCCAGCATCACGCGGTCGCAGCAAGCGGGGTGTGGTCACCGCTTGACTGCGCTTCCAGCATGCCCGAACAGCGGCCGTCAGCCGTGCACGCAGGGAACGATTCTCCTGTCGGATGCCCTGTGTGAACTGCACCGATGCAGGCAAGCGGTGGCGTCGGCGCCAGTCCAAAGGGGCAGCAGGAGAACACCAGTTCAGCAGCCGCAGCGACCGGGCGGGCGGGTGCGCTCTGTGCGGGCCGCCTCGAAGTCTGGGAGGCAGAGCGCTCCCAGCCCCCCTCCCGACGCTGCGGGGCCGGGCACGGCGGGCCCCGCGACGGGCCTTCGGCGCGTGCCGGCGAGGCGACCAGGATGCAGCGATCGCCCTCACGGTTCCTCGCGCTGACGCCAACTCGGTTGCAGGAAAGGCCATTTGGCTCCGCCGTATGGACTGCGCCCGGCCGTGGCCATGAGAGCGGGGTGCACCCAGGGCAGCGGGCGTTGAAGGCGGCGTGAACCCACCGCGGGGCGCCGGGCGCCCCGTGCCCCCCGGCAGGCCGTGGCCGCGCCCCCCGAAGGAGGTCTGAGAGCACAGCTCCGGCCGATGACGAAGCGATCGGGGCGCCTTCTCGTACAACGTCAAGCTGTGTCCTGCGGGGCATACGGCCCGTCTCACTCTTAAAGGCGTACTTCCAGGTCAGCTGCACCTGTGGGTCGTCTGTTCGTTTCCGCAGGTGGAAGCGATATCAGGCACCGAGTGTGCGGGGCGGGGCCGTGTGTCCTTGTCCCGCTTTCGACGCGGCCCCCATGACGGTGTCCCTAGACTCGCGTCCTGCAAAAGGGGCCTCTTCACGGCCTGGAGGGAGGGACTGACTGTGCAGTTGCGCGCTCTGCGCCGTATGCGGCTCCAGGTCGCCGAGTTGGCGACCAAGGACAGCGCGCTGCTTGCAGCAGTCCGCCAGCGCAGGCAGGAGTTGGAGAGCGAACTCTCCGCGGTACGCAGCCAGGAGGAGGTCCTTGCTGGCATGGCCGACAGTTCCGGGGGCCTGCTCGCTGCCGTCGACCGGCAGATTGACCGGCGCCGGACCAGCACTGCCGCGGAGGCAGGCGCGAGCGCCGGCGCCGCCGAGGAGACGGGCGACGGCACAACGTCCCATGCCCGCCCGACGGTGCCCGAAACGATCCGTGCGCTGCTCCTGGAACGGGAAGAGGCCACGACGAAAGAGATCACGGACCAGATCAAGCGGGCGCGCCCCGACGTAAAGATCAAGTACGTGAGCAAGACACTGGTGCGCCTGAAGAAGCGCGGGCTGCTCATGCAGCCGCGCGTCGGTGTCTACCGGCTCGATGGAGAGTGGGCCATGTCCACAGGTCCCTGAATATCTGGCCGAACATGCGTGAACACCGCCGGTTCCTTGGACCGACCCGGCGGTGCCACGGTGCGCATGTTTGGCCTCACGCCAACACGCGCCGCCACTATACCCAGCGTGCTGGGCCGGGGCGTTGCGTGTCATCCACACGTGTCGCACAACCAGAAAGTCCTCACGCCCATGGAAGATCTGTTCTCCCACGCCGGTTCCACGCCCTCCTCGCCTTCCTCCGACACCGCTTCCCCGGGTGTCTTCAAGAACAGGACCGCCTCCCCCGCCTTGCCGGGCGAGCGCACGGTCCCCACCGATCGCGCGAGCCTGCAGCGTCAGGTGTCTCTCTTCCTGGCCGGCGCCCAACGGAGCGGCACGGAGCGCCGCACCGTCGCCAGCGCAGATCTGGCCCGCGAGGAAGGGGTGACGGCCGAGACCGCCACCCAGACACTGCGCTTTTGTTGCCACCTCGGCCTGTTCACCGGCGAGCGGGGCAAGTTCGTTGTCACCGATACGGGTTGGAGCATCGCGCAGCGGTGGCGGGAGGATCAGACGCACGCGCGGCTGCAGTTCCAGGCCCAGTTCCTTCCGCACTGGTCGGCGGTCGCGACGTGGGAAGCGCTGAGGGACGGCCCGATGCCGGTGGATGAGCTGGCGCGGCTCCTGCAGCACGGTCTGCCCGGAAGGCCCCGGCGCGGGGTGTATCTGGTCGACTGGTTGGGGCTGGCGATGCTGGTGCACCGCGACCGGCAGGGCTTGGTGTGGCCGGCCCCGGCCCTGAGAGCGGCGGCCGGCCCCGAGGGTGTGAAGGGTGCGAATCCTGCTCCCAAGCTGGAGCAGCCGGAGCCCGAGCCGGAGCTGGACACCTTGATGGGCATGACCAACAGCCAGCTGAGGGCGCTTTCTCCCGAGCGCTACCGTGCCGTGCTCGACAACCTGGCCCAGGTCTTGGAGCTCACCCCGGCCTGATCCTGCCGGCGTCCCGCGGCCGTGTGGTGCCGCGGGCCTCCCTCTCACGTCCGTCAGTGCCGCCGGTGCGGCCCTGATCCGTGGCGGGCGGGGCTGGCGGCCATCCGCCGGCCGCCAGCCGCACCCGCCACAACGAACTGGTGCGCCCCTGCCCCGATGCGGCGCTTTGCGCCGCCCTGGTGCACGCCGGCCTGCCTCCACCCACCCGTGCGGCCGATCCGGCAGCCCGGCCCCGCCGGCCAGGGGCAGCTTCGTCCTGCCCTGCGCCGACGCCGCTGCACGCCCCCGGACGGCCGCACGTGCCCTCATTTCCTCCTTCTGGAAAGGGAGTTGCTTCGTGCCCACTGCTACTTTTGCGGGACAGCCGCCTGACTGCGCCCCGCCATCCCGCGCCCGGCGCCGCGTGGCGCATCCCGCTCACATGACCGCACGGTTCATCGACCGTTTTGGCATCGAGCATGAAATGCCGTGGCTGGAGGCCGCCGGCGAGCGGCGGCTGGAGGAATGCCAGCCCGTGCGGGCGTTCCCGGTGCTCAAGGGCCGCCGGGTGGCGCCCGGTTGGTGGTGGTCGGCGACCGACGGCCGTCTGGTGCACTACGGCTTCAAGTCCATGCGCACGCAGGTCATGATGCTCGACCATGATCGAAGCACGGTGGCGCTGGCCTGCCGGCCGGTGGAACTGCTGTGGCAGGGCCGGGGCGGAAAGACCGTGGCACACGCCCCTCATCTGATGGCACGCCTGGGCGACGGCAGCGGTCTGCTGATGGACTGTGTCAGCCGTTTCGGGGCCGGGCGGCGGCTGGTGTCGCGGGCCGTTCATGTCGAGGCCGCGGCCGCCGCGGCCGGCTGGCACTACCGGTTGGTCGGGCCGCCGCCGCGTGCGGTGGAGGCCAATGTGCGCTGGCTGGCCGGTTACCGGCATCCGCGGTGTGCCGGAGACTGGCTGTCGGCCGTGACCCAGTGCTTCAGCACGCCGATGGCCCTGATCGCGGGGGTGCTGCTGCTGGGTGATCCGATCGCCGTGTGGCCCGCGGTGTTCCACGCGGTGTGGACCGGCCTGCTCAGCGTTCCGCTGGAAGCCCCGCTGCATGAGCGCGTCGTTGCCGTGGTGGCCGTGCAGGACGGGGCCAAGCGGTGACCCGGCCGGCGCTGACGGTCGGCTCGGCCGTGCGCTTCGACGGCCGGGAATGGACCGTGGCCGGGATCGACGGCTCGTCGACGGCGGGTGCCCGGATCCTGCTGGCCGAGGCGGACGCCGCGACCGGCGGGCTGGCGACGGTCAGTGCGGCCGCCCTGTTCAGCGATCACTCCTTCGCCCTCGTGGACGGCCCGCCGCCGCTGCGGGTGCCGCAGATGGGGCTCCTGGCGACCGTCGACGAAGACGCGGATGCGGCAGGAGGTGGAGTGGTGGCTGGAGGACCACCACGGCGCCAACACCGTCCAGGTGCCCCCGAAGGCCACGTTCAACAAACTCCTCAGCGCCATGGAGGAATCCCTCGGCCTGCAGGGGACCGTGGCGCAGCGGCGTGCCCGGGCATCCCGCCCGGCACCGCCGTTCACGCCGACGCTGGCGCTGCGCCCGGGCGAGATCGTGATGATGGACAGCACCCCCATGGATGTCCTGGTGATGCTGGACGACGGGGTGCCGGGGCGGCTGGAGTTGACCACGGCTCTCGACCTGGCCACACGTAGCTTGTGCGGGGTACTGCGCCCGGCGGGAAGCAAGCTGACCGACGTCGCCGTGCTGCTGGCGCAGATGATGACGCCGATGGTGATGCGGCCCGGCTGGCCGGCCTGCCTGTCGATGGCCGCGTCCGTCGTGCCGCACGAACGGCTCGCAGCCGTCGATGAGCGGCTGAAGGACGCGGCGGCCCGCCCCGTGATCATGCCGCAGACGGTCGTGGTCGACCAGGGCAAGGTCTTCATCTCACCGGCCACCCAGGCCGCGTGCGAGAGCCTCGGGATCTCGTTGCAGCCCGTCCCGCCCGCCAACGGGCCGGCCAAGGCGCACGAGGAGCGGTCGTTCGGCTCGATCAATTCACTGTTCTGCCAGTGGCTTCCCGGCTACACCGGCTCCCATGTCGGTGAGCGCGGCTCCAAGGTCGAACAGGAGCCGCTGCACACCGCCGCCGAGATCCAGGCGCTGTGGGAAGAGTTCCTCATCCACTGGCACCACCGGCCGCATGACGGCCTGCGGCACCCGCTGATGCCGAAGAAGGCCCTCACCCCCAACCAGATGTGGGCGGCGCTGCTGCCCGTCACCGGCTATGTGCCGGTCCCCCTGACGTCGGACGACTTCGTGGAGATGCTGCCGGAGGACTGGCGGCCGATCACCGACCGCGGGATCAGGTTCGACTACCGCACCTTCGATGACCCGTGCCTGAACGACCACCGCGGGCAGGACTCCGGCGAGCGGTCACAGAACGGCCTGTGGGAGATCCACCACAACCCCTACGACCCGGTCAGGATCTGGGTGCGGCTGCCCGAGGGCTTCAGGGAGCTGCCGTGGATCCATGCCACCTCGGTCGAGCATCTCTTCACTCACCACGTGTGGGAACACATCTGCAAGACCGTCGAGCGCACCGGGTCGCGTGAAGAGCACGAGGCGGAACTGGCGCTGGCACTGAACGACTTCCTCAAACGCGCCTCCGGCAAGGGGAAGTTGACCGCGCCCGAGCGGCGGGTCATGGCGAAGTCCCGTGCGTCCGGCGCGGTGCCGGCCCCCGAGGGCGGCCTCGACGTGCTCAGCGTCTCCCCCCTGTCCTTCGGGCTGGCCGGCGTGTACGCCGATCCCGGATTCGACGACGACACCATCCCCGACGAGGACGACGACGAGGAAGTCCTCGCCTTGCCCGACGACGCATCGGAGACCGGCCACCCCGGCCGCGGCTCCCTCATCCTGAGCGACACGGACCTGGAGGACACCCCATGGCTGCCGTAACTCTCGCCGCAGACGACGGCTTCTTCGACGACGACATGGTGCCCCCCGGCGCGGTCACCAACGTCCGCCTGTGGCAGGCGGAAGTGTCCCGCCCGCGCGTGCCTGCGGCGCCGGTGGACGATCCGTCCTGGGACCGCAAGAAGCTGCTGGACTACCACTCCGAGTTCGTCATCCTCCTGACCCGGCACATGCAACAGGCGCAGATCGAGCTCCGGCACACACTGCTGGTGAACAACAAGCAGCGGGGCACCGCCCGGCGCGGCCTGATCCTGTCCGGGCCCCCCGGGGCGGGAAAGTCCACCACGCTCGCGGAGCTGGCCCGCTCCTTCCATCTGAGCGAACGCCGCCGCCTGGCGGGCCGCGAGGGCTCCATGCCGGTGGCGTTCGCCTCTATCCCGCCCACCTGCAATCCCAAGAGCCTGGTCCAGGTCCTCGCCCGGTTCGCCGGCATCCCCGTCCACCCCAGGATGACCGAGAACACCATCACCGACGCCGTGTGCCACGTGCTGTGTGAGCGGCGCACCCGGCTGGTGTTCTTCGACGATGTCCACCTGCTCAACACCCGCACCCGGCTTGGCGCCGACAGCTCCGACCAGGTCAAGACCCTGGCGGAGCGGGTGCCGGCGACATTCGTGCTGGCCGGTGTCGATGTGGAGAACTCCCCGCTGCTGTCCGGGCCGCGCGGTGCCCAGCTCGCCGCCCGCTGCAAGATGCTGCGCACTCCCCCGCTGCTCAACGGCACCCGCGAGCAGAAGACGTCGTGGCGCGACTTGTTGCAGGGCATGGAGGCGGCGCTGCGGCTGCCCCGGCACCGGCCGGGCACACTCGTCCGCCACGCCGACTACATCCATCTCCTCACCGGCGGTGTGATGGCCAGCCTCTCCCTGCTGGTGCGGGAGGCCGCGATCCGCTCCATCGTGGACAACAGCCACGCCATCACCAAGAAGCTGCTGTCGCAGGTGGTGCTCGACATCCAGGCCACGAAGGCGGCACGCGCCACGCGTAAGCAGCGCCGCACCGATTGACGGCGGCCGCGGTTGGCGGTGATGCGGCCCTGGCGCCGCATCACCGCCAACCGCTGCGGCTCGAGGATTCCATCCGGCCCTCCCCCGTCGCGGGAAGGGCCCGGCACCGCATGCCCCCGTCCCCGACGTTCGTATCGGTGCCCGTCTCAAAGGACCACGCTGT
Source organism: Streptomyces sp. NPDC050534 (assembly GCF_044457745.1). NCBI lineage: Bacteria > Bacillati > Actinomycetota > Actinomycetes > Kitasatosporales > Streptomycetaceae > Streptomyces > Streptomyces sp. NPDC050534. The sequence goes on from NZ_JBITHF010000021.1 coordinate 17,676, forward strand.
GGCATCCCCCCGAACCACCCCCCAATCGAGACACCTTCCGCCCGTAGGAAAGGAGTTGACCGGCTCATGGCTGCGACGGATGACCGCCGGATTCGGCCTGCCGGCCCAAGACCTGCTGCGAGCCATCCTGAGCGGCCCGCGCAGCGTGGAAGTGACCGGCACGCCGGCGACCGGTCTGGAGCTGTTCCTCAACGTGCCCGCGCGGGAAGCCCTGGCCAGGTTCGCCGGCACGCCGCTGAGCGGGCTCACCTCCGCGCTGCCCAGCCTCGCCACCACACACAGCCGGATCGCGGACCGCGAGATCCGCAAGGCCGCCTGGTACGCGCCGTGCGCGGCGTGGGTGACGGCCTGTCCTTCCTGCTGCGGGCGGGCCTGGCTGCCCGGGCAGAGCGTGCTGCTCTACCCGCAAGCGGTCGGGCATGTCTGCCGGCGTCACGGTCGCTGGCTCCTCGCGCACGCCGCGGGGTCGGCGAGTATTCCACTCACATCGCTGCCTGAAATCCTCACCGCCCACCACCGCCATGTCGCTCTGGCGCAGGCCCGCCCGGAGGCCGCACAGGTGGTGGCGCTCGCCGCGGCGGTGGTGTGGTCGTGGCAGGTGCAGGGGTGGAAGGCCGAGACGGTCTGGCAGGACCGTGCGCGCCGGCTGGCCTCGGTCACCGGATGCACTCCGGCAGCCGTCATGCCGCATGCCCTGCTGGCGTATCCGGAGACGATCGCCGTCGCCCGGCTGCTGAGCAACCCGCCCTGGCGGCAGCGGCTGCGCGCGAAGGCCGCCACCGCGGGGGTGGCGGCCGCCGAGACGATGCTGCGGCAGGAGATCGGCCGCCGGGTGGAGAGGCCGTGGCTCGCGGACTGGCTCGCCGCCTGTGCCCGCATCGGCCCGCGGCAGGCCGCACGAACCGATCCGCTGCAAGGGTGGCTACTCAAATCCGTCAACGGCATCAGCGGTGACGCCCTGTGGACGGTGAACCGGGCGGCGGCCCGGCCCAGCGAGTACAGCGAGCGGGCCGGCCTTCTCACCGACCGCCCTGTCCGCAGCGTGGTGGAGGAGGCCAAGGCCGCGTTCCTGACCGGCGGTTGGGACCCCGCAGCCGTCCTGCACCCTCCCCGGAGAGTACCCTGACCACCCCCACCACGGCGCCCGGCCCACTCTCCCCCGCCCCTTCGGGAGGGCCGCTCAGGCAGCGGCGAGCAGGATGCCCCTCGCCGCCGTAGGGCTCTGCCCCGGCCTGCCCGGCCTCGCCCCAATCACCGTACGGGGACCCGGCTGCCCGCCGTCCCGCCGCCCGGCGCCGCACGCCCTTGCGCCCCATCCACTCGCCTTCCCCCAGGAGGACGCCATGCCCCTGATCGACCTCAAGTTGGCGCAACGCATGCTCACCGACCTCACCCGGGGTCATCTGATCCAGGCAGCCCCTGACGCCCTGAACTCCTATCGCTTCATGGCCAACGACCACGCCCTCATCGGCGACATCCCCGTACGCGGGTACAAGCACAAGGGCCGCTGGCGGCTGATGGAGGAAGACATCCGCCGCGCCGGGCAGGCGCTCGCCGATCTCGTCGTCGACACCGGCGTCCTCACCAGCGCGCTCCCGCCGGCCCGCCGAGGCCGCAACCGGCCGCCGGTTGCCGGCGCCGGCTGGCGCTCACACATCAACGGCTGCCTGGAGCGGGCCGCCTGCGAACGGCACAGGACCACCGGCTGCCGCCACGAGAACTGGCCGTGCCCGCTCAACGACCAGGGACTGCCCTGCGACATGACCTGGGAGGCGTTCCTGCAGCGCTACCAGAACGTCACGATCGCCAGCACCCTGCCCGTGCCGCTCATGTCCTGGTCGGGCACCCAGTGGATGCTCCCGAGCACCTACGCCGCCGTGCTGGACCGTGCCGAGGAAGCCGAGGACATCCTCAGCGCCAAAGCCGCCGCCTGCAGCAAGTGCGATGCCGCCGTGGACCCGTGGACGGGACGCAGCTCCAGCGCGGCCAGCTTCGTCACGCTCTGCGCGTCCTGCGCGAGCAGCATGTACCGGCCCTACCGCGGCCACCTGAAGGGCAAACCCTACAGCTCGCTGAGCTCACGGACGCGGGCCGACCACTACCTGTGCTCCCTATGCCGTAACCCGCGCCGCGCCTCCTACTGGGATCACTGCCACGACCACGACTTCGTGCGCGGACCGGTCTGCGGCAGCTGCAACACCGCCGAGGGCGGGGGATCCAACTTCCTCCAGCGCAGCGCAGGCGATGGCGTCCGGCACCTGCTGCGCTGCCCCGGATGCAAAGACGGGCGCACCCTGCCTCGCCGCCATCACCTCGAGGTGGTGGCGGCAGCCATCACCCCGGATCCGCACCACGGCTGCACGGCCGTAACCCGCAGGCAGTTCTGCCGCACCGAGGCAGACGGGTCGGTGTCGATGCACCTTGCCTGCTGGCATCAGGACGGCAGCGAGGCACGCTGGGTACAGGTGATCCCCACCGCCCAAGTCCTCGCCCTCGTCAGCGACTTCGTCGACGACGTGCTGCGCCGCGAGGGCGACGCCACCGCCTGACGCAAAAGCCGGCAGCCGCGTGGCATGGACCGGTACGGCGTTGGGCCTCGCATCGCAGGCCGCTGGCCGTTCGCACGCAAGGCGCGGGAACGGCCCGCGGTGCAAGTGCCCCGCCCCCGGTGGGGCACTGCCCTGCCCCTACGGCTGGCGCGGGCCGGTCGGGGTCAGCACGCCGAGCAACGCGGCAGCAGCTGTGATCCACTCAGGGGGCAGTCCGGCGCACGCCGTCACGATCACCGTGATCGTCACGGTGATCACGACCCGATGCCACTCGCTCGCGCCGTGTGCCCAGCCCTCAACGGGGGGAATTACACACTGAGGTACGGTCATCCGTATCACCTTCCAGGTGTTCCTGGGATGGGCCTTCAGCGCGTCATGGTTGGGAAGCCGGTGCGCTGGGGGCCCTTTTGTTTGTGTACGAGTTCTACCCTGCCGCCGCCAATGATCATAACTATCCGTGTCCGCGCATCGCTCGGCGCACGGCCGCACAAGTGGGCGCATGGCCGATATGGTCCAGGCACCACGGCAGCGGCGGGCGAGCCACCGCGTCGCCCGCCAACCGAGTGGCCCCGCTCGCTGTTGCGCCGAACGGAGCGTGGCGCAGGTTTTGTTCTACGCATTGCGCGTCTCTTCCCACGAGGCTGCCCCGGTTGTGGCGCAGAAGAGTGGGCCGGTGCGTGCGAAATGCCCCTCGGAACACGGTCGGTGTCGAAGCGGGCCGGTTCGCCGGCCGGGCGGTGCGGGCATCGCGGGCGGTGGCAGCTGCAGTGACGGTGGCCATGCGAAGGGCATGGTGATCAATGCGTGCCGTCGGTCAACGACCGCCGCGCCAGCCGTCTGGGCACCACCCGCCTGAAGTCTGTGGCCGAGGGCCGGGAAGGGGAGGTGGAACGAACTCGGAGTTCTTTCACGCCTGTCGAAGTCAGTGCCTGCTCCCTGCTCCCGAGCCTGCGGCCGCAGGGGGCGATGCAGGGATGAGCACCGTGGCCTGCTGCTCGGTATTCGGCACGCACGGCCTTGTGCCGTGGACCTGCCGCCGGAGAGCACGGTCGCGCCCGTTCACCTGCCCTACGCAGTTCGGCTTCACCGGTCGCGATGCCCGCCGGACGAGCCCGTGCAACCGTCTTTGGCTCAACATTCCATCCCCGCACGGCATCTGGTTCCGGCGAACTCTTCACCCGAGCCAGCGCAGGTAGGAACCGGCACTCACGAAGCCTGCCAGGCCCAGGACCCAGCTCAGCAAGGTCAGAGACACGAACACGCGCAGATGCCGACCCGCCTTGACCGTCAGCCCATTGCGGCCGAGGACAACCTTCCAGGTGGGGGTGACCCGTCCAGCCCTCTGTTTCATCGCCTTCGTCATGGCGCAGTTCCTCCCGGCGCTGCCAAGGCCTGCGGCTCTCGGAATGGGCTCGCAGTTCTTTGATGAGACAGCCGCTGCTACGCCTCACGCGAGGAATCAGACCAGTCCCGGTGAGTTCCGATGCCCGCCGTACCTTGGCGAACGGGCTCGTACATCAGCTACCGGCTTGCACCCTATGTTCGAGTTCGAGGAAATTCGAATGGCGCTGACCCTGTCCGCGCGAAGCCCTCTATCCTGCTCATACGCGACATGGGGGGGGCTGTGATGCAGGATCCGCACGGTCAGCAGCCTGAAGATGACGCGAGCGCGGCATACGAACGTGCCCTGGCCGACTTCGCGGACAGGCTGCATCAACTCCACATCGCGTGCGGAGCACCACCACGCAGCCAGATATCCAAGGCGGCTCGTCGGGCTGGCCGGTGCCGCCTGCCCACCTCGTCCCTCTCAGACGTTTTCGCCGGGCGTCGCCTGCCCTCTCTCGATTTTGTCAGCGAGCTGGTTCGCCAGCTGCGAGACGACCCTCAGCTCCTTGCCGAGTGGCGTGAGCGCTGGACCGTGGTGAAGCAGGCACAACTGCGGGCTGCTTACGCGGGCAACCGGTCACGCCGGAATGCCGAAGGGCCAAGAGGCGCTGAACTCCGTGCCGTGGAAGGCGGCCTGCAAGAAGCGCTCAAAGAAGCGGAGGCGCGGGCCGCAGCTGCAGAGAAGCGCGCCGAGGAAGCGGGTAAGCAAGCCGCAGAGAAGCCGACGTCCTCATGGGCGGCCGACGGAGCCTTCATCCCACCCGCCGGCGCTCCACTCATGCCTCTCGCGAGCTTGACGACACCGCAGCAGGTTCAGGTATGCGCAGACATAAGGAAGATCCACAGGGTGGAGTCATGCAAGCGCTGAGGTTCGTGAAACGACACGGTTCGTGGGCTCAGCACGATCTGTTCCTTGCCGCGCGGTTCGACGCGAGCCCAGCCGTGACGGATGAACTGAGGAACCTGGCGCACCGCCAGCGTCTCATGACGATCCACAACTGGTTCCGGGAGGCAGCTCGCGGCTCCGACACAACCCCCGCAGACATTGCAGAAGAAGTCATCCGGCAGCTCCAAGAGGCTCACCACCTTTTCCAGCAGGATCGCCTGCCCCGGTTGAGCAGTTCGTTCCCGTGCCGTATGTGCGGCGCAGATGGCGCTTCGGAAGGGATATGGGCGTGCACGAGCTGCGGCGTCTTCAACGCAACCGAAGGTGATCACGTCCGCCGGTTGAGCGACGACGAGCAGGCATTGCTGTGGCGAGGAACCCATGGGATGCGCCTGTGTGAGAACCAGTCATGCCAGGTCCAGCTGGTCGCTGCCGGCATCGGAGACAAATTCGGATTCTGCCCTGGCTGCCGAAGTCCCATGTGTATCGTCACGCCCTGAAGTGCAGGCCGCCCGCCGTGGGGGACGCCGGAGGCCTCAAGCGCGTCCACGATCGCTGCCAGCCTGCGGCTGATCAACACACTGATCTCGGCCGCCGACGACCCCTCCCCCGACGGCTACGGCTGCCAGGTCATCGCTGCCACCAACGACCCGCTCCCTCACTCCTATCGCGCCGTGCGGGCTCCCCTGGGCCGCCAGCCTGCGGACATGGACGTCGCCCTGCCACGCTCTGGTCGCGATAACCTCGCGCAGCGCCGACGCCATGTCCTGGTGCAGCGTCGCTCCCAGTGTGATCAGAACCGGCAGGCTCTCGGAATCGCCGTGCAGCGCGGACATCACCACATTCACGTCATCGTGGCGGTGAAGATGACGCTGGAACACGAACGCCCCCCAAAGACGCAGCAGCCCTTGCCCGCGCTCCTTGCGGCGGCAACGGAGCGCAGTACCTTCATCCTGCACCACGGCTCGGACAACCGGCCCAAGTCCATCGAAATAGCCCAAGGGGCGGCATGCCGTGCGTGATCCCGTGTTTGCACCTGCCCGACGACTCCCCTCCGGTTTCCCATCCCTTCTTGATCCAGAGCCGAACTGTGCCAACTACCATGCGCGTTGCTCGGCGCGGCGGGATCGAACGGCGGATCTGCCATGCGCTGCAGGCCGGTTGCGGCGCTCACCGGGGTAGTTACAGCCCTCCACATCGGACGGATGTTCGCATGTTCGGGTGATGTGCGAACGGAAAAGGGGCCGTTGTCAGTGCCTTCTTCCATGCTCCCGGCATGAGCCTCACGAGCAATCTGAAAGACCCGAACTCGCCGGTCTCCCGCTTCCTGGCCGTCCGTCTGCCCCGTACGGCGCACGTCCTCGGCAGCATCCGCAGTCAACTGCCGCCCCCTTCGGCCACCATCAGGCCGCAAGGCGGTCAGCGGTCCGACTACCGCAGTCTGGGGCGGGCCATCGACCGGCGGCTGCGGGTGGCCTTCGGTTCCCCCCTCGACACTGCCGTGAGCGCCGGCGTCATGTTCGCGGAAGGCGAGGTGGCCGAGCGATCCGGCCGCTCGGCCGGGGAAGCCGTCCAGCGGGCAGGCCGACAGCTGCTGGCCGAACTGGACAGCCAGTCTGCCGTGTTGGTCGGCCGTCCCCGAGAGGAAGAGGAACGGCTGGCCCGTCTGTGCTTCGTCGCCTCCCATTTCGAGGAGATCTTCCGTGCCGGGCTGTTTCCCGGCAATCCGCTGCTCCGGCTCGCTGCGGGCGGCAGCCTGGAGGATCTGCTCGCCGACGTCCCGGCATATGTGCCCACGGACATTGCGCGCCAGGTCCAACTTGCCGGTGCAGAGCAGTCGTTGGGCTGGGTTGCCCGCCTGCCGGCGGGCCAGTGCATTTGCGCTCCCACATTCGGCGGCAGTGACGACGTCGGTGGCGCGGATGCGGATTTCATCGCGGCGGGCAATCTCATCGACTGCAAGGCAACGATCCGCCCCGAACGGATCGAGGCGAATGGGATCCATCAGCTGGCCGGCTACCTGCTCCTCGACTACGAGGACCGGTACCGCATCGACCGGGTCAGCCTCTACCTGTCCCGGCAGGGCCGACTGGTCACCTGGACCTGCCCGGAGTTTCTTCGCATGCTGGGCAGTGACCAGCCGCTGCATGCACTGCGGGCCGACTGCCGTGCGGCGCTGGCCTCTCCCTCGCCGCCAACCCGGCTGCCCCGCCAGACATCCGGCACACAGGAAACTCTCTTCGACGCCGGCTCGTGAGGAGGTTTGACCATGCGCCCGGCACCGGCGTGCGGGCTACGCTGTGTGCACGCCGTTGCCGGGCAGCCTGCGGTGTCATGCGGCATCCATGGGGATCAGGGCAACTCTTCGGCAGGTTCCCCCCGGTTCACCGGTCGGGCTGGAGCTTGCGATGGGTTCCCGAGCGGCCGATGTCCAGGTCCAGCAGCTTGTCCAGTGGTGTGCCGCTGTGCCAGAAGCCGAGGAGATCGACGTCGATCAACGTCAGCCGGTGGCGGGCCGCGAAGGAACGGGCGTGTCGCGTGAAGACGCAGGAGGCGACGAAGAGCGCGACGTCTGCGCCGTGTTCGCTGCGGGCGGTGCCGTTGAACTTCTGCAGATCCGGGCTGCCCACCGTGCGGTGCTTGGCGTAGCGCTTGCACTGCACGACGAGCTTGCGGCCGTCCGGCATCCAGCCGATCACATCTGCGCCCAAGTCCGCCCGGCCGCCGACGCGTTGCACCCGGGTACAGCCGTCGCGGCGGCACAACTCTGCCACATGCTCCTCGAACTCCCGGTCCCCCATCGCCCACACGACGTCCAAAGACCGGCGGGCCTGCAGCTGGGCCTCCTGCGCCAGCCGCATCCGTTCGCCTTGCGCCTCCCGCCGCCCCGCCCGGACCAGCCCCACTGCAACCGCCGCCAGCACGGCCAGCCCTAACGCCAGCAGCACCACCATTGGCATGCCCAGCCCCTCCCCTGGTCGGCCACCTCGCGTTTGCTAGCTCCCCTTCTGCCGGACGCTTTACCCACATGGACGGAATGCCGTGCGCTGCATGTGCGGCTCAGCGTCGAGCTCTGCCGCCTGGGTCCCGCACAGCGATCACGGCCACGAGGAAGGCGTCAACGATCTGCGGGTTTCGGCGTCGAGCGGGTGAAGTCGATGTTGAACGGTTACCGTCGTCCAACCACGGAACAGCCACTCCAGCCGCATGGCCACCAGATAACCGACCAGGGCGACGCCAGCACGATCGCCATGGGTAGGGCGCACTATCGTCAACGTGCCTGTCACCCCTTAACCGTGGCCTCCGGCGCACTGCGGCGCGCCCAGAACCAAGTCCAGGGGGCACCACTGACATCCGGGCTGCGCTCGCCCGGGCGGGCGGCTACAGCTTGCGAAGTCCGCCGAGCACTCGCTCGAGGAAGCTCGTGTCGGGTGCAGCTCCGTTGTCTTCGTTTCCTCCCGGTTGGTGAATGGCGACGAGTCCTGCTTCCGCCAGAGCAGCCACCAGGATGCGTGCGACCCCCAGGGGGATGGACAGCAACGCCGAGATTTCCGCCACCGACTTGATGTCACGGCACAGGTGGCAGATCCGCTGATGCTCCGGCAGCAACCCCTGCAGTTGCTGAGGGTTTGCGGTGGTCGATACGAGTGCCTCGATGGCCAGTTGGTAGCGCGGCCTGGTGCGCCCTCCGGTCGTGGCATGGGGGCGAACGAGCGGGCCGCTGGCATCTGCATCGTTCTCGGCCGCCGTCACCGCACGGAGAAGGGCGTACGGATCGGCGGGCGCCGGGCCGCCGAATCCTCGTGTCCTGCTGGGGTGGACCGGGCCGCTCGCGCGGTGGGCCGGTCGGGCCGTGGCCGTGCTGGCAGGGCTTTGTTCGACCAGGCTCACGGACGGCCGGCCCTGGGTGGCGTCCTCCTGCGCTGCCACTCGCCGGCGGGCCTCGGCCGTTACCCGCTCAAGTGCGGCTGCCAGCGCGTCCGGTGCGGAGTAGCGTGCGACAAGACGGTCGTAGGCGGCGTCCTGACCGGTCGACACAGATGCGTCGTGGTGTGCTGGATTCATCGTCACGCCTCCTTGTCCATCCGGATCGCGTTCCTCAGCGCCCGGCGCGCGTGCGCGAGGTTGGCCCTGGCCTGCGCCGGAGTGCACCCGAGGATGTCAGCGATCTCCGAAGGGGTCATGTCCACCAGGGTCAAGGTCATGACTTCCTGCTGTCGTCGCGGCAGCGCCGCGATCACGGTGCCTGCGACCAGGGCCAGTTCGGCCGCCCTGAGGTCGTGGGCGGAGGTGGGGTCGACGAGTTGGCCTGCGGGCATTCCCGTGTGCTGATGCCCGGCGAGCTGGCAGGCCACGCGGAATGCGACGGTGCGAACCCAGGCCTGCGGTGCCTCCACCTTCCCCCAGTGCTCGACGAGTCTGGTCATGGCCTCGGCCGTTGCGTCCTGCGCAATCACCTCGCTGAAACCGCGGTGGGCGACCAGCATGGCAATCACCCGCGGATAGTGGGTTTGGAAGAAGGCGCCGAAGCCGTCGGGCTCACCGTCCACTCCGATCGTCCCTCCGGCCCGGGCGGGATGCCTGTCCGCTCCTGCGCTTGACGACGACAACCAGCAGGACCACCAGCAAGGCTGAAGTGAGCGTGATCAAGGCCGACTTGGTGGTCAGGTACAGACTTCCCAAGCCTCCCAGAAGGGTGTTGATGACAAGCACCAGACCGGCTGTCTCGCCGGGTTCCGGGCCGGTAGCCGGTCCGGCTGCGCCGAGGCTCCGTTCCGGTACCGGGCCGGGCACCGGCCCCGGCTCGTCGGGATCCTGCGGGTGGCTTTGTGTCATGCCTACCTAGAGCACCCAGACCACCCGAACGTGAAATGTGACCCCGGACACACCACTGGCCGATTCCGCGGACCAACCGGCGAGGACGTGGCCAGCAGTACGCGTTGGCCAGGTGCGTGCCGACCGGTGACCTCGCATCCGCGTGATCGTTGAGCAGCCTGGCCCCGCTGTCCGTCCGAGCCCTTTGGACGCCATGGCTTGCCCCCGCGAGGCCCTCGTGACGCGGCGGAAGCGCTGCGGTCCAGCAAGTCTTCGACCTCATGATGCTGCGGGAGCGTGACCGGCATTTCTGTGCGCGCGACGGCGCGGGTGGCGCCCGTCCGAGGGGAGACGACGTGGTCGTTTCTGCACCGGGTGTCGGCCGCCTACGGGCTGGAGGCTGGCGACATGGCGGGGTGTTGGCGGTGGGTGAACCCGCTACAGCAGAGACACCGTCGCCGTCTGGACGGCGAGGTGTTCCTGGACGAGGTGGCGCAGGAGCAGCTCGCCGCCTGGTGCGGCGTGTCAGCGGGGCATCTGACGCGAGCGTTGCCGTCGTGGGCGGCTGGGCCGGAGGCGCTGGCCGGCAGGGGCGAGGACGGGCAGGGGCGGGCACGGTGGCGGATGGGCGCACTGGAGTGGGGGCCGGTGGCGTTCGCCTGTTCCCTGTGCGCGGCCCGGCACGGGGCCGTTCAGGAGGTGTGGGTGTATCTGCCGCAGTGGCGGCGGGTGTGCGTGCGGCATGGCCGGTGGCTGCTGGACGTCGGTCAGGGCCATCCGCTGCGGTGCGTGGACGCCGCGGATCTGGCGGTGGAATTGGGGCGGGCGCAGCGTCAGTGGAGGCGGGTGGCGCGGGCCGGGGCTGCTTTCGGGGCCAATGAGGGTGAGGTGTTCGCTCTGGCACACGCGGTGGTGTGCGGGTGGTGGGAGCGGGAGGAGTTTTGGCAGCGGGAGACCGTGTGGGGGCTGCGACTTGAGCAAGCAACCGCCGCCATGCGCCGACAGGGAGCGGATCCGCCCGGATGGGGGGTGACGCAGTGGCGGTGGCTGGCGCGGGACATGGTGGTCTTCCCGGAAGTCGTCGCGGTGGCGGCGGCTCTGACGGACCGCCGGGTGCAACGGCTGGTGGCGGGAGAGCGGGCGGAAGGACTCGTGCGAGGCCCGGGTGCGGGTGTGCGCCTTGCTTCCGTGCTGGGTGAGTGTGTGCAACGACCGTGGCTGGCGGAGCTGGAGGCGGATGGGCATGCGGTGTTGGTGTCCTGGGCGCGGGCGGTCGTGCGGGAGCAGCGCCGCGCGGCCGGATTGGGGCCGCGGCACGGATGGCGCGGGGTGTGGTGGGTGCCTGCCGGGCATCGGCCGTTGGAGGTGGGAGCGGGTCTGCAGCTCCTGGCCGCGTCCCAGAGTGCAGATGCCGGTGTGGTTGGGCGGGGTGCAGAGCCGGCGCTGGTGCGCCAGGAGAGGCACGGCCAGCGCCTGCCGCAGCGAGAAGCGCTGTGGTTCACCGAAGGGCTCGAGCATGCGCGCCGTCATGTGCGCGCGGTCGGCCACCTGGCTGTGCCGCACCCCCGGGCCGGTCTTCGGGAGGGCTTCGACCTGGGGCGATGGCTGGCCAACCGGCGTGCCGATGCCACGTCGTTGACGGCGGAACAGGTCGTGCAACTGCGCGAGCTGGACGCGTGGTGGAATCCGCCCTGGCCTATCAGCTGGCAGCGCACCTGGTACGAAGCCCGCACCTTCGTCCAGCACCACAGGCCAGTTGGCGGTGGCAACAATCTCGCTGGTCTGCCGCCGTGGCTGGAGCGGTGGCTGCGCCGCCAGATCATCGACTACGAGCAGCTGCATGAGGAGCAGCGGCGCCTGCTCGGCGAACTCGGTCTCACCGAAGGCGAGGTGCGGCTCTTCCACGCCTGGCCCGGCCGTCGCCGCTCCACCGCAGACGGCCTGGAGGTTGCGCGCGCTTACGCTGCCCGGCACGGCCATCTCGCCCTCTCGTGGCCCACCGCTGTCGACGGTTTCCCTCTGGGGAACTGGCTGAAGAACGCGCGCCAGCGGCAGTGCACCGCAGGCCGCCCCACCCGCCTGGGACGGCAGCTGAACACCATCGACGGCTGGTGGAACCCGCCCTGGCCGGTGGCCTGGCAGCGTATGTGGTGGGCCTGCCGCTACCACCTGACCGGGCTCCCTGACGATCTTGAGTGGTGGGCCGCCGCACCGAATGGTGAGCACGCCGCCGCCTGGCTGCGCGAGCAGAGCGCACGACGACCGCTGCTGCAGCCACGGCAGCGGTCTCTGGTCGATGAGCTGCTGTCACTGGCCGGCGAAGTACCGGTGTGGCGGCCGCGGATCAGCGACGCCGCCTGGCAGACAGTGTCAGGAGTGCTGCCCGCGCCGTCGCACACCGGCGGCCGTCCCCGTAGCGAACGGCAGATCCTGGAGGCCATCATCCACATCGCCTGCACCGCGCAGGCATGGACCAGTCTCCCGCCGGCTCTCGGCCCCTTCCTGGCCTGCCGACGCCGCTATCTTCGCTGGCGCGACGACGGCACCATCCAGCGCATCTGCCGCGCTGCCCTGCCTGAACAGGACGTCATCTGGCAGCAACAGCTGGCCGCCTACATCGACTTGTCTGCATGAAGCGCCGGGTGGTTTGAGGGGCGGACCAGGGTTGTCGACTGCGGTCCGGAACGGAACCAACAGACGGAAGCACAGGCCGACTCGGGAACTACCGGAGACAGCTCTCAGCCGTGCTGGCTGGGGGCGTAGGGCCCGCCGAGCGGCGCGAACTGTTCGATGATGCAGGCAGCCGCAGCGGCGGCACCTTCCGCATCGTTTACCTGACGAACGATGAACTGGCAGTCGTCGGCGCCGGTGGAAAAGGCGTGATTATTGATGGTTCGCTCCATCGCATTCATATACAGGCCTGTGGCGCCTTCTTGGGCGGCATCGGCTCCATTGCGGAAGGTCCGGGGGGCGCCGACGAGGGCTTGCGGGCCGATGAGAACGATGGTGGAGGGGTTGAACAGGTTGACGAGCGTGGCGATGGCGCGTCCGAGCGCTTCTCCGGCGCGGTGAAAGACGGTGGGGATGGGGCCTCCCGAGGTGGTGGCCTCGGCGACGGCGGCGTCGAATCCTGCGGAGTAGCCCGCTTCGGCCAGCGTTCTGTCGATGGCGTAGGGGGCGGTCGCGCCTTCCAGGCATCCCGGGCTCTGGCAGCGGCATTTGGTCTTTGAGTTCGGGTGGCTGAACTCGACGGGGACGTGCCCCAATTCGCCGGCCATGCCGTGGGCGCCGCGGAAGACCCGTCCGTTCAGGATGAGGGAGGCTCCCACGCCGCGGTCCGTGATCAGGATGACGGCCGTGCTCTCATCGTCCGTCCCTTTGATGAAGCGCTCGCGCACGGCAAGGGAATTGGCATCGTTTTCCAGGACGACTGGCACGTCGACGTGCTGCTGAACCAGGGAGGCGAGGGGAAAACGGTGCCAGCTGGCGTTGGGGGAGTTCACGATCGTCCCACGGCGCACGTGTCCGCCGATCCCCATACCCACACCGATCAGGTGCTCCTGGTCGGGACGCAGTGTGGCACGCAGCTCGTCGATCAGGTCGACGATGCTGGCCAGCACGTGGCCCTGGTCGAGGTCGGGCAGCAGGGTTTCGATCGGGCCGTGAACGAGGCGGCCCAGCATGTCGGTGACCACCCCGACCAGGCGGTCACGGCTGTCGACATCGTCGGAGATGATTTTGATGCCGATGGCTCGCTGCTGGAGCAGCCCGCCGGTGACGGGCCGGGGCGCCGACGGGTGTTCAGAGGTCGTCAAAGGGTCGGTGAACTCCTCCGTCGACGTCTCGGCTTCTTCGAGCAGCTCATCGAGGGTCGGCACGGCCGCGCCGATCACGATCTCGTGTTCGCCACGATCGATGCTGTCGCGAATGCGGGAGAGGTTGCGCTCGACGAGTCGCTCCACCCATTGCGGGGTGACCGGGACGAGTAGGGCGACATCCGTCCCGCCGTGCGTCACGACGAGCGCCTCATGCCTCTCGGCCGCTTCGTCGAGGCGCGCGCCAGAAAGCCCCCGGATCGTCACTCTCGCGGGCGCCCGGTGGCCTGAAGGGTCAGAAGGTTCCTCGGTTAATGCTTCCAGGTCGACGGAGTTGCCGTCTTTGAACTCCCGTTCCCCTTCTCTGATGCTGTGCAGGATCCGGGTGAGGTTCTGGTCGACCAGGCGGTCAACGGTTTCCGGCACCAGAGGCATGAGGACGCCGGCAAGCACGCGCCCGTTGGTGATCCCGAGCACCTCGCCGCGGTCGGCGGCAGCCATGATGCGCTCGCCAGACACCTCTCGGATTCCGATGGTCTCCATGGGCCCTCTCTTGTGGCCGGCGGCTCCCTGCGAGATACGCCGAGAGCGGCGGTTGTCCGCGTCTCATTCAGCTTGTACCCTCAAAAGAGTGTCGTCAACCGTTGACGACAGATGGTTTCGGGGCTTGCCGCTGAACGGGGGCCACCATGCCCAACAACTCCGATCCAGCAGACCTGAACCAGGGAACGGGATACACAGCCGCCCTGGAGTCCCTACGCTCGGCCGCCAAGTGGCTGCTCACCGCATTCGCGGGCATCGCCGCGGCCCTGGCTGCCGGCCTGCAGCTGACCGGCATCGGAGAACTCCCCGCCACCTCTTGGCGGCTGTGGGTGGCGATCGTCGGCATCGCCCTCGCGCTCGCCGCACTGGGGTTCATGGCTCACAGCGCCTCGGCCATCCTCACCGAGGACTGGGTCACCCTCAGCGCCTTCACGGACCAAGACGTCGACTCGCAGTTCCAGGACACCCGCGGCCTCACTCGCCACCGCTTCGACCAGGTCTCCATGCACATCGAGGACAACCGCTACGAGTTGTACGGCCACGTCGCACCGGACCTGGCCGCACTCCATCGCCGGCTCAGGGAAGCCACGGAACAAATCGACACCTCCGCCGACCCCGCAGCCCGCAACGCAGCCGTGGAACAGGCCGCAGTACTGCGTACGGTGGCGCGGGACGTGGCCCAGTGCGCCAACTACCATGCAACGCTGCAGCTATTCAGGAGCATGAAGGTCAAACTGGCCTGGGCCTCGCTCGTGGCAGCCGTCGCTCTCGGCGCTTTCGCCTACGCCGCCAACCCGCCCAAACCCAGCGACCCCGTCGATGTCCGCATCCACCCGGCACCGACCACCCCGTGCAGCACCCCACCGTCAGCGACCGTGGGGTCAAAAAGGCTCGGCGTCACTCGCACTAATCACGTCCATGATGATGATCCCGCGATCAACGCCGAACTGACTGGTCTCGAACTCACGCATCGGACGGTAGATGACCGCGTAGCCACCGGGCACCAGCCGGGCGCGAAAACCGTCCGGCGTCATGCGCACCGGTACATCTAGACGATGATTCCCCCTGCCTACCACCAGTGGATAGCTCTTGCCGAATGCCTCTTTGATCGCGTCGGCCAGTGGCTTTCGTTTATCCCGCTCCAACTCCCGGAAGAACTGCCTGGCCGGTCCCACTAAGCGTATTTGCAGCTCCATGCGTCCCCCTATGAGCGATGAACCAGTGTAGGGCCGTTCACCTGGCTGTTAATAGCCCTCGGTGCAGCCCGCCGACGTTCTTGTTTGCTCGCGTTGCTGACCTCACAGGTCCCAGACGACTCACATCGTGCCTACCGGCACGGCAAAGCTTTCATCACGAACATTCTTGGCGACTTTTCGCACAGTTTCCACCCCACTGCAGACCAGCCATGACCATCAACGCCCTCGGCGCCGCATCAGCTAATCGGTCGACATCAAGCGAGGGTGACCGGGCGGCTACAGCTTGCGAAGTCCGCCGAGCACTCGTTCGAGGAGACTCGTGTCGGGTGCACCTCCGTTGTTCTCGCTTCCTCCCGGTTGGTGAATGGCGACGAGGCCCGCTTCCGCCAGGTCAGCCACCAGGATGCGCGCGACGCCCAGCGGGATGGAGAGCAGCGCCGAGATTTCCGCCACCGACTTGATGTCACGGCACAGGTGGCAGATCCGCTGATGCTCCGGCAGCAACCCCTGCAATTGCTGAGAGTTTGCGGTGGCCGATACGAGTGCCTCGATGGCCAGTTGGTATCGCGGCCTGGTGCGCCCCACGGTCATGGCATAGGGACGAGCGAGCACGCCGGCGGCCGCACCATCTTCGAGCGCGGAGGCATACGGGTCGACACTCGCTCGCCCACTGACTTGCCTGCTCCCGCTGGGGTAGACCTGGCTGCTCGCACGGTGGGCCGGTAGGGCCGTGACCGTGCTGGCAGGGCTTTGTTCGACACGGCTTACGGGCTGCCGGCCTTGGTCGGCGTCCTCCTGCGCTGCCGCTCGCCGGCGGGCCTCAGCCGTTACGCTCTCAAGCGCAGCTGCCAGTGTGTCCGGTGCGGAGTAGCGTGCGACAAGGCGGTCGTAGGCGGCGTCCTGACCGGTCGACACAGATGCGTCGCGGTGCGTCGGATTCATCGTCACGCCTCCTTGTCCATCCGGATCGCGTTCCTCAACGCCCGGCGCGCGTGGGCGAGGTTCGCTCTGGCCTGCGCTGGGGTGCACCCGAGGATGTCAGCGATCTCCGAAGGAGTCATGTCCACCAGGGTCAGTGTCATGACTTCCTGCTGTCGTCGCGGCAGCGCCGCGATCACGGTGCCTGCGACCAAGGCGAGTTCGGCCGCCCTGAGGTCGTGAGCAGACGTGGGGTCGACGAGCTGGCCCGCGGGCATTCCCGTGTGTTGACGCCCGGCGAGCTGGCAGGCCACGCGGAATGCGACGGTCCGAACCCAGGCCTGCGGTGCCTCCACCTTCCCCCAGTGCTCGACGAGTCTGGTCATGGCCTCGGCCGTTGCGTCCTGCGCGATCACTTCGGTGAAGCCGCGGTGGGCGACCAGCATGGCAATCACCCGAGGGTAGTGGTCTTTAAAAAAGGCGCCAAAGCCATCGGACTCACCATCCACTCCGATCGTCCCTCCGGCCCGGGCGGGATGCGTGTCCGCTCCTGCGCTTGACGACGACAATCAGCAGGACCACCAGTAATGCTGAAGTGAGCGTGATCAAAGCCGACTTGGTGGTCAGGTACAGGCTCCCCAAGCCTCCCAGAACGGTGTTGATGACAAGCACCAGACCGGCTGTCTCGCCGGATTCCGGGCCGGTGGCCGGTCCGGCTGCGCCAGGGCTCCTGTCCGGTACCGGGCCGGGCACCGGCCCCGGCTCGTCGGGATCCTGCGGGTGGCTTTGTGTCATGCCTACCTAGAGCGCCCAGCGCCCCCGAACGTGAAATGTGACCCCGGACACACCACTGGCCGATTCCGCGGACCGGACGGCAAAGACACGGCCCGCGGGCCGGACGGTTTCGGGGCCTTCGACACTCCGGCACCGTCATGCCGCAGGGCCGCCGGCCTGCACGGGCGCCGCCGTCCGTGCGCGTTGGCCGGGTCCGGGCCGGCCGGTGACGTCGCATCCCCGCGTTCGTTGGACAGCCTGACACGTACCTCGCGGCCCTCCGGACGCCATGGTTCGCCCCCGGCCCGGGCCTTGACCCGCTGACGCGGTCGAGTCTGTCGGGCGGGTCAGCCTGCTGAAAGAGGGTGAGCGACCCGAGCAGGTTCGTCGTGCGGAAGCATGCCCTCCAGCTCGATGAGGGGTACCACGACGGGATACAGGTCCTCCCCGGCAGGATTGGCGTGCCCGTCATGTCGCTGGGCCACGGAGAATCCTGCACCCGCGATCAGGTCGGCGAGTTGGAGTGAGGGATGCTCCGTGGACCGTCCCCGCAGCAGGTGCCCCAGGTGCACACCCCGGGACAGATACCGGAACTCGGGGTGTCCACGATCACGGGCATTCATCTCGATCTCGTTGAGACGCGCATCGGTCAGAGCTCTCTGATCATCGACCAGCATGTTCACCCGTCCCAGCCTTTTTGACCAGATCGCGGTGATCGCAGCGACGGACGGGATCAGGGGCTCCAACGCCTGCGGAATGACCGCATCCGGCCCGTGCGCGTCCTGGAGGTACGCCCTGGCTTCCTCGCGGGTGGTGCGCAGCAGGGCCAGAGCCTCCGTGACATTACGCCGGCGGGAGCGGGCCCATGCCTCCTCCACCACGTTGTAGAAGTCGTCGACCGTGACCTGCTGGTCGCGGTTCTTGTGGGAGGTGAAAGCGACGGTCGTCGACAGCAGGCGGTCAAAGAGTGCCGGCCCCAGGGCACGAGGTCCCTCGTCGAACAGACTGCGCGCCATCTTCCGTGCGCGGCCAGTGCCGCGGATGTTGCGGCCCTGCTTGTGCGCCTGCTCCTCGACGAACAAGTCGATCAACTTCGCCACGACGAAGTAATGCTTGTCGATGAGATAGACCGATGCCCGTCCGTGCAGGGCGCCACCGGGAGCAAGCAGTGCGGACAGAACGGCGCGCCGCTGACCGTTCTTCTCCCCGGTGAAGGGCTTGGTGAACTTCAACTCGGGCGCCTGCAGTCGGGTGGCCGCACGTATCTCAGCAACGATGGGCGCGGCGTCGGCGTCGCTGATGGCGACCGCTCCCATCGATAGGAAGCGACTGCGCTGTTCCCCGTGCAGCTGGTCGCCGTCCCAACCTGATTCGTCGACGGCCACCCATCGGCCCCCTCCCTCGATGTCCGCGGTGGGGTCGAGTCGGTTGCGGCGGGCGTAGTTCGGGCCGCGCAGGCCGGTGCCGGAGTTGAGCTGGCGAGAGAGATCACTCATGGCGTGATGATGCGGCGCACGGCACCAGTCCGACAAATGCGCTGTCGGCGCATGTCGGTCCGGCAGCCGACACCTCGCGGAAGTCGCTTGGGTTTCCTGCTCAGAGGCTTGCCACCCCGCCGGAAGGCGGTCGGGCCAGCGGCGAGGAGCACGCCGCAGACAGTCGACCGTGGCTTCGGTGAGTGGGCCGCCCTGTGGTGCGTGTCGGGGCCGTCAACAGCGCCGTTCCGGTGGTAGCGTCCGGACGCCGGTCCGCGAAGGACTGGACCGTGTGTCGGAGCTGCCCCGGACGCTCCACGGCACCGGCAGAGGGTGTGGGGCACCCACTTCGCACTTGTATGTCCTCCATGACGCGCATCGCGTGGTGATCCAGCCGGCCGGGTGGCGACGAAGGATTCACCGTGCCCACCTCGTTTCGCCGTCAGGCCGCCCACGTCCGCGCCTCCTATACCAGAGAGACAGCGTCCCTCGCAGCTCCCGGCGTCGCCCGCGGCGCCTCCTCCCGAGGCAGCGGGTTGGGCCTGGACGCCTGCACGGCTCCGCAGCGGCGGCTCCGTGCACTGCTGGCGCTGGGCCTGTTCAACCACGGCCCGGCCAGTCTGTGGCCGCGCCATGTCAGCCTGGCTGACGTCACCCGCTACACCTTGGTCGTCTCCCCTCGCTACGACGACCTGGTGATCACAGCCCGCGCTCCGTACAACGTGATCTGCTGGCTGGTCGGCCGGGACAAGTTGCCGCGGATCGGGCTGCCGGGGCTGCGGGTGGAGAACTCCTACGCCGAGGGATGGCGCCTGCGTCACCTGACCACCGGCGCCACGATGACCGTGACCGGCGACCGCCACGGCCGCCTGCAGGGACCCGTTGATCAGAGCAGCAACCACTGTCGCCTCTGGACGAGCGACATCCCGGTCAGCGACGAGGAGTACGCCGCGTTGAACGCGCTCCCCCATCTCGGCGCCGATATCGAAAGCCTGCTCGCCGCCCTGTCGGTGCGGCTGTGCACGCATGCCCCGGACGGCAGTTGGGACATCGGTATGTGGTTCTACGATCTCACCGACCGGCCCGAGCGCGGGTACGCCCAGCACCGCAGGCTGTCCGTCGAAGGCGACCAGTGTGCCCTCCACTGGGACTCCGATCCCCATCCGGAAGACCTCTATGCCGCCCTCACCGATCCCGTCATCGGGCTGGCCGGCGCCATCGGCCATTGCACCAATGACGGATGGCTCCTGCACTACGGACGCGCCTGCCTCACCGCCCATCCGGTGGCGTATGAGCCCTGAGAAGAAGCTGTGTCACATCCTCTGCTGCTGCCCCTTCGAGGGGTGACACCCGCGTCCGCACGCATGTCTCGGCGGGTGCCGCGGCCATCAGAGCGGGTGCGGCCGGCCTGCGGAATTGCAGTTGCAGATGTCGCGGCAGCGAGGCTTTCCCTCGCTCTTCGCGCCCGGTGGGCGAGCGACGTGCAGCGGGGCTATGGGGTCGTGATGCCGGTCCCACGCCGCGTTTACGCAGGAAGATCACCCGCCCACTCAAGTGCGGTCGCCTTCGGTCGAATTCGAGCAAATCCGAAACCGCTCACGCGTTCGCCCCATCACCATCCGGCAATTAGTCACCGCAGCGACGTTCGAACTTTGCGCGATGAACCGTTTATATAGCGCCGGGTGTGACGGAAGCACTACGGTCCGTTTCGCGAGGAAACCCCGGGCAGGCTCGCTACCAACGCCGGGGTCCCTCATCGACGAGACCAAGAAAGGACGGTTGATGCCCCGTGCTTGATCCGTTTCCCGCTGCGGCCCTCATCAGGGCGGCAACTCGCGACGACGCTAGCATTCCGCGTCTTCGCCGGGGTGAAACGCGTATGGCGAGTGCCTGGACTGTCACGGTGCAGGCAAGTGCGTTCCTAGCCGTTGCAGTGCTCCCCCTGGTTCTGATCCTCGGCTGGCGGACGGCACCCGCCACCACGGCCGTGGTGGCGGGCTTGGCGGCGGCGATGCGCCAGTCGCACTGCAGTTACCAGCGGTTTCGGCTGAGCTGAGCGGCCTTGAGAGCGGCGGCGGGCCGCTGGGCGCGCCGCCGCTTCTCGAGGTGACAGCTCTCGCTTGGACTTTGGGAATGCCGAATTCCTTTTCTTCGTGCGTCAGAAGTGGCGCACCTGGGAGAGAAACGGCCACGTGCACGTGGGAGGAAGGATGGCGGGTACCAGTCCCCGCTATGACAGCTGCCGCTTCTGCCAGGAGCGGTTTATCCAGAGGAGCGGCCCCGGCCGGAAGAAGGAGTACTGCAGCCTCGACTGCCGGCGCCAGGCGCAGCGGGAGCGGGACGGTGTGCTGGAGCGGCAAGAGCACAGTGCGCTCCCGTTGGGCCGGCGGATCGCCGAGGATCTGCAGGCGCTGTCGGCGGCGCTGCTGGAGGCCGAGTACGACGGGCGGCCCTTGCCGGAGTTGCTGCGGTGTGCGGGCGAGGTGGCCCGGGAGGTGGACTACTACCGGGCCGCAGCGGTGCAGGATGCCCGTAACCAGGGCGTGAGTTGGGAACAGGTGGCCGAGGCCGCCCAGGTGAGCGCGACGACCGCACGTACCCGGTGGCCGGAGAGGCGGGTCAGGGAGCGTCTGCAGCGGCGCGCCGGGGAGCGCGCTGCGGTGCGCCAGCCCACCGCGCCGGGTGTGGGTGATGCGGGGGGCAAGCTGCTGCCGCAGGCGGCCGAGCGGGCGTCAGTGAAGCTTGCGTCGGCGCTGTCGTATCTGCACCGGGCCAGTGAGCTGACGGTCAGGGAAGTGGCCGAGCAGACATCCCTGTCACCGTCGTACATTTCGCGGATCCTTTCGGGTGAACGCACCCCGGCGTGGCTGGTGGTATGCACGCTGGTCGAGCTGTTCGGCGCCGATCCCGCCGAGCTGAGTGTGCTGTTCGAGAGTGCGCACGGGCTGGTGCCGCCGGGGCGTCATGCGATTCCGGATGCGGTGGCGCGGCTGCAGGCGGCTCTGCGGGGACTGCATCTGGCCGCGGGACGTCCTGCGGTGGGTGTGGTCCGCAAGGCCGCGCGCGGAGCACTGAGTACGCAGGCGATCAGCGAGATCCTGGACGGCGAGATGATTCCCGGCTGGGAGCAGACGGCGGCGCTGGTGACCGCTCTGGGCGGCTGGGCTGCGGATGTGCGGCCGCTGTGGGAGGCCGTCCACTACACGTTCTTGCTGTGCCTGGATCCCCCGGACGGGCCGGAACAGTTTCCGTCCGCACGGTCTGAGTCCCCGTGAGGCGTCTGGTGTCTTGGAGAGGTGCCATGTTCTTATCGTTGCGCCGCCGCGGCGAGGCCCCGGTGCGGGCGTCGTGCCCGCAGCAGGCGCCGGGTGATGCTCCGCAGCAGCCGATTGAGCTGGTGCTGCCGCTGGAGTACACGGCGTTTTGTCTGCTGCACCAGGACCGCTATCTGCACTACGCGCACGAGCGGACGCAGGATGCGTGGATGAGCCGGCAGGTGGTGGAGGCGGTGCTGGGCAATCTCGCCACGATCTGGCCGACGGTCATCAGCAGTCCCCGCCCCTCGGCGGTGGCCTGGCAGTTGCTGGATGCGCTGATCACGTCTGCGCTGCGCAGCCGCCGGAGTGAGGACGCGCGGGTGGTGGATGCGGTGCACCGGCAGCTGCCGCGGGGACAGGCGGATGCCGTGATTCTACGCTGTAGGCTGCAGTTGAGTGACAAGCAGGCGGCCGAGCTGATGGGGGTCGAGGCGCCGGCGGTCGCTTCTCAGCTGCGGATGGCGCAGCGGGCGCTGTCGGGCCCGCCGGCGGGGGCGCAGCCATAAGGAAACGCGCACGCCGGTGCAGAGCGGCTAGAGGACTTCGTGTAGCGCACTTCCGGTCGCGGCGGGTAATTCTATGGAGAACTATCCGGGCTGGCCGCGGCTTTCCTACCATGGAATGCCTGCAGCATGCAGCGTGCTGATTGGGCCAGGACGGGGTGGGGTGCCGCATTGGAGCGCGGGCGGATGCCGCGATTGGATGTCCTCGACGTCGCGTCACCGAATCTTGCCCGGATCACCAATTACCTGCAGGGCGGCAAGGACCACTATGCGGCCGACCGGGAAGCGGGCGAACGGCTGCTGCGTCTGGCTCCCGGTGCGCGGCACGTCGCCGACTCCGCGCACCGTTTCCTGCTGCGAGTGACCAGTCACCTGGTGCGGGAGCACCAGGTGCGCCAGTTTGTGGTCTTCGGTGCCGGGCTGCCCACCTCGATGGCGGTTCATCAGGTCGCCTGGAGCGTCGATGTGCGTACGCGGGTCGTCTATGCCGAGGACGACCCCCTCGCGCTCGTCCATGCCCGGGCGCTGTGGGAGGACCGGCGGCGCACCCTGGTCGTGCGGGCCGGCCCTCTGCAGATCCGGCAGGTGCTGGACGATGCCGCGGTGAACCGACTGATCGACACCACCCTGCCGGTGGCCGTGTTGCTCGTGTCCGTCCTGCACACGATTGCGGAACCCGCGGATCCGGGCTCGGTGCTGGAGCAGGCGGCCGCCCGTCTCGCGCCGGGCAGCCTGATCGCGGCCAGTCATCTCGTCAGTGAGGACGCCGAGGTACGGCGGCAGGCCGACGTGATGCTGCGGGAGGCTGCCGGCGGGCGGTGGGGCCGGGTGCGCTCACGCGCGGAGGTTGCGCCGTTCTTCGGCTCGCTGCGGCTGCTCACGCCGGGGCTGGTCGACGTCGGCCGGTGGCGGCCGGGCAGTGACCGCGCGGCACAGGCGGGCAACCGGGCGTGGGCCGAGTGCGGCGGTGTCGTCCTGACGGGCTGACCGGCGCTGCGGCGGCCGTCGGCGTCAAGGGTCAGCAGAGGGTGTACTCGAGCAAGTCGAGGCTGTCGTGTGGGGAGAGCGCGGACTGGGCCAGGCCGTCCAGGACGCTGCGGTAGTGCTGGGTCTCCTCGGGCCGGTCCAGGTATTCGGCGTCCCGCAGCTGTTCGAGGTAGACAATGTCGGGCAGGGCGGGCAGGTCGAAGCGCAGGTGGGTGATCGGGAAGCCGGCGGCGATACAGCCCGGCCGGTTGAACGGGGCGATCTGCACCGTGACGTGGCCGAGCTGGGCGATCTCGATGAGATGCTGCAGTTGCTCGCGCATGACCTGCTCGCCGCCCATGGGCCGGCGCAGCACCGCCTCGTCGAGGACGGCCCACAGGTGCGGTGGGTCGGGTCGGGCGAGGACGGTCTGGCGGAGCTTGCGCAACTCCACGCGGTCGTCGACCTCTTGCTGCGGCGCCATGGGGTAGGCCAGGCGCACCAGGGCCTCGGTGTAGCGGGGCGTCTGCAGCAGTCCCGGCACCAGCTGCACCTCGTAGGTACGGATGGTGGAGGCGGCCTCCTGCAGGCCGATCAGCTTGCCGCACCAGTCCGGCAGGACCCCGTCGAAGCGCTGCCACCAGCCGGGCTGCCGGGAGATACGCACCATCTCCGCGAAGTGGGCACGCACCGGGGTGTCGGTGACGCCGTAAAGGGTGAGCAGATCGATCACGTCGTCGTGCTTGCAGGTGACCAGGGCACGCTCCATCCGGGAAATCTTGGCTTCCGAGCCGCGGATGGACCGGCCCGCCGCCTCCGCTTCGATCCCGGCTGCCTTGCGCAGCGTGCGCAGCAGATGTCCCAGAACCAGGCGCAGCGCGACGGGGCTGCGCGCGGAGGCGGCGAGGTAGTACTCGAGCGTGGGTGCATCGACCGGAGGAGCAGGTGCGGGCATGGAGTCTCCTGTGAAGGGCAGACGACGAGCGTCAGTTTCCCAGGATGCCGTCCGGCGAGGACCCAATTGGGGTTTTTCTGCCTGGCGTTAGCTGGCGATTCGGTCGAACTCGCCGTCCTTCACCCCCGCGATGAAGGCCGCGATCTCTGCCTGCGTGTACACGAGTGCGGGACCGCGCGGGTCCCGTGAGTTGCGTACCGCCACAACGCCCTCCCCCAGTAAGGCCACCTCGACACAGTTCCCGTCGGCCGTGCTGTGGCGGCTTTTCAGCCAGTTCACGTTGCGCAGGGAATCCGCCGGGACACCGTTGATGATCTGCGTCATGTCCGCCTTCTTTCAGTCCTGTTCGATTTTTTCTCACCTCTGGTCGGGACTGTTCTTGTTGCTGGCTACAAGCGTTCCCTCGACGCCCCGTTTGGATGCAAGTCACTGATGCAATTGCATCCGGGGAGACGCGGGGCGGATACTAACCAGTCGGAGCGGTTTGCGCGGCCTGCAGAACTGGACGTCTTCCGGGGGGATGAACAGTGACAGCACACGCGGTAGAGGCACTGGGCCAGACCTCAGGAGGCGGTGATGCGCCCGCGCTCCCCCCATCCCACCGCCACCTGTCCGAGAAAAGCGCGCTGATCCCACCCACCGCACCGGACTGGGGACTTGCCCTGGGAATCAGCACCGCCGACTTCGCCGCCCGGGCGTTCACCAGCACGCCGGCCAGCCTGGAGAACGTCCGCCGCTTTGTCCGCGAGACCATCAGCGACTGGGGGCTCAACGCGCTCGCCGCCGACATGACGATCGTGGTGAACGAGCTCACCACCAACGCGGTGCAGCACGCACTGAACGGGTACGACGGCACCCGCGGCAAGGCTTGGCTGGGCATAGCCCGCACCGGCGGCGCCGTGGTGTGCGCCGTGACCGACCCCAGCACCACTCCCCCGACCCGCCGCCACCCCGAACAACTCGCCGAATCAGGCCGAGGCCTGCTCGTCGTGGACGCCCTGACCAGCCAGTGGGGCTACACGCCGACCGCCCCGGACGGAAAGACCGTCTGGGCCCGCATCCCCACCCCCCACGGCTGACCCGCCCGCTCCGCTCCTCCCCGGCTCGCACCCCCGGAGCGAACCCGCGGCCTCAACCGGTTTGGCCGCCGGCGCTGTTGGCGTCTTCCGCCGTCGCCGCTGGCATTCTCCGGGCGAAATCCCTCTGCCTGTCTCCGGACCGCCGACACGCCGACTCTCGCCCCGTCCATGAGTTGTGCGCGGTCCGCACGGTCTCATGGCCCGGCGGGCACACTTTCAACCAGCCACCCCCGCGACTGCAGTGCCGCGAGGTGGGGCTCGATGCGGCTTCGGTGCACGGCGAAGGTGAGCAGATGTGTGGGGCGGGTCGCCCCTACGAAGAGCAACTGCGCTGCTCTGCGCAGGGTGATCGGGGCGTCGGTCACCTCTTGTGCCTGTGCGACCAGGGCGAGTGTCTCGTGGACGTCGTACTTGCGGCCGCGGCTGTCGAGGCATTCGAGGATGAGGGTGGCCGCGTGTGTCTCGCCCTTGGCCCGCTGGATGGAGGTGGCTACGGCCGTCGTCGGGGCCGCCTCCTGCCCGACCGTGTCGGCGGGTGCAACGGGGCTTGGGATGTGGCGCAGGAGGTGGTCCATGCGCGGTGGTGGCGCGCCGTCGGCAAGCTGCGGCAGCAGCTCGCGCAGGCGCCCCATCAGGGCGTTCCACTGCACTGGGTCATCGATGTCGGCGCTGAGCAGGTCGAGCAGCAGTATCCGCATGTGCAGGCCGGCCGATGCGGCTCCGCGTTCGATGCGCTGGATCGCGGGCAGGGCGTTGTCGGCGTCCTGGCGGAACGCTCTGCGCACGGCGTCCCAGGCCTGGACGGTTGCGGTGCGCCGGTCACCGGCGGTCAGATGGGCGCGCGCTGAACGCACGGCGGTGATCAGTTCGTGCGTGGCCGGTGCGGCGGGCCGAGGGGTGAAGCCGGGCAGGTAGCAGCTGAGTGACTGGGGGAAGCCCTTGGCCGTTCCGGGAGTCAGCCGTGAGGCCAGGACGCGGGGTGGTGAGGCGGCCAGCAGCTGGTCGGGCACCGTTTCGCGGGCCAGGCGTTCGAAGGCGGGGACGACGCCGGCCACGCAGTCGTCGTCGAAGAGCAGCAACGCGATCGTCCCCTGCGGCCCGCCACCGTGGATGGCCTGGCGGTGCTGGACGGTCAGCAGGCTGGCCAGGTCGGCGATTTGGGGGCCGAAGCGGCGGCTGACGGGCAGCTGGGCCGCGCCCGGCTGGGGAAAGGCCGTGGGGCGCACGGGAGTTGGGGTGCGGTCGGTGAAGATGCCCTGGTTGACGTCGCCGACTCGCTGCACGACGGTGCCGGTGCTGCCGAAGACCTGGTCCAGGAGGTGCTGCTGCAGGTCGCTGGTGTCCTGCATTTCATCGAGCAGGACGAACGGGAAGCGGTGCGCGGCGGCCTGGGCGATGTCGGGGTGGTGCAGGAGGTGGTTCTCGGCGATGGCGAACATGTCGCTGTAGCGGAAGTGGCCTTGGGCGGCGAGATCCTTCTTGAGGCGGAGTAGTTGCTGCGCGCTGCGGCTCGTGCTCTTGAAGGGCAGGGTCCCGGCCGGGCCGGTGACGGTCAGTTCGCCGGCGTCGCAGATGTAGTGGGCGCCAGCGACGAGATCGCGTCCGTCATGGCGGCGTTCGGTGTATGCCTTCAGCGTGAAGAAGGAGCGGTTGTTGTCCAGCATGCGCAGGGCCGCGTGCTCGTAGGCATCGTCGTCGATGGCCTGGAGGTCGATGCCTTGAGAGCGCAGGGCGGGCAGCGCGAGGAAGGTGTTGGTGAAGGACTGGATGGTCCCGATGAAGTGAGGGAAACCCAGCAGGCGGCGTCCGGCCGGGGAGTCGCTGACGCGGTGGGTGATCTCGTCCTTGGCCGTGTTGGTGTGGGACAGGACGCAGATGCCGCGGGTCGCTGACGACCATCCCTGTGCGATCAGGGTGAGTTTGAGGCCGATGAGGCTGGTCTTGCCCGAGCCGGGCGCGGCTTGCAGGTCGAGGGACTCGGCGCTCTGCAGGAAGTCCCACTGCTGCGGGTGGGTGAGGTCGAGGCCGCGCCGTGCGGCCAGTGCCTCGGCCTTGTCCTTGGCCAGGGCGTCGGGGGCGAAGGGAAGCGTCATGGGTCAGACCGCCGGGGTGCACAGGTAGTCGAACGCGGCCAGCAGGTACGGGGGCAGGTCCTCGTCTGCGACCGGGGTGCACTGCAGCAGCCGGGCGGCGTGCTGGGCGGCAATCGTCTTGCTGGCATCGTCCAGGCGTAGAGGTCTGTAGATGTCCAGCGCGGCGTCGGTCAGGGACGTACCGCTGTCCTTCCACTGCTGCACCTCGAGCCGCGCCTCCTGGTCGAGTTCGTCAAGCCTGTCCGCAGTGGGCCACTTGTTCTTGGAGGCGACCGCGGAGCGGACCGCCTGGTTCATGAGGGTGGCCATGGTCCAGGAGGCGGCGGCCAGGTCGTACTCGAGGGTCCAGTGATCGGAGACGAAGGTGCGGACATTGCCGCTGTCCTCGGCAGTCAACTTACTGACACGCGCCTCGATCTGGTCTGCGCTCATCTCGGCAGAGCACTTCAGCTTTCCGCGCATCTCCTTGGGGGTGCCCGCGGGCACGAGGTCGCGGTCGCGGATGCAAGCCACGGTGACGGGGATCTGGGCGCCGTCACGTTGGAAGATGCGGCTGTAGCGGAACAGGCCGACACTGCCGACGTTGACGATGCTCACACCGCATTCGTTGAACGACCGTCCCACCGCCTGGGCCAGAGCCGGCAGGAAGATGGCCTCCGCGTCGCCCTCCACAACGGCGACACCGCGGGCGAAGAACAGGTTGGCCTTGGTGACGTCGAGGAAGCGGGAGAGGAAGGCGTAGTCATCAGGGTGCAGACGGGTCTGCCCCGGGGCCAGGCTGAAGGTCGCGCCGCGCGAGACGAGCGTGAGGTGCTCGACCGGTGTGGCGGAGGCGAGGTTGGGGCTGTGGGTGGTGCAGATGACCTGTACCGGCAGGGCCGGTTTGTCATCGGCTTCTCCGGCGCGTTCGCGCAGCAGGTCCATGATGCGGGTTTGCAGCTGCGGGTGGAGATGGGCCTCGGGTTCCTCGATGAGCAGCAGCGGGGCGAGTTCGCTGTTGCCCAGCAGGAGCAGCTCGGCGGCCATGAACAGTGCGTTGCTGTAGCCCAGTCCGTGCCGGGTCCATTCCTTGGTGCCGGCGAACAGGCGGAGCTCCAGGCGTTCCAGTGCCCGGGCGAGTGTGGCGTCGCCGGAGACGCCGATCTCGCCGCGCAGGGTGTCGGAGCCAATGGCGAACTTCTGCAGGTAGCTGGTGTTGATGTCGTCGCGGGCCGCGGTGATGGCCTTGTTGCGGCTGAGGTGATATTCGGTGCGCTGCAGGATGCCGACCAGGGTGCTGGCGGTGTCGTCAGCCGGGTCGAAGTCGCTGGTTGCCTGGTCCTTGATGGCGGGATAGCCGTTGAGGATCTGCGACAGGCGCGAGCCTCGTCCGGATCGCAGCTCGGCTTCGGCGTCCCGCAGCGGGCGCAGGTAGGTGGCCTTGAGCAGTTCCCGGGCGGTGCCGTCGAGGGTGGGGCCCTGGCCGTCGCGGCCGGTGCGGGTGACAAGGGAGACCCGGCTGGAGTGCGGGGGGTCGATCAGCTGCGCCCTTACGGTGACGTACAGGGAGCTGCTGCCGTCCGCCTCGGTGGTCAGCAGTTCCAGGAAGACGGCCTGCTCCTGCGGCGTGAGGTCCTTGAACCCGCAGGTGAGAGTGAAGCTGGCGGCACGGTCACCGCCGCGGATGTGGAAGTCGTCGGTGGTGATCCGGTAGTAGTCCCCCGCCGTGGTCTGCAGGCACAGGCGGATGGCGTCGATGACCGCGGTCTTCCCGCTGCCGTTCTCACCGACCAGGACATTGGTGGCGGGGCCGAAGTCCATCCGCAGCCGGGTGTCCGGGGCGCCGTCCTGTCCCGGAGCGGGGCCGAAGATCCTGAAGTTCTCGGCAAACAGGCATGCCAGGTACACGAAACGGCCCCCCGATAGTTCCTGCATTCCCGCGTCCTCCATGACGCAGGCGCTCTCAAGCCGCCCGCACCCCCAACGCCGGGCTAAACGGGCGACTTTGACGCATCATAAGCACACTTCCTTCACTTCATGTCCACAGGCTCAGAACTGGGGCACCTGACATACGAGTCCCCACTGGTAACAAGCAGGCGTCCCACGCCGCGCCGCCGAGGCCAACCGCGGCATCCATGCCCCGCACGCCTGCACCCCGTCGGCCGCATTCCTACCGGGGGGCACAGGCGCGGGGCGCGACGTACCAGCCACCGCACCCGCCAGCCGTGGCGCAGCGAGGGCTCACCGCCTCAGAAGGGCGGGACCTGCGCTGCATCGGAGAGGGATCTTTGACCGTCGCCTACCTCAGCGGGCAGCACTGCGCCGCTCGGTGCGCGATCCCCCAGCCCGCTGTCCGCTGTCCGCTGTCCGCCGGGCACGGCCCAGCCCAGTGCCCGAAGACTTCTCAACCGTGCTCTGGTACGCGGTGGTTGCGCACCAGAACCAGGTCGGCGCGGTACGGGATCAGCGGGCCGGGATGACGGTGACGGGAACGTCGGGGCAGTCGCCGAGCACGCCCTCGAGCGTGGACTGTTCCGCGGCATCGACGCTCAATCCCCAACGGGTCTTGTCCGCCACCCAGTCGGTGACGTACGTGCAGCGGTAGCCCGTGGCCGGCGGCAGCCACGTGCTGGGATCCTGGTCGGCCTTGGACCGGTTGGAGGAGGCCGAGACCGCGATCAGCGCACGGTCGTCGCCCAGATCGTTCGCGTAGGCCTCCCGTTCCCCCGCCGTCCAGGCAAAGGCGCCGGAGTCCCAGGCTTCGGCGAGCGGGACCAGGTGGTCGATGTCCAGGCCCCGGGGGCCGTCGAGGTAGCGGTCGTCGTAGGGCGAGTACCACCGGCCCCCGCTCAGCACGCAGTTGGGCCCCTGGGTCGGGGCGATGACCGCTTCGGCCTTCAGCACCTCGGCGCGGGTGTTGCAGCCGTCCCTGTCCGCGTCAATCCAGTGCCTGAACTTGCTGCGCTCATAGCCGGTGCGGTCCTCGGTGCGCACCGGGAGATGCGCGAGGAGGTCGCGTACGGGGGCAGTGACGGTGTCACCCGGTGCGGCAGCAGCCGGGGCGGCGTGTGCGGTGGTCGTCGGGATGAGGAGGGCAGCGAACACAGCAGCGGCTGCGGTCCGGGCGAAGCGCACGAGACAAGATCCTCTCGAAGATCACAGACAGTGCGTGATCTTCGTATCGGTTCACGCCGGCGTCCCGCCCGCGAACGCGGGTGACGCGACCCAGTCGGGGGTTAAGTCCGATCGTCTGACTCTCGTCCATCGCTGCATGCGGAGCAGCTCCAGCCGCACTCCCCCCACCGCGGGTGGTCCAGGATTGCTCTCGGGAGGAAATGGCCGGCGTGCTGATCGCCGCGCCGCAGCATGGGTGCGGCGGCTCCGGTGTTCATGGCCAGGGTGCCCCGGTGCCGCCTTCACCACCCGGTCCCACCGAGGCAGGCATGCTGCCCGGCCCACCGCCGGGCAGACAAGCGGGTCAGGCCGCCGACACATACACCGCGTGTCACCGACTCAACGAACCGCCTGGGTGAACGGCACGAGGAGCGTCAACGGCCACCTGCCCGTGCCCCGGTCGAGGGAGGTCCTCGGGAGCGGGCCGGGGCTGCTTCCCGCTGGGGGCCGCCCCGGCCCAGGCCCTCGCGGCCGGTTCGCGACCGGGGAGTGCTCCGGCGAATTCCCGACGGGCACAAGGATCAACTGGTGAGGGACTCGTGCTGGAGGGGAGGAACGCGAGCCCTCGCACGCGGCCTCCGTCCCACCGGCCCGGACGGTGGGCGCTGCCCTGACTTTTCCCCGTGCCGGCGCGGCCGACGCCCCGGCCGACCCGAAACGGCGGCTACAGTTCCGTTTCCGTCGTCGTCATGGCGTGCGGCGGCGCACAGCACCACGGGCGATCATGATGGCGTGGCGGGACCATGCGGCGTGGCACGACTCGCACACCGACTTGATCCAGCCGTACGGGGCATCACCACGGCGCCGACGGCGTCCGGTTGCCCCGCAGAACTCGCAGACGGCCGCGGACTGTTCCTCGGCGGACAGGATCAGGCCGCGGATCTCGGGGCCCGGCGGCCCCGAGGCGGTGGCGATGTGGACGCGAAGTGCGCCGAACTTTTCCTTGAGGTCCTCGACTCGGTAGTCCGCGTCCCAGGCGAGGAGTTGGGTGTGCAGTCGCAGTAGCAGCGGGTGCCAGCCCGGGCCGACGGCATGCAGCCGGTCGGGCAACTGCCGCGCACGGCGGTGTTCGGTGTGACGGTCGTGCATGTGGCCTGCTCTCTGCTGCCCGCCATGGGGCCGTGCCGGCGGCGGCGCGGCGGCATCCGGGTCGGTGCCCGTGATCGCTGCGGTCAGTTCCGGTGGCCGGCGAGCACGGTGAGGTAGTGGGCGTGCGGGTCGGGGGTCAGGCGTTGTCCGGACCATCCGTGGCAGAAGGAGCAGCTGGGCCCGTTCCATTCCCAGAAACTACTGAGGTCGAGGAGGTGGGCCAGGGGCATCCGTTCGGTGTTCGGGGTGAGGGGGCGGCCGTGCCGGCAGCCCCGGCCCACGGCGTGGGAGCGGCCCTGGTAGCGGCCGCTGAGGTTGCAGCCATAGACCCACACGTCGGCCAGCGGCCCCAGCGCGGCGGGGTTTTCCCGGAAGGGATACAGATCGAAGCGGCTGCCGGGGAAGGCGACCGCGGAGATCCAGGCGTCGCGCAGTCCTTCGTGCACGTACTTGATGCGGGCGGCCAGTTGGCGCAGGTCGGTGTCGTGGGTGGCCTGTGCGGCGACGGACAGGGCGGTGGCGCGGTCGTTGTGGCTCCAGCCGGAGCTCTCGCTCTCCCACTGGAGGTCGGACAGGCTCGCGGCGGCCGCCAGTCCGTCGCTGGGCTCCGTCTCTGCCGCCGGGACGGGAGCGGGTCGGACCGCCGGGGCGGGCGCGATCGGCGGGGCGTTCGGGATTGTGGCCGGCTCGGGGTGGGCGGGCTGGTCAGCGAGGTGGGCCTGGTAGGCGGCGGAGAGGTCTTCCAGGTCCTTGCGGCGCGCACGGTGCAGGTCGACGGGCTCCTGCAGGCTGGTATCAAGCAGCTGCACCCCGCGGTGCAAGGCGTGGAAGCCGATCGACTCCCACAGCGCGGCGATCTTGGCGTTGGCGGCGGCGCGGTAGGCGTCGCTCACCTCGTCGGGGTTGTCGGGCCATTCGGCCATGCCGGGCGCGGCCGCGGCCGCGCAGCAGCCGCCGGACAGGCGGCGGATCGCCTCGGCGGCAAACACCGGGCCCAGGCCGAAGCCGCGCCAGGGCCGGGCCAGGAACACCCGGTCGAGGATGAGCAGATCACCCACCGGGCAGTCGATGACGTCCTGGAAGGCGGTGGAGTACTCGCCGTCGTCGAGGACGGCGGAGGCGATGCCCTCCAGGTCTCCGGACCGGGCGTCCGCGACCATCCAGCGGTCCGTACCGGTGTCCTCGCGCAGCCGCCACAGGCTCAGATGGCCGACCTCGTCGCCGTGGTCGATGAGCTGCTGGCAGGCGTCGGTGCAGCCGCCGGCGCATTCCTCCTCCTCGCCGTGGTAGACGCGGATGGAGACCCGCCAGTTTTCGAGGGTGTCTTCGTCGTCGTAGGGCACGGCGTCGTGCTCATGGCTGTAGACCAGCCGCAACTGGGCCGGGTCACCGGGAAGTTCGCTGGCCGGTCGGCGCGCAAGACTCATGTCAGGGGAGGCTAGACGCCGCCACTGACAATCGGTCCGTCACGCCGTCGTGGGCTGGGGCTGGCTCTGGACCCGTTGCAACGGTGCCACCTGGTCAGGATCCGGGTGGCTGCGGGAACGCCTGCCGGAAGGTCAGGCGCTGCCGTTGCGGGCAGCCGGGGACGGCGCGTTGGAGGGTGGGCCGGGGCGTGGCCCGGCGGGGTTGCGCCAGGCCTGGATGAGCTGTCCCAGGCGGCGGGCGGGTGTTTCGCTCGGAAGGAACAGGACGAGCGCGAGGACGACGAGCGCGCTCGCCGTGAGTCCTGCGACCACCCAGCCGGGTGAGCCTGTGCCCACGATGGCCGTTGCGCAGGCGGCTGCCGCCCCGAGCAGGCCGCCGATGTGGCCCGCCCAGCTCATCATCGTGGCTCCTGGCAGATGGGGCGGCGCAGGGTCAGGGACAGCCGGGGTGCGCTGAGCAGCACCCGGAAGGTGAAGCGGGTGCGGGTGCGGCGGGTGGGCAGGACGGCCAGTTCCGCCTGCCATTCCTGTCGCCATCGGACTCGCTGTGTGCTGGGCAGCAGCATGGTGAGCAGGGCCAGCACGCGTGTGGTGACGGCGAATGCGGTGGGTACCGGCCGGAGCACGGCCGCGGAGAGGTCGTGCAGTTCCTGGCCGACGTCGGCCAGGCCGGCCGCGCGGGCCAGGGGTGCCAAGACGTCGATGGTCTCGCGGGCTTTGCCGTGCTGCTTGCCGGGTGCGACGAACTCGATGGTGCGCATGTTGTGGAGCCGGTCGGCGAGGCGGATGGCCAACACGGCCTGTTCCTGGGTCAGTCGGGCGATCGGCCTTGCGGCGTCGAGCCGGGGACTTCCCGGCCGGAGCGCACCGAGGTTGGCGGTGCGGACGTCCGACACCAGCTGGGCGACGTCCGGGCCGACGCGTTCGGCTACACGGCCCGGCGGGCAGAGGGTGTCCTCGACGTCGTGCAGCAGGGCGGCACAGACCACGGTCGGCGGCATGCCGACGTCGGCGACGATGGCGGCGACGGCGACACAGTGGGTGAGGTACGGGTCGCCGCTGTAGCGGGTCTGTCCCGCGTGCCAGCGGGCGGCCTCACCGTGGGCACGCTCGATGAGCGTGATGTCAACCTCGGGATGATGTGCACGCACGGCGGCCAAAATGCCGTCGAGGGACGGGCTGTTGCCGTGGCGCCTGCTCGGCCTGGCGGTTAACCCGTGGAAGGCCTTCATGACGCTCCCCCATCGCCGACCGGGTGCGCGGCCGCCCAGCCGGGCAGTGGCTGCTTGCGGGCGCGGTAGGCGCGCGCGAGGGCCAGGCGGGCCTGTTCGGCGCCGTCCTTGGTGATGTGGTAGAACCGGCGGCGCGGCCGACCGGCTTCCTCGTGTACGGCCGGGTCCTCCCAGGTGCTGTCCACCCAGCCGAGCTGTTCCAGGCGGGCCAGGATCGGATAGATCGTGCCCGACGGCAGTCCCGCCAGCTCGCACAGCTCGAGGCCGTAGCGCTGCTTGGCGGGATCTTCCAGCAAAGCCCGCAGCACCAGTTGGGTCTGCAGGGTCATACGCGGACTACCCATACTCGTACTCTACATAGCCTATATACGGGATGTCTAGAGAATGTGTAGCGGCCTGGAGCTGCGACGGCAGGTCGCTGCCCAGATCGATCTTCAGCCCTCAGCCGGAGTGAGAGCTCAAGGGCTGACCCAGAGCAGGCGATGGCGGTGAGCAGGTAGATGTCCGGGACGTACTTGCCAGCCGTGCAGCTCGCGTTTGGCCACCGTGCCGGTGGCCGTGTCACCCACGTCCGCAAGGCGGCTCCCGACCGGCACCATCCCCCGCCGCTGGTGCGATGCGGCCACACCTACCGCCGCAGCACCGACGACCAGGGCCTGATCTTCTCCTGCTTAACGTGACCTGATAGAAGGCTTCGAGGTCGTGCAGCACCGGTTGCAGAGCGAGGCCGTGGCCAAGTACACCCTCACCGCCGGAGGCGGCTACTTCTTCGTTTCCCCGCCCGGCAGCAGCCGGCTCGACGCACTGGCGTGAGCAAGAAGGTGAAGCGACCGCATGTCCCGTAGATCCCGGACGTTGCAGGAGACTCGGTCAAGGTCTACTCCATCCTCACCAGCTATCCATAGTTGGTAGAATTATGGATAGCCGGTGATAGTGCGAGAGGACGTTGACCTTGAGGGGGATTCAAATGAAGCTGACCGTCTTCCAGTTCGAGGGCACTCCCGAGGAACTGGACGCCTCGCAGGTGCTGCGGGAGCTCGCAGATCAG
Organism: Streptomyces sp. NPDC050534; assembly: GCF_044457745.1. Taxonomy (NCBI): domain Bacteria; kingdom Bacillati; phylum Actinomycetota; class Actinomycetes; order Kitasatosporales; family Streptomycetaceae; genus Streptomyces; species Streptomyces sp. NPDC050534. The sequence goes on from NZ_JBITHF010000021.1 coordinate 52,895, forward strand.
CGCCACGGCCCAACATCAGTGACCGCGCGAGGAGTTCGAGACGGTTCGCTGCCGACCCGGATCCCGGGAGTGGCCGACGAGGGCCAGGACGCCGTGCGGCAGTTGCTGAGTGGCAATCCGACTCGTGATCTGTTCGTTCAGTTTCTCGCAGAGACGACCAGCTGGGAGAACGTCAGCGTGCACGGCATCAAGCGCAAGAGCGCGCCGACCGAAGCTCCCTTGGATTACAGCCGCTACCTGCGTCTGCGCAGGCAGGGCTCGCAGTTCGGCGGCTTCGCCTATGCCTACGCGGAGCGCAGCACCATCAACCTTCGGCTCAACTACAGCAAGCAACAGCTCGAGGAGCTCGGCACTGGCACGGCTCGCACCCTCACCACCGGACACCGTGAGTACCGCGTCAGCGTCGACCTCAGGGACGAGACGAGCCTGCACCATGCCTTGCAGCTGGCCAAGCTCGCCTACGACGCCACCTGAACCAGCCACTCGCTACCCTGCGGATCCCGTCCTGCGCAGGCTGTATGACGACCGCGCCCCGGCTGTGGCAGCTAGACGAGGGCCAAGAGGCGGGTGGTGCGCCGGGTGACCTGGTGGCGTCGATGGAGGACGACCCCAACGGGTCATTCAGCGCCCGGTGTCACGCCCTGCCCTCCCGACAAGATCGGCTGGGGGTCTACGTGCCGTACCAGGTGGTGGGCGTGGATGTCACCGGCGCTCAACTCCGGGGTGCACAGCTGCTCGGTGCGGACGGATGCTCAGGACCCGGACGACTGCTCTGCAGACCACATTCATGAAGGTGCCGACCGAGGAGGGCTTCCGCCGCCCGCTTGTCTGCCACCGCGTCGCCGAGGAAACCGTGCCGATCCCGAGCTGTACCCGCGTACGGCCTGGGCGGATTCGCTGTGCGGCGAGCACAAGGCAATACCGGCGCCGATCGCCGCTACGCTGAACATGCCACCCTGGGCTCGGGCCGAAAGCCCGGCAGGGACGCTCTCAGGAAGAGAGCCGCAGGACCGCCGACCGCGAGGCGTGCGCCACCCCCACGCGGACGACACCACGGCAGGTGTTTGCCGTCTCTGTTCTTCCGCCTCGTAGGAGACTCCCGATGCATCGGGACCCACAATCCCCGGTACCTGCTCGCCCGGAACCACCTGACCCGCCCAGCACAGGTCTGCCGTCCGAGGGGCCGCCACTGCTGTCTGTGCACGCCGCCGTGGTCTTCCTGGCCGCTGGCTTCATCGGCTTCACCATGGGCGGGCTCGTGTTCCTCTCCGAGAAGTCCCTGCCCAAGGCCGTCGCCGCGGGCTTGGCGTCCTTCGGGCTCAGCGTTCCCGTGCTGCACCAGCTGATCGGCTGATCGGCGGTGGGGCCGGGCTGGCCTTCCTGCCCGGCCCCACCGCCTCTCGGACGTCAGGCGGCGCTCGACTCGAGGACGTGACCGCCGCGCCGCTTTATCTCCCCTGGGTCGTCCAGGATGACCGCGAGAGGGAACAGCCCACGTGCTGATCGCCGCGCCGCAGCATTTGGGTGGCGGCTCCGGTGTTCATGGCCACGTCGCCCCGGAGGTGCCGTAGCCACCGGGTCACACCGGATTGAGATCGCGCCACGCCAGGCCGCTACAGCACGCTCCGCTTCATCGCTGCGCCGTCCCACTCAGGCCGATCTATCGCAGCTAGGCACACAAACGCCGTCTCTCCCAAGGGCGTTCCGGCAGCCCACCTGTCTCGAGATTGGTCTCGGCCAAATATCGCAGCGCCTGTCGCGTACATGACTTTCAGTGTCTACGGTGTGACCGCTCGTGCGTTGTGGGTGGGGTTCACGGGAGCCATGCGCTCTGTGAAGTGCTCTGGGGAGGGCGCAATGCGATTACGGGGCGGATTTCTTCGCGCAGTCAGACATGGTCGACGACGGCTGGCGACGGTGGGTGCGCTGGTTCTCGCCCTGGCCGCGGGCACTGTGTCAGCCGATGCAACGCCACCACACCCCGATCTTTCCCGCGCTTCTGTCACCTCGCAGACGGCACCACCCCAACTCTCCCAGCAGGAAGCCGAACCTGCCCCCACGGATACAGATTCCGCCGCCGCTGAATCCACCACCGACAACGCTGTCTACGCCTACGACGCCGCGGGCCGCCTGGTCGGCGTGAGTGACCCCGATGGTGAGACCGCCCGCTACCGCTACGACGAGGCCGGCAACCGGCTGGGCATCGACCGGTATGCCTCCAGCACCCTGTCGGTGCTGTCGGTGGTCCCGGTCAGGGCCGCGGCGGGTGCGAAGGTCACCCTGTCCGGCACCGGCTTCTCCCCCACCGCGGCGAGCAATGCCGTGACGTTCGGCGGCAAGGCCGCCACCGTCACGTCGGCCTCCGTCACCCGCCTCGTGGTGAGCGTGCCCGCGGATGCGGTCAGCGGCAAGGTGGCCGTGACCGTGGCCGGGAAGAGTGTCGAAGCCGCCGAGTCGTTCACGGTGGCCCCCTCCGGCCCCACCCTCTCGAAGATCGAACCTGCCTCCGGCGTGACCGGCGATCAAGTCGTCCTCACCGGCACCGGGTTCGCGGCCGCCGCGACCGACAACGTCGTCCGCTTCAACGGCATCGTCGCCGAAATCAAGGCCCGCACCAGCACCTCCCTGACGGTCGAGGTCCCGCCCAACGCCCGCACCGGACGGGTGGAATTGGCCACCCCGGACGGCTCGGCCACGGCGCCCAGCGACTTCACCGTCACCGCGGACGCCAGCGAGGCGCTGTTCGACACGACCATGCGCGCCTCAGTGACCGACACGGACCCCTCCCAGGTCGCGGTGGTGACCGCCGGGCACAAGGCGCGGATCCTGTTCGATGCGGACCGCGGTGACGCGATCGGGTTCGGTCTGCAGGGGGCCACGTTCTCCGCCCTCGCCGACATCAGCCTCGTCTCCCCGCAGGGCACCACCGTGTCGGCGAGCAACTTCTCCGGCACGTCGGCCGATTGGGAGGCGCTGAACCTTCCGGAGACGGGGACCTACCAGTTCGTCATCGACCCGCGCGGCAGCACCGACACCGGCTCGGTGGCCGTGTTCCTGTCCAAGCCGGTGGGCGAGGCGGTGGCCTTCGACGGGCCGACCGTGACGACCAGTCTGTCCCGGATGGGGCAGGACGGTGCCTGGTCGTTCACCGCGGCCCAGGGCGAGTCGTTGAGCGTCGGGGTCGACGCCACGGCGATGAGCAGCTACACCCGCTGCTACGTGTACCGGCCGGACGGCATGCAGGGCGACTACCTGCCCGTCCCGAACGGCGACAGCAACTCCCTCGACGTCGACTCGCTCCCCCAGGCTGGCCAGTACACGCTGCGCTGCGATCCCGACGCGGGCGGTACCGGCAGCGTGAAGGTGGCCATCTCGCACTACGTGCAGGGCGGCACGCTCGATCCGGCCGGCCCGTCGACGACGCTGGATCTCGCCCGGCCGGGACAGGACGGTGTCGCGTCCTTCACCGTGCAGGCCGGGGACCATGTCAGCCTGGGCGCCACGGGCACGACCATCCCGTCCTACGCGGTCCTCGAGATCCACGGGCCGGGCGACAGTTACCTCACCAGCTTCACCTCGGCGCCGGGCCGCGACGCCGACTGGGACAGCGACGCGCTGGCCGCGGCCGGCACCTACACCGTGCGGATAACGGGCCGGAAGCTGGACACCGGCAAGGTGACGCTGACGTTGTCGAAGCCGTCCGAGGCGGGCGCGCTGACGGTGGGCGGCGCCGCGGCCAAGGCGACGGCCAGCCGGCCCGGGCAGGACATCCATGCCACGTTCAGCGCGCAGGCGGGCGACGACCTGTCGCTGGGGCTGGCGGCGAACACGTTCACCAAGAGCCTGTCGGTGACGGTGGTGGCCCCGTCCGGCACCAAGGTGGTCAGCGGACGGCTGGTGTCGGCCGGTGCTTCCGGCACCATTGCGCTGACGGACGTTCCCGAATCCGGTACCTACCAGGTGCAGATCAGCCCCAGCAGCCTGGCCACCGGCACTGTCGACCTCACCCTCAAGACCGCCACCGCGGCCGCAGCCGCCGCAAAGGCCCTCACCACCGTAGTGCCGCACCCCTCGCTGCGCGCGACGTGCCTGGTGGACCAGCTGGCTCGGGGCTTCCTGGTGCCGCGGCCGGACTGGCTCAAGGTGCGCGCCGACCGCTGCGATGCCCTCAAGCGCCAGGCCGCGGCCAAGGAAGCGAAGGCGAAGAAGGCCGCAGGCATCGTGCCCACGGGCGCGGACGCCTGGCATCCGTCCGCCGGCAACCTCAAGGGCCGCGACTGGCTCACCCACCGCAAGCCCGCGCCGAAGGCCCCGGCCCGGCTGCGGGCCCCACCCCACAGCACCGCGATGACCGGCCACGTGCTGAAGCTGGACGGCAAGCCCCTGGCCCAGGTCACGGTCCGCGTGGGCAAGAAGAGCACCCGCACCGACTCCCAGGGCCGCTTCGTCTTGGCCGGCCTCAGTACGTCAGCCAAGACGCTGACCGTGGACGGTACGAGCGCGAACACCGCCAAGCGCAGCTACGGCCGCTACGACATCCGCATCCACCCGGTGGCGGGCCACAGCACGGATCTGGGCTTCCCGGTGTGGATGAGCCCGCTGGACACCAAGCACACCGTCACCTTCGACGCCCCGGCCAAGTCGGACGTCACGCTGACCACGCCCGACATCCCCGGTCTGGAGGTCCGCCTGCCCAAGGGCTCGGTGGTGCGCGATGAGCACGGCAAGCCGGTCACCGAGTTGGGCATCACCGCGATCCCGGTGGACCGCTCGCCGTTCCCGCTGCCGAAGAACAGCGTCGTGCCGATCTTCTTCACGGTGCAGCCGGGCGGCAGCTACGTCTTCCCCGACGGCGCGCAGATCATCTACCCCAACTACACCGACGAAGCCCCCGGCGCCCGGGTCGACTTCCTCGCCTACGACCCGGCGGGTAAGGGCTGGCACACCTACGGGCACGGCACCGTCAGCCGCGACGGCAAGCAGGTCGTCCCGGACACGAAGACGAAGATCTGGTCCTTCACCGGCGCCATGATCAGCGTCTCCGACGCGATCCCCTTCGACATCTCCGCCATCGGCGACGTCTTCGACTGGCTGTCGGGCGACCCGGTCGACCTGCAGACCGGCCTGCTCACCGACTCCCGCACCGACCTCGGCGTCGCGGACCCGCTGGGCTCGGCCGAGGTCACCCGCACCTACTGGCAGGGCGATACCCGCTCCCGCGCCTTCGGCATCGGCCGCGACCTGTCGTACAACATGTACCTGCACTCCAAACACCTCTACACCGAGGTGGACCTGTATCTGCCGGGCGGGAAGAAGGTCCACTTCGTCCGCACCTCGGCCGGCACCTCCTACGGCGACGCCGTCTTCGAACCCGAAGGCACTCCCACCGGCCTCGACGGCTCCAAGATCCAGCAGGAGTCGGGGGGATGGCACCTGCGCCTGCGCGACGGCAGCGACTACATCTTCCCCTGGTACGGGCCGCTGCAGGAGATCCGCGACCGGCACGGCAACGCGATCCGCCTGACCCGCTCCAACGGCACCAAGGGCGACATCACCACCATCATGACCCCGGGCGGCCGCTGGATCTCCCTCACCTACGACGACCAGCACCGCGTCAGCGGCGCCCGGGACAACACCGGCCGCACCACGTCCTACACCTACGACGACGCGGGACGGCTGAAGACGGTCACCGACCCGGCGGGCAAGGCCAGTTCATACACCTACAACGGCGCCTCCAACCGCATCAAGACGGCCACCGACGCCCGCGGCATCGTCTACATGAGCAACGACTACGACACCGACGGCCGCGTCAAGCACCAGACGCTGACCGAGGGGCAGGAGTACTCCTTCGCCTACACCATCACCGGCACCAACCAGGTCACCGCGACGCAGGTGACCCAACCAGGCGGTGCCGTGCGGCGGGTGGAGTTCGACACTGCTGGCTTCGGCGTCGCGGACACCGAGGCCTACGGGACCTCGCTGGCCCGCAAGACGATCTACGAGCGGGGCACCAACCACCGCGTCAGCGCGATCGTCGACCCCTACGGGCGGCGCACCGAGTTGTCCTACGACGCCCACGGGCACGCCACTTCCGCGCTCGAGCTGGCCGGCACCACCGATGCCCGCTCTAGTGGGACGACGACGTTCGACGGGCCCTACGACCAGCCCTCCACCTCCTCCGACTCGCTGGGCCACAGCACCGTCTTCACCTACGACGCGAGCGGTGACCTGCAGACCGCAACCGACCCGGAAGGCCGCAAGACGACCTTCGGCTTCGGCGCGGACGGCCAGCTCAAATCGGCCACCGACAACGCCGACGCCGTCACCGAATACACCTACAGCCACGGGGACCTGGCCTCGGTGAAGGACTCCGAGGGACGCACCAGCCGCCAGTTCACGGACGCGGCCGGCCGCGTCACCGCGTTGCGCGACGAAGCGGGCTCGCTGACGACCGTCACCTACGACAAGCTCAACCAGACCCGGGAGATCACCGACCCCCTCGGCCACACCACCGCCCTCGACTACGACGCCAACGGCAACCTCACCACCCTGACCGACGCCCGCAACAACACGACCACCTGGGGCTACGACGACGCCGACCGGCCCAAGACGGCCACCGACCCCCTTGGCAAGCAGGCCCTGTTCACCTATGACGCGGCCGGTCACCTGAAGCAGACAACGAACCGATCAGGCCAGGCAGCAACCGCCGAATACGACCTGCTCGGACGCCCCAAGACCGCCCAGTACGGGGTCAACGCTCTCAACCAGGCCGAATCCACCGTCAGCTACGACTACTACGACAATGACCTTCCCAAACAGCTCACCGACAGCCAGGCCGGCGCCCAGTCCTTCACCTACGACGTCTACGACCGCCTGAAGTCGACCACTGGCCCCACCGGCACCGTCACGTACGACTACGACAACGGCGACCGGCGCACCAAGATGACCGCGGCCGGGACCAGCACCACCTACGGCTACGACACCTCGGACATCCTGACCTCCATCACATCCGGATCCCAGGAGGTCACCTTCGGCCTGGACGCGGTGGGCCGGGAAAAGACCGCCACTTTGCCGGGCGGGATCACCCGCACCACCGGCTATGACACCACCGGTGTCATAGCCTCCATCGCCTACACCCAAGGCTCCAAGACCATCGGCGATTTGGCCTACACGCGGGACCAGCGCGCCCAACAGACCAGCCTGAGCGGATCGCTTGCCAAAGTGGCTCTTCCCGCAGCGGAAAGCGGCACGCAGTTCGGCAAGGACAACCGTGTTTCCAGCTACGGCGGCCGGACCTTCACCTACAACTTCAACGGACAGCTCACCAACGACGGCCTGCGCACCTACACCTGGAACGCCCGCGGCGAGCTGACCGGCCTGTCCACGGCAGGAACCACCTCAACGTTCGGCTACGACCCAATCGGCGGGCGCATCTCCAAGACCATCGGCGGCACCACCAGCCGGTTCCTCACCGACGGCTCCAACCCGCTGGTGCAGCAGAACGGCTCGGGGACAACCACAGCCACCGTGGCCACCTCGGGCCTCGACGAATACCTCACCCGCAACGAGGGCGGCACGACGCAGGTCTACCTGACCGACGCCCTCGACAGCGTGGTCGGTCTGGCCAATACCGACGGCACCGTCGCCACCACCTACGCCTACGACCCGAACGGCACCCCCACCGTCTCCGGCGCCACCTCGACCAACCCCTACACCTTCACCGGCCGCGAGGACGACCACACCGGTCTGCTCTACTACCGCGACCGCTACTACGACCCCCAGACCGGCCGCTTCATCTCCCAGGACCCGAGCGGCCAGGCCGGGGGCACCAACCTCTACCAGTACGCTCTCGCTTCCCCCACCACCTACACCGACCCCACCGGTAACAATCCACTGATCGCCGGCTGCGTCGTCGGCGGTCTCATGGACGGCGGCCTGGACTGGCTCTCCCAGCGCCTGTCCGGCCGCAAGGTCAACTGGGGACAGGTCGGCCAGTCCGCCGCCATCGGCTGTCTGTCCGGCATGCTCGGTGAAGGCTTCGGCGCCCTGGCCGAGGGCAGGGCAGGCTCCCGCGTGGCGGGCTGCGCCGCCCCCAACAGCTTCACCGGAGACACCCCCGTCCTGATGGCCGACGGAACGCGCAAGCCCATCAGGGACGTCGCCATCGGCGACACAGTGATCGCCAGCGATCCCCGGACCGGGGAAACCGGGCCCCGCAAGGTCACCTCCCTGATCAGGGGGGACGGTCGCAAGAACGTCGTCGATATCACCCTGGATACCGACGGACCCACCGGAACGAAGACCGGCACCATTACCGCTACTGACGGCCACCCCTTCTGGGTCCCGCAACTCCATCAATGGGTCAAAGCCGGCGACCTCGTCGCAGGCCAATGGCTGCAGACCAGCTCCGGCACCTGGGTCCAGATCAGTGCTGCCCGGCACCATGTCAGGCGCACCGCGGTCTACAACCTCACCGTCGACGAACTGCACACCTACTACGTCCTCGCGGCAGGCACTGCAGTCCTCGTTCACAACGACAACCCGCTCGTTTGCCCCTTGAGGGTCTACACCGACCTCCTCAGAATGGGCCCCGGGTCCAACAGCGGTGCAACCAGCGTCCTGTGGACCCCATCCGGCAACATGTACTTCAACGTCAGCCGATTCCGTTCGCCCGCCGAACTAGGGGATTTGCCGCTCGTCCTCAGGAGGGTCGTCAGACAGCTCGACCACCACGGTGGCTGCGCCGAGATCGGTTGCATCACTGATGCCCTCAATGCAGGTGAAAGGATCAAGGGGAGCAGCAGTCTCGCGATGGTCCACAAGCCGTTCGACAACCCGGCCAACAGGCGGCTCATCCCAGGATGCCCCGCCTGCCAGCAGCTCATGCGCCGGCTGGGCATCACCGATACCTTTGGAGGCGGGTGACGACATGGGTGTCATCCTCAAAGATTTGCAGCGTGTGCAGTGGTCACGTCTGCAGGCTGCTGGAGGGGCATCGGCGCGCGCGGTGCCCGCGCTCTTGTCCAAGGCGGCCTGGTCCGACCGGGATACGGCACGTCTGGCCGTGGACGAACTCGGTGACCTTGTCTGTGAATTGGGCTTCGTCGTGCAGGAGGCGACCGCGCCCACCGTCCCCTTTCTCGTCGAGCTGGCTGGCGCCCCCCACGTCTTATGCAAGGCGGACGTCCTTGAACTCCTGCGGAAAATCTTCATTGGACGGCAGTGGAGCGCCGCTTCGCAGGCCTTCTCCTCCGGTACAGACATCCATCTCGCACAGCAGGTGGGATGGGAAGCAGCAGCGCAGGAAGCGGTCAGGGCAGGACACCACGTCTTCGAGGGCCTGACCTCTTCCGTCGACCCTGATGTCGCGCAAGCCGCCGCCAAGCTGCTGCAGTCCTTCGAAGAAGACTCGCGACTCTCCCCCGAGGCCAAGGGGCGTGAAACCAACAGGTGAGACAGCCAAGCAGACGGGGAGTCGTGGGCGGCACGATCGCCGTCGCTGCCCTGGGAACCGGCGGCCTGGCCGCCGCGGGTATGGCGGTCCAACGCAGCGCGGCCGCCCGCCCGAACCAGTCGCCTGCCCTGCGCGCAGCCCCGCTGCCTCATGCCCAGGTCATAGCCCTGGATCAAGCGGCCACAGAGGGCAACGCCAGCGCCCTGCGTGCCGCACACCGCGCAGTTTCTGCGATCGACGGCGGACCAATCGCCGCCTGGTTGGCAGTGGGCGACGGCGCGCTGCCCTCGAAAGCCGAGAGGCCACGTCGTCTCAAGCCGATGCCGTCGTTCGCCGGCGACGTGCTGGATCCATCATATTCCAACGGTGATCTCCTGTTGCAGATCACCGCGACGTCACCTCATACCCTCCGAGAGGCCGTGCACCGGACGCTACGAGCGTTGCCTCAGTGGCGAATACGCTGGCGTATAAACGGCACACGTCCCGAAAACCGCACGCAGGACGGCAGAGAGCTGGCCCGCAACCCCTTCCACTTCACCGAGGGTTACGGCAATCCCGGCACACCGGCAGGCGTTATCGAGCGAGCAGTGGTCAGAGCTGACCAGGATGAGCCGGCCTGGACAGTGGGCGGAAGCTATCAGGTGATCCGGATCATTCGTCTCGCCACCGGTTTCTGGGACCGGGAGACACCCCACGACCAAGAGCGCATCATCGGGCGCCGCAGAGACGGGCGCTGGCTCGATGGCACCCCCGCCGATGAGCGCGCGGTCTTCGCCTCAGACCCACAGGGCAAGATCACACCGCTCGACGCACACGTCCGCCGAGCAACACCCGACCGACGCCATCCCCCACCCCTGGTTCGACGCGGCTACAACTACCATCGCAGCACCGACGACCAAGGCCTGATCTTCTCCTGCTTCCAACGCGACCTCGCCCAAGGCTTCGAAGCCGTGCAGAAGCGGCTGCAGGACGAAGCCATGGCCAAATACATCCTCACCGTCGGAGGCGGCTACTTCTTCGTCCCCCCACCCGGCGATAACTGGCTCGACGCGCTGGCGTGAGCAGGAACGGTATAGCGGATGAGACCGACGCCGACCCTATCGCTCGGACCTCCGCCACGACGTGCGGTGTCAACAATGGCCGCTCATTGGGCCGTTGATGCCGGAGCCGGTTCCCCAAACTGGTGCAGGACCGAGCACGGGCACCGGAGCTGCAGACATGATCACGGCAGGAGGCTTCGTCTCCACGCACGCCGTCCTTGGAGTGCGCGGTCTGGGAACCGGCGTAAGGCTCGGACCGCCACAGGTTGCCGGGGCTGCGGAGACGCCGCCGAGCTCGAGGTGCAGGTCACCTCCAATTCACGCTGCGGGCCTACCAGCAGGGCTGGTTCCAGGACGCACCGTGAGAAGCCCCGGGTGGAACTTGCGGACAAGGCTGCGGTCGGCACCGTGGAACGAAGGCGTCGTCCATCAGGCATGGATTCCCGCTCCTTTGATGGTGGACTTCGTCGCGGGGCTGGGCGTCGTCCGGCATCACCAGGTCGGCTTCTTCGACCTGCCGGAGTTCGCACGGGACGAGATCGGCGACGAGTTCCGCCTCGGCATGGGGGTCCACCAGGTCGAGTCGCTGATCGCGGCGGGACGGTGGCGCTGTGTGCCGATGGCGGCCGGCCTGGCCACGCTGATGAGTCGGGGAGTCGGGCCGGCAGGTGGTCAGGTTGTACTGGTCCGTGCACGTGTCGGCGCTGGAGGGCGTCCTGGACCAAGTCCGCACACGGCTCGTCCAGTTGGTCGCCGAGCTGAAGGCCGTGATGCCGCGCGGCCAGCAGGATCCGATGCCGGACCAGGTCGCGCACGTCCTGGAGGGCTTCCCGAGCATCAACATCCATGCCGGTGACCACGCCTCCGTCGAGGTGCACGCGCCGGTCGCGCTGGCGCAGCACGGTGGCAGGGCCAGTGCCAGCGTCGCCGGGCAGGGGCGGCGAATGCCGCTGCGCCGCGTGCCCGTTGGGTGGGTCGTCCTGGTCGCGCTCGCGGCTGCGGCGGCCGTCAGCGCCTGGATCACGTGGGCGTGATCCAGGCGGTGGCCCACGTGCAGGTGCCCGAAGGCGGGCCCGGGCTGCGCCGGGGGTCCCGCACGTCATGGAGCGGGCGGGCGCGTGGTGCGCACGGTCACGAGGACGCCGTGGGGCGGGAGTTGGTGTGACCGGCGCAACGGCATTCCCGAATCACCCCAGGAATATTCCGTGTTAATGTTCTGAGGTCTGATCTGAGGTGGTGTGGTGTGGTGACGTCCGGTGACCTGCAGGCGCATCCCGGGATGCTCGCGCTTGCGCGCGAGTCGCGGGGGATGACGCAGACCGGGGTCGCCGATGCCATGACCAAGGCGTCGGACGGGGCGGCCGTCGTCTCCCAGGGTTACGTCAGCCGGGCGGAGTCGGGACGGCTGTCGGTCGGCGAGGACCGGCTGGTGCTGTACGCCGCCGCCCTCGGCTATCCCTCGGAGCTGCTGTGCGTGGATCCGCAGGTGAGCGGCGTGGGCGTGGGGCTGATCCATCACCGCAAGCGGGCCTCGCTGTCCGCGCCGGCACTGCGCCGCATTCACGCCCAACTCGCCCTGGTGCGGCTGCAGGTGTCGGGGATGGCGGGTGCCGCCGCCCTTGCGGAGGACGGGCACCGGGTCCCGCGGGTGGTCCTGGACGATCTCACGACCGCCCGGGACGCGGCGCGCCAGGTGCGCCGGGAGTGGGGACTGCCCGCGGGACCAGTGGCCGATGTGATCGGTTCCCTTGAGACGGCGGGTGCCTGGGTCGTGGTGCGCGACCTGGGCAGCAGGCTGCTGGACGCGGTCAGTCAGTGGGACGGCCGCCAGATGCCGCTGATGCTGGTCAACGACCGTGCTCCGGGCGACCGTTGCCGCTTCAGCGTCGCGCACGAGCTGGGGCATCTGGTGATGCACTGCGAACCCGGCACCGCGGGAGAGCAGGAGAAGCAGGCCGACGCCTTCGCCTCGGAGTTCCTGATGCCCGCGGCCGACATCCGGCAGGCGTTCACCGGCGGGGTGGACCTGGCCCGGCTGGCGGAGCTCAAGCGGATCTGGCGGGTGTCCATGAGTGCCCTGCTGCGGCGCGCGGTCGACCTGAACGCTCTCAGCGACTGGCAGTACCGCACCGTGGTGGTGGAGATGTCGGCGCTCGGCTACCGCACCGCCGAGCCGGTCGACATCGCCCCGGAACGGCCGCGGCGCGTGGACGCGCTGGTCGACACCCTGTTGTCGGAGCGCGGGCTGGACATCGACCGGGCGGCGGCCTGTGCCCGCCTGCTGCCCGGGGACTTTGAGCGCCTGTACGTGGCAGGCGACCGCTCGTTATCCCATGCCGCTTCGAAGGTGAGGCCATGATCGACCCGTCTGCTCCGCTGCCGCGTCCCCGCTCGGATCTTACCGAGCCGCCCGACGTACCCCAGGTTTTGACCGGTGCGCTGCGCGTGCTGCAGGGCCGTCTGCTGCTGCACGTGAGCCCGGCCCGCGTCGGCTACTTCCGCCCGCAGCTCGACGCGGGCCGCAGCGGGCTGGTGCTGTGCGGCCCCAACGCCCTGCAGCAGGCCAGGAAGCTGCGCGGTGCCGAGCAGTTCGGCGGACCGCTGCTGGTGGACCCGGCCGTGTACGAGGTGCGGGCGGCGAGCGGGGATGAGCCTTTCCCCAACGCCTGCGAGGACACGTTCGCCTTCGACGATCCGCTGGCCGTGTCGCTGGCGGAGCAGCGGGCCGTAGGCGTCACCGCGCCGATGAGCCCGACCGGATACCTCCACGCGGAGGACTCCGAGGCGCTCAAGGCGGCGGTGCGCCAGGTGGCCGCACTGGACGATCCGCAGGTCGTCTTCGCCGCGCCCGTCGACGTGGGCTGGCTGCGGGAGGAGGACTCGGTGCGGCAGCTGATCGCCTGCCTGCGGCTGGTGCCCGGGCCCAAGGCCCTCATGCTGGGAGGGCAGATGGACCCGCTCGCCCGTCACCCCAGGTCCGTCGACCATCTGCGGCGCATCGTCGCCGAGGTGCCGGGCGCCGCGCTGTTGCGCACCGACCTGGCCGCTTTCGGCGCGCTGGCCGCGGGGGCGGCGTTCACGGCGTTCGGCGCCGGCAGCCGGCTGCGGCACATCGTCGCCCCCGGCGAGAAGGCCAAGACCAGCAAGAACTTCTCGACGTCACCGCACGTGCTGTTTCCCGAGCTGATGCACTTCTTCCTCGGCAAGACGCTGGCCGACCGCTTCGCCGGCGCCGCAGCACCGGTCTGCGGCTGCGCGGTGTGCGAGGGGGTGCGGGCGCTGGATTCGTTCGCCAGCAACGCGGGCGACCGGCAGACGCGGGCGGCCGCGCACAACGTGGCGGTCCTGATGGAGTGGCTGCGCACCCTGACCGCCCTGCCGTCCGGCCGTGCGCGCCAGCAGTGGTGGCACGAGCGCTGCCTGGCGGCCGTCGACCGGTATCCACTGCTGAACGCGCAGCTGCTGCAGCCCAACGGGTTCAAGGTGCCCCCGCAGCTCAAGCGGTGGGCGCTGGCCGCCCCGGCCGATGAGGCGGCATCGGCGCGGGCGGACGCAAATGACTACCGCAGGAGCTGATACAGCTCCTCCATGAAACACCATGCGGCAGCGGTGTGGCGCAGCGGCCGGTACGGGGCCGGCTCCAGCACCATCTCGACGCCGTCACCGGCGGCGAGGAAGACACCGATGCCGTAGAAGTCGGCCTCGGTCAGCGCCTCATCCAGGTGCGCGGGGCGGCGGGTGAGCAGCATGGCGCGGCGGCAGAACGGAGCGAACCGGCCGGCATCGTGCAGCCCCTGGCGCCATCCGGAGGCCCGGACGACCGCCAGGTCGACATGTACCGGGCGCACCGCGCGCCGGGTCACCGACGTGCGATCACGGTCCACGCACCCTGCGGGCAGGGCCCGCACGGCGCGCCGCTGGTCGGCATCGAGGGTGGCGAGCGGAACGGGGGCGTCCACCGGGAGGTCCAGGAGGGTCTCCAGCGCCGCCATCCGGTCAAGGCGGGTGGCAGCGGCCTGCCGGCGCCGGGCGTGCTCGGCCACATCCGGCCGGTAGAAGAACAGGGCCTCCACGCCCTGCAGGGATGCAACCTGGGTCTGCGCGCCCGTCTCCAGCAGAGCGGCGGATGCCGTCCGTACGGAACGGTCGATCACGGAGTTCGCCAAGGTCGCCATGGCCTCCACCCTGCCTCACCGGGCCTCGGCCGCACGCGGCGGCCCCGTCGTCTATCCAACCCGTATGGGTACGGGTGCTTGTGCCAAACAGCTCAACAGGCCTTCAAGACACTGCCAGAGCGCGTCGTTGTCACTGCGCCGGTACCAGCGGCGCCTCTCCCCCGCGACCCGCGGCAGCTTCCGGGCCAGGCCCGCCTCCACCAGAGCCCGCATCGGCGCCTGGTAGACACTCGCCGGCACCTGACGGGCCACCGCGAGATCGCCCAGACACACTCCGTGCCCGTCCGCCGAGGCGAGCGCCAGCATCAGCTCCGCCCGGTAGCGGTTGCCGAACACCGGTACGGACACCTCGCGCAGCCGCTCCAAGGCTTCTTGAGACATGATTCATGATTCGCTAATCACGAATCCTGTGTCAAGGGGGCGACGGGCCGCCTGTCGAACGCCTTGCCTGACCTGGAAGCTCGGCGCGACAGCCACCGCCGTACCGCCCCCGGGCGGTATGGGCACGCCGAGCGCAGCCAGAAAGGACGTGAAGCCCGCCGATGCTGCCGCTGCCGACGGCGTGAGCGAGGAGATGGCCCGGTGTCGCTGCACCACGACGGGCGTGGCCAGGCAGGCTCGCACCCGAACTGGATGATCGCTGATCGTCCACGGCACGACGGCCACGGTCGGCTTCGCAGACGGGTCACGCCTCCGCCGCGCCGCGGCCCCATGAAATGGGTTCACGGGGCAGCTATTTGATGAATCGGTGATCGTCTCGCTCTTACTTAGTGACTGCGCCTGACAACCCGGTCTCGTAGCGAGGAGGTTCCGATGGCCGAACCGGCCGTGGTGGGGCTGAGCGCAATGCTCTTGGCTCTGCGATATTTCTACCCGTACCCAGGCGTCCTCCTCCGGGCCTGGATCAGCGGGCGGGAAGCACGATCACGCCAGGACCTCCTTCGGGCGGTCATTCCCCTGCTTCCCGATGGGGGTGTGATCACCTGGTCCGGTGCCGGAGAGGGAAACTCCTTGGTGTGCTCCTGGCCTGCCGCCCCGGGGCAGCATCAAGCCCAGGGACTGGTACCCGCAAGGAGCGCGCCTTGGACATGAAAACGCCCGACGACCCGGACCCCTCTGCGGACAGGTGGGCCAGCCAGTCGAGCTTCACCAACTTCTACGCCTCAGAGGTCAGGCTCATCGTCCTGTTCGTGTACAAGAACGGTGCGACGTGGGATGACGCATGGGACGCGACCCAGAACGCCTTCGCGGAGACGTTCCAGCGGTGGGACAGCATCGACTACCCGGCGAAGTACGTGCGGGCCACCGCACTGCGCAACTACCGGGCGCAGCAGCAGCGTTCGAGCGAGGACGTCCGGCGGGCCACCGAAGCGGAATGGTTCTACTTCCCGTCCTTCGACCAGCTCAAGCTCCTCGACGAGGAGAAGGATGTCATCGATGCCATCGCAAAGTTGCCTGACCGGCAGCGTGAAGTCATGGCCTGGAGCTACGACGGTTTCAGCATTTCGGAGATCTCGGATCTGCTCCGTGTCGACGCCGGCCGTGTCCGCTCGAACCTGCACCTGGCACGCAAAAGGCTCAAGGAAGCCCTCAACGACAATCGCGACTGGTTCATGGGGGGTGACGAATGAGCACTCCGTGGGACGACCTCGACAAGGACGAGCTGCAGGATCAGGCTTTCGACAAGTACGTCGCGGCCGTGTCCGACTCCGCAGTGGACTCCCTGCATAACGTGATCAGCCTGGGCGATGGCCTCAACCAGGTGATCCAGAGGGCACGGGTGATGCCCCGCCCCGAGCGGCAGCGGGACAACGAGCAGCAGGGCTCCGAACCGGCCCAGGCCGGCTCACCGGGTGAGCCTGTGCTGAGGGGCCGCATCAAGTGGTTCGACTCTCGCGAGGGCATGGGCTATATCGCCGTGACCCGAGGCCGCGAAGTCCCGGTTCACTGCCAGGATTTCAAGGTCTTCTCGCGGGCGCCGAAACCCGGGGAACAGGTCGAGTTCGTGATCAAGAACGGCAGGGCCGGCGATGTACGCCTGCTCATGCCGCCGTCGGACGTCTGACCGCGGCACCATCGGCCGGTCCCGGAACCCGGATGCGGGCTCCCGGACCGGCTGATCGCCGAACCCGTCGGGCTTGATCACCACCGGCAGGGCAACACAGTTCATCACGTGCGCTCTTGGTGGGCGCGGACGAAGACATGAGGGTCCGGGAACGAGACGCCCCTCCGGGGCGGGGCTGGCGCTTTCGTCGCCCCGCTGGGTAGGCAGCGGGAGGCGTCTTCGCGTGAGATTCGTGGGCGTTGAGGCCATCCGTCTAGCCGTTGCAGGCCCAGTGGCCGGTGATGTGGAACAGGGGCTTCTCCTGGTCGTTCTCCTGCTCCCAGGGAGCAAGCCAGGCGTCCAGGGTGCCGGAGGTCAGTCCGTGGTCGATCGTGACCAACGCCTTGCCCTTGTTGCGGTCATCAGGGAGGTAGTAGACGTACCGGAACTTCCCCGCCCCGCCGCCGAGCACGACGCTGCTCGGAGCCTTGTCCGAGGCGACGTCGAAGGTCAGCACGTTCGGCTCGCCCTGCGTGTCGGCGTCGTACACCGCAAGGTGCTTGCCCGGCTTCGGCGAACCGAAGGAAGCACCGTTACCGATGGAGATCTCCCAGTCGATGTCGCTCACGCGTACCGTGAACTGCGCCTGCCAAAAGCCGTCATCGGCGGGCATCACGCACTGCGTGGCGCCTTCGGGCACGGTGTAGTCGTAGTGGGCCCCGTCCTTGCCGTGGCGTACCTTCAGCGCTCCGCGAGCGGTCCCCTGGATGTCTCCGCTGAAGCGCAGGCTGGTTCCAGCACGTGATGCGCTCGCCGCCTTGCTCGCCTTCGATCTCGCCTTTATGACCGGGTGCTTGCTGCTGTCCGGAGCGGACCCGTGAGCCGTGCAGGCGCCGACCGTCCCCAGCGCCATCACCATGCCAATGATCATCTTCTTGCCGGCCATACCGGTTCTACCCCCCTGCAAAGTCGTCATGGTGGTCTACCACCGCCTGTAGCTTGCACCAAAACCCGAGGGACACGTCCGTTGAACGGAGTCGTCGGCCACCCCCGCCCCGAAGACGCTGCTCAAGGCCCGTCCCCGCCGGGCCGACACCAACGCCGCCTGCAGGACATCGGTCCCAGCGGGAGGCCCACTCTTGGTGTGCTACTGGCCGCCTCGGCGACCGGGGGCCGGCGCACTGACTCAACCCAGGCGACCGGCCTACACGAACGCCCCGTCATCCAAAGGTCGTTGGAGCCGCCCAAGCAGAACCAACGACCGCAGGGGCTCGGCGTGGCCGCTCACTGGGCATAGCGGTGGCACCGGAAGCAAGGGCGAGCACGACAACCTCGCCGACGAGGACGCTGAGGGCGCCACGGGTCGGGCCGCTCGCCTTCCCCGTCGGCGAAAACCAGCCGCGTCACACGCTTGTGCGCGGCTGTCGCCGCCCGTCCGGACTACTCCACCGCCAGACTGATCCTCTGCAGCCCGAACTACCGCCGATGCAAGGGGAGTTGAACTCACCTCAGCGGAACCAGCAACTACTGGGCATCAAACCGGTTCTTTGACCACCACAACCGACGGCTCCCGCACGCTGAGCAGTCAACGCTCTTGGTGAGCAATCCGGTCAGCACCCTCACAAACCCGCAGGTCTCAAGCACTCAGCAGGTGAACTGGAGGCACTGACCATCGGTCAACTCTTGTGCGATCCGCTCTCCGAACTGAGCAAACCGCACGTCAGCACTCAAGGATCTGCTCACCGAATCGGCGACCGCCACAGGGCACACGAGGTCCAGGACACGGCGGCGCAGGGCCCGGCGCAGCCGGGGCCCGGGAGGTAGCGGCCACCCACGGCAGTGACGGTGCACCGTACGCGCGCGGGTGCCCAAGAGCGCAGCGACCACAGCGGCGTTGCCGACGTAGGCGGCCAGAAGGAATGCCATCTGCGCCTGGTGGCCTGCCGGGAACCGCGCGGCGGACTCGGCCTGCTCTTCCGGGTGGAGGAAGGCGTCGTGGCGCTCGCAGCGCGGCGCCTTCCTGTTGTTCCGGGCGATGCCCGGCGAGCTGGTGTTCATGACGTCAGGAGTCTGCCCGGGGCCGTCTGTGGACAGAGGACGGCCGGTGGGACCGTTCCGCATGCGGCAGGTGACAGGGCTTCCGGTGCGTCACCCGGGCTGATGCTGGGTGGCTGTCCGCATGGTGCACAGCTTGGCGCCCGGGTTACGCCTGTGCCGTTGTGGCGCGATGATGAAGTTGCGGTGCGGCAGAGGTGACCGTGCCTACAGTCCTCTCACGTTTGCGGAGTCACCCGTGTACGAGACTGCGAGAGCCGCTCTGCAGGAGCTCGAGAACGATCAGGTCTTCGAGCGGGTGGCGCTGCATGTGCTGCGGGTCCGTTTTCCGCAACTGCGGATCACCAGCTCCACGGGGGATCTGGGCCGGGATGCGTTCGGCCGTCCCTTGTTCGGCGAGGACGACCAAGTGGTGCTGTGGGCGAGTCTGCAGCAGCGGTGGACCGACAAGCTGAAGTCCGAGCTGGTGAAGAACGCCAAGCACAGCCGACGGGCCAAAGCGATCTACGTGATGAACCGCTCGACCAACGAGATCACCAAGGAAAAGTGGAGACAGAAAGCACGCAAGGAGTACGGCGTTGAGGTAGAAATCGTCACTCTGGCGGAGCTGGTCACCGAACTGGAGACAGACAGCTTGCGGTGGGTGGCCGAGCTCGAGCTCGGTGTGCGTCCGCGGGCTCCGCGCAGGCTGTCGACGTGGGCGCAGTACATCGACGCCCTGTCCGTGTCGGTGCCAGGGATGACCGCGCCCTTGGTGGGACGCAAGGCGGAGATGCAGGCGCTCAGAGCGGCATTGGCTGACACGAATCCGGCAGCGCGGGTCGTGGTGGTGGAGGGTGCGGGCGGGGTCGGAAAAACCCGTCTGGCGATCGAGGCGTCGAAGTCGGTGTCGGCGGTGCTCGTCGCGCCCACGGGCGTGTCGTTGGATGCCGGCGCGTTCACGGAAGCACCGGTCGATGCTCCCCTGGTTGTTCTCATTGACGATGCCGACCGCGCCCCGGATCTGAGCGGTCTTCCCGCGCTCCTGCACGACGGCCGTTTCGACCGCGTGCGTCTTGTCCTGACGATGCGGCCCGGCCGTCACCTGGGGGTGCTGCAGCGCTGGAACATCGAACGCTGGGGCGGTGCTGTCGTCCCGCTTCGTTCCCTGGACAGAGGAGGCATCGACGCGCTTGTCACCGGGCGGGGAATCCTAAATCCGGCCTTCCGTGAAACCGTCATCAATCTGGCTCAGGGCAACCCGCTCATCGCTCATGCAGCCTGTGAAGCGGGGCTTGCCGCAAACCGGTTCGACTGGCCGAGCGCGGCCGATCTGCTGCGGGTCACCGTCGGGAGGCGTCTGCCGGCCGACGACCCCGCGCAGGAGCACCGGGCCGCGGCGGTGGCGCTGGCGGTGCTGGGCACGGTCACCAGTGGGGAGGATCTCGCCTTGCTGGCTGGTGCGGTGTCGACGCTTCCGCCGGAGCCGCACCGGTTGTCCGTCCTGCTGGATGAGCTGGCCGATGCCGGGCTGGCCGATTCTTCGCCGTACTCGGTGCGCCCTGCCCTGCTTGCCCCGGTTCTCCTCGCCGACGCGCTCGATCCTCACGCCCGGGTCCGGCTGGACGTGGACCGGGTGCTGCAAGCGGTGGCGGGAATGGCCGAGCTCGAGCTGAACGGGCAGCCCACGTCCGCTGGCCGGAACCTGGAATTCGAGGCGTCACGACTCGGTCCTCAACTGAACGTCCTGGCCCAGGCAGCACACGACCGGGCAGACCATGTCGTAGGTGCTCGGCTGGCTGCGGCTGTCCGCGCACTGCTGCCGTCCGAGGCGCATCTGGGCGAGTGGGCGGCTGTGGTCGGCCTGGCCGGTGAAGTGGCCGTGGCCGCCCCCACTATCTTCGCGGACCTGCACGAGACGCTGGTGAAGCGGTGGCCGCCAAATCCTGCACCCCGCTTGCTGGACGGCGGAGACCCGGTTGCCCACTACCGGTACGGTCTGCAGCACTTGGGCGAGCGGTTCGCTCAGCTCGCCCACCGCATCGGGCTCGATGCGGTACCCAGTCCGGTCAGCCTGCTGCTCGATGTGGCCTGGTTGATGGAACCGGCCCTCCACGTGGAAATCTCTGACCGGCGCGAGGGGGTTCTGCGTGCCATCGGGCAGTGGT
This sequence comes from Streptomyces sp. NPDC050534, assembly GCF_044457745.1. Classification (NCBI taxonomy): domain Bacteria; kingdom Bacillati; phylum Actinomycetota; class Actinomycetes; order Kitasatosporales; family Streptomycetaceae; genus Streptomyces; species Streptomyces sp. NPDC050534. The sequence continues at coordinate 73,810 of NZ_JBITHF010000021.1, forward strand.
GCTCCGCGCCGGCCAACGCCCTGCCGCAGCAAATTGACGCACTGTTCGAGCGGCGTCGCGAGGTCCTGCGGGTCATCGCCCGGTGGCACCGGGACCGGGCTGCCTACCCTCCGCAGGAGCTGGACGCCGGGGAGAGCGCCATCCGTGGCCCCCTCAGCCTGGCGCGCGTGCTTGTGGGAGCCCTCCAGCCGCTGCTACGCCTGACCGTGGAGAGCACTGGCGGCACACCCGAGTCAGCGAGCACCATCTCCCTGCACGCCGCTGTGCTGCCCGATCGCCCCGAAACCCTCACCCTGCTGCGCGAGGCCCTCACGCTGCTCGCCCCACTGCTGGACGAACCCACAATGCGCAGTGGTGAAGGCTTGCCCGTACTGCACACGCTCGTCTCCCTGCCCGGTCAGTTGCGTGGCGAAGGAGCGCGGCCGATGGCGTTCTCCGGCGTGCCCATGGCCAGCCATGCGGTCGCCGTATTGGACATCGCGGCGGGAGAGTTCACTGAACAGATCGCCGCGCGGTGGAACTCGCTTCCTTTGGCGGTGAGGCGCAGCGCAGCCCAGGCTGTGCTGGGACCTGATCCACGGCCCCATTCCCTTGCCGAAGCGGCCGAAGCCGGGGATGCGGTGGCAGCCGTGGCACTCACGGACACCCAACTTCGCCGTCTCCTTGTGCTGCAGCCGCTGCGCAGCCGCGCTCCCTGGCGTGAGGCGCTCGAAGACCAGCAGCGCGCCGCACAGCAACTGGGCAGCGAGATGGATCTACCGGAGGCGCTCCGGCTGCTGGAGGAGACCGGCCCGAATGTCACGGGCGTAGCAGTCAGCGCGCTTCCTGCCTTCACTCGGACGGTCGGAGCTTCGGCCCCGGATCCCCAGCCGGCGTTCGAGCGGATAGCCCAGGCGCCGATGGCCGGCGAAGATGCTCTGCTGGCGGGACTCGCACAGCGTCACCCCGATGCCGTGTGGTCCTGGATGGAGGAACGGGTGGGCGATCCGCGTCTGGCCGCTGCGGCGCTGTCCTTCGCCCACGAGCACCCAGCGCGCGAGCCCCGCCTGTTCGACTTGCTCCTGCAGGCCGCCTCCGCTGCCTCGGCGGCAGGGGGCGAGGGCGCGGCCCGCTTGGCGGGGAACCTGACGTGGCATTTGGTCGCGTGCAATCAGCCGCTCGCCCAACGCATGGCCGTCCTTGCCTTGCTCGCGGAGCAGTGCCCTGCCCCAGCTCTTCCCACCACGCTCGAGGTGATCGGTTTTTTGCTCCAGGAGGCGCGCAAAAGCAGCCTTCACATCGACACCGCCGTCGCCGCGAAGTACGCGGATGGGCTGCGCCGTCGGTTCAGCGAGTCCGATCAGATCGCCGCGACCGTCGACTTCGACGAGGACACGGCCTACGGCGCCGCCGAGATCGCCTCCTCTCTGCCGGAGGAGTTCGCCGCCGTCGCAGCCGAGCAACTGCTGGCCGCCGACGGCAGATCCGGCCTCCCGCTCGCCTGGAAGCGGTCACTTGAGAAGCTCCCTCCGTCGGCGCGCGAACGGCTCGTCATCGCCTTCCAACGGAGGATGGACGAAGCCCGCGCTGCGGCGGGAGTCAGTGCCCGTGTCGATCTGACGGCCGCTGGGGTTGTGACGGTGCTCGGCGACGGAACGACGGCCTGGGCCGACATCCTGCGGCAGTGGGCGTCCGGGGCACCAGCCCAGCGTCGGCAGGCCGCGGCCGCCGTCCAGCACTCATGGCAGGATCCGCTGTGGGCAGAGATCATCTCGGTGCTTCTGTCCGCAGGCGTCGATGCAGCCACTAAAGACGCCTTGCTGGCGGGTGTCGTCCTGCCCGGTATGACAACCGATCTTCCTGATGCACTTCAGCCTCGCCGGGAGGCATTGTCCCCGCTGCTCACAGACCCGACCGCTGCTGTCCGCGCTTTCGCCGCTGACGCCCTGCACAGCCTCGACGTCCTCGAAGAGGAAGAGCGTCGGCGGGAAGCCGACTTCGACCGCGGATACCGCACCTGAACCATCCTGGGTCGGTGCGGTCCTGCGTCCCGCCTGTAGCTGTCGCGCCCGCCGCTCCACCCTGCACTCCTCCAGGCGAACCACCGACCGCTAGAGCCCGCAGGGCGTGATCACTGCAGCGACCGAGAACTGGCCAGGACTCCTTCCGGATGCTCGTCGATCCAGGACAGGCCTCCCAGGTCAAGGCGTCGGCGGGTGCGGGTGACGGCGACGTAGGCAAGGCGGGCTTCGGCGTCGTCGACGGGGTCGGGAGCGGGCGCCGGTGTGCTTCCTGCCGGGTCGTCGGCGGTGTCGTTCGGGGAGCGGGCGAAGTCGTCGGCGATGAGGACGCTGGGCCATTCGCGTCCCTTGGCCTTGTGGGCGGTGGAGACGGTGACGTGCGCGTGCGGTTCGGGGGCGAGGTGGGTGATGGCGGCAAGGATGGCGTCGGTGCCGTGGGTGTCGACGAGGTTGACCAGGGGCTGCAGGTCGCGGCCGGCGGGGTCGTGGGCGGCGTAGTCCTGCAGGTCGCCCCAGCAGGGAAAGAGAAGCAGTTCGGGATGATGGGTGCGGCGGCCTTCTTTGAGGTCGCGGGCCGCGAGGGCCAGGGCGTGCAGGCTGTCCCCTCCCCCAGCCAGGGCGACGTGGCGTCCCGCTGCCATGTGGGCCATGACCTGGGCCATGGCGCCGACGTTGGTGCGGCACAGGACGGCGTCCGGCTGGGTGACGAGGCCGAGTTCGGTGGGTACGGCGGGGGTGCCGGTGAGGCGGATCGGCGCGTCGGCCAGGTGCAGCCAGCGGTTGGCTTCGGCGGCGAGGTCGGGGCCGAAGCGGAAGGACTGGGACAAGGCGAGCTGGGTGCCGTCGAAGCCGGTCATGATGTCCTTGGCGCCGCGCCAGTGGTAGATGGCCTGGGCGGAGTCGCCGACCATGACCAGCTGAGCGTGGTCGCGCTGGGCGAGGAAGATCTGTTCGACGACGGGGTTGGTGTCCTGGGCTTCGTCCAGCAGCAGGAAGTCGGCCTGGATGCGCGGCCGGGTCAGGGCCCAGATCTTCAGGTAGTGGTCGTGGTCGAAGCGGACGGCGCCGTCGGCGGGGTGCTGCAGGTCGGTCCACGCCTTGTGGGCGAATGGCACGATGTGGGCGGCGAGTTGGGTGTGGAGGTCGGTGTCTTCCAGTCCTCGGAGTCGGGGCACGTGATGGGGGGTGATGGCCTCGTCGGCGGTGTGGCAGAAGCGGGCGACGGTGCGCAGGGTGGCGTTGGAGAGGGCTCGTTGCGTCACCTTGCGGTCGCCGATACGGACGGCTTTGGTGATGCCGAGCATCTGTCCGGTCTGCCAGGCGGGGCGGCGGGGTGCGTTCAGACGGTGGGTGTAGCGGTGGCCGACGGCCGCGTAGGCCAGGGCGTGGGCGGTTTTGCACTGGACGGTGTCGGGGAAGCGGGTGCGGGCGTCCTGGGCGATGGCCCGGTTGTAGGCGAGGTAGCGGCCGCGACGTTTCGTGGTGCGGGCGAGCAGGGCCAGGGTCGTGGTCTTGCCCGTGCCGGCGCCAGCCTGCAGGGCAAGGTGCTGCCCGGCGTGGAAGGCGTCGGCCGCGGCGGTCTGTTCGTCGGTCGGGTTCATGCAGGGGCTGCTCCGGGGGTGCGGGTCAGGACGTGGCCGACGGCTGCCAGAAGGTGTGCAGGCGTGGTACTGGCGAGCAGTTGCTGCACGGCACGGTCGAGGCGGTCGGACTCATCGCTGGCGTGCTGGGCGAGCACCCGGTGCAGGGCCAGCTTCACGAAGAGTTCCGGGCTCTGCCCCGCTCCATGGGCAGCCTGGCGGATCGTGGCATGAACGGCGGGCGGGAAGGCGAGGTTGAGCAGGACCTGCCCTGCGGTGTCCGGGTAGTGGGTGGTGATCACGTCCACGGGAAGCCGTGCGGCGAGGCGTTGGCGCAGCCGGTGCGCGGCGCGGCCGGGGCTTTTGGCGCGTACGAGGGTCATGAGGCGGGTGGTGTCGTGGTTGGTGGCGAGCGGCAGCACGTGGACGGCTTCGCGGAGTTCGGCTGAGCTCACAGGGCGGGTCAGGACGACTTCCAGGGCGTGGTGCGGCATCGTCATCGCTCTCTGCTGTCGTGTGCCGGTGGACAGAGCAGATCGGTACGCAGGTGCTCGGCGTGCAGAACGGGATCAAAGACCTGCCATCCGGCCAGTGCCAGATCGGCGGTGCCGTGGGGCACGGCGTGCGCGGAGCAGCGCTGGATGCGCCAGCGCCGTTGTTCGGCGTGAGGCAGCCGGCTGAGGTCGTAGACGGCCACCGTCTGTTCGGGCAGGGCAAGTTGGCCGCGCCGGGGGCCGACAGGCAGCAGGCCCCAGGATCCGGCCGGGCCGTCCGGGGCGAGGACGGGGCGGGGGCAGCGGTGGCGGTGGTTCGTCTGGGCTACGCAGCGGACGGCCTCCACGGGGCCGTCGGCGAGGTAGAGGCACAGCAGCATCCGTACGACCGGACGGTCGGGGCAGGCGGTGTCGGTGGGCGCTGTTGTGGTGGGGCAAGCCGTGAGCATGAAGGCGCCGGTGTCGATCAGGCGACGGGTCCGTACAGCGAGTTGGCGGCGCACGGACTCAAGAGGCCGGTTGATCCGGCAGACGGGGGTGCGCTGCGGGCAGAGCACGGCGTGCGGAATGCGGCACCAGGTACGGCCGTCGTCGTGCGGGTGGGCGATGCCGGAGCTCAGGTGCCAGCGGCAGGGCGCGGGGACCTGGGCGGTGGCGAGTTCGGCGGGATGCAGGGCGATGGGCCGACCGTCCGTACGCGGGTAGAGGTCGATGCGGTTGCCGCATTGGTGGCAGCGGCTGCTCTGGCCGGCGCGCAGCAGGCGGCTGGGGCTGGTGGCGGCCACCCGCAGCGAACGGCGCACCGGTGCGGTGCGGGGGCTGCCGTCCCAGTGGCAGCCGGTGGGGGCGGTGTTGGGGCGCATGGCGAGACCGTGCCAGGCGAGGCGGGCCGGGGCCGGGGCCGGCGGGCGGACAGTCCCCCGGCCGGCCCAGCAGTATCGAACAGTGACGCGGTTCAGCGAGTGTGCGTTCTATGCGTGCTCGCCGGTTCGGGTGATTTGTGCCGCGCCGCAGGCCTGGCGCGACCGGAGTCAGGCGCCCAAGGATCCGGGCGGGGTGTGGCCTTCGCAGAGCGAGCCGAGCAGCTGCTCGATGGGGACGTCGAAGGCGTGCGCGAGAGCATGCCAGGTGGTGACGGTGCCGGCGGCTCGGCCGTGTTCGAGGTCGATCAGCGTGCGCCGGGCCAGGCCGCTGCGGCCGGCGAGTTCATCGAAGGTCCACCCGCGCTCATTCCTCAACCGTGCCAGCGTCACACGCAGGGCGTCGCGGTCCGGGTCGGGCGGCAAGATCGTCACCCCACCATCCGACGGTGCAGACACCTGCCCTGTCAGTGCGGATTTCTGCACTATCAGTGCAGGTGAGCGCACCGGGCACCCGCTTCTGCGCGAGTGCAGGAATCTGCACTACGGTGCGGGCGGCTCCCGTACGCGTCCCGGGAGACCACCGCAACGACGCCGGCGCAGACCAGAGCGGAGGGACAACGAGCCGATGCGGCTTGCCAGCACACACGCCACGGTGCAGCGCATCTGGACAGTGCACCTGCGCCCGCAGACGGGCGGACCGGCCCTGGCCTGCCCCCGCTGCGCGCACAGCCCCGTCCTGCAGGCCGTCTCCGCACGTTCAGTCGCCCTCACTCATCTGGCCCGCCACGCCCGCGCCGACGCGCTGCCCGGGCATCTGCGCACCTGCCAGTGCCGGGCGCTGGGCTGCCGCTGGCACCCCCGCCACCGCGGCTGCGCGGGGCCCGTTCTGCTCGCCCTGACCTGCGACAGCGGCGGCCGTACCTGGCGGCTGGCCGATGCCTGCGCCGCCTGCGCGGCGGCGATGAGCCGCACCGCCGTCGTGCCGCCCACCCTGCTCCGCGCCGACCGCGCCCAGCCGCACTCCAGCACGTCGCGCTCTGCGCGCATCGCACCGCCCTTCGGCCCGGCAGAGCAGCAACGCGTACGCGAAATGCTCACCTACCTCGCCACAGCGCTGCCGCGCTTCTCCTCCCCCGCGTCCCGGCTGCTCGCCCTGCAGTGCGCGCTGCGCGCTGACCACCACGGGCGGATCCGCCTGCCCCACGGCTTCCTGCGCGGCATGCGGCTGCACGGCCGCGTAGAACTGTGGCTGGAGCTGGAACACGCCGGCTGGCTGCACCGCTCCGGACGAAGATGCTCTCCCGTCCAGGCGCAGTTGCTCGATGCCGCCGTCCTCCACCAGACTCCCGAACGCACCGCGCGCGTCCGCGCCGCCCAATGGGCGCTGCGCCCCGCCCCGCTGGCTCTCTCGGCCGCCCTGCCCTCCGCTCTGCGGCTGGCCGCACTGGCCCTGGCCGCCCACAGCACCGCCAGGGCGGGCGGGGGTGAGCTCGATGCTCTCGCCCGCCAGTGCGGGCAGTCCCCTCAGCAGCTGGAGGACCTCCTCGACCAGTTGATCCGCGCCCGTCTCGTGACCGCCTGGCGCCTCCATCACGACGGTGACGAGGTGCGATGGGAGCTGCCTGAGCACTCCTGATCGGCGCAGAAACCGTCCAGCGAGCCGAAGTCGGCTTCGTGGCAGGCGAGTTCAGCAGCCGAGCCGCCGCGCAGGATGCCGACCGGGCACCGCCCGGTGACCCTTCATTGTCGCCGCCTTGTTCACCCTTTCAGGTGTATCCGGCGGGCGGGAAAGTTCTCGCGGCGCGAAGCGGAGCAGCATGGGCATGCCGGGCTGCGGCAGCAGTCATCGCCGAAAGAGGCAGGGGCGGGTGAACAGGTGACGGGAGCTTGGCTGTCCGGCTCCCGCCAGCCCGTGCCCGTGCGGGGGCAGTCGACGGCGGGCGGTTTCGTGGGCTGGCCGGTGCAGGTCAGGGACTGGGCCCGAAGGGGCTGCCGACTGGACAGGTATGCGGGACCCTGCGGCGGCACGGCAAGGGATGTGCGGCATGAATGCGGAGGAGGGCCCCGGTGGCCTGATGGAAGGCGAGGCCGTGCCGAAAGCGGGGCAGGGCGTCGTGGCTCTGTACCGCGAGCCGTACGGACCAGTGCGCCTGTGCAGCGCGGCCGGGCTTCGGGACGTGGCACTGGAGGAGTTCGGGCCGGTGAGCGAGCCGGTGCCCTACCGGGGCCGCAAGGGCATCATCACCTACTGGCCGGTGGCGACGCGGGAGCAGACCGTGGTGTGCGGCAGCCTGCGGCAGTGGCGGCTGGCGATAGAGCTGGACTTCGAGCCGGCCTGGGCGGCGTTCAGCGCTGGCCCGGTGGAACTGCGGTGGCGGGCGGGAGGCCGCCTTCGCCGCTGGCGCCCCGACTTCGTGGCGCGCACGGCCGAGGGCGAGCGTGAGGTGCTGGCACTGAAGCCGCCCCGGCAGGAGAGCCTGCCCGCGGTGAGACTCGAGGTGCTTCAGGAGGTGGCGCAGGCGGCCGGATGGCGGGTGCGGCAGGTGCGTGAGGTGTCGGGGCTGCGCGTACGCAATCTCGGTTGGCTGGCTGGCTACCGGTTTCCCGCGGGCGACGAGGAGGACCAAGGGCGGGCGCTGCTGGAGGCGTTCAGGCAGCCGACGGGCCTGCGGGCAGGGGTGGCGGCGAGCGGGCTGGACGAGCTGACAGGGCTGGACCTCGCCTACCGGATGCTCTGGCAGCGGCGGCTGCTGTTCGACATCGCACAGCCGCTGCTGCCCGATGCCGCAGCTTGGGCGGCCTGAGGACTGAACAGGGGGGCGCATGGCGGGATCGGGTGAGGGCCGACTTGCGGGGTCGCTGTCCATCGGGGCGCGGGTGCGCTGGCAAGAGCGCGAGTGGGAGGTGGTGGCATGGCAGGGGTCACAGGTCACACTGCTGCCGCAGGACAGCGAGGAGGCACCGCGTGCGGTGTCGTACCGGTGGCTGGTGGGCTCGGACGACTTCGCTGTCCTCAGCGGCGGCGGGGCACCGGACACGGACGGGGCGGCTCTTAACGGGTGGGGGCGTCAGGAGGGCCGGGAGGAGGAGGCCGCGCTGTGGCAGGCGCGCATGGTGGAGATCGATACCGGTCTGGCGCCGGGCGGCAGCGAGCATGCGCGGGGATTCGGGCCGGAAACGACGTTGGCTCAGCGGTGTGCCGCGATGGCTGCGCGGCTGGCTACCGAAGGCGTCCCCTATTCCGCCCATACCCTCGCCGCCAAGCGGCGCAAGTGGAAAGCGGCCGGGGAGAACCCGGTCGTCCTGCTGCCTCGGCCGCGTGAGGGACGGCCGGGGGGCTTCACCGACCCGCGGTGTCTGACGGCCATGCAGGAGGTGGTGGCCCGGCGTGCACACGCGTCGGACGTGACCATCGACGTGATCCGCGAAGAGGTCGAGGATCTCCTGCACGCCCGCTACGGCAAGGAACTCGGCGATCCGGCTGCCGTGGCGGCCCTGCTGCCCTCTCGGTCCACCTTCTACCTGCGGATGAAGGAGTCCGGTCTCGCTGATGCCCTGGACCGGCCGACGCGGGCCCGGGCAGCCCTCGCCTCAACCCCGCCGCTGCCTCATGGTGGGCGTGAGGTCGTACTGCGGCCGGGACAGGTGACTCAGGTCGACACCACGCCGTTGCGGGTCCTGGCCCGCGGCGACGACGGCCGGCCCACCGCCACGGAGATGTCCTCCCTGATCGACGTGGCCAGTCACAGCATGTGCGCGCTGATGATCACACCCAGCCGTCCCCGGGACGCGGAGAGCGGCCGGCCCGGGCAAGCGACCCGGGCGATCGACCTGACCCTGATGCTGGCTCAGGCTTTCGCGCCCTGGCCGGTGATGCCCGGCTGGGACCCGCTGAGCGCGGCCGCCACCTCCAGCCTGCCGTTCGGGGCACTGCGTGCGGCGGACGAACGGTTCACGGAGGCCACCGCCGCCCGTCCGGTGATCCGCCCCGAACTGATCATCTACGACCAGGGCAGCCCCTACGTGAGCGAGCACTTCACCGAGGTCTGCGACCGGCTGCACATCGCCCGCCGCCCGGCGCGCAAGAGGACCGCGCCCGACAAGCCGCTCATCGAGCGATTCTTCATCACCCTCGCGCACCGCTTCAGCCAGCACGTACTGCATGGCTGGCAGGGCCGCAGCCATAAAAAACGCGGCCGCGGCATCGAGCGGATGCCGCTGTACACGATCGCCGAACTCCAGCAGATGGCCCAGGAATGGGTGGCACTGGAGTACCAGCAGACCCCCGATGCGGGACTGTGCGATCCCTTCCGGCCGGGAATCGCGCTGTCACCCAACGACATGTACGCCGTCCAGGTGGCCCGCAGCGGCTACCGGGCCGTGCCGCTCTCCCCCGCCCAAAACCGCTTCTTCCTGCTGTCGCAGTGGGTCACCCCCGGCAAGGGCGGCTTCATGATCGACTATCGGACCTATCAGCCCGTCGCGCAGGACGCCGGACACTATCGGGAGATTCTCCTGCGCGGCGGCTCGAAGCTTCCCGGCGCAGAGGGCAAGTGGGAGTGCCGCTTCAACCCCTACCGTCCCGAGCGGGTGTGGCTCTACGACCATACGGCGGGCACCTGGGTGACGTGCGACTTCCGGCTGCGGCACCTGCTCACCGACCCGTGGACCGCGGACATGTGGCAGGAGCACGCCGAACGGCACCGTGCGGCCGGCGGCAGCGAGCGGGACGAAGAGGCGATCGCCCTGTCCCTGGCGCAGCGCAACCGGCGCCGCCGCAGCCACAGACCGCCGCCCAGGCGTACCGGGCCCGAACCCCCCTTCCAGGGGCTGGAGTTGGAGACCGAGCAGCCGCCCCAGGACCCCTACGCGGATTTGGAGGAGTTCGACCTGTCGACGCTGCGGCCCTACCCGGCGCTGCCCATCTCCCCGATGGCACCCCCCTCTGCGTCCGCCCCGCCGTCGCTGCCCGCAGGCGACGGGGAGCCGACTTCGGACAGCCGGCAGGCTCTGCATCCGCTGGCAGCACTCTTCCCTGACGACGGCGACGGCAGCGGGCCGCAGACCCTCACGGCCGAAGTACCGGCAGTTGTAGACGAGGTCGTCGAGGCCGAGCTCCTCGACGACCCCGATCCGGACGACGACGGCGAGGACGACGTATGGGAGATGTAGGCGACCTGGGGCAGGGGCCGTGAACGACGCAGCCGCAGGCCGGCCCCTATGGGGGCGGACGCGTTCTCCGGCCCGGGGCTGGTCTGCCGGTGTCGAGGCAGGAACCGTGATGAGGGAGAAGCGTGATGAAGGCATCCGTCGAACTGCGTGACAAACGTGAAGCCCGCCTGCTTCAGCAGCTGAGGGACACCCCGATGCGGCCTCTGCCGCTGTTCCAGCTCACCGGCTGGACCCACTTCGTCGACGAGGAGGTGAACCCGCCTGTCCTGGCGTCGGGCAGCACTCCCACCGAGGACAGGAAGACGGATGAACAGGCCATCGCCTACCACCGGCACCTGCGGATGGTGCCCACCGACGCGATGACGCACATGCAGAAGACAGTCGTCGAAGCGGTCCACCGCAACAGCGGGGGCCGTGAGGGCCTGATGGACCATGTCATCGACGGGCCCGCGGGCACCGGCAAGACCTGCCTGCTGCGGGCGATCGGACGCACCGCCCAGCAGGAGATCGAAACCGCCACGAACGGCAGGCAGCCCAACACGATCCCGGTGGTGCACATCACCACCCCCGCGGACCCGGAGCTGAAGGTGAACTGGATCTGGGAGATCGGCTCCTACCTGGGTCTCAACCCCGAGCCGAAGAGCCTCACGGAAGTCCTGGAGATGCGCAGGCACCAGGACGTGACCCTGCCGGTCAACTACGTCCTGGAGACGGCGCAGACCCGCCTGCTGCTCCTCGACGACATCGACCGCGCCTCGCCGCAGCAACTGGCCAACGTACTGCCCTACTTCGACTACCTGCGCGACAAGCTGGGCATCTCGCTCATCTTCTGTGGCACCGGTGCCAGCCACCTCCTGCACCAGGCCCGCATCATGGCCCAGGACCTGACCCGAGTCAGCGCGGAGAACCGGGTACGGCTCGAGCAGGCGGGCCGCCCGGCGGATCCCGTCTCGCCCTCCCCCACCGCACTGCTGCCCGTGACCTGGCTGCACCCCTTGCCCCTGGGCACCAAGATCAAGGAGCAGGAGGTATTCCGGCGCGTACTGGCGAGCTTCGAGGCGGACTTGAGCCTGTACCGGCTCGAGGAAAACGCCCTCAGCAAGCACGCCGCCCAACTGCACCAGCTCACCGGCGGCTACTTCAAAGCCCTCACCTACGTCATCTCCACCGCCGCCGTCATCGCGATCCACAGCGGCAGCGAGAACATCACCGAGAAAGAGCTCAAAGCCGCGACAGCCCAGCTCTGCCCCTGGCAACCAGCCGCAAACCAGCCGTGAAGCCGGGCCGACCTCGCCCCCTGAAACGAGCCATGGCGGGCAGCGGGCCGTTCGTCTCGTGTCATGAACTACCCGGTGGATCCGGTTTCGCCGCCGCCCGCACGAGCGCCGTCTGCCGGCACGTTGGCGTAATCGACCCCGGGAAAGAGCCGGATGCGGCTCTCATCGACGCGGACTCTGGCTGGCCGCGGAGCGTCGTCCGAGAGGCGGCACAGCACGTCCGCTTCGCGGCGGCCGTCCCTGGTGGTGTGCCAGGACCGCAGCTGGCCGAAGCGGCGTTTCCCGTCTGCGGTCTCCACGAGCACGAGCGGGTCCGGTGCGCGTCCCGGCCCCTCGGTGACCTGGGCAAAAAAGCCTTCCTGGCGCAGCCGGGTGCACAGGTCCACCAGTGAGGATGCCTGGGCGCTTCCCAGTTCCATGCCGATCTCGAAGTGCTCTTGAAGACCAAGGGAGGACAGGTTCGCGCTGCCGAAGTAGCCGGTGGCGCGGTCGGCGACCACGAACTTGGCGTGCATGATGCCGGGGTTGGCCCCGGTCCACCAGTACAAGGACGTTCTTCCGTAGTCGGCGCAGTCTTTGACGAGGTCGGTCAGGGGTTGGGCCCGGCTGCTCGGGTCGTGGGCGTAGAAGTGGACGGCGACTTGGCGCTCGGCGACGGCGGGCAGCAGGACCTCGCGCAGTAGGTCGCAGCCGTGGCGGTTCCAGAAGGGGCCGCCGATGTGGAGTTCGCTGTTGGCTCCGGCGATGACGTCCTGGACTAGCAGGTCCAGGCGTCGGACGGGGGGCGCTACGAGGTGGGCGGCGGCTCGGGGGGTGGTGAACACCAGGGGGCGCTCGGATGGTGGTGCTGCGGGCGGTGGGTCAAGGCCGTCCAGGACGTCCAGGAGCACCTGGAGTTGGGAGAGGCGGGCAGGGACGAGCCCTGCGTGCCGGCCTGAGCCCAGTAGGCCGCACTCGGCGGCGAGCTGGCGTACGGCGGTAGCATGATCGTCTGCGACCCCGTGGACGCGGAGGGCGTCAAGGGTGTCGGCTCTGGCGATCTCCCGTGTCCATTCGGCGGCTGCCGCGTAGCTGCCCGCGAGGCGCTCCAGGAGCTGGGCGAGCGGGACCAGCGGTCGCAGTTCGTCGGTCATGTGTGGCTCGAGGCGGCGGTGTGGCGGAGGAACTCTGCGGCGAGGCCCCGGTCGAGGTCGTCGTTGAACAGCTGGCAGCCGAAGGTGAGGTAGACGCAGCGTTCGCAGCATCGTGGTGAGGACTGATGGCACAGCGGGTCGTTCTCGCAGCTGAGCACGGAGTCGGCGGTGCTCTCCAGCCAGCTGAGCACGCGGTTGCTGAGCAGGGTCCACAGTGATCCGAGGGTGAATTCACGGACGTTGTCGGCGTAGATGGCGACGGTGAGTGCCTTCGTGACGACCCATTCGGCGAGCGTGTTCTCGGCCAGTCCTACTTGGCCGTCGTCCAGGGAGCGAAGCAGGAGGTGGCCGAGGGTGTGGATGACCGTGTGCACGGTTGCTGCCGCGCGGGCGGCTTCCGGGTCGTCCTGGTCCGTGAACAGTTCCAGCAGCCGCCGGCGGGCCGCCGATTCGTCTTCGGCCACCCCGGCGGTGAGTCCTTTGGCGTTCAGGAATGACAGGACGGAACGTGCGGAGAAGGTGACCAGGAGGGCTTCGGTGTCTGATGCTGCGACGTAGACCGGGTACTTTCCGTCGTGGTGGTACTTGTTGTGGAAGCCGGTCAGGACGCCCCGTTCGGGCTCGTGCTCTTCTCTGGTGTAGCCGAAGGCGACTCGGGCTACGGGGAACTCCCAGGTGACGGCGATCTCTGCGATCCCCAGGGTGCGGGCCTGCTCGCGGGCGCGTTCCGTGGTCTGCTGGGCCAGCCGGTCCTGGAGCTCGGCGAAGCGTGCACACTGGTCGTCGAGGGTAATGCGCTGGATCTGGGCGGGGTCGAAGACGGCTGCGCGTTCCACGAAGGGGCGGTCTGCACCGAGCAGCTCCCACCGCGCGTTGTCGGCGTCCGTACTGGGCAGAGCAGCCAGGCCGCTCTCCTCGGGGCCCATCATTCTGCGGATCTGCTCGATTGCCTCCTCCCCCATGTTGATCTGGCGCAGTTGTTGTTCTTTTTGCTGCCATTCCCGCGGGGACAGGCGTGGCACCGTGACGGTCTGGGCGGCGTCGCCGAGGCCCTGGGCCGTGGAGTCGATCAGGTTGAGGTAGTGGGCGGCCGCGATCCGGCCGCGCTGGGGGTGGCGTTGGTACTGCCGGAACTCGGAGTTGTCGATGTTGACGAGTTGGAGGGCGTGGACCTGGTAGGCGCGGGTGTCGTTGAACGTCCTTGCCCGCATCATGGCTCGGCCGGCGGCGTCCTTCCATTCGCAGCCGCAGGGGGACTGCGAGGTGCCCTGGAGCTTCGCGCCGCCGCAGCCTGGGCCGACGCAGCGCCAGAGGGCGGTGACGAAGCTTCCCGTGTTCTCAAACACGATGTGGTCGTAGCCGTGCGCGGGAACACGGCACTTGGGCACGTACATGGGGCGGATGCGTCCGCAGTTGTGCGCGTTGAAGTACGGGAGTTGCCGCAGCGGTGCGCTGCAGGTGCGGCACCGGGGGTCGGCCGCGAGTTGCTGGGCCTTCGCGTAGGTGCGCACGCGGCGGCAGGAGCGGCGGACGCATTCGAGGACGAGCGGGAACACCTCGAAGCGGACGAGGTCGGGACTGACCAGGACGAAATTCTGCCGCAGTCGGCCCTGCGGCACGGGCAGGGCGGCTCTGGCGTCTTCGCTCCAGCGCTCCAGGTAGCGGGAGATTTCGTCATAGATGACGTCTTCGTTGAGTTTTTTGACCACGTCCCCGTCGACTGCCTGGACCCTGCCTCGCAGCCGCTGTTCGTGGCGGAAGACCGCACCGGGCAGGAAGGCGGTCATGGCCTGGCTACGGCTGCGGTTCATCCTCGCCCCCCTTGCTGTCGGCAGTGTTGGTGGCGAGCGCATTGAAGGCGTCCTGGCTGCTGGTCAGTGACTGGAACGCTGTGCTCTTGTCGATGTCGCGGAAGCTGGTGAGCGGCTGTTGGAGGAACAGGTAGGCGGTGCGCTTTTCCTCTGCGCCCTTGTTGAGGTTGGGGCGTTCCTCCTGCCGCCAGGTGTCCATGATCCGCGCAACGAGGTCGTTCTCCAGGCCGCGCCCGTTGACGCCCTCCACACGCTCGCGGTAGCAGGCTGGGATGCGTCGTTCCAGCCAGGGGTCGAGAAGTGGTCGTTGGGCGCTCCACCAGCGCTTGAAGTCTTTGGAGTAGTCGGCTCCTTCCGGTGGTGGCTTCAGCGCGGGGTCACGGGCGGCGTCGTGAAGCAGCGCCAGCACGATGCCAGGCAGGGTGCGTCGCGCTGCGAAGTAGGCGTACTTGTTGACGGGCACGGGGGTGACCATGCGGTCGAGCAGGCGGTGGTAACTCAGGAAGTTGGAGAACATGGAGCGTTCGCGGCGCGAGACGGGATCGTAGACGGTGACGACGAGGCCTGCGTGGGTCCGCCCGGCCCGGGCGGTGACCTGGATGTAGTCGGCGGCGGTCGGCGGCATGCCGGCCAGGACCAGGAGGTTGAGACGCTCGAGGTCTACCCCGTGGCTGAGCACGCTGGTGCCGACCAGGGCGCGAAGCCGCTCCCCTCGCGGGGTATCCAGGTGCTCGCGTTGGACCCGGGCGATGGCCGCGGCGAGGTCGGGGACCGGGACTTCGCCGGTGAGCACCGCGTGCTCGACGCGGTCGAGTCCGGCGTGCTGCAGGTCGTCGGAGAGCTGGCCGAGCTCCTCGTCGAGCTGGGTGCCGTGCTGCTTGCTGTTCACATAGGCCAAGGAGACCTCGTACGGGAAGAGGAGCCGTGGGAGGTCCGAGTCGGGTAGCCCGTGCAGGGCGAGGCGCTCGCGCAGGGCCTTGGGCTCCTCCTGGAGCCGGGCGATCTCGGTGAGGAGCTCGCCCTGCACGATCGCGGCGACGTCGGCTTTGCGGCGCTTGTGCGGGAGCACGCCGATGTGAACGCGCCGGAAGTCGGGCCGGGTGGTGGTGTAGAAGCTCTCGCCGAGTGTCCATCCCGGTGCGGGGAAGGCGCGGGGACGGCGGCCGTAGAGCTGGCGGAGCTGGTCCTGGTACTGCTCGATGGTGGCGGAGGCGCCCAGTATCTTGCTGGGCAGGCCGCTGCCTGCTCCTGACTGGAGTTCGGCGATCATGCCTTCGTAGTGTGCGTTGAACGCGCCGAGCTCCTCCTTGAGGAGGTGCATCTCGTCCTGCACTGTCAGTGCCGGTACCGGGTCCTTGATCGGGCGGGCCGGCGGGTAGCCCTGGCTCGGCGCGGTGCAGTGGCTCGGCCCGGCCAGGCAGGCTCCAAAACGCGGGAAGGAGAAGTAGCCGTGCTCGGCGCAGCGGTGTCTCGGTCCGTGCTGGAACGCGGTGAACTCGGGGAACCAGCTGTGCCCAGTGAGTTTGTCGACTGTGGAGATGACGATCGCGGGCAGGGTGCGATAGACCTCGACGTCGCTCACGTGCAGGGGCAGGATCCGCTTGCATGCGGCGCACTCGTGGTGCAGACGGACCGCGTCGGTGTCCAGGCGCAGCCCTACGCTGTCGCGCTCGCAGTAGGGGCAGGTGATCACGAGCCGGTCGCGCAGGTGGTCTTCGGCGAAGGTCCCCGTCCGGGTGGCGGCGGCCTCGGTCTCCCAGCCGCGCCACCAGCCCCGCTCCCAGTGGAGGTCGTTGGGGCTGCCCGCCCCGCCGGCCAGGTAGCCGAGCGCGAAGGGGTCGTCGTGGAGGGATCCGATCCCGCGCTCGGCGCGGAGTTCTTCGGCGGCGATCAGCATGCGCAGGGTGCGGTCGAGTTGCTGCACGCTGAGCATGCGCAGCGGGAAGCGCAGCCAGGCGGTGACCCCTGCGTGTTTTCCTCGCAGCCGGTCGTAGAACAGGGCCGTGAGGATCAGTCCCAGGTACGCCTCGGTCTTCCCGCCGCCTGCGGGGAACCACAGTACGTCGGTGTGGTCGAGTTCAGCGCGCAGGTCTGCCCGCTGGGGGTGTTCGCGCACGGCGAGTGCCGGCAGGTGGGAGACGATGTAGACCAGCTGGAAGAGACGCCAACTGTCGTATGGGCGGCCGTCGTTGACGCGGGCGAAGACCTCGTTGGCGAGCTGGAAGGCGCGCTTGAGGTCCGGGTCCATGTCCAGGCACTCGCGGCCGAGGCCGAACCGCCTGGCCTCGTCGTCGAACTGGGCGCGGTCGGCTTCGATGGCCTTGTGGTGCGGCAATTGCTCAGCAGCACGGCAGGCTGTGGCGAACTCCCGGGCGTAGCGGGCCATCGCGACCTCGACGGAGTCCAGGATCGGGGCTGGGTCGTCGGCGAGCTCGCGCCACCGCGGGTGCCGCACCCCGGCTTGGCGAGGCACGACGGTGCGTTGGACGTGGACGGGCAGGGTCTCGGTCCGCAGGCCGACGCCGTGGGGAACTGCTGCGCAGCCGGTGCCGCGACCGATCACCTCCGCCAGTTCCTCCAGGCGGTAGTCACGTGGGGCGAGGTGGAAGCGCTGAGGCACGATGCTGATGCCGTCCCCGGGCAGGACCGCGAAGCGGCAGTCGTACACGGAGAGGTCCTGCCAGTCGCTCTGCGCCGTGTCGCTCTGGTTGTGCAGGGAGACGCGTATGAGGTGGTCGCCGCAGTCCAGGGCCTGGGCGTGCGCGGACAGCACCAGCTGGGGTGCGCAAGGGGCCGCGTCGCGGTCCAGCAGTGCCGCGACGTGGTGGTGGAATGCCTCCTCGTCGGCCATGGCCTCCGCGGGGAGCACGTTGCGCCTGCGCCGACCCTGACGACCCTGCGGCCCAGCGGTGAGCGGGCGACGGGCCTCGGGGCGGGCGAAGTGCGCGTCCACCGCGCGGCGGACCGCCCGGTCCAGCACCTGCTGGGCCTCGCTGAGCGCGTGCGGATCGAGGTCGCCTTCCCCGAGCGGCACTTCAATCACCAGGTCCGGCACGTGAACGTCGTGGCGGCGCCAGACGCCCAGCAGCTCTCCCGGCCGGGCCTGTGCGCCGGAGGGGCCTTCGTCGCCGCGCAGGTACTCCATGTGTTCGGCGTAGCTGGCGATGTCTTCCAGGTAGAGCGCGAATCGGCAGTGGACGGCGAGCTGCGCGGTCCTGCGGCCGGGGATGGTGCGCACCCGGAAGTCGAGTGCCAGGACCGGGGGCGCTTGTGTGCCGCGCAGGGATTCGACGGGCCGACGGATCGGGTCGGCCGTCGCCTCGTCTGGTGCCGGGGGTTGTGGCGGCGGGACCGCGACGGCGGGCAGCACTCCGACGACCACGTGGTCGCGTGGTGTCCACGGGGGTTTGTGCGGGGCGCCGCTGCGGTCGGCGAGCCTGTCGGCGAGGACCTGCGTCAGGTGGTCGATCAGCACCGTCTCCCGCTGGTTGTCCACAGCGCTGTCGGGGTGCAGCGCCAGCGGGTTGTTGCTGGCATCGTTCACGGCGCCTCCTGTGGTGAGCTGCTTGCGCTGCGGGGGCCTGGCACGCGGCCCAGGACGGCCGCGGACACGCTCTTCTGGCCGCCGACGCGGCGGACGACGACCAGGTCGAACTCCTCGAGGACCTCCGAGACGTCGATCCCGGAGCACAGTGTCTTCAGCTGGCGAAGCGCAGGGCCTTCCGTGCCCCGCTCGGCCTCGGTCATCGCCGCCGCCGCGGTGTGGCCCAGCGCCCGGTGTAAGCGGCGTAGTTCCTCCGCCATGCGGGCCAGGCGCTGCCAGGTGCCCCCTGCGGTCAGGCGGGTGTCCCGGGCCAGCAGGGCAACCCGGTGGATGTCTTGCGGGTCCTCCGGGGCGATGACGCTGCCGTCGGCCCATTTGCTCACCGCCTGCCATGACGAGACCTCGCTCCCGAGGTTCTTCAGGGCGGTGAGTACGTTTGGCCACGACCCTCGTTGCTCGTACACGGTGGTGATGGCCTGGCGGAAGAAGCCGATCACCGTGTCCATGGCGGTCACTTCGGCGCTGTCGTGCATCACCATGACGAGCCGGTCGTGGAGTCTGGACTGCCCGTCGCCTCGTGCGCGGAGGAGCCGGCTGCCGGGGGTGAGCGCGGTCACGGGCACCCTGGCGTAGCGCTGGCCGATGAGGACGTCGACCTGCTCGTCGCTGCGCAGCCAGAGCACCGCCCCTTCGGGCTCGGTGAGCACGGCCGTGGCCGGCACCGGCCCATCCGCCGCCGCTGTGGCACCGCGGCCGGGGCCCGCCGGGGTGCTGATCGTCCCGGCCGGGGCGTCGTAGTCCTCGAAGAGCGCCGAGAGGTCGAGGGCAAGCCGGCTGTCGTGCTGGGGCGGCTCTTCCGGTGCGGAGGACGGTCCGGAGAGGTCGACGGGGCCGTACGCGACGGGCAACGGGGGCGTCGTCGGCTCCGGTACCTCGCCCAGCCTCAGCACCGCGGCGGTCTGGCGTACCTGCTCGTGCCAGTCTTGCAGCGCGCGGCCGGATGAACGCTCCAGCCACGTGTACTCGCTCTGCTCCACCACGGCGACGTGTTCATCGGCAGCACCGGAGAACAGCACGCCGGTGCGCAAGGTCGAGGGGACACCGAGGTGAAGCTCGAACCTCGGCGAGGCGTCCCAAGCCAGGCGTTCCGTATAGGGCATCACGTGCAGCGCACCGGCTCTCCCGCCGGCGGCGGGCCCGGGCCGGGGGGCGAGCAGCAGGGAGTCGGCATCACCGCCGAGTGCGTCTGCCAGCTCCTCGGCGACAGCCGCGGCGGCCGAGCGGGAGCGGGTGCGGACGAGAACGGGGACGCCTGCCCGATCGGCCCGCGCCCAATCGATCAGCGCAAGCAGCAGGTCCCAGCGCGGATTGCCGTCGTACAGCAGTTCATACAAGTCCAGCACGGCGCGCCGGAGGTCGGGCCATTGGGTCTCGCGGAACAGCCCCCACGGCCCGGCGCGGCCCTCCAATGTCCCGCGGGACACCGAGCGGGCCAGCGCCCGTGCGCCGCTGCCGCGCCCCATCAGCACCTGCCAGGCGTCTTGCCTCCCGATCGAGCCCCAGCTGGACCACAGCAGGTTGAGCAGACGCACAGCGTCGGCGATCGGCTGTGGCCAGGGCTCCAACGTGTGGACACGCCGTGCTGCGACCACACCCATCACGACCGTCCGGTACAGCTCGGCGAGCTGCTCGTGGCGGTATACCGCCGCGCTTGGTGCGGCTGCCGGGCGGTGGGCGAGGAGGGCGTTGCTGGTCAGGGGGCCGTATGCGGGGCGGTGCCCGAGAGTGTGCCGCACGTCGGTGCGCAGCGCGGGAGTCCACGGCCACTGCGTCCAGGCCCGGCTGCTGCCCGGCTGGGTGCCCAGGTCGGCCACGGCCACGACGCGGGCGGCGTCGTGCTCACTCGCCCAGGCCAACGCGCGTTCCCAGGACTGGTCGTTGGCCATGCTGGTGCGGTCGATGACGACAGTGCCGACGCTGGTCCCCAGCGAGGGCCTGCCGAGCGCGGTGTTGAGGTAGAACAGCCCCGAGGGCGAGTCGACAGCTCTGGTGATCTTTCCTTGGAGGTCGACGACCCGCCCGTCACCGCGGATTCTCTGCATGCGCAGGGCTCGCGAGAGGTTCTGCCTGCCGATCGCCAGCTGTGCCAGCCGTACGGTGACGTTGGTGCGCAGTCCGACGATCACCACCGGTCCGTCAGGGACCGGGCAAGGTGATCCGCCGGTCAGCTCTGCCCCGCGCCGTATGAGCTGGAGGTAGATCCCGATCAGCACGGCCATGTCGTGGCGCCCGCGCGGGAGGCTCAGGTACACGCTGCGTTGATCACTCGATAATGCGTGGGACAACAGGGTCAGGGTGGCGCGGTCCAGCGGGCCGAGATCGACGGTGCGGCCGCGGTCCGTCATGCGAAGGGCCTGCACTCGCTCGAAGAAGTCGGCCGGGTCTGCGTCGGGAGGGACGAGACAGTCCAGATACGTCACGCGCGCCATCACCCACCTGGTATCCCCCCACTACCTGCCGTTACAGTAACGCACGTTGACAGGCCGTCACCTGCTCCTGGCCCAATCCGAGGGCGGTGGATCCGGGTTCGGACCACCGGGGGCGTACACATGAACGAGAAGCCAGGGGCGGGCCTCCCCCCGGTCTCACTCCTCGAGGCCGGGCCGGCGCCAGTGGAGTGGAGCCGGATCGCCGAGCACGAGTCGTGGCGCAAGGAGGTGCACCGGCCCGCGACCTACGTGCACAAGTGGTGGGCGAGGCGCCTGGGCAGCGTCGCACGCCACTTACTGTTGGCTGCCGTGTCCGGGCCGGACGACTCCGTTGCCGACGCCGCGGCCAGGCTGCGGGGGCTCGTCGTCTATGACCCCTTCGCCGGATCAGGCACCACCCTTGTCGAGGCGGCCAAACTCGGGGCCGCCGTCGTCGGCCGCGACATCAACCCCGTCGCGACGCTCACCCAGCGGCAGGCGCTGCAGCCATGGAATCTCGAGGTGCTCGCGGACCTCTTCGGGCAGGTCGTCAGGAAGTGCGCCCGCCCCGTCCAGGAACTGCACCGCACCGCCTCCAACGAACCGGTCCTGCACTACTTCTGGGTGGCCCTCGCGTACTGCCCGGAGTGCGGCGAGGACGTGGAGCTCTTCACCACCCGGGTCTTCGCCCGCCATGCCTACCCGCGCAGGCACCCGCGCGCCCAGGCCATATGCCCGGGCTGCCGGGGCATCTGCGTCACCGACCTGAGCAAGGACGAGAGCGGGCACTGCCCCGCCTGCGGCATCACCTTCCCGTTCCAAGGAGCCGCCCGCGGAAGGTTCATGACGTGCCGTCACGGGCACCGCACCCCTGTCATCGCCGCGCTGAACGGCGCCGTCCCGGAACGGCGCATGTACGCGAAGCTGGTGCTGCGCGCCGACGGCATCCGTGAGTACCGGGCGATCGACGACTTCGACCTCTGCCTGTACGACAAGGCGGCGAAGTCCCTCGCCGACACATCCCCCGATGAGCTCGTACGCCCGCTCGGCGCGCTGGAGGAAGGCGTCAGCACCATCCAGGCGCTGCGCTGGGGGTACGACTCCTGGGAGCGGTTCTTCAACGAGCGCCAGCGTTACAGCCTCGGACTGATCGGCGCGGCGCTGCGCGATCTGCCCGGGGCGTCCGCGGAACGCGAGGCGCTCATCGCATCGTTCGGCAGAACCGTCGAACACCACAACCTGTTCTGCTCCTACAAGGGAGAGGGTACCGGTCCGATCCGCTCGGTCTTCCACAACCACGTACTGCGACCGGAGCGGTGCAGCGTCGAAGGAGACCCCTGGGGTGCCCAGGGGGGATCGGCCGGGTTCTCCGGGGTGCTCACCCGGCTGCACAAAGCGGCCCAGTACAAGAGCACCCCGCTGGACTTCAAGGCCGAGGCCGACCGGATCCTCGCCGTCGACCAGTCCTCGCTGCCCATCGCCCGCCCCCTGAGCACGACGTGGCAGCAGTTCGTGCGGAATCCCGCAACGGCCTACACCACCACCGGCGACGCCTCGCGAACGGATCTCCCCGACAACAGCGTGGACCTCATCGTCACCGACCCCCCCTACGTCGACAACGTCCACTACTCGGAACTGGCCGACTTCTTCCACGCCTGGCTCAGCGCCATGCGCCCCTACCAGGGCTACCCAGACATGCCCAGCACCCGGGCCGTCCAAGAAGTACAGAACGCCGCCCCTGATGGATTCCAAGCCACCGCAGCCCGCGTCTGGCGCGAGTGCCGACGCGTCCTCAAGCCCGGCGGCTGCCTCCTGTTCAGCTTCCACCAGTCGCAGACCACGGGCTGGTGCGCTCTGATGCGGTCGCTGTCCGACGCCGGCTTCACCGTTACCACCACCCGCGCCGTGGTCGCCGAAGTGGCGACCAGTCTCTCCAAGACCGCAGCGGCGGAGCCCAACCGCATCGACGTCATCGTGCTGTGCCGGGACGCTGACGACACGTCTGCCGGGGCAGCCCCCGACCTCGACCAGGCCGCCACGCAGGCGCTGTCGGAAATCCAGGACCTCAGGGAAGCCGGACTGCGGGTGGGCCCCGGCGACGTCCGCACCGCAGTACGCGCCGCAGTCCTCGCAACAGGAACACGCCAGGCGACCGCCGACTGGGAAACCCTGCAAGCAGAAGCAGACCAACGAGCCACAGCGGCGGTAGCGGAATTCAACATCACCTGACTTCTGCGGGACCGGTGCCAGCCGCCTCCTGCACCAAGGCCACATTTTGACCCGGGCCTTGACCCGGACCAACCAGGAGAACCGGGTACGGCCCCGCCGCCCAACGGCGGCTGCCTCGCCCTCTAGCGACATCTTCACGTGCGGTTCGCCATGAGCTGACATGCGCGCCCGGGCTCTGCGCCGGGTCGACTCCCATGAGCGGCCGGCTCTCGATCGGCGCTTCTGCGGGCGCGGCTGCGTGTGCCGGTGGCCGTCTCACCGGGGGTGGGGACCAGGGGCCGTCCACGATGAGCACGGTGTCCTTGGCGAACCGCTTACGGGGCTGAAGCGCGAGCATCGACCCAAGGTGGTCGATGATGCGGCATGGAAGAACACCGTGACCCGGGGCTGGGCCACGCAGAGGCTGGGGTAGTACTACACGGCCCGGAAGTGGCTTCGTCGAATGGCTTGAGGTCGTCTCTCGAGCACTGCGTAAGCGACGACTTCCAAGGGCCCGTTGACGTGTGGTACTCCCACGACTCGGGAGAATCGTCGCAGGGATCGCCGTACTTGCCGGCTGGCCCGCGAAGGCGAGGCCGGGAAGAACGCGTTCCACGCCGACCTGGAGGCGGTCAAGTCGTGGCCGACCGGCTGCAGCAGCTCACTGGGGAACACCTCGACGGGGCGCGTCTGATCGACGCGGTGCTCATGCACGGCCGGGGCACCGCCCGGGTGGCTATCAACCGCAACGCCACCGGCCCCGAGCTAGACGAGCAGAAATGCCTGGCGAACCTGGTCAAGGGCTTGTTCAGCATGTACCGCAACCCGGCCACGCACGAGCCGCGGCTTCACCGCACGGGCGGTTCTGTGCGCGTTGGACGCGCTTCCAGCAGGTCGCGAGGCGTTCAGCCTCCTCAGTCCTCTGACCACTACTTCGCCGCTTCGCTGCATGATCAGGACGCGCGGGGACATGGGGGGCGGATACTGCCTGGATGCCCCTCCCCCGCCGTGCTGCGCGCCGGTTCCCGGCTGCAAGGCATGCGCGATCAACTGGCAGCAACCCAATGCGCATTCCGGTGCATCAGGCAGCCGCGAAGCACGGGCGCCCGATGGTCACCCACTCCGGTAAGCCGTACGTCCATCTGGGCATGGTCCGCCCGGACGCGGCCGAGCAGATGGCGGAGGCTATGCAGGCCCCGAGCCCTACGGTTGGCCGATGACGGGAACGGGCATGCCGAAACTCGCAGGGGGCGGGAACTGAGCCTTTTTCGCACAGTTCGGGCAGACGAACAGAGTTAGCCCCTCGTCGGGCCGTTTATCGAACACTTCCACGGAGTCGGGGGAGACATCGAGGAATTGACTGACCATGTAAATAGCTTGCTTCTGCTCAATACCGAGGTGTATCAGGCAAGCGGCAAGCCACTGGCCGTTGCCATCGAAGTGAAGAACGGTATTTGTGGGCTTTTGGCAGGATTTCACTACGCAGGTGGGTTGCGGCATTTTCTCACCGATCCCTGACATTGAATGACTCAAGCAGCGGAGGACAAGTGAGATGGTGCATGGGCTCGCCTAGGCTGTTACCTTCGGAGACACGATAGCTCCAACTCGTCACCTGATTGCGCACTTCTATTGTTCATCCCGAGTCATGGATCTGCCACTTGACGGCAGCGCAGAAGCCAGCCTCGCTTACAGTGGCTAACATAACGAGGTGAGCCGTCTACCGGCGCCTGTGAGTTCAGCAGTACGTTCGGGTGATCGCGCGAGTCAGCCTGGGTGGTTACAGGTCGCGCCAGTTCACGAACATGCACGGGCCTGATTCCGGGATCCACTCGCCGAACGGATCTACTACGCCGGTCAGAACGGCCAGGCAGAACTGTGCCATGCCACACAGAGTACGCCAGCAGGTAATGTGGCGAGTCCACCCTGCCTTCAGCTGATTTGCGGGCCGCGCTCCTTGGGGAGAAGGCTGTGCGCGTCAGGAGTCGTCGAGTTCGACCCGCCTCTCCCTTTCGTTCGTTGTCACGTTGCCGTCGGCGTCGACGCTCTCCTCAGTCCAGCGGATCGTCGCTTCTCGGATCTGGCGGTCCCCATCTTTGTGGCGGAGGCGGGCGAGATAGCTCTTGATCTGGTCAGCGGCCACGTCAATCGTGATCCCGACCGGGATCGTCAGCAGGAGCGACAACAGTTCGACTGCCCCCCGATGTCGGCTCTCCTCCGACTCGCTGTGCAGGCTTATGCCATCGTCAGATACCACCGCGTATGCCGCGCCGGCAGCCTTGGCGTCCGCGTCGACGGCAGCCGTAAGGCCCTCGGGGTCGGCGGTTTTTACATCCAGCCAGTAGTCCATCAGTGCTCTCCCAACTGTCCGATCAGGTCCTCTGGAGGGCGCTTGTGGCCGCCTTAGGGTCGCCCACCACGAACCACGGGGACCACCAGGTGGAGCGCGTCGGTCGCGGGTGTTCACAGCCGGTGATCAGGGTCTTGACGTCGTCGACACGCAGTCTGCGGCGCATGGTCTGTCGTGCCCAGGCAACGGCCGGACCGATCGCAAGAGGCCGGTCTGGTACTCGCCAAGGGCGGCCGGGGCTTTGGCCCTTCAGCGCTGATACGAACAGCTCGGCGAAGAGCACACCAGCGGCGTCCGGGACGGGAGCCACACTGACGACGGCGGCCTGAGCGCCGGTCACGACGATGAGCTGGCGGACGACGCCGAGGAACTCGTTGTTCTCTTCCTCAGAGAAGTCGCCTGCACTGCATCCGGTCAGCAGGATGATCTCGGCGCCGAAAGCGCGTCCAGGGGCGTTAAGCAGGTCAGTGGGCCGTGTCCAGGTACCGTCGCAGGAGAGCAGTAGCCCGTCTGGTTCAGCGTGGCAGGCGAGGTGAAGCAGGCCCGTATTGCATCCGCGTTCCAGGAATTGGCCACAGTCCGCGGTTACAAGGAAGCCGGACCCGGGGTCATCGGCAAAGTAGTTCTGCCCGATCGCCGCCACTTCTTGGTCCACGAAACGCAGGGGACGACGGCCGCCGCCTCCCTTGCAGGCTACGCCCAGGTAGGCGGTTTTCCGCCCGGCCTGTCTGGCGCCCGGATGGTTGGTTCGCAGATGGCGCAGGACTCCCGCCGCCGGAACGATCGAGATCGTGTATCGCTCTCCAAGGCTGCGGTTGGGCTCAGTCTGACTTGGGCTGGGCAACTGGTGCCATGGGAGACCGAGGAGAAGCGAATGGGGAGAAATGATCAGGGTGTCGATCTCTTCCGGGACCGGCCCGATCAGCCGGTCCGTATCGGCGGAGTCGCTGCGTGACAAGTTGTCGCCGTCGCGTCCGGCGGAGGCGGCGCTTATGGCGAATTCTGAGGTGACGCCCAGGGCAAGCCCGACGGTCACAACGGTTTGGGTCACGATGGAGCGCAGGGGAGCGCCGTCGTTCCATCGATAGCCGATGTACGCCTCGCCCGGCTCCAGGCAGGCCTGCAGCCCCTGCGGGGTCACGGGAGAAGTGCTGAGCAGTTCGATGCGCTCTGGTGCGTCATGGTTGAGTCGCTGGAACCGCCTGGCCACTTGTCGGGCAATGTCCTCCAACTCACCTTCAACTACCTGGTGTTCCCGGTCCATCGCCTCAACCTTGCTGGAGCGCCCGGTGATTACTGCTGCGTTGATCATGCGCGCGAGGTTGATGCGTTGCTGTGTCAGTTCCTTGCGGCGCGTCATCAGCTCCGACAGGGTGCTGTCGTCGGCAGCCAGGCGACTCCAGGTGTCGTCCTGTAGGTGCTGGTCCTGGAATGAGCGTGCCTTGGGTGCCTCGCTGAGAAGCCAGACGAGCTCGTCCCACATCGGATGGTCGCTCAGGGTGGCCGCCGTCCTGCTCACCACGTGGGTCAGGACGAGAGCTCCGTTGGCAACGATGGTCCTGTCGTTGATCTCTCGGTCCTTGGGTATTTGGAGGCTCGCCCGGGCCTGCTCATAGTTGTGCAAGGCATGGACGGCAGCGGTGATCCACGCCTCGTCACCGGTCTGCGTCAGCACGACGGCCTCTGCCATTCTTGCTCCCGCTGCCTCCGCCGGGCGATCCGCGTGCGTGAATGCCTCTGCCGCGCGGCGAAGGGCGGGGATGCCGCGTGAGTCCGGCGGGCTGCCGATCACATCCGTCCGCAGGGTTTGCCCGGCCACGATTTCGGCGAGTCCCTTCCCCCACCAGTCACCGGCGGCGCCGAGGTACTCGGCAGCCGTGTGGCAAGTGGCGTAGCACTTCTCGCGATACTCGGGGTGTATGAGTCCGAGATGGTCGTACTCGTGCGCAGCCTGGTACCAGGAGTGTCCCGCCTCCCGTGTAAAGCCGATGCTGGCGAATAGTTCAGCCGCGTGCTCGTACTCCGCCGCGAGCTCCTTCCGGAGCTCGACCCGGGCCGATGCGTCTGCCCCAGATCGGGCGAGATTCTGGACGTCGCGGACCAGACTCTGTGCCCGCAGATAGCGACACTGCGCTTCCATGCGGACATTTCCGGAATCCGCATACCGATGCGCTAGCTGAAGGAACCGGTCCGCACCAGTTCGGACGTCAGCCATCGATCGTTGCCCCCAAGCCCTCCAGTGCCTCACTTTCGAGATCGGCAGCATCAGGCAGAGCACTCACCACGGCCAGCACATGCTCGTATTCCTTGGCCGCCTGGTCCGATTCCTTTAGCAGCCGAAGATTGTGGGCGAGTGCCAGCCGGAAGGTCGCCTCGGTGTGAGGGTCTCCCAGCCGACTGGCAACGTCCGCAGCGTGCCGTGCCGGCCCAAGGGATCCCACTGGGTCTCCTGACTGCAGCCGCGCCTGCGTCCGGTACCGATAGGCCACGAGCCGGAACGTGAGCAGTCGCGGGTCGTCAGTGCGTTCGGTAGCGGTGATGATTTTGCTGCTCAGTTTGGTGTCGGACCACCGGTGCAGGTCGGCCAGCGCTTCAAGCTTGGCCGCCGAGGCCTCCAGCTCGCCGGCCTCGTCCTGGCTACGAACGAACTGGCTGATGGCCTGGTCGAACCACTGAAGGCTCTCCTCGTGTCGGCCGTCGGCCGTTAGAGCGTGCCCGCATCCAAGAAGCGCCTGGGCCGCCGGGGCCGTGAACCCCCTCTGCTCCACGATCTCCGCAGCTCGGCGAAACTGTTCGAACGCCGCACCGCCACGGTCCATCTGCAACAGGTAGCTGCCGAGCTCGAAGCGGGTCACAGCTTCTTTGCGTCGATCTCCTGCCTGCGTGAATCCGTCGGCAGCGGCGGCAAGAGTGGAAAGCAACTGTTCAGTAGGTCCACTACTTCCGCTCATTTCGACCATCTCCGAGAGGAAGGCACTTGGATCGCTAACTAGCCACAGCCGCTCAGGCCTCGCCGAAACCCGACGCACGCTCCACCTCTTCTCCAGGCTCGCATACCGGCACAAACCATGCAGTCTGAAGCGACGCCACGCGCGTCGTACTCCGGCTGAGCAGAGTCTTCCCGCTGGCGCCTCCGGCCACGAAGGTGCGTACTGGAAGCGGGAGGTGCCCGATGACGAGCCCACCGAATAGCTACTGCCGCGCGGCCTCGCTGAGCGTCGATATCGGGGACCCTGAGTTCCCGTTCCGGCGCTCCGTGGAGATCAGTGCAACCGATCGGCAACTGACCACGGCAGAGGAGCGGACTGTCCAGGAGCATATGACTCCTGACGAGCTGAGCACGGCTGCCCTGGAAGAGTTGGCGGGTGGCAGTCCTTTGCCCGAAGGTGGGCCAGCAGCCTGGTACCGGGGGTCCAACGCGACAGGGGCTCTCGCTGCCCTGTGCATGTGCAGCGTCCCTCCGGAGGGAGCAGGCATCCTGCTGGGATTCCTCACGTCGCCCCAGGTATGCGTGCCTCTTCTCGACGCCCCTACCAGCGACTGGCCGACACTGAGGGAAGCGCTCCAGATGGCGTCTGCGATAGCGCTCGCCCCGACGGCCGGCGGATCCCATGGCCAGCCAGTATGGACGTTGGTTGCCTACAGGCCCGCGATGCTATTTCTGGTACGGACGGTCAAGGCCGAGGACCGCGCGGCCTCCCTCGCTGAAGATCTCGCCCAGCAGATCCGCGGTGCTTTCGGCGTGTGAGAGTTCTCTGGTGGGTTGCCGACTAACCGTCCTTCCCGATACGCGAAGCAGGTATCTGTTCGGTCGCGGCCTGTCGGCGGTCACGTAATTCCCCAGACCTTCATTGATCAGCGTCACGTAGTTCCCCACCTGGGCTGAGGCCGTGACAGACCGCCCGACGGTTGAGTGTGCGGCTGCTCCGGTCAGTCAAGGGCGCCTTCGGCGGCGCTCCCCGCTGGCCTTGCGGCCACCCTGGACAGCCCTGACCAGCCTGACGACGGTCTGGCTATCGGGCGGCCCGGGGAACCTGCGGCGCCCTGACACGCAGGGGGCGGGCCGAACTCCTGGACGCTGTACGGGATGTGATGGAGCCGGGCAGCGCGTTCGCGGCCAGTGGCCTGGTGCGCGCGCTCGGGCCCGCGCAGGCTCCGATGACCGTCGAGGCTGTCGCGGGCTGCGCCGAGGCCATCAGCACCGCGCTGCGGCACACACTCGCCGGAAAAGTGAACAGTCCACTACTGGAGAAAGTGCGGGCTGTACACCGGGCCTCGATGGCCGACTATCTCACCCAGCATCGCGAACTCGCCGCCTCTGCGGGTGAGCTGGCCGATCTCTTCCGCGAGCCCACTCCAGGAGCAGTTCGACGAGCTGGGCCGACAGCGGCTGCTCACTCTCGGCCTTGAGCTGACCCACCACCGCACAGATCGGCGCCCGGGGTGATCCTGGGCCACGCTGCGAGGCGTGCTGGGTGAACGCTTTCGCGATCGCCACGCCGAGCGGGACTCTGGAGATCACAGGTACGATCCCGCCAGCGCCCTGACCAGCGCAAACCAGTCCACCGAGCCACACAGCAATAACAAAATCCCGTGCCGATTGCTACATTCCAAGACGATCACTGAACTTGCACCTCAGAGGCCCTGCAGCTTCCCAAGCTTCTGAAGAAGCCGCAGCTCAAAGCCCTTCCAGGCCACGGCAAGAAATCCTGAGATGATCACTAGGTCCCCACGTCAGCACGTCATCCACCTAGTGATCACTAACGGATTTGTCACAGCAGGATCGTCTTGTGCGCCCGGGCGTCGTAGGTCTCGTAGCGGGAGAGATCGACGCAATCCGAAAGGGTGGCTTTCGAATCGAGGGCGGTCACCTTGGCGTCGTGGCCGATGCTGCCGCGCACGACCGTTCCGGCCTTCTTCATCCGGGCCAGGTCCAACTCGACCTTACCCAGGGCGTCGAGGGTGGCGTAGCGCTCCAGGTCCGTGCCCTCCTTGGACGCCGGCGGCTGGTCGCGTACATGTCCCGCGCGAACGGCACGGTTCAGGACTGCCCCACTGCCGGGATCACCGTGACAGAGATGCGATCGCCGCGTGGTTGCGCTGGCGTGTACGTCCGCCTCCTGCAGAGGCATGCCACCCGGCTCGGGGTGCGGTCGGCGCGAGTGGCGATGACGGCACAGGGGCGTCGTCGGTCTGGGCGCTCATCGGCTCCTCCAGATGGGCTCTTGCGTACCCGCAGACATCCAGCGCCTGCCAGGGGTTCCGGGCAGACCTGGCTGGTCGCAGCCCAAGACAGGTCTCGCACCGATGGTGGATTGTCAGCATCGCCCGTCGGCTTCGGACTAGAGGCATCTTTCGGTCAATGTTCAACTTGGACGCCATCATGGGCGACTTGGGCTGGTTTGCGCTATGGCCGCACTTGCCGTGCACGTGGACGATGCCCCTCTGCGCCTGCCGAGACATCATCCCGGCCGGCTCAGTGGACACGGGGGTGGGGAATTGGCGTTTGCAGAGCATCAGTCGGTCTTTTCGGCGCCTGCAGTACCTC
The DNA here is from genome assembly GCF_044457745.1 of Streptomyces sp. NPDC050534. Classification (NCBI taxonomy): domain Bacteria; kingdom Bacillati; phylum Actinomycetota; class Actinomycetes; order Kitasatosporales; family Streptomycetaceae; genus Streptomyces; species Streptomyces sp. NPDC050534. The sequence continues at coordinate 104,255 of NZ_JBITHF010000021.1, forward strand.
TGGGGACCGCGGACGCTGCCGGGGACGTGATCCGTCACGGCGCGTACACCGAAGGTGTCACCCGCCGATTGAGTGCCGCCGCCTTCGCACGCACGGACTGGCTGGCCGTGCTCCGCGCCCACCTCGTTAGACAGTGGAAAAACTTCAAGGCAGCCATGCGGAAACGCCTGCGGTGGCTGGTTCCTCTCAAGGAGAAAGAGAAATCCGCTGGCGCGTCAGAGCCAGCGCCTCCGTCGGTCGTGCTGGGCGAGGACTTCGCGGTCTGGGTCCGGCGCCGCATCAAGAAGTCGGCGCGACCGGTACCGATTTACGGGTTCCACCAGGAGCCCGTCATCCACGCCAGCGACCGTGCCATCCTCCACATGCGCAGACGACGAATAGCTGTCACCGCGGTGATCGCGCTCGTAGTTTGGCAGGCGATCTCCGGGGCTCTGACAGCAGGATGGGCGGCGGTGGCCCTGCTGGGCGGTGTGTGGGGCGTGTATCTGGTCGAGCGCTGTCTGGCGCAGGTGCGGTTCAACGCGCTGATGGCCGGCGAACTGCAAGCACCCGCGCCGATCGTGCAGGCGCACGCTCTGCCGTACCTCTACGAACGTCGGTCAAGCGGTGACCGGCACCGGTTCCTCGGGGCAGGTCTGCAGGCTTGGCACGAGGCGGTCATCGGCATCGATGTCGAACCCGCTCCCGAGGGTCAGGACGAGGAAGACGACGTTTCCGGCCCACCTCCAGGATTCGGTTCGCCGGCGCAGAGCGCGGGTCAGCCCGACATGGCCGAGGTGGCCAAGGCCGTCCTGGAGGCGCTGGCCAGGCACAACAAGCCGGTGGCCCGCAAACCGCTCAGGCACTTCACCGTCGCCCAGCTGCACACCCATGTTGCGCGCCGCCTAGACGACCCGGCGCCCGCCCACCACCGAGAGCACCCCATCCCGCGTATGGAGGTCATCGGGATCGCCGGCATCCACTACAAGCGGTGGGACGAGATCGACGACGGCACATGGCGCAGCCTGCACACCCTGGCCGTGGACAGTTTCGGCGACAAGCCCACCGAGGAGGTCGCCCGCCGTTACATCTGGGCCCGTGTCACCGCCTGGAACGGCGACCTCATCGCCGCCATCCTCGTCCACTTCGCCTACCAGGGCGGGTTCCTGCGCGTCACCGTCCGCCCCCACATCATGGGCCCGCTCAACCCAACGGTGGCCAGACTCAAAACGACCGACCCCCGCCACGTGAAGTGGCTTGCTCGCACGGCGTTCAACGCCCTCGGTGACGTCTACGTCGGACTCGACCGGCTCATCCGTCGCAAGCCACGCCAGCGCCCCGAACTCGACCCCGGCAGCGGGCCGGTCAGCCTTCGCGAGGTCCACAGCGTTCGCTGGCTCGAGGACATGCACATGAGCGACGACGCCCGCTACTACGTGCAGATGATGCAGCGCCGCGTCTTCGACTCCACCGAGCTCTTCCTGCGCGACCACAACGTCGACATCGCCGCCTACCAGCAGCAGGCCACCGCGATCTACAACTTCGGCGTCATGAGCGGCGGCGCCGTGACCGGGCCCGTACAGGCAACGCCGTTCTCCACCAACCCCTCCATGACGAACTGACTAACAAGACCCCAAGGAGCCCCGCATGACCAGCCGTCGCCAACCCGACCCAACCCCAAACGGTCCCAACTTCGGGATCATGGCCAACGGCGACATAACCGGGCCCGCCATGGCCGCCCCGTTCTCCGAGAACGCCACCATGAATAACAACATCAACAACGAAGCCGCCAGCGAAGCCCGCGAAAACATCCAGGCCCTCCGGCGACGCCTGGAAGGACTGCGCGGCCAATACCCCGAAGTAGATGCCGCCCTGGACGACCTCGACGAGATCGAGCCGCGCCTCAACAGGCCCGAACACGAGGCACGCAGCCTGCGCTACATGCTTCGGAACCTCGTCCAACACTGCGGCGGCATCCCCAACCTGCTCACCGCAGCCCAACTCGTCCAAACCACAGTGCTGGCACTGCTCCCCAGCAGCTCCTAACCAACCCATCCCTCAAAAAACAATCAGCGAACCCAGACTCCACCAGGCCCGAAGCCGCTCCCAATTGCCCCCGTCGCCCGCGTTGGCCCCGTGCGGCACAAGAGCGATCAAACCGAGTGCTGGGCTGGCCTCCTCGAAGCCCGCTGCGAGGAACGCTTCGCAACCCTCGCCACGGTCCGGGGCGGCGTTGATTCCGGGTCGGCTCCGAACGCCTCGGCGGTGGTCGGGTGCTGGCGGCTCAGCGTCCACGCTCGTTGAGGATGGCGACCGACTCCAACACCGGATGAACGAAACGCTCCACGTCACCTCAGACAAGGCCGCGGACGCCGGGACTTGCCCAAAGCAGGCACGGCGTCCGATCATCCCGGCGCGGGCACCGTGCGAGGCATACGGGCTCAAGGCCCCATCGCCAGTGCCGCCTGCTCCCGCACCATCAAGGCCGTTGAGGCAGCCGTCGGCCCACTGCTCCTTCCCCCACTCGCGTGAGAGCCCACCCCTCAGTGGTGCGCCCATGGAGCCCAGAAGCCGGTCTACCGGTAGAAAACGGCTACACCGCCGTGGTGGGAACACGCGCCCTGATGATGGGCGGCATACGAGTAGGTGCCGTCATTGCACAGGGCGGTTGCGCCACTTGCGGCGGCGTTGGAACCGCCCGAGGAACTTGAGCTGCCGCTTGCAGACGACCCGCCGGCAGAGCCCCCGCCGCCTTGCGAACTCCCGTCGGCCGCGGTCGCGGTGACGGTCACCTTCACCTTGACCGTCTTCGTCTTCGTCGCCGTCACCGTCGGCGCGGGTGCAGGCGTCGCGGTCTTCGTAGCTGTGGCCGTCGCGGTGACCGTGGCGGTCGGCTGCACCTTGGCGCCCGCCGCCTTCGCATCACTGCCGCTGCCCTGGTCTCCGGCGCCTGCGCCGATACCGAGGAAGAAGGCGAGTCCGAGCGCGGGCACCACGTACCGCTTGCGGGCCCATCGCGGAGCCGTCCTGACCGGCGGCACGGGTGGTTGCGGCGGCATGGTGTACGGGTTGCTCACAGGTCCCCCCAAAGGTCGTTGAAGCGTTGACGGTAGCGCCGCATGTGAAGAAAGTGTGTCATTTACGTGTAGCAGTCACCCATTCGTGACCTCCCGCGCGCCACACCCGGCTTGCCACGTCGACTACATCGGCGGAACCAGCACCTGAGCTCCAGTACGGCGCATCGTCAACGCGAGCCCACGGCACGCCGGGTAATCTCGCGGGCATGGCTGACTTCCTGCAGGTATCCACCGCAACCGCGACACGAGAGCAGGCTGTTGAGCTGGCACGGTCGGTGGTGAGTGAGCGGCTGGCGGCCGGGGCGCAGATCGTCGGTCCCGTGATCTCTGCCTTCTGGCATGACGGCGAGTTCGGCACCGGCGAGGAGTGGCAGTTGCTGCTGAAGACCACGCGTGTCCGATACCCCCAGCTGGAGGCTCATCTGCTGGAGCAGCATCCGTGGCGGAACCCGGAACTTGCGGCCGTGCCGATCGAGGCAGGGTCGAAAGGGTGCCTGGAGTGGATCGCCGCCAGCACCCAGCCGGTCGAGTAGGCGGTCAGGGCCGGATCTTCTCCAGTACGTCGGCTACTGCTGGTAATGAGTGGTGCTCGCGCAGGCGGCCCAGCACCGGGGCCAGGCGCTGACGCGGCCGTACCGAGGCCACCTCCGCACACAGGTCGACAGCACGGTCGGCGGCCGCGGCGGCCTGCTCGACCTCGCCGGCGTCCAGGTAGGAGCCGGCAAGCCAGGACAAGTACAGGCTCTTGTCGCGGGCGTGTGTGTCGTCATAGCGGGCCAGCGCGGCTTCCAGGACCGGCACGGCGCGCAGCGGGCGGTGCAGTTCACTCCAGCAGCGGCCGGTCATGATCTGCAGTTCGGTGTGGTCCACCCAGGACACCCAGTCGGGCTGGGGGGTGTCGTCGATCTCGGCGAGCGCGGTCTCGGCCGCGCTCAAGGCCTGCTCGGTCTCGGTCGATTGCGCGGCGACGGCGTGCGCCCAGGCCAGGCGTTCCTGCAGCAGCGCGCGGACTCCCGGCGGTGCGTCGGGGCCTGCTTCGGCAACCGCGCGGGCGGCGATGTCGATGCCGGTGCGGCGGTTGCCGCCCACGCTCTGGTAGGCAAGGAAGGCCAGGGCGTTGCCAGCCAGGGCGGCATCCTGTGCTTCGGCTGCGGCGTAGTGGCTGGCCTCGTACAGACCGGCCGCATCGGTTTGGCGGCCCGCGTCGAAGGCAGCCCAGCCCGCCTGCTGCGCCTGCTCGGCAAGGACGGACAACAGACCGCGGCCCGTCTCCTCGGTGTAACTGGCGTCGCGGAGCAGAGCCTTGGTGGCCTGGTACTCGCCCAGGTAGACCCGATAGGTATCGCCCCCGCCCAGGACGTCGTCCAAGCGCCGCAGCCGGGCAGTCCGCTCCCGCAGACGCACCGGGACGTCGCTGCCGAGCCGGCCACCCGCCCGCGGACGGGTCAGATCGGGCAGGCCCGCCGCCAGACCGGTGCCGGCCGAGGCTCTGACAAAGTCCCTGCGCCGCACAGCAGTGTCTCCGTCCGGATCGGGGGCGTGAACGCGCTCCTCCCAGGCACGCGGAGCAAGCCCGAGAAGCGAGCCGGGGATACGCAAAGCATCAGCGATCTGCGTGATCTTCTCGAAGGTTGTCACGCTGCCCCGGCCCCACGCCAGGGCGCCCACGCGTTCCGGCTTGATGCCGCACTCCGCAGCAATCCTCGCGTAACTGATCCCGGCGTAACGGCGGGCGAGCGCGAACACGGCACCGAAATCATGCACGGCAAGCGCCGCCCGCATGTCCGCACGCTCAAGCACTGCACGCGGAAGAGCGGTAGGCGGTTCGTAGCCGGTCATCCAAGGCCCCGTTTGCAGAAAGTAGCCGGGAAAGCAGCCAACCAGCCTACCCATCACGGGGATACCCACGGGCGGGAAGCCAACAGCCGCCGACCGCCTGGAGTCTTGGAGCACCAAGAAGCCGGCAGCCCCTCCCCTACGGCCTGCCGAGCATGACCCACGCTGCCCCAAGAAGGACCACCATGGCGCGTCGCACCGTCCCACCCCGCCAACACCCGCCGCGCACCCGGCTCACGCCCCGAGCACACGTCGACCGGGGCGGTACCGGGCCTCGAGCCCGCAGCACAGCGCCTGCATCCCATCGGCCAAAGCCCCGACAGCCACAAGGTCGCCGCCTTGCGCATCCCGCGGCAGGTGCCGCGCAATGAACGCCACCGTGCAGGCCGCCGCTCTCACACAGCCGGTCGACATCGACACGATGCGCCACAGCATCAGCCGGCTGATCAATCCGGATAGGCAGCCACCCACCGACGACACGCTCGCCATCCTGCACAGCCTGCTGCGCGGGCACCTGCAGCTGCTCATCCCCGAGGTCGAACACGCCGCTCTCGAGCGGGATGCGGAGGACGTGCCCCGCTACGTCGCCCTCGCCTGCACCGACCAAGCCCGCACTACACTGCGCACCCAATTCAGACCAGGCACGCGAGGGGCGCTCGTTCACGCGCGCAGGCTCGCCCGCCGGCTGGCGGCCCTGTGCGAACACTACGAAGCCCTGACCGGCGTGGTCATGTGCCTGGCTTGCGACCAGCCGCTGCACGACGACGAGGAAACCCTCCCCTACGACCACGTCAGCCCCAGCGGCCCCGCCGTCCGGGTAGGCCGCATCCACGCCCGCTGCACCCAGACCTACCGCCGCCACTAACCCCACACCGCTCCATCGGACCGGCGCACCGGCGCACCGGCCCACCGGCGGCCACGGTCTGCTGTGGCCGGCAGCTCTCAATCCCCCGCCCCGAGCCTCCACTTGGACAGGCCGAGCCTCGGGGCAGGGGCCCAACCAGCAGACCCGCGACGCCACTCCACGGCCCCGGCACCGACACCGACACTCCAAGCGAAGACCTGCCTCGCCATGGCCCGGTCCCGCCATCCGCGGCAGGTCTGCCAGCAACTGCATCCGCCCATCGGAAGCCCCGGAGACCAGCCTCATGGACCCCCACACCCATCGCTCCCTGACCAAGCCGCCGCTGCCCCGGCGCAGCGACCGGCGTCCCGACGCTCCCGAGGTCATCCGGCACTGGCTCGCCACCGCCCACCCCACACCCGAACGCGCCTACCTGGAATGGTCGGAGCAGGGGGTTGCCCTGCTTCCCCTCGGCCGCCGCTTCAACGCCATCCGCATTCCCGGTCGCCTCATCCACGCCGCCGCCGGCAGCGACGCCCCCGACCAGGTCTCCCGGATGCTGCGGGACACGCTCGACGGGCCCGTCATCCACGACCACCTCAGCGTCGGGCCGGCCTACTACGCCCTCGGCCCCCACGGACGCCACATCGCCTGGCCGGGCGGCAACGACACCCCCTTACTCAGCGCGGGCGTCTACCTCGGCGTTCCCGCCCTCGAACGCACCACCCCACCCGGAACCTTCTGGATCACCCCAGCCCGCTACCGCAACGACCTGTGCAGACACGACCCCGTCCACCGCCTCATCAACACCGGACGCCGCGAACTCCGCGCAATCGAAACGGCCAGCCGGGACGACGATGCCAACACCTCGCCACCTGAACAGTCTTGATCCCTCATCAGGCGAGATACCGGACACCACCCGGGCCAGCCGGACTGCCGGCCGGCCCGCCAGCCCCCGTCCCTGCCGGACGCAGTCCCACCCGAGACGCCCCCGACCCGGGACCGGGCCCCGGCAGGGACGGGACTCCACCGAAACAGCCCCGCGGACATCGGTCCAGACAGCCGATCCAACTCCGCACCGCACCGATGCCCTGTCTCCTCGGGTACTTCTTCGGCCAGACCACGAGCCGGGAAGCCAAGCGTGCCGAGAACGAAACCTCCCCGTAGTCCGAGGCCCCAGGACCGGGAATCCACATCGGATCGCCGGCAGAACCGCACACCCCCGGGGCCAAGCCCGCGAGCACACCTCACCGCGTCTGGCAGCAGCGGGCCTAAGCACTGATCGGCAACTCCCGTGCCCGCTCGCGAGCTTGGGCCCTCAGCTCCTTGAGGCGGCCATGGAACGCGTTGTGGCGGTTCTGATCGAGGTTCAGCGGCAGATCGAGCTGAGAGATGAACTGCGATTCCAGGGCCCACGGCTCGCTGTGCTCGATCCAGCACACGCGCGCGTTGTCTGCCATCCACTGGCTGAGGGTGGCCTCCCCCGCCTTGCCGAAGGTCATGCGCCTGCCGCTGCCGACACGACGCAACTCGAGCCCGAGCAGGCAGCCGAGCGTGAGCCGCAGCGTCGAACCGGCCGCGTTGCCCCGATAGTGGTAGCGCACGCGCTTGCGCAGGTTTTGCTTGCTGGTCCGGTTCGCCATGAACCGCGGGGCTATCCCGACATAGAGCAGGCGCCCGGCGTCCAGGTCCTGGTGGGGCGCCTGCTCGAAGTGCCACCCATACACTCCCGCCACCGCGGGAACAGGGCTCGGGCGCAGCAAGACCTGCTGCGCCGACCACAGTCGGACAGGACGGGTCAGAGCAGCAGCTTCCACCAAGCCTCCAGATACGACAGCCGCCAGCCGACCGCCGCAGGCTACTGGCTGATACTGACAGCACGTCCCCGGCCTGCTGTTGCGTGCCATCAGCGGGGACGTCGTGCGATCAGCAGCGGTCCGTGCGCGTCCTGTCCGGCTGGTGGTGGTTACGGGACCAACGCTCTTGTACTGGCGGGCACTTGTCGTCGCCATGAGAGCTGATACGACGGCCAGCGACCACTGCTCCTGAAGAGCACCGGCAGCTACGGCTTGGACAGCTGCAGCTTCCATGTCCCGTCCGACGTCACGTTGATGTAGTAAGGCCCGCCGTTGATCATCTGTGAGACGGCCGATCCGTTGAAGGTGCCGATCTCGTTGAAGGGGAGGTCCTGCAGCGCTCCGTCGGCATCGAGAACTTCCACGGCGAAGTTGCCCTGGCCCCGGTTTGTTCCTTGAACCTTGACTGCATGGTCGGCGTTGAAGGGACCTTTGACGTGATCACCCTTGCCCGCGTAGGCGTGCGGGAGTGCGGCTGAGGATGCATGCCGCGGCTGCGTGACGGTGACCGACCAGGCATTATCCGCAGTGACATTCAGCCGGTAGCGTCCGGCATCGAGGCCTTCTGCCTTTGAGCCGTCGTACGTCCCGATGTTGTTGACCAACAGGTCCTTGGTCTGCCCTGAGGAGTCCAGCAGTTCGACGGCGAAGTTGGCCGAACACGAGGAACACGTCGAGTGAAAGACGGCCAGGCCATCGGTCACGGTGAAGGTGGGGCTCGCCTGCTTGCCCCTCCCCGCGAGGCGGATGGCCGGCAGGGCGCGGGGAGTCTTCTTGACCGCCGAAGACGGCTGCGACGATGTCGCTCCGGATCCCGCAGGGGCGGGCTTCGTCGGAGTGGATGTCTTGTCTCCGCTGTTCGTGGCCACCACAACGACCACGATGACGACGACGACGGCCAGGACGCCCAAGCAGCCCCAGAGACAGCCGCGGCGGCGTCGCTTCGGCGGCGGGGCCGGTGGACCTCCCGGCGGTCGGCTCCAGCCGTGATCCCCGCTCTGCGGGCCTCCAGCCGCACCCCTGGGAGGCTGCTCGGACGGATCGCTTGTGGCCATGAGGACCTCCTCCGCGGCTGTCGCAACGGACAGTTCCCCACGCTAGGAGGGGGGTCAGCACCCGGCGCACTGTGAGGCCAACCGGGCGATGCGAGCAGGTGAGGGTCCGGCAACTTTCGCTAGCTGCTTCCGACTTAACTCCAACCCACAGCCATGTCAAGGACATGCGGGCCGCACCACTCGAACGAGGACGCCGTGGTGCTGGCCGCTGTGGGGCACCGGCCGAGGTGCTGGCGCGCTGTGGACGTGTGGGGTGCTGGAGGTGGCCGGCCAGACGGCTGCGTCTACTACAGTTCGGCGTGGGCCGTGACTGGCGCTGAGGTGGAGCACCACCGGGGAGCGGTCAGACGAGACGTCGTTGCCGTGCGCCCGGTGCTGGCGCACCGCGCACGACATCGGGGCGCGATGGTCCGACATCCCGGGGCACCGGCCCGGGGCGATCGCGCGCCGACGCCGGTACCCGCACCGTCCGATGGCGCAGCCGCCGACGCACAGCAGGCAATCGGTCAAAGATCCTGCGCAGCCGTCGACGGTTGCCGGCGTCGCTTGCCGGCGGTCATCGTTGAGCACCCTGCGAACGGCCCGGATCCGCTTCGATGCGCCCCCGGGGCCATCGGGTTTCAAAACTCGGATTTCGAGATCCTCCACTCAACGCGCGCCACCCGGTCCACGGGGATGGACACGACTCGCACATCCGTTGGGCTGGGTTCCTCTTTCACGACGATGTGCACGCACCCGCCTTCGATGCGGACGCGATCAGAGACGACGACATTGGCCAGTGGAACGCCCGGAGCGTATTGGATCGTGTCGCGAAACGTGACGGTGGCCTTACCCCATCCTTTGAGTAAGTTCATGTAGTCGATTGTTGCATGTACATGCCGATTTGTGTTGCGCCTCGGCAAGGGGCAGGTGGTCACGCAATCAACGGATCCCGGCCACATCCTTCGATGACAGCCTCCGGCCCCCAGCCCGGAAGGCGCCCTGATCGTGCCCTTTCACGCGCTGATACCGGCTCAGGGAAGGGCCCGTAAGGACGGGCGCGCACCCCTCTGATCAGCGAGCGGTCGCCGCAACGCGGCGCCCACCCGGGATGCGGGCCGGCTACCGGTACGGTGCGCGGCCGGGCACCGCACCCCGCCGCGGAAAGTGCCCAAGCATCGACGGGGGCCCGGCGCGGTGAACGTTTCCACACAGGCACCGGAATTGGGTGACCGTCAGATCGGGTGCGCGCGTGAAGACCTCCCCGGGGCTGCATGGCACCCCGGCATCCAAGCCCAGCTGGGCCAGTGGCTCGTCGCCGGCGAATGGGCACCCGTCCGCGACGGCCGGCGCGCACCCCACCCCACCAATTCACCCTGCTGCGCCAGCTGTCCGCCGACCCCGGCTACGACCCCTACCAACCCCACGGCCTCGTCGACCACATCACCCGCAGGTGGCGCGGCCTGCAAAAAGCAAACAGCACCAGGCCACCAAGTTGCACGAGAACCTCGGGCGCATGGGGCGCACGAACTACCACTGGGCGATGGACGCGGTCATCGACCACTACCTGGACTGCGCAAGCGATGCCCCGGCCCTGGTGATCTTCCAGACGGACGGGGGGCCCACCAGCAGGTCCGCCGCCGAACGCTACCTGTGCAAGGCCGCCCGTCTGGCAGTTCATCGGCTTCGGTGACCCCGCCGACACGAGTTCGCCTTCCTGCGCAAGCTCGACACCCTCGCGGTCCCGCCCGCCGCGTCGTCGACAACGCCGGCTTCTTCCACGCCGGACGCACGCCGCGGAGCGTCGGTGACGGGTTCCTCTTCGACCGGCTGCTCCAGGAATTCCCCGTGTGGATGGCTGCCGCCCGCACCGCGCGCATCGTGTAGCAACACTCTGAAGTAGCTCTCGCGAGGCGGTGGAACTCGGCGTGAAGGGCCTGCGGGTACACCGTGGGGCGCCTGCGGCAGCATTTGGCCTGAAGGTTCGTGGCCTGCAGCGCTGAACGCGGGGCCGGCGCCAGCACTCTCAGGGGCGCAGCCAGGCGGCGCAGGCGTCGACGAGACGGCAGCCGCCGACCCCGTCCATCGCCCGTCGCGATCCGGCACCACGCCAGACCGGAGTGCGGTGGCCGGTCTCAGGGATCGACCATGCATGGTCAGCCGCGGCGTCGTCCGGCTGCGCAGCCTGCCGCACGGCCTGTTGGTAGATAGCCCGTCCGGCTGCCAGCGCCCCGGGCGGCTACTCGTCTGCTGTGCGGGCCTCACAGGTCGTCGGGCAGGAGGCGGAATGCCTTGTGTCCGGTCAAGGGCCGGATCATGCGGAAGCGTCGGTCGGTGGTGAACAGGACGCCGGTTCGGTAGGCGGCGGCCAGGGCGACATTCATGGCGTCGGTCAATCCAATGCCTTTGCCCTGATCGGCGTCGGCGTAGCCCTCGGCGACCGCGATCGCCGCGCCCAGGTGCGCGGCGAGGGGTGGGATCTCGAAGCGGCGCATGGCCGTGTTGCGTTCGATGAACCGTGCTGCGGTGAGGGCCTTGCGGGCCCCGCCCCGCGTCGAGATCAGGTAGTCGAGTTCGGCCAGCACCATGGGAGAGATGACGAGGTGGCTGACGGCTGCGAGGGCTTCTTTGTGCGCGTCATGGCCGGTGAGCTTCGGATCGAGGAGGCGGTAGAGGGCATGGGTGTCGGCAATGGCGATCACGGTCAGGTGCCCATTGCCTTGAGCGTCTCCTCGATCTCGCCGTTGGTGAGGTCGGGAAGACCGAGATCGGGAAGGTCGATCTCCCCCATGGGGTCCGTGGGATGCGGGGAGATGTCGTCCTCGCCGATCGGGACCACCCGGGCCACCGCGACTCCGTTCTTGGTGACCGTGACAGTCTCCCCGCGCGCTGCTGCAGCGAGGACCTGTGAGGATTTCTGGTTGAACTCTCGGGCCGTGGCCTCCATGTAGTACATGTTACTACATGCTGGGGGTCCGGTGCCGCGCACCACGCAAGGCGTCGGGACGCGGCAGTTCACCCCCGGCAACCAGCCCCAGCTGCCGCGCTCCCGCCGCAGCATCCCGCCTCACCGCCCACGACCAGAGCACCATCGCCGAGCAGGGCGGCCGGACCCGCACGCCGACCCCTCACCGGCCGCCTCGACGACATCGGCCAACGCCACGACCACACCCTGCCACGCGGTGTCGTGGCGCTGGGTGCGCGGCCGCCAGCGGCGGCTGTCGGCTGGCCGGGCGATCTGCCGGGCCACCGCGTCCCCTTCACAGTCGGTATGGGCAATTCGGAGGACTCCCCCGGCTCCTGCTCACCGGTTTGTCAACGCCACAGCAGGAGTTGACTACTCACCTGCCAGGATCCAGCCGGTGGGCGAGGTCGTGGGCGGTGGCGCTGGTGAGGTCTCCGACGTAGGCCCCGACGATTTCGAAACGGCCGCCGGTGAGCGAGGAGGCCACAGAGGGCCTGCCCCAGAGCTTGCCGTCGATGACGATGGCGAATGCGTTGCGCGGGGCCGGGATCCCCGCGACGGAGCCGGTGAGGGCGGCGAAGCGGGTCCGGTCGGCGGGGCTGAGGGTCACCTCGACCTGCCAGGTACCGTCGATGGTGCTTTTCTCCGCCTTCGCGGAGGTGACACGAACGTCGCTCATGCCCCTGGCCCGGTCGGCGCGGACGCAGAGCGCCGGGTGGCTCGCGGTGGCGTGCACGGTGTAGCCGCCGCTGCCATGGGTGCAGGCCTGCTCCGTGGACGAGGTGACCGGCAGGAGGGAGACCGGGGCCGCCTTCCCGGTGCCGCCCTCTGCCGCGGGCTGAACCACGTGCGCGCGGGGGGTCGCGCCGTCCGCGACGGCCACCCAGGCGGTGGCGACCACGGCGACGGCGGCGACGCCGATTGCGGTGCGGGCCAGCCGCTGCCGCCGCCGGGCGACCCGCAACGCGCCGTCGGCCAGGCCGACCAGATAGCCGCCGGCGGCGTCAGCGCCGCCGCTGTCCCCGACCTGCGCGTGCAGGGCATCGTGCAGCAGTGTGTCGTGCAGCGGGTGTTCGGTCGAGCCGTTCATGCGATGACGCCCCTTCCGGAGGCAGTGGAAGAGGAGGCCGACGGCCCTGCCTCGGCCAGGGTGGTGCGCAAAGAGGCCAGGGCCTTGTGGGTCTGGCTGCGGACCGTCCCCTGAGCAACGCCCAAAATCGCGGCGATCTCATGGTCCGGCCGGTCCTCGAAGTACCGCAGCACGATCACCGCACGCTGGCGCTTGGGCAGCCGCCGCAGCGCGGCCATGATGTCCTGCCGCTGGACCACGGTGTCGGCCCAGTCGGCGACCTGCCCGGACGGCTGGTCCGGCAGGGTGTCCGTGACCGTCTCCCGCCCCCAGCTGAGGAGTCGGAAGCGATCCACCTGGGCGTGGTAGAGCGCCCGGCGCACATAGATCTCCGGCTGCTCCCGGTCGCGCAGCTTCGACCAGCGCTGAGCGGTGGAGGCAAGCGCGGTCTGGAGCAGGTCCCGGCCCTGCTCCCAATCCCCGGTCAGCAGGTATGCCGTGTGCAGCAGCGATCTCGACCGCGCCGCCACGAACTCGCGGAACTGGCGTTCCTCGTCGGCGTTCAATGCGCCCTCCCTCGTTCCCCCTTTAAGACGGGCACGGAAGGAGGTTCGACTGCCCCGCCCGCCGGACTTTCTCGACCGCTTCCCCGCCGATGCTCTCGTCGCGGGGGACGGCACCGGATGCCGCGGAGAAGAACTCAAAGCCGTGCGCCTGTACCTGCGTTTGTGCGAAGACGAACGCGAACTGCGCCGGCTCGGCCGGGTCAGCTTCATCCGCTGTCAGTGGTGTGGCAGCGTGCGGGGGTATCCGAAGCGGGCGAGGAGGCTCAGGTCGCCGAAGCGGGTGAGCGCGTGGATCTGGTCTCCTCGCAGGGTGAGCACGGTGAGACCGTTGACCCGCCAGATCGGCGTGTTGGGATCGGGGAGGTAGAGCACCAGGGCGGGCTGACCGTTGGCCCGGGCGGGGAGGAATTTCACCTCCTGGCGCTGATGGGATGTCAGGAAACGGGCGATCGGCCCGGGTCCCCGGTACTCGGCGGGCTGCGGCGGCATCGTCAGCCTGGCGTCGTCGGTCAGCAGGGCCACCAGTTCTTCCACGTCGAAGCGTTGGAACGCGCTGACGAACCGGTCGACGACGGCGGCCTCGGCCGGTGACTTGGGAACAGGTACGTCGTGCGGGTGCCGGTCGGGCGGGAGGCCGGCCCGGGCCCGGATGAGCGCACTGTTGACGGCGGCCTGGGTGGTGCCGAGGATGTCGGCGGTCTCGGCCGCGGGGAAACCGAGCACGTCCCGGAACACCAGCACCGCACGCTGCTGGGGTGGCAGGTGTTGCAGGCCCGCCACGAACGACAGGGCGATCGACTCTTGGGCGTCGTATCGGGCTTCGGGGCCGGGGACCAGGTCGTCCGGATCACGGGGTAGGGCTCAAGCCACCACGGTTCGGCGGACCCGCCCGGCGCCGGCCAGCCCGCGCCGGAATCGGGCAGGCCTGCCGGTTGCGGACGGCGGGACTCGCCGCGCAGGTAGTTCAGGCAGCGGTTGGTGGCGATCCGGTACAGCCACGCCCGCAGTGACCTGCCGTCGAACCGGCCGATCGAACGCCATGCCGCCAACAGGGCCTCCTGGAGCACGTCCTCGGCGTCCTGTACCGATCCGAGAATCCGGTAGCAGTGCGCCTGCAACTCGCGGCGGTGGGGATCGATGAGTTCGCGGAAGGCCTCACCGTCCCCGGCCTGGGCAAGGGCGAGGGTCGCGTCGGTCATGGTGAGACCTGTCCCTTCATCTGGCTCCTGGGAAACGGGTTCTGCAAGTGCAACACCGGTGGCGGCTTGGATTCATCGCCGTCACGTCGGTGAATCGACACGACGGCCGGTGCTTCACCTGGTGAGGACTTTGACCAGTGACGACCGGAGACGCGCATGACCTCAGTGGACCCCAAAAATGACCTCCGCGCCGGGGCCCCCGCCGTGCCCGGCGCGGCGCGCCGGTGGCGGGCGTTCGCGCTGCTTGCCGTGGCGTACTTCATGACAGCGGTCGACATGTTGATCGTCAACGTGGCGCTGCCGACGATCGGTGTCGAGCTGCATTTCGCCGAGTCGGACCTGCAGTGGGTGGTGACCGCGTACGCGATCACCTTCGGCGGCTTCCTGCTCCTCGGCGGCCGGGCCGCTGACCTGCACGGCCGCCGGCGCATGTTCGTGGCCGGGCTTGCGGTGTTCACCGTGGCCTCGCTCGCCTGTGCGCTGGCAACCAGCGGCACGTTCCTGATCGTCATGCGCGGGATCCAGGGCCTGGGCGCCGCCGCGGTGCTGCCCGCCGCGCTGTCCATCGTGATGACCATGTTCCCCGAGGGGACCGAGCGCAACAAGGCGCTCGGCATCTGGGGCGCCGTCGGCGCCAGTGGAGCGACCTTCGGCGTGCTGGCCGGTGGCGCCCTGACCCGGTACGGCGGCTGGCCCTACATCTTCTACCTGAACGTCGCCGTCGGTGGGGCCGCGCTGCTGCTGACCCGGCGGGTGGTACCCGAGAGCAGCCGGCCGGCGGCACGCCGTCGCTACGACCTGCCGGGCGCCATCACCGTGACCGGCGCCCTGGTGCTCGCGGTCTACGCGATCTCGCAGGCACCGGCCGTGGGGTGGACGGCCGCCCGGACCCTGGCCCAGCTCACGGCGGCGGCGGCGCTGGCGGCCGCGTTCGTGGTCATCGAGGCCAGGGCGCAGGCGCCCCTGCTGCCGCTGCGGCTGTTCCGGCTGAAGACCCTTGCCGGATCCAACGCGGTCGGCTTCCTGCTCGGGGCCGGCTTCTACGGCTACATCTTCATCGCCACCCTGTACATGCAGCAGGTGCTCGGATACTCCCCGATGACGACCGGCCTGGCCTGGCTGATCGTCGGCCTGACCGGCGTGGTCCTCGCCGGGCCGGCCCAGCTCCTGGTCACCCGCACCTCGGTCAGGCTCGTGATGGCGGCCGGGACGACCCTGACCGGGGCCGGGATCCTCATGGCGACCCAGGCGCCCGTGCAGGGCAGCTTCTGGGCGAACCTGGCCGGCCCGTTCTTCCTGACCGGGACCGTCACCTGGGTGTTCATCCCGGTATCGATCGGAGCACTGGTCGGCGTCAGCGAACGCGACGCCGGCATCGCCTCCGGGCTCATCGACTCCTCCCAGCAACTCGGCGGCGCGATCGGGATAGCCGTCGCCTCCACCGTGACGGCCACCCGCTCCCGCAGCCTGCTCAGCCACGGCCACGCCGGCGCGGACGCCCTCACCGGCGGATTCCACCAGGCACTGTGGGTGTGCGGGCTCATCGCCCTGGCCGCCGTCCCGGTCGCGTTCCTCCTCATCCGGCGCACCGACACCGCCCAGCTCTCCACCAGCCGGCAAGACAAGACCCCCGCACGGCGATAACACCACCCAAACCGGCTTGCTCCCGCCCTTGGCCTATGCGGTTCCAGCCCCGTTTCACCTGCTCCAGCAGTACCCGTCCCCACCGGCGGTTGCTTCGAACGACCCGGCGGGTCTACCTGACGACGACACTCCCGCAAGCCAACCCGGCAGCAGCAACAGGAGGCACCATGCGCAACCTGATCGTGAGCAGCCTGGTCTCACTCGACGGTGTCCACGCCGACCCGCAGTCATGGGTCGGGGACTACTTCGACCAACAAGCCGTGGAGGAGTCACTTGCTGTCCTGCTCGACAGCGACGCCCTGCTGATGGGCAGGAACACCTACACCTACTTCGCTCCCGCCTGGTCCTCGCCCTCCGGCCCCTACCTGGAGCGGATCAACGACATGCCCAAATACGTCTTCTCCTCCACCCTGACCGCAGCCAACTGGAACAACACGACGATCATCCCCGGTGACCCAGCCCCCGCCGTGCGGGAACTCAAGGAGCAAGGAGACGGGCATCTGATGATCTACGGCTACGGCCGGCTCGCCCAGACACTGCTCGAACACGGCCTGGTCGACCAGCTGAACTTCGTCATCAACCCGGTCATGGCGGGCAGCGGAACCACGCTGTCGCGCCCCGGCAAGCGCACGAACCTGCGCCTGGTCTCAGCCACCGAGCGCCGCAACGGCGTCATCACCCTCTCCTACACAAACGCCTGAAGACCGGCCCGGAGGTCCGCCCGGACTTCGTACGCTTCGCAGCCGAACATCACGTGGCTTCGCCGGAGTTGATCGGGGGCAGCAGGCCGTCGCCCGGCCACAGCGGGCATCCTGCTTCCGCCCAGGCCAGTTGCCTGCCGACCTCGACGAGGACCGCGAGGCGGTCGCGAGGCCCGTACACCCGAGGTGCCCCGGATGTGGAATCGACGCTACGGATCTCGCTATGCGGGCCCACGCACACCAGGGCGCGGGCGATCTCCGGCAGCCCCAGGCCGAGAGCGTCGCAGTCGTGGTCGCGGATGACCTGCAGCAGGTCTTCGGTGACCGTCTGCCAGTCTGCGACCTGCGGCCAGCGGGCTCCGCCGTCCAGTTCGTGGCTGAGCGTGGACAGCGGCACGATCTCGCCCGGCCGCCGGCCGTGGACGAGGCGGGCGTGGATGCGGGCGCCGTCGGGCTGCCGTACGCGCGGGTGCAGCAGGCAGGCCGCGGCCACGACGGTGGCGTTGATCTCCCGGGCGGCCGCCGGGTAGTAGGGCTCGTGCGCGAACAGGAGGTAGACGTCCAGGGCGGCGGCCTGGCGGGGTGCGGTGTGGGGCACGGGAGAGGGTCCCTTCTGCAGCGGTGGGGTCGGAGCGGGACGGGGTGCCGGATGCGTCGCCGGTCGGGCGCCAAACGGGTTCGGGCCCAGGGACCGCCCCGGGGTGCAGGCGTCGTGGGCGCCGGGTGCGGTGGCGGTGGCGGCGTCCGCGGTGTGCGGGAGCATCTGAGACACCTGGTGGACGAGTTGGAGCATCAGTCGTTTGCGGGCGATGAGTTCGGCCGAGGGCGAGCGGGGGTCCTGGGTCTGGAGCAGACCGGCGGCGTCCCACAGCAACTGCCGGCCAATCTCGGCCGAGCGGCGCACCTCGTAGCGGGTGCTGCCGGCGGCGGCCCGGACCAGGCAGGTGTGCAGGGCGGCCAGACGCTGCAGGTAGCGACAGGGCCCGTCGCCGTCGACGGTGCGGACATGGTCGCGGGAGAGGGCGTCCAGCCGGTCGGGCAGGTGCTCGGCGAGCAGCGGGGCGAGGAACATCGCCGGCAGCACGACGCCGATGGGGAGGCCGTGGCGGGCGGCGAACACTGCGGTGAGCAGGCTGAACAGGGCGGCGCAGGCGGTGGACAGGCGCACGGATCCGGGGAGGGTGGCCCGGGCGATGTGCCGGGCGGGGCGCCGGGTCAGCCAGCGCAGGGCCAGGTGCTGCGCACGGGTCGCGGCCGGGGTGAGCACCCCCATCTGCTGGGGATGTTCGGGTGTGCCGCCGTCCTGGGGAACAGGCCAGGCGAGCCATCCCCACCCGGTGCGCTCGACAACAAGCACGGGCTCACAGGCGGCCGTACAGGTGTGGCCCGGGAGGTGGCCGGTGCGCAGGGCGCGGCCGCGTTCCTTCTCCCACCGCCCCGGGGCGTCGGTGAAGGGGCGCTCGTGGTGCGCGGCCGCGGCCGACGGCGGGGTGGGACGGGTGTCGGTCACCGGGTGGCTCCTTCCAGGTGGTCGGTGGCGGCGCAGGCGCAGGTGGTGCAGCGGCCGTCGCCGCCGGGACGGGCACGCCGGGGGGTGGGACCCGGGCAGGTGCGACAGGGTGGCCAGCCGAGGCAGGCCGGGCAGCAGTCCTCGCCGGGGGCGGTTGCGGGCAGGCCGCAGCCGGCGCATTCGACGAGGGCGCGGTAGGCGACGGCGTCGCTCACGGTGCGGGCGGCGGACGCGGTCGAGGACCACCCGGTGTCCGCCGCCATGGGCGGCATGTCGAGCGGAGGCGTCTGGTGGCCCTGTGGAGCGAGCTCGGGTGGCGGGTAGGCCTGGGCCGCGCGGAGCCGGGCGGCGATGATCCCGGCGACCGAGGTCCGCACCCGGTCAGGCAGCGGGCGGCCGGTGATGACGTGGCGCAGCTGCTCGGCGCTCCAGCCGGCGCCCAGCATCGCCGTGACGATGCGGCCCTGATCCGTCAGGGGCTTGCCGGTCAGCAGCAGTTCGCGACGGCCGGCCCCGATCTCAAGCAGCAGCCGGATCCCCGGGGGCAGCTCGTCCGCCGAAGGCGTCGGGTACTCCGGCCCGTTGCCCTGTCCGGCCGGTTCGAGCGGGGTGCGGGCGCACGGACGGACGGGGCTGGTGTTCTGCGTGTTGGTCTTCTTATCGTTGGTGTTCTTAAGGGGGCCATCAGCCAACGTAGGTTTATCCACCGGTGGAAAACCCGACTCTGGCTGCGACTTGGGGTTTTGCAGGGCGGGCAGGTCGGTGATGACGTACGCGGCCGCGGCGAGCGTGCCGTCCGGATTCCGCTCGCGTTCCCGGATGAGGAAGCCGTGTCTCTCCAGTTCCCTCAGTCCGCTCTTGACCGCGGCCTCGCCGTCACGGCCACGGTGGACGATGTCGGGAACGGACATCCGCCAGCCCTCGCGGTGCGTGCTGAGCAGCCCGAACAGGCCCTTGGCCTTGAACGACAACTGCGGGTCGCGGAAAAGGGCGTTGGCGATCTGCGTGAACCGGTCGGCCGCCATCACGCCGCGGCGGATCCCCGGCGACAGGGTGCTGTCGTGGCCCGCGTCGGTGGCCGTGGCCGCTGATGGGGGGTTGTCACCCGCGGCAGCGGGGGTGGCCGGGCGGTCGGTGATGCTGTAGACGATCTCGCCGAGCGTGCCGTTGGGACGACGCAGGCGTTCACGGATCAGATAACCGTGCGCCTCGAGCTCCCTGAGGCCGGCGCGCACCGCCTCCCGCCCGTCGGGCCCGAGCCGGGCCAGGTCGGCGATGGTCACCTGCCAGCCGTCCCGGTGCGTGCTGATGCAGCCGAAGATGCCCTTCGCCCGGTAGGACAACTGCGCGGCGCGAAAGAGGGCGTTGGCGATCTGCGTGAACTGATCGGCCGCCATCACGCCCCGGCGGATCCCCACCCCGAAACGGCTCACGGCCACGCCCCCGCATCACGCGCCATGCGCCGGCCCGCCGCCCCCACCGGTGCAGGCCGGGCGGCAGCCTCGGGTGTGGAGGCGTACGTGCGGTCCATGCCGCCAGCCCACCCGCCGCCCCCGACCACCCCGGCAGCCACCAGCCCCGACCACCCATCACGATCCGGCAACAACGCACAGCACCGGGATGGTCCGGTCTGTGGTCGCCCCCCGACCACGCACCCCTTGCGCGACGGCCAGCGGCTGCGCAGTCCGCTTGCGCAGTGCCCGGTAGGGGATGCGCAGTCGCGTCTGCGCGACGCGGTGGGGATCCTGCGCAGTCGGCTCACGCGATCCGGCTGCGCACTCCACCGAAAGATCACTGATCTCGATACCGCTGCCGTGTGCCGCACTGCGCAACCCTCAGCCCTCCTCCACTGCCCGGGCAGTGCACCGAAGTTCGCCTCCAGCCGGAGCGGCAGGTGCCAGCAAGCCGGCGTTCGGCGCTCGAGGCGTTGCGGGGATGGGGCTCTGCCGACGGCCCCGGCTGACCCGTGGACGGGTCTGTGGTCGGGGCGACCACAGACCCGACCACAGGCTTCGTGTCCTCATCGTGACCGTGGTCGGGGTCTGGCGGTCAGTGCTCTGGTCGGGGCCGACGGGTTGTCTCGAGGTCAGCAACATCCGTTCCGACCTGGGAGATTGACCATGTCCCCTGGCACGCAGGCCTCACCGAACGAGGCCGCTGCTCCGATGGCGGCCGGCGCCCGGCTGCAGGCGATGCGCCGCCGGGTCCATCTCACCCGCGTGGCGGCCCTAACCGCCATCGCGACCGGCCCCGTCGCCCTGTGCATTGCTCTCGCCACCCACCCGGCCACGGTCGAGGCAGCCACCGCGGCGAAGCCCACCGTCGTGCGCACCGGTGCGGCGGGCGCCGCCGACCCGGCCGGCTTTGCGCAGTTGTTCGTCGGTGCGTGGCTGCGCAGCAGCGCGGACGACGCGACGAGTGCGCAGGCGCGGCTTGCACAATCGATGGCGCCCCACGTGTACCTGCCCGAACCGGGCTATTCGTCCTCCACCCGCAAGCGGACGGCGTTCCAGGCGAGTACGGCGCACCCCTGCTCGCTGCTGGTCGGGCGAGGCCGCGGACCGCGCTGCAGTCGCCGCGATGCGAAATCGCTACGGCCAGGCGGTCTGACTACGGGCCTGTTCCAGGCCGGTCGCCGGGCGCCGTTCAGTTTTCGCCGAGGCAGTAGAGGTGGAAGTCCATGTTGGCTCCGTGGGGCAGGGTCGGGGCTGTTCGTCCTGGACGGCACCGGCATCGAGACGCGCGTACACGCCCTGCACACCACCACTCAGCTCACCGCCCTGCACGCTCTCCTGCGCGCCGTTCCCATCCTGGCCGCTCCGCTGACCGACATCCTTCGTGAGGTGCCGTCAGCGCCCGTGCGGCGGCCTATCCAAGCCGCTAAACACAGGATCAACTGGTTGGACACCCACCACCCCACCATGGCGCCGCCACACAGTCCACCGCCCATATGTCTGCCCCTCCCCCAGCGACCCAACCGTGGCCTGCACCTCCTAGGGAGGGGGCCTGACCACGGCAGGTCACAGCGCTCGCCTGGCGGCTGCAGGATTTCAGCCGCCTACGCGCGGGTGGGCGGGCCGGCCGATCGTCGAGTCGCTTCGAGGACGATCGAATTCCTGGACGCTGCGAGCTACCCGGTGCAGGGTTGGCGAGGGCGGCGGTGACACGCCGGGGCCATCCCCGGCCGGTCACACGTGAACGGTTCGTGATCTGTCAGCCCGCCAGGCACGTCAGCACGATGGTCGTGCTCTCTTTTGATGCGCCTACCAATCCTTGGGGGAACAATGCGCAAGATCGGTATTGCTGCCGCGTCCGGAATCGCCGGCATCGCCGTCTTCATGGGGTCCGGCTCGGCCCAGGCCCTCACCTTCAACAACGACGCCTGCCTGGATCTGCGCCAGGTCCAGGTCTGCGACAACCACACACTCTACCGGTTCGTCCAGCCGGCCGGCCCGTCACTGAACCCCTGCGGCATGCCCTGGCAGGCCGTGGTGGTCCGCTCCTGCTGAACCGCCCCACCACCCAGAAGGGGAAACAGATGAGCCTGCGCAAACGCGCCATCGCCATAACCGTCCTCGCAGCGACCGCGTTCGGTGCCCTCGGCGCGCCGGCCATGGCGGCTCCCATGCCGTGGGAGACCAGCAAGACCCCCACCGCCATCACCCACCACACCACCTCCCGGGCCGTCGCCGGCAGCGGCACGGTCACCGCGCTGTGCGGGGCTCCCTGCTACGAGTAGGCGGCCGCCACAAGGGCCTGAAGACCACAGGGGGGCCGGGGACTTGACCTCCCCCGGGCCCCCCATCCGTGGCGGACGACTCGATAGACCCGCGATGCCCGGCGACAGCTGCGAGCGTCGCATGGCTCCCGAAGGCACGTACAACCGCCCGCCGCACCGCGTGCTCCGGTGGCATCAGGTCGGCGAAAGCGACGTCGACGACATCCGCCGCATCCGACAACTTGCCGGGGCTGTCCGTGGGGTCGAGGTAGCTGAGGACCATGCGCAACCCCCACCAGGCCGGGGACCCCATTGCTCGACGACCCGCCCGCGCATGCCGTTCGGCGGCAACGGCCTGTGTATCGCCGATAGCGGTGGTCTGGGCATTGCCTCGCACCTGCCGTACCGCACGGCAGGCGCAACAACCGCCGTCGCCGCGACGCGACACGCTCCGCCACCCACTGCACTGCGGGCTACCGACGAAATGCGGTTCGCGAGGTGACGAAATGCCACATCGGCCACTGACAACCGGCCACGCCGGGGCGGCGGCGTCAGCGGCCGCCCTGCGGCCGCGACCTCCGCGCCGCCAGGAACACCAGCGCGCCTCCCGCCACCAGAAGGACGGCGGTGCCCGCCCGCAGCAGGACTCCGTCCGCGCCCGTGGCGGCAAGCCCGCCGCCAGTCGTCGACCCACTCCTGGTTCCCGCCCCGGAGCCGGACGGACTCGCGGTGGCCGTGGCCGACGGGGCCGCGGAGGCGCTGGGCGACGGGCTGGACGTCGCCGAGCCGCTGGCCTTCACCGCGATCGCCGCGGTGTCGTTCGCCGCGTCGTCGTCACGATTGGGGTACTCGGGGTTCTCCACCGCCCGCACACTGCCTCGCGCGCCGAGGACGACCCGGTCGATCCGCACCGTGAACTCCTGGGTCACCAAGTCGCCCGGCCGGAAGTCCGTGCTGGCGATGTCGCAGGTGTAGCTCTTCGCGCCGGCCTTGCCCGGTGTGCAGTTCCACAGCGGCCCGGGGTCGCCCTGCTCGCCGGGGCCGGGGACGCCGGTGATGGTGGTGCCGGCGGGCGGGGTCACCACGAACGTGCCGGAGTTGCCGGCGTCCGCCCACCGGAAGCCCATCCGGCCCGGCCCGTTGTTCCGCACACCCACGGTGACGCTCACCGTCTCGCCGGCCTTGCCCTCGACCGTGTCTCCGAGCGCCTGGTAGTCGGCGTGCTGGGTGGTGGCAAAGGTGCCGTGCCCGGAGCCGGTGAATCCGGAGCCGGAGGCGACGGACTTCAGGCCGAGCGGCGCGCCGGTGCCGGTCTCGGGGAAGTCGGACGGGTCGAAGGAGTCGGGCGCGGTGCCGCCGTCCGGCCACACGACGTAGGTGTTGTAGCCGTACATCGTGTCCTTGGAGGCGGTGTAGCGCAGCGGCGCGTCCGTCTCGTAGGCCGCGCCGGGCGCGATCGGGGTGTCGATGCGGCACCAGGCGCCGGCCTCGGGCCGGCCCGAGTAGTGGCAGTTGGAGTGGTCACGGGCGAGCAAGACGCCTTCTGAGTCCTGCACCCACAGCATGACGCCCTTGTCGGCCGGGGCTGTGCCGGTGTTGGCGAAGGCCGGGGTGCGCTCGAAGACGGCGCCGGGCGCGATGCCCTTCAGCGCCGGGTAGGGCCGCGGGAGGAGCTTCGGCCCGCCGACCAGGACGTCCGTCTTCCCCGTCACGGTGGCCGCGTCGGTGGCGGTGGCGGTGTAGGTGATGGCACCGGTGTCGCCCGCCTTGGCGGCCGCCGTGGGCTTCAGGAAGAACGGGTCGACCGGCTCCCTGCCCGACAGCGGACCCACGTCGCACCTCACCTTCAGGGTGCCGGTGCTCACGCAGTCCCCCGTGACCACCATCGTCGCCTTCCCGGCGAGGGACGACGCGTCGACCGCGACCGAGACGTCATGGGCGTCCCCGCCCGAGGCGGTGATGCCGAGGTCCAGGTTCGGGCCCTCGCCCTCGGTGGGGAGGTAGTAGGTCTCCTGGGCGTCCAGGACGAGCGTCGTTCCGGCGGCGTGCGCGGCCGGGGTTGCGACCACCATGGCGGCGGTCGCGACAGCGGCCGCCGCGGCCCGCCATGTTCTGCGTATCGTCAGCACACTACGTGGACACGCCACAACACCGGAAGGTTGCGCCCGAGCGTCCATCACCTGACGCTCCGGGAATCCCTCCAGAGCACCCGAACCAGCGACAGCCGACAGCCAGAAGATCACCGGGAATCTGCACCGGCCGGCGCGGGACCCCCACAGACCCAAGGCCGCGTTTCCGCAGGTCCCGAATTCCGCCGGTAGCCCCTGCTGTGGAGGACGCCTTCATATGCGGGGCAGGCCCGGCACGCGGGACCGCGCCCCCACAACCTCACCCGCACAGCGCCACCGGGGCCGACGCCGACGCGGAGGCTGGAGCCGCCAGGTCGTGGCACTCGGCCTGACCGGCACCGCCCTGATGGTCTGTGA
>NZ_JBITHF010000022.1:0-92200 GCF_044457745.1 Streptomyces sp. NPDC050534
CAGCAGCAGACTCACGGTTTCCACCTCATCACCGCACTGGAAACGGTGCACATTCCTCCGTACGAGGTGGCGCACGATCACTTGTACGCCGACAAGGGCTATGCATCCCAGTGGGGACGTCCCTTCCCCCGTGCCGAGCTTGAAGCGCTACGGGCCGCTCTCCACACCATCCGGGACGGGCACCGTCCTCACCCGATGGACGGTACCCCGCGGGCTTGACTCGGTCATTAAGACGCCGCCGACCTTCGGGAGCTATCGCACCCGGAATAGTGGGATTTTGCCGGGAGGGCAGACAATCACTGAGTCGGGCCCACGAAGTACAAGCGCCCGCTCATTGTTCTCTTCCAAGTAGGCCCTCAGCTTCTCCGCCAGCTCTTTACGGATCTCGTCTTCACTGGTCCCCTCTGCGGGTTCCAGTGTGATCCATTCCTCCTGCCATACCGTGATGGCAGTTACTTGAATGGTTTGGCCGTCGGCCATCAAGGCCGTCACGCGAAGCTGTGTCATGGCGTCCACCATGAGGTCCGGCAAGGGATGAACGCCAGTAACCGGCCCAAATGGACTAAGCCTCAGCCCGCCGCCCCCCTCGTCGCGCGTGGAGCGCATGCTGCCCCGTCTAGTGCTCTGACCGCATAGGTCCGCCGGGGTGGTGGTCGCGGCGGTTGGATGTGGGGTGACATCCGATCCGACTGCTGGAGGTGCGGTGGCCGAGCCTGTCCGTGTGCGCAGACTGACCGACCAGGAGGGGAAGATGCTGCAGCAGATCGTGCGCCGCGGCAGCACGAGCTCGGTGCGCTACCGGCGCGCGATGATGCTGCTGGCTTCGGCCGGCGGGAACCGGGTGCCGGTGATCGCCCAGCTGGTCCAGGCCGACGAGGACACCGTCCGGGATGTGATCCACCGCTTCAACGAGATCGGCCTGGCCTGTCTGGACCCTCAGTGGGCGGGAGGCCGTCCCCGCCTGCTCAGCCGTGACGACGAGGATTTCGTCGTAATGACGGCCACCACCCGCCCGACCAAGCTGGGCCAGCCGTTCACACGCTGGTCCCTGCGCAAGCTCGTCGCCTACCTGCGCAAGGTCCATGGCCGGGTGATCCGCATCAGCCGCGAGGCGTTACGCGGCCTGCTCGCCCGCCGCGGTGTCACCTTCCAGCGCACCAAGACATGGAAGGAATCCCCCGACCCTGACCGCGAGGCGAAGCTGGACCGGATCGAGGAAGTCCTGGACTACTTCCCGGACAGGGTTCGCGTTCGACGAGTTCGGCCCGCTCGGGATCAGGCCCGCCCCAGGCTCGTGCTGGGCGGCACGCAAACATCCCGACCGGCTGCCTGCCACCTACCACCGCACCCACCGGGTGCGGTACTTCCACGGCTGCTACTCGGTCGGCGACGACCGCCTGTGGGGCGTCAACCACCGAAAGAAGGGTGCCGCGAACACACTGGCCGCGCTGAAGTCGATCCGCGCCGCCCGGCCCGACGGCGCACCGATCTACGTCATCCTGGACAACCTGTCCGCCCACAAGGGCACGGACATCCGCCGCTGGGCGAAGAAGAACAAGGTCGAGTGGTGCTTCACCCCGACCTACGCCTCGTGGGCGAACCCCATCGAGGCCCACTTCGGACCGCTGAGGCAGTTCACCATCGCCAACTCGAACTATCCCAACCACACCGTGCGGACCCGGGCCCTGCACGCCTACCTACGCTGGCGCAATGACAACGCCCGTCATCGCGACGTCCTGGCCGCCGAACGCAAGGAACGCGCGCGCATCCGCAGCGATAAAGGCATCCGCTGGGGCGGACGTCCCCTCAAGACTGCAGCGTGACCGCCCTTCCCGCCGACTGCGCAGCTCCTTGTGAAAGGCTGGGAGCATGATGGGCGGACCGTCCGAGAACCCAGAACTCTGGGCGTTCCTGGAATCACTGCACTGCGGCGACATCCTTTCCGGCACCGTCACAGCGATTGAACGGTCCGGCGTGTTCGTGGCGCTGGACGATGGCCCTGACCACCCGGTCTTCCCCGGAGTCGGGTTCATCACGATCCCCGAACTGTCCTGGCGGCGCATCGAAGCAGCCTTCGACGTTGTGCAGGTCGGACAGCGCGTCTCAGCCGAGTTCCTTCAGTTCGACACATGGAACCTGGAGGCCAGACT
Source organism: Streptomyces sp. NPDC050534 (assembly GCF_044457745.1). Taxonomy (NCBI): domain Bacteria; kingdom Bacillati; phylum Actinomycetota; class Actinomycetes; order Kitasatosporales; family Streptomycetaceae; genus Streptomyces; species Streptomyces sp. NPDC050534. The sequence continues at coordinate 2,151 of NZ_JBITHF010000022.1, forward strand.
GTCCTTGCGGGCGACACAGCCGGACCCCTTCCAAACATTCGCCGACCGCACTGCGGTGGGGCAGAAACTGCACGGACGGGTCACAAACTGGTCCCGTTCGGCGTCTTCGTCCAGGTCGCCGACGGGATCGAGGGACTGGTCCACCTGCGAGAGCTCACGTCGACGCCCGTGGAAACTCCGTCAGATGTCGTCCAGGCCGGCGACGAGGTCACGGTCGTCGTCACTGAGATCGACCGGGAGCGACGCAGGCTGGTTCTCTCTCGACGACAAAGCTCATCCGACCACCGGTGACTCCTTCACGCTCCCGCGACGGTTCCTCGCACGAGCGTTCCTGAGCGTCTGAGCGCCCGCTCGGCGCAAGGAAGCACCGCTCCAACCCGGTGAACCTAGGCGGTCACAGCACTAGCCAGAGGCCTAAGATCAGGCCACCAGCACGAAGGGGGCGGGCGATGAACAGCCGAGCATGGACGTGGGTGACGTTTCCCCGTGATCTTGGACACTCGTCGGTTATGCCGCAAGGGCGTGTTGATGCCGCTGCCTGGTCTCGACCGGGGTGAGGTAGCCGAAGGTCTTGTGCTTGCGCAGGCGGCGGCGGTTGTAGAAGGTCTCGATGAAGGTGAAGACCTCGGCGCGGGCGGTCGCCCGGTCGGGCCAGATGCGGGTGCCGATCTCTTCCTTGAGCAGGGCCCAGAAACTCTCCGCGGCTGCGTTGTCGAAGCATGATCCGGTGCGTCCGCAGCTGTTCCGCAGTCCCAACTCCCTTATTCGGTCGCAGAATTGGGTCGAGGTGTATTCGCTGCCGCGGTCACTGTGGATCACGCAGCCGGGCTCCAGGTTCCCTCGGCCGTAGGCCATGTCGAGGGCGTCCACGACGAGTTCTGCGCGGTGGTGATCAGCCATGGCATAACCGACGACCTCGCGGGTGGCCAGGTCCAGCCAGCAGGCGAGGTAGAGCCAGCCCTCGGCAGTGGGCAGGTAGGTGATGTCGCCGACCAGCTTGATCCCGGGCCGCTCGGCGTCAAAGTCGCGGCCGATCAGGTCAGGGGCCGGCTTCGCCTTCTTGTCGGGCCGGGTCAATGAGCGGCGCTTGCGCCGGGTGACGCCTCGGATGTCGCGCTCGCGCATCACGCGGGCGATGCGCTTGCGGTTCACCCGCCGCCCCAGACGCCGCAGTTCGGCGTGGATGCGCGGGACACCGTGGGTGCGGCGGGAGGCGACGTGCAGCACCGTGATCTCGTGCGCGAGCACGTCGTCGGCGGCCTGCCGGGCATGGCGGGCGGCCTCGCCCTCGCGCCACGCGTAGTAGGAGGAGCGGGCGACGTGCAGCACCCGGCACAACAGAACGATCGGGCAGTTCGCCTTCTCCGCATAGATGAACCGGCACAACTCGCTCACCGGTCGTTCTCCTTCACGAAGAAGGCGGTCGCTTTTTTCAGGATCGCGCTCGTCTGCTGCTGCTCCCGGTTCTCCCGCCGCAGCCGCTTGAACTCCTCGCGCTCGGCACTGCTCAATTCGCCGGGGTGCTCTCGCCCCGCTCCGCCTTCGCTTTGCGGTACCAGCCGCGCAGGGACTCGGAGCTGATGCCGAGTTCCCGGGCGACCGCCGTGACCGTCTTGCCCGAGGAGTCGACGAGCACGATCGCGTCCCGCTTGAACTCTTCGGTGCACCGCTTTGTGTACTTGCTTCCCACCTGGTGCCACTTCCCCTGGAACCTCAGATCCCAGTCTCCAGGTGTCCACGATCAAGGGGAAGGTTCACGACGGCGCTGCCCCGCGTGTCTCCGCACGTACCCTTCAGCGCCGCTTTGTCGCGGCGACGGGCCTCACCCGGGGTGCTATACGGCAGATCCATCGCGCCCGTGAGGCGGCGGTACTGATCCAGGAGGGTCTGTCGGCCCAGGAGGTCGTGCACCGGCTGGGGTACTTCGACCAGCCGCACATGGCGCGGTCCTTGACCCGGTACATCGGCCGGACCGCCACCGGGCTGTGCTCTTCGTACGAGGCGGAGCCCCCTGTCGCTTCTGTACAAGACCTCGGCCTCGATGCCCGCTTAGCTTTCCTCGGGTAGCCGACGGGGTCGGCTCGTAGCGGCCACAGGACCGTCCCGGGCGCGATGGCGGCCGACCCCGAACTCATCACGGAGGAATCATGCGCAAGGTCGTTTCGGGTCTGTTCGTCTCGCTCGAGATCTGCCAGCGGATGTGCACTCGATCCGCCCAGGAGGCACCGGCCGTCGTCAATCGGGAAGCGTCCCGTGGCACCGACACCGACACGGGCACCGGCCTCACATCAGGGGATCCCCGAACTGTTCGAGGAGAACGTCGACCGGCGTGTCGTCCGCGGGATCGGATGCGCCGTCGTGCAGGATTTGCTCCGCCCAGATGACCTTGCCGTGAGACGTGTACCGCGTCCCCCACCGCTGGGCGAACTGCGCCACGAGGAACAACCCCCGCCCGCCCTCGTCCGTGGTCGCCGCCCGCCGCAGTCGCGGAGAGGTGCTGGAGCCATCCGACACCTCACAGATCAGACTGCGTCCGTGCAGCAGGCGTACCTTCACGGGTGGCGCTCCGTACCGGATCGCGTTCGTGACCAGCTCGCTGAGGATCAGCTCCGTGGTGAACGCGGTCTCCTGCAGCCCCCACCCGCTCAGAATCGTCCTGCACTCGGCCCGCACCGAGGGCACTACGGCCGTGTCCGAGGGGACATTCCATTCGGCCACCGACGAGGACGGAACTTGCCGGGTCCGCGCCGCCAGCAGTGCGATGTCGTCCGAGAGCCGGTCCGGCTTCAATGCCTCGATCACCGCACGGCAGGTCTCCTCCGGAGTGCGCTGCCCGGCCCCTGCTCCGCCCAGCGCCCGGCGCAGTCCGTCGAGGCCGGCGTCGATGTCGTGGGCGGAGTTCTTGACCAGCCCGTCGGTGTACAGAATGAGCTGGGAGCCCTCCGCCAGGTGCACGTCGGCGGTTTCGAAGGGGTAGCTTCCGAGGCCGAACGGGGGCGAGGCCGGTACCTCCGGGCAGAGGACCGTCCCGTCCGGGTTCACCACCACGGGTCCGGGATGCCCCGCACGGGCCATCGTGCAGATCCCCGCCACCGGGTCGTAGATCGCATACAGGCAGGTCGCTCCGGTAAGCCCCGCCCCCTCTTGGTCGTCGGGGGCGGCGCCGGAGTCATCCTCGTCATCCAAGCGGACGACCAGATCGTCCAGCTTCCCGAGGACCTCGTCGACGGGGAGGTCCAGTGTGGCGAAGTTGTGCACAGCGATGCGCAGCCGCCCCATCGTCGCCGAGGCGTGCAGTCCGTGGCCGACGACATCGCCCATTACCAGCGCCACCCGTCCGCCCGGCAGCGGAATGACGTCGAACCAGTCCCCGCCCACTCCCGCCTCCGACGGCAGGTATCGCCAGGCCACTTCCAGGGCGTCCTGCTCCGGCTGGCCCCGGGGCAGCAAACTGCGCTGCAGTGTCACCGTCATCGCGTGCTCGCGGGTATACCTCCGGGCGTTGTCGATGGCCACCGCCGCCCGCGCGCCCAGCTCTTCCGCGAAGGCCACGTCCTCCGGCCCGAACGCGGGCGAGCCCTCCGTCCGGTAGAAGTGCGCGAGGCCCAGGGGCACACCCCGTGCCCGCAGCGGCATGGTCACCAGGGAGTGCAACCCGAGCTCCAGCGCCCTTCGAGTGCGTTCCGGATCCTGTTCCTGCCAGCCGTGGGCCTGCCGCAGGTCCGCCTCCAGGACACCGCGGCTCTGTTCCAGGGCCAGCATCTGCGGAGTCTCCGGCGAGAACGTGATCACTTCACCCAGCCGGTACACCGGCAGCATCCGCTGATCTCCGCTGATCGCGGACCGCAGCAGGTGGCGCCAGCCTTCCGTGGTCGGCTCAGAGCCGCGCACCACCGAGTCCAGCAGGTCCACCGCGACGACGTCGGCGAACCGGGGCACCGCCACGTCGGCCAGCTCCTGGGCGGTGCGCTCCACATCCAGCGTCGTCCCGATCCGCATTCCCGCCTCGTACAGCAGCTTCAGCTGCCCCAGCGCCACCTCGGCCCGCCCCGAGACCACCGCCAGCTCCGTGGTGTCCCGCAACGTCACCACGCTGCCCGCGTGGTCGGCCTCCGGGAACGTGGGCCGCTTGTTCACCGCCAGCAACCGGTCGTTGGCGAGGTACACCTCGTCGGTGACCTTCTGCGGGGACGCGAGCACGCGCTCCATCTGCTCGGGAAGCCCCAGCTCCCGCACGTGCCGCCCCTCCATGTCCGCCGGCAGGCCCAGCAGCCGCTTGGCCTCCTCGTTGACCAGCAGCAGCCGTCGGTCCTCGCCGATGATCAGAACTCCCTCCCGCACCGCGTGCAGCACCGCCTGGTGGTGCTCGTACAAACGCGCCAGCTCCGTCGGGGCCAGCCCATGGGTCTGCCGCAGCAGTCGCCGGGACACCGCAGTCGTCCCCGCCGCGGCCAGCACCAGCAGGAACGCGCCGACGCCCAGGACGATCGGCAGCTGCGGCATCCACAGCCGCGCCACGTTCTTGACGGTGATCCCCGCGGAGACCAGGCCGACGATCCGGCCGCGCGCATCGGTCACCGGGACGACCGCCTGGATGGCCGTCCCCTTGCCCGCCGGCAGAGGGGGACCGCCCGCCTGTTCGACGACGGTACGGCCTTCGAGCGCCGGCTCGATGGTGCCGACGAACTTCTTCCCGATCTCGGCGGGGTAGGGATACGTGTACCGGATTCCGTCCGTGCTCATGACGACGATGAAGTCCATGCCCGCCCGCTTGCGCGCCTCCTCGGCTCGCGGTTGCAGCACGGCGGTCGGGTCCGGGCTGCGCAGCGCCAGGCTCACACCGGGGGCGCTGGCGAACGACTGGGCTGCCACCACCGACTCCCGACGCCCCTGCCGCACTGCGTCGCGCGCCGCCTGCAGCATGATGCCCGCCACCGCGGCCACCACCAGCAGCACCACGATCACGCTCTGGACGAGGAACACCTGCCCCGCCGCGCTGCGCGGGATCAGTACGGACAGGCGCCGAGTCCGCCGGCCATCGGCGGGCGGAGGACGTGAGGTCCGCAATCGGCTGAGATATCCCTGCATATACCCTTGATAACACCGCATCGTGGACCTGGATGACTCAAGACGCCTGTCCGGAGAGGGTGAACCCACGGCGTGACGAGCAGACCGATGGGCCGTGATGGGGGGCAGCTCTCGCGGCGCACCGAGTGAGGGGTCCCAGCGAGGGCGCGCCGGGCCCGGCGCGCCCTCGTCGGCCGGATGGCGCCGCATCCTGCCGCGTGTCTGATCATCAGCACTGAGCCGCGTCTGCCATCCGAGCCCGATGTCTGGTTCCTATCGTTATGATGCACTTTGTGATCGGGACTGGGCGGCGGTGGCGTCGGCATCCTCTCCGCGGCGGCCGGTGGGAAGCGGCCACGCTGTCACCCGTGATCCTCACCGCCCTCATCGCTGCTTTGGCGTTCTCCACCCCAAGGCAGATCGCCTTCAGCCGCCTCCTTCCCACCGCTCCCGCCCTTGCCGCAGCCATGTGGCCCGTGCTTCCCACGCTCCTGCTCGGACTGTTCTGCCTCCTGGTCATGATCGGTCTCGGCTTCGTCTACACCGACCTGGGAACGCCCTACACGTCGGCAGCCATCGTCGCGGTCACCCTGGCGGCCGCCTACGCCAGCCATGTCCGGCTGCAGCGCGAGGAGATGCTGTTCCACGTCCGACTTGTCGCCGAGGCCGCCCAGGAGGTGCTGCTGCGTCCCCTGCCGCGCCGCATGAAGAACATAGAGATCGAGGCCCTGTACCTGGCGGCCCAGGAGGAGGCCCGGATCGGTGGCGACTTCTACGAGGCGGCCGACACGCCGTACGGGGTCCGGCTGCTCATCGGCGACGTGCGCGGCAAGGGCCTGTCCGCGGTCGGAGCGGCCTCCGCGCTGATCAGCTGCTTCAGAGAGGCCGCGTACGACGAGCCCGATCTCAGCGGCATCGTGCATCGCCTGGAGGTCACCATCACTCGTCACAGTGCCGCGTTCCCCCTCCTGGACCGGCCGGAGCACTTCGCCACCGCCCTCATCACCGAGATCCCCCAGGACGCCGGCCAAGTCAGACTCCTCAGCTGCGGGCACCCCCCAGCCCTGCTCATCCACCAGGGCAAAACCCGGCTGCTTGAAGCCACCACCCCCTCGCCGCCTCTCAATCTGACGACGCTCATCGGCGAGCACCACCGCGTGGACACCTTCGACTTCACCCCCGGCGACCAGCTGCTCCTCTACACCGACGGGGTGACGGAGGCCCGGAACCGCACCGGCACGTTCTTCCCCCTGCCGGACTGGACGCAGCAGCAGGGCCAGATGCCGCCCCGCGAACTGCTCGACCGGCTTCACGCGGCCCTGCTCCACTACAGCGGCGGAGAGCTCGACGACGACGTCGCCGCCCTTGTCGTGCGCTGCCCGGACACCTGGGCCAGGGAGTACCGCCTGTAAGCGTGGCCGAGGCGGTGGACCAGCCTGCGGGGGCGAGCACTTCTTGGAGGTCACCCCGCACCTCGAGGGCGCCGGCACGATCGACGTCGTCGGTGAGAGTGTCGACCAGAGCCGGGTCGGTCAGCGGGTCTGGCTGTTCATGGCCGCCGCCGGACGGCCCACCGGCACCGCCGCCGAGTTCACCGTCGTGCCTGCCGGGCAGGCCGTGCCGCTGCCCGATGAGGCTGGCTTCGACGTCGGCGCCGCACTCGGCGTCCCCGCGTCGACCGCGCCGCACCGCGCGCTCACCGTCGCCGAGGACGGGCCCCGTCGGCTGCGGCCCGGGGCATTCGACGGAAAGGTGGTGCTCGCCGCGGGCGGGGCCGGAGAGGTCGGGCACGCGGTGATTCAGCTCGCCCGATGGGCCGGCGCCACCGTGATCAGCACGATCAGCAGCCCGGAGAAAGGCCGGCTGGCCATCGCCGCCGGAGCCAACCACGTGATCAACTACCGCGAGGGCGACCCGACCGCCGACATCCGCAAGATCGCCCCGGACGGCGTCGACATCGTCGCAGAGGTGGCGCTGGGCACGAACCTCTCACTGGACCTGGCCGTGCTGCGAACCAGCGGCACGATCTCGACCTACGCCAACGACGGTGGCAAGCCAGTCGAACTGAACGTGCTGCAGAACATGGTGCTGAACACACGCCTCCAGTTGGTTGTGCTCTACACGGCCGGTCCGGAGGCCCGAGCCGCGGCCGTTGAGGACGTCTCCGCCGCGCTCCGTAGCGGCGCGCTGCCGGTCGGTGCGGAGTACGGCCTGCCGCTGGTCCGGTTTCCGCTCAACCGGACCGCAGACGCGCCCCGCGCGGGTCTCGGTCTGCGCAGGAGCCGAAATGCTCGCGTGCTGCAAGAGATCACCGCGTGGTGGGCTCGTATCACAAATGCCAACGAACATGCGGAAGTTGAGGTTCGATGGGCGGCGCCGGAGGTGCAGATCTACGTTTGGACCTGACCGGCCGGTGACTCAAAAGGCATACCTCCGACTCCAGGGACAGCCGGACCATCGTGCGGATCCTGGCCGCCTTAGCAACGGATTAGTCCGTGATCGTGGTGATGGTCTGCTTGGACACCTCCGCCCCGTGCACCTCGGCCAGATGAGCCGATATCTCCCGGTGCGTGAGGCCCTTCGCGGACAGGGAAAGCACCATCTCGTCCACGCCGGTCAGCCGGCGCTGCCGCTTGCGGACGATCTGCGGCTCGAAGGTGCCGGCGGTGTCGCGGGGCACCTTCACCTGGACCGGGCCGACGTCGGTCAGCACCGTCTTGGCCCGGGTGCCGTTACGGCTGTTGCCGCTGTTCCCGCCGGCCATGTCGTGCTTGTCGTAGCCGACGTGCTCGGTGATCTCGCCCTCCAGGGCGGACTCCAGCACCCGCTTGGTCAGCTGCTGCAGCAGCCCGCCCTGCCCGGTCAGCTGCAGCCCCTCCGACCGGGCACGCTCCACCGGCATCGCGACGAGCTGCTCGTCGGACACGGGCACACTGACCAGGCTGGGCACTCTCGGCAGGCTCCACGGTCTCCAACTCCACGGCGGTATCAGTCACTTGGCGTCTCTTCCATGATCGTCGGATTCGCCGTTAGATTTACACTCCCGGTCTCGGGTCGGCGGTGGGTGCAGGCGCGCAGCCCGTCGGCGAGCAGCCGGCGGGCCTCGTCGCGGCCGGTGGTGCGGCGCCGCTTGCCCGCCATGTAGCAGTCACCGGCGTGCACCTGGACGGGCGGCCGTCCGGTGCCGATGCCGAGTTCGACGATCCAGTCCGGCGGCCGCGGCCGGTTGCGCCGGCCGTTTGGACACGCAGCGTTTACATGCCTCCAGCCCGGTGACCCACGGGACTTGTTATGGTGCTACTCGTTGGTAGCAATCAAGTGGGGGGCGGGGATTCTGTGGCGGCATCGCCACAGCTTTCCGGCGGGGAGACGAGAAGGGTGACCTGGCAAGGGGGCCGGGTCGACCCAGGGCTTCCGCGTGTACGTATCACGCGGACATCGAACTCCAGTTCCCTCGCCCGCTGATCCGAACGGGTGAGACTGTCACATGGTTCGTACTCTGGTCGATTTATTGACCGCGCACGCTTCGCAACAGCCCGACCGCACCGCGTACCGGTACCTCGTCACGGGTGACTGTGACGGTGAGATCCAGGACATCTCCTACGGGCAACTGGCCCGCCGCTCCCATGCCATCGCCGCCTGGCTCCAGGAGCGCGGTCTGGCCGGCTCCCGCGCCATGCTGTTGTATCCGCCCGGCCTCGAATTCGTCCCTGCGTTCCTGGGCTGCCTCGCCGCCGGTGTCATCGCCGTGCCGGGGGTGCCCCCGCGGGGGCGGTCGCAGAACCACCGGGCCCTGATCCGGATGAAGCGGCTGATCGCCGACGCGAACACCAAGGTGATCCTCGGCGGACGTGAAGTCATGGGCGCCCTGGGCGAGTTGGCGCAACACCTGCCCGAGATGGACGGGATCACCTGCGTCACCACCGAGGACATCCCCGACGATGCGGCCGGCTCCTGGCGCGAACCCGGCCTCACCGCCGACTCGGTCGCCTTCCTGCAGTACACCTCCGGCTCCACCTCCGCCCCGCGCGGGGTGATGGTGACGCACGGCAATCTGGTGGACAACGAACGGGTCGTCACGGAGCGGATGGGGCACACCCCGGACACGATCGCGGAGTACGGCCACGAGATGTACGTCAGCTGGCTGCCCGTGTACCACGACATGGGCCTCATCGGCCCGGTCCTCAACACGGTCCACCTCGGTGTGACCGCCACCCTCTTCTCGCCGCTGCACTTCCTGCAGCAGCCCCAGCGCTGGCTCAGCGCGGTCACCTGCTACCGCCCGCACACCAGTGGCGGCCCCAACTTCGCGTACGAGCTGTGTCTGAAGCACGCCACTCCCGGGCTCCTCGGGGAGCTCGACCTGAGCAGCTGGAGGGTCGCCTTCAACGGCGCCGAACCGGTTCGGGCCGCCACCCTGCGACGGTTCAGCGAGACCTTCGGCGCGGCCGGCTTCCGCCGCGAGGCCCTCTACCCGTGCTACGGCCTCGCCGAGGCCACCCTGATGGTCACCGGCGGCTCGGTGGACGCCGCGCCGACGCTGCTCGACGCCGGGGGGAGTGGCCCGCACGCGGGCGCTGCGGACGCGGCGGCGGTCGGCTGCGGTCGTCCCGGCCCCGGCCTGAGCGTGGTGATCGCCGACCCCGAGGGGCAGGAGGAGTTGCCCGAGGGCGAGGTCGGCGAGATCTGGGTCGGCGGCGCGAGCGTCGCCAAGGGGTACTGGCGCAACGCCCTCGCCACCCGCGAGACCTTCCGGGCCACGCTGACCGGCCGTGAGGGCCGCTTTCTGCGCACCGGCGACCTCGGGTTCCTGCGGAACGGCGAACTGTTCGTCACCGGCCGTCTCAAGGACCTGATCGTCATCGACGGCCGCAACCACTACCCGCAGGACCTGGAGTTGGCGGCGGAGCTGTCGCATCCGGCGCTGCGGCCAGGTTGCACGGCCGCGTTCTCCGTGGACGGCGCCGCGGAGGGCGAGCAGCCCGTCGTCGTCGCAGAGGTGGCCCCGGAAACGGCGGGCGAGGCGGAGAAGATCGCCGACCAGGTCCGCAGCGCGATCGCCGAGGCCCACGGCCTGTCGGCGCGCGACGTCGTGCTGGTCCACCCCGGCACCATTCCGAAGACGTCCAGCGGAAAGATCCAGCGCCGGGCCACCCGGGCCGCATACCTCGACGGCACCTTGTCCGTGCTCGGCGTGCCCGTACAGAGGTGACGTCGCCCGTCACCGGTGGGGCGCCCGCACCGGTGACGGCCCGCCCGAGGTACCCGCTGCACGGGACCCGCATCCGTCCGACGCGGCGGGCCGTACCGGTCCCGTTCCGCGCGTACGGAAATCGCCTGAACCACCGTTCCTGAGGACACCCTGACCAATGCCTGCGAACGAGTTCCCGAAGCAGTCCGCCGAGACGTCCGTCAACACATCCGAGGAACTGCGCGCCTGGCTGGTGTCGGCCGTCGCCGAGGCCGCCGGGCTCGACCCGCCGGCCGTCGACCCCGACCGGCCGATCGCCGAACTCGGCCTGGGGTCACGCCAATTGGTGACCATGGCCGCGGAGCTTGCCGCGCGGACCGGCCGGCCGGTGGAGCCGTCCCTTGTCTTCAACCACCCCACGATCACCGAGCTCGCCGACGCGATCCTCGGCGAACGACCCAAGGCGGACGACGACGTGGCGCCGGGCGACGCCCCCGTGCGGGCGACGGGCGGTGACATCGCGATCGTCTCAATGGCCTGCCGCTTCCCCGGTGGCGCCGACGACCCCGAGGCGCTGTGGCGGCTGCTGGCCGCGGGCGAGGACGTCATCTCCGAGGTACCGAAGGGCCGTTGGGGATCCCAGGGGCTTTTCGACCCCGACCCGGAGGCTGTCGGCAAGGCGTACAGCCTGCGGGGCGGCTTCCTCGACGAAATCGACCACTTCGACGCCCCCTTCTTCGGCATCTCGTCGCGAGAGGCCGCGGCCATGGACCCGCAGCAGCGGCTGCTGCTGCAGACGAGCTGGGAGGCGATCGAACGGGCCGGGATCGTCCCCAAGGCGCTGCACGGCAGCTCCACGGGCGTCTACATCGGCCTGTACGACAGCGGATACCTCGCTTCGGCCTCGCTTGCCCAGCTCGACGGGCACATCGGCACGGGCTCGGCGCCCAGCGTGGCCTCCGGGCGCATCGCCTACACCCTCGGTCTGCAGGGCCCGGCGGTCACCGTCGACACAGCCTGCTCGTCGTCCCTCGTCGCCCTGCACCTCGCGGCCCGGGCGCTGGCGGGCGGCGAGTGCGACCTCGCGCTGGCGGGCGGCGCGACGCTGCTGGTGACCCCGCGCGGGCACGTCGAGTTCAGCAGGCTGCGCGGGCTGTCGCCGTCCGGACGGTGCAGCCCGTTCTCGGCCGGCGCGGACGGCGTGGTGTGGGCCGAAGGCTGCGGTGTGGTCCTGCTGAAGCGGCTCGCGGACGCCCGCCAGGACGGCGACCGGGTCCTCGCCGTCATCAAGGGCTCGGCAATCAACCAGGACGGACGCAGCCAGGGACTGAGCGCCCCGAACGGACCTGCCCAGGAACGGGTGTTGCGCGCGGCCCTGGACGCCGCCGGTATCGAGCCGGACGACCTGGACTACGTGGAGGCACACGGCACGGGTACCCCGCTCGGCGATCCCATCGAGGGCCGGGCACTGGCCGCCGTGTTCGGACCGGGCCGCCCGGCCGCCCGGCCGCTGGGCGTCGGCTCCCTGAAGTCCAACATCGGTCACACGCAGGCCGCGGCGGGCATCGGCGGCGTCATCAAGACGGTGCTGGCCCTCGGGCACGAGCAGATACCGGCGTCCCTGCACGCCGAGGCGCTCACCGAGCACATCGACTGGGCGGGCAGCGGCCTGCGCGTGCCGGGCGGCGCCCAGGCGTGGCCGCGCAGCGGCGACCGGCTGCGCCGAGCGGGAGTGAGCGCGTTCGGGATCAGCGGCACCAATGCGCACGTGGTGCTGGAGGAGGCACCACAGGATGTCGTACGGCCAGGAGCGGAAGGGGAGCCGTCGGGTACCGCGACTCTCTTCCCGCTCTCAGCCGGTACTCTTCCCGCCCTTGAGAGGCAGGCCCGGCGCCTGCATGAATTCCTGGCCGGACAGCCGCAGTTACCGGTGCGGGCGGTGGCCGCGACGCTGGCCCACCACCGTACCCACTTCGAGCACCGGGCCGTCGTCCGGGCAGGCAACCGCGACGACCTGCTGACGGCCCTGGACGGACTGGCCGGGGGACGGCCGGAGACGGACCTGACCGTCGGTCCCCAGCAGACGGCCCCGGCAGGCAAGTTGGCGTTCGTCTTTCCGGGCCAAGGCGCCCAGTGGGCCGGCATGGCCCGCGACCTGCTTGCGCACGACCCGGTGTTCGCCGACGAACTCGACCGCTGCGACGGCGCCCTGCGCCCGTTCACCGAGTGGTCGGTGGCGGCCGTCCTGCGCGGCGACGCGGGCGCGCCGTCCCTGGACCGCGTGGATGTCGTCCAGCCGGTGCTCTTCGCCGTGATGGTGTCCCTGGCCGCAGTATGGCGGGCCCGTGGCGTACGGCCCGACGGCGTGATCGGGCACAGCCAGGGCGAGGTCGCCGCGGCCTGCGTCGCCGGGACTCTGAGTCTCAACGACGCGGCGGCGGTCGTCGCCCTGCGCAGCCAGGCCCTGACCGGGCTGTCCGGCACCGGCACCATGGCCGTCGTGGCCCTTCCGCACACCGACGTCGAGGCCCGCCTCGAAGGTCTGGACGGACGGGTTTCGGTCGCCGCCGTGAACAGCGGCCGTTCGACGGTGATCGCCGGTGCCGTGGAGCCGCTGGCGGCGCTCCTTGCCGACCTCGACCGGGAGCAGGTGTTCGTCCGTCGCCTCGACGTCGACTACGCCTCCCACAGCACTCAGGTCGAGCAGGTCCACGGACTGATCGTGGACGAACTCGACGGCGTCACCACCTGTCCGACGTCGGTCGCCTGGTATTCGACGGTGACCGGTGAGCCGGTCACCGAGGAACAGGAGGCCGACTACTGGTACACCAACCTTCGCGAACCCGTCCGCTTCGCACCCACCGTCGAGCGCATGGCGGCCGACGGCTACCGCTACTTCGTCGAACTCAGCCCCCACCCGTCCCTGCTCACCGCGCTGCACACGATCGGCGAGGACTGCGGCCGCGAACTGGTCGCCGTCGGCTCGCTCCGCCGAGACGAGGACGGGCCCGCGTGTCTGGACCGCGCCGCCGCCGAACTCCACGTCCACGGACGGAAGATCGACTGGCGTCGTCTGGTTGCGGACACGGTGCCCGCGGACCTGCCGACCTACGCATGGGACGCGCAGCGCCACTGGATCGAGCCCGAGTCCGCCGCCGGCGCCCCCGGCCTGTTCGACCGCTCCGCGCACCCGTTGCTCGGGATTCAGCTGCAGTCGGCGGACGAAACCCGCTGGACCTTCCGCAACGAGTGGTCCCCGTCGACCACCGACTGGCTGCCCGATCACACCGTCTTCGGCAGGACCGTGGTGTCGGGTACGACCCTGATGGAGCTGTGTCGCGCCGCCCTCGCCGTGGCCCGCCCGGACGAACCGGCCGACGTCACAGACCTGCTCCTGCTCACGCCCCTCGTGCTCTCCGTCTCCGGCACGGTCGAAGTGTCCGTCGAGGTCGTCACGGCCGGCCCCGTTCCGGAGATCACTGTGCACAGCCGCCCGCGGGGCCAGGGGGCCACGGGCTGGACCCTGCACGCAACCGCCTCCGCTGACGAGGCGGCGCCGGTGACGGCGGGGCAGCCTCCGGACCGGCCGGAGACGGCCGAACCCGGGTGGAGCCCGGAGACGTACGAGCGGCTGACCGGGCTCGGCCTCGGCTACGGACCCGCTTTCCAGGGCGTACGGGAGGCGGTGGTGACCGGCGGCGGCGAGCTGCTGGCCCGGCTGTCGCTCCCGGACGCTGCCCGTGACCTGAGTGACCCCTACCCGGTCCACCCGGCGCTGCTGGACGCCGCGCTCCACGTGGCCGCCGCGTTCGACGCCTCCGACGGCCGGGTGCTGCTGCCGGTCGCGGTGGGCCGCTGCGCCCTGCATCACGGTGGCGCGAACGAGCTCATCGCGTCCGTACGGCGGACCGGCGGCTCCGGCACGGACCTCACGCTGGATGTGACCCTGTGGGACACCGACAGTATCCCGGCCGGCAGGCTGGAGGGCGTGCGGCTGCGGGCCGCGAATCCGGCGGACCTCATCAGCGGCTCGGAGAACGGCCGGCACCTGTACGAGCCGACGTGGACGGCGGTGACCGAAGAGCCCTCTGAAGGACCGGACAGCGAGTGGGCCGTCGTCGGCGACCCGTCCGACCCGCAGGCCGCTGCGGCGCTCAGCGGACTCGAGGCGGCCGGGATCCGGCTCCGCGAGACCGGCGGTGACGTCCTGGTGCGGTTCTGGCCTCTCCCGGCCGAAGACGGCGAAATCGCCCTTGCAGCACACGAGTTGGCGGCAACAGCCCTGGCCGAACTGCAAGCCCTCATCACGCACGACGTAGCGCCCACGCGGACCGTATGGGTGACCCGCGGTGCGGTCGCCGCCGGTGACGTGGACACGGTGTCCGGACTGGCACAGTCGGTCCTGTGGGGCCTGGCCCGCAGCGCCCGCATCGAGCGCCCGGACCTCGGACTGACCCTGCTCGACCTCGACGGCTGCGACGATCCCGCGGACGCCCTGCGGGCCGCAGTGGCGCACCGCGGTGAGCCCGAACTCGCTCTACGTTCGGGCACGCTGCTCGCCCCTCGGCTGGTTCGCGCCCGCGCCGCCGGCCCGGCCGTACCCGGCTCGGTGCCCACGGACGGCACGGTATTGATCACTGGAGGCCTGGGTGCCGTCGGTCGCCACATCGCCCGCCTCCTGGCCGAACGCGGCGTCCCCCGCCTGCTGCTGGCGTCACGACAGGGCACCGCCGATCCGCGCACCGCCGAGGTCATCGAGGAACTCGCCGCGCTCGGAGCCGAGGTCGAGGTGGCGGCGTGCGACGTCGCGGACGCGACGGCCGTGGCCGACGTGCTCGGCAGTGTCGGTGACGAGCTGCCGCTGAGGGGCATCGTGCACTGCGCCGGCGTCCTGGACGACGGGGTGGTCGCCGAGCTGACGCACGAACGCCTCGCTCGGGTGCTGCGCCCCAAGGTCGACGGCGCCGCCCATCTGCACCGGGTCACCGCCGACATGCCGCTCGAGATGTTCGTGCTGGTCTCCTCGGCTGCCGGTGTCGCAGGCAACGCGGGCCAGGCCAACTACGCGGCCGCCAACGTCTTTCTCGACCAACTGGCCCACCACCGGCGGGCCTTGGGCCTGCCTGCCGTGGCGGTCTCGTTCGGCGCGTGGGCGGGCGAGGGCCTTGCCGCCGAACACGCCGACCTCGCGGGGATGTCCCGTCTCGGCCACCGTGCCCTCACCCCCGACCAGGGCCGCGACCTGGTGGAACTCTCCCTGCGCCGGAGTACCCCGCACCTGGTCGCCTGGGCCCTGGACCTCACTCGCCTGCGCGAGACCATGGCCGCCGCGGGTGGCCCCGCGGCTGCGTTGTGGCGCTCGCTGCTGCCCGCGCCGCGCACCGGCCGGGACGGCAGCGACGCCCTGGCGGACCGCCTGGCCCGGCTGCCGGAAGCCGAACGCGCCGAACGTGTCTTGGCGCTGGTTCGCGAAGAGGCGTCCCGCACCCTCGGTCTGCGCTCGGCGGAGTCCGTCCGCCCCGACCAGCCACTGCGCGAGCTCGGCATGGACTCCGTGACCGCGGTCGAACTCCGCAACCGCCTCGCCGCCGGCCTCGGCGCCCGGCTCCCCGCGACCCTGCTGTTCGACCACCCCACCCCGGCTCGTCTCGCCGAGTACTTGCTGACCAACGTCCTTGCGGCGAGTGGACGTACGACCCGCCGCAGCGATCTGCGCCCCACCCGCAGCACGACCGCGCCGACCGACGAGCCGGTGGCCGTCGTCGCCATGGCCTGCCGACTGCCGGGCGGAGTGAGCGACCCGGAGGAACTGTGGCGGCTGGTCGCGGAGGGCCGCGACGCGGTCGGCCCGTTCCCGGCCGGACGCTGGGACGTGGAGTCGCTGTACGACCCCGACCCGGACGCCCCGGGCAAGTCGTACGCCCGGGAAGGCGGCTTCCTGGACGACATCGCCTCCTTCGACGCGGGCTTCTTCGGCATCACCCCGAAGGAGGCGGCGGCCATGGACCCGCAGCAGCGGCTGCTCCTGGAGACGGCGTGGGAGGCACTCGAGCGCGCCGGGATCGTGCCCGCCCGACTTGCGGGCAGCACCACCGGCGTGTACGTCGGCATGTTCGGCAGCGACTACCTGTCGGGCTCCCGGCTCGACCAGCTCGACGGCTACGTCGGCACGGGCTCGGCGCTCAGCGTGGCCTCCGGCCGGCTCAGCTATGCGCTCGGGCTGCACGGTCCGGCGTTGACGGTGGACACGGCGTGCTCGTCGTCGCTGGTGGCGGTGCACCTGGCGACGCAGGCGCTCCGGTCGGGCGAGTGCGACCTGGCACTCGCCGGAGGTGTGACGCTCATGGTGACGCCGGGGACCTTCGTGGAATTCAGCCGACTGCGGGGCCTGTCCGCGACCGGACGCTGCCGTTCCTTCTCCGACGACGCCGACGGCGCCATATGGGCCGAGGGCGTCGGCATGATCGTACTGAAGCGGCTGAGTGACGCCCAGCGCGACGGTGACCAGGTGCTGGCCGTGGTGCGCGGCACGGCCGTCAACCAGGACGGCCGCAGTCAGGGGTTGTCCGCGCCCAACGGTCCGGCTCAGGAGCAGGTGATCCGCCGAGCCCTGGAGCTGTCCCGGCTTCAGCCCGCCGACATCGACTACGTCGAAGCGCACGGGACGGGCACGACGCTGGGCGACCCGATCGAGGCGAACGCCCTGTCGCAGGTCTTCGGCGACTCGCGCCCCCACGACCGCCCGCTGTACCTCGGCTCGCTCAAGTCCAACCTCGGGCACACGCAGGCCGCTTCGGGCGTGGCCGGGCTGATCAAGGTGGTCCAGTCGCTGCGCCACCAGACCCTTCCGGCCACCCTGCACGCGGGCACGCCCAGCCGGCACGTCGACTGGGACGGCAGCGGGCTGCAGCTGCTGCAGCAGGCGGCGGCCTGGCCGTCGGCGGGGGAGCGGGCCCGGCGTGCCGGGGTCAGCGCCTTCGGGATCAGCGGAACCAACGCGCATGTGATCCTCGAAGAGGCTCCGCCGGTCGAGGCCGAGCAGGTGAGCGAAGTCCCGCCCGGAAAACGGTTGTTCGTGGTGTCCGGGCGGAGCGAGGCTGCATTGCGAGGCCAGGCCGCGCGGCTGGCCAGGCACCTGACCGAGGACGTCGCGCTGCCGGATGTCGCTCACACCCTGGCGCGGCACCGCAGCCACTTGGAGTGGCGGGCGGCGATCGCGGCGGACGACCGGGACGAACTGAGGGCGCGTCTCGACGCGTTGGGAGCCGGACGTGCGCCGCTCGCACCGCCCCGCGAGGAGCAGTCGGGCAAGGTGGCCTTCGTCTTCGCCGGACACGGCGGCCAATGGCCGGGCATGGGCGTGGAGTTGATGGCCGGGTCGGAGGCGTTCCGCAAGGAACTGACCCGGATCGACGAGACGGTGCAGCGGCATGTGGGTTGGTCGGTGCTCAATGTCCTGCGGGCCCCCGAGGAATTCTCCCCGCTCGACCGGACCGAGTACCTGCAGCCGGTGCTCTTTGCGGTCAACGCGGCGCTGGCAGCCGCCTGGCGGCGGCTCGGGGTCGCCCCGGACGCCGTGATCGGGCACAGCCTGGGCGAGATCGCCGCCGCCTACAGCGCGGGCGCCCTCACCCTCGACGACGCGGTGACCGTGGTGACCGGGCGCGCCCACGCCGTCGTACCGCTGGTCGGACAGGGCGGCATGGTGTCCGTGGAGCTGGCCCGCACGGAAGTCGAGGAGCTGCTCGCGCCGTACGAGGGCCGGCTCTTCGTCGCCGCCGTCAACAGCGGCACCTCCACGGCGGTCGCAGGCGACGCCGATGCGCTGGCCGAGCTGCGCCGGGCCCTCGACGAGCAGCAGATCCCCGTACGACGGCTGTCGACGCCGTTCGCCTCGCACACTCCGCTGATGGAACCCGTGCGCGAGGAAATGCTCGACCGGTTCTCCGGCATCCGGGCCGGACAGGCGTCGACCCCTCTGTACTCGACGGTGCTGGCCGAACCCGTCCCCGGTGACCGGCTGGACGCCGGCTACTGGTACGCCAACCTCAGGCAGCCCGTCCGTTTCGCGGACACGGTCCGACGGATGCTGGACGACGGCTACCGCTACTTCGTCGAGCTCAGCCCGCACCCCTCGCTGCTCTCCTCCATCGAGGCGGTGGCTGCGGAGGCCGGGATCGACGCGGTCGGCGTCGGCTCGCTGCGTCGGGAGCAGGGCGGACACGACGTGCTGCTGCGCAGGGTGGGCGAGTTGTACGCCGCCGGGCACACGCCCGACTGGCCGGTACTGTTCCCGCACGGCCGCCGCGTCGACCTGCCCACATACGCCTTCGCCCGCGAGCGGCACTGGCTCGCGCCCGCCCCGGCCACAGCGGCAGGCTCCTCGCCGATCCTCGGTACGCACATCGAGTCCAGTGACGAGCCCGACCGGCACACCTTCCAGAGTGAGATCGACCTGGGGGACATCCGCTTCGCCTATCTGACCGACCACCAAGTCGGCGGCGAGGTCTGGCTGCCCGGCGCCGCCTTCCTGGACATGGCACTGGAGGCCGCGTCCGCCGTGACGGACGGCCGGGAAGTACGCCTGGCCGACGTCAAGTTCCTCCAGCCGCTGCGCCTGGGCGAAGACCGGCCCGTACGGCTGCAACTCGTCCTGCGGCCCGCCGAAGGCGGCTCCCGGGACTTCACCATCGCATCGGCGGCTGCGGGTGAGCGCGGCACGCGGTGGGAGCAGCACGTCATCGGACGCGTTGCGCCGGTCCGCGACGAGCCGACCGCCGACGTTGCGCTTTCCGGCGTGCGCGAGCAGTGCCTCGAAGCAGTCGACCTGCCGGCCGTCTACGCCGGGTTGACCGCCCTCGGCATCGACTACGGCCCCGCCTTCCGAGGGCTCGAGGAGGGCCACCGCACGCACGACCAGTCCCTCGGCCGACTGGCCGCCAGGCCCGCAGCGGGTCACCTCCTGCACCCAGCGGCTCTCGACGCCGCTTTCCACACGGCCGCCCTGCCCGGCGACGCACCCGGGGACCGCGCGTTCGTGCCCGCGGGGGTCGGACGCCTGCGGTTCACCGGGCTGCGCGGCACGCCCGCGTGGGTGACCTGCCGGCTGCGCTCCACGGCCCAGGACACCGCCGTCCTGGACCTCAGGATCTGGGACGAGGACGAGCAACTCCTCCTTGAGGCGGAGGAGTTCGAGCTGGCGGCGCTCTCGCCGCTGAACGGGGCGCTCTTCGAGACCCGCTGGCAACCGCGGCCGGTGGCGCAGGAGCCGCCCACCGAGGGCAGTTGGCTGATCCTGGCCGACGAGAGCGGGGCGGCCGCGGAACTCGGCAAGCGGCTCGGTTCCTCCGTGCCGCATGTCATCGCCCGCAGGGGGACCGCGTTCGGCGTCGAGGGGCCCGGCCGGTACGTGCTCGACCCGGCCGATCCGCAGCACCTGGCCCGGCTCCTGGACGAGGCGTTCCCGGGCGGAGCGCCCGAGCGGGTGATTCAGCTGTCCGCGCTGGATGCTCCACCCGTCGGCGATGTCGGTACGGCCAAGGAGGCGGCACGACTGTGCTGCCTGAGCACTCTGCACCTGGTGCGCACCCTCGCCGACCGTCCGCACGGCCGGCCACCGCGCCTGTTCGTGGTCGTGCGGGGCAGCCAGGCTGCCGGTGACAGCACCCAGGTGACCAACCCGCAGCAGGCACTCGCCTGGGGCTTCGGGCTCGCGGTGGCGCAGGAGCACCCGGAGCTGTCGACCACGCTGATCGACCTGCCGCCCACCGGCGGTGTCGGCGACCTTTGGACACAGCTGAGGCACGCGGACGACGAACGGCTCGTCGCCCTGCGCGGGGCGGGCCGACTGGTGCCGCGCCTGGCGCGCACCCACCCGGACGACGGCGGCCACGGCCAGACCAGCGCGGACGGCGTGCACCTGATCACCGGCGGTCTCGGCGGCCTCGGCCGGGTCGTCGCCGAGCGACTGGTCCGCCGCGGGGCCCGCCGTCTGGCGCTGATGAGCCGGGGCACACCCGACGCGGAGACCGCGACCTGGATCAAGGGCCTTGAAGAGCGAGGCGTCACCGTGCACTTGGCGCGCGCCGACGTCGCCGACCGGGACGGCCTGGCAGCGGCTCTGGACGCCGTACGACGGACAGCGGGCCCCATCGCGGCGGTTGTGCACGCGGCCGGTGTACTCGACGACGCCACCGTGGCGAACCTGACCGACGAACGCGTCCTGCGCGTGCTCGCCCCCAAGGTCCTGGGCACCGCCCTGCTCACCGAACTGGCCCCGGAAGCGGGAACATTGGTGTTGTTCGCCTCGGCGGCCGGACTCCTCGGCTCGGCCGGTCAGAGCCCGTACTCGGCGGCGAACGCCTTCCTCGACGCCTGGGCGCACCACCTCTCCCACAGCGACCGCCGGGCGCTGAGCCTGGACTGGGGTGCCTGGGCCGGCGTCGGCATGGTGTCCGAGTCGGGCACCCGAGCCGCCGAGACCAGCCGCTCCGGCCTGATCGCCTTCTCACCGCAGAAGGGCGGCGAGCTGTTCCAGCGCGTGCTGGCCACCTCCCGCCGCCAGCTCGCGCCCCTGGCCCTGGACTGGGAGATGCTGACGCTCGTTCCTGACGTGGCACGCACCCGCCCGATCCTGGGCGACCTGGTGACCACCCCGACGGGCACGGCCGTCCCGGACGACCTCGTCAAGAAAGTGTTCGCGGCTACCAACGACCGGGACCGCGCCACCGTGCTGGAGGCGTACGTACGGGCCAGGGCCGGCGAGGTCTGCGGGGGAACGGTGGACGTGTCCGCGACCACCGCCCTGAAGGAACTCGGCCTGGACTCCCTGATGCTGGTGCGGCTGCGCAACGCCTTCGCCCGCGAACTGGGCGTCGAGCTCCCGGCCGCCGCCGTGTTCGCGGCGTCCGACATCCGCGGCCTCGCCCGGGCCCTGGGCGAGGCCCTGCCGGAGCGGGAGACCATGGCGCAGGAGCAGCCCGACCACCTCGGCCAGGACGTGCCGGAGACCGAACTGCGGCCCGCGACCCGCGATGTCGTACGCCTGCTGCGCAGCGCCCAGCCGGGCATGCCGGACGCGGCGCACGGCATCGGCCTGGCCGTACGCCTCACCGCACCGACGACCCGCGAGACGCTCACCGCCATCCTCGACCGGCTCGTCGCCCGGCACGCTGCCCTGCGCACCGCGATCGTCACCGGCAGCGAAGGCGGGTGGCAACTGCGCGTGGACCGCGAGGCGGCCGAGCCGCTCCTGCGCTGGACGAGCGCCGAGGGCGAAGTCGACGCCGCCGACCGGCTGCGCCGACTGCTGGAGCCTGCCTTCGATCTGGCCGGCGCGCCATTGTGGCGGTTCGAGCTCGTGGACGGCGGTGCGCGGGGACAGATCCTCGTCTTCGGCGCCCACCACGCCGTGAGCGACCTGCAGTCGCTGCTGCTCGTGGCCGGGGAGATCGACGCGGAACTGTCCGGCACCCCGCTCGGGGATGCCGTCACCAACCGCGACATCGCCCTGCTCGTCGAAGCCCAGCAGAGCGGTGAGGGGGCGGGTGCCGAGTGGCGCGAGGCCTTCAACGGCAGCGAGCGGCTCGACCTGACACTCGCCCGGCCGCGCCCCGCGACACGGTCCTACCGGGCCGGAAGCGTGACGGTGACCATTCCCGACGGCCTGATGGAGCGGGTGTCGGCAGCCGCGAGCAGCCTGGCGATCACTCCCGCCGCCTTCTGCCTCGGCACGCTGACGGTGCTGCTTGCCAGGAAGCGGGAGCGGGAGCGGTTCGTGCTCGCCGTGCCCGTTGACACCCGCGTCCACGCCGACGCCTACGACGCGGTGGGCTTCTTCGGCGTACCGGTACCGTTCCCGGCCGAGGCCCGGGCGGACGAGGCGGTCGGCGAGGTGCTGCGCCGCACGGACGGCCGCCTGCAGCAGGTACTGGCCAAGGGCGCCATGTTCTCGGACGTCCTGGCCACGCTGGCCAGGCAGGGGCTGCACCGGCAGAACGCGCCACTGGTCGAGGTCTACTTCAACTATGTGCGCTCCTCGCGCCGCCTCACCCGCATGGAGGTGCTGCCCGCAGGCACCGGCTACTCCGATCTCGACCTGATGATCACCATGACCCCGGACGCGGCGCGCATCCGGCTCGACCACAACCTGGACATCCTGGATGCAGCGGCCACGGCCGAACTGGGGAAGGAGTTCCTGCGGCTGCTTGGTGAGACGGCCGAGGACCCGACGGCACTGGTACGGGCCGCCAAGGCTCCTGCGGCCAAGGCCCCTGCTACCGAGGTTGCTGCCACGCCCGCGCCGCGCCGGTCCCTGGCCATCGCCGCGACCTTCGCCCTCGGCAATCTGCCGCTGATGTGTGAGACGGCGGTCAACGACGGGGCCACGGACGGCGGTCTGACGATCGCCGAAGCGCCGTACCACCAAGTGCTCGCAAGCCTCCAGGACCCTTCCGGCGTCTTCGCCGACCCCACGACCGCCGTGGGCGTCGTGCTGCTGCGGGCAGCGGATCTCGAACGCTTCGGGCCCGTCGACGACGCAGTGCTCACCGAGCTGCGCACCGCCTACCCGGCTGCACTGAAGGCGCTGTCCCAACGCACCCGCACGCCACTCGTCGTCGGCTTCCTCCCCACCGCACGGGGCGAGGACCGCCTGACGCAGTGGGAGCTCGGGATTGCCGCCGACCTGGCCGAGCTGGCGGGCATCGCGGTTATCGGCGCCGACGACTGGACCCGGCACCACGCCGTCGAGGAACACTTCGACGAGCGGACCGAGCGGCTGGCCCATCTGCCTTTCACCCCGCCCTTCCAGGCGGCCGTGGCCCTACGTCTGGCGGAGGTCGTACGGGCGGTGCTGCGCCCCGTGCCGAAGGTGATCGCGGTGGACGGCGACGAGACCCTGTGGGGCGGGGTGGCCGGCGAGACGGGCCCCGAGGCGGTCGACCTGACCGGTCCTCGTGCCCGCCTCGCGCGCAGGCTGCTGCAGTGGCGGGAGGCGGGCGCTGTGCTGGCGCTGGTCAGCAACAACGACGAGGCCACGGTCCGCGCCGTCCTGGACCGCCCCGGCAGCCTGTTGAAGCCGGAGCACTTCACCGTGCTCTCCGCCGGCTGGGGCCCGAAGCCGGGCCGCCTGGCCGAGGCGGCGCGCACGCTCAACCTCGGCCTGAACAGCTTCCTGTTCCTGGACGACAACCCGGCCGAGATCGCCAAGATGCGGTCGGTGCTGCCGCAGGTGCTGTCGGTGACCTGCCCGCAGTCGACGGAACTGGACGAGTTCCTGGACCGGTTGTGGCCGCTCGTCCCGGCCGCGGCGACCGCCGAGGACGCGCTGCGCGCCCGGTTCTACGAGCAGGAACAGGAGCGGGAGGCCGTCCGCGAACAGGCCGGTTTCGAGGAGTTCCTCGCCCGGCTTGAGCTCGAGGTCGGCATCCGAGCCCTGTCCGACGCCGACGTCCAGCGGGCCGAACAACTTGTGCGCCGCACCAACCAGTTCACCCTGCGCGCCCGGTCGGCCGACGGCGGCGATGTCGCCCGGTGGCGGGAGCGGGGCGAGGTGTGGACGGCCGCGGCGCGCGACCGCTTCGGTGACTACGGCCAGATCGGCCTGCTCGCGCTGCGCGCCGAGGGCGACCAACTCGACGTACCCGCCTGGCTGATGAGCTGCCGGGCGCTCGGCCGGGGCGTCGAGGAGCGCCTGTTGCAGTGGCTGGCCGACCGCGCCGAGGAACTGGGCTGCACAAAGGTCCGCCTGACGGCGGAGCGCACCCCGCGCAACGTACCCGCCCGGCGGCTGCTTGCCGCGCTCGGCGGCGGTGACCAGGAGGACGAGCGCCTGGAGGCCGTGACCACGCCGGACCAGCTGCGGGCATTCCGCTCCTGGGAGCAGCAGTGAGGGAAGGGACCGTGCACATCATGAAGGGCTCTCATGCGTGAGTTGAACGAGGACGCGGCGGCGTACACCGGACAGCGGACGGCCGCCGAGTCGATCGAGCGGGGCGGCGGTGGGCTCGGCGTGAGCGACCTGCTGGCCAGGGTGACGGCGGCGGCCACCGCTGCCGGGAACGGTGCCGCGGCCACCCCCACCCGGGACGTGGACGGCGTGGCGGCGACCATCGCCGCCGCGGCGGGCCGCTATCTGCCCGGCGGGAACCTGCCGCCCGACACCGACTTCTTCGACGCCGGAGGAACCTCCGTCCACGCCGTGGAACTCGTCGCGGAGCTGGAAGACAAGCTGGGCATCGAGTTCGACCTGGACGAGGTGTTCGCCGACGCCCGGCCGAGCAGCCTTGCCCGACGCTGGATGTCGGCAACGGGCGATTCAGGGACCCCGGCGAGCACCTCGTCGACCCGGAGCACCGACCCGCGCTCCGCGGCGGGCACCCTTCCGGCCCTCGCCCCGGGCACCCTCCCCGTCCCGTCACCTCCCACCCAACCGGCTGTGAGGGCGCGCCACCCGGCCGGCACTGGCGACGACGCCTGCCCCCGGGCCCGCCGCGAGGACCTCGACCAGATCCTGGCCGACCTCGCGCTCGCAGACCGCCTGCCGTTCACCGACGTGCCCGAGCCGCTGCCGCCGCGCCGGATCCTGCTGACCGGCGCCACCGGCTTCCTCGGCAGCCACATGCTGCTCGACCTGCTGCGGCACAGCGACGCCCACGTGTACTGCCTGGTCCGTGCAGTGGATGAGGAGGCGGCGGTCGCCCGGCTCGGCGCGGCGCTGACGAGCTACTCGCTTCCCTGGTCGTCGGAGGTCCGCCGACGGGTGACCGTGCTCCGCGGCGACATCCGGCAGCCGCGCCTCGGCCTGTCCGACGAGCTGTGGCACACTCTGGCCCGCGAACTGGACAGCATCGTCGGCGTGGCGGCGGCCGTGGACTTTCTGCGCGGCTACCAGTCGCTGCGCGCGAGCAACGTCCTGGGCACGCTGACCCTGGCCGAACTCGCGGTCACCGGCCGGCCCAAGCCGCTCCACCACATCTCCTCGATCGCGGTCTTCAACGAGGTCGGCATCACCTCCATGGGCGAGGACGATCCGCTCGCCCACGTCGACCGCCTCATCTCGGGGTACGACCAGTCCAAGTGGGCCGCCGAGGTCGCCCTGCGCCGGGCCCGCGACCACGGCCTGGTGGTCACGGCACTACGGCCCGGCGGCATCGGCGGCCACAGCAAGACCGGCGCCTACAACCCGCAGGATCTCAGCAGCGGCCTGATCTCGGCCTTCGCCCGCTTCCGCACTGTGCCCGCCTTCCGGTACCTGAACGCGGCCCCCGTCGACTGGGTCAGCCGCGCCGCGGTCGCCGCGATCTGCGAACCCGACGCCTGGGGCTACGACTACAACCTCACCGGTGTGCCCAACACCCTCGACGACGTCGTACGCGACATGGCGCTCGGCGGCATGCACGTCCGCGTCGAGGACTGGGACGAATGGCGCGCGGACGCACTGGCCCGCCTGGAATCCGACCCGGTTCCCGAACTCGCCTTCCTGACCAGGGTGTTGCAGAGCCCCACAGCGCAGAAGCTGTGCGAGGCGACCCTGAAGGGTCCGGCGGCAGGCGGCGAACGCACCACCGCGCTGGTCGAGGCGCTCGGGCTGCCGCCCGCGGTCCGCTACGACGCACAGGCCCAGCTCAAGACGTTCGAGCGGCTCGCCCAGGACGGCCTCGCCCGCTTGCCGCACAAGGACGACCAGCCCTACCTGTGGTTCGCGGAGACGACCGAGGGCGGCGTGGGCCCGGTCGGCGCCCCCGCCGACACCCCTTGCTCCATGGCGCTGACCCTCTCCATCGCGAGCATGTACCAGTTGGTGAAGGAACGCCGGGTGGACGTCACCGGCGAGGTGGTGTGCCCGGCGGTGCACCCCGAACCGCTGGCCGTCGAGCGCGGCGACGTCTGGATCCGCCCCGAGGAGGGAATCCCGCAGGAGCACGGCCTCAAGCACCAACTCCTGTACTACCGGATGCGGTTGCGTGATGCCGACGGCGGCCACTGGTGGCTGGAGGGACGCAAGTACGCGCGCGCCCGGCGCGACCTGTGGCGGCAGACCCGCGCGCTGACCGTCCACATCGGCCGCGAGGGCGAGTCGGCGAGTCTTGCGGGCGAGGTCGTCGTGCCCGCCGACTCCTACGTCCGCGACCAGATCGACGGCATCAAGGTCGACCCGCGCCTGACCAGCCAGGAGAAGCGGGCCGCGAAGCTGACCTGGCTCGCCTGGTTCGGCCTGGAGATGGGCCGCGGTCTGCTCGGCCCCTTCGCCCGCGCCGCCGCGGACCTGCTCGACCTGCGCCGCACCCCGACCCTCACGGAGCAGCACCGATGATCTTCAGGACGACGAACTCCCGCCCCGCCCGGCCGGCGCTCCGCAGGGTCCGGACAATGCCGACCCCCCGCCGCCTCCACCACCGCCTCGATCCGGCAGCCGTCGAGGAGATCTTCTTCCGGGCGAGCGACGGCGCGCGGCTCGGCCTGACCCGCATCGACACCGGCGAGTCGGACCGGCCCGCCGTGCTGCTCCTGCACGGACACACCGCGTCCGCCGACATGTTCCTGCTGCCGGAGACACGCAACCTCGTCGACGTGCTCCTCGACGACGGCTACGAGCCATGGCTGCTGGACTGGCGGGGCAGTTGCCGGCTGCCGTACAACGAGACCGGGCAGACGTACACGTACGACGACGTGGCCCTGTACGACATCCCCGAGGCCGTCTCGTACATCCGCGAACGCATCGGCGACCGCGCGCTGTTCGCGGTCGCCCACTGCATCGGCTCCCTCACCCTCTCCCTGAGCATGGCGGCGGGGCTGGTGCCCGGCCTCGCGGGCGTGGTGTCCCAGGGTGTCTTCCTGACCCCGAAGCTCGCGGGCCGGACATCGCTGCGTATGTCGGTGGCGGGGGAGTTGCTGAAGACCCGGATCGACCACATACCGGTCGACTTCCGCAAGGTGGGCCTGTGGTCGAAGTACACCCCGCTGTTCGCGCTGGCCTCCCGGAAGGCGAACTGCCCGGACCCCACCTGCCAGATCCTGCACAACTCGGCCTGGGGCACGGGTGCCTCGCTCTTCGTGCACGAGAACCTGTCCGGGGCCACCCACGACCGGCTCGCCGAACTCCTCGGCCCCGCGCCGCTGTGGATCCTGCCCCACCTGCGCCGTATCGAGCTGGCCCGCAGCGTGGTCCGCTGGCATGACACCGACCACCGCTACCGGGCCTTGCCCCCCAACGCCCTCGATGCGGCGGGGGGCATCGACACCCCCGTCCTGCTGCTTTCGGGCAGCGAGAACGGGCTGTGGCTGGACTCCCAGAAGCTCTGCCACGAGATCCTCGCCCACCGGCAGCCCCACCTCGACGTGTCCTACACCGAGATCCCCGGCTACGGGCACCTGGACACATTCCTCGGCCGGGGCGCCGCCCTGGACGTGTTCGGGCACATCCTCGACTTCCTCGGCAAACGGCGGTGACGGTCGCCGCGGGGCCGACTACGGCACTCGCCGGTAACCGGACCGCATTCGAGGAGGCACCCATGCCGCAGCTCGAAGTCGACGGCGCGGAACTGACGTACGACGAGGGCCCCCGCGATGGCGACGGCGTGCCCCTGGTGTTCGTCCACGGCTGGACGGCGGACCGGCACCGCTGGGACCACCAGGTGGCGCACTTCGCCCGTGAGCGCCGGGTGATACGGCTGGACCTGCGCGGGCACGGGGAAAGCGGCGGGCAGGGGGCGCGGACGATCGAGGAGCTGGCCCGGGACGGTTCTGGATCGCCCGGGCCGGGTCAGGAGACGGCAGACGTCAGGTAGGTCAGGTACACCCCTCCCTCGCAGGCGGACATCGTCCGCAGGGTCCAGCGGCCCCGGACGGTCGTTGAGGAGAAGTTCGACTCGGCGTCGCCCTCCTCCACTTCGCCCTTCTCAGGGATGTAGCCGGCTTTGGGGAGCTCCTTGTGCAGGAACGCCAGGGTGGTGTCGAAGCCGCCCCGTACGACGGTGGCGACGACGAGCCGTCCGCCGGTGCGGTGCTCCACCGAGGTCACGACCGCCCTGTCAGGCAGCGGCAGGCTCTCCGGGAAGTCCTTGGGGAGCGGCAATGAGGCGGCAGTGGGACAGCCGCCGGGCGCGTCCCCGTCCCCGTCCCCGGCTGGCGGATCGGTTGCCTGCTCCGCCGCGTACGGCGTCGCCGCCGGGCGCTCGGCGTGCTTGCTCGCCGCCGAACATCCGGTGACCGCGGCCAGGGCGAGGACGGCTCCTGCCGGTACGGCAGCCCAGGGCGATGGCTTCATCTAGCGCCGTCCTCCGGGCTTCTTGTGCTTGCCGCTGACCACGGCGTCGTACGCGCCGTAGAGCGTGTTGCCGGAGGACTGGCGGGCGATGGAGGCGAGCGCGTCGTAGTTCTGCGCACCTCCGGTCGCGCAGGTGCCGGTGCAGCCGTCGGCGTAGGCGGCGAGCACGCGGCCCTGGGCGTCGGTGGTGGCGTCGATGAAGTCCAGGAGGTTGCGGTCCTTGCCGCAGGTGGTGCCGCCCGTACAGATCGACCCCCTCTGGACCGGGTCGGTGGGGGTGGCGTCGGCGGTGACCCAGGACTGGCCGCCGTCGTAGGTGGTGGCCACGTACAGGTGCCACACGCCCTGGAAGGCCGGGTCCTGGTAGTTGCCGCCTGTGGTGGTGCCGAGGAAGACGAAGGCGGCACGGTTGTCGTCGCCGGCGGTCACGGCCGGGAAGACGACGTTCTTGATGCCGAGGGACGCGCCGACGTTCTGGTCGTACCGCCACGTCTTGCCCTTGTCGTGGCTGACGGCGATGCGCGGCGTGCCGTCACTGTTCTGGTAGCCCATGTAGACGGTCCCGCCGGCTCCGACGCCCACGCTCGGGTCCGAGTCGCCGGGGGTGCTGGACGGGTTCTTGCGGACGGTCCACGTCAGTCCGTCGTCCTCGGAGACGGCCACAGCCTGATGGCTGCCGCAGCCCTTGTTGGGCACGTACACCGTGCCGTCCGGGGCGACCTTCACATGCCCGTGCAGGCCGCCGCAGTCCAGCAGCGAGTACATCGGGACGGCGGGCCCGTACGTCAGTCCGCCGTCCCGGCTGACCGCGCAGGAGGCGTCGGCGATGTCCTGGGAGCAGTAGTAGACGGCGTTCGGGTACGAGGTGAGGGCGCCCGGTCCGCCCGGGGCGAAGGGGCCGCCGCCGATGGTCTGGTGGTCCACACCGGAGTTGACGCCCGAGCCGCCCGTCGGCGTCCACGTCTCGCCGTCGTCGTCGGTGTAGCAGGTCAGGGCGGTCTTGCCGGCGAGCTGCGACTCGAACGTGCGGTGGGTGACCGGGTCGGTGAAGAGGATCGGATCGAGGCTGGTGGTGCTGCCCTGGGGGCAGCCGTTGGCCGCGCTCGCGCTCTTGTCCTGCCATGTGGCGGTACCGGCACCGTCGTAGGTGACCTTGAGCGTCGACGTGTACGCCTGGAACATCGCGGCGTCACTCGCGCGGTCGACGCCGATCGAGGGTTCTCCGGCGTTGTGCGCGTCCGCGATGGCGTCGGGTGCCCAGGAGTTGTCGTACGCCGGTGGTGTGGCCGTGCTCGGGGGCGGATCGGCCGGAGCGGTGATCAGGCTCGCGGTGCCGGTGAAGCTGTCGCCGAGCGGCGCGTACGGCACCACGCGCACGGTGTACGAAGCCGACACCGCCGGCAGCAGCACGCTTTCGGGGTCGCTGGAAGAGGCCGAGGCGGAAACCTCTCGGCCGTTCGCGTCGAGGACGTACAGGTCGAAGTCGGCGGCGGAGTCTGGCCATTTGACGTCGATGCGCAGGCTGTGGCCGGCGTCGTAGCCCGCGGGCACCGACACGGTCAGGGCGTAGTCGTCGCAGGGTTGCGCAGTCCCGCAGCTCACCGTCCCGGCAGTGCCGGAGACGTTCGGGACGGCGAAGGGACCGGCCTTCCACGTGGTCGTGGGCGCGGTGTCGCTGACCGTTCCGGAGGGCGGGGTGGCGGCGTCGGCAGCCGCACTCGGCAGGGTCCCGGCGAGGAGCGCCAGCAATCCGGCGGCGAGACGCACCCGTGATCGCGGGTGGGGGTGAAGACGGAATGCGGAGAGGAGAGCCACAGATACCTCGTGGGTTCGCGAGTCGGACGAGAGGGTGATGGTGTGTGGCGGGTACGGGTGATGCCTTCGTCTGCTCTACGGGGAGGCAGGCGGCGTCCGTCGCGAGGAACCGAACTCTCGTCGAAAAGGGCCGGGCGGTGTGCGCGGTGCACCGGACCGGACGGGCCTTCGCGCCGCACCCGTTCCCCATGCGGAAGTGCCCCCGCGTGACTGCGCGAGGGCACTTGCACAGGCCTGGTCAGAGGGCG
The DNA here is from genome assembly GCF_044457745.1 of Streptomyces sp. NPDC050534. Lineage (NCBI taxonomy): Bacteria > Bacillati > Actinomycetota > Actinomycetes > Kitasatosporales > Streptomycetaceae > Streptomyces > Streptomyces sp. NPDC050534. The sequence goes on from NZ_JBITHF010000022.1 coordinate 32,740, forward strand.
TCGACGCCGCTCACCTTCCAGCCGTCGGAGGTGCGGGCGAGCGTGATGCGCACCCGGTTCAGGTCCAGTCGGGGCTGCGGGACCTGAGTGCTCTCGGTGACCTGGTTGACGAAGAGCAGGACGACGGCCCGGTCCGGCGCGGCCGACACGACGGACGCCGCCGGGGCGCCGCCGTCGGCGGGTGTGGCCACGGTCGCCTTCACCACGCCGTGGTACTTGGTCGCGGTCGGCGCGACCACCGACTTCGTGGTCCTGCCGTACTGGTCGCGGAAGTGCCCCGTCAGCAGGGCACGGGCTCGGGAGAAGTCCCGGTCCAGGTGCCGGTAGTCGTACGACAGCACGACCGGCGCCGCCTTCCGCGCGGCCGCGACCGCCTCGTCGCGGGCCTGCTCCGTCTGCCGCCCCTGCCGGTACTGCCACCCGAGTACGGCGGCCGTGGTCAGGGCCGTGACGAGGACGAGTCCCAGCACCGCGGTGAGCACACTCCTCCCGGCCCTGCGTGCGGGCGCGCCGTACTCCGGCTCGTCCTGCAACGATTCGGATGGCTGCGGCTCCGGCGGGTCCTGCCAGCCCTTCGCCGGGGGCTCGACGAGCAGGGTGCGCCCGGCGGGAGTCTGCTCTTCCCGGCGGTCACCGTGCTCGGGGCGTGCAGGCCGCCCGGCGCGCTTGGCTGCCGCGCGGGCGGCCGCGGTCATGGTGCGGCGGGCCGGTGAGCCGGTGCCGCGGGTGCGGGAGGGCGGGTTCGCCACGGTGTCTCTCCTCATCGATGGCCTCACGGGTGGGTCAGCCCACGAACGCGACGCCGGAGGTCAGCCAGCGGCCGGCCACGCGCGCGAGGTCGAGCTGGAGCCGGTAGGTGCGCGCCTGGCCCTCGGGCGTGGCGGTGTTGGTCACCTTGCTGTCGGCCACGACCAGGACCCGGGCCGAGTGCGCGTCGGACCGCACGATGCCCGCTTCCAGGACCTGTCCCTCGGACACGGATTTGTTCTGCGCGACCAGTTTCGTCAGTTGTGCGGTCTGCGCGGCGAACTCCTTCTTGAACTCGCCGGTGGCGCCCTTGAGCACGGTGGCGCTGTCCCGGTCGTAGTGCCGGTAGTCGAGCGAGGTGAAGTTCAGCGCCGACTGGCGGGCCGCCGCCAGGATGTCTTGGCGGCGGTGTTCCGCCGCGCGCTGGTCGGACAGCTTCAGGCCCAGCCAGACACACGGCACGGTCGTCAGCACGGTCGCGGCGACGAGCCCCGCCGACAGCAGCCTCATGCGTGCGCCTGTCACGCCATCGGTCCCACGAGCAGCCATTGCCACGACTCCTTTCCGAACACGGTCTGTTCTCCGCCCGTCGAGCCGATCTCGACGGGCGTTCCGTCCGGGCCGGTCACGGTGCCGGTCTCCGGGTCGTACGGGGCCACGAACGCGGTCTGGTCGGCGCCGTAGCCACCGGTCGTCGCGCGGGGCGCGTTCTGCGCCCCGCGCACCGAGGTCTTGCTGCCGCGCGCCACGGTGCAGCGCGCGCCGGTGTTCGGCGGGCGCGTGCGGGTGTCGGAGGGGTCGCGCCGGTGGGTGTTGTAGCCCTGGGTGCACGCGGGAGGATCGTCGGAGTTCACGGTCAGCCCGAAGTGGGTGGTGCCGTCGCCGGGGATGACCGTGTAACTGCCCGCGACGGTGAGCGGGAGCGTGACGAGGGCCTGTTCGACGCCGGGCAGCCGGGCCACGGTGATCTGGCCGCCGCTGACGAGGTTGCCCAGCAGGACCGGCACGTGCGGCCGTGTGGACCTCAGCAGGGAGTCGACCTGCTGCGCGGCGGGCGCAGTGGTGCCGATCAGTCGGCGCAGGTCGCCGTCGCTCGACTTCAACTGCCGGGTGAGCGTGGCGAGGTCGCGGGAGAACGACTTGATGGCCGAGCCCTGGTCGGCCTGTGTCCTGAGCACCTTCCGCGAGTCCTCGATCAGCGAGGTCGTCTGGGGCAGGGATGCGGATGCCGACTCCACCAGCGCGTTGCCGGAGTCCACCAGCCGGCTCAGGTTCGGTCCGGTGCCGGCGAACGCCTTGCCCAGCTCGTCGACGGTGATCCGCAGGTCGTCCTTGCCGACCGAGTTGGCCAGCCGGTCGAGGCTGAGGACCAGGTCGGTGACCGGCAGCGGGGTCCGGGTGCGGCTGCGCGGGATCGGGCTGCCGTCCATGAGATAGGGCCCGCCCGAGCGCCGCGGCTGGAGGTCGACGTACTGCTCGCCCACCGCCGAGCGGTCGGCGACCACTGCGAGCGTGTCGGCCGGGATCCTCGGGGCGCCGTCCTCGATCTTCATCGTCACCGAGACCCCGGACCCGGTCAGCCGCAGTTCGCCCACGCGGCCCACCGGCACTCCTCGGTAGGTGACCTCGGCGCCGGGGAAGACGCCCCCGGACTCGGCGAAGTCGGCGCGCACGGTGTACCCGCGGTGCAGGACGTCGTCCACCAGGCCCGTGTACCGGGCGCCGACGTACGACACCCCGAGGGCGGTGACGGTCGCGAAGGCGAGCAGTTGGGCCCTGACCGTACGTGTGATCACGGCAGTATCCCCTTCAGCATCAGCTCGGCGAGGCCGAGGTCGACCCCCGGCGGGAGGCGGCGCGAGCCGCTCCCGGTGCCGTAGGCGGCGGGGCACACCGGCGGGCACAGCAGGGTGCTGCCGCCGGACGGCTTCGAGGGCACGGAAGGCGCGGGCGGCACGGAGGGTGTGGGGGGCACGGACGGGGTGTCCGGCAGGGACGGGATGGACGGGAGAGGGGTGGGAGTGGGGATGGGAAGATGCGGTGTTCCGGGAGCCGGGGACTTCCCGCCCTTGCCCGGTCTGCCGGTGACGTTGCCGTAGAGGTCCGCCAGGTCGAGGTCGGCGGTGATCTTCAGGTTGACGTAGTCGCCCTTGACGGCGGCCGTCGCGTTGCGCGGGAACGGGTAAGTGGTGAGGATCTCAAGAGAGTTGGGCAGGTCGTCGCCCGCCTTGTTCAGCTCCTGCAGGACGGGTTGGAGCTTCTTCAGGTTGGCGACGGTGTCGTCGTGGGAGGCGTTCACCACCCTGGTGCCGGTCTTGCCGAGCCTGGACAGGGCGGTGAGCATCTTCGTCAGGTCCTTGCGCTGGTCGGCGAGGGTCTTCAGGGCGGGCGGCATGGTGTCGACGGCCAGGGCGATCGTCTTCTTCTCCTTCTTCAGCCGCTTTGCGAGCCGGTCGACGCCCTTCAGCGCGCGCACGATCTCCGCCCGCTGGTGGTCGAGGCCGCCGAGGAACGTGTCGAGCTGCTTCAGCAGCGACCTGACCCGGTCCTCGCGGCCGCTGAGGGCCTTGTTCAACTCGACGGTGATCGTCTTCAGCTGGGCCACCCCGCCGCCGTTGAGCAGCGCGGACAGTGCCGACAGCACCTCCTCGACCTCCGCGTTGCGGCCGCTGCGGGACAGCGGGATGCGGTCGCCGTCGCGCAGCCGCCCGAGAGGCCGCGTGCCGGCCGGCGCGGACAGGGCGACGTACTTCTCACCGAGCATGCTGGTCTGCCGCAGATCGGCGACCGCGTTGGCGGGCAGCTTCACCGAGTCGGCGATCCTGAGCCGCACGCGGGCGTGCCAGCCGTCCAGTTCCACCTTCTCGACCGCGCCGACAGTGACGTCGTCGACCTTGACCGCCGACTGGGGCACCAGGTCCAGGACGTCCCGGAAGTCGACGCTGACGTGGTAGGCGTGACCGTCCGAGGCTGCGCCGCCGGGGAGCGGGATGTCGTACCAGCCGTTGAACTCGCAGCCGGTCAGCAGCAGCGAGCCGACCGCCGTCCAGGCGGCCACCCGCCCTTTTCGCCACACGCTCATGCCGGTGCCCCCAGGATTCCGCCGAGGGTCTTGTCGACCGTGCCCGTCGACGCGGGGGCCGAGGGAACCCTGGGCAGGGAGTCGAAGAGCCTCTTCAGTTCGGCACAGTTGTCGTGGGTGTCGCCGGTCGTCTTCAGGATCGAGCAGAGAAGGGATGACGGGTCCTGCGGGGCTTGGGGGTTGTTGCGGGTGTCGAGGGTGCCGGCGGCGGGGTTGTAGGCGTTCTGCAAGTTCGACAGGCCCGTGGGGGCGACGGTCAGCAGCTCCTTCAGGGCGTCCCGTTGGGTGACGAGGACCTTGGTGACCTTGGCCAGGCCCTTCACGTCCGAGGTCAGGGTCTTCTTGTTGGCCTTCACGAAGCCGGACACGTCGCCGAGCGCGGCGGCCAGGTACTTCAGCGCGGCCGCGAGGTCCTTGCGCTCCCCGGCGAGCTGCCCGGCCACATCGGCGAGGTCGGTGTTGAACGACCGCACGCTGGTGTCGTCCGCCGAAAGAGCGGCCGTGAACACCTGAAGGTTGCGCACGGTCCCGAACAGGTCGCCGCGCCCGTCGGACAGCGTGGTGACCGCCTGGGACAGATCCTCCACCGTCTGGTTGAGGTTCTTGCCCTGCCCCTGGAGGTTGTCCGCGCTCACCCCGAGCAGCCGGGACAGCGAGCCCTTCTTGTTTGCGCCGTTGGGGCCGAGTGCCTCGGCGGTGGTGTGCAGGCTGTCGAAGATCCGGTCCAGTTCGACGGGGACGGCCGTACGGGACTCGGGGATGACGTCTCCCTCCCGCAGCACCGCGCCCTTGCGGTACACCGGCAGCAGCTGCACGTAACGGTCGCTGACCACCGAGGAGTTGACGATGGCGGCCTGTGCGTCGGCGGGGACCTTGCGGCCCCGGTCGTATTCCAGCTCCACCCGTACCCGGCCGCCCTCCGGTGTGATCTTCCTGACCTCGCCGATGCGGACGCCGAGGACGCGGACGTCGGAGCCGGGGTAGATGCCGACGGTGCGCGGGAAGTACGCCGTGACGTGGACGGGGCCGGGACCCGGCCACAGGACGACGGCGAGGCCGACGACGATCGCGAGCGCGCTGAACAGGGCCAAGAGCCTGCGGGTCATCGGGTGCCTCCCGTCCGTGGCGTGACCGGGGCGGCGACCATGTTCTGGATGTAGGAGTCGAACCAGCGGCCGTTGCCGAGGGTGTTGGTGAAGAGCCGTACGTAGGGGGCGAGTAGCCGGACGCTGCGGTCGAGGCTCGCCTGGTTGCGTTCGAGCATCGTCACGAAGGTGTTGAGGTTCTTCAGCGCGGGCCCGATCTCCTTGCCGTTGTCCTCGACCAGGCCGGACAGCTCGATGCCCAGCAGCGCGGAGCTCTTGAGCAGCGTGTGGATCGCCGCGCGCCGCTTGCCGATCTCCTTGAACAGGGCGTCACCGTCCTTCACCAGCGCGGAGAAGTCCTTCGTGTGACCGGCCAGCACCTTGGTGACTCCGTTGGCATGGTGGAGGAGCCCGCGCAGCGCCTTGTCGCGGGCGGCGACGGTCCGGGAGATGCGCGACAGTCCCTTGATCGACGCCCGCACTTCCTCGGGGGAGTCCCGGAAGGTGACGGAGATCGTGTCCAGTGCTTTCGCGAGCCGGTCCGTGTCGACCTTCTCGGTGGTGGTCGTCAGGTCGCTGAAGGCCTGGACGACGTCGTACGCCGACACGGTCCGCCGGAGCGGGATCTCGCTGCCCGGCCTCAGCTGGCCGGGGCCCTTCGGGTACAGGGCCACGTACTTCGCGCCGAGGATCGTCTTGACACGGATCGACGCACCCGTGTCGGTACCGAACGCCGGGTGGCCCTTCACTTTGAAGGTCACCTTGACGTGGTCGCCGTCCAGGTCGACGCCCTCGACCTTGCCGACCTTGACCCCGGCGATCCGCACCTCGTCGCCCGGCTTGAGTCCGCCGGCCTCGGAGAAGGCCGCACTGTAGGTGTCGCCGCCGCCGATCAGCGGCAGACTGTCGGCGTTGAAGGCGGCGACGGTGAGCAGCGCCAGGACGGTGAGGCCGACGGCGCCGACGACAACCGGGTTGCTCCCCCACTGCCTGAAAGGCGTGCGAGATGCCCCCACGCGGACGGGCTTCAGGCGTGGACGCTTGAGCCGGATCCTGGGCAGCCTGGGCGGCAGGACGCGTACTTTCACGAGGGGTTCGGGGCGGGGGGTGCGCTTGGGGATCAGCCTGGGGAGTCTTGGCAGCTTGGGCGGCAGGACGCGCACCTTCACCAGGGGTTCGGGGCGGCGGACATCGCGCCGCCGGATGCGCATGCTCATCCGCCACACCTCGCCCGCGCCACGTGCAGCTCGGGGCTGATCACCCGCTTGGTCTTCGGCAGCACGATCCGGCCGTCGAAGTCGCAGAGGTAGAAGTTGAACCACGAGCCGTACGAGGCGGTCCCCGTCAGCTTCTCGAGCTTGTTCGGCAGCCGCTTCAGGACGCCCTCCACGGTGTTCTCGTTCTTGTTCAGCGTTCCGGTGAGATCGCTGAGCTGGGCGATGTCGTCCTTCAGCGGTGGACGCGCGTCCTTCAGCAACCCCGCCGTGACGTCGGTGAGGTCGCCGATGTTCACCAGCGACTGCCCGATGGGTTTGCGGTCGGCGGACAGTCCCGAGATGACCCGGCGCAGTTGCGTGAGCAGGCCGGAGAAACGGGAGCCGCGCTTGTCGAGCGTCTCCAGGACGGTGTTGAGGTTGTCGATCACGGACCCGATCAGCTTGTCGCGGTCGGCGAGGGTGCTGGTGAGCGACGCCGTGTGCGCGAGCAGGCTGTTCACCGTGCCGCCTTCGCCCTGGAGGGTCTGGACGATCTCGGTGGCGAGCTGGTTGACGTCGCTCGGGCTGAGCGCGGCGAACAGCGGCTTGAAGCCGTTCAGCAGGGCGTTGAGGTCCAGCGCCGGCTGGGTCCGGGACCGCGGGATGGTGCTGCCCGGCCGCAGCCGGGCGGTGGCATCGCCCGTGCCCTCGGTGAGCGCGATGTACCGCTGCCCGACGAGGTTGCGGTAGCGGACGACAGCGTGGGTCCCGGCGAGCAGTGGCCGATCCGCGCCGACGGTGAACGTGACTTCCGCCAGGGTCCGGTCCTTGATCCGGATGCCCTCGACCTCTCCTACGCGCACTCCGGCCACCCGGATGTCGTCGCCGGTCTCCAGCCCGGTGACGTCGGTGAACACCGCGTGATAGGTGTCCTTGGGGGTGAAGGAGACGTTGACGATGGTGGCGGCGAGCAGCGCCGTCGCCGTGATCGTGATCAGAGCGAAGAGGCTGAACTTGACCAGCGGGGCGGCAGTCTGCCGGGCTCCTGACCTGCTCATGCGACGCTCACCGCCGTTCCGCGTGCGAGCGGTCCGAACAGCAGGGTCGCCACGGGCGGCACCCGGTCCGCCGGGACGCCCATGGCGGGGGCCACGAGCGAGCCGACGGCGCGCTGCTCGGCCCGGGTTGCGGACACGCCGGCGCCTTTGGGGAGTGTGCCGTCGGAGCCTTGGGCCGACGTGCCGTCGTGTAGATGGGGCTTCGTCCCGGGCACCGGCGGATGGGGCAGCCCGCGGCAGTTCGGGCCGGACCGCTCGCCGTACACCGGCTCCTCGCCGGGCCGGTACGCTCCCTGCGGCCGGACGGCCTCGAGGGTGATCCGCATCTCGCCGCCCCGGAAGGCGTCCTGCGACGCCTTCTCCTGCTGGACCAGGCCCTGGAGCAGGCACGGGTACTCGGGGGAGTAGCGGGCGAACAGCTCCAGCGTGGGGCGTGAGACCCGGCCCAGGGTGATCAGCCGGTCGCCGTTGTCGGACAGGAAGTCGTTCGCCGTGCCCGCCGTGGAGGCGGTCGCGCGCAGGGCCGACGCCAACTGGACCCTCTTCTCGACGATCGTTCGGCTGGTGGTGACCGTGTTGCGCAGGATCCGCATCAGGTCGGGTGCGGCGTCGCCGTACACCTCGGCGACGTCCGCGAACCGCGTGATGTCCTCCTTGAGGGAGGGCATGTGCGGGTTGAGGTGGCGCAGATAGCCCTCGACGCGGGTGAGGTTGCCGCCGATCCGGTCGCCGCGGCCCTCGAGCGCGGTGGCGAACGCCGAGAGGGTGGCGTTGAGTTCACCCGGCCGGACCGTGCGCAGCAGTGGCAGCAGGTCGTTCATCAGTTGCTGCACCTCGATGCCGACCTTCGTGCGGTCCTGGGTGATGACGTCGCCCGCGCGGATGGGCCGTGCCGGCGTGTGTGCGGCGCCGGCGGGAGCGACCAGGTCGACGTACTTCTCGCCGAACAGCGTCTTGGGCAGCAGACGAGCGTGCACGTCCGAGGGGATGTCCGGCACGTACTGCGGCTTGAGCGCGATGTCGAGGGTCGCCTTTGTGCCGTCGGCGTGCACGGCGCGCACCTCGCCGACCAGCACCCCGCGCAGCTTGACATCGGCGCGTGCATCGAGCTGGTTGCCGAGGGTGCCGGCCTCTAGGGTGATGGGCACCACGGGGGTGAACGCCTGCTGGTAGACGGCCACCGCGAGCGACAGCAGCAGGGCGAGCACGGCGAGGAACGCGATGCCGTACAGCCTGAGTCTCGTTCTGTGCAGGTGCACCGCTCTCACCCCGCTATCCGCACTGTCGTGTTGGCGCCCCAGATCGCGAGGCTCAGGAAGAAGTCCACGACGTTGATGGCGACGATCGAGGTCCGCACCGCCCGGCCCACCGCGACGCCGACTCCGGCCGGGCCGCCGCTCGCGTGGTAGCCGTAGTAGCAGTGCACCAGGATGATCAGCACGGCGAAGACGATCACCTTGCCGAAGGACCAGAAGACGTCGACGGGTGGCAGGTACTGGTGGAAGTAGTGGTCGTAGGTGCCGGTCGACTGTCCGTAGTAGCCGGTGGTGATGGTGCGGGCGGCCAGGTACGAGGACAGCAGCCCGACCACGTACAGCGGGATCACCGCGACGAAACCGGCGATCATCCGCGTCGTCACCAGGAACGGCAGCGACGGGACGCCCATCACCTCCAGCGCGTCGGTCTCCTCGCTGATCCGCATCGCGCCGAGCTGTGCGGTGAAGCCGGCGCCGACCGTCGCGGACAGGGCGAGTCCGGCCACCAGCGGGCCGATCTCCCGGGTGTTGAAGTACGCCGACAGGAATGCCACGAAGTTGGAGGTGCCGAGCTGGTTGAGGGCCGCGTAGCCCTGGAGGCCGACTTCGGTGCCGGTGAAGAAGGACAGGAACGCGATCACGCCGACGGTGCCGCCGACGACGGCGAGCGCGCCGCGCCCGAAGCTCACCTCGGCGAGCAGCCGCAGGATCTCCTTCTTGTAGCGGCGCAGGGTGCGGCCCGTCCAGGCCAGGGAGCGTCCGTAGAAGGACAGGTGGGTGCCCAGCTCTTCGAGTGAGCGCAAGGGGCGGTCGAGGAGTTGCAGCGGTGTCATCGGCTAACCCCTCTGCGGGACGACCTGGAAGTACACGGCGGTCATCACGAAGTTGGTCACGAACAGCAACATGAAGGTGATCACCACGGACTGGTTGACGGCATCGCCCACGCCCTTCGGGCCGCCTCGGGCCGTCAGTCCCTTGTACGAGGCGACGATCGCCGCGATGGCCCCGAACACCAGCGCTTTGATCTCCGCCGCCCACAGGTCGGACAGTTGGGCGAGGGTCGTGAACGACGCCAGGTAGGCGCCGGGCGTGCCGTGCTGGAGGACGACGTTGAAGAAGTAGCCGCCCGCGACACCGACCACCGAGACGAGGCCGTTGAGCAGCACGGCCACGACCATCGACGCCAGCACCCGCGGTACGACGAGGCGGTGGATCGGGTCGATGCCGAGCACCTGCATCGCGTCGATCTCGTCCCGGATCTTGCGCGACCCGAGATCCGCGCAGATCGCCGTGCCACCCGCGCCCGCGATCAGCAGCGCGGTGACGATCGGCGAGGCCTCCCGCAGCACGGCGAGCACGGACGCGGCACCTGAGAAGGACTGCGCGCCCAACTGCCGGGTCAGGCTGCCGATCTGCAGCGCGATGACCGCCCCGAAGGGAATCGACACCAAGGCCGTCGGCAGGATGGTGACACTCGCCACGAACCACGCCTGCTGGATGAACTCCCTGGCCTGGAAGGGTCGTCGGGGGAGACAGCGGACGATGTCCAGGGCCATCTTGAAGAGGTTGCCCGAGTGCCGGAGCGCACCCGTCGGGGAGAGCGTCATGCGCCCGTCACCCCCGTACCGTGCAGCTCCGCCTCGCGTCGTGCGATCGCCTCCCAGCGGGGCGGGCGGGTGATGCCGGGGCCGGGGAGCAGGCGGGGAGTCGGCGCATCGGCCGGGCCGTCGTCGTCGAGCTGGGCCAGCTCCTGCTCGACCTGGGTCGCGTCCTTCTCCTCCGCCATGCCGATCGGTCCCTGCATCCGGCCGTTCAGGAACTGCCGTACGACGGGCTCGTTACTGGCCAGCAGCTTCTCGCGGGGCCCGAACATCACCAGCTCGCGCCGGAACAGCAGCCCGATGTTGTCCGGGACCTGGCGGGCCGAGGCGATGTCGTGAGTGACGATCAGGAAGGTCGCGTCGATCTGTGCGTTGAGGTCGACGATGAGTTGGTTGAGGTAGGCCACGCGGACCGGGTCCAGGCCCGAGTCGGGCTCGTCGAACAGGATGATCTCCGGGTCGAGGACCAGGGCACGGGCGAGCCCGGCCCGCTTGCGCATGCCGCCGGAGATCTCGCCGGGCAGCTTCTCCTCGGCGCCGATCAGCCCGACCATGTCCATCTTTTCCAGGACGATCCGTCTGATCTCGCTCTCGGGCTTGCGGGTGTGCTCGCGCAGCGGGAAGGCGATGTTGTCGTAGAGGTTCATCGAGCCGAACAGCGCGCCGTCCTGGAACAGCACGCCGAACAGCTTCCGCACCTCGTACAGGTCGCGCTCGCGCAGGCGGGTGATGTCTCGGCCCGCGACCTTCACCGAGCCCCGCTCCGGCTTCAGCAGCCCCACGAGCGTCTTGAGGAACACCGACTTGCCCGTCCCCGAGGGGCCGAGCATCACCGACACCTCCCCGGCGGGCAGGGTCAGTGAGACGTCCTGCCAGATGACCTGGTGGCCGAAGGACTTGCTCAGCCCTTCCACACAGATCTCGACACCCATCCGGTTCCATCCTTCGCCCGTGGAGCAGCTCCGACATCTGCTCTACGGGGAGGACGGGGGCGTCCGTCGCGGCGGACCAGGAATTTTTTGCGGACCCGGGGGCGGGACGCTACGGCAGCTTCGGCGACGGCGTGCGCCAAGACGTCCTCGAGGTGGGGACGGAGAGGGGAGCGGCCGGTAGGGCCGAGTCCGTGGGAAGCGTCGAGGCGGCCGGCTTGGCCGGCAGCTCCGGTGCGGCGGTCGGCAGGTCCGGAATGGTGGTTCGCAGGCCCGGCACCTTCGGTACGTTGGGCACCTGCGGAACCCGCGGCGCCGACAGCTTCGGAAGGGCGGAGGCGGGCACGTCCGGTAGGGACGGCGCCTTCGGCACCTCGGACCCCGGCAGCAGGGACGTTTCTCCGGTGGGTGAGGCCGTCCGGCCCCGTGCCCCGGGCGCCGGGGACGAGGGGGTGGGCGTCCAGGAGGCGTGTCCCCGGCCCGTGACCTCGCTGACCAGGCCCGGCGCGTCGCTGGCCACGGCCGGGCGCGGCGCCGGGCCGTTCCCGTCGTTGCCCCCGTCGAGCGCGTACGGCAGCACCAACCCCGCCACCACCAAGGTCGCGGCCGCCGAGGTGACCGCGACCGCCTGGGCGGTGCCGCCCCCGCGCAGCCGCCCGCGCCCGATCAGGAACAGCACCAGCCCGAGCGTCCCGGCCAGCGAGGCGCGCAGCGTCCGCCGGGCTCGGGCGAGCAGCGACTCGACGGTGCGGTAGCTGAGCCCCATCCGCACCGCGACCTGGCTCACGTCCAGGTCCTCGGACTTGAGCCGAAGCGCCTCCGCCTGCCGTGCGGGCAACTCACCGCTGCGCACCGCGAGCCACTTCGCCTCGGCCCGGTCGCACACTGCCTCCTCCACGGGTACCGGGCCCGGCGCGACGAGGGTGGGGCGGCGGCCCACCTCGGCCTCGCGGTTGACCTGCCGGTGCCGGTCGACGCACAGCCGCATCGTCACCGTCGTCAGCCAGGCGCCAAGCCGCTCGTCGTCGAGGTCCGGGCGCTCCGCGGCCCGCAGCATCGCCTCGTGAACGGCGTCCTCGGCGTCCTCCTGGCTCATGGATCGCCGCCGGGCCACCTTGAGCAGCTGCTCGCGATGGCTCCACATGCGGTGCCAGCGCTCATCGGCACCCGCTGTGTCCGCAGGCGTGTTGGTCGCCATGGGGGCCCCTTCGCACTCACCCGCCGCTCATGTGCTTCCGACGGTGGCGACATTACCGCCGAGTAGTAGCAGTTGTGGAGGGGGAGGAGGCCCACTGTGTGTCAGCCGTCGCCGGTGGTCAGCGACCCCGCGCCGGGCAGCACACCGCCGCCGGGCAGGGTGAGGGTTGGTGCGGGGACGGGAACCGGCGGCGACCTGGGCTCCGTCGGGACGCCGGCCTTGGGGGACGGGCCGGGGGAGGGTGAGGCCGTCGCCGTCGAGGGCGTGCCCGAAGGACCAGGGTCCGGCTTCCGGCCGTGCGACGGTGTCAGCGGCGAGGGCTTCGGCTGCGAGGTCTTCGGCCTCTGCGGGCGGGACGGCTTCGGCCGGTCCGGCAAGGCGGCGGACGCGTCCGGCACCACGCGGTGTCCGGTCAGGTAGTACGCGTACCACGCCTTGACGGTGCGCAGATAGGCGTCCGAGTGGTTGTAGCCCAGGATCGCCCGGTCCAGGTCGGCCGGGTCCGACAGGTCCCGGCCGTCCGCACACAGGTAGTGGCCGGCGGCGAGCGTCGCGTCGTAGACGTTGTTCGGGTCCCTCCGCCCGTCGCCGTTGCCGTCGACTCCCCAGCGGGCCCAGGTGGACGGGATGAACTGCATCGGGCCGACCGCGCGGTCGTACACCGCGTCCCCGTCGTACGCGCCGCCGTCGGTGTCCGCCACGACGGCGAAGGCGCCGCCGGTCAGCCGCGGGCCGAGAATGGGCGTCACAGTCGTACCGTCTTCGGTCACGCGGCCACCGCGGGCCTGCCCGGACTCCACCTGGCCGATCGCGGCCAACAGCTGCCAACGCAGCCCGCAGCGTGGCGCGCTGCGCGCCAGCTCCTCCTCGGCACGCCGATACGCCGCGAACACGCTCGTGGGCAGGGCGCCGCCGCCCGCCACTTCCTGCGCCGAGTGCTTCTTCCGCGTCCGCAGCGGGGGAAGATCGGTGCGGTACGGGGTGTCGCCGGACACACTGAGGTCATGCTCGGCGGGTGTCGCCCTCCGTGCGGACTCCGCGGCATCGGCCGAGACCGCCCTCGACGCCTGCGACGCGGTCAGCACGGCCATCGCGGCCGCCGCGATTGCCGTACTCCTGACACCCCTCAGTGCCCCCTTGAATGCATGCGCTGTCACTGTGCAGTCCCCTCCGTGAGCGAATCCGTCGTCTGCTCTACGCGGCCGGAGGGCGGGTCCGTTGCACAGAACCGGGGAGGGCAGGTCCGTCGCACGGAACCGGGGGATCGGGCGGGCGCCGCTTCGGGAGCGGGGTATACATGCGGGTCCGTCAACTGACGTTCAGTGGGCGCCGGTCGGCGTGAGGTCACGGCCTCCCGCGTCTGGGGAGCGGTCTTCGGGTGTGGGTTGGCTGAGCAGCGGTCTCGGCTCCACGGACGCGTCTCTCGGACTGGATCGGTGGCGTGTGGTGGCGCTGGGGGCGGTCGGCGCCACCACAGCAAGCATCCGGCGTGACGAAGCAGCCGGCTGTAGCGCGGCCGGGCTCTCGCCGTGCGGCGGCGCGGTAGCCTCTGTCAGGGCTCTGCGCCGCCTCACGCGGCGTCCGACGAGCGCGTGCCCGAGGACCGTTCACCACCTGATGCGGAGACTCGGGCCCGACCCGAACTCACCGACCCGTCCGACGAGGGCGCGGAAGCTTGAACAGAGCGGCTGCCGGCTGGAGAACCGGGACTCGAGTGGGCCGGGTTGGGCTTGCGGAAGGATGGCCATCGTGCCGAAGGACCGACGGCCGTGGGACCGGCCGAAGCCGAAGGAAGTCCCAGACCTGCCCCAGACCGAAGATGTGATCGGCATGTTCCGGTACTAGGGCGCCGACATCCTCGGCATGACGGACGCCCAGATCCGTGCCTTCTGTCTGGAGAGGGCGAAGTTCTTCCTCTACGAAGCACAGGTCAAAGCCGCGGACACCATCTGAACCGTTCCGGGTTCGGTAGGGACTCGATCGTTTGAGAGGATCGAGTTATGGCACGTCCTTCCCAGTACCCGCTTGAGCTGCGCCGTCGTGCGGTGCGGATGGTCGCCGAGGTGCGGCCGGAGTACGACACCGAGTGGGCCGCGATGAAAGCGGTCGCCCAGAAGCTGGGCATCCGCACGACCGAGACGCTCCGCAAGTGGGTGCGGCAGGACCAGATCGACGCCGGGACCCGGCCGGGCACGACGAGCGAGGAGTCGGCCGAGCTGAAGCGGCTGAAGAAGGAGAACGCCGAGCTGAAGCGGGCCAACGACATCCTCAAGGCCGCGGCGTCTTTCTTCGCGGCCGAGCTCGACCGGCCACACACACGCTCGTAGCGTTCATCGACGAGCGCAAGGACCGCTTCGGCGGCGTCGAGCTGATCTGCCGGGTCCTCACCGACCACGACTGCAAGATCGCCCCGTCCACCTACTACGCCCACCACAAACGCCAGGCCGCACCCGCTGCCCGCACCGTCCGCGACGCCGAACTCAAGACCCTGATTTCAGGAGGTGTACGAGGCCAACTACCGTGTCTACGGCGCCCGGAAGATCTAGCGGCACCTGAACCGCCAGGATGTCGCGGTGGCCCGCTGCACCGTCGAGCGCCTCATGCGTGAACTCGGCATTACCGGAGCGGTCCGCGGCAAAAAGGTGATCACCACCATCCCCGACGCAAGCGCGGAACGGGCCCCGGACCTCGTGGACCGTGACTTCGTCGCCCCCGCCCCGAACCGCTGCTGGGTCGCCGACTTCACCCACGTCACCACGTTCGCCGGCGTCGTCTACGTCGCCTTCGTCGTGGACACCTTCTCCCGCCGGATCGTCGGCAGCCACATCGAAGGAGACGCGGCTCGTCCTGGACGCTCTCGAGATGGCCTTGTGGCAGCGCGACCGAGACCAATATCCGTACCAGAAAGGCCAGTTGGTACATCACTCCGATGCCGGCTCGCAGTACACATCGTTCGCGCTCGCCGAGCACCTCGACCGGGCGGGCATCGCCGCGTCGATCGGATCGGTCGGCGATGCGTACGACAACGCCCTGATGGAGTCCACGATCGGCCTGTTCAAGACCGAGTTGATCAAGCCTCGTCAGCCCTGGAAGACGCTTTCCCAGGTCGAACTCGCCACCGCCGAGTGGGTCGACTGGTACTGCCACCGCCGGCTCCACGGTGAAATAGGGCACATCCCACCCGCCGAATACGAGACCGCGGGGCCCGGGCCGCTATCAGAGGCGGAACGGGCCCCGTCCGCCTCATGCGAGCGGCCCGCCGCTCGGCGGCCAGGGAGATGGTCGACGTGCCGTTCCTCGCCTGGGCGCCCGTCAATTACGCCCGGTTCGGCCGCATGGGTCGGTGTGGTGCTGGGACCAGCCGTGGTGGGGTTCGTGGTCGGATGGCCGGCGAAATGGTCGGGTCTGGGGGACGGGCCTGAAGCACTGGGTGAGGCCGGCCTGGTGGCTGGGGTGTATCAGGTCGTGCCGTCTGTCGGTGCCTGCTGAAAGTTCGGGAGCTGGAGGTTCCGGCGTGGTCGGGATCGTCTGGCTCGGCTTGCTCGGATCGGGCGTGCGGTGCGGTGGTTGGGCTGAGTTCGTCTGCGCAGCGGTGGCAACTGTGCGCGGTCGTCTCCGTGCGCACTACCGCAGCGCAGGTCTGTGTGCCGTGCGCAGAGCTGCGCGCACCCGATCGGCTCCTGGCGGCTGCGCACGTCGTACGCCGATTGCGCAGGCCTTGGCCTCAAGCTCTGGACGCCGCTGTGGGCGGGCCCATGGTCGGGGTCTGGAGGGTCTGTGGTGGGGGTGGTCAAGGCCGTGGTCGGGCTGGCCGCTTTGCTCAGGACAGGGTCTCGAACCGGGCGATGATCTGGCTCCACCCATTCGTTCGCGCACCGCCGGTGGGAGCCGTGTCGTCCAGCCGGATCTCCGTGCCCGGTGGAAGGTCCTGCGGTGCGCGGTCGGTGCCGATGACGAGGGTGAACTCGGGGTTATCGGGGCTGCTGCGGCAGTAGTACGTGCTCCCGTCGCGCCATGCTTCCAGGGCAAAGTCCGCGAGGATCGCCCGCCTGTGGCGGCCGTCGGGAAAGAGCAGGAGGAGTGTGTCGCCCCGCACGGGAACGTCGGTGTCGGCGACGGGGGCGGCCAACGCCTTGATGGGGAGGTCCGGTTCGACCTGGAGACGGAAACCGCTCTGGTGCGAGCCGGCCACGGTCACGACGCGGTAGGGCACGCCGCACTCTCCATCCGGGTGAGGGTGTGTCGTGAACCGGGCGGCGCAGGCGATCGGCGGGGCCGCGTGCCGGGCCGTTCACGGTGAACAGCCCACGCTCGCCCGACTCTTCTCCATGCGTTTTCCGCCGCGGGAACGCCATTTCGTCGGTAGCTCGCAGGGGCCGGGGAAAGTCAAGTCCCCGGCCCTCGTGCGGTCTTCAGGTCTCCCGTGGCTGGCGTCTACTCGTAGCAGCTGGCCGAGCACAGCACGGTGACCGTGCCGGTGCCGCCGGCTGCCGTGGAGGTGGCGTGGTGGGTGATGACGGTGGGGGTCTTGCTGGTCTCCCACGGCATGGGAGCCGCCATGGCCGGCACGCCGAGGGCGCCGAACGCGGTCGCTGCGAGGACGGTGACGGTCGTGACGCGTGTGCGAGCACGGCAGGTGGGGGAGGATCTGCGTCCTGGACGTCGGGCACGAAGCGGAGTACCCGCACCTGGGGGCCAACTCCGAAGGGCATCCCGTGGCATGGGTGGGGACCGCTCTGGACGACTGACCTGCCGGACCGGTCGACACGACGTACGACGACGCGGTGGACTTGCGTCCGGCGCCGTGGCTGACTCCGGCGCGGGGGTCAGCCGAGCGAGTCCTCGGACTTGATCGGCGTATTGGGCGTCGACGATGGCCACAGGTTCTGGCGTCCTAACCTCCCGCGGGCGCTCTCGCCGCCGGTGAGGAAGCACGGTCTGCTGCCGTTCAGTTGCCGAGCCGGCTGAAGATCCCGTCGGAGCGTACGAGGACCAGTTCATCGACGACGTCACATCTCGGATCATGTCGCCACGAGGCATTCGTGACGCGTGCGGGGAGATTGAGGCAGGCGAGCAACGGCGTCCACAACCAGAACTACGGGCTGCCGCTGACCGCACCCATGACGCGGTCGCTGAATCGTGATCGAGACACCTCCGTTGCTGTGCGTATTCGCCGAACTGAGGCGCATCCCTTGCTGATCAAGACCTGAGAGGACGGGTCGGCGATCGTTGGAGCCGTTGTCTTAGGGCTCCCAATCCACGCGCGAAAGCGCTGGTGGGGCAGGCACTACTCGGACGTCAACGTGTAGACGTTCAGGACTATTTCATGCTTCTCGCAGGGGCGCTTCGGCCTGAGCGAACGCCTCGCTGGCGCGTCGTACCGATCACTGCCGCATCCAAGGAGCTGTTGATCGCACCACGGCGGATCTAAGGACAGAGGCGCTGGTTGACGACGTCGACCTGCAGATTCGCCATCTGCCGCTCGACGTGGGATCACTGGGTTTCACCAAGCGGCTGTAACACAGTGTGACCGCCTTTTCGGGTTTCCGATATTTCATCGGTATGGCAATGCGCGCTAGCCTGCCCGCCATCTCCAGTGAGCAACAGCCGCAGTTCGTACGCAAAGGGACGGCACAAAGCCGCAGTTCGTACGCAAAGGGACGGCACAAAAAGCGCCAGCCGACGGCATCAGGTGCAAAAGAGTGGCAACCACCCGTTGTGGCCACTCGACTGGGACTCTGGTCGTTCCCTGTATAACCCTGCGGTAAGCAAGTTGAGTTGGAGCGCTGGCTTGTTGAAGTGGCGACACCCGATACAGCCCTCCCCATCGATGCCCTCTCGGACACCCGGGTCTCGAGAGCTCTCGGGACGGGATTGGCTGATCGACACGAGAGAGGAGGATTGCGATGGTTCGGAGGAATATCCGCCGCCCTGTGGGTGAGCGGCGCCCTTGGTGGCGTCGGGTTCGAGGAGCCTGCGTCGTCACCGGGGCGGTGATGGCGGCCACGTACTGGACACTGCGCGTCGTCGAGGCGGGAATAGAGCTGCACCGGGCCGCCAGCCCCTGGCACTAACACCAGGAGGCTGACGACCACAGATAGGGCGAGGGGTCCCCGCGAAAGGTTTGCGGCCAGGAGCGGGGGCCCTGAGCCATACATCTGCACACACCCATTTACACCATGCCACGCTCGAGTGTGCCCGGAAGCTTCCTCGAGGCACAGACACTCTCGAACTTCTGCAGAAACTCCCCGATACGACCGCGTGCCAATCAACGCGGCACACCGGGGTGCGCCCCCCCGTGGTGATCAGGACCTGGGCGGACGAGGCGGCGATCCTCGGAATCCTGAGGGGGGAGACCTGCCCAGCGCGTCTCTTCTCAAGGGAAGGGATTCGCCATTCACGGCTATGTGGAAGGCGTACCCCTTTCGGGTACCTGCGGCAACGGCACAGCCCGTCGACTCCCTGCTCATGCAGGCAGTGGCAGACCTCCTTGCGGTGATGCCGCAGGTCCGGCAGGCCAACTGGCCTGACGTCGGGTCATTGTTCGCGGCGCGCAGGCCGCAGAGGCAGGCCAAGGGAAGCGATGGCGGCATGTGACGCTCCTCTGACATGCCAACGGGGAGGGGCGGGCATGGCCGAGCGGGGGAACGGACCGGCCGACCCGCGTTTCTGGGCTACGCGCGTAACGAGGACAAGGAGAAACGGTTGCGCGACGCGGGCGTCGGCATCCCGGAAGACGCCCAGCTCCCACTGGCCCAGCGGGTGCCCGCCATGGCCAGGCGCCCCTACAGCGTGCTCCACACGGAACTGCACCGCGACAACCTGATCATGTCGTACGGCGGCGCCTCTGATCAGCGTGGACTGGGAGTTGGTAACCTACGGCGCTCCCCTGCACGATCTCGTGATGCACCTGGTCAGGATGCAGTACCCGGCCCATAAATGGGATGAGTCGTGGGCTCGTGGGCGGACGCCTTTGAAAGAGTCCGTCCGCGGCCGTGAACGGTGCGATCAAGGATCTGCGCCAGTACATCGCCTTCGAACAGGCCAATCCGCATACCCCGATGTGATGCGCGCGGCACAGACCTGGTCATCGGCACACCGGTCCCGAGTGGACTGTTCCAGTGCAGCAGGACTCTGCCTCCGCAGAGTGAGCAGGAACGAACCGCCGGCAGAGCGCTCTGGCCCGAGGCGGGGGACAACTAAAGGTTGTCCCGTAAGTGATCTTGCAGGTGCTGCGGACGGCGCGGTCGGCTCAGTTATCCGGTGAGGACGAGGTTGTACAGGCGGGCAATGCCGAGCATGGCGTGGTGGACGCCGTCGCCTTTCAGACGGCAGTCGCGGAGGATCTTCCAGCCCTTCATTCGGGCGAAGGTGTGCTCGACGCGCGCCCGAACTCGCTTGTGGGAGCGGTTGTGTTCCTCCTTCCAAGCCGGGAGTCGATTGCCCTTGCTGCGGCGGTGCGGGATGACGAGTCCGGTGCCCTGATAGCCCCCGTCGGCAATGGTCATGGTGTGGCCGACGGCGTCCTTGGCACCAGACTCCTCCCAGCCACGGGAGTCGTGACGGTTGCCGGGCACGGGCCGGCCGACTACCACGACCACGCGGGTGTCGGCGTCGATGACGACTTGGTGGGCGGTGGAGTACCTATAGTTCTTGGACTGCTCGGCGATGCTGCGGTCACGGGTGGGTACCAGGGTGCCGTCCACGATCAGCACTGCGTCCTTCGCGAACCGCTTGCGTGGCTTGAGCGCGAGCTTCGGGCCGAGGTGGTCAATGACGCGACTGGCCGCGGACTTCGACACACCGAATAGTGGCGCCAGTTGGCGCAACGTCAGGTTGGTCCGCCAGTACGCGGCGACAAGCAGCACACGGTCCGCCAGCGGCAGCCTCCACGGCCGCCCGCGCCGCGGCGCGTCCACACCCTCCCTACGCAGCTGGGTCACCAGCTTGCTCAAGGTGCGCGGGCTCAATCCGGTGAACGGGGCTATCCAGGACGGCTCCGCCGCCGTGATCACGCCAGCCATCTGGAGATCATTTCAGTTGCCGACGCCCTTCCCCACGGCGATCCTGGGCTACGAGCAACCAAGGGGGACAAGGTGGGACTGATGCTCTTCCCCGGCGACGACGATGTGGCGAGCCCGGACATCTCCTGGTCCTACACCGGCTTCAGCATGTTCAGGAAGTGGTTGGCCCAGGTCGAGGGGATCACCCTCACTGAGATGGACGGCTTCGGCGGAGAGCGCCAGTGGCGCAGCGTCTCCACCACGCTGGCGCCACTGCTCAACCATCCAGACGACGATGGCCCCGACCTCGCACCCGCTCAATGCGCGGCCATGTTGCCTCGGCTGGAAGCGATTCTCGACCAACGTCATCCGGACGACAGCACCCCCGTCCTTCGACGGCGCATCGAAGACGTCAGGCAGTTGATCAGCGTCCTTCGGTTCTGCGTGGACAAGGACGTTGAGCTCATCTTCGGCTAACCCCCGGGGGCGCGGAGCGACCCGTCGTTGAGGGGATGGCCCGTGGTTACGGGACAGTCTTTAGGGTCCGTCTTCAAAGATCATCGGGTGGTGGATCATGGTGGGGTGATACGCCGACATGAACTCACCGATCAGGAGTGGGAGTTACTCGCTCCACTGATACCGCGGGCCGCGACGGGCCGGCCGCGAGTGTCGGACCGGTAGGTCATCAACGGGATGGTTTACAAGATCCGCACTGGGATCTCCTGGCGTGACCTGCCGGAACGCTACGGCCCATGGCAGACCGTCTACACCCGCTTCCGCCGTTACGCCCTGGACGGCGTGTTCACGAAAGCTCTTCAGCAGATCCAGGCCTGTGCGGACGCGGCCGGCGACATCGACTGGCTCATCCAGATCGACTCCACCATCGTCCGCGCCCACCAGCACGCCGCCGCCACCGGCCGAAAAGGGGGACCAACAGGCCGGACGAACCGGACGATCACGCCCTCGGCCGATCCCGAGGCGGACTGACGACCAAAATCCATCTCGCCTGCGACGGCAAGGGGCGCCCGCTCGCAGTCCTGATGACACCCGGCCAACGCCACGACAGTATCTGGGCGCGACCTCTTCTGGAGCGCATCCGTGTCCCTCGCACCGGCGCGGGCCGACCCCGCTGCAGGCCTGACCAGGTCATCGCCGACAAGGCCTACAGCTCTCGCGGCTTCCGCGCCTACCTGCGCAAACGCGGCATCGTGCAGACCATCCCAGAGAAGACCGACCAGCAGCGACACCGGCACAACCGCGGGCGTCGCGGCGGGCGGCCACCGATGTTCGATCGGCAGGTCTACCGTCAACGCAACGTCGTCGAACGCTGCTTCAACCGGCTCAAAGGCTTCCGTGGAATCGCCACCCGATACAAGAAGACCGCCACCTCCTACGAAGCAGCGGTCACACTCGCGTCATTCCTGCTCTGGGCAAGATCCGTTTGAAGACGGACCCTAGTACTCCAGTGCGACCTCGTGATCTTGCGCCTGTGTGCTGACACAATCGACGCCATGACGGACGGCATTCGAGAGATTTTCGAACAGGCTGGCTGTGAAGGCGCATTACGTGTCCAGGCGTTGGAAGGCGACGCCGAGTTCGGCCTGCGTGCTGATGAGCCTGTGGTCCCGGCCTCGGTGGTCAAGGTGCAGGTCGCCCTGGAGGCGGAGACTTCGTTCGCCGAAGGCCGGTTGGACCCGTGCGAGCAGGTGACCCTGAGTGCTGCCGACCGCACTCCAGGCCCAGTCGGGATCTCGCTCTTCAACGACGACGCCGTGCTCTCATGGCGAGACATGGTCGTCCTGATGCTCACTATCAGCGACAACCACACCACCGACGCTCTGCTGCGGCGAGTCGGCGTTGACGCGCTCAACGCGACAGCGACGCGGCTCGGGCTGACCGGCACCGTGATCGAGTCCGACCTGCAGACCATGCTCGACTCCATTGGCGAGGACCTCGGCTGTGCCAGTTGGAAGGACTCGCTGGCCTGGGCAGCCAGCGCATCGGCAGAGGAGATGGCGCACGCCGACGAGAGGCTCCTTGCCTCCCGCGCCTTCGACCCGTCGCAGGGGACCCGAACCACGCCTCGTGACATGGTCGACCTACTGCGGCTGATCTGGACGGACCAGGCGGGCCCAGCCGCCGCATGCGAACGTGTGCGCGCCGTGATGGCCAGGCAGTTGACCCGTCACCGGATCGCCAGCGGGTTCCGGCTGCCAGTACGGGTCGCGGCCAAGAGCGGCAGCCTGGTCGGCGTGATCCGCAACGAGATCGGCGTGATCTCCTATCCCGACGGTCGCCGATATGCCGCCGCTGTTTTCACTTGATCCCGGCCTGGCTCGGACGACGCGGCGATCAGCCGCGCCATTGGCGCCGTTACCGCGCAGGCCGTCACTGCGCTACAGGACACGGGTGCCTGAAGTCCCTCTGGCGCCAGCTACAGGCACACGGGGTCATGTCCCGCTGGGTGGTGTAGTCACGGCAGCTGTTTCGATTCCGGTTGCGGGGTGATCTGTGGTTCGGGCGGGGTTGGCTGAGCAGTGAAGAGTTCGGCCATGGAGGCTTCGGAGAGGTAGCGGCGGTCGAAGACCTGCCATTCGTCGTGGAGTTCGGCCAGGACGGCTGCGGCGAGTCGCTCCAGGGCGGCAGGGTTGGGAAAGACCTGGACGACGTCGGCCCGCCGTTTGATCTCCCGGTTCAGCCGCTCCAGCGGGTTGGTCGACCAGATCTTCTTCCAGTGCGCCGACGGGAAGTCCGCGAAGGCTGTGATGTCGACCGCGGCGTCCAGCAGCATCGTCTTGACCTGCGGGAACTGTCGTCCGAGCATGTCGGCGACCACGTTCAGCTGGGTGCGGACAGCCGCGGCGGTGGTCTGCGCGAAGATGGTGCGGATGGTGGCCGCGACCATCTCTCCCGAGCCCTTTTCGATCACCGCGAAGACGTCGCGGACGAAGTGAACGCGGCAGCGCTGCCAGGCCGATCCGAGGAAGACCGTGCGGATCGCGGCGACCAGGCCGCTGTGGCTGTCGGAGATGACCAGCTGGACGTGCTCCAGGCCACGGGCCCGCAACGAGCGCAGGAACTTGGTCCAGAACGGCTTCGACTCGCTGTCCCCGACCATCACACCAAGGATCTCGCGGAGCCCGGTGGCGGAGATCCCGGTCGCGATGACCACCGCTTGCGAGGCGATCCGGTGATTCACGCGGGCCTTGCAGTAGGTGGCGTCCAGGAAGACGTAGGGGAAGACGGTGTGATCCAGCGGCCGTTCCTTGAACGCGGTCAGTTCCTCATCCAGCTCACCGCAGATCCGCGAGACCTCGGACTTGGAGACCCCGGAGTCCGCACCGAGTGCTTTGACCAGGTCATCCACGCTGCGGGTGGACACGCCGTGCACGTATGCCTCCATCACCACGGCGAACAGGGCCCGGTCGATCCGCCGCCGGCGTTCCAGCAGCGACGGGAAGAACGATCCGGTCCGCACCTTCGGGATCTTCAGGTCCAGGTCACCGGCCTGCGTGGTCAGCAGCCGGTCCCGCTGTCCGTTGCGCCAGGTCGTGCGCTTGTCGGTGTGCTCGCGCGGTGCGGCACCGATCACGTCAGTGGCCTCGGCCTCGATGAGCTCCTGCAGGATGCGCTCGCACACCACCCTGATTGCCTCAACTCCATCGGCCCGACGTAGTGACTCCAGCAGCCGCATCAGCTCAGACTGGGATAAGGCCATCGCGTGCTCCTCCGGTTGAACTGCCCGTTCACCAGGGAGACTTGCGCGATGGCCTGCCCTTGTTCAGGGAGCATGTACCGCCAGCGGATGCACGCCCCGAGCAGACACCCGCGCGTTCCGGGACTCGGCCCGACTACACCACTTCAAGAGACGCCATCCGGATGCCGTCTCAGCCAGCTCGGCAAGCACCTCCAGGACCAAGTCTTCGGCAGCACGGTGCAGCGGTTCGTGGGTAGCGGGCATCAGCGGCCTCTCAAGGCAGGGAACGGCCTGGTCCACCAGGGCCCGCCAGCAGGCGAACAGACGAGTATGCCCGAACTCGCTGGTCCCAGGCTGGTCATTTTCCCGACGTGGCACACGTTTGAGGCAGCCATCGGCACTCCCTGACGGTTGTCGTACAGCAGCGGAGTACAGCAACCACCGCGACCGCAGCCTCCGCCAACAGCCGTCAATGGCCGACCGACCAACCCGTTAGCCCCGGGTGACTCCCAGCCGAGAGTTCGAGACGAAGAGGTCGTGCCAGAACCGTGCCAGGTCGTGCGGGGAACCACGGGGAATAACGGGGACCGGGCCGCTGGCCAGTCAGACCCCGTAGCCGCTCCGCCACAGGTCAGCCCAGCAACCACCCGTAGATAACCCGAGCTTCCCAAGCTCAGGTCTCGGGGGAGAGGAAGGTGCCTGCTACCGGTCTGTCACCCTGCACCGTCCTCGTGATCCGTGCTGGCGTGACGTGCGGCAGGATGTCTCGCTATGAGCGATGTTCCTGTCCCTCCCGATAGAGCCGCCGAGTTCATCGAGACAGGTCGGCAAGCCGCTGCCAGGGAAGACTGGAAGGCCGCTGTCACTGCCTGGATCGCTGGTTCCAACGCCGGCAGTCTCGAGTCGGCGAACCTGGTGCTCACGGGGATCGCGCCTCTCAAGGCCCTGGCCGATGCCGGGGACGTCGACGCCCAGGCTCTGCTGGCCGGGGCACTGCTCGACTTCGTGGACGATTCGGCTCTGCCGATGGTGCTGACCTACGCAACAGCTGCGGCAAGGGCCGGGCATCCGGCGGCCCAGCGCACTTTGGGCTTCCTGTACCGCACCGGCCGCGGAGTGCAGGCAGACACATTCCAGGCCGAGGCCCTCTTCACAGCGGCCGTGAAGGCCGGGGACGCGTACGCCGCTTTCAACCTGGCGGGCATGTACATCACCGGTGATGCCCGGGCGCGAGACCACGAGGAGTCCCTGCGTCTGCTGCGCCAAGCAGTCGAAGGGGGCGTGACACAGGCCGCTGCCGTACTTGGTGATCGCCTCGCTGCGATCGATGAGGACGCCGAAGCGCTGAGCTGGTACTTGCATGCCGCGGAGCGAGGCCACGCGGGTTCGATGTTCGCCGCCGCTTGCTGGTACCGCGACGGTCTGGGCACGGCTCCCGACCCGGTCCAGGCCGTGCGCTGGTTCCTGGCCATGCTCGACCGCGGCAACGGAGACGGGATTCACGAAGCGATCCAGCTGGTGAAGCGCGGCATGACCGAAGAGCAGATCCGCAGCGCCGGCGAACTGGCCGACCGCTCCTCCGAGGCCGAAACGCTCATCACCATGGCCCGCGAGCGTGGCTGGTGAGCGTCCGCCCACGCCACCGCTACCCCGCCTCAGTTTCCGTCTCCTTCAGCCCGGTTCACCGGCGTTCAGCCAAGACCCGGAGCCGATCCCAGCCTGGTGACGAGCCGCCGATGAACGCAGCTGAACGCCCCCGCACACGGCCCGGCACCCCACCACCACAGTTGGAAAGAGTGTTGGCCTCGCGGTCCGAGCGGTGCAGCGTTGCGAGCTTCTGTCGACAACGTCGAGCGCTCTGACCATGATTGGCCAATGCCCGAGTTCAGTTGGCCGGACGATGACATAGACCGAAGCTGGCCAGCAACGGTCTCAACACTGCCCCTTGGAACTCACGTCAACGGACGGGTCATCGGCCGAAGTTCACCCAGGTCAAAGCCCGAACCGCATCCAAATGCCCGCAGCTTCCCAAGCAGAGAGCTGTGTCAGCCAGTTCAAGGACTTGCCACCCTCCAGCTTCCACATGCGGTGCGTCTGGTTCTGAGCCGTCGGCACTCGCTACCGTCGTGCCTTCGGCCGCACGCGCTTCAGGAGCTCTCGTGACCATCGTGAAGTACACCTACGACGCGAACTTGCACCGCGAGGGCACGGTGGGAAGGCGCGGTGGCTGCTCGTGGCATGGCGAGAAGGACTGTACGGAACAGCCCACCAGCAGCTACGAGACACCAAACGGAATGATGGCTGCGTGCCCCCGCGCCGAGCGGCAGATCGAAGAGTTGTATGGGTACCCAGCCAGTCGTGAGCGTTAACCTGGCAGGAGGAACGGTGGGAGGCTAGGTGCCATAGTCGTGCCAGTTGCTGCGGTCAGTTGCGGTCAACAATGGTGCCGAGCGAGCACGTTCCCAGTGGTGGGCGCCATCCAACAAGCCGCAGGTCAACTGCTGCACACCCCAGCCTCTCTCCTAAAGCGGGGGTTTAACGGCGTCGAGCTCGAAAGCACTACCTGCTCATCTCACGGCTACCCAACGGTGGGGGACGAGAGGAAATTCCTGCTGTATTGCGCTGATACCCTCGCCCAGCTATGCCGAGATCGTGACGAATCGCGGAATGGAATCCGTCACGCGATATCCTGTATCTCTTATACGCATTTTCCCACTCCGCTGCGTCCACGTCAATTAATCCGCGCGCGTAGTCACTCAGTTGCCACAAGGCCGAGCGAAACTCATGTGCAGCC
Organism: Streptomyces sp. NPDC050534; assembly: GCF_044457745.1. Taxonomy (NCBI): domain Bacteria; kingdom Bacillati; phylum Actinomycetota; class Actinomycetes; order Kitasatosporales; family Streptomycetaceae; genus Streptomyces; species Streptomyces sp. NPDC050534. Next base: position 59,386 of record NZ_JBITHF010000022.1, read on the forward strand.
CTACCAACTTACTCATCACCAATCATTTGTACCGTTTCGTATGCGAGTGCCAGGCGTCTATCAGATTCAGCGATCTCTTTCATCCCGTCTTCAACAGAAATGGGAGGGGGTCCTTCGACGAGATTCCTCGTTGTAGCAAGCGAACGCGCAGCGCCAACCTGAACATGTGCTACATGGATTAGCTCTCGGTACGCCTCGAATCGGCGCTGACTCCACTCGCGTTGTACATCCCGCTTCCATCGGAACCGCTCAGAAAGCGCACTACCGGCGAAGGAGACGACCCCCCCGATCACTACGCCTATCAGGGCTGGAAGTTGAACCGCCAAGCTCACGTGTCCCCCATATAGGCCGGTGCCCCTCGATCAAATTGCCCAATGACCGCCTCGTCTATGCCGCCAAGTAGTCTGCCCCGCAGCGTGCTTGCCCAGCCCTTCCCCCGCGGTTCAGGGCGTTACAGCACTCTCCAGGCCGGACGGCGGGGCAGCGGGCTCGCAGGCCGGCGCTCAAAAGATGCTCACAGGAGGTTCCTCTGCACGAGCACCGCACCGGGTGAGCGTCTAACTGCGTGACAACGCCGACGAACACCAGCGGACAACCGCGGACGTGTGCGGACGATCAGTGCAGGTGACGGGCACACCTGCCCAAGACAGCGCTCCCACCCAAGTTGCTTCGGGACGAAGCATCGCTGAACGCGCCCACCAAGGACAAGAGGTGGTAGAGGTGTTGACTGAGCCCGCGGAACTGTAGCTTCCGGTGAGTACGCGGTGGCGCTGACCGCGCCTTGCACCCCTTAGACGACTCCGCCGCGTGTCACGGCATTAATCACGCGAAAGCAGACCACTCTCTTCTAAGCGGTGGGCACGCCGCGGCTCTTCGGCTCGCTTGCGCGCACTCGATCACGTTGAACCGCATAGGGGGCGGAGCCAGCAACCCCTGGTGGGTGCTGCACTGAGCTTCCCCGCGGCTCGTGAACGACGAAGATCTCACGGTGATCTCGTACGCCTACCGGACGCAAACTGGCAGGCCGTCATCCGGTGGGGAAGACGCTGCTTCCCTCAGGCGTCCCCCGACAACGGCAGTCGCAGGGAAACCCGCAGTTCGCAGGTGGCGGGCTGAGCCCGCTGTAAATCTGCTGGCTCCGCGGCGCGGGCTTTGGCGCCGGCGCGGTCGTCGGCGTCTTGTGACCCGCGGCGGCCTGCTGTTCGGCGTCGTGGAGGGGCGATGGGTATCGGTGGAGTGGTGCGACGCTCCATGGGGGCGTCGGGGGGATGGTGCGACCCTCGAGGTGGGTGGCGGCGTCGACGAGCGACGGAGGGGGCGGTGTGCGCGGACGGGCTGTGGGGTTGCTTGCGGGCGTGGTGATCGTGGCGTGCATGGTGCTCGCCGGATCCGGCGGGCCGGGCGGGGTGCCCTGGGCCGGGTCGCGGCCTGCCGGTGGTGGCCGGGAGGTGGTGGCGGGCCGGGTTCTGACGTGGAATCTGTGCAATCCGTGCGGGGCGAGCGACGTGGACCGGGCGGCGCAGATCGCCGTGTACGCGCCGCAGGTCATCGGTGTGCAGGAGGCGTGTGCGGGGGACGTTGGGCGGATCCGCAGATACCTGGAGAGCCGCTACGGGCTGGTGTATCACGTCGCCTACGGGCCGGCGCTGCGTAGCTGGGGCCGCTGCGGGGGTGTGCCCTGGCGTCCGGGGGCCTACGGGCAGGCGATTCTGTCGGCGGCGCCGATGGCGGACCAGGTCACGGTGGAGTACCCCGAGGGCGGCTCGGAGGACCGCGGCTACATGGCGGTGACCACCGAGGTGGGCGGCCGGTTGGTGCGGGTCTTCAACACCCACCTCGCCGAACGGCGTCAGGAGGCGGTGAGGGCGAGCCAGGCCCGGGTCTTGTCGGCGGCCGTCGCCGAGCACCACCGCGCAATCGTCCTCGGTGATTTCAACGCCGCACCTAACGCCCCCGAACTCGCCGCACTGTGGCAGTTGGCCCAGGATGCCGACCTGCAGTGCAGGCCGTCGGCCGCTGATCTCTGCGCGCCGAGCACCGACTGGCACAGCAGGTTCGACTACGTCTTCCTGCGCGGCATCGCCCCCCTCGACGAGGGCGTGCATCCCACCCCGTACTCGGACCACCACCTGCTGCACGCCGACCTGGACCGGGCCTGAGTAATCGTCCGGCGTGCGCGGACCCGGCTACCCGGCCGGCAGACCCTCAACGCAGGCAGGGCGCCCCCCGGACGGTCGGCCGCCTGCTCAAGTAGTTGCTGGGCGGATTCGGCGGCGAGCTGCTCGACCCGGCTGCCGGGATCATGTTCCGGGTGGCCGCGGCCCAGGAGGCCGGCGAACGCGCCGTGCGCGATGGCCGGGAGTTCCTCGTCGGCCACGTGCGCATGCATGATGTCCGCTCCGTCGGCCGTGTGCGTGTGGGCGGAGTTCATGCAGGCGGGCCTGGTGCCCTCGGCGATCCATACGACGGCGGTCATTCGCGGCAGTCTGCGGCCTTGTGTTCCGGCTTGTATCGGGTTTCGAGCAGGCTTGGTGCTGCCCGCCGGGCTCGTGCTGGGCGGGCCGGCGGCGGGATTTGGTGGGCGGGCCGGGCGGGGGGATCCCGGGGTCAGGGTGCGGTGAACAGGGTCGGGAAGCGGGGAGCGAGCCAGGGTTTGCGTCCCCAGGCAAGGATGTGTCCGTGTGCCATGGCCCGCCATGGGTTGCGGCGGCCGAGCGCTACGAGGAGGAAGGTCACGGGTTCGATCAGGATGGTGCAGTCGGCACGTTCCGGCGGGGTGGGGGTCACATTCACGGCGCCGTTGTCGACGTGGACGCCGAAGGCCGGGCCGCGCCTTAGGCGAATGGTGTAGCGGGCGGTCAGGTGGGCGATGGCGGCCGGGTCGGCGACGCGGGGCATGGCCGTGAGGAGGAACGGCAGGCACAGCGCGGCCCGGTCGCGGTCGATCATGTGGGCGCGTTTGAGTGCGCGGGCGAGGTCGTAGCCGTGGCCCAGCATGTGGGTCAGCAGGTAGGAGGCGAGCACGTGCCGGTTCATGGGGCCCAGCGGCGTGAGGAGGGTCGGGCCGGCGGCGCTCTCGTGGCTGGAGCCTTGACGAACGGCGGCTAGGAATGCGTCGGCCTGATCTTGGATCATGGACGCGAGCGGCTGTGCCCTGCGTTCGGTGAACGTGGCGAGGGCGTGTGCGTTGACGGCGGCCAGGCTCTGCGGTGTGCCGTCCCCGTAGGGGCGTTCGCGCCCGGCGGCGAGGTCGGCCATCAGCTCGTTGGCCAGTGCCAGGTGGGCGGCCGCCTCGCCGAGGGTCCACTGCGAGTCAGGTACGGCCACGCTCGTGTCGCCGACGCTGTGCAGCAGGGTGGCGATGTCAGCGGCCGTCTGCCGTATCGCTGGTGCGAGCCCGTCGGGGAGCGGTTCCTGGATGCTGTGCTGCGCCGTGGGATGCACGCTGCCTGTTCCCTCCCGCCGTCCGCGCCCTTCGCGGATCCGGCGCGCCGAACCCAATCAGACCCGGGGGCGCGCGACAAGCCCCGGCACTACCGCGGTGCGGTCCAGTCCCGGGGGTGCCGACCGAACGACGTGTCCGAGCCCATCGCACGCTGGAGGGCCGGGAGGCGTGGGCGTGAAGTGGGACAGGGCGGTGACGGTCACTGGCTCGCACGGTCCCGGCCCGGGCTACCTCGTGGGCCCGCGCCTCGCGGGGTTTTAGGGGGCGCAGACTCCGTTGCATGGTCCCAGCCACAGGGGGCCGCAACTGTAGTCGGTCCAGTTGCACCACCACGGTGAGGCGTAGCACACCATGTCGCAGCTTCCGGTCCCGGCGCACTGGGAGTTGCAGTCCATGACCTGGATGTTCTGATCGCTCCGTGGCGCCGTCTCGTGTGTGTCGGCGGGGCCGAGCGTGCGGAGGATGGCTTGGGCCCCGCTTTCGCCGAACGCCGCGATCGCCGCCGTCTCCAGCGCCTGGGCGGCTGTGGTCTGCCGGCGGCTGGTGATGAGGTGCGGTGCCAGCCGCGTTGCGTCGTTCAGGACGGCGGACTGCTCGGCTGACAGATGGGGGTGTGTGGTGCGGTAGTGGGCGAAGTGCGCCACCCACAGATCGCTGCGGGCCGAGGGGGCCAGCGCTGCGTAGATGGCGCGCCGGTAGCTGGCGGGTTGGGAAGCGAACTCGGCGTAGCCGGTGGGCAGTCGGTCGCGGTGGGCCTTCACCCAGCGCGATGCCGGGCTGCCCTTGGCGCGGGTCGCGGCCTGCGCGGGTGAGGTGGCCAGGCCGCCGGTTACCAGAAAGGTGTCCAGGGCCAGTCCCGGTACGGCCTTGAGGATTTTTCGACGGCTCGGCGGACGCAGCGCATCGACCTCGCGCAGCGCGTGCGGTGGGTGGGGCGGGTGGTGCGGCGGGGCCGGGATGCTGGACAGGTCGGATGCGCTTTCGGGCCGGACGAGGAGGACGGGGCAGGGGGCGTGGTCGATGACGAAGCGGCTGTGCGGGCAAGGCTGTGGGGGCCCAGGCGGCTGCGGTCGCCGTCGCGGGCCACGATCAGCAGGTCGGCGTCCTGGGCGGCGGCGATGACCTCGCGTTCGATGCGGCCGGTGCGGGCGAGGCGGGTGCAGGGTAGGTCGAGCCGGTCGGCTGCCTGCTCAAGCAACTGCCGGGCGGATTCGGCGGCCAGCTCCTCCAGCCGGCTGCTCGGATCCTGGTCCGGGCGGCCGCGGCCGAGGAGGCCGGCGAACGCGCCGTGCGCGATGGCCGGAAGTTCTTCGTCGGCCACGTGCACGAGCACGATCTCGGAGCCGTCGGCCGCGTAGGTGCGGGCGGCGTCCACGCAGGCGGGCCAGGTGCCCTCGACGATCCACACCACGACGGTCATACCGGTCAGCCTTCCGCCTCTCGCCCAGGCTTCACCTCACCTCAGTGTCCGGTGCGCCCGCGATCCGCCACCACACCAGCGCCGCCAGGAGGTCGGCGCCCGGATCGCCAGGGGAGGGGAGCGGGGCGGGAGCTGCGAGTCTCCCACCCCGGACCGGGCGGGGCTGCGAGAGACCCGCCCGCGGGTGCCCGCCGGGCCACTGGCGGGACGCAGGCCGGCACCGCTCTGCCGCCGAGTGCGCGGCAGACGCCTCCCGTCGGGATCCGTGCCCGGACGCCGGACGCCGGCCCCTTGCCAGGATCACCAGGGCGGCTGCAGCGCGCAGTTGTTTGACGCGACTCTTACCCCCCGCGGCTGTGCGGGGCCCTGGCCGGCCACGTGCCGAACGCCGGGGAATCCACACCAAGATGGGGCGTCACGCCCCGGCCTGGGGAGGCGGCTTGGTGGCCGCCGTACAGGCATCCACCAGCGCCAGCGGCCGGGCCGGGCCGGGAGCGGGCGGGCCGGTGCCGGGCGGCAGTGCCGATCCGCCGCCGGGTTGGCGCAGGTCGGTGAAGCAGCGCTGTCGGACGCCGAGTTGGCCGGGATCAGAGGTTTCTTGACGGCTCCCCGGGCCGGCGGCGGGTGGGGGCTGTGGCGGAGGGTCTCGCGCGCAGGGCGGCGGATTCTGGTGGGTCGTGCGCATCCCCTTGCGCAATGGTCAAGAATCGTTGACCATTGCTCGTATGGCTACCGATGATCTTCCTGAGGCGTTTCATGTCACCACGGACGAGCAGTTGCGCGCGGTCTCCAATCTCACGCGCCACCGGATCATGGCGGTGCTCCGCTTCGAGCCGGCGACGATTACGCAGATCGCGGAACGGATGGGCCTGGCCAAGGGGAGTTCCAGTTATCACGTGCGGCTGCTGGAACGGGCCGGCCTCGTGAAGGTGGTACGGACGCGCAAGGTGCGGGGTGTCACCGAGCGGTACTACGCGATGGCCGCCCGGGCGATCGTGCTGCCGGATCCGGGCGAGGGAGGGCCGGATGTGCTGATGCGCCATGCGGTGGCGGACCTGGAGGCGTCGGCGAAGGGCGGCGAGCGGCACGTACGGATGGCGCATCTACGGCTCACCGAGGAGCAGTTCGCGCAACTGGGCGCGCGGCTAGAGGCACTGGCGGACGAGTACCGGGAGCTGTCCGATCCGTCGCTGCCGGACGCGTCCCTCGTCTTCGCACTGTTCCACCCGGCCCCGCGCGACCAGGCCGAGGGGGACGCCAAGTGACCTCAGATATACGGACGTTGCCGACCGGATTCGGAAGGCTGTGGACGGCGCAGAGCGTGTCCTCGCTCGGTGACGGAGTGTCGCATGCCGCGCTGCCGCTGATCGCGCTGACGTTGACACGGGATCCGATGGCGCTCGCCGTCGTCACCGCCGCCGGGACGCTGCCGTGGCTGCTCTTCGGGGTCCTAGGCGGTGCTCTGGTGGACCGCTGGGACCGTCGGCGCACGATGTGGGTCACGGACGCGGCGCGTGCGGTGCTGTTCGCGATACCGGCAACGGCAGCCGCACTCGACGTGCTGAGCATTGCACTGCTCGCCGCCGTCGCCTTCCTCCTCGGCCTCGGCGGACTCTTCTTCGACACGGCCGCCACGGCCTACCTGCCGGACCTGCTCGGCCGCGACCCCGCGCTCCTGGAGCGCGCCAACTCCCGCCTGCGCGGCGCCCAGACCGCCATGTCCGGCTTCGCGGGCCCGCCTGCGGGCAGTGCGCTGCTCGCGCTCGGGCGGGCGGTTCCGCTGCTCGCCGACGCGGTGTCGTTCCTGCTCTCCGCACTGCTGGTCCGTACGCTGCCCGCCATGCCGCGGCCGGTATCGGAGGTCCGCGAGTCGCTGCTTCGGCAGGCGCGGGCCGGAGCCTCGTACGTCTTCCGCGACCGGGTGCTGCTCGGGCTCGCGCTCCGCCCGGCGGTTGGGAACATCGCCTTCCTCGCCGTGGAGACTGTCCTCGCCCTCTTCGCGCACGACCGCCTCGGCATCGACACCTACGGCTTCGGCCTGCTCCTCACGGCGGAGGCCACCGGCGGTCTGCTCGGTGCAGGCATCGCCTCCTGCCTTGGCCGACGACTCGGCACCGGCACCGCACTGACCTGCACGGCCGCAGGCGAAGGGCTTGCCATCCTCGGGCTTGCCGCTGCCCCGAACCCGTACGCGGCCGGGTTCGCGCTCGCCGTCTGCGGGGCCGGCATGGGCGCCACGATGGTGCTCGGGCCCTCCCTGAGGCAGGCGATCGTCCCGACCCACCTCATGGGCCGGGTCGCCTCCACCTCCCGCATGCTGGCCATGTGCGCCGCCCCCCTCGGCGCCTTCCTCGGCGGCTGGCTGGCCACCACCTACGACATCCGCACCCCGCTCTACGCCGCCGCCGGCCTCCTCCTGGCCATGACGGTCGTCACGGCATCCATGACCAGCAACCGCCGGGTCGAAGCGGCCCTGCGTGCCGCTGCCCCGGCCGGCGATCCGGATCACGCGGTATCCAAGGTCCCCGCCCAGGAGAGTGCACCCGACTTGCCGTGATGTCTGCCGCGAAGGCGTCACAACAAGTCGGCTGCCAGGCCCCGCGTGGGGGCAAGGAGTGGCAGGGGCGGTCGGGTGTGCTGGCCGTCGGTCCTCGTCGTCCTCCGGCTCGCCGCGACCCCGAAGGCGACGAAGCCGCTGGTGGGGATGTGCGACTCGGCGCGCTGTCCGCAGGCCACGCACCACCCCTGCCACCAGCCGGTGAGGGCGGGGCGAGCTGCCTCGCTCACCGTGTTCATCGAGAGCCCACGGGTGCCCCGCGGCGAGCGGCAGCGCCTGATCCCCGAGCGTGAGCGAGCCCTTCGCGTGGCCACCGACCTCGACGCCGCCATGTCGGAAGGGAAGGCGTGACGTGCCCCGGTTGAACGCTCAGGACAAGGAAAGCAACGAAGCGGCCCTATGGGCAGCGATGGAGCGGATCCTGCGAGGTGATCTCCCGCCTGGAGCCAAGGCCGATCTGCAGTCCCTTGCCGAGTTCGCGGGCGTGACCCGCACCGGCTTTTACCCGAAGCGAAACCGTGACGGCACTAGTCGGCCCGGCGCCTACCAGCACCTGGCCGAGGAGTTCACGGCTCGTGTCCAGGCGCTGCAGGACGCGGGCGAGATCATAGACCCCGCGCGGCACAGCTTGAGCGTCTCAAGAAGCAGAACGCCGAACTGACGAACCGGGTCGCCCGTCGGGACGCCGAGGTGGCGAAACTGGCCGAGTTCCGGACCCTGGCGATTTCCCGGTGGGCTGCCCAGTACGACGAGATCGAACGGCTGCGCTCACTGTTGACGCAGCAGGCCGAGGCTGGCGACGTGGTCGCCCGCCTGCCTCCGCGCCCGCCAGGCGCGGGGGACGCGCCGTTCGGGTCCTGCAGATGATTCAAGCGATGACCGAGCCCGTCGGTCAGTCGATGCCTTCGATGATGCGGAAGTCGCGCTCGAAGCCGTCGGGGAGGGCCACCAGCGCCTTCTGGTATGCCTCGCTCTCGTATGCCGCGACGGCCTGTTCAAAGCTGTCGAACTCGATCAGAACGACGCGTTGCGTGATTCCGGCCTCGTGGGCGACGACTCGGCCGCCACGGGACAGGACGCGCCCGCCCGCAGCCCGGACAGCCGGACCGGCCAGCTTGTTGTAAGCAGTCAGCCTCTCAGGGTCGGAAATGGCGGGGTAGACACTGACCCAGTAGCCCTTGGCCATGGAACCTCCTGTGTTTGGCCGGACATGTCCGACTTCCAATTGACGCTCAGATTGCTCGATCCCGGCGACGGAGTACCGGGCATTTGTGAGGACGTGCTGATCCGGCCTGGTTCGGCTCTGCCACCCGCGGCTGCCGGTTCGCGTCCCGGCGAAGTCTTCTTCAGCGCCTCGGGCGCCTTCGGCGAGGGGGGAACGTGCCGGAGACGGAAACGAAGGCCTTCAAGCATTCATGTAAATCGTGATCACCTCCAGAGGGCTCGTAGAACTCTCGTATCTGGTCATTTGTCAGAATCATGGAGCGTGGAGCGCAGGTCCCTACCCAGACATCGGCAGACAGGCGACTCGCCCGATTCTCGCGGTACCGATGACGTCGACTAGCGGACTCGGCGGGTTGTGGCGTGCGGCAGTGCTGACAGAGGAGGGGCGGCCCAGGGCGTCGCCCATGTCGACGGCAATCCGGGTGGTGCCGTGACGGGCGAGCAGGTGGGCTGCCAGGCAAGCACAGCTGTTGATGTTGGCGATGTCCTCGGGGACGCCGATCGACGGTGCGAACATGCGGGCAGTAGTCCGGACCGCGGCCGATACCGTGGAGTGGACGAAGCAGCCCAGCAGACCTAGCCGGTTGCAGGCGGCGGCGAGCTGGTCGGGAGCCGGAGCCAGGGCGGCGAGCGCGCGCTCGGTGGGGACGGGGACAACTAGCCGTGGGCGTCCCAGTGTCGCAATGCAAGCACCGGCGGTGGCCGGCGCCGTGAGACCCAAAGCGGGGAGTAGTAGCGAGAGTTCCACACCCGTTGGCTGACGCAGGTGCACAGGCCCCGCCCTGAAGGTGACGTCGATGGATGATGAAACCCGGCGGACGGCACGGCCCTTGATGGCCCGTCCGGAGGCCCACAGCTCGGCGTGATACTTCCTGTCGCCGGTACGCGCCGAGAGGAAGGCCAGCGCCGCCATAGTGCCGTGACCGCACGCGGGCAGTTCCGTCTCGGGAGTGAAGAAGCGCACCTGGAGCACGGGCTGTCTATTCCCCCTCCCGTCTGCCGGATCGCGGTCATCCGAGAGGAAGACGGCGTGCGAGGCGCCAACCAGGGCAGGCACGAGGCGGCGCTCGCCATCGGTTAACGCTCTGCCGGCCCGCCTCCAGGGCGTCTCGTCCACGACCGCCGTCGGACTGCCTCCACGCCCCTCACGTAGGCATGCGTGGACGATCGTGACGGGCAGGTCGTCGTGGCCGGCAGGCCGGGTAGGGCGCGTCATCGAGTGCGGGGCGGGAAGTCGGCGAAGCGTGGTGCGCCGGGCTCGTGCGGTATGCGAGCAGTGCGGGCGGCGAAGCTGACGGCGTGGTACCACCCACACAGCAGGAGCAGGTCGAGCAGTTGGAGCTCGTCGAAGACCGAGGTAAGCCGTGCCCACAACGCGTCATCGACGTCGGAACGCTCATGCAGCATGTCGGCAGCGAGAATGAGCAGCCGTTCCGGCTCGGATGTCCAGCATTCGTCGGCGGGACCGCCGTGCACCAGCGAAGTCGCCTGCTCGTGAGTGAGGCCGACTCGCTCGGCGAACGTCAACATGTGCACGCCCCACTCGTACTCGCAGCCGCACAGCGCGCACGTCCGGTCGATGACGATCTCGCGTTCCCGCATGGTCAGCGTCAGCTGCCGACTCAACTCGTAGCGACCCCACCCGTGCATGGCGCCGGCCATCGGGAGGTTTCTGGCGAACATCCGGAACAGCCCGATCGGTGGGGCCTCTCCGGGCATCATGCGCGCGAGCAGTGCGCCGACCTGGTCGGTATACGGCGGTTCCAGCAGGGCTATCCGCGACATCGGCTCTCCCGTCGAGCTCGTTTCGAAATTAGAAACGCTGGATGGATGTTAGTGTTTCGAATAGCGAAACACAAGGAGGCGTATGCCAACGCCGCGCCCAGGAGCGCCGGTTCGTGGATCGACGACCGGTCGACCGATCATGGCCGCGATGGACCTGTTCGGCCGCCGGTGGGCGCTGCGAATTCTCTGGGAGCTCCGTTCGGGCCCGCTCGGCGCCCGCGCACTGCTGGCACGGTGTGAGGGCCTGTCATCCAGCGTCCTCTACCAGCGGCTCCGCGAACTCGCATCGAGCGGGATCATCGCCCCTTCGGCCGACGGATACGAGCTCACTCGGCTGGGGACAGCACTCGGTCACGCCCTCCGTCCGCTCGACGAATGGGCGGCCATCTGGGCGCAGGAGCAAGAACACGACGATCAGGAGCCCACGGAGACCTGACGATGACGCCCAACCACGTTGGCGGTGAGGTGACGGGCCTCGACTCGTGGACACATGGGCTCACGCGGCCCGCGAAAACGTACCTGCCTGACTTCTGGCTGCCGACGGAGAAGTGTCTCGACACGGAGTTCGTCAAGTACGCGCGGGGTTCGACCGCGGTGGGGTCCAACTCCAGGCAGTGCGCCATGGCGTTGAGCGCCTCAATATGGTCGCCCGCGGCGTCGTGGACTGGGCGGCGCGGAACCAGCCCACGGCTCCTGCCGCCGTTCCGAGTTCGCCGGCGTGAACGTACCAGCGGGCCGCCTCCCGCCACTCGCCCGCGGCCGCGAACCCGTCGCCGGCCATCAGCCGGGCCTCGACGCAGTACGGGTCGAGGCGGTAAACCTGCTCGCCCAGTGCCGGCGTGTTCTCCGGCCGGTGGCGCAGGGCTGCGTGCTCGTGCCTACTGGCTACTGGCAGCGTGTGGCGCTGTGGGGCCGTGCCTTTGGATTCTCGACTTCACGGTCTTCAGCGATCCCGATGTCCACGCATCGGACGCGGTGGCAGTCGCTTTCGCGGGGGTTTTGGGCTTGGTGCTCGTCATCGCCCCTCTCGTGGGGGGTGCGGTGGCAGGTCGGTTTGCGGGGAGCGGGTGTTCATCGCACTGATGGTGTGTTGGCCGGACACCGACGGGTCATGCCTGTCCCGTCGCTCGCAGGGCCGTGCGCAACGCCAATGGTGTCGCCGCTGCCCAAGCCTGGGGCGAGCAGGAATGGGGATAGGGCACCGGGCGGCAGGTGGAACCCTTGTCGTAGCCGGCCAGCACTTCCGGCAGCCGGTAGTCGTTCTGGGCCGCCAGCGCGACGAGTCCCTGGGTCACCGTCCGTACTTCGTCGGCGAGTCCATGGCGGGCCAGCCCCAGCACGATCAGGGCGTTGTCGTGGGGCCAGGCGCTGCCGCGATGGTAGGACAGCGGGTGGTAGGGCTTCTGTCCGGCGGCCAGGGTGCGGATCGCCCAGCCGGAGAAGAAGTCCGGCTGCAGCAGGCGCTGTCCGATCCGGCGGGCGTGCTCGTCGTCGAGGATGCCCGACCAGAGCAGGTGCCCCGCGTCCGAGGCCAGGGCGTTGACCTGGCTGCCATGGCCGTCCAGGGCGAGGGCGGGGAAGTCGGCGGCCGGCATCCAGAAGTCGTTGAGGAAGCGCTCGCGCAGTTCCGCAGCGATGTGGCGCAGGCGCCGCGCGTAGGTCTTGTCCTGCCAGACGTCGGCGGCCAGCCGGGCCGTGCGCACCAGCGCGTCGTAGGCGTAACCCTGCGCTTCCGAGACGGCGATGGGGCCTTGGGCCTGTGTGCCGTCTGTGCAACAGATGGCACCCGCGGAGTCCTTCCAGTTCTGGTTGACCAGGCCGTTCGGGTCGGGCTGGTAGACGAGATAGCCGTGTTTGCCGATGCCTCCGTCGTTGAGCATCCAGTCAACGGCTTGTCGGGCATGCTGTTCCAGCCGTACGGCTAGGGCGCGTTCGCCGGTCGTCTCGTGGTGGGCGTGGAGCAGGACGAGGAAGAGCGGAGTGGCGTCGACGGCGCCGTAGTAGCGGCCGTAGGGGATCTGGCGGAAGTGTGCGAGCTCGCCATGGCGTGTCTCGTGGACGATGCGGCCGGGCTGTTCTCCGCTGCTCGGGTCGTGTGCCCGGCCCTGGGTGGCGGCGAGCGCGCTTAGGGTCGCGGCGGCCGTCTCGGGACGGTACGGCAGGAGGAAGTACGACGTCAGCAGGGAGTCCCGGCCGAACAGGGTGAGGAACCAGGGAATGCCCGCGGCGGGAACGTGGACCGCCTCGCCGTCGACCCCGGTGACGGTGATGGTGAGCAGATCCACGTCGCGCAGGCCCCGCTCGCAGCTGCGGTCCAGGTCGTCGGCGGCCGGTGCGGTGCTGGGCCGTGGCCGTGACAAGACGGGTTTGGGATGCGGCAATCCGTGAGGTTGGGCCTGGACGGTGAGGTGGAGGTGGGCTTCTGCCTGCGCGGCGAGTGCCAGTTCCCAGCTCAGGATCCGTGCGGTAGTGCCGGGGTCGTCCTCGACGGTGGTCGGGGCGGGATCGCAGGTGACCGTGGTGCGGGAGTGCCAGTCCTCGCGCCGGTAGGCGAAGTGCAGGCCTTCGGCGGTGCGACGGGTCTCGTGCCGGGCGCCGGGTTTGGCGTAGTGGCGGTCGTCGGCCCGAAGTTCGAAGAGGTCGGCGAAGTCGGCGTCGACGGCGAGGTCGACGCGGGCGGTGACAGGGTCGGGGCGGTTGCTGACCAGCCGGAGGTGTTCGGTCAACGTGCCTGCGCACACGGTCTGTTCGCGGAAGACGGTGTAGGCGGGCGGGTTGTCGCGGGTGCCCTGCGGGGTGAGGACGCAGGTGGCCGTGTCGTCGGTGTCGGCGGTGGCGGGCACCAGTGCTTCCGGCTCGGTGCCGTCTACGGTCAGCTGCCAGCGGCTGAGGTGACGGGCGTCGCGCAGGAACAGCCCGTCGGGTGCGGTGCCCCGGATTCCGCTGATGTCGCCACCGGCGTCGAGGCGGGCGAAGGTGGCGTCCCGGACCAGCTGGACGCGGTCGTCGGCCGGGGTCATGGGGTGGGCTCCTTGGGGTCGGCGCACAGCAGGTCGAGTGTGAGCGCGGCGGTCCACGAGAAGTGCCGGGCGCCGCGCGGGTCGCCGGAGGCGGGGTCGACGTACTCGGCGAAGCCGGTTGCCCCGGCCTCGGTGACGAAGCCCTGCCGCAGGTCCGCGGCCTGCTGGATGCGGCCGTGCGTGTGCAGACCCCGGTGGATCAGCCAGGCGGTGTTGAACCAGGCGGGGCCGCGCCAGTAGCGGTGGGCGTCGAAGGCGTGGCCGTGCAGGTCGTAGCTCGGGACCAGGTGGGTGGCCGGTGCGCTGAAGTGCGGTCCGTTGAGGGTGGCGACGAGACGGCCGACGATGTGTTCCGGCAGGTGCGGGACGATGAGCGGGATGAGGCCGCTGACGCTGCGCTCGTCGACCAGGGCGCCGGTCAGCACGTCACGCGTCCGGAAGATGCCCGCCTTCTCGTCCCACAGGCGCATCACCAGGTGCCGGGTGAGCGTGTCGGCGCGCCGGGCATGGGCGGTGGCGTCCGCTCCCGTTTCCCGCGCCATGGCGGCGAGGGCTCGTTCGCTGGCGATCAGCAGGGCGTTGAAACTCGGGTCCTCCATGGCGAAGGCGAACCTGGTCGTCTCGTCGTCGTAGCTGGCGTCGCGATAGTCGGTCGCCAGGCTGACGTAGCGGCCGTAGTCGAGGTCGGTGGGCCGGTCGGCGGGGTGGCCGTGGTCGAGGTCCGCCCGCTGGAAGGCGTCGGGCGCGGCGGGCTCGACGCGGTGCAGTGCCTGGTCCCAGCAGGGGCTGTTGTCCATGCCGGGTTCCCAGGGGTGGACCACGGCGGCCAGTCCGTCGCCACCGAGGTCGCGGTGGGCAAGGAGGTAGTCGTGCCAGGCCGCGAGCCGCGGCAGGACCCGGGCGAGGAAGCCTCGCCGGCGGGATTCCGCGGGGTCGGCACGGTGCACGAGCCAGGCTGCCAGCGCGTGTACCGGTGGCTGGACGATGCCGGAGGTCTCCGGGGCCGCCGGCGCGCCCGCCTGTCGTCCGGCGGTGGAGGAGCGCCAGAAGTCGGGGCTCGGGAAGTAGGCGTCGTGGGGCAGTGCCGGGTTGAAGACGATGTGCGGGATGCGTCCGTCGTCCCACTGTCCGGCCAGCAGGGATTCCAGTTCCTGCTGTGCGCGGCGTGAGGAGAGGTGGCGCAGGCCGATGGCGATGAAGGCGGAGTCCCAGCTCCACTGGTGCGGGTAGAGGGTGCGGGAGGGCACGGTGGACGTGCCGGTCCAGTTGTCGAGTAGGACCCGCGCCGCACCCCGCCGCAGTGTCAGGGCTGCGGTGGTGGTGGGCGCGGGCCGGTCCAGGAGGGACTTCACGCGCCGGACCTCTTGAGGAATGCGGGGACGGAGCGGACGGCCTCTGCGGGGTCACCGGTCAGTCGGCATTCGAGGGCGAGGTAGCCGGGGTAGTCCATGGTGTGCAGGGCACCGAGCCAGGCGGGCCAGTCGAGGTGGCCCGCGCCGGGCTGGAACCGGTTGGAGTCGGAGACCTGGGCGTGTCCGATGACGTCGGCGTGCGCGAGGATCGCGGCGGCGGGGTCGGTCTCCTCGATGTTCATGTGGTAGCTGTCGATGCCGATGCGGACCGAGTCCAGGCCGGTGGTGCGGATCAGGTCGGCGGCCTGTTCCAGGCGGTTGACCATGTGGTCCTCGTACCGGTTGAGGGGTTCGAGGAAGAGCGTGACGCCCTCCTTGCGGGCGTGCTCGCCCAGTTCGGCCAGGCCTGCCAGCAGGATCTCGCGGTCCTCCGTCTCGCTGCGTGGAGGTTCGAAGGGCGGCAGGCGGCGGGAGAACATGCCGTACGAGGCGGGCGTCTGCGCGCCGAGACCGCCGATCTCGGCGATCACGGTGAGCTGGGACTTCATCTGGGCGATCGCGTCGCGCCGCCGGTCCGCGTCGAAGGCGCCGAAGAAGTGCAGCATGTCGACGCACACGGTGGGCATGACCACGCCGTCCTTGCGGGCCTGGCGCAGCTCCTCGAGGCGGGAGGCGAAGTGGAGGTCGCCCTTGCCGCGCAGTTCGATGGCGCCGTAGCCCGCTTCCTGGGCGAACTCCCACTTGGCCTGCAGGGTGTCTCCGGGCAGGAGTTGCTCCTGCGCGGCGGTCTTGAGCATGAGGGGGCCTTTCGAAACGTTCAGAATTCCAGCACGACCTGCAGCGCCTCGGCGGGGCGCTCGTCCAGCAGCACGTACGCCTCGGCGGCGTCGGCGGCTGGGACGACGTGGCTGACGAGTGAGCCGATGTCCACCTGCCCCTCGGCGACCAGGCGCAGGAAGGTCTGCTGGAGGCGTTCCACGCTCCAGCGGTGGGACAGCTGCGGGGGCACGCCGCCGATCTGTGAGCACACGAGCTGGACGCGGTTGTGGTGGAATTCGTCGCCCAGGCGCAGGCCGATGCCGTCGCCCTGGTAGAAGCCGGACGCCACCACGCGGCCGCCGGCGGCGACCGAGCGCAGGGCCTCGTGCAGCGCGGGGTAGGCGCCGCTGATCTCGATGGCGAGGTCCGCGCCGACGCCGCCGGTGGTCTCGCGGATGCGTTCGGCCACGGCGTCCGTGCGGGCGTTGAGGGTGTGCTGGGCGCCGTAGTGCTTGGCGGTCTCCAGGCGGCCGTCGAGGGCGTCGACGGCGGTGACGCGGGCGCCGTTGAGCTGGGCGAGCCGGGTGGTGAGCAGTCCGATGACGCCTTGCCCGAAGACGGCGACGTCCTCGCCGAGGTGGATGTCGCCGGCCAGGACGGCGTTGTAGGCGATGGCGCCGACGCGGGCGAAGGCGCCGGCCAGCGGTTCGAGTCCGGCGGGCAGGGTGTGGCCGACCATGCGCTCGGCCGGGACGACGCCTTCGCTGCGGTGGCCCCAGATGCCCCATACCTGGTCGCCGGGCTCGGGCAGGCCGGGGGTGCCGTCGAGGTCGGGGGCGACCTCGACGACCTCGCCGACCTCGGAGTAGCCCCAGCCGGCGACCGGGTACTGGATGCCGGCCGCGCCGTCGCGGAACAGGCGTGCCTCGGGGTCCCAGGTGCGCGTCAGGTACGGGTTGGTGCCGCGGTAGGCCGTGAGTTCGGTTCCGGCCGAGATGCCCGAGTAGCGGGTGCGGACTCTGAGGTGACCGGCGGGCAGTTCGGCTCTGGCCTGCTCGGTTACCTCCACCTGGCGAGGGCCGGTGAATTGGACGACGCGTTCCACGGATGACTCCGGAAGGGTTGCGGGTGCGGTTGTGTCGACAATAACCACAACTTATGTCTTGTCAACAAGCAAAAGTGATGCTGAGATGCCTGGGCAGTAGACGTAAGTCGGAACGAGGACACGCAATGCGCACCAAGAGCCGGCGATCCAGCGCGATCGCGGTGGGCATCACGGCAGCCCTGACAGTCGGGCTGCTCACCAGTTGCTCCAGCAGCACGGGACCCGGAAAACCCGACCGGGAGATCACCGTCTGGTCCCAGGAGAACCTCCCGGACCGCGTCGCGGTCACCCAGAAGATCATCAAGGGTTTCGAGAAGAGGACCGGCATCAAGGTCCATCTCGTCGGAGTCGACGAGGGCCAGATGCCCCAACTGATCATGTCGGCCGCCGCCTCGGGCACGCTGCCCGACGTCATCGGCGCCGCCCCGATGGGCCAGGTCTGGCAGATGTACAGCAACGGCCTGCTCAACACCGACATCCCCCACCGGATCATCGGCGAGCTGGGGCGCAAGACCTTCAACACCAACGCCCTGCAACTGACCTCCGACGGCGCCACCAGCCTGGGTGTGCCGTCCGACGCCTGGCTGCAGCTGCTGGTCTACCGCAACGATCAGCTCGGCGACAAAGACCTGCCCGCCCCGGACACCTACGCCAAGGCGACCGCCGCGGCCAAGGCGCTCACCACCAAGGGCCGCTACGGCATGTCCGCGGCCACCGACCCCAGTGACGTCTTCACCTCGCAGAGCTTCGAGAGCCTCGCCCTGGCCAACGACTGCCAGCTCGTCGACGACCACCACACGGTCGCCCTGAACTCCTCCCGCTGCCGCGACGCGTTCTCGACGTACGACGAACTCGCCCGCACCTACGGCGCCCCGGGCACCCAGACCGTGGACTCCACCCGCGCGACCTACTTCGCCGGCCAGTCCTCGATGATCGTCTGGTCCTCGTTCCTGCTGGACGAACTCGCCGGACTGCGCAAGGACGCCCTGCCCAGCTGCCCGCAGTGCAAGAAGGACCCGCAGTACCTGTCGCACAACAGCGGCATCGTCACCGCGATGAAGGGCCCCGGCGCCGCCGAGCCGGCCCAGTTCGGCGAGATCACCTCGTGGGTGACCACGAAGACCGCCGAGACCGCCGCCTCGCGCGAGTTCATCGAATACATGATGGGCACGGGCTACGAGTCGTGGTTCGGCATGGCACCCGAGGGCAAAATCCCCGTCCGTGACGGCACCGCCGCACAGCCCCGGCGCTACCTCGACACCTGGCGGCACAGCAAGATCGGCGTCGACACCAAGAAGCCCTTCGACCAGGTCTACCCGCCGAGCCTGCTCAACCAGCTCGCCGCCGGCGTCAGCCACATGCGGCGCTGGGGCATCACCCAGGGCGAGGGAGCCCTCGTCGGCGCCACCAACGGCGAACTGCCGGTCCCCAAGGCCATCGGCGCGATGACCAGTGGACAGATCTCCCCCTCCGAGGCGGCCCACGAAGCCGACGACGACGTCGCCGCCCTGCAGAAGTCCCTCCAGTAGCCGCCCGCATGCACGTCACAAAGGTCCCTTCATGACTACAGCACCAGCCGGCGCACCGCAGCGCCGGGACACCCGCACCAGGTCCGCGGACCGGCCCGCCGAGCGTCGCCGCCCGATGACCGCGAGCCGCCGCGCCAACCGCGCGGGCCTGGCGTTCGTCTCGCCCACGTTCGCCGTGGTCCTCGTGGTGGTGATCCTGCCCATCGCCTGGACCGTGCTGCTCGCCTTCCAGCACGCCAAACTGGTCGACATCCAGGGCATGGGCCTGTTCGGCAACTGGACCCTTCAGAACTTCACCCAGGTCTTCGCCTCGGCCGGCTTCTGGCAGAGCCTGACCACCACCCTGATCTACACCGCCGGCGCCACCCTCGGCTCCGTCGTCCTCGGGTTGATCGCCGCGCTGGCCCTGCGCAAACCGTTCAAGGGTCGCGGACTGCTGCGCGCGGCGATGCTGCTGCCCTACGTCGCGCCCGTCGTCGCCGTCGCCTTCGTCTGGGAGGTCGCCCTCAGCCCGCAGTACGGCGTGGTCAATGACTGGGGCCGCCGGCTGTTCGGCTGGGACGACCCCATCGCCTTCCTGTCCACCCGCCAGTACGAAGTCCACCTGCCGGGCCTGCACTTCGACATTCCGCTGGCGCTGCTGACCGTCATCGCCTTCGAGTGCTGGCGCTACTTCCCGTTCGCGTTCCTTTTCATCCTGGCCCGCCTCCAGGCCGTCCCCGACGGGCTGGAAGAGGCCGCACTGGTCGACGGCGCCACTCCTACGCAGCGTTTCCGCCACATCCTGCTGCCGCAGCTGATGCCGGTCATCGCCCTGCTGTGCGTGCTGCGCTTCATCATGACCTTCAACAAGTTCGACGACGTCTACCTGCTCACCGGCGGCGGAGCGGGCACCAACGTCGCGGCCGTACGCGTCTACGACTTCCTCACCGCCCGCTACGACGTGGGAGCGGCCGCCGCGCAGGCCCTGGTCCTGGCCGCCTCGCTCATGATCCTTCTGGGCTTCTACTTCAAGTTCTTCGCCAACAAGGTTCAGGAGGAGGCGTGATGACGCGCGCTCAGTTCGAGGACCGCCTCTTCGGCGTACTGCGCTGGATCGTCATCGCCTTCCTCGCAGTGATCACCCTGCTGCCCTTCTACTACATGCTGCTGCTGTCGCTGAAACCCATCGACGCCCTGCTGCTCGACCCGGGCTCGCTGTGGGTGTCGGCGAAGGACTTCACCCTGACCACCTACCGCGACGTGCTGCGCTCCACCGACGACGGCGGACAGGGCTTCGTGAAGTTCCTGCTCAACTCCGCGCTGGTGTCGCTCGGCACGGTTGCCCTGACCCTGCTGGCCGCGGTGCCCGGCGCCTACGCGGTCAGCCGGCTGAAGTTCTTCGGCCACCGCCAGGTCAGTGCGCTCTTCCTGGCCGTCTATCTCTTCCCGGCGACCCTGCTGGCCGTCCCGCTGTTCGTCATCTTCGCCAAGCTGCACCTGTCCTCCAGCCTGGTCGGACTCGCCATCGTCTACGTCGCCCAGACCGTGCCGGTGTCGATCTACATGCTGAAGAACTACCTCGTCACCATTCCCTCCTCCATCGAGGAGGCAGCGGCACTCGATGGCTGCAGCCGCCTTCAGACCGTCCGCAAGGTGATCCTGCCGCTCGCCCTGCCCTCCCTCATGGCCACCGGGCTGTACGTCTTCATGATCGCCTGGAACGAGTTCCTCTTCGCTCTGCTCTTCCTGGCCGCCAACCCCGACAAGTGGACGGTTTCCTTGGGCCTGGCCCAGTTGTCCAACGGCGTCGAGGTGCCCAAGACCGTATTGATGGCAGGCTCCGTGGTGCTGACGATTCCCGTGGTACTCCTGTTCTTCGCAGCCGAACGCCTGCTCACCGAAGGACTGACCAGCGGTGCCGACAAGAGCTGAACCTACAGAGGACCTGATGCTGACACCGAACCAGATCAGCGCGGGCGAACTGCTGCAGCTCATTCGCAGCGGCCGCGCCAACACCCGCGCCGATCTGCAGCAGGTCACCGGACTTTCCCGATCGACCATCGGCCAGAGACTCGACCTCCTCAACCGGGCCGGCTGGCTCAAGCACACCACCGGCTCGTCCACCGGCGGCCGACCCTCCCAGAAGATCGTCTTCGACCCCACTCACGCCTCCGTCATCGCCGTCGACCTGGAGACCCGGCACGCCCGCGCCGCCATCCTCGACCTCGCCGGCACCCTCCTCGCCGAGCAAACCAGGCCCCTGCAGATCAGCGACGGCCCAGACGTGGTGCTGGACCAACTGGCCCGCTGGTTCCCCGACTTGATCACCGCAGCCGGCGTCGACGCCTCCCACGTCTGCGGGATCGGAATGTCCGTCCCCGGTCCCGTGGACTGGGAGACGGGCCAGGTCGTAGAGCCGCCGATCATGCCGGGCTGGGACCGGTACCCGATCCGCGAACGCATGCAGAGGGCCTACGCCGACCACGTCCACTCCGACGCCGGAGGCGGCCCCGTCCCCGTCTTCGTGGACAACGACGCCAATCTCATGGCGCTGGCCGAACACCAGGCCAACCACCGGGACTGCACCGCCTTCGTCCTCGTGAAGGTCTCCACCGGCATCGGCGCCGGCGTCGTCGTGGGCGACACGGTCTACCGCGGCATCGACGGCGGGGCGGGCGACATCGGCCACATCCGCCTGCACGACCGGCCCGACGCCCTGTGCATGTGCGGCTCCCACGGCTGCCTGGCCGCGGTGGCCAGCGGCCGCGCCCTCGCCAACGAGCTCTCCGGCCTCGGCACCGACGCGACGTCCGCATCCGACGTCAAACGCCTGCTCGGCGAGGGCCATCCGGACGCCATTCGTCTCGCCCGTGAGGCGGGACGGCGCACCGGTGAGGTGCTGGTGACCGTGGTGACTCTCCTCAACCCCGGCGTCCTCATGATCGCGGGCGATCTCTCCGGCGCCCCTTTCATGACCGGGGTCCGCGAACTGCTCTACCAGCGCGCCTTCCCTCGTGCCACCGCCAACCTTCAGGTCGTCACCTCCCGCTTGGGTGACCACGCAGGAATCATCGGAGCCGGATCCATGGTCACCGAGTTCCTCTATTCCCCAGCCCGAGCCGACACCCGTCTCGCGCGCCTCGCCCTCTGAACCGCCCGCGTCCGCGACCTCGTTGACCGACAAGCGGCGCCCGCAGCCCTCCAGGAACACCGTGAACAGCTCAACCGACCTATGGCCGCACAAACCCGTCGATGTTGGCCTCGTCGGCGCGGGCCCCTGGGCCCGCGCCATGCACGCCCGCATGCTTGCCGCCGGCCCCGAGACGCGCCTCACCGCCGTGTGGGCGCGGCGGCCCGAAGCAGCCAGACAGCTCGCCACCCTCCACGGAGCCCGCTCCGCCGCATCCTTCGACGAGTTGCTCGACCAGTGCGAAGCCGTCGCCTTCGCCGTACCGCCCTCGGTGCAAGCCCAACTGGCGCCCCTCGCGGCCAAGCGAGGCAAGGCTGTGCTGCTGGAAAAGCCCCTTGGGCCGGACCTGCCCTCCGCCCAACGCGTCGCCGACGCCGTCCTGTCCTCTGGCGTGGTCTCCCAACTGGTTCTCACTAAGCGTTATCACCCGACTACCGTCGCCTTCCTTGATGCCGCACGCACTCGACACATCACGGGAGCGCGCTCCTGCTACCTCCACGGCGCCTTCCTCGGCGGCGACTTCGCCACCGGCTGGCGCCTGGAGCACGGAGCACTGCTCGACCTTGGGCCCCATCTGATCGACCTGCTGGACACCGCAGTCGGCCCCATCACGAGCATCCGCAGCACCGGAGACTCCCGCCGCTGGATCGAACTCAGCTGCGAACACGACAACGGCGCGGTTAGTCAGGCTTCGCTGTCGGGGGTCGTCGCCGTGCCCCGCTCCGTCACCCGCGTCGAACTCTTCGGCGCTGAACCCCCGTTGGTCTATGACACTGCCGAGATCGACCATGAGGAGTGCTGGCCGATCTTGCGCAGGGCCTTCGCCACCGCTGTACGCACCGGCCGCTCGACGGAACTCGATGCGGCACGTGGGTTGTATCTCCAACGACTCATCGATCAGGCGACCCAGCTTTGACATCCGTCGCCGTGGCGGGAAGGGCACCGCGGAGAAAGGAGGCGCACGACGGACAGCGTCCGCCCTACTGAGTTTTTCGTTAGTTCTGTGGGTGCAGGAGCTTGGGGGGTGTGAGCATGTTGGCGTGTCTTCCGAGTCGCAAGCCGTTGTTTCCAGCATCTGTGTTCCACCGCTGACGCGGCCGCAGTTGGCCGAGGCCCGTCGCATGCGGGCGGTTGAGTTGTTGGCCGAGCAGGACTGGCTGACGCTGGAGCGGCTGCCGGCCTACGCGCGCCCGAACTCAACCCGGTCGAACTGCTGCGGTCGGCCATCAAGACCTGCGAGCTGGCCAACCTTGCCGGTGACCACCTTGCAGATGTCGCTGACGCGGCCGAACGCGGCATCCACCGAGTCTGCTCCAGCGAGCAACTCCCGTGGTCTTTCCTCACGCACACTGGACTGACAATCCATGCCTAACTACCACAGAACTAACGAGAAACTCAGTAATAGCCGCGTTCAGCTCGCTCGTCGCTCTCGGGGCAGTGGTGGTGAGCTTCTTGGCTCACCGGCATCAAGTGGCGCGTGCGGCGGCTCTCGACGTTCGCGAGGGACACGTCGAAGCCCGGGAGAGAAAGTTGGAACGGCGAGAGGAGCGCATCCAGGCATCGATGATCGAAGTGCGTGTCAGCGCCTCACGGTCATCACTGCATGATGGCCGGGCGACGCCTCGGCTGGAGATCGTGAATCCGAGCAATCAGCCCATCGGAGACTTGGCGGCGGAATGCCGTGGTGTCCGGCGTGTTCGGTTCGGTTGCATCAGGTGGTACACGGTCGTTTTCACTGGTGCCGGATCCGCGCGATCCGCGCGGCGTGCGCCATGCCCTGGCCGTCGTGCTCACGCTGACCGCGTGCGCGGTATTGGCCGGCGCGACCTCGCTGCTGGCGGTTGGCGAGTGGATCGCGGATGCGCCGCCGCACGTGCTGGAGCGACTCGGCGTGCGCCCCGATCCGGTACTGCCCCGGAGGCTGGTGCTTGCTGAGGCGACACCGGGCACGCACACACAATGTCGGTTGGCTGAGTCACTGCCCGCCGACCAACTCCTGCTCACACCAGATGGTCTTGCCCTGGCGCCCGAACCTGGTCCCCCACCGGGCGGCGAGCTGAGCAACGATGTCCAGTCCGCGTCCACCCTCGTCGTGGGCGCGGGCGTGACGCAGGTGCGGTGCGGTGCTGCTGGCGTCGGACACCTCGCACAGGAGACTGCGGTCGCGGATCATGCGGAGCCGGATCGGGGGACGGCCGTAGCGGATGGCATTGGTGACCAGTTCACTGACGATCAGCTCCGTGGTGAAGGACAGGTCGTCCAACGCCCAGGCGGACAGCTGGTGTTCGGCCAGACGCCGTGCGGTTCCGACAACGGCCGGATCGCCGGGCAGAGTCCACTCTGCGAGGTGGTTCTCGTCCAGCCCTCGGGTGCGGGCGAGCAGCAGGACGGCGTCGTCCTCGTTCCGGCCTCGCATGAAGGCGTACACCGTTTCGTCGGCCAACTGGTGCAGGCTGTGGTCGAGTTGGCCCAGTACGCGGTGCAGCCTGTCCGTTGAATTCGGCGCTGAGCGGATGAGACCGTTGGTGAAAAGAGCCAGCAGGCTGCCGTCAGGAAGGTCGACGCGGGCCGCCTCGTACCCGCCTCTGCCCGTGCCGAGCAGGGGTCCGACCTGGGGTTCCATGATGATGGGCTCGCCGAGCGGCCCGACGATCACGGGGGCGGAGTGTCCGGCGCCGGCGGCGATACACGTGCGGGTCACGGGATCGGACACCGCGTACAGGCACGACGCGGTGACCGGCTCGCCTGTGTTCCGCGACAGAGCGGTGAGGGCATCGTCCAGGCGCCCCAGCAGCTCCTCCGGCGCCAGATCCTGCACCGCGAGCGTAGCCAGGGCCATGCGTACCTGCCCCATCGCGGCGACCACCTCGATACCGCTTCCGTTGACGGTGCCGACGGTCAGCGCGACCCGGCTACCTGACAGGGGGATGACGTCGTACCAGGTGCCGCCACCGCTCTCCGCGCCCGGCAGGTGCAGGGCAGCGGTGTCGACCGTGCTCAGCCGGGGCGGGGTACCGGGTAGCAGGCGCCGTTGAAGGGTGGTCGCGATCGCCCGTTCACGGGCGTAGCTGAGGGCGTTGTCGATGCTGAGCGCGGTGTGCTGGGACAGCTGCTCGGCGAGGGCGAGGTCCGCGTCGTCGTACGGGCGCGGGTCACGGCTGCGGTAGTAGCTGACCAAGCCGAGAACGGTGTCGCGTACCACGAGCGGGGTGACCAGGAAGGAATGGACGCCGGCCTCGGTCAGGTGCCGGGCCCGTTCCGGAGCGGTGGCCAGCCATGGCGTGTCCGGCGCAAGGTGACTGACGAGCCGTGGCGAGGCGTCCTGCAGACTCTGGGTGAACGGCGTCGGGAAGGGAAAGGTGGTCAGCTCGCCCGCGGGGGTTTGCCGCGCATTGTCGTGGCTCGAACGGGAGGCGAGTCGGCGCAAAGGCGCGTCCGCATCTACCGAGCCTGGGGAAACGGCGGCGCCGCGCAGCGCGTCGTCCAGCACGTCCACGGTCACCGCGTCGGCGAACCGGCCCAGCACCACCTCGCCGAGGGCGTCCGCGGTGACCCCCATGTCCAGGCTGGTGCCGATGGAACGGTGGGCGTCGTGGAGGATGTCGAGCCGGTCGGCCGCCCGCTGTCGCGCCGTGATGTCCTGGACGACGGCCACGCCCAGGACGGGCCCATCACCGAGGTGGACGCGGAACGCCGACACCGAGACCACCATTTCGCGCTCCGGGTCAGCGCGAGGGTGGCCGCGGATCAGGCGATCGCGGATCTGCCCTTCACCCGCGAGCACTTGGCGGCACAGTGCGGGGAGTTCGGGGTCGTGGAAGCCCTCGGCGACTTCGTCGATCCCCCGCCCCAGTACCGCGTTGCCGGGCAGGCCGCGTACTCCGCGCGCCGCGGTGTTGTAGCGCACGACCCGAAGCTGTTCATCGAAGACGTACAACCCTATGGGCGCCTGCGTGAACAGGGCTTCCAGCACGGTGGCGGACAGGTCCCCGTCGTCGGGTTCGGTCATCGGTATCGCCGGCCCTACGTTCGCGCCGCCGCGCCGGCGTCGAGGGCAGTGGTAGCTGTGATAAGGACGAGATCGCCATCCACCCGGTACATGATCCTCAGCGGCTCGCCGCCGACTGCGCCGCCCTGACGAAGGCGGCCGCTGAGGTCGCGGCGGAAGGCGTGTGCCTGCTCGGCGAACGCCGGATCGAGAAAGGGGGCGAAGACGTCGGGACCATCGAAGCGTCGTGAGCAGAGCCCGTTGCGAACACGGTCCGAGGAGAGCGGGGCGCAAGTCCGCCGATCTCTGACGTGACCGTGATCGACGGTGGGCGGGTAGTGGCGCATCAGGAGCCCTTTCCACTTCCGCGGCAGCGGAGCCGGACGCTGTCCACCAGCCTCGTGTGCGGGGCGGGCGAGAGCCAACTCGGGCCGCGCCAACTGGGTGAACCGGGTGAGCGTCCGCTCTCGTGAGTAACGTCGGCCCTTTCCCGTCCATTGTTTCTCCGACCAGTGCTCGCCGTTGGTGGCGAGCACTGGTCGGCCAGGGCGTGTCACCCACCAGTCCGCTCAGGTCCGGCATCGGCACAGGTACGCGCGATTGGCTGTGCATTCGCGACCGTGGCCCTTGCGCAGCCCTCCCTGGCGGCCCTGCGTGTGCAGTGACTCAGGGCGGTGCACGGGCTGGCACCCGGGGCGTGATTGCGTCCCTTGAGGGACACCGTTGGCGAATTCGGCCCCCCGCGCTGGCGTCGAAGGCACCATCGCCCAAGGGTTACGCCGCTGCGGCCTGCGCAGAAGCCGCTACATCGGTCCAAACAAGACCCGCCTTCAATGCGTGCTCACCGCTGCTGCCCTCAAGCTCGTCCGAGCCGACGCCTGGCTGACCGGGAACCCACTCGCCAGCGCCCACACATCCCGCTTCAGCCGCCTGCGCCCTGCATAGATACCGTCGAATTCGCCAACGGCCCCCCACGGGACATGACCAGGAAGGGGCTTCCACCTTGTTCGTGGACACCGGTTGTCATGCGGCGATGGCCAGAGTAGTTGATCTCTGTTCGAAGGCGACCGGCGCCAGGTAGCCGATCGTGGAGTGCCTGCGCCGGTGGTTGTAGAAGCCGAGCCAGCGGAAGACCGCGAGCCGGGCGGCTCGTGCGGTCGGCCAGCCGTGCCGGCCGGGAAGGATCTCCCGCTTGAGCGAGGCGAAGAACGACTCTGCGGCGGCGTTGTCCGCGGAGGTGCCGACCGCTCCCATGGATCGGAGGATCCCGGCCTGATGGCAGGCGTCGGCGAACGTCTTCGCCCCGTACTGAGCCCCGTGATCGCTGTGGAAAACGACGCCCTCCACCTGTCTGCCGCGAGTGCGGACGGCCGCGTTGAGCGCGTCGGTGACGAGCTCGGCCCGCATGTGATCGGCCATCGACCAGCCCAGCAGGCGACGGGAAAACATGTCGATGACGGTGGCCAGATACAGGAACTTCCCACCAGCGATGGGCAGATAGGTGATGTCGCCGACCCATGCCCGGTCGGAGGCGGACGCGGTGAAGTTCCGCCGCAGCAGATCGGGCACCGCCTGAGCGGCGGGATCCGGGATCGTGGTGCGGTGCCGCCGCTTCAACCTCCGCCCCTGGATACCGTCTTGGCGCATGAGCCGCTCGACACGCTTGCGGTTCACCATCACACCGTTGGCGCGGAGCTCGGCGGTGATCCGCTTGGCCCCGTACGTCCTCCCGGACTCTGTGTGGACCTTGCGTATCCGCCGGGTGAGTGCTGCGTCGGCAGCCTTCTTCGCGGCGCGCGCGGCGCGGTCTTCAGTCATCGGTAGAACCCGGACCGGGACAGATTCAGCACGGTGCACAGCCGCTTCACGCCAAAGGCGTCGCGATGGTCGGCAACGAACTCGAAGCGGCTCACCAGTTCGTCTCGCCCGCAAAATACTTGGCCGCCCGGCGCAGGATGTCGCGTTCCATCTCCAGCTCGCGGACCTGCTTACGCAGTGCCACGATCTCCGCGTCCTTAGTGGACTCCGCGATCGCCTCGGGCCTCTCGGCGTTCTCCGCGGCCTTGATCCACTGTCGCAGGGTCTCGTGGTTCACGCCGAGCTCGGCGCGATGCGTGAGACAGGCCGGTCCGACGAACGAGCCAGCGCCACCGCGTCAGCCCGGAACTCCGCCGAGTACTTGTAGGTCCCCACCTGAGACTCCTCTCCCTGGACTCAAGATCCAGTGTCGAGGTGTCCACGATCAAGGTGCGGGCCCACCGCCCCCGACCCCCCGGGGGCGCACCCGCTGAAAGGCGTCCTCGAACTGGAAACGTGCCGTTTCGGCCCCGTGATCGTTGTGCAGTCGGCGTAGGGCCGGTTCCGGAATGTGGGGGAGGGCGGCCATGGAGGTCGAGGGCGTGCACCACGCCTATGGTCGGCGTGTGGTCCTGCGGGGCGTGGACATGCGGCTTCGGGCGGGGTCCCTGTGTGGGATCGTCGGGGAGAACGGCGCGGGCAAATCGACGCTGTTGAAGATTCTTTCCGGTGAGCTGCAACCCGCGCGGGGCGTGGTCCGGCATGGTGGCCGGTTTGGTTACTGCCCGCAGCACGTGGTTCTCAACGACGCGCTGACGGTCCGGCAGCATTTGAGGTTCTTCCAGAGGGCCTACCGGCTGGCGGATTTGCGGTATGCCGAGCAGGTCATGGACGTGCTCGGGTTCGCCGGCTACGCCGATGAGCGGGCCGGGGCGCTCAGCGGTGGGACGCGGCAGAAGCTGAACGTGACGCTGGCGCTGATGCACGATCCGCAGGTGCTGCTGTTGGACGAGCCGTACCAGGGGTTCGACTGGGACACCTACCAGCGGTTTTGGGATCTGGCCGTGCGGTTGCGGGATGCGGGACGCTCTGTCCTGGTCGTCTCTCACCTGGCCTACGACACCGAGCGCCTGGACGCGTTGTGGCGTCTGGACGGCGGGCTGCTCCGCCCGGACGAGGCGGTGGCCGCGTGAGGTTTCACCTGTCCCGGTTCGCTCTCGCCACCGGCTTCGCGTTGACGGAGCACGGCCGCAACCGGTTCGCCATGGTCTTGGTGGTCCTGTTCGTTCCCCTGTGGACGACCCTTACCTACCTGGTGGCGCCCGATACCCCAGCCCCCATGCAACTGCATGCGACGGGCGAGAGGCTGTCCCCTCGTGGCAACGAGCTGACCGAGATCAGCGGCGCGCTCAACGCGATCACTTTGATCACCGGCTTCATGATGTTCGCCGCCACTTTCTCCGGCAGCCGCTTCGACCGTCGGCTGGCGGTGGCCGGCTATCCCCGCCTCCACCTCGTCCTGGCCAAGGTCACCGCACTGGCTCTCATCTCGGCGGTGGTCGCCGCATACGCCACCGCCGTCACCTGCCTGGCCTGGACACCCCGCCAGCCTCTGCTGCTGGCCGCCGCACTGTTCAGCGCCGGCTTCGTTTACGGCGCGCTGGGAGTGGGCTTCGGATCGGTGCTGCGCCGGGAGGTCGAGGGCATGTTCGCCATCGTCATGACCAGCGTCATCGACCTCGCGCTGCAGAACCCGGTCTCGAGTTCCGGGGCCGACAGCCCGGTGATGCGCTACCTGCCCTCCTATGGGGCCATGCAGGCCAGCACGGCGGCGGGATTCTCCGACACCCCGGTGCCACGGTATCTGGCCATCGAGTTCGCCTGGTTCGCGGCCGCAGCCCTGACCGCGCTGCTGGGCTTTTGCCGGAGCACGCGCAGCACCCTGCCAGCCAACCCCCACCTCCCTGAGCCCAGTTCGGAAAGCGGTGCCGCCTGTCTCCCCACGCCGCGCCGCGCTGCCGCGCCAGCAGCCACAGCCGACACGGAAACGCCCTGAGGTCCGCGCCGAGATGCCCACGACACCACAACCTGACCCCGCCGCCCTCGACACGGCCCCGCACACGCGGCCCGACCGAGCCACCACCCGTGCGCTGAGGGGTGCGGACCCTGCCGTGCGAGCGGCGTACCGGTTGTGCCGCCGCATCACACGACGGCACGACCCCGCGATCTACGCTCTTGTCCGGCTGATGCCGTCAGTGCTGCGCCCGGCGTGCTGGGCTTTGTGGGCGGCCGTCACCGCTCTTGACGACCTGGCGGACGAAGCGGATGTGGCGCCGGCCGAGCGCGCGGCCCGCGTCGAGGCGTGGACCAGGGCGCTGGAGCACGACCTGGCCGCGGGTACGAGCACTGATCCGGTCCGCTACGCCCTGGTGGACATGGCGGGACGCTGGCGTCTGGACCTGACCAGCCTGCAGGGCGCCATGGCCCAAACGCGGGACGACGCCCACGGTCTGCGCTTTGCCGACTGGGCCGCGTGGCGGGCCTGGTGCAACAAGGAGGTCGTGCCCTGGGTTGAGCAGGTCCGGTACCTGTTCGAACAGGCTGGCGCGCCCATGGCGCTACGGCTGGACCGACAAGGCGACTATGAGCGTTTCGTCGACGGCGCCCAGCTCACCGACGTCCTCACCGACCTGAGCACCGATCTCGCCCAGGGCCTCCTGCTCCTGCCGCAGGAAGTACTGGAGTCCTACCCCGGCGCAGAGACGGACCTGCTCCAAGGACGCTGGAGTCCACCTGTCGCGGCCTTGATCACCGAGCTGACGGCCCTGGCGCGCCGACGGGTGACCAGGCCTGCCATGACGAGAGGGATGCACCCCGGAGCGGCCATCGTGCTCGACACGGCGGCCGGCCTGATGCGTGCCCAGCTCGACGCCATCGAAGCGGCCGGTCCCACCCTGCTGCAACGGGCCCCGCGCCCCTCCCTCCTGACCCGCGTCCGCGTGCTGGCCCCCGCCCGTCTGCGCTCATCCCTGGCCTGGAGCCTGACACCCTTGACCGTGCCGGGCCCCCGACGCCCCGCCGCCACCGCGAACCTTCCGAGCCCGGTGGTCGAAGACACCGGCCTGCGACCGCCTCCACCCCATCTCAGTGGCGCCAGGCCCCCGCAGATCGATGCCGACCGGATGCCCGCCCACGTGGCGGTCATCATGGACGGCAACGGCCGTTGGGCCGAGCAACACAGTCTGCAGCGCTCCGAAGGCCACCGTGCCGGCACCGCCGCCGTCCGCGAGATCGTTTACGGCGCCCTGGAGATCGGCCTGCGCCACCTGACTCTCTATGCGTTCTCCACCGAGAACTGGAAACGCGACGCAGAGGAAATCACGGCGATCCTGGCTATCCTCCAGAGCGAACTCGACGAGGCCCCGTTCCGTGACCTGAACGTGCGCCAGCGCTGGGCCGGCTGGCCTGACAAGCTGCCGGAGGACCTCGTCGACTCGCTCAGGCGCGAAGAGCACCGCACGCGCGCCCGCACCGGACTGACACTCACCGTGTGCATCAACTACGGCGGCCGCGACGAGATCACCCGGACCGCCGCAGCACTCGCTCAGGCAGCCCGCGACGGCGACGTGGACCCCCACCTCGTCGGCGAGGACGACTTCACCCGCCACCTGCCCTACCCCGACATGCCGGACGTGGACCTGCTGTGGCGCACCGGCAACGAGCAGCGCACCTCCAACTTCCTGCCCTGGCACGCCACCTACGCAGAGCTGTACTTCACCCCCGGCTACTGGCCCGACATGGACCGACGCGACCTGTGGAAGGCCATCACCGAGTACAGTCGACGCCAACGCCGCCACGGCGCCGTCCCCGGGCCCGTCGCTTCCCGCGAAACCACCGACTGTCTGCTCACGCCCGAACTGCCCGCCCGCCACTGACGCGTTCCAGCTCAGCGGTCTTTCTCCATCCTTTTCCAGGATCGGCTTTTCGGCCGACACGCAGAGGTAGTCCCTGACTGGGCTCCGGGCCGGGTCGCGTCGTGTGGCGTCCGCCCCTCAGGAAGAGGCCACACGATCCGGTGAATGGGCTTCCTCTCACCAGATGGCGTCGTTCACCAGGTATGACTCCAATCGATCGACCGGCAATGCGCTCTCGTGGTTCCGGATTCTCATTGCTCCTGCGTACTGCCACGGCCGTGCAGGAGCGGGAGGACGCTCGCCCCGGTGGCCTGGGCGCACGACACCGCTTGTCGCGCCGTTCGGAGCGCCTGCTCGTATGCCTGTGGGCCGCTGGCACCGTTCTGATCACCTGTCTGACCGAGCCCCATTTCGGGCCGTTGGGTCAACTGGTTCTTGGGCTGGCTGCCGGTGGCAGTGTGACGTTCATGGCTTGGCACGAGAGCTCCTGGGTCCAGGTGCAGATCCTGTGTGCCGTCGCTGTGGCCTGCACGTTGGAGTTCGTGGGAACCCATGGCATGCAGTGGTGGGACTACCGGCTCGGCAACTTCCCAGCCTGGGTCCCCGTCGGCCACGCGGCTATCTTCCTCACCAGCGTCATCCTTGCCCGCACACCATCGCCTCGATGGCTGCATCGCGCCGCTTACGCCGGCCTGGCGGCGTGGACACTGTGGGGGCTCCTGCTGGCCGAGCGGACAGACTACAGCGGCGTCATCGGCCTCCTCCTCATCGCCGCGGTCCGTCAACACCCCGTAATGCGAGCGCGTATTCCATGGATCATCGCGGTGACCGCACCCTGCGAGTTCGCTGGCACCCTCTTCGGCCTCTACAGCTACCGGCCCCATGACATCACCGGACTGCTCCTCATGGGGAACCCGCCCTCCGGCCTTCCCGGCGGCTACGCCCTTGTCGACTTCGCGGCACTCCTCATGGCCAGCGCCGTGTACCAGGCGTGGCACCGGCACCGTGGCCCGGCCGAAGGCCGCAGCGCGCTCACGAGTGGGTGATGTGCGGGTGGACCTGGCTGATGAACTCCGGGACAAGTAGCGGGGCGTCGGCACGGTTGCCGCACATCAGTCTGAGCTTGACTCTGTCGGGGATCTTGAAGCGCTCGAGGTCAACTGCCCAGCGTTCGCCTGGACTTCGACCAGGGGATGCCGTGCTGGTCCAGGAAGGTCTGGAAGGCGGTCGGTGGCCGTGGTGAAGGGTCGCACGGCGGCTGGCGTCATCGCCGGCTCACGGCGGCGGCCGCCGCCCCTGCACGGTTCTAGGCAGTACCCGCTCGGCCAGCGAGAGCCGCGGGAAGAGGCGCCGCCGCTTCGCCGGCCCGGTGCAGGAAGCGATGTGACGTCAACTCCCAGGTTCGTCTGCCGTTGACGTCAGGGGTACCAGATGTCCTGCCAGGCGGGGTGTTCGAGGGCGAGCCGCAGGTCTACCGATGGCTCTTCCGCCGTGAAGGCACTGACGCCGACATCCGCCTGCTGAGGGCCAACAACGCTCAGACGCTCGACAACTCAGGCGTTGTCCTCTGGTCCAGTCGCCAGACGATCACGGCCCTCGGGAGAGCTGCACTTCGTGCCTTCGACCAGGTCACCCACGACCTCGGCGAAGAGGGCTGTCCGCGTACTCGTCTGAGTGCACCACCGAGTACGAAGTTCTGTGCACCACTGCTCAGGCCACGTCGGTGTCCCGCTCGATGGCCTGGAGGC
>NZ_JBITHF010000023.1:0-83941 GCF_044457745.1 Streptomyces sp. NPDC050534
CGGTCCAGGACGAGGGCGTGGTCCGAGGAGATGATGCGGTTGCCGTCGATCTCCAGGCCCGGCAGCGACTTCGGC
Source organism: Streptomyces sp. NPDC050534 (assembly GCF_044457745.1). Taxonomy (NCBI): domain Bacteria; kingdom Bacillati; phylum Actinomycetota; class Actinomycetes; order Kitasatosporales; family Streptomycetaceae; genus Streptomyces; species Streptomyces sp. NPDC050534. The sequence continues at coordinate 76 of NZ_JBITHF010000023.1, forward strand.
ACGGAGCCGGTCGCCAGCAGCACGTGGCGGCCCTCGACACGCCGGCCGTTCACGTCGACCGAGGTGGGCGACGACAGCCGGCCCTCACCCTCGATGTACGTGATGTCGCGTGCCTTCACCAGGCCGGTCAGACCTCGACAGAGTCCCGAGACCGTGTCGTCCTTGTAGCGCTGTACAGACGCCATGTCGATGCTCTCGAAGGAGGCCCTGACCCCGAACAACTCCGCGTCGCGCATCCGGTCGGCGATCTCGCCCGCGTGCAGCAGGGCCTTGGTGGGGATGCACCCGTTGTGCAGACAGGTGCCCCCCAGCTTGTACTTCTCGACCATTGCCGTGCGCAGGCCGAGTTGGGCACCGCGCAATGCCGCCGCGTACCCCGCACTGCCACCACCGAGCACTACAAGATCGAAGGTTTCGGAGGCATCCGTCATGTGGGGCCCCTGCCTTTCACGTTGTCTGTTTGCATGTAGAAGCCCCGCCTGCGAGGTTTCACGGCGAGGTGCGGCGACGCGGCCGGTGGGGTGCCCGTGCCATCGCGGCGGGCGGGCCGCGGCGATTCGTCCGGCGCAGTCGAAAGCGGCCCGGCAGGGCCGCGACTTCTCCACGGAGAACTTGGTCCGCGCCGTAACGGCCATGCGCTCCGAAAGGATCACCACCCTCCTCGGCACAGGACCTCAGCGTCGGGACAGAAGTTATGCCGAGCCGCCCTGCAACGGCGCGGGCCGAGAATCAGCCCGGAAAGCAACCGCGCCGTAAGGCTCCCGCGGCGCACGGCAAGCAGGCGCCGTCCTGCCGTACCGCCTGTGAGAAACCCGCACGATCGTGACTCCGTCCCATTTCGGCCCGAGCGATGCGCACACCCTCTCACCACCTGGCTTCAAGAAAGACCGATCAGGATCGATTCTGCGTCTACTCGCCGTCGCGGATCGCCACCAGACCCCCTGGCCCACGAAGGCCGTCTGCCACATCGCAGGGACGTCACCCCCGCCGGGAGCCGACCCTCGTCCTGCTGGTGCCGCTGCGTGCGCACCACCCTCGGTGACGCCGAGCTCCCGGCCAGTAAGAACCGACCCGAGTGGAGCCGCCAACCCAGTAATGCCGCAACAGACGGCGACCGGCGTCCAATACGCCACTACGCATGAACGGACGTATCAGCCAGACGCAGAGAGGAGGGGCCAGTGAAGACGCCTCCCCCTCAACACCCCTCACCTGGGGGCCAGAACGAAAGCTGTACGGAACGCCGCGCTCGGTTCGAGCAGGACGCGCTGGCACATCGGCGATCCCTGCTTGCTGCCGCCCGGAGGATGGCGCGAAATCCGGCCGATGCAGAGGACCTCGTACAGGACGCCTTCACGCGAGCGTATGCATCGTTCGATCAGTACCGCCCTGGAACGAATTTCGGCGCGTGGATGCGGAGAATACTCGTGAACCAGTACATCAACACGTACCGAAAGGAACAGCGCCGGCCGCGCCAGTACCTCGTGGCAGATGCCGAGGAACAGCAACTGCCACACCATGACCCATACGGCCACATGGCGAACGGCTCCGCAGAATCCGCCGCCTTGGCTCACATGCCCAGCCCAGACCTCAAGGCGGCCCTCAGCATGGTCCCACCGGTTCGCCGGACGGCCGTGTACTTGGCGGACGTCGAGGGATTCAGTTACCGGGAGATCGCAGACTTCATGGGGACCCCCGTGGGCACGGTCATGTCCCGCATCCACCGGGGCCGCAAGCAGCTGCGCAGCCTGCTGCTGCCTCAAAGCGGGAATGGAGGGTCCCAGGCATCGTGACGGTCGCGCGTCTTGGGGACGGGGGATCACGTGGGTTCGTGCGAAGGGAGATGTCATGGCCGAGGTGTTGTTCGACGACAGCGTGAAGCGTGTCCGGGTCGTCGACGAACCGGAGAATCATCAATACACGCTCTACGCGGACGGAGCGCAGGTGGGAACGCTGTCGTACCAAATGGTCGAGCAGCGGCGGGTCCTGGGCCACACCGAGGTCGACGAGACCTGTCGTGGCCGGGGGTTGTCGCAGATCCTCATTCAGGTGGTCCTTGACGACCTGCGAGAGAGACAGCAGAAGGCCACGGTCCACTGTCCTGCCGTCGCTCAGTTCATGACGCGGAGCGTCAAGTATGCCGACGTCATTGAACCCAGCCACCCGGGCATCTGGGTCCTCGGGTTCGGTGGAGGCCCCCCGGCCTGACCTCCGGCGGCTGGAAGGTGACGGACCGACGTCGCACCTCAACCGTCCAGAGTTGGCCGTCTTCCCGCCGGCCTACGCCGAAGCGCCACCGGCAGGCGACCGGTCCATCCAACGGCTGACTCTTCGACCGCCGCCCTGATGGACGGCAGCGCAGCACCTCAGTCGGCCAGAGTGCCCTGGTGGAAATACACCCGCCAACCCGTCTTCGTCAGTCGCCACAAGGAACTCCGCCAGACCCGGCGACCCTGATTCGGCTCTACAACGAAGTCGATCGCGAGGCCGTTGGCGGGCCGGGCCTCCGGCGGCCCGGCGATCGTCACCAGTGTTCCTCCGGCTCGAATCACGCTCACGGACCGCTTTCCGAGGTCTCCGCCGAAGACATCGAAGACCAGATCGACCCCGCCGACGTCTTCCAGCGTGTCCTTTTGAAGGTCGACGTACTCCTGCGCGCCGAAGTCGAGCGCCGTCTCACGGCCGGCAGCCCGCCCGGTGCCGATGACATAGGCACCGGCCTCTCGCGCGAGCTGGCTTGCCATCGATCCGACTACGCCGGCCGCACCGTGCACGAGGACGCTCTGCCCGGCTTGCAGGCGGCCGTGCTCGAACAGGCCCTGCCACGCGGTCAGGCCCGGCATCACCGTGGCGGCGCCGGTCGTAAAGTCGACGTCGCCCGGAGCGGCGCGAAGTTACGTGCCTCGACGACCACGTACTCCGCCAGTGTGCCGTCGCGAGTCCAGTCCGTGAGGCCGAACACCCGCTGCCCCACTGACAGTCCCGCCGTTCCATAGCTGAGGGCGGTGACCACTCCGGCCACCTCGTGTCCAGGGATCGACGGCGTCCGGTCACGGCCGAGGCGATCGATCCAGGTCGAAGGCCACTCCAGCTCATCCCAGGTGAATCCCGACGCATGTACCTGAAGGACGACATCGCCGTAGTTCGCACCCTCGAGGCTGGCGAGCCTCGATGTCTGCGGCTCTGGCCGCTCCGCCAGCTTCATTCCGGCCGTTCCCGCGGCCTGGTCCGTCACCACGATCGCCTTCATCCGGCACCCCTCATGTTCCAGTCCATGCCCGTACGGTGTTCTCGGCTCATCCTTGATAGTGGCGCCAGACTTCAGCGTCTTACCACGCCAATAGGTACAGGACGGCACAAAAGGGCGCCGGAAAACAGCGCCACAGAGACTTTGCCGGTGAGGGAAAGCGTCGGGAGGAAGGCTCGAAGGATCAACGCCGAATGGAACACGACCCGCCGTCCGACGATCCGGCCGGTGTCGTAACCGCTCCGTCGGTCCGAAACGGGAGCGCCTGGTCCCCACGGGGTCTGTCTCGGCTCCTGCTGATGATTCATCGGTCATGACGGAGTGCTGCCGGCAAGCTCCACGCGCTCTCCGCCTGTGAGCCGGCGCCCGAGGGTTGCCATCACGTTCGAGCAGTTGCTCAGCTCTCACCGGCCGGGGGCTTGGTCAAAACTGGTGTCCCGCACTGGCGGCACTGCGGTCACCGCACGCTGGGACACGGGCACCGTCCTGCGCGTCGTGGCCCGGCTCGCCGGCGAGGACCTCATCCGGTCGTAGCCTCGCCCAACTTCTCTCCACCTACGCCCTGTTGCTCGGTGGCGCCGAGCTTACGGCCGCCCGGCGCGAAGTCTGGGGGCGCGCCTGACTCGCCTCGGAACGGTCCGTTTCACCGCCGTTGGCGAATGCCTTGCGCGGATGCTGCACGGAAAGCAGCGAGACCAGGTCCCTGCCGAACAATGCCGCCGTGAGCCAGACCGACAGAACACGGATCTTCCGCTCCCAGGTGGGCACGGCCAGGACGTGATAGCCGCGGTGCATCAGCCAGGCCGGGAATCCCTTGATCACGATGCGTTTGTACTGGAAGATGCCCCGCCCCAGTCCCAGCGTCGCCACCACACCGAGACTGCCGTGGCGGTAGTTCCGGATTCTGCCTCCCCGCAGGCTCACCACGATGTTCTTCGCGAGACGCTTACCCTGCCGCACGGCGTGCTGGGCGTTCGGCACCGTGTGGGCCCCCGGCACAGCGGAGGCCAGGTCGGGTACGGCCGCGTCGTCTCCGGCCGCCCACACACCGGGCAGGGGTTCGCTGTCGGTGCCCACACGCAGATCGGGGCGGACCATGAGCAGGCCACGCTCGTCGACCGGCAGGTCCGTGTGGTTGTGTACAACCGGGTTGGAGGCGTTGCCGGCCGTCCAGACGATGAGCGCCGAGTCGAACTCCTCTCCGTCGGAGAGGACGACGTGTCCGTGCTCGGCGGACACGAGCTGGGTGTTCAGATGCACGCGTGCGCCACGCCGCTCCAGGGAGTCCACCACCCAGGCACCGGCCTTGTTCCCCACTTCCGGGAGAATGCGGCCTCGTGCCTCGACCAGATGGAAGTGCAGATCGTCGATGCTCAGCTCGGGGTAGGACTTGAGCATCGCGGTCGCGAGCGACAGCAGCTCGCCGAAGCCCTCGACACCGGAGAATCCTCCGCCCACGAACGTGACGGTGAGCAGCTTGCGCCGCTGAGGACCTGGTGGCAGCGACCCCGCCTGGTCGAACGCGGTCATTAGCCGGTCGCGAATGGCGACCGCCTCCTCCACGTGCTTCAGGCCGATCGCTTGCTCTGCAATGCCGGGAATGGGGAACGTGCGGGTGACAGCGCCGGCGGTGACCACGAGGACGTCGTAGCGCAGCTGTTGGTCGGCGCCGTTCGCGAGCCGCACGGTGACCGTCCGGCCGGCATTGCGGATCTCGGTCACCGAACCTGCGATCAGCCGGGTACGACGCAGATGGCGCCGCAACGAGACGGCGGCGTGACGTGCCTCGACGGATCCGGCCGTCACCTCGGGCAGGAAGGGCTGGTAGGTCATGTAGGGGCGTGGGTCGATGACCGTGACCCGCGCCTCGCTCCTACGGAGCGTCTTCTCGAGGCGCCAGGCAGTGTAGAAGCCCGCATAGCCTCCGCCGACGATCACAATCTCCCGCATGATGCTCTCCGCTCATAGGTCCACACCGGATAGGGCCGGCACGGATCGGCCCCCATCGCCGCGCAGTTGGGCGTGCCCCCTCCCTCGCGCCGGTGTTCGGAGTCCGGCGCGAGGCCGTCAGCCGCCTGACCGCGTACCGCCACCGCGAGTCAACCGGCTGACGCCCCGAGCCCGTGCGATCAGCCCGTGTGCTCCTTGAGATAGGAGACCAGGCCGAGGACGTCCTCCGGCACGAGCCGGCCGATGGCCCCGGTGGAGTAGACGGCGGTGATGACGGTGCCGTTGGGAGCCAGGACGAAGCCCGTGGACTGCAGGTGCACCGGGTCGTCGTTGAGGAAGGCACCGGTCGCCTCGGCGATCGCGTGGGCGTCCGCGCTCTGCGCCACGGGAAAGGTGAGCTTGTGCTTCTCCACAAGCTCCTTCGTCGTGGCCTCGTCGTCGACGGAGAGCGCGACGACCTTGATCCCCACCTGCGTGAATCGGTCGCTCGCCCGTTGGAAGGCCCTCAGTTGCGCGGTGCAGTAGGGGCACCACGAACCGCGGTAGAAGAGGACGACGCCGAAGCTACCGGCGAGCTCCTCACGGATGTCGAAGGTGCCGCCTCCGACGGAACTGACCTTCAGGGCGGGAAATTCCGCTCCGGAGTTCAACAGGCCCATGAATTCTCCTTGATGACCAGGCATGTCAATGTGAAAGGGGACACTCGGCAGTTCGGGCCGCGTCAGCGCGCGCCGACGCTCGGACGGCACGCAGCCCCTACCCATACGCGCACCTGGAGGGCTCGGTTCTTACGGCGAAGCGCGTTTCAGCGTCGGAGAGGCGTGCGTGGACGGCTCCCAACAGGTCCCCGAAGGCGCCGAGACCACCCGGTGCCATGTAGGCGACGAACACGAGACCGAGAACGAGCGGACTGCCTGTGTGCAGTTGATCTCCGACGGGGGCAGGCGGCCCGGTACGCGGATCCGAGGCATCAGCGATCGCCAAGCAGCCGGAGTCGGTTCCACTGTTTCTGGGCTGATGGCGATGAGTGCGGCAGACGGTACGAGGAGATCGGCGCACACCAGGTGCATGAGTTCGCGCGGCCGGGGCCGAACCGGACCAAGGCGCCGCAGGTGATGGCGCTCAAGGTGAGGCCGAGCATGGGCCCCTGACTGGAAGCCACCGCGGCCGGCGGAGTGCCGACGTCGTGCACGTTCAGCAGCACACAGCCCAGCAGGGCAGGCCGGGACCGGCGAGCGCGGTGAGCCGCCGGCCCAGGTTGTTTGGACAGTCATCCTGGCGTCAACAGTGAGGCGATAGTGCCGACGGAGCAGGTGACGACGGCCGGCGAGACGCATCAGTTCTCGATTCTGACCTCGCGCGCGTCGAAGGCGACGTAACCGCTGAAGTCGCGCCCGGCACGGGTCACCGCCGACTCCTTGATGTTCGGGTAGGACCAGGCGCCGTCCCTGAGCACCGTCTCGCCGGCCACGACATCGTGGTACTGCGCCTTACCCTTCCAGGGACAGGTGTAGGGGGTCGGACTGTCGCGGAGCGCATCGACCGCGACGGAGTCCGGTGGGAAGTAGGTATTTCCCTCAATGCGAACTACTGCGTTGCTCGCAGCCTCCGCCACGACAGTTTCGCCGATCAGTGCCTTCATGACGCCTTCCCCTCGTGATTCCCGTTGCTCGGTCCCAACCGCCTTCACAGCCAACTGCGTTGGCCCAGAGCCACCAATGCCTCTGCGCGATGGCGCTCCGGGTCGCGCGTCGCCCGTTTGGACATCGGGTCTGAGCCGCGCGACCAGTTGGCAGCCAAGTCTCATTTGTGCGTCGAGCAGAGGGTTGGTGTCGAGTGGGGTTCCGCTTCTTACCTGTGTTTTGACACCACCGGGGCAATGGGGAAGGTGTGGGCTCGTCGGCGGTATGGCCAGCGGCACCGACAGCGCGGCAAGGCGCGCTCCGGTGGGGCAGAAGCAGCCTCAGGAGCTGGAGGCGGAGTGATCGCGGCTCGGTGCTGTCAGCCACTGGCCTCCGCCAGCGCCGACTCGGCGGACGCGCGATCGGAGTAGCCCGGGTGCCGGGTGTCGACCAGATCGGCATAAGTGGTGGTTCGCGAGAGGTAGTCGACCACAAACGGGCAGATCGCGGTGATGGTGCCCTCGCGGGAGCGGATCTCGTCGCACACTCGCCCTACCAGCGCGCCCCCGACCCCCTGGTGGTGATGACTCGACTCCACTTCAGTGTGCCGAAGGGCGTACCGGTTGGGCTTCAGGCGGGTGTAGTAGAGCCAGCCGACCAGGTCATGGTCTCGGTAGAGCTCAAAGCGGCCTCGATCGACGTTGTCGATCAGTTGCTCGGTCACCGGCACCTGATCCTGGCTGCTCATCGAGCCGCTCCTCTCCCTGCCTTCACTCACACTGAGACCCTTTCTGCTTCGGACTCTATAGTCCAAGTAAGAAGCCTGCCAACCAGTACAGCAAAGAATGTGTACCGCATATTGGACTAGGTAGTCCGTTCACGCGGCCCCAGGTCAGAGCTACACAGGGCCACCGACTGGAGACGAGCGATGCCAGGAGAGAACATGGAGCCATCACCGGCCGCCATCGAGGTACGCAAGGACGAGACCGCCCGTCTCTACGAGGCATTGATCAATGGCCAGGTCGTCGGCACCCTGGCTTACGAGACCACGGGCGGACGTTTCTCGCTCACGCACTCGTACGTGGACCAGGATCAACGACACCGCGGCATCGCGTCGGCCTTGGCGCGCTACGCCCTCGAAGACCTGAGCCGGAGTCAAGGCCAGGCCAAGATTGGTATCTTCTGCGGTTTCGTCGCCGACTACGTCCAGGCTCACCCCGGCTGGAAGGAAACCGTCGACATCAACCGTTCGGCTTTCATCGCCACTCACACCGCACGCGACACCACCAGCGGGCACTGAAGCTGCGGGCTGCGCCTGGCCGCACTTGGCCGGGCGCACCGAGGCCATGCAGCCTTGGCGCGAGGAAATCAGTCACAAACAGAGTGCCGCGGCTGTCTCGAGTACATGGCCTCCGAGCTGGTGAACCCGTCCACGGCCATGAGCCCGCCCTGGCCGACGGAATCGACGATCACGCTCGCTGACGGCCTCGGTCTGAGCCTGCGGATCGCGGGAGAAGGTGATGTGCCGGCCGGTGTTGACCGCGTCCGACTCCACCAGGACTCGCCTCGTCCTCATGACGACCCGAAGTCGTGCCTGCCGATGCCGATCGCCGCCTGGCATGGTCGGCCGCTCTGAAAGATCGTCTGACATCCGACAGCCGACCCCTGGGTCCCCGCCTCGCCGAGGACTGTCTCGCGTGGACTCTTGTACACCTCTTCCCTGGACGTGACCGTGGTCTGCCCGCCAGCCGGGTCGGCGGTACAGAGTCCGTCAGCCGGTATGAATCCTGTGGGGGAAGTGCCGAGGCTTCGACCGCTCCCCCTTCTACCGGTCGTTTTTCTGACTGGGCGTGGCTCATCATGCGGGTTCTTAGGCAGAGTTCGACTCTGCCCATGATCCCGGGTAACGGTCTCGGCGGGCTCGCCGTGTCTGTGGCGTTCGTCGTCTGCTCTGGTACGTCCGCGAAGCGGAGCGTGCCGGGGCACGCGCCCAGCAGCGCGTCGCATTCCGCACCTGCATGTTGACCGGACCCTCGGCGCGGTACTACATGGCGAGCCCGACGCGTTGGAGCGATCGGTTCGCGTGCCGGCGAAGGTGCGGTCGGGACTGCACAAGGGCCTGATGGGAGTTGGCATCACCGTGTCCGGCGTCCTGATCGTTGCGGGCGCACTTGACCAGAGCGCCGCGGCGGCAGCCAGGGCGACCGCCTTCCTGAGGCCGTGCCACTGCTGTTCTCCACTCATCGGTTGAGGCGGGAGCCCGATCGGCCCTGGCAATCATCGGCGCTGCCGGCCCGCGGCCCAATCCGCAGCCTTAAAGGACACCGTTGCGGGCGGTCCAGGATCTGCCACGCGGCCGAGCCGATTCGCGGCTCGCACAGACTCACCACGAGCGGTGAGCCGAGTCTCGGGCCGAAGACGCGGTCCCCGTCTGTGGCTTGGCTGCGGGAACTCAACCAGCAGACAGGCTCTCGATGTGTGCAAGCGCCATGTCGAGCGAGGTTGCCATCGGTGTGACGTCGCGCGCCGTCTGGGCCAGCAAGTACCCGCCCTGGAGGGCTGCCATGAGCCCGGTCGCGAGCTGGTCGATCGACGCCACGGGCGGGAGTACGCCACGGTCCTGCATCCGTCGCAGCACGCCCGCCAGGAGTCCCTGCCATTCCGTGAACAACTGCGACAGGGCTCGGCGGGCGAGCGCGTCGTGATCGGAGACCTCGGTGGCCAGCGAACCGAGCGCACAGCCGTAGGCGCCATGCTGCAGGGCGCTGTTCTGCACCAACGCATCACGCCATCGTCGCAGACCCCGGATCGTCGAGACGTTACCGAGCGATCTGCGCTCGCGTTCGATGATGCGCTCCCCCACGTGGTCAACGACGGCTCGCACGAGCGCATCCTTGCCCTCGAAGTGGTGATACAACTGCGACTTGCTCACCCCGCTCGCCGCCAGCACATCATCAAGCGTGGTGGTGCCGACTCCCTTGACGTACATCAGGTCGGCCGCTGCGGCGACGATCCTTGCCCGTGTCTTTGCGCCGCGCGCCGTCAGGCGTCTGCCGTTGTGAGAATCAGCGGTCGTCATCACGGGTTCATGTTACTTATCGGTCCTCTCGCTCCCCGTCCAGGAAGTCGTCCCTGGTTGCCGCCAAAGGCACGAGCGCGAGGTCGAGCGCCGCGTTGAGCGGCCGAGGATCTCGTGCAATCCGACTCAAGGTGCTGCCCCCCTGAAGCGCCGCAAGGATCAGCACCGCGATCTTCTGGGCGTCGACATCGACATGTCGAGTCTGGTGCGACCCACGGTGCCTGCCCTCTGGGGCACCGGACTTCAGCACCCGGTCGACCGCCTCTGCGATGAGCTCGCGCCACTGATCGAGGAAGTCGACTCGAACGCGCATGTCACCTGTTTGGCGCAGCGCCAACACGTACGGCGACGACGGGGTCATGAGTTCCTCGACCACCCGGCGTTTCCAGTCCGCCAACTTCGCCCTGTCGGTGACCATGGCCAGACAAGCACTCTCGCGCGCCAGGACTTTCGCGATGTGCGTCCTCATCGTTGCCTCCCAACCAGTCGACACCACTCCCCCACCCTGGCAGTGACTGGACCATTTCGTCCATTTCTTGATCTCAGAGCGTGGCGGGACAGGCAGGTGGACAGCCGTACGGACCATACGGTCCACTAGCGTTGGCGGCACTGGTCGCAGGTCGTCTGCTGCACGTATGTCGGTTGCGCAGGGTAAGAAGCCGGGCGCTGATGCCGCTAAGTGCTCACCGGGCGAAGATGCTAGGCAGACGAAGAGCCGGCAGGGAAAGGTGCGCGATGAAGGCGATTGTGGTGACAGATCAGAGCGCGGGAACGGCCGGGATGACGCTGACCGAGTTGCCCAAGCCGACCCCTGCGGGCAACGACGTCCTCGTCGAGGTTTTTGCGTCGGGATTCACCCCGGACGAGCTCACGTGGCCTTCCTCGTGGACCGACCGCCTCGGCCGTGACCGGACACCGTCGGTCCCCGGACACGAGCTGGCCGGAGTGGTCGCCGCGCTCGGCTACGGCACGACCGGACTGTCGGTGGGGCAGCGAGTGTTCGGCCTCACGGACTGGACTCGTGACGGCACCCTGGCCGAGTACGCGGCCGTCGAGGCGCGCAACCTTGCGCCGCTGCCTGGAGACGTCGATTTCACGGTGGGCGCCAGCCTGCCGATCTCGGGCCTGACCGCGTGGCAGGGGCTGTTCCAGCACGGCCGCCTGCAGGTGGGGCAGAGCGTTCTCGTACACGGCGCGGCCGGCGGGGTTGGTTCGATGGTGACGCAGCTGGCACGTGAGGCGGGTGCCCATGTCATCGGTACGGGACGTGCTGCCCACCGTCAGGCGGCACTCGACTTCGGCGCGCAGGAGTTCGTCGACCTCGAAAAGGACACTCTGGAAGACGTCGGCGGAGTAGATCTGGTCTTCGATGTCTTCGGCGGAGACATCGGGACGCGGTCCGCAGGCCTGGTTCAGGCCGGAGGAACGCTGGTGACCATCGCAGGGCCGCCCGAGGCCCGGCCCGCCAACGGCCTCGCGATCGACTTCGTTGTCGAGTCCGACCGCGCTCAACTGGGTGAGATCGTCCAGCGCGTGCGGGACGGACGACTGCGGACGAACATCGGCACCACACCGACTCTCGACGACGCTGTCGCCGCGTTCAACCCGACCGAGCGGGTCAAGGGGAAGACCGTCATCCGCGTTCGTCCGTAAGGTCACGCACCGTCGATCGACCTGCCCTCTCGTTGGCCGGCACCGGGCGCGTGGGCAGGACGGCGATGCCCTGGTTGGTGACAGCCCGGGCGGTGCACACGGCGGGCCCCGTCCGGCGCCCGTTGGCGGACCTCGCCACCAGGGTGGGCGACGCGTGGCCGCCGTCCTGTCGCGGCCGGCGGATCGGCCGAGACGGGTGCAGCCCGATCGGTCGCCCGCGCCCCGGCCGGCACCGGGTACGGGAGCATAGGCCTGGCCACGTCCGCCTTGTCCAACCCGTACTTCGGCGACGTCGTGCACGGCGTCGACCGTCACGCCTCGGCCGCCGGCTACTCGGTGTTGCCGGCGGACACCCACGACGAGGCCGACATGGAAGTGAAGGCGGTCAGTGAACTGCTGCGCCGCAGGGTCAGCGCGATCATCCTGGCTGCCTCGTCCGGCGGACCTCAGGCCATCCGCTACGCCCACAGGTCGAGATCCCCGTCATCGCCATCGACCGTTTCGTTCCCGCCGACATCGACCAAGTCGGCGTCGACAACACCGAATCCATCGCAGTACTTGTGGATCACCTGACGTCCATCGGGCACACCCGCAGCGCCATGCCCACCGGACGGGTCGGCCTCACCACCACCGTCGAGCGCCACGCCGGCTATCGGCTGGGGCTGCGCCGCAACGGCATCGAAGTCCGCCCGGACTACGAAGCGAACGGCGACCCCAGCGAGGACGGGGCGGAGACCGCCCTCCGGCAGCTTCTGTCCCTCTCGAACCACCCACTGCTCTGGTCGCGGGCAACAACCGCATGCCCTTCGGCGCCATGCGCGCTCTGTTGCAACGCCGGCCTGAAGGTCCCGGGCGACATGGCCCTCGCGTCGTTCGGCGACTTCGAGTGGGCAGACCTCTTCCACCTCCGGCTGACCGCCATGGCCCAGCCGGCACTGTCCATCGGCGAACAGGCCGTCTCCATGGCCCTGTCCCGGATCGCCTCCCCTTCGCTGCCCCCCGCGCAAGGTCACCATCAATCCCACTTTCATGCACCGAGAATCCTGCGGCTGTCCCCCTCCCGACGGCACCCCCTGGCCAGAGCACACAGGGCTCCCGGGCCTCGCCACTCCCGCATGCGGCTTCCATGCCTCCAGACCTCCAGGCCGACGGCCGGTAAGGGCTCCGGAGGCGTGCGCCGCTAATCATCAACGACGTGGGAGAGATGACGGAGGCCGATATGACCAGCGGACCAGGAACCCAGTCGCGCGCCGTGGAGCCCGCAGCGGGTGTCGCGACCTACCTCATCGATCCGGACGACAGCAGCGTCAGTCTCCACGCCCGTAACCGTGCGTCCGCCGGCTTTCGCGGCGTGTTCCGGCACGTTGCGGGCACGCTCACACTGGACCGCGAGCAACCTGAGCGGACAGCGTTCGCGTTGTACGCGACGGCGTCGAGTCTCGACACGGGTTCGGAGGAACGGGACGCACGCATGTGCGGAGCCGCCTTCCTCGACGCGGAGCGGCATCCGCTCGTGTCGTTCTGGTCCTCTTCGGCCGAAGTCCAGGACGCGGGTCTGTTCCGCCTCGTGGGGAACCTGTCGCTCAGGGGTGTCACGCAGCCGCTCGTAGTCGACGCAGTGCGCCGCGAGCGCGCACCGGGACCACAGGATCCAGAGCGGGTGACGGTGGCAGGGCGCTCCGTACTGAAGCGTTCAGAATGGAGCCCGCTGCGGACCCCGGGCATTGAGGCGGCCGGCTGGTTCGCGGGCGATGACGTCGAGCTGCTCTTCGAGGTCTGCGCAGTGAAGCAGGAACCCATCGGATGGTGGCCCTGAGTGCTGGCGACCCTGTTCCGAGTGGTCGGGGTCGCACCCGTGCCCGCGGCGCCAGCGAACTCTCTCCGGTCCACACCGACACACCGGCTTCGGACAGGCCCAGGACGAACGGCCGTGCGTGTGTGGCCGCGCGCAGCAGCGGTGCAGTAGATGCGTGACGGCGGACCGTCCCCCGGACATGGGCGGTACATGCCGGGGGGCGCGGCGCCTGTAAGTCAGCCGCCCGTGGGGATACACACTACGGTGACGCCGCGCATGTCGAGCCAGCTCGTTCCCACTGTGCTCACCAAGCGGATCATCACCTGTCCGCAGCTTTGGCACCGGGCGACCAGTCCCGGGGCCTGCGCGTACACACGCAGGCCGGCGACCGGCCCGGTGCGACCGCAGTGGGCGCACCGGCTGGTCGCCGCGGTAAGGTCCACGGCGAAGATTTCAGCGAGTGGCCCGGCCAGAGCGTTGCCGTCCACGTAGGTCTCGTTTACGCCGGGGGGCGCCTTGTCCTGCGATGTCATCTCGGCCTCCTCAGCCGCCGAAGCGCTCGGTTCGCACGCGCTCGGGAGCATGCCCGAGCAGCACCAGGTAGGCGGCCGCCTTCTCGACGAAGCCCGTGGGGCCGCACACGTAGACGAGCGGCTCGAAGTCCGGCGGCCAGCCATGGCGCGCCAGGTCCTCCGGAGTGATGCGACCCGCGGGGCGCACGGCCTCCTGTGGGGCCTCCCGTGTGTAGATGCGTGTCACGTCCAGCCCGGGCGCGCCCCGCTGCATCTCAGGGCCGTAGAGCTGCTCCTGTGGTGAGCGAAGCGAGTAGATCAGCCGGAACGGGACCCGGCTGCCGACGGCATGCCGGGCTCGGATCATGCACATCAGGGGTACCAGCCCGGAACCTCCGGCCACCAGAAGGACCGGCTCATGCTGCTCCGGCCGCCACACGAACCAGCCGCCGACCGGGCCCCTCAGCTCCAGCCGGTCGCCGGGAACCAGCTCGTCGACCAGGTAGGGCGAGACCTCGCCGTCGGCGATTCGCTGGACCGTCAGCTCCACGCGTGTGCCGTCCTGGGCCGATGCGATGGAGTAGCTGCGCTGCGTGCTGTACCCGTCCTCCGCAGTCAAGCGGACGTCCACGTGCTGGCCTGCGAGATGGCCGGGCCATCCCGGCACATCCAGGGTCAGGGTGACGGCCGTCGGCGACTCGACGTGCCGTCCCGTCACCTCGGCGACCCTCCAGCGCAGTCGGTCGCCCAGTCTCCCCATTGCCGCTGCTCTCGCCATGGGTCTCCCTAGTTGTGATAGCCGGCGCTCTCCCAGAACCCCGGTGTGTCGTCGAACCCCGGTGTGTCGTCGTCGCGCACGTGGGTGGCGTGGACCACGTGGCGGACTTCCACAGATACAGGTGCGGGACCTGCAGCCGAACGGGGCCTCCGTGCCCGGGGGCGAGATCCTCGCCGTCGTGCCCGGCCACGAGCCACGCCTTGCCGTCCAGGAGGCCCTCGAGTGGCAGGTTCGTCGTGTATCCGCCGCAGGAGGCGACGAGGGCGTACTCGGCCACGGTCTCGACGTCGGCGAGCGCGACGTCCTGGGACACCCCTTGCCAACGAGTTTTGAACTTCGACCACTTGATGACGAAGTGGAGGTCCACGCTCGGGGTGTCCGACGACAGCACCGTCAGAGCGAACCAGTCCCAGACGTGGCGCTTCCCGACTTCCGTGGTGATGATTGCCAGCTCGCACGTGTCTCGGGCCACGCGGGGCATGGGACCGGCCGACAGCACGGAAAAGCCGATGTTCTCGCACTGGCCTGGCGCAAGCTTTTCCCGGGAGCAGCTCTACGCCCGTGGAACCTGTGAGAGATGATCGTCATTTCTGGGCGTCCTCAACGGTCGGGCAGGAGGTGTGCGGGGTCTGTGGTGGGTTTGGCGTCGCAAGGTGCGGTCGTCTTACCTGTCGTCTCATGCAGGATGTCGGCGGCGTGCCGGGCAGGGCCCGCTTCAGCCCACCCGGTGGCTTCGCGCGACCAGTTGGGCGCGCAGCACTTCCGCGTGCCAGTCTCTGACCGGGGTCCGTGCAGCAACGGGCGTCGGGGATCCGGCGCGTTGGCGGCGTGAGCGCGGTGCGTGTGAAGGGGGCTCGTGCGGGCGGTCGGCCGGAGCCGGCGGTCGCGCGCCACACGGCCCGACATCGCCTCCGGCCGTCCGTCACGGGACTGGTGTCATCCGCCGTCGCGGTCGGGGACGACGTGGATGGCTGCCTCCTCCGCTGAGGCCGCACCGCCATCGATGCCGACGTCCCGGGCCGTGTAGTCGTCGTCGAAGCCTACGTCGCCGTCCGTGTCCCAGCCGACCAGGCGGCCTGCGCGCTCGTCGCCGACCTGGTCATCGAGGAGTTCTCCGTCGGTGCCGACGGTGTCGCCCAATCCGTCGCCTTCGTCCCGCGCGCTCAATTCGGGGACCTCGCGCCTCAGACGGTGGGTCAAGTCTTCGTGGGAAGCCCCCTCTCTGGCGGTCAGCCCCCACTCGGACACGCCGAGGGGCCGCTCGGGAGGCGAGTACCCCTCATCGAGGATGTCCTCGCCGAATTCGTCCTCGTCGTACTCCTCTTCGGGGCGCAAGGGGTTGAAGTCTGCTGGATCGCTCGACGCCGAAGCGCCATCTGCTGCCGTCATCAGGGTCTCCCTGCCGTCTCGTCTTCTCCGGCGCCGCCCTGCTGCAGTGGCCCGGGTCCCTCATCCAAGCGTCCCGGAATGGACGCGGCATCTACGCGACGTCGCCGAACCGGCGCGGCACCTCGTCCAGGCGGCGGTCACCCCGCGCGAGCCGCCCACGGTGCCCCGGCCGGTCCGGGTGCGCCGACGGCCTGTGCGCACACCCGTGCGCTGCCGTGTCCGCAGACCGATGGGGCGCCTGTCCAGCAACTGTCAGCGCGCGCTGCGCTCCAGGGCCGCAACCTCGGGGTGGCGCAGGTCGAACGCCGGGGACTCCGAGCGGATCGTGGGCAGGGACAGGAAGTTGTGTCGTGGCGGCGGGCAGGAGGTGGCCCATTCAAGGGAGCGGCCGTATCCCCAGGGGTCGTCGTGGGCCACACGCGGCGCGTAGTGCGAGGTCTTCCACACGTTGTAGAGGAACGGAAGCATGGAGGCGCCTAGCAGGAAGGACCCGATCGTCGAGACGGTGTTCAAGGCGGTGAACCCGTCGGCCGCCAGGTAGTCGGCATAGCGCCGTGGCATTCCCTCTGCGCCCAGCCAGTGCTGAACGAGGAACGTGCAGTGGAACCCGACGAAGAGGGTCCAGAAGTGGATCTTCCCGATCCGCTCGTCGAGCATCTTGCCCGTGAACTTCGGCCACCAGAAGTAGAAGCCTGCGAACATGGCGAACACCACGGTGCCGAAGAGGGTGTAGTGGAAATGCGCCACGACGAAGTACGAGTCGGAGACGTGGAAGTCCAGGGGCGGGGAAGCGAGCAGAACACCGGTCAGGCCGCCGAAGAGGAACGTGACGAGGAAGCCCATGGACCAGAGCATGGGTGTCTCGAAGGACAGGGATCCCTTCCACATCGTTCCGGTCCAGTTGAAGAACTTCACGCCCGTGGGGACGGCGATCAGGAAAGACATGAACGAGAAGAAGGGCAGCAGGACCCCGCCGGTGACGAACATGTGGTGCGCCCAGACGGTCACCGAAAGGCCGGCGATGGCGATCGTGGCCCCGACCAGGCCCATGTAGCCGAAGACCGGCTTCCTGCTGAATACGGGCAGGATCTCGGTGACGATGCCGAAGAACGGCAGGGCGATGATGTACACCTCGGGATGACCGAAGAACCAGAAGAGATGCTGCCACAGCAGTGGCCCGCCATTGACGGCGTCGTACACGTGCGCGCCGAACTTCCGGTCCGCCTCCAGGGCGAGGAGAGCTGCCGCCAGCGTCGGGAAGGCGATGAGGACCAGAACTGCGGTGAGCAGGATGTTCCACGTGAAGATCGGCATGCGGAACATGGTCATGCCGGGCGCGCGCATGCAGATGATGGTCGTGATGAAGTTGACCGAGCCGAGAATGGTCCCGAAGCCCGACAGGGCCAGACCCATGATCCAGAGGTCGCCGCCCACGCCGGGTGACCGCAGCGCACTCGACAGGGGCGCGTAGCCGGTCCACCCCCAGTGGGCGGAACCGCCGGGGGTGAGAAATCCCGACAGTACGATCAGGGAACCCAGGAGGTAGAGCCAGTACGCGAACATGTTCAGCCGGGGGAAGGCCACGTCCGGGGCACCGATCTGCAACGGCATGATCCAGTTCGCGAAGCCAGCGAACAGGGGGGTGGCGAAGACCAGGAGCATGATGGTGCCGTGCGCGGTGAAGGCCTGGTTGAACTGTTCGTTGGAGAGGAACTGCAGGCCAGGGCGCGCGAGTTCAGCACGCATGACGAGGGCGAAAGCGCCGCCGACCAGGAAGAACACGAATGAGGTCGTCAGGTAGAGGGTCCCGATCCTCTTGTGGTCGGTGGTGGTCAGCCACTCCACCACCCTGCCCGCGCCCTGTCGGCGCCCTACGGCCGCGTCGGCCACCTGTACTTTCGCCACCGTCGCCTCCGTGGGTTTGATCGATCGGCCTCGGCCACGTGCCCGCCGTGCCGTGAGCGCAAATCAAGCACCGCGGCATACATGTGCGATCTACCGTGGGTGAAGGACCCGGCGGGGACGGCTCTTCGAAGGGGGGCGGACGCCGTTGCCGTTCTTCGCCCATGCGGCCGGGTGAACCGCTCTTGCGGAGCGCCACCTCGATCACTTCGATCCAGGTGATCGAACGTGAGGATCACACGCGGTCTCGGTACACGTAGGTACGGACCGACCCGAAGGCCGATGCCGGGCAATCGTCGCCCCACACGTCCCGACCAGGGCGACAGGGCTCACCCGGCTGACGGATCGTCCGGCTCCGGACCGCATACATACGGGAGCGGGGCAGGCGGAGCCGCACGGCTGGGAGCCTGCCGTAGACGCGGCGTAGATGGGCGCTAGGCGCCCGGGCGACACCCGTCCGGTAGCCAGGAGGAACGGCGACCGCGCCGACGGCGGACCCGCCGCCCCTCCACCACGACAGCGCATGGAGCAGCCATGGCCCTCGCAACCGCCTACGGACACCTGACCGCCGCGGACCCCGTCCTGAAGCAGCTGGTGGGGAGCGTCGGCCAGCCCGACCCTTTCACCCGGGAGGGGCGCGGCTACCCCGCGTCGTCCAACTTCGCCGCGATGGCCCTCCACATCGTCTGCCAGCAAATCTCCACCGCGGCAGCCCTGACGATCTTCGGGCGGATCTCGGCGTCTATGGGCGGCGACGTCACCCCGGCCGGGCTTCTCGCCCTTCCCGAGGACCGGCTGCGAGCCTGCGGGCTGTCCCAAGCCAAGGCGTCCTACCTCCACGACCTGGCCAGGCGGCAGGCGGAGGGCGCCATCGACCTGGAGAACATGGCCGGCGTCGACGACGCCACCGCGCTCGCCGACCTCACCGCCGTGCGGGGGGTGGGTCTGTGGTCCGCCCAGATGTTCCTCATCCACCAGCTGAAACGGAGCGACGTCCTGCCCGCGGAGGACATCGGCATCCGCCGGGCGATCGAGCGCGCCTGGCAGCTCGACACCATGCCAGAGATCGAGGACACCCGGCGCCGCGCCCTTCCCTGGGCTCCCTACCGCACCTATGCCGCTGCCCTGCTGTGGTCCTCGCTCTCCTCGCCCGCCCCCTTCGAGGAGGAACCGGGCAGCGGCGTGCGCGCCGACGCCCCAGAGACGACGCAGTGAGCCGGCCCGCGCCCGCCGGCGGCAGTGCCGCCGGGCTGCAGAAGGCCGGGCGCGCGGCACGGCGTGCCGGACGGTCCCCTTGCGGGACGCGACCTCCCTTCGCCCCTCCTCTCCCCCAGACGGTGCCATGAACCTCCCGCCCAGTCCCCCCACGTTCTCTGGCCAGTCGAGGTGCGACGACGCCGCCCGCTCCCCACTGCGCGCCTTCCTGCACACTGAGGCAGCCAGTGCCGTCGTCCTCCTGGCGGCCGCCGTCGCCGCCCTGGCGTGGGCGAACGCCGCCCCCACGCAGTACTCATCGTTCTGGAGCACGCACGTCGCCCTGCAGGCCGGCCCCCACCGCGCTTCGCTGTCGCTGCACGAGCTCGTCAACAACGGCCTCATGACCGTGTTCTTCTTCGTCGTCGGCCTGGAGGCCCGTCGCGAGTTCGACATGGGCGAGCTGCGGGAGCGCAAGCGAGTGGCGCTCCCGCTCGCCGCAGGAGTGAGCGGAATGCTCATCCCGATCGGGATCTACCTCGCCCTCAATGCGGGGCACCCGTCGGCGCACGGCTGGGGGGCGGCGATGTCGACGGATACCGCCTTCGCCCTCGGCATGCTGGCCACGTTCGGCGCCCGCGTGCCGGCCGGCCTGCGGGTTTTCATCCTGACCATCGCAGTCGTCGACGACCTGCTGGCCCTCGTCGTCATCGCAAGCGCCTACAGCAGCCGCGTCAGGGCCGCGCCCCTGCTGGCGGCGGCGGGCCTGTTCGGCGCCGTGCTGCTCGCGCGGGCCCTGAGGGTGCGGCGAGGGCCGGTGTACGGGCTCCTCGCGGTCGCTGCGTGGGTCGCGCTGGCCCGCTCCGGCGTGGACCCGGTCATCATCGGGCTCGCGATGGGGCTGCTCACTTACGCGGGCCCGCCCTCGCGCGGGGACCTGGAGCGCACCAGCGGGCTCTTTCGCCGCTTCCGCGAGCAGCCCACTCCCGAGGCCGCGCGCGTGGTACGGGAGGGCCTCGCCTCGGCACTCTCGCCCAACGAGCGCATGCAGCGGCTCTTCCACCCCTGGGCGAGCTACGTGGTGGTCCCGTTGTTCGCGCTGGCGAACGCGGGGATCGTTGTCGACTCCGGCCTGCTGTCCCGGGCGGCCACGTCCCCTATCACCCTCGGCATCTTCTTCGCGTACGTGGTCGGCAAACCTCTCGCGATCGTGGGCGCGTCGGCCGCGGCGACGGGCCTGAGCCGCGGGCGCGTCCGGCCCCCGGCCGGGTGGGGTGCGGTCGCCTCCGGTGGCGCCCTGGCGGGTGTCGGCTTCACCGTCTCGCTGCTCATCGCCTCACGCGCCTTCAGCGGCGCCGAGCTCGACGAGGCCACGGCAGGTGTGCTGGGCGCCGTCGTCGTCTCGTTCGCCCTCAGTTGGGTCATCAACGGGGCCGTCAACCTGCTTCCGCAGCCCACGCGGCTTCGTGCGCGCGTCGGCAGGGCCGAGGCCATCGTGGACCTGGCCGTGCCGGTCGACCCGGCACGCGACCACGTGCGGGGGCCGCAGTCGGCGGCCGTGACCGTCGTCGAGTACGGCGACTACGAGTGCCGTTACTGCGGCCTGGCCGAACCGGTGATCCGGGATCTGCTCAGCGGTTCCGAAGACGTGTGCTACGTGTGGCGGCATCTCCCTCTCGCCGACATCCACCCGCACGCGCGGCTCGCCGCCGAGGCGGCCGAGGCCGCCGCGCGCCAGGGGAACTACTGGCAGATGCACGACCTCCTCCTCACCCACCAGGGCAGCCTCATGCTCGCCGACCTGTCGGCCCACGCCGCGGCGATCGGGCTGGATGTGGACCGCTTCCAGGCGGACGTGGTGGCCAGGGTCGGCGCCGGCCGCATCGCCGAGGACGTGGAGAGCGCCGACCTCAGCGGGGTCGCGGGGACACCCACGTTCTTCATCAACGGCCGCCGCCACCACGGCGCCTACGACATCGCGAGTCTGACGACGGCCGTGCGCGCGGCGCGCGAGCGGGCCGCCGTGGCA
Organism: Streptomyces sp. NPDC050534; assembly: GCF_044457745.1. Lineage (NCBI taxonomy): Bacteria > Bacillati > Actinomycetota > Actinomycetes > Kitasatosporales > Streptomycetaceae > Streptomyces > Streptomyces sp. NPDC050534. The sequence goes on from NZ_JBITHF010000023.1 coordinate 21,223, forward strand.
CGAGACCGCCGCCACGGACGCCTGTGGAGCGCGCGATAAGACCGAAGTCCCGGGCCGGCCACACCTTCCCGCGGGCGCCGTTCCAGCACGGTGTGCGACGGCCGGCTCCGTGCGGTGTCCGCCAGGCGGCAGGCCCAGCGTGGCCATCGAACGCATAGGGGACCGGGGCAGCGCGGCAGCTGCTCAAGGACCGTTGGAATCCGGGCGACTTCGAATTCCCGAACAGTCAGACGGCCGGTCACGGCGGCCACCGGGACTGCAGCGACGGGTTGCCTGGCTCACCTCGCAGCGCCAGCTGTGCGCTGCAGGGTAATCCGCGGCAAGCCGAGCATGTGCTCGAAGGTCAAGCGCGATGGGACAAGCAGGTAGTTCGGTGTCCGGCCGTCCACAACGGGCGTCGCGGTCGACGGTGCGGTGGTCTGGGTTCCTGGCGGCCGGCCGCCCGAGCGGCCCAGGCCCAGGTCGATGCGGCCCGGATGCAGGGCGTCAATCAGCACCGTGGACAGCGCGATGCGGTGCCCGAGTTGGACGGCACCGGAGCCGCGCCTGATCGTGGAGGTCGCGGCGGCCGTCAGGGCGAGGAGGACTGCCGGCGACGCGCTGCCACCGCGGGCACCCCGGAAACCACCGTCCTCGACCCCGCCGCCTACGCCGACACGACCTGGCGCGGTCAGCCCGCCGCCGAGACCCCCGCCCAAGTCGTCGACATATCCCGGCGAAGCCAAAACGACGCGAGGGACGCGTTCATCATCGCTGACGCCGCACGCGCGATGCCTCACACGCTGCGGGCGATCGACGGCGAGGACGAGACGATCGCCGAGCTGGAGATGATCGTCGGATTCGACGACGACCTCGCAGGCGAAGCCACCCGGGTCGCCAACCGGCTCCACGGCCTGCTGACTCAGATCCATCCCTCGCTGGAGCGGGTGCTGGGGCCACCGTTTGCAACACCCGGCCGTCCTTACCCTGCTGGAACGGTTCGGCTCCCCGGCCCAGATACGCAAGGCCGGCAGGCGCCGCCTGGTCACCCTGCTGCGGCCGAAGGCACCGAGGATGGCCGAGCGTCTGGTCGAGGAGATCTTCGCCGCCCTGGACGAGCAGACCGTTACGGTCCCAGGCACCGACGCCGCCTCGCTGATCGTCCCGAGCCTGGCCACATCGCTCACAGCCGTGCTTGACCAGCGGACGCTGCTGGCCGGGCGGATCGAGGAACTGCTGGAGGCTCACCCTCCAATGCAGTGCGTACGCGGTTCCGGACTCGCTAGTTGAGGCGAGTCCGGGCCTCGTGGAGCGGATGCCTCAGTTCCTTCTGACCTGTGAGGTCTCAAAGAAGACAGGCGCCGACATCCTGTCAGCCAGGATTCGGGGCGTCAGCACCTGTTCTTCGGCGTTTCATACAAGTAAGAATCGCCTCCTCTTGGGCGCGGTCATGGCATGGATAGGAATGAGTACACAGACATCGATGTCCGTGTGGCGAGGATGCGGAGTCAAAAGCGTACGACGCATGGCTCGGATCGGACCGCATCGGGACCCTGGCCCACCAGTCGGCGGGCGGCAGGGTTGCGATGATCTCGATCGCAGTGGAACCGGGGTATCAGCATCATGGGGTGGCCGGAGAGCTGATCGCGGGCGCACTCGATGACGTCGCCGATTCCAGACGGACGGTGACGATCATCTGCCCGGTCGTGCATTCCTTTATCGACGAGCATCCGGAGTACGCCCGTCTCGTGACGCCAACCGTCCCGGTATTCGAAGCCGACCTGTGCATTGACGCCAGCGTCGAACCGCGCGTAATCCGAGCCAGGGATATCGCTGGACCAACCTCATCCGCTACAGGCTTTCCGCGTCGTGAAGAGAGGGTTCGCCGATCATTGTGGTGCGGTGCACGGCGGTCTCGGTCGTGCTGTCCGCCGGTGTCAGGGGCACCGGTGTCCCTCCCCTCGTGACGTAGAGACCGCAACTGCAGGAGAAGTTGGGAGGCATGGCAGACAGGGGATGGACATGGTGTGTTCGGCGCTCCGACGACGGACTGCGACCGCCTGCTCGTCAAGCCTGCGACGCAAGTCCTCCGTATCGACAGGAAATTCCGCATCGGCCAGTCCATCGTCGCTCATGTGCCTTGCCCTTCTCGCGCTCGTGTCGCCTCCGTGTGGGTGGTGGGAGCCGTTGGGTCCGTCACCGCCGGGATGCTATCGGGCTCCTCTCGTAGGTCGCTTGGCCCTGGTCTCCCGGGCGTCGCCTTTCCTCGCCATTAAAGACGTTGAGGCGGAGCCCTGGTCGCCAGATCGAAGGGGCGGAGACGGCGAAGCGGAAGGTCTGACAAACCGACAAGCCGCAATCCACATCCCATCAACCCGCCTATATTTATAGCGCTTTATTCTATTCGAAGGGAAATAATCAGTTCATGACTATGGCAACGCACGAACTGTTGGCTGCGTCTTCGCAGGCGCTCCACTCAACGATCGCCCTCATCGGGGTGGTCGTCGCAGGCGCACTGGTATGGGCCGTGTGTATGGGCGTGAGAGTGATGGAGAACGAGCCTCCCCGCCCCCATGCTGATGAGCACGGCATGCTTCCCGCCACCGGCGCCGTTCATGAGGTGTTCGAGGAACGAGAGCCCGATGAGATCCCACTGGCGGCGGAGGGAAGCCCGCGGCTCAGGCCGTACCAGCTCCATCACTCGGGCAGCCGTCGCAGTGAAGACCAGAGCCGTCGCCGCTGGATGCCAGGATCGAGCGGCGCTTTCGGCAGCGGTGGGCCTGGACGCGTGTGACGGACGTCGCGTCGTGGGAGGAATCCGCGCTGATCCGCCGTGAGGTCCCGCTGGCGACAACACGCAAAGCGCGGTGTCCAAAGACGGGTCTGGCGCAGGTCCGGGTGACATCTTGACCTGCCCCACCTCTCAGGTTCCAGTTCTGGTGGCTAACTGACAGCCCTTCACGGAAAGCTGGCAGTCACGCCTCGCCCCTGTCCGCCGGAGTTCCGGGCGCGTGCCATCGCGCTGGTCTGTCCGCGCCGGCAGGCAGGCCAAGCAGACCGCGGTCGAGCTTGGTATCCATCCCGTCACGTTGGCGAAGTGGTTGCGGCAAGACCACATCGACATGGGCGGCGACCGGGCACGCCGTCGAGCGAGTCTGCTGAGTTGCGGGCTGCACGTCGGCGGATCCGCGAGCTGGAAACCGAGCTGGGGATCGTCCGGCAGGCGGCGAAGTTCCTCGGCGAGGACAAGCCCCGCCCAAAAGGCTCTACCCGGTGATCGACCGACTCGTCGATGCCGGGGCACCGATCGACCGATGCTGCCGGGCCCTTGGAGTCGCCCGGCAGAACTACTACAAGCACAAGCGCACACCGGCCACCCCTCGGCAGCTACGGCGAGACTGGCTGACCGGGCTAATCCGGGAGGTCCACGTCGTCTCCCGTGGCACCTACCGCCACCGCCGTGTCCACGCCGAACTCACCATGGGCATCCGGGTCTGCTCCAGAACCGTGTCGGTACTCATGACGCAGGCCAGAATCCACGGCGTGCCCGGACCAGTGCGCGTGAAGGACTGCGTGGCGTCGTCACCGCCGAGGACCTGGTCAATCGCAAGTTCCATCGGTTGCGTCCCGATGAGCTGTGGGTCACCGACATCACGCAACACCGCACCAGGGAAGGGTGGGTCTACTGCGCGGCGGTCCTGGACGCGTTCAGCCGCAGGATCGTGGGCTGGTCCATCGACTCAAAGCAGGACTCCACCCTCGTGGTCAACGCCTTGGACATGGCCATCCGCAACCGCCGCCCTGAGCCGGGCGTGATCGTTCACGCCGATCACGGCACCCAGTTCAGGCGATCGACAGCAACATGTTCGTCTCGGCGAGAGCGAGCACGATCCCGACGATGAGGAACAGTCCCTGGACCGTGGCGGCGATCGGCATCCGCAGTCTTGCGTGGACGAACGTGGAGACTGCGAGCGCGGCGGGAATCGCCCAGGCAAGGGCGAGTCCCGAGAACGAGACTCCGGGATGAGGCCGTTGAGCCCCCGACAAGCCGTCGCCCGTGCTTGCCAGACCGGCCAGGACCATGATCAGAGCGATACCCGCCAGTGCCAGGGCATCGGCCACCGCCAGCAGCAGCGCGACCACGACGTCCGTCAGCCGAGAGGGCCCGGCCGCCCTGGCGGAGGTTTCGTCCTCGCCGTATCTCCAGCGATTTCCGGTGTTCTTCCGAATTCCTTCGAATCGGGCCACCGCTCGACTACACCATGGAGGGCGCCATTCCGTCATCGCCGGTACGTAACGAACCGCACCCTGAAAAGGCTTGAATCCGTATCCAGCTGATATGACTGGCCGTGACGTTGTTGAGCGGCCCTGGCGTGTTGGCTTCGAGCAATTCCACTTGGCGGATACTCAGGTTGAATCGGCGATGTCCGGGCGGTTATGACAAGTGGTGATCCCTGCGGGACGACGTCGTCATGCGCTCCCGGAGCAGGGCCACGACCATCAGGACGGTGACCACCGGGGAGAGTGAGACCACCGGGAAGATCAGGTAGGCGGGACCGTTGGACAGCGCCTGGAACAGCAGGAGTTGACCGCCCGCGCCGGTGAGTCCGGCCACAGGTCCGTACAGCGCGGCGATGGGGCGGCGATCGAACTTCTCCCGGCGCAGCGCGACCGCGGCCGGGACGAGCATGGTGAAGGCCCAGATGACGTAGATCATCTCGTCCGGATAGCCGTACCGCTCGGTCGGCTGACTGGAGAACGCTCCCCAGACTCCCCAGAACAGCACCAACAGGCCCGCGTAGAGGATCCAGGTTCGCTTTTCACGCATCGCCCTCACCGCTCTCCGTCGTGGTGACGTCCGAGTCGGCGCGCAGAGCCGCCAGGGCCTCGGTGCCGAGAGGGGTACCGGCGAGCTTGGCCGCGTAGGGCGCGGCACCCACCACCGGTTCGAACAAGGGCTGCCGCAGCTTGTACCTGGCCTCGCCGGCATAGAGCGCGGCAGTGAACCCGTCGAGCACACGGGCTGAGCGGAAGACCCCGCCGGAGTAGGAGACGAGGACCACGTCCCCGATGGAGAAACCCAGTTGGCGTCGGGTGCTGTCCACGAGCAGGGCGAGTTCCCTGCCGGCCTCGGCAAGGATGGCGTCGGCCTCCGTGTCGCCCGCACGAGTCGCCTCGACCACCAGGGGTCAGTGACGCGATCTCACTGCGGTGTCCCTGCCAGCGGTTGAGTAAGACGTCGATCACCTCGAGGTCCGAGGTCAACTGCAAGTGCTCACGCAACAGTTGCGCAAGAGGACCTTCGGGCAGACGACCGTCGCTCATCCGGGAGAAGACGTTGAGCGCCCGTGCGGCGATCCACTGTGCCGAACCCTCGCCGCTGAAGAGTTCGCTCCAGCCGCCGGTGCGCACGCCACGGCCCTGGCGTTCGCCGTAGGCCATGGAGCCAGCGCCACTGATGACGTTGATGCCGTCCACCGCACCGAGCGAGCCCGCCCACCGGCGACCGCGAGCCGGGGGTCTGCTGTCCGCCATGACTGCCAGACGGAGACCCCACGGCGCCGCCCGACGCGTGTAGGGCCGTGAGTCTCAGCGAGGTCCGCCGCCACGGTCCCAGAGCACGCTGAGGTTGTGGCCGTGGTAGGCGAGATTCTCCACGGCGAAGTAGTCCCATTCGGGCGGCACGAGGGGCGCGATGGCAACCGTGTCGTCGGGCTGGGATCGGATGCCGAGCATCCCGGAAAGGACCAGGTCGTTGAAGGTGGAGGGTTGTAGTCCTCGCTGTGACCACGGCTGTCGTATATCCAGCGGTCCTCATCGGGGTGGTGCGCCTCGGCAACGTACGGCTCGCCGATCTTCCGCTGCGTCAGAGCGTAGGAGCGCAGTGTGGCGTAGTAGTCGGCGCGGCCGACATGGGACTGTGCGGGGTAGTCGATGAGCAGGTTGGCCAGGGCGGTGAGTGTCTGGCTCGTGGCGTACGGCCAGCTCGGACCGTCCCACCGGCGACAGCCCCTCCCGCGCCTGGTACATGAACCACGGGCTGCGACACTCGACCGTCGTCGGTCCGAACGGCGCCAAAAGCCCTTGCGGATCGCGCAGTTGGGCCCGTGCTGCCGTGTTCTTCGCCGGCACCACCACCGATGACAACGTGTGGGTCACCGGCGTCCTCGTCGTCATCACCCCGATCGCGGTCGCACTCGTACTGCTGCCGTTTGCCCTCGCCCCGATGGGCGTCCTGCTCGCGCGCCTGCACGAGCGCCTTGACGGCGACATGGGAAGGGCCCAGCTCTGCGACGGCTCAGATCACGGCCCTCGGCATCCGTGACTGACGCGCGCCCACGATGGGTGCGTTCTTCGTGTCGAAAGCCTCGCCCGCCGCAAGGGCTTCGCCGGGTGCTTCGCCGCTGTCGCGTTGCAGCAGGCAACTGGCCAGTGCGAAGGCGTCCTCTGTTTTGGGGTGGGCCCTGCCCAACCGGGCGCTCAGGATCAGCGCGCCTCTGCGCGCGAGCGCCGCAGCGGTCGGGTCGTTCACCGCGTGTACGGCGCGGGCCTTGAGCAGCAGGGCGTACCCGATGTACAGGTGGTCCGGCGCATAGCTGGCCTCACGGATCCGTAGTGCCCGGGAGATCAGTGGCACCGCCACGGCGTGATCGCCGCGGTCGAGGTGGACACTCGCCAGTGCCACCAGGTCGAAGCTCACATACGGGTCGTCCGGCCCGTACGCCCGCTCGTCGATCCGCAGCGCCCGCTCGGCCAAGGGCACCGCCGCCTCGTTATCACCGAGAAGGTGTCGGATGCGTGCCAGCGTGGCCAAGTCGGTCGCGATGGCGGGACTGTCCGCCGGCAGGCAGGACTCGTGCAGGCTCAGAGCACGTTCCGCCGCCGAACGCGCTCGCTCGGGCGCGCCGCGGTCCCGGTGGATCTGCGCCAGGGTGATCAGGTCGAAGCCGATGTCCGCATTGCTCTCGAGCGACTCGTGGATCGCCAAGGCACGCTGACACAGGGGCAGTGCCACCGAATGGTCCCCGATCGAAATGAGGAACGCCGACGCCAGCCTCAGCAGGGTCGCCACCTGCGCAGCGCACTCGGCCGGGGGTTCGTCCTTGGTCACCACGAGCACGTGCGGGAGCAGCCGTTGCCACTGTGATCGCGCATCCGGGTCACCGTGGATGTCGTGTGGTACGGCGGCGATCAGCGCCCGGCACAGTCGTACGCGAGCGTCGGTGCGCACGTCGTCCGGCATCGCTGCGCGGATGGCGGCCTGGACCAGCCGGTGCAGCACCAGGGAGGAAGCCCCGCGCCTCGCCAGCCCCAGGCCGGCCAGGGCACCGACCGTCATGTCCCACGTCACCGGGTCGGCCGCGGCGGCAACCAGTGTTTCCGTACTGCCGGTGAAGAGGTCCAGCGGGATCGGCTCCGGCGCGAGCAGGGCACACAGCTCCAGCAGCCGCATCGCCTGCGGACGCTCTGCCTCAAGCCTTCGCACGCTGAGCTGCCACAGGGTCGCGACCACGACCTCCGGCCGGTCCGCCAGTTCACCCAGCGCGATCATGTCCTCCAACCGCGATCTGAGCAGAGCCAGGTACTCCTCGGGCGCCGTCTGGTTGTAGTCCATGTACCCGGCCGCCTGCTCCACGGCCAACGGCAGGTCCCCCAGGTGCTCGGCAATCCGGTCCGCCACCTCCGTGGTCATGCCGCACACCTGCCGGGCCAGCAGATCCACCGCTTCCCGCCTGGTGAACACGTCCAGCTCGATGACGCCGGCTCTGCTCGACCAACCCCGCACCCTGGTCGTGACGATGACGTGGCCATTGCTCAGCAGGTCACCGGACGGCAAGGCGCCCATCAGCGGTCCGGGCCTCTCCCCGTTGTCGAAGATGATCAGCCAGGGTCCGCGGTCCAGCAACTCGCCGTACACACGTGAGATGACCTGCTCGGATCTCACCTCCGCCAGTCCCAACTCCCTGGCCAGCGACGCGAACTGCGACGCCACCAGAGCGGGATCCTCGGCGTCCACGAACGCCACGAACCGGTATTCGGACCGGTACCGGTAGGCGTACTCCACAGCAAGCTGCGTTTTGCCGACACCGCCCAGCCCGTGCACGACGTGCATCGCGCCCTCGTTGCCCGACGTCAGACGCTGCCGTAGCTCCCGCAGTGCGGCGTCGCGGCCGGTGAAGTTGGTGTTGCGCGGCGGCAGCCGGTACGTCGACTGACGGGGCGGCGGGCTCGAAGCAGGTGCCGCGGATTGGCCGGCTTCCCGGACACTGGTCTCGAACAGGTCGGTGAGCGTGGCATGTTCACCTCGTAGCCGCGCAAGCTCTTCCTCGAGGGAAAGCTGGATTCGACTGGCGTGCGCGGCGCGGACACACGCGGTGGCGTAGGCCGCGATCCGCTCCCACGGGGGCGGTTTTGTGAACTTGCCTCCCAGCAGGTCCGACAGCGACGACCGAGTGAGGACCTTGTTGTCGTCGTAGGCCAGCAGCTGCGCCTGGGTGGGTGAACCCGCGGACGTCCGCAACCGCTGCAACCGGCCGATGAACCAGCTTTGTGGCGAGCCCGGTCCCCTCATGTACGCCGCTTTCCCCCGTGTCGTTCTCGTCTCGTTCTCGTCCGCTCTCCGGAATCGTCCGGACTTCGGAGCCAAAAGAATGTAGCTCATCCAGCAGGGGAGCCCAACGAATCCGGACTCCTCCGGGTGCGCCGCACTCGGGCGGCGCCACGCCTCAACATGGTCGGCGGCACAACGACCACAGCGCTTGCCGGCCATCGAAGGAGTAGGGCTCACGTCTTGCCGCTCACCTCTCGGAGGACGTCATCCGTCTGCGCCCAACTCACCGCCTACCTCACGGAAACGAGTCCATGCCCCAGCTTCAGGACGCCTCCGTGGTCGCCGCCCGTACCAAAGACGGCCGGGAAGAGGCCGGGGCCGAGGCCACCCGGTGGCAGACTCTCGGCACCTACGCGATCACCCTCGGAAACAACGCCCGCCTGTCGCTGTTCCTCGCCTGACACCTCACGCTCGGACCACAGGAACGCTACGACACCGAAGAGGACTTAGGGCTGTCCTGGTGGCCGATGAACGAGGCGATCCAGGCCGCGCAGGACGACCGGTTCCACCTCCCCGGTGGGCCCCTCGCCCTGCTGCTCGCCGACCGCACCCAATCCAAAGGAGTACCTGAATGCTGAAACGTACGGGAACCGTCGTGGCTGCTGCTGCCGTTGCCGCACTTGCCCTCCCCGCCGACGCCCACGCCACCGCCATCGCCTGCGGCGGATCCGTCTCGACCCAGGGCATCTCCGGTAACGGCTGTATCAGCGCGGAGCGGTGGAAGGACGGCCACGTCTTCTTCCGCAACATCACCGCGCACACGATGCTGACGAATACGCGCGCGCACGCCGCCTGGGTCGAGTACGAGGCGTACTTCCGCGTCGTCTCGGGCGGTCACTGGGTGAAGATCGGCAACGGGCGTACCGTCGTCCAGCGACGGTCCACGGTCGGCCCCGTCGAGATCGGCTCCACGGACCGCGTCTGCGGCCCGGTTAACGTCAAGGTCGAGATCCGCGTCCATGTCAGGCCCGCAGGGGGCGCCTGGTCCAACTGGAGCAGCGCCGCGACCTCCCAGTGCCAGACCTGATGCTGCTGATTCTGTGAGTGCGGCGGGCCGGCCCTTCCGGCGGCCCGCCCATCGAATGACTCGCGGCCGTGGGCAGAAACAAGAACGAGTGCACCTTGACGAGTGCGCCTCGTAGTGCGACGGCCTCGAACATCAAGTGTGTCCGGCACCGGACACCCGTAAGGTCCGCCACGCTCAACCGGACAGAAGCTATGGGGGAATTCCGTGAACGCGCACGGAGGAAACGGCTACGGCAGCCCGCAATTCGGCCCCAACGGGCAGCCGACAGGCCCTGGTTCCTGGGGCCCCTCCCCCGCCCCGCCCTACCCACCACAAGGCGGCCCCTACCCCCCGCAGCCACCGGCCGGCTGGGGGCCCCAACCCCCGCACCCCTACGGCGCACCGCGGCCGCCCGGCATGCCGCCCATCCCGGAACCGACGCGACGCCAGAGGGCCTTGCGCTGCGTCCGCAATCCCTTCTACGCCGCCCAGAGGGCCTTCCGCCCCTCACGCCCGGACCGCGTCGAAGACCCCACCGTCGGCCGGCTCCAGTTGTGGCGAAGCGTCCTGGGCATCGCCGCCTGGCTATGGCTCACCATCACCTACGGCCTGATCAGCGACACCGCCGATGTCGGCAGCGCCCTCTCCGACCGGTTCAGCCAGAGCTGGACCAGCGTCCTGGTCCTCATCTGCACCTACCCCGTGGTCCTCGGCGTCTTCGTGGCCGCCGCCCAACAACCGCTCAGACGCCTGTACCTGCGCCGCGCCCTGCGCTCCCTGGCCTCCATCGGCGCCCTGTTGGGTGCCATGGCCACCTTCCCCCTGGCCATGGCCCCCGACCCGGTCACCAAAGGATTCCGCGACCTCATCGGCCTGCCCGGCAAAATCCTCCTCATCCTCGCCTGCGCCTGGTCCGTCGGCTTCGCCCTCTACGGCATCGGCCTGTCCCTCGTCCACGTCCTGCGCACCGCCGACATCCACGAACTCGTACCGCCGAGCCTCGCCATCGTCCTGTCCTGGGAACTGGCTCTGCTGGACGTGATCACCGGCGCTTATGCCGGAGTCCCCCTGCTCGCCCGAGTCGTCTTCATGATGGGCGCCCCCATCACCGTCACCGCTCTGTCCCTCTGGGAGATCCGCCGACTCCGCGAGCGCCACGGCCTGACCCTGCGCCAGGCACTGCACCCGTAAACACTCCTGGCCCCCTTCTCACCGGACTTGGCAAGGGTTGTCTCGCAGCGGGAGACAAACGGACAAGTGGTTCATGCCGAAGCATGCGGATCCCGCACCTTCGCTCTGGCCTCCGCACCCGCATGCCTCCGTGGTCCGATGTCGGAGCTGACCCTGGGATCCATCCTGCCTCGCTCTGCCTGGCCTTGACGGGCATCACCCACGCGCTCAAAGCCCTGGGACCGCACCAGGCGCAGTTGGACTGTGAAAGGGGGCGGCGAGAACCGCCTTTGTCCGGTTCCAGAGAGCGAATGCCGGCGAGATCGTCGGGCATGGTGTCCTCGTGGACGACGAGCATGTAGTCGCCTGCGAGCACGTCATCAAGCGCCCCGCCGGGGGGCGACCTGCAGCGCCGAGGGGCGGTTGAAGGGCAGCTGATGCGGCTGCGGTTCGGACTACCGGCGGAGCTGTCTGCGTACGCTCCTGAGCGCCGGACTCGCGTGAATGCCTGGACGCGGCCTTTGCCGACGTGGGTGAGGCCGTCCCATCGCGCCCGTCGAAGACGTCCCCGCGCCCGGAACAGGAGACGGGCCCGAGGTAGTGGTGCCCTGTCATGTGGCAGCAGGCGGGCAGGGCGAGCGGTGCGGCCAGACCAGTGGTGACGACCTGGACGACGGTGCGCGGTCCGGTTCCGGCGCCGGGGACGGGGTCGGAACCGTTGCCTCGCGGCGCCGGGAGAGGCCCGGCGGGCGCAGCAACCCCTTACCGACGCGGAAACCGTGCTCGAGCCGGCCGAAGGCCTCGTCGCGATGGAGGTGCTGCCTGTTCCCACTGAACGGCACCCTCGGTGGCGGCTCCCATGCCAAGCGGCTCTGACCCACTTCCTGTGGTCTCAGTTCCCCGATACCAGCATGAGCTGTTCACCGAGGGCCACGGCCGGGCCACCGCTTGCCTCCCCGCCGAAGTGCCGCTGCCGCCGGGAGCCCCGGCCGCCGTACGAGAGATCCAGCTGCCCCGGCACAGGCCGTCGTCGCCTCCCATTCCGGTCCGCACGACGACCTCGACCTCACCTGCGCCGGCCTCGGATCCTCCGTCTCCCGCGACGGCCTGCGCTCCCAGGGCCTCGCCGAGGAGACTTGTCTCGTCGGGCCGAGCGATACCGACCAGGCCGATCACCGGCGCACCGTCGTCGTATGGCCGGTCGCCTCAGACCCGGCCGCACAAGGGGTCACAGGGCGCGGGTCGGCTGATCCGTCCGCACAGCCTTCTGCAAGAGTGCGCGGATTGCCGGGACACCGGCGGGCACGCCGTGCGTCGAACCGCGAGCTACGCATTCACGATCTGGAGAATGCGACGCACGGTTACCACCGGATGCGAGCCAGCGCCGAACGAACGGTGTATTCAGGGCGGTTGAGGTTACTGACGTGCTGGCGAGAGACGGCCGTCGAAGGCGATGTCGAAGACGTTCACCACTGTCTCCCAGCGGCTGGTCCAGCATCCCGATGCCCGCACGATCAGTGGCATTTGCGGCCGTGGCACGTGGGCCTGGTCGCTATCGGGGTGTGCTGGGTGGTGGTGGACTTCCTCTTTCCTGTGGTGTCGCCCTTCTGGCGGGGAGGCGTGGACGGAGACGGAGAAGCGCCGGGTTCGTCGGTGCCCCGGCCGAGGGGGGCGGCGGTGGGAAAGGCAGCGTCGGGCAGGCCTGCGAGCGCTGCGCGCATGTACCGGGTCCAGATCTCGGTGGGGATGTCGCCGCCGAACACCTTTTGCAGGCCACCGACGCCTATCAGGGATTGCAATTGCGGGTGTTTCGGGTCCTCTCGGAAGAGGACGACGGAGGTGGCCAGTTGAGGGGTGTAGCCGACGAACCAGGCCGATCGGTAGTCGTCGGTGGTGCCCGTCTTGCCTGCCGCGGTCCGGCCAAGAGCCTGGGCCTTGGTGCCGGTGCCCCGGGCGATGACGTCTCTCAGCACGTCGGTCACGTTGTCGGCGACCGCCGCCGGCAGGGCCCGCACGGGGGCGGGGGCGGTGAAGCCGGGCCGTGCCGAACCGTTGTGGGTCACCTTGACCACCGAGTACGGCGTGGTCTGCATCCCGCTGACGGCGAATGTCGCGTAGACACCTGCCATCCGAATCGCACTCGGCGTCGAGGTACCGATGTAGAAGCCGGCGCTCGGGGCAGCGAGGCTTCCCGAGCGGAGGCCGAGCTCCTGCGCCGTCTTCGCCACCTTCCCGTAGCCGACGTACTCCCCCAACTGCACGTAAGGCGTGTTGACCGACTGCTCCATCGCCTTGCGCAGGGAGATGTAACCCCAGCGGACGTCTGTGTCGTTGTGCTGGTGGAGGAGTCCGGTGGGGTCCTTGTCATCCGTGACGAAGTCGCCCTGCTGGTCCTTGATCTTGATGCCGTCGTCACCGTTGAACTTGCTGGCCGGGGTGATCGGCTGCGCAGGCGCGCCGGGTTTGAGTACGGCGCCGTGCTGGAGCGCGGCCGCCAGGACGATCGGTTTGAAGGTCGATCCCACCGGGACGCCTGAGGTGTCGGCGTTGTCCGAGTAGTGGGCGTGACCGTAACCGGGACCACCGTAGACAGCAAGGATTCTGCCGGTTTCGGGATCCACCGAGGCGCCTCCGACCTGGACGTCACGGTCGACCAATCGGTGTGCGGGGTCGAGGCGTTCCTTGCGGACCCGTTCGACGGCCCGCGTCAGTGCCGCGGTCTTCTTCCTGTCGAAGGTGGTGTGGATCTGGTAACCGCCTCGGCTCAGGCTGCTGTCGGTGATGCTCGGATCGTGCGCTTCGGCATACGACTTCGCCAGTTGCACCAGGTAGCCGACCTGGCCGGTGAATGCCGAACCGGGGGCCCACGCCCTCGGCGTGGGGAAGCCGGCCGCCGCATATCGAGCGCGCTGGCCCGGCGTCAGCCTGCCCGTCGTCACCATCCGGTCGAGCACCCAGGACCAGCGCGCCTCCGCCGTCGCCCTGGCCGTGGGGTCGGAGTTCGCAGCCTGAAAGAGGCTCGGCTGGTTGACCGCTGCGGCAAGAAAGGCCCCCTGGCTCACATTGAGCTTCTGCACCGGGAGGTCGTAGTACATGCGGGCCGCGGCCTGGATGCCGTTGGCCTGACGGCCGAAGAAGCACGTATTGAGATACCCCTGGAGGATCTCCTGCTTCGACATGACGGCACCGATCTTGGATGAGATCAGCAGTTCCTTGAACTTACGCGAGACCGTCTGCGACTGATCGAGGTAGGTGTTCTTGACGAACTGCTGGGTGATCGTCGATCCGGACTGGACTTCATCGCCCTCGGCCATGTGGAGGAGGGCGCGGGCGATGCCTTGCGGATCGATGCCCGGGTCTGTGTAGAAGGACGCGTTCTCCGCGGCGATGAAGTCCCACTGCACGTCCTTGGGCACCTGCGCGAGAGGCACGTTCTGCCGGTTGACGCTGCCGTCCGTCGCCAAGACGGTGCCGTCGGACCAGTAGTAGACGTTGTTCTGCAGCAGCGTCGAAGGGTTGGGTTCGGGGATGGTGACCGTGGCGTAGGCATAGCCGACGGCCGCTGCCGCGCCGGCGAAGCAGAGCAGGAACAGCGACAGCAACTGACGCAGCGACGGCAGCCAGCGGCGCGGGCCCGTCATGCCGTGCCGCGGGTAGTCGATCCACTGCTTCTTCTGCGGCGGTCTCCGGGCACGGCGTGCCGTGGCCGCTTTGGCAGCCGGAGCACCATGCCGCGAGGCCTGTGGGCCCCTGGTCTGTTCGCCGGCACGGTTGCCGACTCTGGAGCGTTGCGGCGGTCGGCGCCGGTGTCCACTCATGTGCTCGGATCCCTCTCCTGTCCTGGGCGACTGGCACAGTCCGCCAGGAATAAGAGAGCCAACTCGGCCGAAAGTGTCACACCTACGCCCCTGAGAAACGGAACAACTCAGGCAAAGGCGAGATTGCGCCGGTCCGAAGCGGTCAGGACACGGGCCGGTGGAGGGTCGCAGGACCGATGACACGCGCACCGAAGGTGCTTCGGAGGCGGTCGACGGCCTGCTCCGCCACCAGGCGGTCCTCGCGAGCGTCACGGCCGGTGTTGGCCCAGCAGTCGTTGCCGGCGTACCTCACGGTGACGGTCACGGCGCTGGGTGCCTGGCCCCGCCGGCGCAGCCAGATGCCGAGCTGAACGGCCAGCTCGGGCAGCGCGGCGCGCACCACGCCGCCGTCCAGGGCGCGCCGCAGGAGCCCAAAGGTGGAACGGCGTCTCGCCGGCGCGTACTCACTGGCCAGAGCGACCGCGCTCGAGATCGCGGCACCGAGTCCGCCGCCGGTCAAGAACCGCAGGACGAGCAGTTGTGGCGCACTGTTCGCGATGGCGCACAGCAGCGTCAGGACGCCGAACCAGGCGACGGAACAGATGATGAGCCTGCGGTGGCCGGTTCGGCCGGACAGGGGCGCCAGCAGGAGATAGCCGGCCATGAGACCGCCGACCGAAGCCGAGAAGATCGAGCCGAGGGCGGAGGCGGTCAGGTGCCATTCCCGGGCGACGACCGGGCGGCGTAGCTCATCGCCTGGGTGTCCAGGCCGTCGAGGAACATCACCGAGCCGGTCATGGCCAGGAGCAGGTAATGGAACCTGCCGACGGATCGCTGCTCGATCAGAGCGCCGAGACGCACCGAGGCGTCGCGTGGAACCTGTGGGGACACGGTGAATCCCACCTTTCACTAGTAGCGGAGGGCCGGGTCGGCCAGGCGCGCGGGGACTGCGCGAAGGGGGAAGGGGAGAAGGAGGAACGACAAGAGGGCCGTGGGCGCACCGGGGCGGGCGTGGGGCGGCCCGCGGTGTGGTCCGGGGCACGGGTGCGGCCGGTGGCCGCCAGGCGGTCGGCCGATGTGTGCCGTCACGGGTACGGGGAGGGGATGGCACGCAGACGATCACGTGGACGATAACGACGGGGCCTGAAGCCCCTTACTCTGCGTCGTCTCCGTGGAAGGTCGCGAAGGACGCGACGGACTCGCGCGGCATGCGCAGCTGGTTCAGGGGGTGCTCGGGGTCGGCGTACCCGAGGGCGAGTCCGCAGACGATCAGCTGGTCGTCGGGGATCAGCAGGTGCCGGCGCAGGACCGGCGAGAAGTCGATGAGCGATGCCTGGGGACAGCTGTCCAGACCGTCGCCGCGCGCCGCGAGCATCAGGGCCTGCAGGAACAGGCCCGCGTCGACGAGGGCGCTCTGCTGCGGATGACGGCTGGTCGTGAGGACGATACCGACCGGCGCACCGAAGAAGTCGTAGTTGCGCCGGTGATGGACGAGACGTGCGGTGGTGTCTTCGGCGCTGATCCCGAGCACGTCGCGGTAGAGGCTTTCTCCGAACCGGCGTCGGCGTGACCGGAACGGCTCGCGCCACCCGTCCTGCGGGGGCTGGTAGGTGTAGTCCCGACCCCGTCCCTCGTCCTCGCCGGCATGGGCATGCAGGAGGGCCGCGGTGAGTGAGCGTTTCGCCTCTCCGGTCACCACGTGGACCTGCCAGGGCTGGCAGTTGGAGTTGCTGGCGGACCGGGCGGCCAGTGCCAGGAGCCGCTCGACTGTGGACCGGGGCACGGGTGCCGGCAGGAACGCGCGCACGCTGCGGCGGCTGAGCAGAGCGTCCTCCACCGTGGCTGGTGCCGTCGTCGAGGCCGGTGCCGGGGGACGGTTCATGGTCGCTTCCATGGTCAGGCTGTAAGGAGGGCGGGGCCGGAGAAGGGGCGGGCGGCCGGCTGGGGAAGCGACGCGTTCGTCGTCCGGTGCCCGGCGGCTGGGCGGTGGATGGCTCCGGGCCACGGCGTCGTCCAGGTCACGCCGCGGCGAATCGGTTGCTGAGCGATCACCATCGCGAGCTCCTCGTGTTTGATCACATCACCACGCTCTGTGGTTCGCGTCACGCTAGAGGCCTGTTCCGTTACAGTCAAGCATTGTAAAGAAAGTGCTTCGGTGTCGTGCGCGCGGCGGCATCCCGGGGCGCCGGAAGGGACGGCGTGACTTCGCATAGGGTGCTGGTGCGGTGAGGGAGCCGATGCGCAACCCGGCTCCGGCTGGCCCGTATGTCGGGAAGGGATGAGATGGCGAGGGCGAAAGCGACGCATTCCGAGAGGCGGGCCGGGGAGAGCCGGGGGCGCCCGGCCACGGAGCCGACGGCGTCCGCCGGCGGACGGCCCCGGGACCCGGCGATCGAGGAGGCGATCATCCAGGCCACGCGCATGCGGCTGGCCCGCGATGGCTACGCGTCCATGACGATCGGAGACATCGTCGCGGACGCCGGCGTCACCCGGCCGACGCTGTACCGGCGCTGGGCGAACAAGTACGACCTCGTCATCGATGCCCTGGAGTACGGACTGCGCAAGCAGCGCGAGGCCTACCCTCCGCTGGACATGGACCAGCTGGATCCGCGCGAGGCACTCGTCGAGGCGGTCCGCCGCCTGGACCCCCGCTATCACAACGAGCAGGCCATGGCCTTGCACGGCAACTTCATGGCCGAGGTGGAGCGGGCCCCGGGCCTGCTGGAGCAGCTGCGGGAACACGGGGTGCAGCCCCGCTGCGATGAGCTGCTGATGACGCTCGTCTCGCTGCAGGCTCGCGGCGCGGTGCGTGAGGACGTGGACCTGGACATGATCGTCACCCTGTGCTTTGGCAGCTATTTCGCCGACTACCTCAGGACCGGGCGGCTCGTGCCGGCCGACCTCGCCGAGCGCGTCGTCGGGGCGATCTGGCCCGCGCTCGCCGTGAACGGCGAAGACGGCACCACCTGAAAGACCTTCGGTGCCGATCTACCGATCGGCACCTACTCACCTTTCGTTACAGCTATTGACTGTAATGAAAGCGCGAGGCAAGGTTCTCGAGTCAGACCCTGTGGCGACACGAGAGGACCCGCGCATGAGCAACGACAGCCGCAAGGCATTGATCGAGCGCAGCATCCCGTTCCTGTCCGAGGTGAGGAACCGTACGGCGGGCAAGGACCTGGAGAGCTGGCTGAACACAACCTACGGCCCCGGCAGCGAGCTGTACCGGGACTTGGCCCGCCTGATCAAGATCGGTGTCCTGGATGAGGGCTGGGCAGCGAACATCGAGGTCGACGGCCCCCGTTACCGCCGCAGCCTCATCGCCGAACCGACGGACGAGAGCCACTACTTCAGCATCACCGCGGTCTACATGGACAGCGTCGAGCGCTACCGGGGCCAGTACCATGCCCACCCCTATGGCGAACTGAACCTGGTGGTCCCCGTCGACGCCGACGCCGAACTGGCCGGCCCGAACGGCTGGCAGGGGCCGGGCTGGACGGCACCCGCCCCAGGAAGCCACCACTACCCCGAGGTCCGCGGAGGAGCGCTGATCGCTCTCTTCTACCTTCCCGCCGGACGGATCTCCTACGACATTCGTCCCTCCCGCTCTGCCCGTGTGACCGCATAGGACGATCCAGGAAGACGTCCTACGGCCCTGGGGCCGGTCGCGACGCGATGAGCAGAGGAGCCCACGCCAGGTGCACGACGCCGGTGTGGCAGAGGGCGATTGAGGACCGACCGAACAGTCCGAGGTGCAGCGCGGAGCAGCCGCATCGACCTCCGCACCACCAACCCGGTACTCAGGTGGTACGCCCGGCTCACCGAGCACGACAAAACGGCCTCGGAAGGCTGCGGGACGCCGCACCGGCAGGTGTTCATAGGTCGGTCGCCACGACGTCGAAATCAGGCAAGCGCGACGTCGTGGGCGTGTCGAGACTCTGCGCCGCCCAAATGACCTTGCCGTTCCTTGTGTATCGATTGCCCCACCGGCCGGAGAGCCGTGCGACCAGGAGCAGTCCACGACCCCCTTCGACGGTGGTACGTGCGTGACGTAGGTGGGGCGAGGTGCTGCTGGCGTCCCCGTCCGCAGATCAGGACGCCCTGCCGGATCAGTCGCAAGCGGATGGGATCGGAGCCGTATCGGATGGCGTTGGTGACCAGCTCGTTGACAGTCAGCTCCGTGGTGAACGCAAGGTCGTCCAGCCGCCAGCCCTGGAGCCGACGGGTCGTCAGCTCGCGGGCCATGGCCACGAAAGCCGGGTCACCCGGTACGTCCCAGGAAGCGACCTGGTCGTAAACCCAAGGCCTGGGTCCGCGCCAATACCCCGGCGCATAGACACTGCCGCCCGGCGCCCGCCCATCCGTGCCCCATCCGGTCGGGTCGGAGGCGTTGGTGGATCCCGGCGTGGCAGCCGCATTACGCAGCCCTGCCTGACGGCGGACACGCTTCCATCAGCGATCAACAGGTGCCGCCGGGACTGGCGACAGCACCTCCGGATCACGAAAGACTGCGTACGAAGAGTTCGTAGTTCCCCTCGCGTTGTGCTGTCTCCAATCACTCGGCAACCGCCGCCTCAGCCCCGGTAATGCGGATCCGCAACCGTCCAGCCCTGCAGCTGCCATTCGCACCGGCGTCCCGCCCTTCACCAAGGTTCTCAGCGGCGCTGCCTGCAGTCCCGCGTCGGCCCGGGACGAGAGGTCGCCGCGCGAGGACCCGTGGCAGTCCGTTCCTTGAGGGTCCTATGGCGAACCAAGATCATTGAGGAGATCTTGTGTCTGGACATCGAGGACCTAGATGTACTGACCCGTGAGGTTGGGGACGCGGCTAGCTGGTGGTAGCCCCGTCAGGGCGGTGTGTCTCCGATGATGGTTGTAGTGGTGCAGCCAGATGGGGAATGCGCCGCTCCTGCTCGCTGAAGTAGGGCTTGGTGTAGGCCCATTCGTCGAGGAGGGTGCGGTTGGAGCGTTCGACCTTCCCATTGGTCTGCGGGCGGTATGGGCGGGTGCGCTGTGGGCGATCCCGGCATCAGCCAAGATGTTGGCCCAGACGCGGGAGCGGTAGCAGGAGCCGTTGTCGGTCAGGACGCGTTTGACGGTGATCCCGGCCTGACCGAAGAAGCTCTGTGCGCGCGTCCAGAACGCGGCGGCGGTCCCCTTCTTCTCGTCGGCGAGGATTTCGCTGTAGGCCAGGCGCGAAGCGGTCGGCCCACCGTTTCGCTGTGGTGGGTGAGACTTGGAAGCGTTCGGCGGCGCGGCGTAGTGGCCAATGGGCGTCGACCACGCACTGCGCCAGGCGCAGGCGGCCGGTTTCGGTCAGGGGTGCGTTGCGGTGGACCATGTAGGTCTTTCTGGCTCGGAGGATGACAATGGCCGGGTGCACGAGTGATGTCTCGTGCACCCGGCCATGAGCGGACGTGTCCGCGTGACCTCGGGCAAGGGCAGTCTGCGGCGGCTCCTCAGTTGTTGGTCAGGACGATGCGCTGACTGGGCGAGACGTTCATGCCCCAGGCTTCGTCGACCTGCCGCAGCGGCAGGGCCACCGACTCACCGGTCAGCGCGCCGGTACTGATCTCGTGGGCGAGCGCGGGCAGTTCGGCCAGGATGACGTGGGTGCCTACGGAACCCTGGCCGCTCCCGAGAAGGTTGAGATTGCCTGCGCGCAGGAAGGCGGAGGGCAGGTTGATCTCCTGGCCGGCCATGGAACCAATCTGGACCCAGTGCAGTGCCTTTGATCGGTCGGTGCGGGCCTTGAGGATCGCCGGGATGGCCTGTTCGGTGGGCTGGCCCCACAGGTAGTCGAGGACGACGTCGATGTCTCCGGCTTCGCGGCCGAGCGTGGTCGCGGTCTCGTCGTCGCCGTTGAGCGGGATGACCGCGTCGGCGCCGAGGTCCTTGAGGAGTTGCAGGCGCTCGTGGGAGCGGCCCGCTCCCACGACGCGGTCGGCGCCGAGGAGTTTGGCGATCTGCACGGCGAGGCGACCGGCGTTGCCGGTGGCGCCCATCACCAGCACGCTGGCGCCGGGCTGGAAGTTCAGCCGTCTGCGCAGCGCCACCCAGGACGACATGCCGGGGTTCATTGCCGCCGCGACCGCGAGGAAATCGGTGTCCGCGGGCAGCGTGATGGCACGTCGGCGGTCGACGACGGCCTTCTCGGCCATGGTGCCCACGGCGCCGTCGGGGGCGACGAAGTACAGGAGCTCTCCGTCGTTGGTGCGGCCCACGGCATCGATGCCGGGGACCATGGGCAGCGAGCCGTCGGAGGTGTAGTGGGAGCCGTCGGCGGCGGACCGCACACGCGGGTGCAGCCCGGCGGCCACCAGTTCGACGAGGATCTCGTGCTCGCCCTGCGGGGAGGGGGTCTGGAACGTCTCGAAGCGAGGCGGGGCGTCGAAGGATCGGACAACGGCCGCATACATACGCGTCTCCCATCGGGGCCGGCATGGTGAGCCGGCCACGGGTCCGACACACCTCTTTAGTTTGCGCCACGTACTAAAATTGAAGATAGTACGTGCCGCACACTAAGTCAAATGGGTGTTTTGCCTGACCAGCGCGGCTGCGGCGGTTGCGCGACGCCGCACGTCGCGCGCCCGAGTCAGGAGGCGTCGTGGGAGGTGAGGATCTCGGAGATGCTGCTCACCAGCCGCTGGCGGGTGCGGTCCGACAGGGGGGCGACGAGCCCGTTGATCTCCCGCTCGATGTCGCGCGCGCAGAAGTTGACGATGGCTCGGCCGTGGGCGGTGAGGCTGACGGTAACGGACCGCCCGTCGCGAAGGTCCCTGGCTCGCTGGACAAGGTCGCGCTTTTCCGCGCGGGAAACGAGCCCGGTGGTGGATGACTTGTCCAGCCCGAGGTGGCCGGCCAGGGCGAGCATGCTTGGTTCGCGGTCGCGCAGCACACCCAGCATCCGGATCTGCACCACGGACAGGTCGTGCTCCGCGCCGATTCTGCCGAGGATTTGGTGCACGCGGAAGGACAGCTGAACGAGCGCGTCGACTGTGGCGTTCGCGGGGATGACCTCGGTTTCGTGCGCCGCCGGTTGTGTGCTGTTCATGCAGTCATTGTATCGAGTAGTGCGTGGCGCAAACTACTTCGCGGCGAGCCCGACGCCGCCCCAATCCGTCTCGGGATAGCGGCGAGCGACACCGCCGTTCCGTCAGGACGCCTGTCGACTGAGCCCATCGCCAACCTCCGTCGACAGAACACCTAGACCTGACCGGTCGGCGCACGTTGGTGAAGGCGAAGGACGCTCGGCCAAAACCCGCCGCCGGGGCCAGTCGCGAGGACTTCGTACTGGAGACCGTCTACTGGGATGCCGGTACTGCGCGCCTGCTTCCCCGCCTGCTCAAGGGCCGCACTCGCGGGCCGGTGTTGTCACACACCTGCGCGCGGGCCCCGGCAAGGTCGCCAGCGCCCACGACGTCTGCCCGACACCGGACTGGCCCGCCCCTCGTACGGCCAGGCGCGTGCCCCACTGGACGAGCACACCACGCTGCGCGGACCGGGAACGGGCTGGGACCTGCACGGGTACCGCCTTTCACCCTGACCCACCTCGGTGAGCATGGTGTCTCGCTACTCATGCTGATGGCGAAGTCCCAGCACAGGAAGCCGGAGAACGTCCGCCGCTACATCAAGCCGTCCCCGGAGGCGATGGCCGAGATCACCAGCGTGCTCGCGCCCGGGAACGCCCGCCGCCGATGCGCAACTGCGCCGGGTCGACTGCTCAATGGCTTCCGATTCCATCGTCAGCCCTGCTGGCCTGGCATCGTGTTCGGGGACACACGGGCACTCGAAGGTCGCGCGCCCGCGTCGGCTTGTTAAGCGGGCGCGGGCGCAGGACGGGGCTGGTCAGGCGTTGAACGCCTTCGCCAGGAAGTCGAACGCCTGGGTGATGGCGGCCTCGGCGGCGCTGGTGCCGCGCAGGGCGTTGAGCATGACGAAGTCGTGGATGATGGCTTGGTAGCGGGCGGCGGTCACCAGAACGCCGGCCTGGCGGAGCTTGTTGGCGTATGCCTCGCCCTCATCACGCAGGACGTCGGCTTCACCGGTGATGACCAGCGCCTGGGGAAGGCCGGCGAGCTGCTCGGTGGTGGCGCGCAGCGGGGAAGCGGTGATCTCGGCGCGCTGGGTGGGGTCGGTTGTGTACTGGTCCCAGAACCACTGCATGGCATCGCGGCGCAAGTAGTAGCCCTCGGCGAACTGGCGGTACGACGGAGTGTCGAAGCTGGCGTCGGTGACCGGGTAGAAGAGCACCTGGGCGAGGAGCGGGACGCCGCCACGCTCCTTGGCCATGAGGGTGAGGGCAGCGGTCATGTTGCCGCCGGCGCTGTCGCCGGCGACGGCGATGCGGGAGGCGTCGAGCCCCTTGCTCGCGCCGTCGGTGACGACCCAGCGGGCGACGGTGAAGTTCTGCTCGATCGCGACCGGGTAGCGGGCCTCCGGAGAGAGGTCGTACTCGGGGAAGACCACGGCGGCGTTGGCGCCGACGGCAAGCTCGCGCACCAGGCGGTCGTGGGTGTGGGCGTTGCCGAAGACCCAGCCGCCGCCGTGGATGTAGACGATGACGGGCAGCGGGCCGGCAGTACCGGTCGGCTTGACGATCCGGGTCCGGACCGAGCCGGTCGGCCCGCCGGCCACCTCGATCCACTCCTCATCGACCGCCGCCTTGGCGATCTCGGCCGATTGGACCTCGTCGAGCGTCTTGCGGCCCTCCACCGGGCCGAGGTCGAACGGATACGGCGGATTGGTGGTCGCGGCGGCGAACTCGGCCGCGGCCTGCTCCAACACCGGCGTGGTCGGGACGTATTCGGACATGGCAGATCTCCTCGGGTGAATCCTGTTCGATGACTGTTGTGGGCTGTGCGGCGCTGTGGGCGTGGCTGTCAGGTGCCTGGTGCGCTGGCCGTTGGAAGTGGCGGCCTTGCGGCCGTCCGGCTGCGTCGAACACCGCGACGGGGTCGAGGTAGTCGCGCCAGTGGATCACCTTGCGATCCTCGACGGTCACGACCGAGACGAAGCAGTTGTCGTAGAGCCAGCCTGTCTGACCGACGTGCCGTGCACTTCGTACTCCAGAACCACAACGGAGATCCCAGGGTCACGGTGGACAGGAAGGTAGTCCGCGCTGTGGAGCTTCACGTGGTCGTCGTAGTCGCTGTAGAGGTCGATGATTCCCTGCCGTCCCCCGACCTGCTTGGGGTACCCCGGAACGGAGATCACGTATTGGAATCCCACGTCCTCGGCGAGGTCGAAGTAGTCATCGCCGTCGACCATGCCGTCCAGGCCCTCCTTGAGGATGCGGAAGAAGGGGCTGTTCGCCCCGAAGGGGGCATTGTCGCCAACGGTCTTGCTCATGACGCCTCCAGCGTCCAGGCGCGGGCGTTGCGCTCGGCGAACTTGCGGAAGGTGGTGGCCGCGCGGCCGGTGACCGTCTCGATGTCGCCGGTGGGCGTGGAGCCGTTGCCGGTGACGATGGCGCCGGTGAACCAGAGCAGCATGATCGTGTAGTCGGCGGGGACGCCCGCTGCGAGCGCGCCGTTGATCCATGCCTCCTGGTCAATGTCGTTGTCAAAGCCGGGGCGGCCGCTTACCGAGGCGATGGTGTCGGCGACCTCGCGGAAGGCGAGGGCCTGCGGGCCGGTGAGCGAGTAGGTGGCCCCAGAGTGGGCTTCGGGATCCAGCAGCGTCGGGGAGCGTGCCGCAGCGGCTCGTTGCGCGCGGCACGTGGTCGACGACCCACTCGCGGCCACGGCCTTGCAAGGCCGCTCCCCTTGGCGCGGGCGCCGATCCCGCAGGGCGAGGGTAGTCCCGGCGGTAGCGTGATCGGCGCCCTCACCTGATCCAATGATCAGTCGGTCAAGATGTGCGCATGAGGGGCGGTGGGGCCGTTCTTGATGCCGGTGGGGGCCTTGTGTCGTGCGCCGTCACGTGATCTGGGATCGGGGCTCCCGCTCCCCGTCGCCCAGCCGGAGGGACCCGGTGAGGTTGAAGGCTCGTCTCACCGGGACGCCGGTGTCAGGAGACAGGCTGAACCCCCGGGAACGGCGTGGCCCTGGCGGAGGGCTCCGACCGTGTCCCGGGCATCACCGCCTCGGACTGGGTGAGCGGCTCCGACGCCGTGGTAGTCGTGTGGTCGTGACCCCGCTGAGGTTGATCGTCGCCGTCGGTGTGGTGGATGTGCGTGCGTGGACGGGGAAGCGCCGGTGCCCGAGCCGACGGCGTCCGACAGCGACCCGAGCGAGGATTGTTCGAGCTTGTGCAGCTCACGTCCTGCCACGGAGACGCTTCGGCGAGGAGCCGGCGCCGCCACGTCATGGTGTTCGACCAGGCACCGGCGATCCTCCTCGTGCACGCCCTCCTTCGGGCGCTGAGACAGGACCTCGATCACCGGGACGACGAAGAGGGTGGGCTGTCGCCATTCCTGAACGCGAATACCACTTCAGGCGCGGCCTCCCAACGCCCGGGCAGGTGAGCGGCGCGAGTCGATCCGGCCGGTCAGCCCCAGCTCTTCAGCGTCTCGGCGACCTGGCGTACGTCGCGGCGTCCCTCGACGACGTCGATGACCAACGCGATCGCCTCCTGGCTGCCGGCCTTGATCTGGATGCCGCTGGCGTGGAGATAGGCGTAGGCGACCTGGGCGGCGAACAGCTCGTTCGAGTGCTCGAGGGCAGGAATCCGGGCGAGGGCGTGCAGGAGCGCGGCGGCTCGATGGTGTGCGGCTGGGTAGACCAGAGTGCCCATGACCTCGTGGCGGTGGCGGGCGACGGCGGCGGCCAACGCGCCGTAGTCCGTGATGTCGGGATCGCCGGGCACGAGGTTCTGCGCGACATCCAGCAGCCAGCGCTCGTCGATGAGCACCACAGGGGGCATCAGGCGGCGTGGCTGCTGGGGCCGGTCCCGAAGCGGTCGGCGAAGGCCTGCCCATGCTCCTGAGCGAAAGCCCGGGCACCCTCAAGGAACCGGGTGTGCGCAAGGTCGTCGGTCAGCCGCCGGCTCGCGTACTGGTCCGGGTCCTCGTGACCCTCGGCCGCGCGACGCTGCAGCTCCTCGTACGTCTCATCATCAATTTCGATGCGGATCTCCTTGCCCATGCACCCACGGTAGCGGGCCCCGGCCACCGGTGGGAAGGAATCTCATTTTGGGCCATGCTGGCGAGCGAGCACGAGGTCCCGGACACGGTCGTCGATTTCGTGCGTCGCGCGGCGGACCTGCCGGAGGGCACGGTGCCGAGGGCCGCCAACCGTACGGCGGAGCGGCAGCGCACCGCCGTACGGCAGCGGACGGGCCTGTCGTACGACAAGGCGAAGGCCCGGAAGGTCGCCGAGGCGGTGATACGGAGCGAGGCGGTGCCGAAGAACCGTCCGGCGGACCTGATCAACATCGCGCTGGAGAAGGTCGTGGAGGCCGGGCTGGAGCTGCCGGGCTTCACCACGCTGGACGCGCTCGCGGCGAAGGTCCGCACCGAGGTGAACGCCTCGATCTGCGCGGGCACTTGCGGAGCAGCTCAGTGAGGCCCACCGGGAGCGGCTGCTGGCGTTGCTGTCGGAGAAGGACACCTCGGGTACCACGAAGTACAACCGGCTGAAGCAGTCGGCGAAGGCCCCGACGTGTTCGCACTTCCGTGCCCAGGCCGAGCACCTGGGGTGGGTGGACGGGCTGGGCGAGACCGGGGCGTGGCTGTCCGGCGTGGCCTCGGGGAAAGTCACGGACTTCGCCGGGGAGGCGGACGCCGCGGACGCGCCGGGGCTGCGGGACTACGGCCTGGTCAAGCGGCTCGCGCCGCTGGTGTGTCTCGTGCACAAGGCGCGGATGCGGGCTCGGGACGAGCTGGCGACGATGTTCTGCAAGCGGGTCGCGTTGCAGGTCAAGCGGGCCAAGGCGGAGCTGGAGAGCATCCGCGAGCGGCAGCAGGCCATCGTTGAGGCGTTGATCGGGAACTACCGCACGGTGCTTCAGTACATCGACGCCGACGGCCCCGTCCAGGCCGCGCGGGAGAAGGCGGCCGCGTTGACGGCGGAGATCCTGGGGGTGGTCACCGAGCTCGACCAGGACGCGGAGGCCGGCGCTGTGGCCATGCGGCTCGGCGACCAGCTCGCGCCCGCCCTGCACACGATGGCGAAGGCCCTGCGGGTGCAGGCCGGCGCCCTGGGGGCCGCGGCGGTGGCGGTGGGCGGTTTCGGCGGGTTCGAGCAGCAGTACGAGCAGATCGAGAAGGTCGCCGCTCATCACGGCAACTACTGGGAGGTGCTGCTGTACGGGCACCTGCTCAAGGACCGCTCCGCGATGTACGACCTGACCAGCCGTCTGGAACTGACCGCCACCTCGAAGGACAACCGGGTCCTGGACGCTCGCGCACGCCCGCCGCCACGAGCACCTGCGCGACTACATCCCGGGACGGTATGAGGACGGCCGCTCGGTCGACATCGTTCGCCACGCTGAACTGGCAGAAGGCCGTCCGCGACAAGAACCGGCCCGGCGCCTTCGTCCGCAAGCACTTCGAGGCGATGGTCTTCGCCGCGCTCGCCGAGGAACTGCGCACCGGTGATGTCAAGGTGGCCGGGTCCGAGGAGCACGCCGACTGGAGTCAGCAGCTGCTGCCCTGGGACGCGGTCGAGGAGAAGCTGGGCGACTACCTGGTGGAGGTCGGCCTCGCCGAGCCCGGCGACGATACGCCGTACGACGCGGTGTCGTTCCGCCGGCAGCTGGAGGACAAGCTCACCGCGGCCGCCACGGCGGCGGATGCCGGGTACCCGGACAGCGAGGGTCTGGTCATCGACTCGGAGACCGGCATCCCCTCCCTCAAGACCCACCGCGCCGAGGGCCAGCGGGCCTCGGCGAAGGCCCTGGAGCAGGAGATCAAAGCCCGGATGCCGGAGCGCTCCCTGCTCGGGGTTGTCTCCCGCACCGCGTACTGGGTGGAGTGGTGGCGCCGCTTCGGCCCCGCGTCCGGCACCGAGCCGAAGCTGAAAGACCCCTTCGGCCGGTACGTGATCACCACCTTCGCGAAGGGCACCAACCTGGGCCCTACGAGGCCGCTCGCCATATCCCCGGCGTGAGCGGGCACGAGCTGTCGCTGGCCGCAAACCGGCACTTCTCCATCCCGACGCTGAACGAGGCCATCGCCGACCTGGTCAACGCGCATGCCCGCCTGGACATCTCCCAGGCATGGGGCGACGGCTCAAGAGGAGGGTTGGGAGATCGACCCCGAGGACCTGGCCCACATCTCGCCGTACCTGACCGAGCACATCCGCCGCTTCGGCGAATACTCCACCCACGAACTCGGCATCCAGCCCGAGGCGTACGACCGGCACCTGGACGTCGACTTCAGCCCGCTGCGCGGCGACGACCCCGGCACGGACGGATCCGGCCAAGCGGCCTGGCTCCGCTCCTGCCGGGGACCCACAGCCCGCCCCTAAAACGTAGGACAGCTTCTCAGCTTGTCCTTTGACCTCCGTCAGCGCCGTGAGTGCCGGGCCGTTGGATCTATTCCATCTGGTTGAACCAGTGGCTGTTTGCCCTGGTTGGCGCCGCCCCTGACGCCATGATGGGCCGCTATGAGTACCGACATGTCTCGCGCAGTAGTGCTATTCCGCCATTCGAAGGCAGACACCTCGTTCGAGGGCGATGATCACCAGCGTCCGCTCGCCGAGCGCGGCCGTCGTTTTGCCGGTAACCCGGGGGACGGACAGGACCATCCCCTGGGCGCGGGCTTCCCAGGGGGTGGCACGGACAGTCAGCGGCACAGGCGGAAGAACCCGCGCACCTGCTTGACCAGCGACTCCGGCTGCTCCAGCGCGGCGAAGTGGCCACCATGCGGCAGCTCCTCGAACCAGCGCAGGTCGGTGAACCGCAGCTCGGCCTCCCGCCTCGACGGGCGGGTTATGTCGCGCGGGTAGACCGACAGCCCGGATGGCGCGGTCACCTTGTCCCGGAAGTTGGCGAAGCTCTCCCAGTACAGGCGCGCCGACGACGTGGCCGACGCGGTGAACCAATAGACCGAGATCTCGTCGAGGATCGTCTGCCGCGACAACGCGTCCTCGGGATGGCCGTCGTTGTCCGTCCACGCCCAGAACTTCTCGGCGATCCAGGCGGCCTGCCCCGCCGGGGAGTCGGTGAGGCCGTAGCCGAGCGTCTGCGGCCGGGTCGCCTGGATCGCCGAGTACCCCCGGCCGGTGCGCTGCATCTCCTTCTCGGCCTTGAGATTCGCCAGCTCTGCGGGCGTCGGGTCGTCGAACGTGCCCGCCGCCACGGATCCCAGGTTCAGGTGCACACCGGCGACCCGCTCGGGCGCCACCTCGCCCAGCACCGCGGACACCGCCGAACCCCAGTCACCGCCCTGCGCGCCGTACCGTTCGTAACCCAGCGAGACCATCAACGTGTCCCAGGCGCGCGCGGTGCGAGTGATGCCCCACCCGGTCGTCAACGGCTTGTCACTCCAGCCGTACCCGGGCAACGACGGCGCGACCACGTGGAACGCGTCCGCCGGGTCACCGCCGTGCGCGCGCGGGTCGGTCAGCGGGCCGAGGACCTCCAGGAACTCGAGCACCGAACCCGGCCACCCGTGCGTGAGCACGAGCGGGAACGCGTCCGGCTCCGGCGAGCGGACGTGCAGGAAGTGGATGCCCAGCCCGTCGATCGTGTCGCGGTACTGCGGGAACACGTTCAGCCGCTCGGCGAACCCGAAGTCGTAGTCCTCGGCCCAGCTGCGGCACAGCTCCTGCGCATACGCCAGCGGCAAACCCTGTGACCAGTCGTCCACCGGCTCGCGCTCGGGCCATCGTGTCCGTCGCAATCGTTCACGCAGGTCCGCAATCTCGGCTTCGGTGATGCTGACCTCGAATGGCTCGGCGGACATGGCAAGGCTCCTAACTGGTCAAGGCGTCATCGGATCAGATGCAGATGGACCGTCATCGCGGGCTCCCACGCGTGGCGTCGGGTTCGGGGCGGCGGTCGGCGGTAGGGCGCCGGGTCAGGCTGAGGACGAGTCCCGCCAGGGGGAGTGCCGCGAGCACGGCGAGGGCCACCGGCACCGGCACGATGCCGGACAGACCCGCGACAGCGGCCGGACCGATCCCGCCACCCAGGGCGTTCATGAAGTTGAGCAGGCCCTGTGCGGTGTCGCGGTCGTCCGCGGCGACCAGGTCCGGCGCAAGGCTCACCAGTACGGCTTGGGCGCCGGCGAACCCGCACACGGTCAACGCCGTGCCGACGACAATCGGGATCGGCCCGGTGAAGATCGCGACCACGAGCACGCCGACGACGGTGAGTGCCGCAAGCCCGGCCGACACCTGCCAGCCGGCGAACCGGTCGGTCAAGGCGCCGACCAGCCGCCCGGCCAGCACCGAGCAGGCGGCGGCCGGGACCAAGAGCACGCCGGCTTCCTGGGGGCCACCGCCCGTGGCCTGCTCGATCAGGGACGGGGCGCGGAACAGCACCCCGTAGTAGCCGGCGAAGACGGTCCCGCCGATGAGCCCGGCCGCCAGGAAGCCGCGGGATGCGATCACCCGCCGAGGCACGAACCCGTCGGGCGTGCTTCGCACGCGCCACCACAATCCCACGGCGGCGAGCGCCCCGGCGGCAGCCACGACGAGCGTGACCGGAGCGGGCAGGCCGACCGAGTGTGCCTGCAGCAACGTGATCAAGGAGCCGGCGAGTACCGACAGCACGGCCGCGCCGACGATATCGAGTCGCCCGGTCGAGCCGTTCCCCTCCCCGCTACCGCTCCGCGTCGGCGCGCGCCTAGTCGGCAATGCGGCCAGCAGGAGGGGCAGCGCGAGGACCGGGATCGCGAGCACGGCACGCCACCCGAGCCATGCGGTCACCGCCCCGCCCAACAGCGTCCCGCACCCCGACGCCGTCGCGCTGGCGGCCGCGATGATTCCCAGGGCGCGGATCCGTTGCCGCCCGGGAAGGGCGGTGGCCGCGGCAAAGACGGCGATCACGGTCGCTCCCGCCCCGGCGCCGCCGATCAGTCGGCCGACGATCACGACGGACAGTGTCGGCCCGGCTCCGGCGAGCGCGGAGCCCGCGGCGAGCGCCACGACCCCGGCGACGAGGACCTGGAAGGGGCTCCAGCGGACCAGCAGCCGACCCGCGACCGGCATCGCGAGCGCGGAGGTCAGCGACCACGCGGCGAGAATCCATGCGGTGGCCCCGAACGGCACCGCGAGTGCGCGGCCGATGGCCGGCAGGGCCACCGACGGCGCTCCCAGTGCCACGTACATCGGCAGCACCAGCATCCCCAAAGTCAGCCCCAGCCGACGCCCGTCCGGGGCGTCGGTTCGCTCCGGTGCCGGGGCCCCTCCAGACGGGATCGTCTGCGGCGTCGTCCCCTGCCGGGTATGTTGTGACATGCGAAAGCTCCTTTGCGTGTAACATTACGGAGCAGTGAGGAGACACGTCAAATGCAGGATGCGTATCACAGCCCATTGGTGGTGCAGACGGCCGTCGACCTGGCCAACACCTTGAGGCCGATCAAGGGAGAGGACGCGCTCGAGACCGTGGAGCAGCTCCGGGACTTCCTTGACGACCATCCCGCGGCTGAGCCTCCGAGTTCGGCCGCGAACCAAGGGGCCGGTCCGCGGCATCTCACCCGCGCCGACCTGGCGGAAGTCCGCGCGTTGCGCGAGACGGTGCGTGAGGTGCTCGAACGGGCGAACGCGGACGCGGTCGAAGCTGCGGCTCTGATCAACGACGGTCTGCGTCGCAGCCGCGCCACCCCGGTACTGCGCCACGAGGACGACCGCTGGTGGACCGAGGTGACCTCCGACACCGACCGCTGCTCGGCGCACCTTGCCGCGACTACGCTCAGCGCACTGGCCTCCGTGATCGCCACGCTCGGTCCCGCTCGTCTCGGCGTATGTGCCGGGCCGACCTGCCGGGCCACTTTCGTGGACCTCTCGCGCAACGGCTCGAAGCAGTACTGCACCCGAACCTGCGCACATCGGGCCAGCGTCGCGGCCTACCGGAGCCGGCGCAGCCCGCGTTGAGCGCCGGCACCTGACCCTGCCAGGCCGGCGCCGGGGTTTCGTCCGAGCGGTGGAGCAGGGCGTCGGGCTGCCGGGGAGGACCGCGGTACGTTCGGCGGTGTCGCCGGCTTCCGTCTGGGTCTGGGTGTGCCTCCCTCGCCGATGCTGCCAAGCGCCTCGACCTGTCCGCTCCGCTGCTGAACGCCGCCGTGGTCCGCCTCCGGGTGCACAACTAGCGCGTGGCGCACGCCTCCCGGCCGAGCTGAGACCGGGCGGAGGGCAACCGAACGTCCGACGCACCGCGGTCGCCGCGGCCTCGAGCGGGCCGCGGCGACAGGTTCCCGGGCGGCTCCTCACGCCTGGGGAATGCCTCCGGTGGCGGGAGTGCGGGTCGCGCGCAGGCGCTGGGCGAGCAGGGCGAGGGCGCAGAGGGCGGCGACCGTCGCCGCGTAGGTGACAAACGTGTCCTGCAGACCGGCGTGCGTGGCGGCGATGCCGGCGATCACGGCCGGGATGCTGAAGGCCAGGTAGGAGATGACGAAGGCGACGGAGAGCAGCTCGCTGCGTTCGGCCGGGCGGGCTATCCGGGCCAGGGTGCCGAAGCTGGCGAGGGCGGAGCCGCCGAAGCCGATGCCCGCGATGACGGTTCCGAGCGCGGCCGCGGTCAGGGAGTGCTCCTCCACGCCGGTCAGGGCGACGGCCGTGCCGACGAGGAGCAGGGTCGCGCTGACGGCGAGGGTCCGTCCGACGGGCCAGCCGCGCAGGGCGAGGGCGGTGAGGAAGGCCGGGCCGGTGAGCAGGGTGACCACGAGTCCGCCGACGACGTGGCTGGAGAGGCCGAACAGGCCGACGGCGACGGACGGGCCGAGCGAGAGGTAGAGGCCTCCAAGAGCCCAGCTCGCGATGAGGATCGGGACCAGGCTCAGCAGGTCGGCCCGCAGGTGGGGGGCGATCCGCAGGCGGGGCTGGAGCGAGCGGGCGGCGCCGGGGCGGCGCACCGAGGTCTCGGGCAGGGCCGACAGGAGGGCGCCGGCCACCACGAGGGCGAGGAGCAGCAGCACATAGACGAGGCGGGTGGGGTGCGGCCCGTACTCGATGAGGAGCCCGCATCCGAGCGAGCCCAGTCCGAGTCCGAAAGTGGGCGCGGTGCCCGTGACGAGGCCCGCCCGGTGCGGGGCGTGCGCGGGGTTGAGGTCGGACAGGGCGGCACCGAGCGTGGTCATGGCGGCCCCGGTGGCGATGCCCTGGATGAAGCGTGCCGTCAGCAGCAGACCGACGTTGCCCGCGGTGAGGAACAGGACCATCGAGACCACTTCGAGGGCGATCGCGGAGAGCAGGACCGGACGGCGGCCGAGGTGGTCGGAGAGGGCGCCGAGGACAAGCAGCGCCCCGATCATGCCGAGCACGTAGACGGCGAAGACCGTGGTAAGGGTGGTGGCGGAGAAGTGCCATTCCTGCTGGTAGACGACATAGAGCGGGGAGGGCGCGCTGGAGGCGGCCATGAACAGCACGAAGACGACCGCGAGGGAGGCGAAGGCGACGGGACGGCTCAGCCGTCGTCGCCTCTCATCCGGTGGCGCCACCCGGTCGGTGGGCGGCGGGGAGGGCTGGAGCTGGGACGGGGCGGGACCGGACACGACGAGACTCCAAAAGCAGTGATCGATGCGTTTAGGACGATACCGCTAACGCAACGATCAGTGCGATAATTTCCCCATGGCTGACTCGTCGACCCAGGTACGTCCCGGCGGCCGCTCCGCGAAGGTGCGGGCGGCCGTCCACCGCGCCGTAGCAGAACTCCTCGCCGAGGAGGAAGCGGAGACCCTGACCCTGCCCGCCGTGGCCGCGCGCGCCGGCGTGCACCCCACCACCCTGTACCGGCGCTGGGGATCCACCGCCCAGCTACTCAACGACGTCGCCACCAGCCGTTTCACCGACGACCTGGTCGTCCCCGACTCCGGCTCCCTCGCCGGCGACCTCCAGCGCTGGCTCGCCGACGTGGCCACCGACGTTGCCGACCCGGACACGCTCGCCCTCATGCGGGCGACCATCGGCTCCGGCCCGGCGGGCGGCTGCGCCTGCGTCGAAGACCGCCACCGCCAGCTCGGCGCGATCATCCGGCGCGAACAGGACCGCGGGGGGACGGCACTCGATGTGGAGACCGCGGCGGACTTCCTCCTCGGCCCGCTCTACTACCGCGCCGTTTTCACCCCCGAGCCCGCCTCCGCCGACTGGGCCCGCACACTGGTGTCCACCTATCTGGCGACGCTCCGGACGCCCTGAGCCGCACACCGATCGCGGGGACGCGGCGTGGCTCACGCACATGCGTCTCGCCCAGGGGGTTTCCTACGGATCACCTTCCTGACCAGATGAAGATGGCGACGAGGTGGAGTCCGGTGAGGTAGATGGTGGCGGTCTTGTCGTAACGAGTGGCCAGGCCGCGCCATTGCTTGAGTTTGTTGATGCACCGCTCGACAGTGTTGCGCTGCTTGTAGGCCTCGCGGTCGAAGGCTGGCGGGCGGCCACCTTGGCGGCCGAGCCGCTTGCAGTTGGCGGCTTGGTCGGCGGGCTGCGGGATCACCGTCCGGATGCCGCGCCGCCGCAGATGACGGCGGATCGCCCGGGACGAATACGCCTTGAAGACTAGCGGTGGTCTGTTAGACCGGGCAGTAGAGGTCTGCCGGTGCCGAGGGTGTTGATCAGTTCCTGGAGTGCCGCGGGTGGGGGCTTCGCCAACCATGCCCGCCAGTAGCGTTGCAGCGTGGCCCAGGGCGTCAGCCAGCCACGGACGTCCCGGAGCGCCTAGGGCCAGCAGGCCGGTCGGGGCTGCTGGGGCCCGGTTCTCCCCCTCTCTAACGGTCCTGACAGAGCGTCAGGACCGGGTGGTGGGTCTGCTGGAATGAGCGGGGCCGGGGCGAACCAGGTGTTCCAGCAGAAGCTGAACGCACAGTTCACGAGAGTCTGGTGGCGCCGGATGGCGGCATTGGAGCGGACCTGGATGTCGGCCCAGCCGAGTTCGTCTTTGACCCGTTTGTAGCTCTGCTCGACCCCAGTGCCGCAGCCCGTAGATCCGCACGATCTCGGCCAGATCGGCGGGCGGGTGGGGCGATTCGGCGACGCGCGGGGATCCCGGGCGGGGCAGGTCGGTGGCCAGGTACCAGGTCGCCTTCGACGGCAAGGTGGCCGGATCGGCGGTGGCCACCACCAGACGGACGTTTCCCGTCCGGGCCCCACCAGCCCAGCCGGGCCTCTGCCGCCCACCTGCTTAGTCCCCGTCGGACGGCTGCTGCGCAACAGCACACCGCACGAGGGGAGGACCGGGGCATGGACGTGGTCCACGAGCGGTGCGCCGGAATCGACATCGGCAAGGCGGACGTGAAGGTCTGCGTCCGTGTCCCGGGACCCGGCAAACGCCGCCGCAAAGAGATCCGTACGTTCCTGACGATGACCGCCGACCTGCTGGCGATGCGGGACTGGCTGATCGCCGAGGGCGTCACCGTCGTCGGCATGGAAGTCACCGGCTCGTACTGGAAACCCGTGTTCTACCTGTTGGAGAACGACACCGAGTGCTGGCTGCTGAACGCCCGGCACATGAAGAACGTCCCCGGCTGCAAGACCGACGTCGCGGACTCCGAATGGATCTGCAAGATGGTCGAACACGGCCTGGTCCGGCCCTCGTTCGTGCCGCCACGTCCCATCCGGCAGCTTCGAGACCTGACCCGCTACCGTACCGAGGCGATCCGTGAGCGCACCCGTCAAGCCCAGCGGCTGGAGAAGCTCCTGGAGGAGTCGGGGATCAAGCTGTCCGCGGTCGTCTCGGACCTGCTAGGCAAGTCGGCCCGCGCGATGCTGGAGGCCCTGATCGCCGGAGAACGCAACCCGGAGGTCCTGGCCGAGATGGCCCGAGCCAGCATGCGCGCCAAACGCCAGATCCTTGCCCAGGCGCTGACCGGTCGGTTCACCGACCACCACGCCTTCCTCGCGCGGACCATGCTCGACCGCATCGACGCAGCGAGCGCCATCGAGGCCCGGCTGAGTGAGGAGATCGCCCGTCAACTCGCCCCTTTTCGGCGTCAGATCGAGCTGCTGACCACCATCCCCGGAGTCAGCACCCGATCGGCGGAGATGATCCTGGCGGAGATCGGCACGGACATGGCGCGCTTCCCCTCGGCCGCCCACCTAGCCTCCTGGGCCGGGATGTGTCCGGGCAACCACGAGTCCGCCGGCAAGCACACTTCCGGCAAGTCCCGGCCCGGCGATCCGTGGCTCAAGAACGCGCTCGGACTCGCCGCCACCGCAGCGGCCCGCAGCAAGAACACCTATCTGGCGTCGCGCTACAAACGCATCGCGATCCGCCGCGGCAAGAAGCGGGCCCTGGTCGCCCTCGGGCACACCATCCTGACCTCGATCTGGCACATGCTCATCAACGACGCCGAGTACGCCGACCTCGGAGCGGACTACTTCCTTCAGCGAACCGGCCGGGCGCGGCAGACGCGGCGACTGGTCAGCCAGCTCAACATGCTCGGTTATCAAGTGTCCCTCCAATCAGCGGCAGCGGGCTGAGCTGCGACGTCAGGGGATTTTCGAATCAGACTCCGTCGACCTGAGCCGCCACGTCACCGATAGTGCCGCGTGAGGCATAGCTACAGGAACGATTCGGCTGGTCACGAGGCAGACGGTGAGAAGCAGGTGCTCTAGGGTCGAACGCATGGTTCAGGTCGAGGACACAGCGCGCATCAAGCGGCGGTGGGTGGATGCTGGGCGTCCGGCGTGTGATCACTCCAGCCTGAGCCCGGAGTTCTATCTGGGCTCGCGTACCGGCGACTGGGTCTGTGTGGGGTGTGGCCGGGAGTTCTCCCGGCGGGAAGTCGAGGCGATGCGGCGGGCCGGCAGGCCCGCGGAGTAGGGGCGGCCATCCGTGGGCCACGCGAGGCGAACTGCCGCTGGCGGATGACGGCAGCCGGCCCGGGCGCTCATGCCGATCACGGCGACGAGCAGGGCGCCTGATGCGTCCGCCCGTGTGCACCGCGGTTTTCGGGGGAAGACGAGGACGCGAGTCCGGTCCCCCCTCTATGAGTGAAACGAGCCGGTCATGGCCTTCTTTGCGATCTCTCGATCGCAGCCCCTGACGCTCCTGTCCTCCACCGATCTGGCCGCGGTGAATGAGCGGCTCGAAGAAGAGTGCTCCCAACTGAGACAGGCCCTCAGCTCTCACGCCATCGTTGACCAGGCCATCGGCGCTCTCGTCGTCCTCGGACAAATACCTCCAGAAGAAGCCTGGAGAGGCCTGCGCGACGTGTCCCAGCGCACCAATACAAAGCTGCGCACCGTCGCCGAGCACGTCATGGCGTTCGCCCAGGGCGCCGACCTCCCGGAACCCGAGCGGATCGAACTACAAAGGGCGATCTCCCGCTACACAGCGTGGAGGCAGACGTAAGGGCCCCTGCTGCTGACGCCAAGGGCCGGCGCGTACGGAGAACAATGATTGTGAAGGGGGCGTGCAGGGCCGTACCCAGCTCCGGTGCGCCTCGTTTTCCCCCGCATGGAGAATGAACCCCTCCGTGAACCTGGACCGCAACTGCTGGGCGCCTACTGGCTTGACTCCCCGGTGCTGCGACACACCAGCTGCAAATGCTTCCGCCCCGAACGCGATCGGTGGCGTCGTGTCCGGCTGCATCAGGTCGGCAGCCCCCGGCTTCGGACTTCGATGGTGACCGCGGCGTCCTTTTTGATCGTTTTAGCCCTTGTCGTGGCCGTGGCCGCGTAGTCGGCCGGTGGGCCTCGATTCAGGTACGGCCGTCCGGCGGGCCCCCGTCGACAAGCAGGAGATGCGTGACGCCGCTGACGTCCAGCAAGCGTCGCACCTGGGGCGAGACGGCTATGAGCCGCATGCTGCCATGGGCGGCCTGTGCCTGACGACGATGGCGCAGGAGGAGATTGAGGCCGGTGGAGTCGGCGAACGAGACGTGATCGAGGTCGAGTTCACAGTGCCGAGAGCGCAAGGGGGCCAGCACGCAGGCAAGTTCAGGTGCGGTGAGTGCGTCGAGTTCGCCGGCCACTCGCACCAGGACGGCACCGAGCGTGTCGATGAGGTCGATCACCAACGGGGGCGACGAAGGCGTGGCCATCTCCGAACATCTTCCTCGTATGATCCGATCGGTCCCATACGTGCGTCACCGCATCCCTCGTCACACGATACGCCGGAGGGTGACGCCCCGCCCAAGCCGCAGCGTCCTCAACCAGCGCCCTGGATGGCGATCACGAGAAGCAGCGAAGCCGTCGTGATCAGCCAAGACGTCGACGTCAGATGGACCAAAGGGCTATCCGGGCGGACCCGATGGCCCCTATACCGACCGCCTCCCAGGGCCCACCGTGGAAGGATCTCCACAGGAGGCCAACATGCCGCACGTCGACTCCGTGGCCACCGGTCTTGTTGATCAGTTCTTCGCGCAGTGCCGGCCGGAGGCCGGACCCGCCCTGTCCCGCTGGCACGAGGCGGGCGAGCTGGATCGCATCACGGTCAGCCAACTCCGGCTCTGGGTGGCCAACCGCGCCCTGGAAGCCCTCGCACGGCCCTCCACCAGCCCCTATGAACGGGCTTCAGTCGTCCGGGAGCGTCAGATGTTGATCGACTGGCTGGAGGCGAACGGCCACCAGGACCTGGCCTGACCTCCTCCGCCCATACACGGGGGCCCTTGGCCGGTGAGGCCCATTTGCCTCTGCCCAGCTTCCGGCATGAGGAGCAGCATGGCGGAAGTGGAAGACCTGACCCCGCAGACGGATCAGCTTCCGCTTGGGGACCGTTTAGGCAGCGGTGGCCGTCGGCTCGCGGGAGTACCGGCGCCGGTGCGTCCCGGGTCGGACTCACCCTGGACCCGGGGCGCGCTTCCCCACCTGCACGATGATTCCCCACTGCACGCTGCAGACGGCTGCTGTAGAGGCGCGTCTGTGGAGCATCTGGTCGCTGATACCGAGGAGCCGGGCGATCTCGGCGACCTTCCTTCCGGATGCGACGACATCGAGGACCTTGCGGCGGAACTCGGGCGGATAGCTGCGGGGCATCACGGCCTCCGAAGGCTGCTGGATCGTCATTGCCCAGCAACCCGACCCCATCAGAACCAGGGCATACCAGCCGCCAGACCCCGTCTTACCGAAGCTATCGAGCTGGACTGGTTCCGCCCCACGCACGCCCACGACACCGATCCGTCCGGTCAGCTGGCATCCGATCCGTTCGATCGCCGTCTGTTCGATGCCGGGACAAGTGCCCAAGGCGCCCCACCGATACGGGGGATTGTCGGTGGGCCGCTGTCTGTGAGTGGCGGCCGCGCGTCGGCCGCTGTCGACGCCTGCTGCTGATGGGGACGGGCAATCGCAGTCGGCAACACCCGGGGCGTGCATCCCCGGGGCATGGTTCGTTGTGCGGTCAGAGGGGTGTCGGGTGTGGGTCAGGAGTCGAAGTCGGTCGGGCGGCCCACTGATTCGACCGCATCGAGCTGCTGCAGCCGCGACTGAAGCCGTTCGCGGATGCGGTCGATGGCGTTGGCGCCCAGGGGAAGGCGCAGCGGGGGCTTGTCCATCCGGGTGGCGGTGATGATGGCACGGGCTGCGCGAGCGGGGTCGCCGGGTTGGGTGCCGTGCATGGCCAGAAACTGCTGCTTGGCCGGGTCGAGAGCGGGCCGGTAGTCGTCGATGGGGTTGGCCCAGCGTACGGAGCGGCCGGTGAAGTCGGTGCGGAACGGGCCTGGTTCCACGATGAGGACGCGGATGCCGAGGTGGGCGACTTCGGCGGCCAGTCCTTCGGAGAGGCCTTCGAGAGCGAACTTGGTGCCCGCGTAGGCGCTTCCGCCCAGGGTGGCCAGGACACCTCCGACCGAGGACATCTGCACGATGCAGCCCGAGCGCTGGGCGCGCAGGGCGGGCAGGACGGCCCGTGCCACGTCCAGTGCGCCGAAGACGTTGGTGGCGAACTGGCGTCGCAGTTCGGTGTCGGAGAGCTCCTCGATGGCTCCGCGCAGGGCATAGCCGACGTTGTTGACCAGCACGTCGATGCGGCCGAATTCCTTGAGCGCAGTGTCCACGGCGAGGCGGACGGCGGTGGGGTCGGTCACGTCGAGGGGCAGGGCGCGGACCCGGTCGGGTGCCTGGGCGACGAGGTCGGTGAGGGTGGTGGTGTCGCGGGCGGTGGCGACCAGACGTTCGCCGTCGGCGATGACTTCCTCGGCCAGTGCACGGCCCAGGCCGGTGCTGGTACCGGTGAGGAACCACACCCTGGGGGCGGTGGGATCGGTCTGCGACGACATGGGGGCTCCTTATGAGGATCGCGATGCCGGGCTGGGTGAGGACGCGTGTGACCGGGACGCGTTCGTGGGCGGCTTCCGCGGCGATCGGCGGCAGGGCGGCGCGTTCCCAGGCGGTGACGACGAGGCCGAGGGCGGCCATGACGGCGAACGTGGAGCGTCAGCCGATGCTGGTGCCCAGCGCGGTGCCCAGCGGGACGCCGGCGGCCAGGGCGACCGGGACGCCTGCCATTGAGACGGCAAGGGCCCTGCCCTTGCTGGCCTCGGGGACCATCCGCATGGCGTATCCGGCGATCATCGCCCACTGCAGGCCGGCCCCCAGGCCGGCGATCAGACGGCCGGTGAAGGTGAGGGCGTACCACGGTGAGGCGGCCGTGGCGGCGTTCGCGGCGACCACGGACAGGACGGTGGCGAGCAGTACCGGGCGCCGCGGCCAGCGTCGGGTGAGTGCGGTCAGGGGTATCGCGGCGAGCATCGATCCTGCGGCGTAGACGGTCACAAGTTGTCCGGCGGTGGCCTGGGAAACGTCGAGGCCGTCGCTGATGTGAGGCAGAAGCCCCGCGGGGACGGTTTCGGTGAGCACCGTGACGAATCCGGCGACGGCCAGGGCGAGGAGCCCGGCCCAGGGCAAGCGTGTGTCCTCGTTGGTGAACGTGTCTGTCACGAGCCCTCCTGATGTGGTTATCTTGAGTGCCAAGGTAATTTATCTTGAGACTCAAGGGAGTGTCAAAGGTGCCCGGAACCGAGCAACCGCCACATCCACAGGACTCCGTGGAGACAGAACTTTCGCGGTGGGTCGCCGACATGCCCGGCGTCGACCCGTTGACCGAGGCCGCGCGCCAACGCATCGGACGCATGGCCAGGCTCTTCGACCGCCTGCTCACCCAGGTCGCCGCCGACAACGAGCTCACCGCCGGGGACTGGGCGGCCCTGTCGGCCCTGCAGCGCTCCGGACCGCCCTACCAGTCCTCCCCCACCGCCCTCTACCAGCAACTGGGCCTCACGTCGGGCACGATGAGCGTGCGCCTGGCCCGTCTTGCCCAGGCCGGACTGGTCGAGTCGGTTGCTGCGGCCGACGGCCGCAGCAAACCCGTCCGGCTCACTCCCCTTGGCCAGGAACGCTGGCGTACCGCCACCCAGCAACGCACCGCCCGCGAACACCAGTTGTTCACCGATGCCCTCTCGTCCGAGAACCTCAAGGATCTCAACGTGCTGCTCGGCCGCCTGCTGGGCCGTCTCGAGACCGAGTTCGGCCAGGCAACCCGCCACGACGTCCCCCAGGACACCTGACCGAGCCGACACGCCAGGCCTCACCCAGCAAGGGGGCCGGGCCGTCTTCGGTGGTCACGGGGCCGACGGGAAGCGCGGTGGCGGGTTCGACGGTGCCCCGGCGGGAGACGGGCATGGCGACGACAACCCTCGCGCCGGACTACCAGCGGATCTTGTCGGTGCTGGAGTCTGAAGCGGGCCGGGAGGGCATGCGCTGCCAGCAACTGGCCGTCGCGCTGGGGCTGGAGGCCGTCCTACGTAATGTGGATGTGGCGATCTCGGGTGACCTCACGTTCCGTCACCACCGGATGGGAGACAGGGACGTCTAACTTTGTCTCCCATCCGGTGGTGACGGAACGTCAGTATGAGG
Organism: Streptomyces sp. NPDC050534; assembly: GCF_044457745.1. NCBI lineage: Bacteria > Bacillati > Actinomycetota > Actinomycetes > Kitasatosporales > Streptomycetaceae > Streptomyces > Streptomyces sp. NPDC050534. Next base: position 62,680 of record NZ_JBITHF010000023.1, read on the forward strand.
TATCTCGACCTTGCAGAGAGTGCGGCCGGTGCTATGACCTCGATGCTTTGAAGCGGATGGCAGTGCATCGGGGGCGCTAAGCTTGTCGCGCCGGGCTCTCACAGACAGACGCCGGCCGATCGGTCGGCCCCAGGGAACGACCGCTGTGGTGCACGGACCTGCGGATTCGCGATCGATGGCCTATTCGTCGCCGCCGTGACTTTCAGTCACCACCGGATGTGAGCCGGAGCCGAACGTCTTACAGTCCCTCGGCGCACAAGAACGGGCCGCGAGGGCGCATCAGGAGGCGAGCACGCGCTGGTGCAGCTCGGTGACGACCTTGCGGGCGGAGGAGATCGCGCCGTGCTGCCAGGCGTCCAGGTAGCTGAGGTAGTCACCGGCGAAGTACACGTGCCCCTGGGCCGTGTTGAGCGGCGCGTACGCCGGTGCGTCGGGGCCGCCGGGCATGGAGTGCCAGGCGCCTTCGAGGTAGGGGACGAGCTTCCACTGGTGGGAGTAGGACGCGGCGAGTTCGCTGCGGTACTTGCCGCCGTGGATCTTGACGCCCTGGTCGAGGGCGCGTTCCAGGCGCTGGGCCGGGGTGAGGGCCGAGTACACGTCGGAGTGGGCGCCGGTGTTGTAGTAACCGATGATCAGGCCGCGCTCGCCCAGGTGCCCGTAGGACGGGTACCAGATGTGATCGAGGTCCAGGTCGGTCTCGGTGATGCCGCCGAAGATCCTCAAATCCCTCTCCCACCAGCGGCTCTTGTACTCGAGGCCGATCTTGGAGGCGTAGGACGGCTTCACCGCCCGCAGGGCGGTCTGCACGGCGGTGCCGAGGTTGTGCGAGGTCTTGGCCAGGATATGCGGAGCGAGGGTGGCGATGCAGTAGTCGGCCGTGATGGTGTGGGTACGGCCGTTCTGGGTGTAGGTGATCAGCACGCCGTCGGAGGTGTTCTTGATGTCGGTGACGGGTGCGCCGGTGCGGATCTTCTCCTCGCCTATGGCGCGGGCGAATGCCATCGGTATCCGGTCCATGCCGCCGACGGGCTGGAACATCAGCATCGCCTGGTCGTATCCGAACTCGAAGGAGAAGTAGCGGCCCACGTTGGAGGCGAACACGTCGGAGAGGGAGGGTACGTCGCCGCGTTCCTCGCCGGGGGTGCCGGCGGCACCCGGGTCGACGCTGAAGCCGCGGTGTTCGGTCCCCGTATACGTGTAGTCGGAGCCGAGCGAGCCGTAGCTCTTGAGGAAGGTGAGCAACCGTTCCTTGTCGTCCGCCGTCAACTCGGCGTCCAGGGCACCGGAGTTGGTGGCCTTGGACAGCAACTCGGAGACGTAGCCGTAGACGTCGGCCTTGGCGGTGCGGTACTGGACCGGCGCCTTCATACCGGTGCTCTCGTTGTAGATGAGCGCGCCGGCATTGGTGTTGGTGAAGACCTCGATGGGCACGCCGAGCTCACGGCAGTAGTCGAGGGTGACCATCCACTGGGCGAGGCGTGCGGGGCCGGCGTTCATGTACTGGCCCTTGCTGAATCCGGCGGTCTGGCTGACACCGTTGACGTCGGTCAGCCGGTCGCCGCCGCGGACGGTAAGGTTGCGGCCTCCGACGCGATCGCGTGCTTCGAGGACCGTACAGTCGTAGCCGGCCTTACCGAGTTCGTAGGCGGAGGTGAGACCGGCGATGCCGCCGCCGATGACGACGACCGTGGCGGGCCTGCCCTTGCGGCCCTGGAGGGTGAAATCGCTGCGCCTAGGGGCGCGGAACGGTACTTCCTTCTCCGCCGCGTAGGCGGCGGTGGGGGCAAGGCCGAGCGCCCCCATCGTGGCGAACATGGCGCCGGCACCGCCGGTCACACCCACACTGCGCAGGAACGCCCGTCGGCTTGTTCCCGTCCGGACCTGAGGCTCTGTCATGGAGGGGCTCCCCTTCCGATCTTGAACGACGGGGGAAGCGTGCCAATGGACAGTTACGGCGTACGACCTATTCGTGTATCCCGCACGTTTCTGCAGGCGCAGAACCGAAGAGACATCGACGCGCGGAGCCGGACACACCCGACATTGCCGTATCGGAAGGGCGCCGGTGTCGATGAGACCGGAGGTGTCGGGGGGTACAGGGCGAGAAATGACTGCAGATCATCGAATTCGTACTGGGCGGCGAGTTCGTCGACGTCGGCGTAGGACAGCCCGATCCGGTTGCGTTAGTACTCCAGTGACATTTCACCATTCCCGCTGGTCAGAGGGGGGTCTTTCGAGCCTAGCGGGCTGACGGGGCCTCAGGGGCCCCTTGCGGGGGGCTGCTTCAGGCGCGGGTGCGTCTGCGGTAGTGGCAGGTGCGGGCGATGGCCTGGTGGCGTCTGCGCCAGCGTGACCAGGTCAATGCGCCGACACCGCGGTGCGCGGGCCGGGGGCCGACAACTGCCAGCAGGCGCCGGACCTCCACCACGGTGAGCGGGGCCAGGTCGGCTGTGTCGTTTCTGCCGCCCCCCTTTCGATCGCCGCGGTGGCCATGGCGGCGAGGAAGGCGTGCGCGAGCATGGCGAGGGTGATGTGTCGATACCAGCCTGGGTAGCGGCGCACTTCGTACTCATCCAGGCCGCACTGGCCCTTGGCGGCCTGGAAGCACTCCTCGATCGCCCAGCGGGAGCCGGCGACGCTGACCAGCTTCTCGACGGTGGTGCCGACGGGCGCGTAGGCCAGGTAGTAGGCGATCTCGTCGACACGCTTGAGGCTGCGGCGGGCCAGCACCCACCGCTCGTGCGTGGGCGGGTCGGGGTCGAAGACGATGTTGACGGGCAGCTTCGCCGTGGCCCAGTCGCAAACGCGCGGGCCCTTGGCGCCGTTGCCGCAGGACAGCTGCTGCCAGGCATCGGTGGGGGCGTCGTCGATGAGCTGGTCGATGCGCCAGATCCCGAACAGTGACTTGATCTGCTGGGACTTGGGCACCGCGAGCACATAGCCGGTCCGGGCCTGCTCGAGCAGGTGGCGAAAGCGCCACTCCTGCCCGTAGAGACTGTCGGCGCTCACCCAGGCGATGGGCAGCGGCGAGGCCAGTGCCCGCAGGACCAGGGTGTGGGCCAGTTCTCCCTTGGTGGCGAAGCCGCGTTCGGCCGGAATGCGGGCGGCTTTGCAGCGGTCCACATCGTTCGTCCACGACTTGGGCAGATACAACTCCCGGTCCACCAGCGCCCGTCCCCGTCCGCAGGCGTAGGCCGCGAAGACGCCGATCTGGCAGTTCTCGGTCCGCCCGGCCGTGCCGGAGTACTGCCGCTGCACTCCGGCGGAGACGACGCCCTTCTTGAGGAATCCGGTGTCGTCCACGATCAGGACGCCGTCCGGGGCGTCGAGCCGCTGGGCCACGTACTCCTGCAGGCCGTCCCGGAGTTCGTCGGGATCCCATGTGCTCCGCGACAGCAGGTGCTGCATCCCGTACGGGCCGTTGTGACCGGCGCACTCGGCCAGCTGCCAGCTGTTCTTGCGTCCGACCGGGCCCAGCAGGCCCCGGACGTAATCCCGCATCCGGCGCCGCACCTCGACCCGGCCGAACCGTCCGTTTCACCCGCAGGAACAGATCCTCGAGCTCGGCACTCCAGCGTCCCGTGACAAGTCCGCCATCATGCCCCGAGCCTGCCCGTCGCGGCCCGCCGTCCACGACGGCTTCCCGAAACCCGCCCCTGAGGCCCCGTCAGCCCGCTAGGCTCGAAAGACCGCCTCTGACCAGCGGGAATGGTGAAGTGCCACTGGAGTACTAGGCGTCACGTGGCTGGCGCAGGTCCAGATAGCAGCGCAGCCGTACACCGGGCTGATCGGGCTCGCCAGCACTTATCGGGACTGTAAGGCGTGCGGCCCTCGGCCTCGGCAAGCGCCTCGAACTTGTCGCGCAGTGGCTTGGACGGGCGGAGCCTCACTCGCGTCGGCGACGTCCGCAGCTCCGATGTCGGTGATCAGGTGCAGTCGTCCGGCCATGCCGGCGAGGCGCATCAGGCTTCCCTCGAGGGTTCGTGGTGGATGCAACCAGTCAGTACGGCCGCGGTCTGGGTGAGGTGCTGGACCAGCACCTCGGCCGCGGTGTCGGCGTCGCGGTCCAGCGCCGCCTCCTCCAGTCGGCGGTGCTCGCCAATGGCGTCCCGGTCGGGGTTGTGGTGCGCCGACCAGCGGCGAGCCAGTTCACTCGCGGCCCACATCCGGTCGAAGGTCTCCAGCAGAACGGGGTTGCCGCACCCCTCCAGCAGGGTGCGGTGGAAGACCCGGTGGGCTTCGGACCACGCGCTGCTGTAGTACTCGCCCTCCTCAGGCTCGTATGCGGGGGTGCGAGCCAGACGGTGGTGGGCGGCTCGCACGCGGGCCTCCCAGTCGACGTCACCACGCTCGACGGACATGCGCAGCAGGACCGGTTCGATGGTCCGGCGGGCCTCCGTGATCTCCTGCCAGCGGCGGTCGGAGAAGGCGGGGACGGCGAACCCGCGGTTGGGCAGCCGGTCGGCGAGGCCCTCGCCGACCACCCGAACGAGCGCCTCGCGCACGACGGCCAGGCTTACCCCCTGTTCCTTGGCGAGGTCCTGCGGTTTGAGGGCGTCACCGGGGGCGTGCTCTCCGCGCATGATCGCGTCCCGAATGTGTGCGTAGACCTGCTCGGAGAGCATCTGCTTCCCCGGCGGCGAGGTCGAGGTGTGGGCCTTCTCGGTCATGCCCTCAGCATAGACGATTCGCTGGATAATCGATTATCTATGTTATCGTCGATTCAGAGCTGGTGAGGAGGGGCCGTATCCCTCCTGCGGGCCCTGCGTCGGCCGTATCACCGACACCCCACCCCAGAGCACAGTCCTGAAAGGAACGACGCGATGAGCGCCAACGACCCCTTCGCCCGCCTCCCCGAGGCTGCCTCCTTCACCGTTACCAGCACCACCGTCACCGACGGTGCCGCCTGGTCGCCCGAGCAGTTCTCCGGCATCTTCGGCGTCCCCGGCGGCAAGGACGTCTCGCCGCAGCTGTCATGGAGCGGCGCCCCAGAAGGCACCAAGAGCTACGCCGTCACCGTCTACGACCCCGATGCCCCCACCGGGTCCGGCTTCTGGCACTGGGCGGTCGCCGACATCCCCGCCACCGTCACCGAACTGCCCGAAGGCGCCGGCGACGACACCGGCTCGGGCCTGCCCGAGGGCGCCTTCCAGCTGCCGGGCGACGCCCGCGCCGCCCGCTTCATCGGCGCCGCCCCGCCGGCCGGGCACGGCCCGCACCGCTACTTCGTCGTGGTGCACGCCCTCGGCGTCGAGTCCATCGGCGTCGCGGCCGACGCCACCCCGGCCGTCCTCGGCTTCACCATGGCCGGACACATCCTCGCCCGCGCGGTCCTGACCGCCACCGCCGAGACCCGCGCCTGACGATCAGCGTGTCCCGACTCTTCGACACCACGGAGATGTATCTCCGCACCACCCTGGAACTCGAGGAGGAAGGCGCGGTCCCCCTGCGCGTCCGCATCGCCGAACCTCTGAACCAGAGAGGCCCCACCGTCAGCCAGACCGTGGCCCGGGTGGAGCGCGATGGTCTGCTGCACGTCGCGCTCGACCGGCGCCTGGAGTTGACGCCGGAGGGCCGCAGGCTCGCCACGCGCGTGATGCGCAAGCACCGGCTCGCGGAGTGCCGTGATGAGCGAGACCGTGGAGCGGCGCGTGCTCACGGCTGTTCAACCACCCCACCGAGTCGCGCCGTACGGCAACCCGATCCCGGGCCTGGAGGAACTCGGCGAGAAGAGCACCGTGGATCCGTTCCCCGACGAAAGCACGTGCTGGGCACGGTCGAGCAGGTCCCAATCGAGAGTGCGCACAGATGACCCCCACCGAACGGCGCGCAGCTGCGAACACCGCCTTCGACACGCTCGGGGCTTCGCTGCAGTGCGCCTCTGAGGCTCCGGGGATGGGCGCTTCGCTTGCCGCGCCGACCTTCTCAACCACTACGCCCAGGCACTCCACGATCTGATCGACGCCAAGGTCCATGTTCAGGCGGGCGAGGCGTCGATTTCGTGGATGCCGCCTCCGGGGCCGTCGGCGAGGTACTCCAGGAGCCGGATGAGGGCGTTCACAGCCAGTTCCTGTGCCTGGTCGTCGCCGAACTCACTGGTGCCGGGCTCGTCTTCGTCGGTGACGTCGGCCGGCTCGAAGGTGGTCTCCCAGATGCGCTGAACTGGCCAGCGGTCGGCACGGGTGGTGAACCGGATACGGATGGACCAGCTGGCCCCGTCTGCGGTGACGTCCACGACCTGGATGGTGCCGGACTGCGGGCAGTCGATGGAGCGCCCGCGCAGCACGTCAGCGGTCATCGGTGCGGCGCGGGCGGGAGAGAAGAACTCGGCGGTCACACCAGGAGGCTAGTGCGGGGACGGGTCGTGTGCGCCCCCGTCCCCGCGTCTGGTCAGCCACAGCGTGGGGACATGGCGCTGGCCGGGATCCTTTCCTGGTAGGCGGTGATGATGCCCTTAGTGCAGACGACACCGGACACGCTAGCCACCACCGGCCGCCTTGCCGGCCGGCCCGCCAACCCTCGTCCCTGCCGGACGCAACCCCACCCGAGACACCCCGGCCCGGGACAGGGCCCCGGCAGGGACGGGCCACCACGCTTCCTATCCGTCATCGCCGGATTCGCTGCAAATCTGATCGGCTCGGATTGGAAGCGTGAGCACCCGTCCGGCACCGCGGGCGCTCCGTCCCGGCAGCGGAATCGAGGGCGGCTTCTCTGCTGCCAGCCTGCTCGACATGAGTGGCCCTCTTGTCGGGCCATGGCGCACGGTTCACCATCTGTTACGGCATGTGAGTGAAGGATGACCGTTCGGAGCGAGGGGGAACGGGTGGGTCTGTTATGGCCGTTGGAGCCTGCCACGGCAGCGAAACACCGACTCTACCGGCGGTACTACGACTCATGGTGGCCGATCATGCTGCAGCCGCGCGGTGCGCGCAGCTGGAGCAGAGTGACACTGCTCGACGCCTTCGCGGGGCCGGGCCTGTATGAGACGCGCGAGGACGGATCGCCCGTCGTCGCGTTGCAGCGGCTGCTGGAGCATGATGCCGCCGACCGGATGGGGCTCTCGCCGCACCGTGTGCAGCTGGTGTTCATCGAGAAGCGCCGGGATCGCTGCGAGCATCTGCGGCAGCTGCTGGTCGACCGCTTCGGCCCGCTGGAGAAACTGCCGGTGCGTGTCACCGTCCACCGGGGTGAGGCCGGCCGGGACAGCGAGCGGATCCTGACGGAGGTGGGCGCCTGGGGGCAGCCGATCCTCGGGGTGTTCGACAGCTGGGGCAGCGTCAACACGCCCCTGTCACTGATGCGTCGCATCGCCCTCAACCCCGGCAGCGAAGTGATCACCACGTTCGGGCCGAACTGGTTCAACCGGCGCAAGGACATCAACGCCGACATCTTCGACCAGGTCTTCGGTGGCCGTCACTTCTGGGAGGCGGCCGCGGCGGTGCAGCGGAGCGACGAGCAATGGCGGGCCTGGCTGGAGGTGTTCCGTTCCGCGCTGCAGCGGGCCGGGTTCGAGCACTGCCTGCAGTTCCAAGTCGTCCCCCATACCGGACAGCCGTTGCATCTCGTCTTCGGCACCCGCCACCCCAAGGGGGTGGAGGTGATGAAGGAGGCGATGTGGACGGTCGACCGCAGCGACGGCATGAGTTTCAAGGATCCTCGCTGCCGTGGAGCGGTGCCTATCGGGCAGGGCACACTGTGGGAGACGGAGGTGATCGACCCGGAGCTGGTCGCCCTCGTCCTCGAGCGGGTGAAGAAGAGCCCGATCGGTGTGGGTGATCTGGGGCAGTGGCTGCTGCTGGAGACCGCGCAGTGGCGGGCGAAGGACGCCGCCAAGGCGGTGACACATCTTCGGGACGAAGGCCTCGCGGTGCTCTCCCCGCCGGGCCGCATCACCAGGGCCAGCACGGTCAGCGTGCGCTAACCGGTATCAGGGGCATCTGGTCCCAGGTCCGCCCGTACAGCTGCCGGCCGGCCGCCTTTGAGGTGCGCCCGCCCCACTGCTTGAAGAAGAACGGCACGTCGGCCTCCTCGCACCGGTCGCGGATCTCGGCGATCCACTCCTCCTTCACCGGGCGAAAGCGCGGCCCGGACTCGCCCCCGGCGATCACCCAGTGAATGCCAGTCAGGTTCAGGCCGTCCAACGGCCCGAGCAGGGGCTCGCAGGAGAGGAATCGGACGGCGGCGGGCACCTGGCGCAGGTCGTCTACGCGCGGGAGTTCTCTGGCGTTTTCCACCGACACTCCCATCCACAGGTTCTGGGGCCATTCGAGCCGGCCGGCGACCAGGCGCAGTCGCCGTGCCCGCTTGGTCAGTACCTGGTAGGTGTGCTGAGGGGTGTCGGTGATCACGTCGAAGACGCGGCGGACGTAGTCGAGGGGGACGCGCGCGTGGAAGAGGTCCGACATCGAGTTCACGAAGACGGTGCGGGGGCTCTTCCAGCCGTAAGGGACCGTGAGCGCCTCGGGGTGCAGGGTCAGGCCGAAGCCGGGGCCGGAGGTGCGGGGATCGCCGTCGGTCTGGTACTTCGCGGATCCCATCGCCTTCAGCCGCTTGGCCAGGGTCAGGGCGTAGCAGTGGTCGCAGCCGGCCGAGACCTGGTCGCAGCCCGTCGTCGGGTTCCACGTGGCCCCGGTCCACTCGATCGCACTGCGATCACTCACCCTGAACCCTCCATCGCCTAACGCCGGTTGCCCGCGTACCCGGCCCGGGAGCGCCGACGGTCCGGCGGAAAACCCGGCCATGGGCATCCACCCACCGAGGCTGCTTCCCGGTGCGTACTTTGAGACACCATCGAATAGAACATACGCACCCATCCTCTCGACAGGGGAACCCGCCGTGAAGCGGGACGGCAGGACCTTGCACGCCCCTGCACACGGGAACCGTCCGAGTCGCCTCGGCACCGCAGCGGACTCCGTCACGCAGCCAAAGAGGCGGCGGAGCAACAGCCCCTCGACGAAGATCGCTCACCGCATCACCACGGTGGTGCCGCTCAGCGCCAGGCCCAAGAAGCCCCGGCGCTCGCCAGCGTACGTCACTGAGCTGACAGGGTCAGGCCCTTGGTGGTGACGTTCGGCAGCTGTTTCATCTCGGCGAAGCCACGCTGGTCATGGGCCGGGACAACGATCAGGTCGGGGATACGTTGCATGATGGAGACCATCCGGAGGATGTTCTGACGATTTCCTTCGGCGTCGAAGTCTCCAAGGCGCCGGATGAGGAACGGGCGCTCCACGCGGCGTGTGAGTCCCTCGCGTTGCCACACCAGATCCCCCACCAGGGCATAGCGCACCTGGTTCGGGAGGGTCACGAAGACGATCACGCTGCCCGGTGTGTGCCCGGGGGCCGGGACGCAGACGATGGAGCCGTCACCGTACACGTCGTGGTGGCCGGGGAAACCAAGGTAGGGGCCTCCTGCGAACGTGAACTCCCGCCAGTTGAACGGGATTTCCTGGAAGTATCCCCGGAAGTTGCCGAACATCTCCGGACTGTGGAACGCGGCTCGGTCGCGTCGGGAGACCAGGACCGGCAGGTCGGGGAAGTCGGGGATGCCGCTCATGTGGTCCCAGTGTGCGTGGGTCAGCAGGATCCCGGACAGCCGGTCGAAGTCGTACTCTGCTGCCTTCAGTTGGTCTGCGGCGGTCTTCCAGACATCGTATTTGGTCATCTTCTGGAAGAGGCGGGGCATCGTGGCGATCTGCTTCGCGATGTCGCGTCCGAAACCGGAGTCGACCAGGAGGTCGCCCTGCGGGTGCCTGATGAGGGCGGCTCCGATGTAGAAGTCGCGCTTGTCGAAGATGGACCCGCCGGCGTACGCGTATGCGGCGGTCCTGTGGTTCACGCCGGTCGGCACCGCCACGAGGTCCATCTCCGCGGGCGGGTCGGCCTTCGGGATCGGGATCGTCTCCGGCAGCGGCGCGGGCATGGGGAGTTGCTTCGTCATGGTCTCTTCTCCTTCGGGTGTGCCGCGCCCCAAGCGCTGCATGGGATCGCTCAAGCGACGCCGGGGAGGGGGGATAACTGGCCGAAGGCCAAGGGCTATTGCTTCAGGCCGACCGCGTTCGAGGGCACGTCGAAGGCGGCAAGCGTCAGCGAGACGCTGGTGAACCAGCCCATCAGCACGGTGACGTCGACGATGCCTTCCACGCCGATCGTCTCTTGGGCCCGGCGGTACAGGCTGCCGGGAACCACGCGTGGCTGCACCAGGGTTGACGCGAGCTCGTACACGATCTGCTGTCGGGGGGCGTCGAACGACGTCGGAAGGCCGGCGATGAGGGCCTCGGCCTGTTCCGGCTGCAGACCGCCGAGCTGCACGCCGATCTTCTCGTGCTCATAGACTGCGTAGGCGGCCAGCCAGTGACCGGTGACGATGTTCGTGACGATCTCGATCTCGGACTTCGACAGTGACGAGTCTTCTTGGAAATACGCTCCGGTCGCCACGATTGCCTTGGACAGCTTGGGGTTGGCCAGCCAGATCTTGTGCGGTCCCGGTACCAGGCCGCGCAGCTGACGCGTGTACTCGTAGGCACTGCGAGTCTCCGGCGACATCTCCTCGACCGGGGTCTCCCGGTAGCGGCCGAATGTTCCGAAGTCTGCGGGGTCGGGAGTGCCATCGAACACGGGAATATCCCTTCTCGCGGGTGTATGGACGGGCTCGGTCTTCGCCACGCCGCCGACCGATCAGACCGTGACCTCGTCCTGTTTCTGGACGGTCGCAGGGCCGGTGGGCACCTCCACGTCGTAGGCGTTGAGGAGGGCGCCGAGCGCCAGGTAGTGGATGGTCACGAACACGATCGTGTCGAAGGCCTGCTGGCCCATCCTCTCGATGACGGCGTCGTACAGCGGCCCCGGCACGGGGCCCGCTGCGGTCAGCGCGGTTGCGACGTCGGCCGCGAGGACCTCCTCCGCGGTGAGGTCGGAAGGGCGGCCGCCGGCGCACAGCGTCGCCACCTGGTCCGGCAGCAGCCCCGCCCTTGAGGCCAGACGGGCGTGCGCATGCATCTCGTAGGCGACGTTGAAGCGCGCCCCGATGGTGAGGATCACAACCTGCCGGGCACGCTCGGACAGGCCCGGAAGCCGTTGCGCAAGGTCGATGAACCGCCCGAGCGGCTGCGCCAGCTCCGGGAAGTGGAGCATCACTCCCCACGGTCCGACGAAGGCGCCCTCGGCGTTGCGCACCTCGAAGCCCGCGTACTCCTCGCCCTCGACCATGGCGTCCATGGCTTGGTAGAGGGGCTCCTGCTCAGCGGTCAGGTCCGACGGGCGGAGCAGTTGCAGTCGCATGGGTCTTCTCCCTCACAGCGATACGAGATAAGAGGACGGACATCCGCTTTTTTTGAGGCTAGGCTCGTGGGCTGCCGGATGTCAACCGACACGGAAGGACGGCCCATGCCGCGGGTGAGCGAGCAGTACAAGGAAGATCAGCGCGCCGAGATCCTGGCGGCCGCGCGCGGGTGCTTCGTCCGCAACGGCTTCCACCGCACTTCCATGCAAGATGTGTTCGCCGAGGCCGGGAAGTCCGCAGGCGCCGTCTACCGGTACTTCCCCAAGAAGGAAGACCTGATCGTGGGCGTCGCCGCCCAGAACCTGGACGACGTCACCGAGGTCCTGCGCACCGCGCTGACCCACAGCGACGGCGCGCCCGGCGTCGGTCAGGTCATGGCGGAGCTTCTGGAGGCGGTGATCGAACGGCACCGCGACAAACAACTGGCCACCGTGGCGCTGATGGTCTGGTCCGAGGCCCTGCGCAACCCGGCGCTGGCCGAACGCTTGGAAGCGGCCACGATCAACATGAGCCAGACCATGGCCGCGCTCATCCGCGAGCGCCAGCGCGTCGGAACATGGACCGGGGCACCCGCGGACGCACTCGCCCAGGTGATCCTCTCCATCCTGCCGGGTTTCCTGCTCAACCTCGCCCTACGCGGACCGCACGGCGTAGCCGCATTCCCCGACGCCCTCCGGACCCTGTGGCCCGGCTGAGCTCTGCACCTTTCAGATTCAGTGGACACTCCCGGTCGCCGCGGCTCCGACGTCCGTAACCCGGGTGAGGGCGAGGGCGAGGACGGCCATGTCGTCCTGCTGCCTACCCGGCGTCCGGCGGGGAACGTCAGCGGTCTGGGCGCGGATCAGGGGTGCAGGGGAGCAATGCTCAATACCTGTTGTCCGCGTACTCCGTGAAGTGGCCCTGGCAAGATTTCCGTGAAGCAGGGATGTGCCACCGTGCGCCGGTGACGCTCCCTCACCGGTAGCGGCGTCGTAGCCAGGCTATGAGGACGACGCGGTGGCGGAGCAACGGAACGCCCGCGCGGCCAGCCATGATCCGCTTCTGGAGTTTCAGATCGGTGATGCGGCCCTCGTTGACGCCGGAATTGAACGGGGTGGTGATGCCCTCCACGACCGCGGCCTGGTCTTCGCGGATGGCGTTGGCCAGGCTGGCGAGGGCCGGGAGGCGAGCGGTCGTGACTTGCTCGAGCCAGGCTGGCAGCGGGGCGGCGTTGCGGGTGTCGAGCATGGCGGCGAACTGACGCACCAGATCGTGGGTGCTGTGCCGTTCCGGGCAGTGGTCGAGCAGTCGCCTGAGTCCCTCAGCGACAGGAACTCTGGGGCCTGCTCTGCGTCTATCAGGCACTGCGGACCCTGATCGCGAAGACCGCCGTGATCGCGGGCATCGACCCGGCCCCCCTTACTCCAGGAAGGGGGCCGGTGTCGCATCCGGCGCAGCACGCCCGCGCAGAATGCAGACATGACTGTCCTCACCCTCCGGGACGTGCCCGAAGAGCAGGTCCACGTCCTCAAGGCCCGTGCCGCCCAGGCCGGTACGTCCCTGCAGGCCTACCTGCTGGAACTGATCGCCAGGGAGACCCAGCAAGCCGACCATGGCGGACATGGCCGCGCAGTACAGCACCGAGGACGTGCTGGCCGCGATCGACGCGGTCGGCGGAAGGGCGGCTAGGACTCGGTTAGGTCCGGTTGACCCGGCGGGCCACCGCGTGACCGATCAGCAGGTAGACGACAGCGGGCAGACCGTAGTTGACCACGGTCCGCCAGTTGTCCGAGTCCATGGTAAACAGATTGTGCGACCAGCCCGACAGCCAGTTCGCCGCGTCGTGGATCCAGGAGACCGCGCTGTTGGCGGTGTTGGCGTCGAACAGGTAGAAGGCGATCCACAGGATCAGGATCAGTGCCGTGATGTCCGCGAGGAGGGAGATGACCGTCCCCGCGGGATTTCCGCCGTAGCGTCTGGACATGTCCAACGACTAGCCCTGACAGCAGCGTTGAAACCTCGCCGACCTGGCTGGCGTCCGCCGTGTTACAGGCGGCGCCGGCGGGCCGAGGCGAAGGAGAAGACGCCGAAGAGAATCAGCCCGATCGCGACGGCGACCAGCAGCCACGGCCCCACCGGTGTCTGCGCGAAGCTACTCGAGCGGATCACTGCGTCGGCCACCGAGCTGGTCGCCGGCTGCGACGCGGCCGGCATCCTCGTCCTGCACGACACAAAGGTGGAGCCCCTCGCCCCCACCCACCGGCTGGTCACCGACAGCGACGCAACAACAGCTCGGCGAAGGACCCTGTTTCGACGCCGCCCGCAGCATGCAGGGCGAGCGGGTCTTCCGCATCGCCGACCTCACCGGCGAGCACCAGCGCTGGCCCGCCTTCGCCCCGCGGGCGCACGCCCTCGGGGTGGGCAGCATGATGGGCTTCCTGCTGTTCACCGATGACGAAGGCTTCGGCGCGCTGAACCTCTACTCCCGCAAGCCTGGCGCGTTCACCCAGGACAGTGAGCTGACCGGCTGGATGCTGGCCTCCCACGCGGCGGTCGCCTTCTCCAGCGCCCGCACCCACGCCCAGATGGAACATGCCGTCGCCACCCGCCACGTGATCGGTGAGGCCATGGGCATCCTCATGGGCAGCCGCCACCTCACCGAAGACGAGGCGTTCAACGTGCTGCGCCGCTACTCCCAGGAGAGCAACATCAAACTCCGCGAGGTCGCCCGCCGCGTCTGCGAAAAAAAGGCGCCCTGTCCTAACCACAGGCCGACGGCTCCCCCGACACCCTGCCGAGCTGAAGGAGTCCCTCACCGGCAGCGACGTCGACAAGACCTTCTGGGTCCGGTCGACCCGGCACACCTGCATCCGGTGTCGCCGTCGAGGCGGTTCCGGTACGGCTGGCAGCGGCGAGTCTCGCTGTCACCTAAAGGGTGCCAGCGGGGCAGCGGCTCCGGGGTTCATGAGCATGCCCCCGGCCCCGCCTTGATCCCCACCGAAAGGACGCATGCGGCCCGGTAGATCACCGCGCACGGCGCCGGCAGACAACCGACTCCCTTGTTCACCGGTAGAGCGGCTCACGAACGAAGTTGCAGACGGAGCTGAGCCAGGTCAGGCGGCCCCTGCGTCACGCTCCCACACGCAAAACGCCTGCCCCGCCCCGCCTGCCCCCCTGGAGCCTTGACCATGACCGCCGCATCCCCGAGGGTCGCGGCCCTTCTCGCACTTCCCGTCCTGCTCCCCTCGGCGGCCGGTGCCGTAGGAGAGGAGCAGCAGCTTGTGCGGGTCGATCACCGCACGGCTCGCCAGCGCGCGGCCCAACTGCTCGTTTGCGGGGCGTAGTTCGACGACCTCGGCCAGTAGAGCCGTGTCTTCCGCCGAAGCCACGGCCGTCAACAGCCACTGTTCGTCGCGGGGCAGGTCAGCTGCTGCACAGTGCGTACCTCACAGGCAGTCATCCTCTCCGTAGGCGGTCAGCGGCGCGCCAGTTCCCGTTCTCCGGCCGCACCGGGCTTGTAGGCCAGTAGTGCTTGAAGATCGCTTCCTCCTGCTCGGCGGGCAGGACATCGTCGCTGCCGATCGAAGGGGCCTGCCTCACCAGCGTTCTGACATAGCCGACCTTGAGATAGTCCGGCCCGGCGACCCATCATCGAGAGGTACGAAGACCAGGCGGTGCCGGGTGGGCAGTCCGGTCCGCACCTGGCCATGGTCGGCTCGTCGGTGGTGGTTTCCACATAGACCGCCTCCAGGACACCGATCTTGTGCGACTCGGTGTCGACGACATCGCGGTCGCGCCCTTCCCGGACGTCGGCTACGTGAATCATGACCTCCCCCTACCCGGACGGTTCACCCTGCCGGTGCTGAGTCGCATCCTCGGTCCTCCGCGTAAAGCCGGCGCAGTGCATGCCGCAGCGCCCGCTGCATCAGCCGCGAGAGCGGCTCACCCTCCCAGGCGGCGAGCACGGCCACGGCCACGTCCGGAAGCTTGGCGTTGCACTGTTGCGAGATGTCCACCAGCAGTTTCCTGGCCGCCCCACGGCCGCAGGGGGCCAGGACCATCACCATGCCGCAGGCCTGATCGATCACCGCACGGCCGGCCAGCGCCCGCCGCAGCTGATCGATCTCGGCGCGCAGCGCCACGACATCCCGACCGGCCGTATTCTCCACCGCGGCCTCGGTCGACACATCCCACCATTTCTCCGGGAGCAAGGTTGTTCGATGCATGGCATCCACCTCCCATATCGGGCAACTTCACCGGTCACCCGCGGCGTTCATGGTCCCGGCGGTCCTCGCGACTCCAGCGCGACCGGTTCTGGCGGCTGTAGCGGCGGTCCCAGCGGTCCTGACGGTCCCGGCGCTCCTGGTGGTCCCGGTATCCCCGAGATCGGAACCGTCGCCTTGGATCCAGCCTCCCCCGCGATCGCGGCCGTGCCGCGTGGCGCCGAAGACCAGCACGGCCGCGGCCACCCACCAGTGGAGGAAGCCGAGGCCGAACAAGACCCCACGGCGGGCCTCCCCGGAGCGGAACAAGGCATCACTGCCGGGGGCCGGGGCCTGTGCGCACAGCGTAGCCCTCCCCAGAGGTTGCGGACAGCGACCCACGTCAGCGTCCTGCGCCGGGACCGGTTAGCCACTTGCCGTCTGTTCAGGGGCTGCGGCGAGGGCTAGCGTGCACGGTACGGCCCGAGCCCCCGGCAGCGTCGATCACCTCTCGCGCTCCTTCGAGGGCGCACCTCGCGCATCAGCGCCGGAACCTGCCCCGCCCCCAACGGGCCGTTCCCACACCCGCCGTCGCCGCCCGATCCCGGCGCGGCATCGATGCGCCCCATGCGGGCATCCCCCATTTACGCCCGCCGCGTCGCACGCATCCCACCGCAGGCGGTACGCATGTACGTACTGATCGTTCCGGCTTCGACCCCCTTCGTCCTGCTCGCCTCCGTGATGGCCCTGTCCTGGTGGGAGGACCACATCCTGCCGGCGCCGTCGGCCGAACCGGTCGACGCTCCCGCCGAGGCTCCCGTCGCCCCAGCGGCCCCTGCCCAGCTCGCACAACTCCCCCGTTCCGACACCGCGTTGACAAGGGAGGTTGCCGGGCGTTGACTGACAGCACGGCGTAGGGCTATGCCGCTCCGGATCGTTAGGGCGACGCATTCCACCTTCCCGCTTCGCCCGGACCCCGCGGAACCAGGACTTCCCGCGATCTGGAGGCCCGGCAATGATCCTATGGATTCTTCTCCTTCTGCTGATCCTGGTGGTGTTCGGGTTCGGCTTCACCATGCAGATCCTTTGGTGGGTCGCCGCCGTACTCCTGGTCCTCTGGATCGCCGGTTTCGCCATGCGCGGGCGCGGCGGTGGACGTGGCGGTGGACGCCGATACGGCCGCAGTCGCGGGTAGTCCACACCAGCGCGTTCTCCCGCCCGCGGGAACGGCGGCCTGTACGGCGATCACGCGCGGGAGCCCATCCAGCGAACGAGCAGAGGCCAGCCATGAGCGTCGGACAGACGATCAAGCACAAGGCCCAGGCATTCAAGGGCCGGGTCACCGAACGCATCGGCCGGACCACCCGCAACAGGCGACTTCAGCGCGAAGGCAGGACCGACCGGGTCTCCGGAAACCTGAAGCAGTCCGGAGACAAGGCCAAGAACGCCTTCAGGCACTGACCACAACGCCCCGGGTCGCGCCCACGTCGCGTGGACACGACCCGGCAGGCCAACGCGGAATCAGACCACAGGAAGTGACGGGTGTGGCAATGAAACCGAACAATCCACGAGCCGAGAGCCAGAGAAGGCCGCCATGCTCACCATCGTGATCATCGCCGTGATCGTCATCGCGGCCGTCGCCTTCTTCATCATCGGACGTGGACACATCCGGGCCGACGGCGGGCGTGGGCTGAAGCGCCGCTTCGGACCCGAGTACGACCGTGCCGTCACCGACCACGACGGCGACACCAAGGCTGCCGAGCGGGAACTCGGCGAGCGCGTCAAGCAACACGGCTCCCTCGAGGAGCAGCCGTTGTCCCCCGAGCGCCGAGCGCAGTACAGGGCTCAGTGGGCCGACATTCAGGAACAGTTCGTCGACTCGCCGGAGAAGGCCGTCACCGCGGCCGACGCACTCCTTGCACAGCTGGCGAAGGACCGGGGCTTCCCCGGTGATCAGTTCGAGGAGCAGTTGGCCGCCCTCTCCGTCCACCACCCCGCCCATGTCCACGGGTACCGCAGCGTGCACACAGCGGCACGCGGCCAGAGCGACACCGAGGAAATGCGGGAAGCCGTGATCGAGGCCCGAAGCCTCTTCGAGGCACTGGCCGACGAACAACCGGCCGACTCCCACCGGCACCGCCCGCAATCCCCCGACGACAACGGCCACGCCCCGTGGGCACTGAACCGACGCCACGCGAAGGGAAGCAGCACCTGATGTCCCACCACGCCGAACACACACCGCACCCCCAGACCCGAGTCCCGGACCCCGCGATGCAGCGCGCCCCACAGGCGCCCCGCACCGAACCCGCTCACGCACCGCGCGAGCCCGGCACCAGCGCCGGCCCCGACCCCAAGCCCGGCCCGGACCTGATCCCGCAGGGCGACCAGGACAAGCTGGCCCTGCGCCTCCAGCAGGCCCTGAACACCTTCGTCGACAACCCACGCCACGCGGTGGAAGAGGCCGACGCCGTCCTCGACGACGTCGCCACCCAGTTCACCAACGCCCTCACAGAACAACGCCGCGTCCTGCGCGCAGGCTGGCAGGACACCGGCGCACAGACCGAGGAACTACGGCTCGCACTCAGGCAGTACCGGCAGATCACCGAACGGCTGCTGCACATGTCAGCGCCTGCCAGTCACTGATTCTGTCGCCTCCGCGGGAAGCACAGTCGCCGCGGTCCGACCTGCTGAACGACTACCAGGTTGTGATCACCGGAAGCCACCCCGAAAACGGCGCAGGCGTCGGGTGGAAGGCATGCCAGGGTGCCCTCGACGCCACCCGAACCGATGCTGACCACCCCCACGCCTCGCGCCGATCTGACGCCAGGGTGGGCTGACGAGCCGAAGTGGGACGGATTCCGCGCCTTGTGCTCCGTCGACTCCGGCCGCGTTGTGTTGCGCTCCCGCCGGGGCACCGAGATGGCCCCGGCCTTCCCCGAAATCGTGGCCGCGGCGGCGCAGCTGCAGGACGCGACCGTGCTGGACGGGGAGCTGTTCGTCTGGTCGGGACAGCGGCTTGCCTTCGATCGGCTCCAGGGCCGGCTGCACCGCCGGTCAGCTCCCCCGCGCCGGAATTGGCACCGAGGGCTTCGCCGCGCCGGAACTGTCCGTCGACGGCCACGACATCACTCCCGCCAGTGACATCTACAGCCTCGGACAGCTCATCGGCTGGATTTTCACCGGCACTTGGCCCCAGACGAACGTGCCCCTGCTGCCCCCCGCCCGGGCCGTGGTACGGCGTGGTCCGCCAGGCCACCCAACTCAATCCCGCGCACCGGCCCCAATCCATCGGCGAATTCCTCGCCCTCGTTGAACGAGAGACCCGCTCCCACAGCGAGCTCCCCATCGTCCGCGCTCAGTGCCTCCTTGAGGACGCCAACGAGCGTGGCGACACCGCCGCGGCCGCCCAGCTTCTCGCGCTCGCGGCCGGGACCAGCCCGGCTCCTACGAGCTCTATCCAGTGCTCTGACCGCATAGGTTCGCCGGGCCGTTGAGGTTGCGCCATGAGCGGGCGTGCGCCCCAGCGGATCGCTTTCTCGCCGGATGCGGACGCGTTCCTTACGTTCGGTGGCCAGGACGTTGCGGTGGCGGGCGTTCGCGTTGCGCCAGCGCAGGTAGGCGTGCAGGGCCCGGATCTGCACGGTTGTGGTTGGGATAGTGCGAGTTCAGAAAGCCTCAGGGCCAGGGATCCGGCGCGAGGTGGCGGGGAGCGCTCCTGCAGCGGCTCAGTGCTGTGGGTGGCTAGTACTCCAGCCGTAGATCGTGATGTGACGGACGAGCGGCGGAAGGTGCGGCTAGGGTCTGTGCGCTCGGCGGTCCTACGCTGCGCTTTCCTGTCCGTAGGGCCGTGGCTCACCGGAGCCAGGGACCCGTGCTGTTGGAGGAACCCCGGTGATCGGCAAGTTGCAGTGCGTGGTTCTGGACTGTCCGGATGTCCTTGAACTCGCTCGGTTCTACCAATCGCTCCTTGGCGGCGAGGTCAACGAGCCCGACCCGAGGTGGGCAGTCAGCGATGACTTTTCGACCCTTCACACAGGCTCTGGCCTGGTATTTGCGTTCCAGCGCGTGAAGGACTACCAGGCACCGCGGTGGCCGGACAGCACGTACCCACAGCAGTTTCATCTGGACCTCGATGTCCCGGACCTTGACCAGGCTCAGGAGCAGGTCCTCGGTTTCGGTGCCGCTCTGCTCCACGTCGACACTCGCGGTTGGAGGATCTTCGCGGATCCGGCGGGCCACCCCTTCTGCCTGCTGCGGGGCTGACGAGGTGGGGCTGGACCGCTGCTTTCGCCCAGCAGTGTCCGTTCTCCGGCGAGGAGATGGGTGCGGCCACCGCTGATCATCGGTGCGTGAAGACAAACGATCATGCGGTGGCCGCAGGTCACAGCGTAGACCCTGCCCGCTGGCAGGAGGCGTTCGAGGGCTTGATGGGCCGGATAGCAGGACGGTTCGCGCGGGTCGAACCCCGCCGCCGCGCCCGGCAGTTGATGCTCGGACTGCTGGCCGACCTGCCGCGGAAGAACTGCTGGACGATCGCCGAGCACACCGGGGACGCCACCCCGGACGGGCTGCAGCACCTGCTCGCCCGCGCGAAGTGGGACGCCGACGCGGTCCGCGACGACCTGCGCGCCTACGTAGTCGACCAACTGGCCGACGACCAGGCCGTGCTCGTGGTCGACGAGACCGGCGACCTGAAGAAGGGCATCCGCACCCTGGGCGTCCAGCGCCAGTACACCGGCACCGCCGGCCGAATCGAGAACTCCCAAGTCGCCGTCTACCTCACCCACACCTCCCACCACGGACACGCCGCCATCGACCGCGCCCCCTGCCTGCCCAGGTCCTGGACCAGCGACCCGGAACGCCTGCAGCAGGCCGGCGTCCCCGACGGGACCGGCTTCGCGACCAAGCCCCAGCTGGCCCAGCGGATGATCGAGCACGCTCTGGACGCCGGGACCCCGGCCGCCTGGGCAGCCGCAGACGAGGTCTACGGCGACAACCCCGCCCTGCGTTCCGCCCGGGAAGCACTCGGCCTCGGCTACGTCCTGGCCGTCTCGTGCTCGCACCACGTCCCCACCCCCGCCGGGCCGGTGCGCGCCGACCGGCTCGCGAAGAAGATCCCGCGCCGGGCCTGGCAGAAGCTGTCCGCCGGACGCGGCGCCAAGGGTCACCGCTACTACGCCTGGGCCCTGGTCGTCATCACCGCAGCCAACTTGACGGGCCATCACCATCTGATGGTCCGCAGCAACCGCATCACCGGCGAACTGGCCTACTACCGCTGCTGGTCACCCCACCCGGCGCCGCTGGCCACGCTGGTGCGGTTCGCGGGAAGCCGCTGGACGGTGGAGGAGATGTTCCAGAGCTCCAAGGGGCTGGCGGGACTGGACGAGCACCAAGTGCGGCGCTGGGACTCCTGGCCCCGCTGGGTCACCCTGGCCCTGCTCGCACACGCCTTCCTCGCCATCACCGCCGCCCGCGAACGCCAGGGCCACACCCCCGTCGACGACGGCACCAGCCCCGACGGCCTGATCCCACTCACCTGCAACGAGATCCAGCGCCTGTTCATCACCCTCGTCGTCCAGCCCGTCCACGACACGGCCCACCGGCTCGGCTGGTCAACCTGGCGCCGACGCCACCAGGCCCGCGCCCGCCACAGCCACTACCAGCGCCAGGCAGCCCTCTAACCATGAAGATCACGACCTACGGCTGGAGTACTAGGCAGTCGGCTCAGGAGTGCGACAGCGCACAGCACGGGGATCAGCGCGGCGAGCGTCCAGGTCAGGCCGGCGAACTCGGCGGCCCAGCCGAT
>NZ_JBITHF010000024.1:0-72279 GCF_044457745.1 Streptomyces sp. NPDC050534
CATCGTGCTCGGGCACCAGGGCGGCGACGCGGTCGGGTACCGAGGCGCGGCCCGCACTGAGGTCTGCCATCGCCGGGGCCAGGGCATCGATCAGCAAGTCCGTGTCGAGCAGATCCTCGACCTGCGAGCGACCCAGAACCAGCATGCGCCTCAACCTCCTGTAGCCGCTCCTCCGGACAGCGACCGCACAGCCAAAGCGTTGACCGCCGGCCCCCGTCGCCCCAGCCACGACACGCCGCACTACACGCGCACGTTCATCCGTACGCGGCTGAGCACACAGCGTGCAGGCCGGCAACGGATTCTCCGGTGAGTTGACGGAAGTACTCCATCAAGCCACCGCACACGGTTGTGGCAGTCATTGACTCCCCGTCCGTCGAGGCCCGGCCGACTTCGGGGGGCCAGGTCGGTCATGCGCAGGCCGACGGAGCGGGTGAAGTCGTGCTGAGACATGCGAGTTGACCGGTAGTTCCAGCGCATGGAGGCGGCCCGCCGGCTGCTGCGCGGTGCGGGCCCCCTGAAAAGGCTTCCGCCCCTCCCCGCACTCCCCGGGGAGGGGCGGACATGAGCCAGGAAGTCGGCGGGCGGCCCCACTCCGCCCTGCCGACCCCTGGTACGAGATCGCCGGGTACCCCGCGTCAAGGGACTCGCACTCCCCAGTTGCGGTCACTTCAGATGCGCGCCGGCACTCTGCGACCCCGGTCCATCAGAACGTGAAGACGCTGCTGAGATAGGAGTTCTTCACGCACGAGTTGGCGAAGGTCTGCTCGTAGGAGACCCGTTTGCCCTGCCAGACGCCGTCCACGGTCACCACGACCGGGTCGTACTGCTTGGTGCACAGCACGTCGTCTCTCGCCGTCAGGGCGGTGACGTCTCCTCCGACGCCGCGCAGTTCGGCACAGGCCTGGGCCGGCGCCGGATGGGTGCCGGAGGCCGTCGGGGCGCACGACAGGGTGACGGCGCGCAGCGGCGTCGCGGTGGCGGCGCTGTCACCGTGGCCCACGGTGAGCACCAGGGCCGAGGGGGCGTAGAGCGAGGCGGGGACGGGGGACGGGTTGGCGAGGGCGGCGCCGGTGAGGGGTCCGCAGACGGCGGTGGCCGTGAGAGCGAGGGTCGCTGCCCAGCGCGCGGTGTTCCGCATTGTGTGCATCCTTCCGCTGGATTCGAGGGTGTGCCGGACGATTCCGGATGGGTGCCGGACCGGCGAGCGCGAGTCTGTCTGGTCCGCCGCCGAAAAACACCTCGACCCCACGCGTTTCGGTAACCTTCTGTATTCAATCAGTGGCGCGAAGTTACGGAATTCGAACGCGTAAACCCCGAAACTGAGCGGCCCTTGATCGCCCGATGCAGCCAACTGGCCGATTTCCGGCGCGTGATTAATAGGCCTGAAACATTCCGGTTGAGCTGTCGGCTGACTTCTTCCCGCCCCCTTGTGTTCATGGATCGTGCGAGTAATGGTCATTACATGATTACGACAGAGCAACAAGAGAAACTGCGCGGCTGGTTCGCCGGCCGGATGCCCGAGGACCTCTTCGAGGAGCCGGCCGAGCTCACGGTCGACCGCGAGGAGATCACCGTGATCGGCCGCATCCCCGAACCCCGGCTCGCCGAGGGCGCCTCGGACGCCGAGCGGGAGGCAGCGGTGCAGGGGCGGATCCAGGAGTTCCGGGAGCGCACCAGGGACGCGCGCGTCGAGGTGGCGCGCGAGGCCGAGCACCGCTTCCGGCGGAAGGTCTCCTGGGGTGTGGAGTGCGGCGGCGAGCGCGCCCTGTTCACCCACGTCGCCGCGCCCGTGATGACCCGGCTGCGCCAGCCCGAGCGCCAGGTGCTCGACACCCTGATAGCCGGCGGCGTCGCCCGCAGCCGCAGCGACGCCCTCGCCTGGTGCGTACGCCTGGTTCAACGGCACACCGACGACTGGCTCACCGAACTGCGGGACTCCCTCGAACACGTCCAGCGGGTGCGGGCCCAGGGCCCGGACACCGAACCGGAGGACGCCGCACCGAAGGCTCCGACGGACGACGAGTGAGGGACCATTCGTACAGTTCCGGCGCGGAAGATGGATGAACCCCTGGCGCTGCTGCGGCCGTTCCCCGAACCGCGGGCGGCCTACGGGCCTGAGGCGTCGTCAGTGCATTCGGTTACCTTGCTGCCATGACTGAATTCGTTCTGGTGGCGGGTGCCAAGCTGGGGGCGTGGGCCTGGGAGGACGTGGTGCCCGAGCTGCGGTCGGCCGGGCACGGCGCGCATGCGCTGACACTGTCCGGCCTGGCCGAGAGGCGAGGCACACCGGCCGGGCTGCAGACACATGTGCAGGACATCGTCGACGAGGTGGAGCGCCTCGACCTGCGGGACGTCGTGCTGGTCGGGCACAGCTACTCCGGGATACCCGTGGGGCAGGCGGCGGAGCGGATCGGCGACCGGCTGAAGCGGGTGGTGTACGTCGACGCGAGCGTCCCCGCGGACGGCAAGTCGTTCCTGTGGGGCTGGGACAGCGACGGGGTACGGGCGGCGATCGCGGAGAACGGCGGCTTCTGGCGGCCCTTCTCGGCGGAAGACCTTCAGGGGCAGGGTCTCACTGACGAGCAGGTCGCCCGGATCGTGTGCGGCGCGACCGCCCACCCGGGCGCCTCGCTCACCGAGCCGGCGGCCCTGACCCGCTCCCCCGCCGAACTGCCGACGACCTACGTCAAGTGCCTGCTGGACGGGCCCGAGCCGGGCGACGACGTGGCCGAGCTCCTCAAGAGCGAGCGGTGGCGGCTGGTCGAGCTGGACACCGGTCACTGGCCGATGTTCTCGCGGCCCCGCGAACTGGCCCGCATCCTGCACGAATCGGCCGTCTGACCCCGAGTCCCCACCCTGCCTACCCGCCGGTATGGTCAGCGTGCAGCGCGTTCTCAGCGACGAGAGGCGGGACCACCTCATGGCCAAGCACTGGGCGGACTTCCAGTACGAGATCTATCTCAACGGGATGACGGGCGCCGTCCCGCGGCTGCCGACTGATCTGACCCGGCTGGAGGAGCTGACCGAGCAGCGGCTCGGCCCCGGACCCGTCGGCTATGTCGCGGGCAGTGCGGGCGACGGCAGCACGGCACGCGCGAACCGGGCCGCGCTCGAGCGGCGCCGGATCGTGCCGCGGATGCTGCGGGACGTGCACGAGCGGGACCTGTCGGTGGAGGTGCTGGGCCGCGCCCTGCCCGCCCCGCTGGCGCTGGCGCCCGTCGGCGTGCTGTCGATCATGCACCCGGACGCCGAGCCGGCCGCCGCCCGGGCCGCCGCCGCGCAGGGGGTGCCGTACATCCTGTCCTCGGCGTCCAGCACGCCCATGGAGCAGGTCGCGGAGGCCATGGGGGACGGCGAGCGCTGGTTCCAGCTGTACTGGCCCAAGGATGTCGAGGTGGCCCGCAGTTTCCTCGGCCGAGCGAAGGCGGCCGGGTTCACCGCGCTGGTCGTCACCCTCGACACACCGTTGCTGTCCTGGCGTCCCCGCGACCTCGACCAGGCCTATCTCCCCTTCCTGCACGGCGTGGGCACCGCCAACTACTTCTCCGACCCGGCCTTCCAGGCGGGCCTCGCCAAGCCGGTGCACGAGGACCCGAACGCGGCCGTGATGCACTTCGTCGGCATGTTCTCCGACCCCGGCAAGAGCTGGCCGGATTTGGCGTTCCTGCGGGAGAACTGGGACGGCCCGATCGTCCTCAAGGGCATCCTGCACCCGGACGACGCCCGGCTCGCCGCCGACGCCGGGATGGACGGCGTGGTCGTCTCCAACCACGGCGGCCGCCAGGTGGCGGGTTCCGTCGCGGCCGCGGACGCGCTGCCGCGGGTCGCCGATGCGGTCGGCGACCGGCTCACCGTGCTGTTCGACAGCGGCGTCCGCACCGGCGACGACGTCTTCAAGGCCCTCGCACTCGGCGCGCGGGCGGTGCTGCTCGGGCGGCCGTACGTGTACGGGCTCGGGCTCGACGGGCAGCCGGGCGTCGAGCATGTGATCCGTTGCCTGCTCGCCGAGTTGGACCTCACGCTCGCCCTGTCCGGGCACGCCACCCCCACCACGATCGGCCCCGCCGACCTCATCGAGGAATCCGCATGACCACCGACCCGAAGAACGTGCTCGCCGTCATCGCCCCGCACGTCGGTGGCCGCACCGCCGGTGCCGGGCTCGCCACCCTCTTCCCCACCGAGGCGGACGTCACCGTCGTCGAGGCGGCCGACGAGGACCCGGCAGCCCTGCGCAGGGCGCACGTGATCATCACCGCACTCGCCCCCGTGAGCGCCGAACACCTCGCCGCCGCACCGGACTTGGCACTGGTTCAGTGCGCGAGCCACGGCTTCGACTACGTCGACGTGGAGGCCGCCCGCGGCCGCGGAGTGAAGGTGGCCAACATCGGCTCCAGCGGCGCCGAGTCGCAGAACGTGGCCGAGCAGACCTTCGCCCTGATGCTCGCGCTGGCCAAGCAGCTGATCCCGGCGCACACCGCACTGGTCGAGGCCGACTGGGCACTCCCCCGGCTCCAGCGCTCCCTGACCGAGCTGTGCGGCAAGACACTGGGCATCGTCGGGCTCGGCAACATCGGGCAGGAAGTCGCCCGCCGCGCGGTCGCGTTCGACATGAACGTCGTCTACGCCGGCCGCCGCAGGCTGCCCGAGGAGACGGAGGCCCGGCTGGGCGGGGCCCGTCATGTTCCGCTCGACGAGCTGCTGCGCACGGCCGACTACGTCTCGCTGCACGCGCCGCTCACCGGCGAGACGCGGAACCTGCTCGACGCCGAACGGCTCGCGCTCCTCAAGCCGACGGCGTTCGTCGTCAACACGGCGCGGGGCGCCCTCATCGACCAGGACGCCCTCGCGGACGCGCTGGAGAAGGGCGCCCTGGCCGGGGCGGGCATCGACGTCTTCGACCCCGAGCCGCCCACCCCGGCCCTGCGCCTGCTCAGGGCCCCGAACGTGGTGCTCTCCCCGCACGTCGGCGGCGTGACCCGCGAGACGCTGATCCGCATCGCACTGGCCGCCGTGCAGAACGTGACCGGGTACCTGGCGGGCGGGGAGCCGAAGGACGTCGTGAACTGAGCGCGCTCACCGTGGCGTTCCGAACCCGGTCACGAGATCCGCTCCGCCAGCTCGGCGGGCCGCACCGCCGGCGTGCGGGTGCCCGTGATCGACAGTGAGCCCGGACTGGCCGACGTCGCGGTGTCGGCCAGCCAGCGCTGTGCCGGGGAGTGGTCACGGACCTTGACGACGATGTCCGCGCCCGGTTCGGCGGCGGTGGAGGCGAGGGCGAGCTGCTCGTCCCAGCGGGGCAGCAACTCCCCCTGCACGGTGAGGTCGTAGCGCACGTCGTTGCCCCGTCCGCCCTTCTCGGCGGCACACTTGCCGAGGACGACCACGCCCGCGTCCACGTGCGAGTCCAGGCACAGCGTGGCGTCGGCCGCGCTCTGGAGGAGCCCGTCGCCGTCGTACGACCACAGCTGGGTGGGGACGTCCGCGCACGTCGCCAGTTCGGCCGCGGCCCCCGCCTGCACGGTGCCCTTGATGTCGAGGCAGAGGCCGGCGCCGGCGTTGCGCAGCCTGGACTGCCCCGGTATCGCGGGGAGTTGGGCGGTACCCGGCGACGAGTGGGCGGTCACACCCGGCGCCGAGCCTCCTCCCGCGCTGTTGGAGGCGGCCGGGTCGACGCCGTCGTCGGACGAGAACAGGCCGGTCATGAACACCGTCACGAGCAACCCCGCCGAGACGACGCCCACTCCGGTGAGCAGCGCCCGCGAGTTCCCCGGCATGCCCGGAGGCCGGCGGACGGCAAGGGGGATACGGGGCAGGACGCGCGAGCGCCCGCCGCCGTGCCGCGAGGTGCCGCGCGTGCGCGTCGCCTGCCCGGTACGGCCGGGACGGGAGTCGAGATAGCGGCGGGAGCCCCAGCCGAGCACGGCCTCGGCGAGGAGCACGCCCAACCCGCCCTCGAAATGGCTCAGTTGTTCGGCGGCGAAACGGCAGTAGCGGCACTGCGTCAAGTGCTGCTGGACGTCCGGCAGCAGGGCTCCGCCGCGGCGAATGGGAACGTCGAGGAGGCGGTTGTAGAACCGGCAATCCTTGCTCGGCGCGAGTTCCCGATGGGCCTGTACACAGCCTTCGCGGAATTTATCACGCGCCTGTTCGAGCGCGGCCGACGCGGTCTCGGTGTCCATACCGAGCAGGGCGGCCGGAACCGCAATCGGCTCGGCCTCGACCTCGACATGCCAGAGCAAACACCTGAGGAGTCCGGGAAGACCGAGGAATGAACGCTCGGCCAGCTTGCGATTTTCGGGCGTCATGGACTTCGCCGACCGCATACCGCGGCCACCGGCGGGTTTCTGCAACTCCGGCAGAACACCGGATATTCGGTCCTCCGCGGACCACACGCGAACCGTCTCCCGCACGGCCACGAGCAGCCGGGGACGCACCGCGAGCGCGGGTTCTCCCAGCGCCAGCCGGTCGAGGACCTGGTGGAAGGCAGCCGACGTCACCATGGAGGCGACCTCGGCCGTAGAGGCGAGGCAGATGGCCGCGTAGTCGCGGGCGGGCTGCCAGTGCCGAGCCATGAGCAGCGCGACGGTTTGGGCGACCTCGCCGTCGGGACGCCCCCTCAGCCGGGTGGCGAGGTTCTCGTCGGATTCTCCGGGAACCCCGCCGGGCGGCGGGTAAGGGGGGCGAGGTGGGTGGGGGGTGGGCACTGAGGGGATTCCTTCCCACGCGCAGGGGACACACAGGAGGGCGTGAATTCGGGAGTGTCCATTCGACCCGGTTTCCGATAGGGCGATCGACACCCGGTCATTACACCCCCCGCACGGGTAGTTCACCCTGGCACAGGACGCTCATGACCAACAAGGCACTCGGGCAACATCCGCATCTTTGAAAGATAGTCAGATACGGCGGCAACTCACTCCGGCCGCATGAGCTTTCGTCATTCCATGCGCCCCGTGTGAATCAGGCGCACGCGCCGGAGCACTGCGCACGCTCCCGGCGTGCGCCACCCCGTAGTGGACTGTGTAGCGGCCCTTCTCGGAGGCCCTGCGCAGGACGGCGGCTCTCCTGCGCAACACGGGCCGCCGGCCTTGTTCCTCCCGCCCTCGGCCGGCGGCCCCGGGGGCGGCGGGTTGCACCGGCTCGGTCGGCGGCCCTCAGATCTGCCAGGAGCGCAGCCGGTCGGCCGCGCCGTAGACGTCGGTCTTGGCGGACATCAGATCGCGGGCCAGGTCGACCAGGGCGCCGTAGGGCGGGTCGATGCCGACGCCGCTGACGAACATGTAGGCCACGGCGGTCGCGCAGGCGAAGCGGGCGTTGGCCGACGGCAGGGGCCGCAGCAGGGCGAGGGTGTGCAGCAGCGCGGCGGCGCGCCAGGCGGCGTCGGAGTCCACGCCGAGGCGCGGCGGGTCGACACGGTGGCGGGCGACGGCGGCGACCAGCGCGGAGAAGTCGTTGACGGTCGGCTGGTCCGGCAGCACCTCTTCATGGCGCTGCAGCAGCCAGGGCACGTCGATATGGATGACGGATGTCATCGGTCAGGCGACCCGCCCCTCACCGGTGTGGGCCGGTTCGTCGTCCGGGAAGGCGGCCGCGAACTCGTCGGCGTGGGCGGCGAAGAAGCGGCGGAACGCCTCCGCGCCTTCCTGCAGGGCGCGGTGGCGGGCTATGTCCGCGGCGGCGGCCTCGCGTACGAGTGCTTTCATCGACGTACCGCGTTCCTTGGCGATCTGCCGCAGGTCCTCAAGTTCACGATCGCTGAACTCGACATTCAGGGCTGGCATGCCTTCACGGTACCGCCGAGGTACTTACTCGTAAATACCCGCTGGTCAAAGCCCTCTATCCCGGTACCCGGCGGCGACGGCGGCAACCGAGGACCATGTCCGATATCCGCCGGTTCCACGTCGTGCGGCGCAGCAGACTGAAGGCCATGACGGCACACACGACGTACACGACGACCGACAGCCCGGTGGGTGAACTGCTGCTGGTGGGCGACGGGCACGCACTGTCCTCGCTCTCCCTGCCGGGGCAGCGCACCGCGCCCTTCGTCCGCTCCGACTGGCGGCGCGACGACGAGGCGTTCGGCGAGGCACGCCGGCAGCTCACCGCCTACTTCGAAGGCCGGCTCCACCGCTTCGACCTGGACATCGTGCCCGCGGGCACGGAGTTCCAGCAGCGGGTGTGGCGGGCACTCGACGAGATTCCGTACGGCACCACCACGACCTACGGCGAGCTCGCCGCGCGGCTGGACGTGCCGCGGGCCGAGATCCGGGCCGTGGGAGCCGCGATCGGCGCCAATCCGCTGCTGATCGTCCGCCCCTGCCACCGCGTGATCGGCGCCGACGGCTCGATGCGCGGGTACGCGGGCGGCGTCGAGCAGAAGGTGCGGCTGCTGACGCACGAGGGCGCGCTGCAGCAGACGCTCGCGTGACGGGACTCGCGTGACGGGAGGAGACCTCATGACGCTCACCCAGGCTCAGGCGCGCCGGCGTGCCGCGGACACCGACTGGGCGGCGCTGGCCGCCGAGCTGGACGTCCACGGCAGCGCGCCGACGGGGCCGCTGCTGACGCCCGCCGAGTGCCGTGACCTGGCCGCGCTGTACGAGAAGCCGGAGCTGTTCCGGACCACGGTCGACATGGCGCGGCACCGCTTCGGCTCCGGCGAGTACCGCTACTTCACCCACGATCTGCCGCCCGCGGTGTCCGCGCTGCGCGCCGCCCTCTACCCGCGCCTGCTGCCGGTCGCGCGGGACTGGGCGGCCCGCCTGGGCCGCCCGGCGCCCTGGCCGGACTCCCTGGAGGAGTGGCTGGAGGCGTGCCACGCGGCCGGGCAGGACCGCTCGGCGCAGATCCTGTTGCGCTACGGCGAGGGCGACTGGAACGCCCTGCACCGTGACGTCTTCGGCGACATGCTCTTCCCGCTCCAGGTGGTCGTCGGTCTCGACGAGTACGGCGTCGAGCACACCGGTGGAGAGTTCCTGATGGTCGAGCAGCGGCCCCGGGCCCAGTCCCGGGGCACGGCGACGGCGCTCCAGCAGGGCCGCGGGCTGGTCTTCACCACCCGGGACCGGCCGGTGCGCACCCGGCGCGGCTGGTCGGCCGCAGCGATGCGGCACGGCGTGAGCACCGTCCGCTCCGGCCGCCGGCACTCCCTGGGCATCGTCTTCCACGACGCGGCCTAGGACCCCTGGCCCTGCCGGACCGGCGCCCTACACCTCCACCCACAGCCCCCGGCGCCGGTAACTCGACTGCCAGAAGAGGCGGTTGAGCACGCGGACGGGCGGCGGCAGGGCGCCCAGGAAGGCGGTGCGGTCCGCCGCCGGGACCCCGTCGACGATCCACGGCACGAACAGCGCGGCGCCGCGCAGGCCCTGCGTCTCGCGCATGCGGCCGGTGAAGCCGGCCCAGTCGGCGGGCGTCAGGGCGTCCTGCATCAGCGGCAGGGCGCTGTCCTCCTCGTGTTCGAGGTGGTCGTCCAGGGTGGCCCCCAACGCCCGTACGAGATCGGGCAGTTCGGCGGCACCGTCGGCCAGTGCGCTGTCGACCGCCGCGAGCAGCGGGTCGATGCGGGAGTGTTCGGCCTCCATCTCGTCGAGCAGGGCGAGATCACGGGGGCGTCCTGCGAGGCGCTCCCGCAGCCGCGGCCACAGCTCGCTGTCCTCGGCGGTGTGGTGGATGTGCAGCTGGTGCTTGAAGTTCTCCCAGCCGGCGCGGACCGCGGGCGTGGCGGCCCGCCCCGCGGCGACGGCGGCCGCCAGCCGCTCCAGGTCGCGCCGGAACGCGTCGTGGGAGGCGTACATCGGTGTGAAGTCGATCGTCTTCTGTTTGCTGTCGGTCATCGAATGGCTTCTTCCCGTTCGGGTCTGTCACTCCCGTTCAAGAGGGCGGGGGGTCGGGCGACTGTGACGCGAGCGAGATTCGCTGAGACGTACGTCACATATCGGCCCTCCGATGTCACAATCCGCCCCCTCACCGGCCTCGAAGTAGTGAGCGCGTCACTGGGGAGGCACACGTATGTCCGATAGCTCTGTCGACGAGGCGACCGACGTCTTCATGGACCATCGCGAGCTGCTGTTCGGTCTCGTCTACAACATGCTGGGCAGCGTCGCCGACACCGAGGACGTGCTGCAGGAGACCTGGCTGTCGTGGACGGGCCGGGGCACCGCGGGGATCGCCAACCCGCGCGCGTACCTGGTCCGGATCGCCGTCAACCACGCCCTGCAGCGCCGCACCTCGGTGGCCCGGCGACGCGAGACCTACGTCGGCCCGTGGCTGCCCGAACCGCTGGTCGCCGACGACGCGGACGCCGGCGATCCGGCCCTGCGCAGCGAGTCCGTGTCCTTGGCGATGCTGGTGGTCCTGGAGTCCCTGACACCCCTCGAACGCGCGGTGTTCGTCCTGAACGAGGTGTTCGGGTACGCCCACACCGAGATCGCGGACATCATCGACCGCACCCCCGCGGCCGTACGCCAGCTCGCGCACCGTGCGCGCGACCACGTGCACGCCCGCCGGCCGCGCTACCGGGCGCATCCGCGGGTGCGGCGGGAGGCCACCGAGCGGTTCGTGCGGGCCGCGCTGGGCGGGGACATCGCGGAGCTGATGGAGATCCTGGCGCCGGACGTCACGGTGTGGACGGACGGCGGCGGCAACCGCAAGCCGGCGGGGCTGCGCCCGGTGCACGGCCGTGACAAGGCGGTCCGGCTGATCACTGGTTACGCGACCAGGGACGGCGCCCGGCACAGCGAACTCGACCTGCGCTACCGCCGCGTCAACGGCGACGACGCCGCCGTGCTGTTCGACGGCGACTCGCCGTACGCCGTCATGGTCATGGACCTCACGCCCGAGGGCGACCAGGTCAGCGGGATCTACATCGTCACCAACCCCGAGAAGCTCACGCACGTGCACAAGGAGGAGGAGTGACCGCCACCGGGACGCCCAGCAGGGGCGAGCGGGTCGCGGACTGGCTCGACGGCCGCCTCGGCATCCATTCGCTCGGCAGGAAGTACCTGCGCAAGGTCTTCCCCGACCACTGGTCGTTCCTGCTGGGCGAGATATGCCTCTACAGCTTCGTGGTGCTGATCCTCACCGGCGTCTACCTCACCCTCTTCTTCCACCCGTCGATGAACGAGGTGACGTACCACGGCAGTTACGTCCCGCTCAACGGCGTGCGGATGTCCGAGGCGTACGCCTCCACGCTCGACATCAGCTTCGACGTGCGCGGCGGGCTGCTGGTGCGGCAGCTGCACCACTGGGCGGCGCTGGTCTTCGTCGCCGCGATGGTCACGCACATGATGCGGCACTTCTTCACGGGCTCCTTCCGCAAGCCCCGTGAGATCAACTGGCTGTTCGGCTGGACGCTGCTGTTCCTGGGCCTGTTCGAGGGCCTCTTCGGCTACTCGCTCCCCGACGACCTGCTGTCCGGGACGGGCCTGCGCTTCGTCAACGGCGCCCTGCTGTCGGTCCCGATCGCCGGAACGTACCTGTCGATGTTCCTGTTCGGCGGGCAGTTCCCCGGCCACGACATCGTGGCCCGCTTCTACTCGCTGCACATCCTGCTGATCCCGGGCATCATGGCGGCGCTCGTCGTCACGCACGTCCTGCTGGTCGTCTACCACAAGCACACCCAGTTCGCGGGCCCGGGACGGACCCGGCGCAACGTGATCGGCGCCCCGTTCTACCCCGTGTACCTGGCGAAGGCCGGCGGCTTCTTCTTCCTGGTCTTCGGCACCCTCTCGATCGTCGCCTCGGTGGCGTCGATCAACCCGGTCTGGGTCTACGGCCCCTTCCGCCCCGACCAGGTCTCCACCGGCGCGCAGCCCGACTGGTACCTGGGCTTCGCGGAGGGGCTGGTGCGGGTCATGCCGGGCTGGGAGGTCACGCTCTGGGGCCACACCCTGGTGCTCGGCGTACTGATCCCGGTCGTGGTCTTCCCGCTGCTCCTCGTCTTCATCGGGGTCTACCCGTTCCTGGAGGCCCGGGTGACCCGCGACCGGCGCGAACACCACATCCTGGACCGCCCGC
Organism: Streptomyces sp. NPDC050534; assembly: GCF_044457745.1. Taxonomy (NCBI): domain Bacteria; kingdom Bacillati; phylum Actinomycetota; class Actinomycetes; order Kitasatosporales; family Streptomycetaceae; genus Streptomyces; species Streptomyces sp. NPDC050534. The sequence continues at coordinate 12,016 of NZ_JBITHF010000024.1, forward strand.
GCAACCGCCCCGTCCGCACCGCGATCGGCGCGGCCTGGATCAGCGTCTATCTGATCCTGCTGGCGGGCGGCGGCAACGACATCGTGGCGACCCGGCTGCACCTGTCGATCAACACGGTCACCTGGCTGGTCCGCGTCGCGGTGTTCGCCGTGCCGGCGCTCGTCTTCGCCGCCACCCGCCGTATCTGCCTGGGCCTCCAACTCCGCGACCGGGAACTGGTGTTGCACGGCCGGGAGACCGGAGTGATCAAGCGGCTGCCGCACGGGGAGTACGTCGAGGTGCACCAGCCGCTCGATCAGGCCGAGCTGCACACCCTGACAGCGCACCGGCGCGACCAGGGTGAACTCGTGGAGCGCGAGCCTCAGCCCTGATCCGCCACGAAGGACGCCATCCGGGCCAGGGCCGCGTTCCAGTTGATCGCGGTCTCGTTGGTCGACCAGGACTGGATGTCGTCGATGTAGCAGAACTGGCCGACGCAGCCCTGGAGTTTGCTCTGTGCGTAGGGGTCCTGGATGGACGAGTTCGGCCCGCCCGCGAGCGTTCCGCTCGGCGGGTTCGGGAGGTTCGGGTCGAGCTCGTGGGCGTACCAACGGCTGTGCTCGTTGTGCGAGTTGACCTCGCCGTAGCCGGTGACGTAGGAGATGTTGAGCGCGTTGCGGCCGAGGATGTAGTCCATGCTCTGGACCGCGCCGTCACGGTACTTCGGGGAACCGGTGATGTCGTACGCCGTCGCCAGGACGACCGCGTTGTTGAGGACCTGGTGGCTGGAGCCCCAGTCGTAGACGTTGTTGTCGGGGGCGTACGGCATGCCGTAGGGCTGTGACCTCAGGGTCGCCAGGTAGCGGTCGGCGCCCTCGACGACCGACCGGCGCACCTTGTCCCGTCCGGGCAGCTTGCTCGGTACGGTCGCGAGGTCCAGGCGTCCGGCGGCCGCCGTCCTGCCCCAGTCGAAACCGAGCGGGCCGAAGATGTCGGCGGTGTTCACGGGTGAGTGGGCGACGTAGTCCGCGAACTGCTTCTCCCCGGTGGTGAGATACAGCTCCGCGGCCGCCCAGTAGAACTCGTCCGTGGCATTGGTGTCGTCGTAGGTGCCGCCTCCGGTGCCGTCAGCGGGAGAGGCGTACATCGCGGGATGGGCGAGCGCCGCCGACCATGCCTTGCGGGCGGCGGTCAGGGCCTTGGCCGCGAAGGCGCGGTCGTAGGGCCGGTACAGGCGGGCCGCCTGGGCCGCCGTCGCCGCCAGGTTGAGGGTCGCCTGGGTGGACGGCGGGTGCAGTTCGCGCTTCTGCGGGTCGTCGCTCGGCAGCAGGGGCAGACCGGTCCACTGCGCGTCGTGGATCTTGTGGTGGGCCATGCCGGCCAGCGGCTGCCCGTCGGGCACCTGCATCTTGAGCAGGAACTCCAGCTCCCAGCGGGCCTCGTCGAGGATGTCGGGCACCTTGTTGCCGCTCTCCGGAACGGCGAGCGTGCCGTCCCGCAGCTTCCCCGACTCGCCCGTGCGGGCCAGGCGTTCACGTTCGTACGTGCTCAGCAGCTCCCAGGTGGCGATGCCGCCGTTGACGACGTACTTGCCGTGGTCGCCCGCGTCGTACCAGCCACCGGTGACGTCCAGCGTGTAGTCGCACACCCCGGGCTGGCAGGGGACGTTGGAGTCACCCTGGTTCGGCGCGACGTCGACATGCCCGGCCGCCCGGCCGTATCCCGGCCGCAGGTCGTCCCGTATCGCGATGCCGCTGCGCTGCGTGTAGTAGTACTTCACCGAGTCGAGCCGCAGCCGCTCGTACGCGCTCGTGCCGATGTCGAAGGGCCTGCTCGTCTCGCCGTCGGCGACCAGCGTGAAGCCCTTGCCCACCTGGCGGTAGGCGCCGAAGTCGATCGAGTGGACGTTCTGTCCCGAGGACACGTCGACCCCGCGCGGAACGGTCCAGCCGTGCGCGACCGTGGCGCCCCCGGCGTTCTTCAGCTGCCAGGGCAGCTTCGCGGTGGCGTCGGTGACCAGCGTGGCGTTCTTCGGTCCCGAGGGCAGGTAGGCGACCTGGTTGACGCGCACCCGCGGCCCGGTGTCCGGCGTGTACACCTCGGGCGGCACGCCGCCCAGCAGCGACACGTCGTCCATGCACATCCGCCAGCCGTCCGCGCTGCCACCGGCCTGGAGGGCGACCTGGCCCTGGGTGGTGTCGACGGGCGAGGTGAACGTGTACGAGTAGGTGTCGCCGGACGCACTGAGCTGCGGGCTCACCTCGAAGTAGGTGTCGTACGGCGCCACTTGGAGCCCCACGACGGCCCGCACCACATGGCCCTCGGGCGAACCGGACGCCTTGAAGCTGAACCGGTACGACTCACCCTTGACCAGGGTGACGTCGTTCTGGCCGACGGCTGCGTCCCAGCGGTTGGCGGTGCCGCCCGGGACGTCGGCACAGAGCCGGCCGTCGGAGAGACCTGCGGTGACGTTGGCGGTCGTCCACCAGGGGGCGGTGGTGGTGTCGAAGGTACCGTTCTTCAGCTGCTCGACCTCGTCCGCCGCGGCCGGACCGGCAGGCAGCGCGGTGAGCGCCGCTCCCAGCAGGGCGACGATGGTCAGCAGCGTGGTTCTGCGTCGTTTCACGCCTGGGCTCCTCGGGCGGAGGGACGGGTGACGCTCGCCGATTGCGATGGGAGCGCTCCCAGAAGCGGACGCAGCACATGCTTGTTGGCGCCATGACACCCGTCAACGGTCCGGACGGGACTGGTTTTCCCGTCCGGACCGCGAAGGCCGGTCAGCCGCCGGGCGCCGCCAGCTTGCTGATGCGCACCGCCCCGGCGACCTCGCCCGGGTGAGCGCTGGTCAGCGTGAGGCGGAGCCGGGAGCCCCGCGCCGCGTCGAAGGTGACGACCGTCGGCGCGTCCGAGGCGGCGGCCCAGTCGACGGCCGCTCCGGTGACGGGCACGTACCGGCGGCCGTCCCACACGGCGGCCTCGACGGCCGAGGGCAGGCTGTGCGTCGCGTCCACGGTGAAGGAGACCTCCACCCGGTCGAAGCCGCGGGCCCGCCCGTAGTCCACCGAGACCCAGTCCTCCTTGCGGGCGCCGTTGAACGCGGGGAGCAGGGCCGTGGCCGATTTGGCGAAGGCGTTGGACCAGCCGGTGGCCGCGTCGCCGTCGAGCATCGCCGCGGGCAGCGTGTCCGGGCGCCCGGAGTAACTGGAGTCAGCGAGCGGGTAGTTCTGTGCGGCCGGGTGGTCCGGCTTGAACACGGCCGCCGGGGTGGTCGCGGGCGAACGGGCCTCCGTGGTGTGCACGGTCGCGGTGCCGGTCCGCAGCCCGTCCGCGCGGGCGGTCACCTTCAGGCCGCCGGCCTTCGTGCCGGAGCGCACGATCGCGAGCGCCTTGCCGTGGAAGGCGGTGCGGGTGGTGGCCTGGTAGCGCTCGGCGCTCTCCTCCCTGCCGTTGTCGAGGCCCGCGAGCGAGCCGCCCTTCACGTCGAACGTGATCAGGTGCTCGGCGTCGGGTACCACCACGCCGTGCGCGTCGACCACGTCCGCGGTCACGAAGACCAGCGAACGCCCGTCCGCGGCAACGGAGTTGCGGTCGGCGGTGAGGCGTACGGCATGCGGCTCACCGGCCGTGCGCAGCACGTCCGTGGCGACCGCCTTGCCGCCGCGGCGGGCCACCGCCTTCAACTCGCCCGGCTCGAACGGCACTTTCCAGATCAGGTGGAGCTTGCCCGCGCTGCCGTTCGGGCTGGTGTAACTGCCGGGGTAGGGGCCGGTGGTGAAGGTTTTGTCGTCTCCGGTCGCCTCCGTGGTCTCCAGATACGTGCGGCCGTCCGTGGTCTTCTTGGTGTCGAAGCCGCGCGTGCCGAGGGACCTGCCGTTGAGGAACAGCTCGACGGTGTCGACGTTGGAGTACGCCCACACCTCGACCGTGTCGCCCGTCTCGTGGTTCCAGCTCATCGGCAGCAGATGGACCATGGGCTCGCCGGTCCACTGGCTCCGGAACAGGTGGTACATGTCCTTGGGGAAGCCCGCGGTGTCGACGGCGCCGAAGAAGGACGCCTTCACGGGGAAGACGTTGTACGGCGTCGGCTCCCCGATGTAGTCGATGCCCGACCACAGGAACTGGCCCGCGAACCACTTCCGGTCCCGGTCCTTCTTGTGCCCGTACTCCCCGCTCATGGTCCAGGAGGCGAGGTTGTTGTCGAACGAGGAGGTCGCCCGCCGGCCCGGGGTCTGGTTCTCCCCGGTGTTGAGGTGCTCGGGCTCCTGGTACGTCGAACGCGTCGAGGTCTCGGAGGAGGACTCCGACTCGAAGAGGAACAGGTGCGGGTAGGCCGCGTGCAGGGAGTCCACGGACTTGGCCGTGTTGTAGTTCAGGCCGAGCCCGTCGAGCTTGGCGAGCATCAGGTCGGCCGCGGAGCCCTTGGCGGGTACGGAGCGGTACTTGTCCGAGCCGATGACCAGGGGCCGGGTGTCGTCGGCGGCCCTGATCGCGCTGATGATGCGGTCGGCCATCGCGAGGCCCGCGGTGGAAGTGGAGTCGGGGATCTCGTTGCCGATGGACCACAGCACCACGGCGGGCGAGTTGCGGGCCGCGAGCACCATTTCGGTGGCGTCCTTCTCGCACCACTCGTCGAAGAAGCGGCCGTAGTCGTACTTCGTCTTGCCGGTCCGCCAGCAGTCGAACGCCTCCACCATCATCACGATGCCCAGCTCCTCGCAGACCTGGATCATCTGCGGCGAGGGCGGGTTGTGCGAGGTGCGGAAGGCGTTCACGCCCATCGACTTCATGATGGTCATCTGCCGGCGTACGGCGTCGATGCTGATCGCCGCGCCGAGCGCGCCCTGGTCGTGGTGCAGGTCGACGCCCTTGATCTTGCTGTGGGCGCCGTTGAGGTGGAAGCCCTCGTCCGGGTCGAAGCGGTAGGTGCGGATGCCGAAGACGGTGCGGTAGGTGTCGACGGTCTTGCCGCCCACGCGCAGTTCGGTCTCCACCGTGTAGCGGTGCGGTGCGTCGAAGTCCCACAACTTGGGCTTGGCGACGGTGAGTTCGTGGGTCTCGGCCGTCTTGTCCGTGACACCCACCGTGCTCGCGGCACGGGCCACCGTCCGCCCGCCGGGGTCCTTGACCGTCGAGCGGATCTCGACCTGGCTCGCCGCGCCGGACTCGTCGACCACGGAGGTCCGCACGCGGACGACGGCCCGCTCCGCGCTGACGTCCGGTGTGGTGACGTAGGTGCCCCAGCGTTCGACGTGCACCGGCTCGGTGACGACGAGGCGCGCCTCGCGGTAGATGCCGCTGCCCGAGTACCAGCGGCTGCTGGGCAGTTGGTTCTGCACCTTGACCGCGATGACGTTCTCGGTGCGGCCGTCGGTGTGCAGCAGGCCGGTGACGTCGAAGGCGAACCCGGTGTAGCCGTAGGGGTGCCGGCCGGCCTGGGTGCCGTTGCAGTAGACGTAGGAATCCATGTAGACGCCGTCGAACTCCACCGAGATCCGCTTGCCGGCGAAGGACGGCGGCAGGGTGAAGGCGAGGCGGTACCAGCCGAGGCCGCCGGGCAGGAAGCCGGTGCCGCTGGTCGTGCCGTGCTCGGTGGAGGGCGTCTGCTCGATGCTCCAGTCATGGGGCACCGCGACCTCGCGCCAGGCCGAGTCGTCGTAGCCGGGGTCGGCTGCCTGGGCGTAGGCGCCGGTGGGGTCGGTGATCCCGTCGGAATTGACCAGCGCGAAGCGCCAGCCGTCGCGCAGGGCGACGGTGCGGCGGCCGGATCCGCCCGCGGCGGCCTCGGCGGCCCGTGCCACCGGACTGCCGACCAGTGCTCCCGCCGCCGGCGCGGCGGTGGAGGCGATCAGGACCGATCTTCGCGTCACTGTCATGGAGCTCCCTCTCATCAGGGCCCAGAAGTACTCACAATTGATCGTGAACAAACAGATTCTTTCGCCGGGTCACACGCGGCCGTCAAGGGTGCGGCGCGGTACTCCTGTCCCGTGGGCCACAACATCCCGGTATGCGCTTTCTACCGGCCCCCCGGATGCCCTGGGGTTACCGTCCCGCGAACACGCCGACGGACTACGCTGGAACTCAAGTGACGTGCTTGTTCACTGTGAGTGTGCGCGATGGAGTGGCGACGATGAGTCCGGTCAACCCGTTCGACGATGCCGGGACGGCGCGCGCGGTCGTCGACGAGGGGGGCACACTCGTCGGGTGGAACGCCGGCGCGGAGCGTCTGCTGGGCTGGACGGCTGCCGACGCCGTGGGACGGCCCGCCGCCGAGTTCCTGGTCGGCGAGGCCACGGGCGCGGTCTTCGACCCCGAGGCGCTGCGCTGGCACGGCCTCGTCACCCTGCGCCACCAGGACGGCGGCTCCGTCTCCGTCTGGCTGCTGGCCCACCGCACCGAGCCCGACGGCGGCGGACCCGCCGAGTGGCTGGTGGTCAGTCCCCTCGACGGCGATCTGCGGCACCCGGCCGACGACCCGCTGGAGCAGGCGGGACTGCTCCAGTCGCCCTGCGCCGTCGCGATCTGCGACGACCGGCTCCGGCTGCGCCGGATGAACGACGTCATGGCCGAGGTGCTGGGGCTGCCGGAGGAGCACGTACGGGGGCTGCGGCTGCCCGAGGTGAGCGGCAGGCCGCAGAGCGCCGAGATCGAGCGCCATCTGCGCCGCGTCCTCGCCACCGGGCAGGGCCACGACGTGCAGACGTATGTGCCGATCGGCATCAACGGGCGGATGAACGCCTGGCTGGCCCGCATGTCCCCGATCACCGACGCTGTCGGCAAGGTCCGGGGCGTGTGCCTGGCCGCCCACGACTTCTCCGAGCAGTACCGGGCCCGCGAGCGGCTTCAGCTCGTCAACGAGGCGAGCGTCCGCATCGGCACCACCCTCGACGTCACCCGGACCGCCGAGGAGCTGGCGGAACTCTGCGTGCCCGCCCTCGCCGACTTCGTCAGCGTCGATCTGCTGGACCCGCAGGACCCCGGGGGCGAGGCGTTCGCCGGACGGCCCACCGCGCCGGTCGCCCTGCGCCGCACCGCGCACCTCTCCATCAATCCCGGCACGCCCGAGGCGGTGGTCGAGATCGGGCACGTGGACCTCTACCCGACGCCCTCCCCGCAGGCCGATCCGCTGCTGGCGGGCCACTCCATCGTGGCGACGACCGAGGCCGACGACCTCGCGCAGTGGCTCACCTGGGACCCCCGGCGCCTGGAGCGGATCAAGGAGTACGGCATCCACTCGACGATGTCCGTGCCGATCCAGGCCCGTGGTCTGACGCTCGGGGTGGCGGTCCTGTGCCGGTTCCGGCGCCAGGACGGGTTCACGCCCGACGACGTGCTGCTGGCCGAGGAGGTGACGGCGCGCGCCGCCGTCTGCATCGACAACGCCCGCCGCTACTCCCGGGAGCGGGAGACGGCCCTCGCGCTGCAGCGCAGCCTGCTGCCCCGCTCGCTGCCGGCCACGGCCGCGGTGGACGCCGCCTCCCGCTATCTGCCGGCGGCGCGCGCGGGGGTGGGCGGCGACTGGTTCGACGTGATCCCGCTGTCCGGCATGCGGGTCGCCATGGTCGTCGGGGACGTCGTCGGTCACGGCGTCCAGGCCTCGGCGACCATGGGCCGGCTGCGCACCGCCGTGCGCACCCTCGCCGACATCGACCTCGCCCCCGACGAGCTCCTGACCCACCTCGACGACCTGGTCGTCCGGCTGTCCGCGGAGGCCGGGCACGAGGGCAGCCCCGGCGAGGTCGGCGCCACCTGCCTCTACGCCGTCTACGACCCGGTCTCGCGGCGCTGCACGCTGGCCCGGGCCGGGCATCCGACGCCGGTCGTGATCCCGCCGGGGGGTGCGCCGCGGCAGGTCGACCTGCCGGTAGGACCGCCGCTCGGCCTGGGCGGGCTGCCCTTCGAGTCCGCCGAGTTCGAGCTGCGCGAGGGCAGCGTGCTGGCGTTCTACACGGACGGGCTGATCGAGTCCCGCGAGCGGGACGTGGACGCCGGTCACCGGCTGCTGTGCGAGGCCCTGTCGACGTCCTCGGACTCGCTGGACGAGACCTGCGACCGCGTCCTGCACCGGCTGCTGCCGACCGGCGGCGCCCCCGACGACGTGGCCCTGCTGCTCGCCCGCACCCGGGGGCTGCCCTCCTCGCAGGTCTCCACCTGGCACATCCCCGCCGACCCGGCGCTCGTCGCGCCCATCCGCAAGCAGGTCGTCGAGCAGCTGGAGCGATGGGGGCTGCAGGAGGCATCGTTCACGGCCGAGCTGGTGGTCAGCGAGCTGGTCACCAACGCGATCCGGTACGGCGCCCACCCCATCCGGCTGCGCCTGATCCACGACACGGCCACCCTGATCTGCGAGGTGTCGGACACCAGCCACACGGCTCCCCATCTGCGCCGCGCCAAGACCTGGGACGAGGGCGGGCGCGGTCTGCTGCTGGTCGCCCAGCTCACCCAGCGCTGGGGCAGCCGGCACACGGCGGAGGGCAAGACGATCTGGTCGGAGATCGCTCTGCTGGACGAGGGCTGACGCGCGCCGGTCTGCCGGGGCGTCAGGACGCTTCGGTCAGCCAGGGCCTGACCTGCTTGCGCGCCTCGTGCAGCCGTGACTTGAACGTCCCGAGCGGGATGCCGGCGCGCTCGGCCGCCTCGGCGTAGTCGAGCTGGCAGATGTCGCGGTACACCAGCGGCTCGACGAGCTGGGGATGCTCGCGCTCCAGCCGGTCCAGCGCATCCAGCAGGTCGAGCCGGGAACCTGCGATGACGCTCGTCGTGCGCGGGTCGACGTGCCGCTCGGTGTCGATCGCCACCGGCTGCTCGGCCGCGCGCCGCTTGAGTTCGCGGTACTTCTGGCGGCAGCAGTTGGCGACGACCGTGTAGAGCCAGGTGCTGAAGCGGCTGCGCCCCTGGAAGGTGGTGATCTTCCGGGCGACCTGGAGCAGGACGTCCTGCGCGGCCTCCTCGGCGTCCTCACGACAGGGCAGGAAGCGGGCGCAGCGCCGCAGGACCTCGGGGCTGATCGCCTGGAGCAGCTCGTCCAGGGCCGTCGCGTCGCCCCCGGCGGCGCCACGGGCCAGGTCCTCGGTCGGCGCGACCAGGGGCTCTCCTCGGAAACGATCCACGGCCAGGCATGATAGTCGTATGCATTCCGTCGAGCGCATCGGGCGCTACCGCCTCGAACGGCGCCTCGGCGCGGGCGCGTTCGGCACGGTGTGGCTCGCGCACGACGACGAGCTCGAGGCCCCGGTGGCGGTCAAGGTCCTCGCCGACAACTGGTCGCACCGGCTCGACGTCCGTGAGCGGTTCCTGGCCGAGGCGCGGATGCTGCGCCGGGCCAATTCGGACCGGATAGTGCAGGTCTACGACATCGGTGAACTGCCCGACGGCAGGCCCTACTTCGTGATGGAGTACGCCGACGGCGGCACCCTCGCCGACCTGGTGGCCGACGGCCCGCTGCCCGTGTCCGAGGCGCTGCGCCTGACCGCGCTGGCCGCCCGCGGCGCGGCCGCGCTGCACGCGGCGGGGATCGTGCACCGCGACATCAAGCCGAGCAATGTGCTGCTCTGCGCGTCTCCCGGCGACCCCGCCGGCGTGTCGCGGGTGCTGCTCGCCGACCTCGGGCTGGCCAAGAGCCTGGCGCAGGCCTCGGGTCTGACCCAGGCCGCCGGCTCGGCGGGGTACCGGCCGCCCGAGCAGGCCGAGCCGGGCGCGGGCATCGACGCCCGCGCCGATGTCTACAGCCTGGGCGCGGTCGGCTACCACCTGGTCACCGGCACCGTTCCGGGTGCGCCCGGCAAGGTGGTGCGGCCCGACCGGGTGCGCCCGGATCTGGCACCCGCGGTCCGGCGGGCGCTGATGCGGGCGCTGGCACCGGACCGCAGGCGGCGCTGGCCCGGCGCCGAGGCTCTCGCCCAGGAGCTGGAGCGGCTCGTCGCCTCCGGCCACCGGCCCCGCAGGCGCCGTATTGCTGCCGCTCTGACCGGCGCCGTGGCCGCCGTCGCCGCCATCGGCGTGACGGCCTCGCTGGTGAACCGGCAGTCCCCGGCGCCGGACCTGCGGGTCGCGGACACCACCGGCCGGGTCGTCGCCGAGGTGCCCGGCGGCTGGGGCCGCCAGCTGCGCGACTCCGGGTGGGACCCGAAGGCGCTCGGCCTGCCCTCGGGGCACGAGCCGGGGCTCGCCGTCGCGGACCGCCTGACCAAGTGGCAGGACCTGGGGGCCGAGGTCAACGGCGTCTTCGTGGGGCTGAGCGAGCACGGCGACCTCACCGCCGCCGTGGACACCCTCACCCATCCCGCCTGCCACTACGACGGCGGCCGGGCCTACGACAGCGCCCCCTGGCGGGGCCGGGTGCGCACCTGGTCCGGCTGCCCGGGCGGCGGCTCGGTGACGGAGGCCGCGCTCGCCCCGGCGCACGGCAGCGCGCAGACTCGGGTGTACGTGCAGATCCGCCAGAGTGGCCGGGCCTCGGCGACCGGCCGTGTCCTCGGCTCCGTACGCATCGGAAGCTGACCGAAACCACACGCCCGGGTGAGAACTTTTCCGGCCTGCAGCGCATCCGAGATGTATGACGGGGCACAGAGCGCCGTACGCACATGCCAGGACGTATGCGTGGAATCTTTGGGAGTGTTGAGGAACATGACCATGAAGTCCCCCTCGGTCCACCGGGCGGCACTGGCCGCGAGCGCGGTCGCCGTGCTGGGCCTGCTGACGGCCTGCGGCAACAACGACGGCACCTCGGCGAGCTCTCCGCAGACCCTTTCCGGTACGGCCGCGCCCGCCACCGGAAGCCACGGCACCGACTCGGCGAGCCCGTCCGCCTCCGGGTCGCACCCCGCCGCCGGGGACACCACGCCGGCCACGGCCAAGCCGACCTCCACGGCCACGGCCCCGGCCAAGGGCGCGTCCACGCCGGCCGGCACCACCGGCGGCGGGCGCTGCCACACCTCCGAGCTGAAGGCGACCGTCGGGCGGAACAACCCCGGCGCCGGGCAGGAGAACTTCCCGATCGTCCTGACCAACACCTCCTCCCGCACCTGCACGGTGCGGGGCTACCCGGGCGCCGCGTTCGTCGACGGGTCGGGCCGGCAGATGGGTCCCGACCCGCAGCGCTCCCCGGGAACGCCGGCCACGGTCTCGTTGGCGCCGGGCAGGAGCGCCTGGGCCGGACTGTCGTTCTCCAACCCCGAGGTCAGCGGCGCCCACGCGGCCACCCCGGCCTCGCTGCTGGTGACCCCGCCGGACGAGCGCGACAGCCTCACCGTGAGGTGGCAGGGCGGCCAGGTGCCCGTGTCCGGCAACGCCTCCTCGGTGCGTCTGACGGTGTTCGGCCCCGGCACCGGCGCCTGAACGACCGGGGGGCCGGGCGGAATCCTCACCCGGACCTGTTTTCATTGAAGGTCCCCGCGCTGAACCACCCTGAAGGTCCCGGCGCAGAACCGCCGTGAAGGACCCGCCCTGAACACCCCGCTCGCCGAAACACTGTCCGTCGTCCTGCTCGTCGCCGTGCTCGCCTGGGCGGTGCTGCGCCCCAAGGGCCTGCCCGAGGCCGTGCTCGCGGTCCCGGCCGCCGGGCTGGTGATCGCCACGGGGGCGATCTCCCTCGGCCATGCGCGGGCCGAGGCCGCGAGCCTCGGCCCCGTCGTCGGGTTCCTGGCGGCAGTGCTGGTCCTGGCCCACTTCTGCGACGTCGAGGGACTCTTCCAGGCGTGCGGGGCGTGGATGGCGCGGCGGGCGGACGGGTCCCCGGAGCGGCTGCTCGCGGCGGTCTTCGTCCTGGCCTCGGTGATCACGGCAGTGCTCAGCCTGGACGCCACCGTGGTGCTGCTGACACCGGTGGTGCTGGCCACGGCGGCGCGGGCGGGGGTGCGGGCGAGGCCGCATCTGTACGCGTGCGCCCACCTGTCCAACACGGCCTCGCTGTTGCTGCCCGTCTCCAATCTCACCAACCTGCTGGCGTTCGAGACGAGCGGGCTGAGCTTCACCCGGTTCGCGGCGCTGATGGCGCTGCCGTGGCTGGTCGCGATCGGTGCCGAGTACCTGGTCTTCCGGCGCTTCTTCGCCACCGACCTGTCCCTCTCCGTCCGCTCCACCGAATCCGGCGAGGCGCCCGGGCTGCCCCTGTTCGCGCTGGTCACCGTGGGGTGCACGCTGGCCGGGTTCGTGGTGGCCTCGGCGGTCGGCATCGAGCCGGCCTGGGTGGCCGCCGCGGGCGCACTGGTACTGGCGAGTCGTGCGCTCGTACGGCGGCGGGCCAGTCCGCTGTCGGTGGTGCGGGCGGCGCAGCCGGCCTTCCTGGCGTTCGTCCTCGCGCTCGGCATCGTGGTGCGGGCGGTGGTCGACAACGGGCTCGCCGGCGCGCTCACCCATGTGCTGCCCGGCGGCTCGGGGTTCCTCGCGCTGCTGGGCATCGCCGCCCTGGCGGCCGTGCTGGCGAACCTGATCAACAATCTGCCCGCGGTACTCGTCCTGCTGCCGCTCACCGCCGCGGCGGGCCCCGGCGCGGTGCTGGCGGTGCTGCTCGGGGTGAACATCGGCCCGAACCTCACCTACGCGGGATCGCTGGCGACGCTGCTGTGGCGGCGCATCCTGCACCGGGACGGCCACGACATCCAGCTCGCGGAGTTCAGCCGGCTCGGCCTGCTGGCCACCCCGGCCGCGCTCGTGCCGGCCGTGGCGGCGCTGTGGCTGTCGCTCCAGGTGGCCGGCTGAGCGTCGCGGTCAGCGGCGGCCGCCACCGCCGTGTCCGTAGTGTCCACCGCCCCCGGAGCCGTCCCAGCCGCAGGAGTACGGGTCGTAGGAGCAGTACGGGTTCGCGGGGTACGAGGTCGTCGGCGTGGGCTGCGCGGTCGTCGGGGCCGCGGACGGCGTCGGCGTCGGGCTGCGTGTCCTCGACGCCTTCGGGGTGGGCTTGACCGAGGGAGACGGCGCGTGGCCGCCGTCGGCGTCCCAGTTGACCACCTGCATCTGGAGATCGGCCTTCGAGGTGTCGAACGCCCAGCGCTGGGCGTCGCTGCCGTCACGGTTCTTCGCGACCAGCGCGCCCGAGCCGTCGGTGGCGGCGGGGGTGAGCGCCAGGTCCTGGTTCCAGCGCGGCACCAGGGTGCCCTGGAGGGTGAAGTCGTAGCGGACGTTCTTGCCCTTCGGCTCGGAGTTGCCCGTGCACGCGACGAGTCGCACCGAGAAGCCGAGGTGGGAGTCGAGGCACAGACCGGGGTCCGTGACGCTGCGCAGGCGGCCGTCGGTCTCGTACGACCACTGCTGGACGCCCGCCGAGGAGCAGCCGGCGAGTTCGGTCTCGGCGCCCTGGACCGGCTTCTTGCCGACGACGGCGACGCACAGTCCGGACCCGAGGTTGCGCAGCCGGCCGCGCAGGGTGCCCTGGGCGCCCGTGCTGGTGCCGGCCCAGGACGGGTCGGCGGTCGGCGACTTCTTGCCCTGGCCGGGCGCCTCGGAGGGCTGCTTGCCGCCGGTCGTGGTGGTGCCGCCGGAGCCGAGGACGGACCACAGGACCAGCGGCAGGACGATCAGCCCGCTCACCGTCACGACGGCCAGTGCGAGGTTGCGGCGGCGTGCGGCGGCGCGGCGCCGGGCCGCCTTGTTGGCCGAGCGGCGGGAGGCGACGCGGCTCCCGGGGGGCGGGGCCGTCCGGGGCGCGGGGGCGAAGGGTTCGCCCGGTATCGGCGGGGTGGGGACCTCCGGGGGAAGCGGACCGGGGTCCTCGGGCCATGCGGTGCGGGCCTCCACGTAGGCCCGCGCGCCCCAGCCGAGCACCGCCTCGGCCAGCGCGAGGCCGAGTCCGTGGTTGAACTGGGCCAGCTGGTCGGCGGTGTGCAGGCAGTGCCGGCAGCGGGAGAGGTGGGCGCCGAGGTCGGGGTCGATGTCGGAGCCGCCGCGGCGGTAGGTCACGTCGAGCATCCGCAGGAAGCGGCGGCACTCCTGCTCGGGGGCGAGTTCGCGGTGGACCTGGAGGCATTCCTCGCGCAGCCGTTCGCGGGCCCGCTCCAGTTCGACGCGCGCGTCCTCCACCTCCAGGCCCAGCAACCCGGCGGGGACGTCCAGGGGTTCGGCCTCGACCTCGATGTGCCACAGCAGGCAGCGGGCCGACTGGGGCAGCCGCTGGAAGGCGCCGGAGAGCAGGCGGCGGCCGGGTGAGGGAAGCAGCAGGGCCGCGGCGCGTTCGACGCCCGCGCACAGTTCGGGATTCAGGTGTTCCCGTCTGTGGTCGTTGTCCCATTCCGCCGCGATGCGGCGCACGGTGACGAGGAGTTGGGGCCGCCAGGCGGAGGTGGGCCCGATCTGCCGCAGCGTTTCACCGAAAAGCCGGGTGAATGCGGCAGTTGTGAGCATTCCCGCGGAAGGGGCGCCGTCGGTGCACAGCCGCGCGTAGGCGAATCCGGCTTCCCAGTGGCGGTCCAGGAGTTCGCCGACGGGTTGCAGTGCGGGCGTCGTGCCCGTCCACTTCTTGAGTTCGGCGCTCAGCTGCTCGTCCGTCACGTCGAACCGGCGGTCGGACCTGGGGGAATTCGACAGGCCGGTGTGTTTCACGGCTGCATTCCTCTCGGGGGCTGCGGCATAAAGTCCATACCAACTGGTATGGGAACCCGGCGGAATTGTCCCTGGTCCGTGCGCCGACAGGGCACACCTTTGCACAGGTCAGGGACGCCCAACAAGAGATCACGCGGTTTTGTGCATTGCCTGCCCGCCGACGGCTATTGACGAATTGTCAATCGATCTGTTCGACGGCCGGGAAAGGCGGAGCTACTCCGTCTCCGGCTCCAGCCATTGGCCTCCGGCACGGTAGGTTCCGGGCGGAACCCCGTACCGCTCGCGGAAGACCCGGTTGAAGTGGAAGGGGCTGGCGAACCCCGAGGCCGCGGCCACCCGGTCGACCGACAGATCGGTGCTCTCCAGAAGCCGGGCGGCGTGCCGCAGCCGGGCCTCGCGCAGGGCCCGCATCGGGGACCGGCCGACCTGCCGGGTGAAGAGATGCGCGAACCGTGAGGGCGAGAGGGCGACGCTCGCGGCGAGCCCGTGCACGGTGTGCGGAGCGCCCGGGTCTGCGGCGATCAACTCCTCGGCGCGGCGCACCCGGACGTCGACGCCGGGCGGTGGCGACGGCGGGCGCGCGGCGGCGGCCGTGAGCAGGACGATCTCCTCCAGGCAGGACAGGGCGAGCTCCCGCGCCGCGGTGCCGTGCGCCACGGCGACCCGGTCCTGCGGCGCGGTGACGGGCGGAGACCCGGTGCCCGTCCAGCGGGCGTCGGCGAGCATCCGCCCGAAGGCCGCTCCGACCCGGTCGTGCAGCGCGGCCGGGGCCGGTGTGACGGCGAACAGTCCGTCGCCCGCCTCGTACGGCCGCAGCCACGGCGCCCAGGACGGGCGGGCCTGGCAGTGCACCCACCAGAACTGCCAGCTGCCGGCGCCCGGTTCGACCGCGTAGTCGTGCCGCACGCCCGGCGCGAACACCACCAGGTCACCCGCGCCGGCCCGCACCTCGGCGGCTCCCTGGCGCAGCCGGCCACGCCCGCCCGTGGTCCAGGTGAACAGCCAGCTGTCGGCGCCGCGCGGCCTGGTGACGCCGTACCCCTCGGGCTGGTCGTAGCGGCCGACCACGACCAGGCCGGGCGGCGGCGCAGCAGTCTCGGGCAATCCGTCAGCGTTCACGGGCATCCTCCTGAAGCGCCCCGCGGCCTAGCGTGACCAGCGTAGGACACCCGAGCGAGGAGTGGACGTATGACAGTCACGGGAAAGGGCGCCGCCGGTGCCCCCGTCCTGACCCAGGAGGGGCTCAGGCGGTTCGAGAAGGACGGCTTCACCATCGTGCGCGGGCTGTTCGGGCGCGACGAGATCGACCGGCTCTGCGCGCACTTCGCGGACCTGCACGCGGCCGGTCCGGTACCGGGGCACTTCCAGCCGCGTGCGTCGGCCGATCC
The DNA here is from genome assembly GCF_044457745.1 of Streptomyces sp. NPDC050534. NCBI lineage: Bacteria > Bacillati > Actinomycetota > Actinomycetes > Kitasatosporales > Streptomycetaceae > Streptomyces > Streptomyces sp. NPDC050534. The sequence goes on from NZ_JBITHF010000024.1 coordinate 27,915, forward strand.
GCTGGCGGCGTATCCGCGGGTGATGCACCCGCACGAGATCAGCGGGCTCTCGCGACGCGTCCTGCTCGACGCACGGCTCGGCGCGGTGCTGCGGGTCCTGCTCGGCGAGGAGGTGCTGGCGGCGCAGAGCATGTTCTACTTCAAGCCGCCCGGCGCCCGGGGCCAGGCGCTGCACCAGGACAACTTCTATCTGCGGGTGGAACCGGGCACGTGTGTGGCGGCCTGGGTGGCCTGCGACGAGATCGACCGGGACAACGGCGGTCTGGAGGTCGTCCCCGGTACGCACCGCATGGACGTGTTCTGCCCCGAGGAGGCGGACGCGGAGGTGTCCTTCGCGCGTGAGTACGTGCCCCCGCCGCCGGGCCTCGCGGCCGTGCCGGTCGACCTGGCCCCGGGGGACGTGCTGTTCTTCAACGGCAGCCTGGTACACGGCTCGCAGCCCAACCGCACCGCCGACCGCTTCCGCCGGTCGTTCATCGCCCACTACGTCGGGCGGTCGGCCGAACGCATCGGGACCCACTACCGCACGCTGACGATGGACGGCGAACGCGTGCCGCTGCCGGAGAGCGAGGGGGCGGGCCCGTGCGGCACGGAGTTCGCACCGCAGGGACCCCATTAGCGGGCACGACGGCCCGGGTCAGCTGTGCCCCACGACCGCATGGGGCGCGTACGGCTCCTGGAGCTCCTCGAGGTCCTTGTCGCTCAGCTCCAGCTCCACCGCGGCCACCGCGTCCTCGATGTGGTGCGGCTTGGCGGCGCCGATGATCGGGGCCGCCACCATGTTCTGGTGCAGCAGCCAGGCGAGGGCGACCTGGGCGCGCGGGACGCCGCGGTCGTTCGCGATGCGGGTGACGGCCTCGACGATGGTGCGGTCGCCGTCCGGGTAGAGACGGCTGCCGAAGTTGTCGTTGGCACTGCGCTCCGTCACGGTGCCCCAGTCCCGGGTGAGCCGGCCGCGGGCGAGCGGGCTCCAGGGCAGGACGCCGACGCCCTGGTCGGCGCAGAGCGGCAGCATCTCGCGCTCCTCCTCGCGGTAGAGGAGGTTGTAGTGGTTCTGCATGGACACGAACTTGGTCCAGCCGTTCCGCTCGGCCGTGTACTGCATCTTGGAGAACTGCCAGGCGAACATCGAACTCGCCCCGATGTAGCGCACCTTGCCCGCCTTCACCAGGTCGTGCAGGGCCTCCATCGTCTCCTCGACCGGGGTGTGCGGGTCGAAGCGGTGGATCTGGTAGAGGTCGACGTAGTCGGTGCCGAGCCGGCTCAGGCTGTGGTCGATCTCGGAAAGGATCGCCTTGCGGGACAGGCCCGCGCCGTTGGGCCCGGGCCGCATCCGGCCGTTCACCTTTGTGGCGAGGACGATCTCGTCGCGGCTCGCGAACTCGCGCAGCGCCTTGCCGACGATCTCCTCGCTGGTGCCGTCGGAGTAGACGTTCGCCGTGTCGAAGAAGTTGATCCCGGCCTCCAGCGCCTGCCGGATCAGCGGACGCGAGGCGTCCTCGTCGAGCGTCCACTCGTGCGCGCCGCGGTCGGGCAGTCCGTAGGTCATACAGCCCAGACAGATCCGCGACACGTCGAGGCCCGTCGAACCGAGCTTCACGTACTGCATCGTTGCTGCTCCTGCCTTCGGGATCGGGTATCAGTGGCGAGCGTACGACGTGAGGTCCCGGGTGCCTCTGCTTCACCGTCCCCACTTGACGGCGGGCGGCACCGGACGATTTCATCCAGGGGACGTGCCGCCGCGTGCAGCGGGGCACACAGAGGTGCGCCCAGCCGGTAGCGGACGAGCTCCAAGTCCGGCCCAAGTCGCCAGGACCGACCGGACACCCGGTCCGAGGCGGGGTCGTACCCGCGATTGATGGAGCGGACATGCCCGTCAAGGGTGTCTACCGCGTCGGAGGTCTCGGGACGACCGTCGGCGCATGCGTTCTTCTCGTCGCCGGGGTGTCGGCGTGCGGTACTTCCCACAAGCCGTCGAGATCGACGAGTGGTCCCGCGAAAGCATCCGAAACATCCGGTGCCCAAGCGGCGGCCTCCGACCCGTCGCCGGCCGCGGGGGTGCGCCTGCCGCCCCGCCACGCCGGCTTCGACTACCAGATCGGCGGCGCCTATCCCCCACCGGCGGGCGTCCGCATCGTCAGCCGCGACCGTACGGCATCGCCGGCGCCCGGCCTCTACAACATCTGCTACGTCAACGCCTTCCAGGCCCAGCCCGACGAGCGGGGCTCCTGGCCCGCCGACCTGCTGCTGCGGGACGGGCGGGGCAAGGTCGTCGTGGACGAGGACTGGGGCGAGGCGCTGCTCGACATCCGCACCCCGGCCAAGCGCGCACGCGTGGCGGCGCGGATCGGCGGGTGGATCGACGGCTGCGCGGCCAAGGGCTACGACGCCGTCGAGCCCGACAACTACGACAGCTACACCCGCTCCCGGCACCTGCTGACCGCCAACGACGCCACCGCCTTCATCACGCTCCTGTCGCGGCGCGCGCACGCGCGGCACCTGGCGATCGGGCAGAAGAACACGGTCGAGCTGGCCGGGCTCAGGAAGCGGGCCGGGCTCGACTTCGCGGTGGCCGAGGAGTGCGCCGAGTACGACGAGTGCGGGACGTATGCGAAGGCCTTCGACGACCGGGTGCTGGTGATCGAGTACTCGGACGGCGGGCTGCGCAAGGCGCTGGCGGGCTTCCGCGACCGGCTGAGCATCGTCCGCCGGGACGTGATGGTGTCGACGCCCGGCAGCGGCCACTACGTCCGCAAGGCGGGGTGAGCGCGATGAACGACGGCATGACACGTCGCCGGCTGCTGCTGGGCGCGGCCTCCGCGGCCTCGGCCGCCGCCGTGAGCGGCTGCGCCGGCGGCGGCTCGGACGGGGTCGGCGCCGACGGCAGGGTGACCGTGGAGCTGTGGCACGGGCAGGCGGACACGGCCCGCAAGGCGCTGGAGAAGCTGGTCGCCGAGTTCAACCGCACGCACCCCGCGATCCACGTCGACGCGGGTGGCGGCGGGGTCCTCTCCGACGCGATGCTGCAGAAGGTGACCGCCGCGCTCGCGGCCGGCTCCTACCCGGACGTCGCCTACATCTTCGGCTCCGACCTGGCCAGCGTGGCGCGCTCGCCGCGGGTGGTCGACCTGACCGACGCGATGCGCGACGGGCCGACGCCGTGGAGCTCGTACTGGAAGCCGGTGCGCGAGGCGGTGACCGTCAACGGCCAGGTGCGCGCGGCGCCCGCGGTGCTCGACTCGCTCGCGGTCGTCTACAACCGCAAGCTGTTCCGGCGGGCGGGCGTCCCGTTCCCGAAGGCCGGCTGGACCTGGGACGACTTCACCGCCACCGCGAAGCAGCTGACCGACCCGGACCGCGGCGTCTTCGGAACGGGCTGGCCGGGCGTCGGCGACGAGGACACCGTCTGGCGGCTGTGGCCGATGATCTGGGACCTCGGCGGCGAGGTCGTCGCCGCGGACGGCAAGCACATCGGCTTCACGAAACAGGGCGTACGGGCGCTGGAGACGGTCGCCCAACTCGCCCGCGACAAGAGCGTGTACGTCGACATGAAGACCGGCAGCGAGCAGATGTACCAGGTCTTCCTCAGCAGCCGCATGGCCATGGTCCCCACCGGTCCCTGGCAGCTGCCGGACATCATCACCGCCGGCATCGACTACGACGTGGTGCCGCTGCCCTCGTACAGCGGGCGGGCGGTGACCATCTCGGGGCCGGACACCTGGACGGTGTTCGACAACGGCAGCGCCCGCTCCCGGGCCGCCCAGGAGTTCGTGCGCTGGATGATGCAGCCCGCGCAGGACGTGCGCTGGGACGCCTCGGCGGGCAGCCTGCCGCTGAGTACGGCGACGGCCGCCCGGCCGGAGTGGCGGCGGCACAGCGCCGACACCACGGGCCTCGCCGTCTTCACCGACGCCCTGCGCTCGGCCCGCGTCCGCCCCATCCACGCCGCGTACCCGCAGATCTCCCAGGCGCTCGGCGAGGCGGCCGTCTCCGTCCTGCTCGGCCGTGACTCCCCGGCCAACGCCGTGCACCGATGCGCCGAGAAGGCCGACGCGGCCCTGCTGATCCCCAGGTGACTTCCCCGGTACGGGAGACCGTCATGTCCACACTGCCCCGCGCCCTCACACTCGCCCCACAGGCACCCGCCGTCCCGGCCGCCGACCGGCGGGCCGCCCGCCGTCGTGCCCGCCGCGAACGGGCCACCGCCTGGGCCTTCATCAGTCCGTCGGTCGTGGTGATCCTCGGCCTGAGCATCGTGCCCGTCGTCTGGTCGCTGCTGCTGTCGTTCCGTGCGGACGACCTCGTCACGCCCGGCCGCTGGGTGGGTCTCGACAACTACCGCGCCCTCGCCCAGGACCCCAACTTCCGTACGGCGGTGGGCAACACGCTGCTGTACTCCGCCCTGTACGTCCCGCTCAGCCTGATCGGCGGGCTCGCCCTCGCGCTGGCGCTCAACCGCCGTCTGCGCTTCATCGGGCTGTACCGCACCCTGGTGTTCATCCCGTTCGTGGTGTCGGCGACGGCCCAGGGCGTGCTGTTCTCCTTCATCCTCGACCCGGACTTCGGGGTCGCCAACGCGCTGCTGCACCATCTCGGCGTCTCCAAGCAGGGCTTCCTCTCCGATCCCGGCCAATCCCTGTACCTGCTGGTCCTGATCTCCCTGTGGAACGGCGTCGGATTCTGCGTCGTGGTCTATCTGGCGGCACTTCAGGACGTGCCCCCCGAACTGGTGGAATCGGCGCGGCTCGACGGCGCGAACCGCCGCCAGGTCCTGTGGAACGTCACCCTGCCCGCGCTCAGGCCGGTCACCGTGTTCCTGCTCCTGTGGCAACTCATCACCGCCCTCCAGGTGTTCGACCTGATCTACGTCACGACCAAGGGCGGCCCGCTCGACTCCACGACCGTCGTCGTCTACTTCGTCTGGCAGCAGGCCTTCCAGCTCTTCACCGCGGGATACGGGGCGGCCTCGGCGTACGTCCTCGCGGTGGCGCTGCTGCTGGCGGGCGGCGCGCTGCATCTCGTGCGACGCCGGCAGGACCGTACGGAAGGAGCCGCCCGATGAACACGCGCCGTACGACGTTCGCCTGGCATCTGCTGCTCGCGCCGCTCGCGCTGGCCTTCGCGCTGCCACTGGTGTGGCTGCTGCTGAGTTCGGTGATGTCGGACGCGGAGATCAACCGTTTCCCGCCCGCGCTGTGGCCCGACGGCATCCATCTGGGCGGCTACCGGTATGTGCTGGGCAACGCGATGTTCCCCCGCTGGTTCCTCAACTCCCTGATCGTGTCCACGGTCGCGGTCGCCTCGAACCTGTTGTTCGGCGCGCTGGGTGGGTACGCGTTCGCGCGGATGCGGTTCGGTGGATCGCGGCTGATGCTCGGGCTGATGCTGGCGACGATGGTGGTGCCGTTCCAGCTGACCATGATCCCCACGTTCCTGGTGATGAAGTGGTTCGGGCTGATCGACACGCTGGGCGCGCTGATCGTGCCGTCGCTGGTGACGCCCTTCGCGGTGTTCCTGTTCCGGCAGTTCTTCCTCTCGCTGCCGCGCGAGATGGAGGAGGCCGCCTGGATCGACGGCTGTTCGCGGCTGCGGGTGCTGTTCTCGATCGTGCTGCCGCTGGCCCGGCCCGCGCTCGCCACGGTCGCCGTCCTGACCTTCCTCACCGCGTGGAACGACCTGTCGTGGCCGCTGATCGCCATCAACCACGACACGCAGTACACGCTCCAGCTGGGCCTGACCACCTTCCAGGGCCAGCACCACACCAAGTGGTCCGCGGTGATGGCGGGCAACGTGATCACGGTGCTGCCCGTGCTGATCGCGTTCCTGCTGGCCCAGAAGACGTTCGTCCAGTCGCTCACGTCGAGCGGGATCAAGGGGTGACCGAAGTGCAGTACGACCTGCTGGTGATCGGGGACGTCAACCCCGACGTGGTGCTCGGCCCGGTCGGCGGGCTCGAGTTCGGCCAGCGCGAACAGCTGGTGGAGCACGGCCGGCTGGTGCTGGGCGGCTCCGCGGCGATCATGGCGTGCGGGGCGGCCCGCCTGGGACTGCGGGTCGCCTTCGCGGGGCGGGTGGGCGACGACGCGGCGGGCGCGTTCGTACGGCAGGCCCTCGCGTCGCGCGGCGTCGACGTCGGCCATCTCGTCGTGGACCCCCAACTGCCCACCCCGCTCACGGCGATCGTGACCACGGGCGACGGCGACCGGGCGATCCTCACCTCGTCCGGCTGCCTGGCCGCGACAGGACCGCGGGACGTGCCGGCCGAACTGCTCGCCGGGGCGCGGCACGTGCACGCGGCCTCCTTCTTCCTGATGCCGCGCCTCGCCCGCTCGCTGGCCGACGTCTTCGCCGAGGCCCGGGCGCACGGGGCGACCACCTCGCTCGACACCAACGACGACCCCGCCGGCCGCTGGGACCGCGCCCTCCTGGACCCGGTCCTCAAGGTCACGGACATGCTGCTGCCGAACGCGGCCGAGGCCCGGGCGCTGTCGGGTGCGGACCAACTGACCGACGCCGCACAGTCGTTGACACGGTACGGCCCGACGGTCGTCGTCAAGGACGGCGCGGACGGCGCCCTCGCCTGCGCCGGCGGGGAGCTGCTGCGCGTGGGGGCGGTCCCCGTCGAGCCCGTCGACGCGGTGGGCGCCGGGGACAGTTTCGACGCCGGTTTCGTCGCGGCACGGCTGCGCGGACTGGAGCTGCGCGCGTCCGTCGAGGTCGCCGTCGCGTGCGGCTCTCTGTCGACGCGCGACCACGGCGGTACGGCGGGACAGCCGACGTGGGACGAGGCATGTGCAGTCGCCGACCAGAAAGGGACCGAATGAAGATCGCCTTCGTGGGGGCGGGCAGCGTGGTGTTCACGCAGGGCCTGCTGGCGGACCTGTTCGCCTTCCCCGAACTCGCGCACGCCCGCATCGCGTTGCACGACATCGACCCCGAACGGCTGGCGACCGCGGAGGGCGCCGCCCGCCATATCGCGGAGGTGCGTGCGGCGAAGCCGGTGATCTCCGCCCACCTGGACCGGCGGGCGGCGCTGGCGGACGCGGACTTCGTCGTCAACATCGTCCAGGTCGGCATGGACGCGGCCACCCGCACCGACTTCGCGGTACCGGCCCGCTACGGCCTGCGCCAGACCATCGGCGACACCCTCGGCATCGGCGGCATCTTCCGGGCCCTGCGGACGTTCCCCGTCCTCAAGGGCATCGCCGATGACATGGCCGAACTCTGCCCCGACGCCCAGCTGTTGAACTACACCAACCCGATGGCGATGAACGTCCTCTATCTGAGCCGTATCGCCCCGCGGCTGAAGGTCACCGGCCTGTGCCACTCGGTGTACTGGACGATGCACGACCTGTCCGCCCTGGTGGACGTGCCCTTCGAGGAGGTCAGCTATCTGGCGGCGGGCGTCAACCACCAGGCTTGGGTGCTGCGTTTCGAGCGGGCGGGGCAGAACCTGTACCCCCTGCTGGACGAGGCGATCGCCCGCGATCCCGGTCTGCTGCGCCGGGTCCGCGTGGACATGTACCGCAGGCTGGGGCACTACCCCACCGAGACGAGCGAGCACTCCTCCGAGTACGTGCCCTGGTATCTGCACCACGACAGCGAGATCGAACGGCTCCGGCTGCCGGTCGGCGCGTACCTGAAGATCATCGAGGAGAACGCGGCGAGCTACGAGCACACCCGCGACGCCCTCGCGGCGGGCCGTCCGCTGCCGGTGGAGGGCACGCTGGAGTACGCCCCGCAGATCATCCACAGCACGGTCACGGGCACGCCCCGCACGGTCTACGGCAACGTCCCCAACCGCGGCCTGATCGACAGCCTTCCGGCCGACTCGGTGGTCGAAGTGCCGTGCCTGGTCGACGCGCTGGGCGTCCAGCCCACCCGCGTCGGGGCCCTGCCACCGCAGTGCGCGGCGCTCAACAGCGCGTACGTCTCCGTCACCGACCTGGTGGCCCGGGCGGCCACGGACGGCGACCCGCGCCACATCCGGCACGCCGCGATGGCCGACCCGGCGACGGCGGCGACGCTGCCGGTGGAGCGGATCTGGGACCTGTGCGACGACCTCGTACGGGCCCATGGAGAGCTGCTGCCGCCGGAGTTGCGGGAGGAGCTGGGGCACTGACGCCCTGGAGGGGAGCGGGCGTCAGCCGCGCGTCAGCAGCTCCAGCGCCCGCTCCCAGCCGAACTCCGGTCGTGAGCCGCCCTGTTCGGGCTCGCCCGAGTACGGCTCACCGAACCGGACGCCCATGCCGCGCAGGCGTGTCAGGCTGTCCCGGTAGGCGGGGTGGGCGGCCAACGCGTCGGCCACGCACGGCAGTACGGCGACCGGGACGCCCAGGCCGTAGCTCTCGCACAGGGTCGCCACGGCCAGGGTGTCGGCCAGGCCCGCCGCCCATTTGTTGATCGTGTTGAAGGTGGCGGGTGCGACCACGACGGCGTCCGGCGCCGGAAAGGGCCGCGGGTCACCGGGAGTTCGCCACGCGGAGCGGATGGGGCGGCCGGTCTGTGCCTGCACGCCGGCGGTGTCGAAGAAGCCGTTCACGGCGACCGGTGTCGCGATGACCCCGACCTCCCAGCCCCGCGCCTGCGCGGCGGTGATCAGCTCGCCCACGTCGGCGGCGATGCCCGCGGCGCAGACGACGACGTAGAGGAAGGGTTTTCCGGCCTGTTCGGTCATCCGGGAACCCTACTGAAGGGGGAAGGACCGCCCGCGCTCGGCTTCGGGCCGCGGTCCGTGGATACGGCGTTCCTTCTCCTCGATCGGTACGTCGTTGATGCTGGCCTCGCGGCGGGTCATCAGCCCGTGCTCGTCGAACTCCCACAGCTCGTTGCCGTAGGAGCGGTACCACCGGCCGTCGGCGTCGTGGCACTCGTACTGGAAGCGGACGGCGATGCGGTTGCCGTCGAAGGCCCACAGGTCCTTGCGCAGCGCGTAGTCCAGTTCGCGCTCCCACTTGGCGGTGAGGAACTCGACGATCTGGTCGCGGCCGGTGACGAACGCGTCGCGGTTGCGCCACACCGAGTCCTCGGAGTAGGCGAGCGCCACCCTGTGCGGGTCGCGGGTGTTCCAGGCGTCCTCGGCGGCCTGCACCTTCTGCGCGGCCGTTTCGCGGGTGAACGGGGGCAGGGGCGGACGGTCGGCCATGGATTCCTCCTCGACGGGCGGACGGCAGCGGAGAACGGGCGTTCTCCCGCCTGCTGCTACCGTAGGAGAACGCTCGTTCTCGAGTCAAGGAGAGGTTGTACGCCGCATGGCCGTCATGGACAGCGCAGTCGCCCGCGAGCAGGCGCTGGACGCCGCCGAGGAGTTGTTCTACGGGCGGGGCATCCAGTCCGTCGGCATGGACGACATCCGGGGCGCCTCAGGTGTCTCGCTCAAGCGCCTCTACCAGCTGTTCCCGGCGAAGGAGCAGCTGGTGGAGGCGTATCTGGAACGACGCGACGCGCGGTGGCGCACCCGTCTCGCCGGCCATGTACAGCGGCACGAGGACCCCGAGGAGCGGATCCTCGCCGTCTTCGACTGGCTGGAGCTGTGGTTCGGCGAGGACGGATTCCGCGGGTGCGCCTGGATAAACTCCTACGGCGAACTGGGCGCCACCTCGGAGCGCGTGACGGCCCAAGTGCGGTCCCACAAGCGGGCGTTCCGCGCCTACCTCGCCCAGCTCGTGGCAGACGCGGGCCTCTCCGGCACCCTGACCGGCCAGCTGTTCCTGCTGGCCGAGGGCGCCATGGTCACGGCGGGCATAGCCCGGACCACGGAACCGGCACGGGAGGCACGGGAGGCGGCCGGGGTGCTGTTGCGGGCCGGGTGAGCCGCGTCCGGGTCGGACTCAGCCCCCGGACACCGTGATCGCCCCCACCGGGCAGGCCCGTGCCGCCTCCCGCACCATCGGGTCGCCGCCGCCGTCCTCGTGGCCCGGTACCAGCGTGCTGTAGCCGTCGTCGTCCTGGGTGAAGACGTTCGGGGCGGACAGGGCGCACTGGCCCGCGCCGATGCAGGTGTCCTTGTCGATGTCGATGTGCATGACGTGCAGCCTCTTACCAGGTCACGGGGAGTTCCAGCATCCCCTGGATTGTGTCGCCGGGCTTGAAGGGGATCTCGTCCGCCGGGGCGGCGAGGCGCAGCGTCGGCAGCCGGTCGAAGAGGGTGCGCAGGGCGATCTCCAGCTCGGCGCGGGCCAGGTTCTGGCCCAGGCACTGGTGGATGCCGAAGCCGAACGCCACGTGGTGGCGGGCGGACCGGTGCCAGTCGAGGGTGTCGGGTGCCGGGTAGACGTCCTCGTCGCGGTTGATGACGGAGGTCGCGAAGACCACGCCGTCGCCCGCGCGGATCGTCGTGCCGCCGGCCTCGATGTCCTCGGTCGCCCTGCGCAGCAGCCCGTCGGCGATCGACAGCATGCGCATCAGCTCCTCGACCGCGGAGGGCAGCAACTCCCGATCACCGCGCAACTCGGCCAGCTGCTCCGGGTGCTGGAGGAGGGTGAAGGTGCCCAGGGAGATCATGTTGGCGGTCGTCTCGTGCCCCGCGACCAGCAGGATGGTCGCGAAGGCGATCACGTCCTGGCGGTCCAACTCCCCCTCGCGCAGCTGCCGGTGGACGAGTTCGTCCAGTACCCCGTCGCCCGGAACCGCGTCCTTCTGTTTGCGGTCGATCAACTCCTCGAAGTACGCGTCCAGTTGGCGGCGTGCCTCCTCGACGTCCTCGACCTTGGGCCCGCGCAGCAGCCGCCGTGACTGTCCTTCGAAGAACTCGTGGTCGGCGTAGGGCACGCCGAGCAGCGCGCAGATCACCATCGACGGCACGGGCAGCGCGAAGGCGCTCACCAGCTCGGCGGGCGGCCCCTGCGCGATCATCGTGTCGAGCAGTCCGTCCACGATCTGCTGGATCTGCGGGCGCAGTTCGACGGCGCGCCGCAGGGTGAAGCTCGGCACCATCATCCGCCGCTGGACACGGTGCTTCGGGTCGTCGACGCCGAGCAGCGCCAGCCTCCGCTCCTTCACCGCGGCGAACCGCTCGGTGGGCGCGGGGAACTCGGGATGGGTGCGGTCGGTCGACAGCCGCTGATCGGCGAGCAGGTCGCGGGCGAGCGCGTGACCCGTCACCAGCCAGGCGGAACGGCCGTCGTAGAGCGTGACCCGGCTCAGCGGGCGGGTGGCACGCAGGGGCTCGTATGCGGTGGGGGGCTGGTAGGGGCAGGACCGGTCCTGGGGAAAGGCCACAGGTTCCGTTTCCGGCATGGAAGACCTCGCAGACGAAGAGTGCGTCGTGCAGATCTTCATTAGATGCCCAAGGCATCTATGGGGCGACGAGAAGTTCGGCCAGATCGGTGGTGGGGGCATTCTGGCCGGGGATGCTCGCTCAGGTGTCGGACCGGCACCCGTGCCGCGCTCGGCATCGCCCCTGGAGCAGGAGGGCACCGCTCTCGGGTGGCGTGATCACGGCGCCGCGCCTACAGATGGTGGTGGCCCGATACGCACCACCGGTGTGGATGAATCACGGGTACACGGGTGTTGTAGCAGGGTGCCGGCCAGCAAGGACTCGACGATGGGACGGATGTCATGCCTCTCGAGGGTGAGTACGAACCCAGCCCTGAGCAGTGGGTACGCGACCAGGTGGAGCTGTACGAGAGCTCCGGTGGCACGAAGGGGAGGACCCTGATGGACACCGGCCTGCCCGTGATCGTGCTCACGAGCCGCGGCGCCAGGAGCGGCAAGATCCGCAAGACGCCGCTGATGCGCGTGGAGCACGACGGGCGGTACGCGGTGGTCGCCTCGCAGGGCGGCGCGCCCAAGCACCCCACCTGGTACCACAACCTCAAGGGTGATCCCCATGTGGAGCTGCAGGACGGGCCGTCGAAGTGGGACATGACGGCGCGTGAGATCACCGGCGCGGAGAAGGACCAGTGGTGGGAGCGTGCGGTGGCGGCGTATCCGCCGTATGCCGACTACCAGAGGAGGACCGACCGGCAGATCCCGGTCTTCGTCCTCGAACCGGCCGAGTAGCGAAAGAATCTTCGTCCGCGTGTGCATGAACCCGGTGACCCGGGGCACGCGTGCGTCAGGCCCCGCCGCGTTCCCCCGTCGCGGCGGGGCTTTCTCGTGCCTCCTCGGCCGGACGGTCGGTGATGTCGAGGAAGATCTGGTCCGCCTCGGACACGTCCTCGGCCAGGGACCGCTTGATCCGCACGGCGACCTCCTCGACCTGTTCGCTGTCCAGTCCGGGCACCAGGTCGACACGGGCGGCGACCAGTGCCGTGTCGAGGCCCGTCTTCATCGTGAACAGGGCCTCCACGCTGTCGATCTCGGGCTGCTCGGCCAGCAGGGAGCGGATCCGGTCCGCCGTCTCGGGGTCGGTGGACTCGCCGATCAGCTGGTCGCGGGCCTCGCGGCCGAGGCGGTAGGCGACGTAGACGAGCAGCGCGCCGATCGCGAACGAGGCCGACGCCTCGTACACCACCTGGCCGGTGATCATGTGCAGCACCATGCCGATGGCGGCCAGCGTCACGCCGAGCACCGCCGTGCCGTCCTCGGCGACCACCGTGCGCAGCGCGGGGTCGCGCAAGCCGTCCCTGCCGCCCTGGCGGCGCACCTGGTGCAGGGCCCGCAGCAGTGAGACGCCCTCGGCGAGGAAGGAGACGCCGAGCACGATCAGGCCCGCCACATAGCCGCTGAGTTTCTCCTCGGCGCCGTTCTTGAGGGCCTCGGCGCCCTGGAAGACGGAGAAGCAGCCGCCCATGACGAAGATCCCGACGGCCGCGAGGAGCGACCAGAAGAACCGCTCCTTGCCGTAGCCGAAGGGATGCCGTTTGTCGGCCGGGCGCCGGCTGCGCCGCAGCGCGGCCAGCAGGAAGACTTCGTTGAGGCTGTCCGCCACGGAGTGCGCCGCCTCCGACAACAGGGCGGGCGAGCCGGCGAACAGGCCGCCGACGGCCTTGGCCGCCGCGATCAGCAGATTGGCCGCGAGCGCCACCAGCACGGTGATGCGTGTCTTGCGGTCCTTGGAGTTCGAGGATGTCCCACTCACCTCCGCCGAATGCCCCTGTCCTGGAGGATCACACCGTGCGGGCGGCGGAAATCGGGGAACGCGTAGCTCACGGGGTCACGCGACGCAGGGAGGAATCATGGGCGCCGGGGGCAACAGTTCACTCGGCCACGAGTCGTTCAGGCGGTCCAGGAGCCACTTCACGGACCGGGTCACGGCGGACGGCCGGGACGGGTGGCCGGTGGAGGCGGGACGTTACCGCCTGGTGGTCAGCCGTGCCTGTCCGTGGGCGAGCCGGGCCCTGGTCTCGCGACGCCTGCTCGGTCTGGAGGACGCCGTGTCCCTCGCCGTCGCCGACCCGATCCAGGACGACCGCAGCTGGCGCTTCACGCTGGACCCGGACGGCCGCGACCCGGTCCTCGGCATCCGCTTCCTGAGCGAGGCGTACGAACGGCGGGAGGCCGGGCACCCGGGTGGAGTGAGCGTGCCCGCGCTCGTCGACACACCGAGCGGAGAACTGGTCACCAACGACTACCAGCAGCTCACCCTCGACTTCGCCACCGAGTGGACCGCCCTGCACCGCGACGGGGCTCCCGACCTGTACCCGCAGGACCGGCGCGAGGAGATCGACGCGGTGATGGCGGACGTCTTCAGGGACGTCAACAACGGTGTGTACCGGGCAGGTTTCGCCACCGAACAGAAGGAGTACGAGGACGCGTGCACCGGTGTCTTCCAGCGGCTGGAGCTGCTCACGCGACGACTGGAGGGACAGCGTTATCTCGTCGGCGACACGATCACCGAGGCGGACATCCGGCTGTTCACCACCTTGGTCCGCTTCGACGCCGTCTATCACGGCCACTTCAAGTGCAACCGCTGGAAGCTGACGGAGAATCCGATCCTGTGGGCGTACGCCCGCGATCTCTACCAGACGCCCGGGTTCGGTGACACCGTCGACTTCGATCACATCAAACGGCACTACTACCAGGTCCACACCGGCATCAACCCGACCGGGATCGTCCCCGTCGGACCGGAGCTGTCCGGCTGGCTCGCACCCCACTTCCGGGAGGAGCTGCGCGGGCGTCCGTTCGGCGACGGGACACCACCGGGGCCCGTGCCCGCGGGCGAGGAGATCGCGGCCGAAGGACGACCCTGACCCATGAAGGAGAAAGACGTGGCGAAGACGAAGAAGAAGAAAATGAAGCTGCCTCTGGCCTACAAGCCGCTGGGATTCGTCCTGGGATGGACCAGCGGAGCGCTCGCCGGGCTCGTCTTCCGCAAGACATGGATGGCGCTGCGGCACGAGGAGGACGCACCCGACGCCCTGGACCAGGACCGCGGCTGGGGCGAGATCCTGCTCGCGGCGGCGGTCCAGGGCGCGCTGTTCGCCGTGGTCCGCAGCGCGGTGGACCGCACGGGCGCGAAGGCCATCGAGCGCTCGACCGGCGTCTGGCCGGCCGCCGATCCGGACGGCCGGGACTGACGCCGGCGTGAGCCGTCAGCCCTGCTTGGGCGCCTTCGGCGTGGCGCGCAGCAGGGAGAAGGAGTGGCCGGCCGGGTCGGCGTACCCGCGTATCTCGAACGGCCCGGTCGCGTCCTTCGTCTCCAGCGGACGCCCGCCGAGCTCCACCACCTTGCGCTCCGCCGCATCCAGGTCCGCCACGACGAAGTCGAGGTGGGCCTGGAGGGAGTTCTCGGGACGCGGCCAGCTCGGCGGGGTCGCGTTCACATCGCGGCGAAAGGCCATCCGGATGCCGTCGGCACCCCTGATCTCCACGCGGTTGGCGGTCGAGTCCGTCTCCTCGGCCTCCAGCAGCTCCATGTAGAACACCGCGAGCTTCTCGGGCTCGGCGCAGTCGAGCACCACGAAGCCCGCTTCCACCAGTGGCATGTCTCCTCCGTACGGTTCGGGCGCGGGGCGTCGTGCTCCGCCGCTCAGTACCTTGGCGGATATCCCGGTCCGGCCTTTTCAGTCGCCGACCGGCCCCTCCCCCTCCACGCCCTCGTGACCGGGGGCCGCCGTCAGCCCCCTCCCCCGGTCTCCGTCAGCCGCGCCGCCGCCGCGCTCAACAGCAGGTCCAGGGCGGCCGGGTAGGAACTGCGGTTCATGTCGGCCACCAGATGGCGGGCCGTCGCGGCGATGTGCGGGTGCGTGTCGGCGGGCAGCCGGACGTACGTCGCCCGCCACACGGCCGCGTCCGCCTCCCTGGCCGCCTTCGGCAGGGCGGCGCTCGCCGAGTCGAGGGCACTGAAGGCGAGGGCCTGGTCGACGAAGGCGTGATAGACGCGCACCGCCTCGGCGTCGGGGAAGCCGGCGTCGCGCAGCACGCCGAGGATGGTCTCCACGGCCTGGATCTCGTGCACCCGCCCGGTCACCCGGTAGGAGCTCAGGACGGCCGCACGGGGATGCGCGAGGGCGCCCGCGTGCACGCGCAGGCCGAGGTCGCGCAGGTCGGCGCGCCAGTCGCCGGTGGGACGCCAGGTGCGCAGCGTACGGCCGATGAGCTCGTCGGCGACGGCGAGCATCAGGTCGTCGGTGTGCCGGAAGTAGCGGTAGAGGGAGCTGGGGTCGGCGCCGAGGGCGCGGCCGAGGCGGCGCACCGACAGGGCTTCCGCGCCGTGTTCCTCCATCAGCCGCAGCGCGGTGGCGACGATCAGCTCCTCGGAGAGGACGACGCCCTGCTTGGTGGGGCGTCTGCGCCGCCGGGCATCGGGCGGGACGACGCGCTCACTCATGGTCTGCCTCCCTGGGGCCGGTGGCGGCACCTTATGACAACACCGTTGACCTGTTAAGTCCCCGGGCAGTTTCATGTGCGGTCACCGGGGCCGACCAGGCCCCCCGGTGCGAGCGGAGAACCGGCCATGTCCGATCAGCCCTTCGGTGCACGACCACCAGCGCGGCCCGCGCTGCGCAAATCCCTCGGCGTGCTGGACGGCATCGCCATCGCCGCCTCCAGCACGGCCGCGACCACCAGCATCGGCATCGGCCTGGGCGTCACGGCCGGCGTGGTCGGCCTGCATCTGCCGGCCATCATGCTGCTGGCGTTCCTGCCGGTCCTCGGCATCGCGGGGGCCTTCTCCCGGCTGAACCGGGTGGAGCCGAACGCGGGCAACGGCTATGTCTGGGTGGGCCGTTCGCTCAGCCCATGGCTCGGCTTCATGGTCGGCTGGGTGAACATCGTGGCGACGCTGGCGTTCCTCGCGTACACGACGGCGGTCACCGGCTCGGCGCTCATCCAGCTCGCCGGGGAGGCCGGGCTGCACCGGCTGGGCGGTCTCGCCCTGGACGCGGGCTCGACCGCGCAGACCACGGCGGTCGGCATCCTCGTGCTCGTGGCGGTCACGCTGACCGCCGTCACCGGCATCAGGACCGCGGCACGGCTGCAGACATGGCTGCTGGTCTTCGAGTACGTCGTGCTGCTCGGGTTCTGCGGCTACGGCATCGTCACCGGCCCGCACGCCTTCAGCCTGAGCTGGTTCGACCCGTTCGCGATCCCGTCGGCCTCCGCGCTCGCCCAGGGACTGCTGCTGTCGGTGTTCTGCTACTGGGGCTTCGAGGCCGCGTTCAGCGTCAACGAGGAGGTGCGCGATCCGCGGGACGCCTCCCGTGCCGGGCTGATCACACTGGTGACCATGCTGACGCTGTTCCTCATCGGCTCGGTCGCCTTCCAACGGGTGCTGTCCGAGAAGGAGTTGGCCGGACACGGCGCCCAGGGACTGGCGTTCTTCGGGGACCGGCTCGCCGCCCAGCCGATGGCGGCGCTCCCCCTGGTGGCGCTGATGTTCTCGGCCGTCGCCTCGCTTCAGGCCGGGGTCATCCCGACGGCCCGCGGGATGTTCGCGATGAGCCGGGACCGCACCCTCGGGCCCGTCTGGTCCCGGGTCAGCCGCCGCTACGGTACTCCCGCCGCCGGGACGCTGCTGATCGGCGCGCTGGCGACGGTGATCGCGGCTCTCGCCCTGGTCATCCCGCGGCTCGCGGACATGATCATGGCGACGGTGAGCGCCGTGGGCATCGTGGTCGCCCTGTCCTACGCGCTCACGGCGCTCGCGGCGGCCGTCCGCTTCCGCCCGCTGCTGCGCGAGAACCCGCGGGAGGGCGTACGGGCCGTGGTGCTGCCCACGCTCAGTGCCCTGGCGCTGCTCGGCCTCGGCGGCTATCTCGGCTGGTCCTTCTTCACCTCGGCCGACCATCTCGAACTCCGCGCGGACAACGGCTGGTTCCTGCTGCTCACTCCCCTGGCGATGATCGCCTCGGGCTTCGTGGCCGCCGCCTGGGCCAAGTGGGTGCGCAGGTCGCCGTACTTCCGCACGGGCGACGGTACCGACGCCGACGCACGGCAGCTGCTCCCGACCGCCCAGTAGGAATGTCCGGCGTTCACCGGCACCTTCCCCCCCCACCTCACCAGGAAAAGGAACATGCACGCAGATCTCCTCTTCACCGGCGGCCCGGTCCTCACCCCCGAGGGCCGCACCGCCACCGCCGTGGCCGTCACCGGCGACCGCATCACCGCCGTCGGGCACGACGAGGTCCACGAGCTCGCCGGGCCGCGCACCCAAGTGGTCGACCTGGCCGGGCGGTTGCTGCTGCCGGGCTTCCAGGACGCGCACGTCCATCCCGTCCCGGCCGGCCTCGAACTCTCCCAGTGCGATCTGACCGGGACCCGGACGGCCGGGGAGACGGTCGCCGCCGTCCGCGCCTACGCCGAGGCACATCCCGAGCGGGAGTGGATCCTCGGCGGGGGCTGGTCCATGGAGGCGTTCGAGGGCGGTACGCCGACGAAGGAGCTCCTGGACGCGGCCGTACCCGACCGGCCGGTCTACCTGCCCAACCGCGACCACCACGGCGCCTGGGCCAACAGCCGCGCCCTCGAGCTGGCGGGCATCGATCGCCACACACCCGACCCGGGCGACGGGCGGATCGAGCGGAACGAGGCGGGCGAGCCGAGCGGCACGCTGCAGGAGGGTGCGATGCAGCTGGTCGGGCGGCTGGCCCCGCCGGCCACCGCGGCGGATCGGCTGGCGGCGCTGCTGCACGCGCAGCGGCATCTGCACGCTCTCGGCATCACGGCCTGGCAGGACGCGCTCGTCGGGGACTTCCTCGGGATGGACGATCCGGCCGGCGCCTATCTGGCGGCCGCACGCGACGGCTCGCTGACCGCGCGGGTCCGTGGGGCGCTGTGGTGGGACCGGGAGCGCGGGGCCGAGCAGATCCCCGAACTCGCCCAGAAGCGGGTCGCGTTTAGCCATGGCCGGTTCCGCGCGGGCACGGTGAAACTGATGCTGGACGGGGTCGCCGAGAACGGCACGGCCGCGCTGCTCGACCCGTACCTGGACCGGTGCGGCTGCGCCACCGCCAACCGCGGCAAGAGCTTCATCGACGCGGGCCAACTCCCCAAGTACGTCACCGAGTTGGACGCCCTGGGCTTCCAGTGCCACTTCCACGCGCTGGGCGACCGGGCCGTACGGGACGCGCTGGACGCGATCGAGGCCGCGCGGGCGGCGAACGGTCCGAGCGGCACCCGGCCGCATCTGGCGCACCTTCAGGTCGTCCATCCCGAGGACGTGCCGCGGTTCGCGCGCCTCGGCGCCACGGCGAACATCCAGCCGCTGTGGGCCGCGCACGAACCCCAGATGGACGAGCTGACCATTCCCTTCCTGGGGTCCGAACGGGCCGCGTGGCAGTACCCGTTCGGCGCGCTGCTGCGCTCGGGGGCCCGGCTCGCGGCGGGCAGCGACTGGCCGGTCAGCAGCCCCGATCCGCTCCAGGGCATCCATGTCGCGGTCAACCGCCTGGCGCCCGACTGCGACGGCGCCCCGGTGTTCCTGCCCGGCGAACGGCTCTCCCTCACCGAGGCGTTGACCGCGTACACCGCGGGGTCGGCCTATGTGAACCACCTCGCCGACACCGGCCGGATTCAGGTCGGCGCACTGGCCGACCTGGTGGTCCTGGACCGCGACCCGTTCGACGGGCCGACCACGGCGATCGCGGAGACGGGTGTGGCCCTGACGTACGTGGGAGGGGAGGCAGTGTACGCAGCTCATGAGGCGTAAGCAGTAACGGACGTCACGGTGAGGTCACGCGTAGATCATTTACGCTTTGGGCAGCCTCGTATCGCTTCTCGGTTCAACTTTCGGCCATAGAAGCTGAGTTCGAGGACACGGGTGGCCGTTTCGGCCACCCGTTCGCAGGGCCGGGGGACTCTGCGTCGCCGACTCCCGGAAGGAAGCACATGCCTCAGGCCGTCACGTTCGACCTCCCCTTCGACACACCCATCAGCAGGGTTCGAGCAACACACGTCTGACGAGCGACTCGACGCGTTCGAGAACCGAGCGGGCCTTCGCAGCAGGGCCCCCAGCCGGTCGCGTGAGTCCGGCTGTTCGGCGAGGCCGTCGCGGAAGGCACACAAGATTCCCGGACCCGACCGGCCGACAGACAACGGTCGGTCAATTCCGTTGCCACGACCACAGCTTGATGGGAGACCGGTGTGAAATTTCGAGTCGAAGGCGCCGTTTCGAAGGCGTCCGCGAACAGCCTGATCCCGGCGCAGCCGAGCGCCCAACTCCAGTCCACGGAGGCGGGGGACAGCCTGGCCCGCCTCTTCGTGAAACGCATCAAGGGGAGCACGGAGCAGTACCGAAGTTCCCAGAACTCCGCTCAACAGCGGCTGGACGCACTCCGATCCCCCCTCTCCGGCACCACGCTGCAGGTGGAGGGCGCCCTCCACCTGGCGCGGCCCGCGTTCCTCCCGCCCGACGAGGAGGGCCACGCCAGGTTGAGGCACCTCG
Organism: Streptomyces sp. NPDC050534; assembly: GCF_044457745.1. NCBI lineage: Bacteria > Bacillati > Actinomycetota > Actinomycetes > Kitasatosporales > Streptomycetaceae > Streptomyces > Streptomyces sp. NPDC050534. The sequence goes on from NZ_JBITHF010000024.1 coordinate 47,683, forward strand.
ACACCGGCCTGCGCGTGATAGAAGCAGCCTTCCCCCAGGTCAGCACCGATATCGAGATCTGCCGACTGACCTGCAACATGCTGGAAGGGGCCTGGAGAAGCCGGGCACTCGCCCCGCCGCGCGAGGAGGAGCAGGCGACCGTCTGCACCTGCCCTCTGTGCCGTCGGCTGCCCACACCCCCCGCACGCACGCTGGGTGACTACGACTGGCGGCAGAGCGCCGGTCGTCCCCTCACCGTCAAGACCTGGCCGCACCGCCGGGAACTCGACAGCGTCCTGACCGGTGGATGGTCCTGGACCCGGCAGATGAACGACCTCGAACAAGACCTTGGCCACCGCCACCGCTTCGAGGACGACATCCTCGTCTTCCACGAATACAAGCGCGTGATCGACACCATCGACACGACGCGCCTCACCCAACACGTCGAAGACCGCCTGGCCCAGAACTTCAGCACCAACAGCGCACGGGCCCTGGTCTCCGGGCTTTTCGCAGCACACAAGCGATCCGTCGACGAGTACTGGCTCCAACAGCACCAAGCGGGCAGCGTCGTACTCCCCCAGACCAACCCGCTCAGCCAGAGCGCCTACTCCGTCCTGCAGATGCTGGACTGCCTGTTCTGGCACGTCGCACCCGACACCGAACTCTGGCAGGAGGAGAACCTCGCCTCCCTGCTGCTGTGCCGCGTCATCGACGACATGGCCGATGTACGAGCCGACGCCCTCACCGGCGAGATCAGCAACTTCTGGCTCGCCGACATGCCCACCCACACCAAGGCGCTCTACGCCGCCTGCGCCATAGCCCTCGTCAAGTACGGCTGCATGCCCGAGGCGCACAGCCCGATGTGGAACACCTGGCTGATGACCACCACCGTCGTCTGGATGGGGCTGACGGGCCGTCACGCCCTGTGGTTCGACGGCATCACGCAGGGCCTCCCGCCTGTCGAGGGGTGCTCGCTCTGCGACCTGCAGCCCAACTCATGCAGCGGCATCCTCACCCACGGCACCACCCTCACCATCGCCCCGCGGCCCACCGCACCGGCGCTGAGCGCCCGGACCGCCGAGCTGTCCGCACGCTGCCGAGCCCAATACCCCGAGTCCTGGCCCCTCTTCGACGCCGAGCTCCATGCCTTCGAAGCAGTGCACGGTCCCTGGCACGGCAACATCGACAGCGCATGGGAGATCTTGCGCCGCACCTACATCGCCGCCGTGGAGGCATCCAGGGCCGCACCGTCCCTGGCGCGCGCTCGTCAGGTCCAACAAGACGCCGGCGTGGTCGGGTCCGAGAAGTTCTCCACCCTGCACGACCCTCGAACCGGGAGGGAGGACACCACGCTGCTCGCCTACATGTTCGGCTGTGCCCACCCGCATTTCCTCTGGAACGCCACGGGATACCGTCCCACGGGCGTGACAGGCGACTGGCTCGACGGCTGACGCCTCCGGCCCGTTCCGAGCGAGGAGACGGCGCTGCCCGGCCGGGGGTCCGGCCGGGCAGCGGTGGTGTCAGACGGAGAACTCGACCGGCAGGCTGTCGAGCCGCGACTCCCAGGTGGAGGCGGTCGAGGAGAGTTCCTCCGACGGCACGGCCAGGCGCAGGCCCGGCAGCCGGTGCAGCAGGACGTCCACGCCGATCTCGATGATGGACTGGCCGATGTTCTGCCCCGGGCACTCGTGCGGTCCGGCGCTGAACGCCAGGTGCGACTGGTTGCCCTGCACGGCGACGGCCGAGTCGGGCCGTACCTCCGGGTCGATGTTGCCGGCCGCCAGGCCCAGGATGAGCAGTTCTCCCTCCTGGATGTGATGACCTCCGAGCTCCAGGTCGGAGGCCGCGAACCGGCCCGGCAGCACGGCCAGCGGCGGGGTGTCCCACATGACCTCCTCCACCACCGAGGAGATGTTCAGCTGCCCGCCGACCAGACCGGACAGCCGGGCAGCGTCGGTGAGGACCAGTTGCAGGACCCGGGCCAGCAGGTTGCTGGTGGTGGTGTGCGCGGCGATCAGCACCAGGCGCAGATGGCTGACGACCTCGTCGTGGTCGAGGCCGGCCGGGTGCTCCAGCAGGGCCGTGGCGAAGTCGGAGCCCGGCTCGGCCCGCTTGCGCTCGGCGAGTTCCCCGAGGATCTGGATGATCCGGCCGTTGTGCTCAAGGGCGTCCTCGCCGCCCTTGAAGACCTGGGCGCACGACTCGATCAGGCGCAACCCGTCCGCCGCGGGGAGGCCCAGGATCCGGGTGAGCACGAGCATCGGCAGGAGCTCGGTGTAGTCGGCCACCAGGTCCGCGCGGCCCGCGTCGGCGAACGCGTCGATCTGCTTGTTCGCGAAGTACGTGGCGTGACGCCGGACGCCGCGGCTGGACGCCGCGAGCAGCCCGTCGGTGACCGCCCCGCGCAACCTGCGGTGCGGTTCGCCGTCCTGGGAGACGCAGTCGGGCCGCCAGCCGATCATCGGGATCAACGGTGACGTCTCGGAAACACGCCCCTCCCGCCAGTCCCGCCAGATCCGCGCGTCCCGGCTGAACTGGCGCGGATTGTCCAGCACCCGCCGGTTGTCGCGGTAGCCGAGCACCAGCCAGGCGGGGACGTCGCCCTCGAGGAGCACCGGCGCCACGGAGCCGTGCTCCTTGCGCAGCCGCTCGTAGATGCCGAGCGGGTCCGTCGACGCCTCCGGCCCGAACAGCCGGGTGAGGTCGGCCCCGCCGTGCGCCACCGGGCAGCCGCTCGGGACGTCGGGACCGTTCAAGGGCTGGGCGTTCATCGGGACTCCAGTGCGACGGCCGATCGGTCCTTCAGGTGGTGGATCAGCGCGACGAGTACGTCACGGCTGGAGGCCCGGTCGCGGGCGTCGCAGGCCACGACCGGGATGTGTTCGGGGATGTCGAGGGCGTCGCGGATCTCCTCGACGGGGTAGTCCTTGGAGTCGGGGAAGACGTTCAGGGCGACGACGAACGGCACGTTCTGCCGCTCCATCTCCTCTATCGCCCGGAAGCTGGAGGCCAGGCGCCGGGTGTCGACGAGGACCACCGCGCCGAGCGCGCCCTTGAACAGGCCGTTCCACAGGAACCAGAAGCGCTCCTGGCCCGGCGTCCCGAACAGGTACAGCATCAGGCTGTCGTTGAGGCTGATCTTGCCGAAGTCCAGGCTGACGGTGGTCTCCGTCTTGTCCGCGACGCCGATGAGATGGTCGACGCCGGCGCTGGCCTGGGTGAGCGTCTCCTCGGTGGTCAGCGGCTTGATGTCGCTGACCGAGCGGACCATGGTGGTCTTCCCCGTGCCGAAGCCGCCGGCGATCATCACCTTCACCGAGCGGGTTCCCCCGGCGGCCGGGCGGCCGGGATGGTCAAAGCCGTTCAAGTCCACTGAGTACCTCCTCAAGGAGCGCGAGGTCGGGCCCGCGACCGGCGTCGTGCGCCGGTATGGGATCACGGGCTTCGACGCGGCCTGCCTCGAGCAGATCCGCCAGCAGCACCGCGAGAATGTTGAAGGGCAATCCGAGGTGGGCGCCGAGTTCGGCCACCGACAGCGGATCGCGGCAGCGCCGGACTATCTCCTCGTGCTCGTGCTGCATGCCCGGTGCGGGGGCGGTCGCGGAGACGATGAGGGTCGCGACGTCGAGGCTCGACGCCGAACCGCCCGGTCCGCTGCGTCCGCCCGTGAGGACGTAGTACCGCTCGAGACCGGACGGGTCGGTGGGCCGGCGGGGAGCACTCATCCAGAGTGCTCCTCCAGGCGCGGAGTGGTGCCGAGGAGCTCACCCATCCTGCGGGCCAGATCCCTCATCTGGTGTCCGAGCAGTCCCTGATCGAGTCCTTCCCGGGCGAGGACACCGAGATAGGTCTCCACACCGGCGCGTACGACGAAGAGGTGTCCGCCGTCGACCTCGATCATGGCCAGCCTGAGCTGCCCCGCGTACTTGGGGAACTGCTCGGCGACCGGCTGGGCCAGTGCCTGCAGTCCGGCCACCACGGCCGCGAACCGGTCCACGTCGTCGGGGTCTTCGGCGCCGAAGGAGGTGATGGCCTTGCCGTCGCTGGAGGCCACGAGTGCGAAGCGGATCTCGGGGATGGACTCGACCAGATCGCGGAGCGCCCAGCTCACGTCGGTTCCCTGTTGCGTCATGAGGACTAGTCGCTCTCTTCAGTGCGGTGCTCGGTGGACTCGGGCCCGGCGGGCGCCGTCTCCTCCGCGATGGTCTCCGTGGCGGCTCCCGGGCCGGCCTCCGCGCCGGACGTACGGCCGGCGGTGGCGAAGGCGGCCAGGCCGGTGAACGAGGCGTCCGGAGGAACGGCGGAGACAGCGGTCTCCCTGGTCCGCTCGGAGCGTTCGGCCGGTTGGTGCCGCACCGGCTCGTTCCGCCTGCTGCGGCGCCGGGGCAGTCCGCCCGGCGTGGTGTCCACCGATTCGGAGGGTTCGGCCACGGGCTCGGCCGACGCCGCCCTGAGCACCGGCGCGGCCGCGGCGGGCTGCGCCGCCGGGGTCGCCGCGGTGGCCGGAACGGCCGCGGGCAGCGGACTGAAGTACTTGTGGGGGACCACGATCACCACCGAGGTGCCGAGCCAGGGCGAGTCGGCGAACGTGACGCGGATGCCGTAGCGGCGGGCGAGTGCGCCGACCACTCGCAGACCGATGTTGGCGTCCTCGGAGATGCCGCCGATGCCCGGTCCTGCGGCGGTGCCGGTGAGGGCCTCCTCGGCCTCACGCTTCTTCTCCTCGTTCAGGCCCTTGCCGGAGTCCTGGATCTCGATGCCGACGCCGTTGGGCACCTCCTTGCCGGAGACGAGCACCGGCTCGCTGGGCGGCGAGTAGCGTGCGGCGTTGTCCAGGAGCTGCGAGAAGATCAGCGTCAGGTGGTCCACCAGACCGCCGTCGACGCCGAGTTCGGGCAGGTGGCGGACCTCGATGCGGTGGAAGTCCTTGATCCGGCCGATGCCGCCGCGGACCACGCTCAGCAGACGCTGCGGCTCCTGCCACTGCCGTCCCGGCCGGTCCGAGCCGCCGAGCACGCCGATGCTCGCGGCGAGCGAGTCGGCGGGGCCGAGCTCCTGGTCGAGCTCCATCAGGCCCTGCGCGACGGCCGGCAGCCGGCCGTGCTCGCCCTGCATCTCGTGCAGCCGGCCACGGAGCTTGCTGGTGAGGACGTGGATGCGGTTGCCGATGCTGATGACGGCCTGTTCGGCGGAGGTCGAGCGGTTGAACTCCTCCTCGACGCCGATGAGCGCGGTGCGCAGCACCTTGCGCAGGTCGGCCTGGAGGTCGGCGCCCACCTTGGCGCACTGGTTGGGGGCGGGCAGCAGGTCGTCGATGGCGTCGCCTTCGCGCAGCCGCTTCAACGCGTCCGGCAGCTGCTCGTTGGCGAGGCGGGCCACGGCGTCCTGCTGGTGGGCCAGTTGTTCCTGCCAGCCGTCGGCCTGCTCGGCCAGCTGCGCCTGGAAGGACTTGGCCTGCTCGGCCAGCCGCTCCTCGAACGTCCTGCCCTGCTCGGCGAGTTGGGCCTCGTACGACGAGGTCTGCTCGGCGAGGCGGGCCTCGTAGGCGTCGGACTGGTCGGTGAGCTGGGCCTCCAGGGAGCCGCGCTCGGCGGTGAACTTCCGTTCCAGGACCGCGACATGCTGCTGCCACTGCTGGGAGTGCTCGGCCTGCGTGGAGCGGAAGGAGCCCTCGGTGCGGCTCAGCTGCGTGCGGGTGCGGATCAGCAGCCGTACGCACACGGCGCTCGCGGCGGTGGCCGCCAGGCCGGCGACAGCGGCGGTTATTCGCTCGGAGCTCATGAACGTCGCGGCAACCGTCCCGCCTCCTAAGGCCAGTGGCATCAGCCACCAGCTGTACCAGGCGACAGGGGCCCGCGCCGCCGGCGGCGGAGTGGCGAGTTCCATCTGCATCCTTACAAGCGACACGTTCGAACAAGGGGGGTGTGCAAGGGGGGAAGGGCACTGCATGCATACGCACGGCGAGACGATGCATCACGGTCGCGTCAACTCGCAGCGCCGGAAGGGAGCTTATCGGGTTCGACACCGAAAGGATCAAACTCGAACGCAGCACGGAAGTGAGGGTTCCGTCACTCTCAGCCAGAGGCCCACACATCGACAAATTCCTTTGCAGACCGCGGCGGTTGTCACGCGATGACAAGACCGGGACCCATGCCTGTCCGCCGCTGATAAGCCCTGACGGATTACTGACGGGTATTGTCGCGGCCGTGCCGAAGAGAGCCGCTGTGCTGCCGGTCGATGAGCCGGGCAGTGCGTTCAACGCGCTGCCGGCGGACCTGCACCACCACCTCAGACCCTTCTTCGCCGACATCACCGAGGAGGTCTTCGAGGCGATCAGGACCGAGATCCCGGAGTACGCGCGTCCCGCCGACGACACCTATATGCAGGGCGTGCACCGGGGCGTGGACCATGCGCTGCAGGGCTTTCTGGAGCGGATGGCGAAGCCGGACACGGACTGGGAGCCGGTGAAGGCGACGTACCGGCGCATCGGCCGCGGTGAGGCGGAGGAGGGGCGCAGCCTCGACTCGTTCCAGTCGGCGCTGCGGCTGGGCGCGCGGATCACGTGGCGGCGGGTGAACGCGCTGGTGGACGCAGACCTGCTGCCGCGCAATGTGCTGGCGGCGTTCGGCGAGGCCCTGTTCCTGCATCTGGACGAGATGGCTGCCGTGACGACCGCGGGATTCACGGAGGCGCGGCTGCACGCGGCCGGGGAACTGCAGCAGCGGCGCACGCGGTTGATCGATCTGCTCACCGCGAATCCGCCCGCCTCGGTGGAGGCGATCGCGGAACTCGCGCACAGCGCGCGCTGGCCGGTGCCGCGCGCGGTCGCCCTCGTCGCGCTCGACGACTGTCCCAGGGCGGGCTCGCACCCGATCGTGGCGCCCGAGTTCCTCGCCCGCTTCGACGTCCGGCCGGCCGTGCTGGTGGTGCCGGACCCGGAGGGACCGGGCCGGGTGCGGGCCTTGGCGGGGGCGCTCCAGGGGCTGCGGGCCGCGATGGGCCCGGCCGTGGCGCTCCAGGACGGCGCGCGGTCGCTGCGCTGGGCATCCGAGGCGCTGGACCTGATGCGCCGCGGCGTCCTCGCCGAGACCGAGATGGTGCGATGCCAGGACCACTTGACCACGCTGCTGCTGCTCCGCGACGACGCCCTGATCGACGCGATGGCCGAGCACCGGTTACGGCCGCTGGAGCAGGTGCGCCCGCCGCAGCGCGAACGCCTCGCGGAGACCCTGCTCAGCTGGCTCCAGTGCGGCCGCAACGCCAGCGAGGTGGCCGTCCGCCTGGCCGTGCACCCGCAGACGGTGCGCTACCGCATGCGCCAGCTGGACGAGCTGTTCGGTGCCCAACTGCACGACCGGGCGGCCCAGTTCGAGATGCAGCTCGCGCTGCGCGCGCTGGAGCTGCGCCGGGGTGTGCCCTCGGCCTGACGCGCGGCGGCCTCGGACATTCAGCGCGCGGCCGCCTGGAACGTGCGCCGGTACGTCTGGGGCGACACCCCGATCGCCGCGTGCAGGTGCTGCCGTAGCGAGGCACCCGTCGCGAAGCCGACGTGGCCGGCGATCTGGTCGACGGACAGGTCGCTGGACTCCAGCAGGTGCCGGGCCCGGGCGACGCGCTGCTGGACGAGCCAGCGGCCGGGGCTGAGACCGACCTCCTCGCTGAACCGGCGGGCGAAGGTGCGCAGGCTCATCCGGGCGTGGCCGGCCAGCTCGGCCAGCGAGAGCGGCTCGTCCAGGCGCTCCAGGGCCCACGCCCGGGTGGCGGCGGTGCTCGCGGCCCCGCTCTGCGGGACCGGCTGCTCGATGTACTGCGCCTGGCCGCCGTCCCGGAAGGGCGGTACGACGCAGCGGCGGGCCACCGCGTTGGCCAGTTCGCTGCCGTGGTCGGTGCGCACGATGTGCAGGCAGACGTCGACGCCGGAGGCGGCGCCTGCCGAGGTGAGGATGCGGCCGTCGTGGACGAAGAGGACGTCGGGGTCGACCTCGACGTGCGGGTAGCGGCGCCGGAAGTGGTCGGTCACCTGCCAGTGCGTGGTGGCCCTGCGGCCCTCCAGCAGGCCGGCCGCCGCCAGCACGAAGGCGGCCGTGCAGATGGAGACGATGCGGGCGTCCGGCCGGATCCGGGCGAGCGCCGCGGCGACCTCGGGGGGCAGCTCGGCGGGGATGCTTGCGGGCGTCATGGAGGCGACCACCACCGTGTCGGCCGTGTCCAGGATCTCCGGCCCGTGCTCGACACCGATCGTGAAGTCGGCGCAGCTGCGCACCGGTTGGCCGTCGACGGAGCACGTCAGCACCTCGTACCGGCCGTCGGCCGCGCCGAAGATCCGGCTGGGGATACCCAGCTCGAAGGGATAGACGCCGTCCAGGGCCAGGACGACGACCCGTTCCACATTCCGTTCACCGCTCATGGCACGATCTTATCGAAGGTTGGCAATCGTGCCATTTTCTTGCGAGGCGGTCCCGGGCAGGCTGGTCCACCATGAGCACTGTGAACACGATGCGAGCCATCAGCCAGGACGTCCTCGGCGGTCCCGAGGTCCTGAAGGAAGTGGAGCTGCCCCGCCCCGAGCCGCGCACCAACGAGGTACTGGTCCGGGTCCGCGCCGCCGGCGTCAACCCGACCGACTGGAAGCACCGCGCGACCGGCGGTTTCCTGGGCGAGCCGCCCTTCGTCCTGGGCTGGGACGTCTCCGGCGTGGTCGAGGCGGTCGGCATCGGCGTCGCCCGCTTCCAGCCCGGCGACGAGGTCTACGGCATGCTGTCGTACCCCTTCGGCCACGGTTCGCACGCCGAGTACGTCACCGCCCCGGCGCGCTGGTTCGCGCACAAGCCGGCCTCGCTCGACCACACGCGGGCGGGCGCGCTGCCGCTGGTCTCGCTGACCGCGTGGCAGGCCCTGGTCGAGTACGCCGATGTACGCCCGGGACAGCGGGTGCTGGTGCACGCGGCGGCGGGCGGGGTCGGCCATGTGGCCGTGCAGATCGCCAAGGCGCGCGGCGCTCACGTGATCGGCACCGCGAGCGCGGGCAAGCACGAGTTCCTGCGCGGGCTCGGTGTGGACAAGGCCGTCGACTACCGGGAGACGGACTTCGCCGAGGCCGTCAAGGACGTCGACGTGGTCCTGGACACGATGGGCGGCGACACGGCTTTGCGCTCGCTGCGGGTGCTGCGCCCGGGCGGGATCGTCGTATCGATCATTCCCATCGGTTCGGACGAGTTCCCCAACGAGGCCGAGCGGCTCGGCGTCCGGGCGGTGCGGATGCTCGTCGACGCGTCCCACAGCCACCTGGAGGCGATCACGGAACTGGTGGAGGCGGGGAAGCTGCGCCCCGAGATCGCCGGCACCTTCCCGCTGGCCGAGGCCGCCGAGGCCCACCGGCTCGGCGAGACCGGCCGTACCTCCGGGAAGCTGGTCCTGCTGATGGACTGAGCCGGCGCGCTCAGAACGTGAGCACGGGCTTGATCGCCTTGCCCGCGCGCATGTCCCGCACCGCCTGGTCGATCTCCGCGAACGGATAGGTGCTGATCAGGCGGTGCACCGGGAGCCGTCCTTCCTTCACGAGGCGGACCAGGGCCGGGATGAACGTCTGCGTCTCGGCGTCGCCGAGGGTGAGTCCGACGATCCGCTTGCCGGCCAGCAACCCATTCACGTCCAGGGCGACTTCGGTGCCGAACGGCGGGGCGCCGACGACCACCAGCGTGCCGCGCGCGGCGAGTGCGTCGACGCCCCGGCGCAGCACGGCGGCGCTTCCGGTCGTCTCCACGACGCCGTCGGCGCCCCGACCACGGGTGATCTCCGCGAGGGCCGCACCGAGGTCGGCGTCGGCGGCGTCGACGGTGTGGGTGGCTCCCAACTCCTGGGCCAGAGCCAGGCGTTCGGCCACCCGGTCGACGGCGACGATGTGCGTCGCCGGGGTCAGCGCCGCAGCCATCACGGCGGACAGGCCGACGGCTCCGGCGCCGAGGACGACGACGGTGCTGCCCGTGGCCGGCCTCAGCACGTTCCAGACGGCGCCCACTCCGGTCTGCACGCCGCAGCCGAGCGGTGCGAGCATCTCCAACGGGACATCCGCGTCGACCTTGACGAGGCTGCGCTCGTCCGCCAACGCCCGCTCGGCGAAGGAGGACTGGCCGAAGAAGTGGCCGCCGAGCGGAGCGCCGTCACGGTGGACGGTGCCGGTGCCATCGGCGCGGCGGCCGCCGAGAAGGTTCAGCGGCAGCCAGCTCGCGCAGTAAGCGGGGTGGCCGCCACGGCAGTTGCGGCACGCGCCGCAGGAGGTGAAGGACAGCACGACATGGTCGCCCGGGGCCACACCGGTCACCGCCGGGCCGACGACCTCGACGACCCCGGCACCTTCGTGTCCGAGCACGCCGGGCAGCGGGAAGGGCAGTCCGCCGCTCGCGACGGTGAGGTCGGTGTGGCACAGCCCGGCGGCCACCATGCGGACCACGGCCTCGTGGGGCCCGGGTGCGTCGAGCTCGACGTCGGCGAGGGCGAAGGGCGCCCCGCCGGACTCGACGACCGCGGCGCGGGTGATGCGGGACATCGTAGGAACTCCCTTGTCTCTACGGAGGTTGTCTCTGAGGAGGTTTCGGCCGGGCTCAGGCGAGTGAGACGACGACGGACTTGACCTTGGTGTACGCGGCGAGCGCCTCGGGCCCGTACTCGCGGCCGAAACCGGAGTCCTTGACGCCGCCGAAGGGCACCGCCGGGTCGAGCAGCGCCCACTCGTTGATCCAGACGATGCCCGCCTGGAGGCGGCCGGCTACGCGGTGCGCGCGGGCGAGGTTCTGCGTCTGGATGCCCGAAGCCAGGCCGTACGGCGTGGAGTTGGCGAGCTCGACCGCCTCGTCCTCGGTGTCGAAGGGCTGCACGGTGAGGACGGGACCGAAGATCTCCTCCTGGACGACACGGGAGTCGTTCGGCAGGCCGGCGACGACCGTGGGCTTGTAGTAGTAGCCGCCGTCGAGGTCGAGCCGTTCGCCGCCGCAGACGATGCGGCCGCCTTCCTCGCGGGCGAGGGCGACGTACTCCTCGACCTTCTTCAGGTGCCGCTCCCCCGCCATCGGTCCGACGACGGTCTCGGGGCGCCGGGGGTCGCCGACCGGGACGCCGGGTACGGCGTCGGCGAGTATGCCGAGCAGGGTGTCGTGGACCGGGCGGGCGACGAGCAGCCGCGGGCCGCCCATGCAGAACTGGCCGGTGTTGAAGACGAATGCCTTGATGATCGCGCCGACGGCCGTCTCCAGGTCGGCGTCCTCGAAGACGATGTGGGCGGCGTTGCCGCCGAGTTCCATGGTGACGGGCTTGAGGGCCTCACCGGCCACGCGCGCCACATGGCGACCGGTCGCGGTGGAGCCGGTGAAGGCGATCTTGTCGATGCCGCGGTGGCGCAGCAGCGCCTCGCCCGCCACCGGGCCGGTTCCGGTGACCACGTTGACGACCCCGTCCGGCACGCCCGCCTGCTGGAAGAGCCGGGCCATTCGAAGGGCGCTGAGCGGGGTCTCGTCTGCGGGCTTGTGCACCACGGTGTTGCCGGCCGCGAGCGCGGGGCCGATCTTCGAACCGGCAAGGATCAGCGGGAAGTTGAAGGGGGTGATCGCGGCGACCACGCCGAGCGGCTCGCGCCTGGTGTACGCGAGGGCGTTCATGGGGATGTCGCGGACCGAGCCGTCGAGGGAGTGGGCGAGGGCGGCGAAGTGCTCGTAGTCGGCGGCCGCGTTGGTCACGTCGACGGCGTGGCACAGCGAGAGGGGCTTGCCGACGTCCAGGCTCTCCAGCCGGGCGAGTTCGTCGGCGTTCTCGCGGATCAGCTCGGCGACGCGGTGCAGGACGCGGCCGCGCTCACGGCCGCTGAGGCCGGACCAGGCGCCGTCGTCGAAGGCCGCGCGTGCGGCACGCACCGCCGCGTCCACGTCGGCGGGGCCGGCCTCGGCGACGGTGGTGACGACCGCGCCCCGGGACGGGTCGACCACCTCGGTACGCGCTCCGTCGGCGGCCTCGCGCCACTGTCCCCCGACGAAGAGCCGGCCCGGTTCGGTCCCGAAGGTGGTCATCGCCGCTCCTCAGCGTCGTATCCAAGCTTTCAAGTAACAGGATTCCTGTCGATTGCCCTTGCCGAGCAGTCTCGATACAGACAGGATTCCTGTCAATGCTCTAGGCTGAAGTCATGCTCGAAGCACAGGCGGCCAAGACGCCCCCGTCACTGCTCTACATGGTCAAGCAGGTGGAGTTGGTGGTGCGTGCCCATCTGGACGACCTGGTCAGGCCGTCCGGGATCACCGCCCTGCAGTACACCGCTCTCACGGTCCTGGAGCGGCACGACGGACTGTCCGCCGCCCAGCTCGCCCGCGACTCGTTCGTCACCGCCCAGTCCATCGCCGATCTCGTACGGTCCCTGGAGAACCGCGGACTGGTACGCCGGGAGCGCAACCCGCACAGCCGCCGCGAGTTGCTGATCCGGCTGACCGACGCAGGGCGACAGGTCCTCAAGCGGCACGCGGACCCCGTCCGCCGGCTCGAGGAGCGGATGGTGCGGGATCTCACGGCGCGCCAGACCGAGGGGTTCCGCCAGGCACTTTCCAAATCCTGGCACGCGCTGTCGTGAGGGTTCAGCGCAATTCGCAGACATATGTCAACCGAACATGCTCAAATTCACTCCAACGAGGGTAACTTGCTGGGCGGAAAACGAATTTGCGCTCGCTGGGCACCCGGGGGTTCGTCCGCGCTCGTTACGCTCGCTGCACGACGTCACCCCGGCCCCCGGTGACCTGCAACACCGCAGCGCACGGAGCAGGTTGGAGGCGATGTCGTCGTGCACCAGGAACCTGCGCCGCTCACCCGGCATCTGCGGGTCCACCAGGACCGGGGCCATGTGGTGCTCGAACTCCGGGGCGAGATCGACATCGCCGCGGCCCTGGAGATCGCCCCTTACCTGGACCGGGTGACGGCGCTCCCCGGTGCCAGTCTGGTGATCGACCTGACCCAGGTCGACTTCTTCGACTGCTCCGGGCTGCGACTGGTCTACCGGGCACGTGCCCGGCTCCTCGAGCAGGACGGGGAGCTGCGGCTCGTCTGCACTCATCCGCTGACCCTGCGCATCATGCGGGTGACCGGACTTGCCCGGCTGCTGCCGGCGCACCCGACCCTGGACGCGGCCCTGGGCCAGCCCGAGGCCACGTCCGGGTCGTTATGACGGCCACCGGCCTTACGCGTACGGCTACTTGAGGATCTTCGTCACCTGTCCGGCACCGACCGTGCGCCCGCCCTCGCGGATGGCGAACTTCAGGCCCTCCTCCATGGCGATGGGCTGGATCAGCTGCACGTGCATGCCGGTGTTGTCGCCCGGCATGACCATCTCGGTGCCCTTGGGCAGTGTCACCACGCCGGTCACGTCCGTGGTGCGGAAGTAGAACTGCGGGCGGTAGTTCTCGAAGAACGGCGTGTGCCGGCCGCCCTCGTCCTTGGACAGGATGTACGCCTGTCCCTCGAACTCCGTGTGCGGAGTGACCGTCCCGGGCTTGATGACGACCTGCCCGCGCTCCACGTCCTCGCGCTTGACGCCGCGCAGCAGCAGTCCGACGTTCTCCCCGGCCCGGCCCTCGTCGAGCAGCTTGCGGAACATCTCGATGCCGGTGACGGTCGTCCTGGTCTTCTGCTCGTGGATGCCGATGATCTCGACCTCGTGGTGGACGTGCAGCACCCCGCGCTCGATCCGGCCGGTGACGACGGTGCCGCGGCCGGTGATGGTGAAGACGTCCTCGATCGGCATGAGGAACGGCTTGTCCACGTCGCGCTCCGGTTCGGGGATCGCCGTGTCGACGGCGTCCAGGAGGTCGAGGATCGACCGGGTCCACTGCGCGTCGCCCTCGAGGGCCTTGAGCGCGGAGACCCTGACCACCGGGACGTCGTCACCGGGGAACTCGTACTCCGTCAGCAGCTCACGCACCTCCAGCTCGACGAGTTCCAGGATCTCCTCGTCGTCGACCATGTCGGTCTTGTTGAGGGCGACGACGATGTACGGCACTCCCACCTGCCGGGCCAGCAGCACATGCTCCTTGGTCTGCGGCATCGGCCCGTCCGTGGCCGCGACGACCAGGATCGCGCCGTCCATCTGCGCCGCGCCCGTGATCATGTTCTTGATGTAGTCCGCGTGTCCGGGGCAGTCGACGTGCGCGTAGTGCCGGTGCTCGGTCTGGTACTCGACATGGGCGATCGAGATCGTGATTCCGCGCTGCCGCTCCTCGGGCGCCTTGTCGATCTGGTCGAACGGCGTGAACGGGTTCAGGTCCGGAAACCTGTCGTGCAGCACCTTCGTGATGGCCGCCGTGAGCGTCGTCTTGCCGTGGTCGATGTGACCGATGGTGCCGATGTTCACGTGCGGCTTGGTCCGCTCGAACTTCGCCTTCGCCACTGCAAGCCCTCCTGGTCACCTGGGTGAGGCGTCACCGGGACGCCGAGCCTTGCTCCTCCCTCATGTCTATTCGCTTCGCGGCGCGTCGAACAGGGCACTGACGGACTCGCCGTTGTGGATGCGGCGGACCGCTTCGGCGAGGGCGGGGGCGATCGACAGGATCCGCAGCTTCTCGGTGCGCTCCTCCTCGGACACCGGCACGGTGTTGGTGCACACGATCTCCAGGACGTCGGGCTGCTCACCGATCCGCTTGAGCGCCCCGGCCGCGAACAGCCCGTGCGTGCAGGCGACCCGGATGGACCGCGGCCCCAACTCCCTGAGCCGTTCCAGCAGTTCGAGAACCGTGCTGCCCTTGGCGATCTCGTCGTCCAGGACGATGACGTCCCGGCCGGCGACCTCGCCGATCACCGTGCTGATGGAGACCCGGTCGTCGGCGAACCGCTGCTTGGCACCGGCGGCCACCTGGGCGCCGATCATCCGCGCGAAGGCTGCCGCCTCTTTGGCGTTGCCGAGGTCCGGCGAGACGACGGTGGTGCGGGACAGGTCGTACTGCCGGAAGTACGCGGCCAGCTCGCGGTGGGCGTGCAGATGGTCCACCGGCACCGAGAAGAAGCCGTGCACCTGCGGCGAGTGCAGCGCCATGGTGAGGACGCGGCTCGCGCCCGCCGCCACCAGCAGATCCGCGACCAGCCGGCCGCCCAGCGAGATACGGGGCGCGTCCTTCTTGTCGGAGCGGGCGTAGGAGTAGTGCGGCATGACGACGGTGATCCGCGCCGCCGAGGCACCGCGGGCCGCGTCGCACATCAGCAGCAGTTCCACGAGGTGCTCCTGGACCGGCCGCACCAGCGGCTGGATCAGGAAGACGTCGCGCTCGCGGCAGTTGGCCTGGAGCTGCACCTCCAGGCAGTCGTTGGCGAAACGGCTGACCCGGGTGGGGCTGAGCGGCACGCCGAGATGGGAGCAGACCTCCGCGGCGAGGTCGGGGTGGGCGCTGCCGCTGAACACGGAGATGTCTCGCACGATCCGATCCTCGCATGATCATGTCGGGGGTGCTCATGCTACTGACCGTGGAAATCCGGTTGCGCGCGACCGCCGCCCGCACCCCATCATGTGGCCGTACGCGTTCGCTCACCTCGGGAGATCCCATGCGCCGACTCCTCGGAATCCACCAGCGCCCCCACCGGCCCACGGTTCCCGAGGACTCGACTTCGCATGACCACCCTGAACATCGGAATTCTCGCCCACGTCGACGCGGGTAAGACCAGCCTGACCGAGCGGCTGCTCTTCGACCACCAGGCGATCGACCGGCTCGGCAGTGTCGACGCCGGTGACACCCGTACGGACGACGGGGAGATCGAGCGGCAGCGCGGCATCACCATCCGCTCCGCGGTCGCCGCGTTCTCCGTCGGCGACACCCGCGTGAACCTCATCGACACCCCCGGCCACTCGGACTTCATCGCCGAGGTGGAGCGCGCCCTGGAGGTCCTGGACGGCGCGGTGCTGCTGCTGTCCGCCGTGGAGGGCGTGCAGGCGCAGACGAGGGTCCTGATGAGGACGCTGCGGCGGCTACGGCTGCCCACGCTCGTCTACGTCAACAAGATCGACCGTACGGGCGCCCGGTCCGCGGAGCTGCTGGCGGACGTCCGGCGGCTGCTGACGCCGTGCGTCGCACCGCTCACGGACGTGACGGGCATCGGGACCGCCGAGGCCCGCGTGACGGTCCGCCCGCCCGGGGATCCGCTGCTGGCCGAGGCGCTCGCCGAAGTCGACCCGGACGTCCTCGCGGCGGTCGTGGACGGCCCCGGACCCACCCCGGACGAGCTGCGCGAGGCGCTCGCGGCCCGCACCGCCGACGGCTCGTTCCATCCGGTCCTGTTCGGCTCGGCCCTCGGCGGCCAGGGCGTCACCGAACTCGTCGAGGCCGTGATCGGGCTGATCCCGCCGGCACCCGCGGACCCGAGCGGGGAGCCGCGCGGCACGGTCTTCGCCGTACGCCACGGACCGGCCGGCGAGCGGATCGCCTATCTGCGGCTGCACGACGGTGAAGTGACGCCCCGTCAGCGGCTCACGCTGCTGCGGCGTGAGGCCGACGGGCGCACCTCTGAGGTCACCGGACGGGTGACCGGTCTCGACGTGCTCGGCGGGAGCGGGCCGACGCTCACGGCGGGGAACATCGCGGCCCTCACCGGCCTGAGCGGTGTGCGCGTGGGGGACCGGCTCGGACCGCTCACCGACCGGGCCCCGCAGTTCGCGCCGCCGACGCTGGAGACGCTGGTCCGGGCCCGGCGCCCCGAGCAGGCGGCCCGCCTGCGCGCCGCCCTGCTCACCCTCGCCGACCAGGACCCGCTGATCCACGCCCGCCCCGCGGCCGACGGCGGCACCGCGCTGCTGCTGTACGGCGAGGTGCAGATGGAGGTGCTCGCGGCCACGCTCGCCCAGGACTTCGGCATCGAGGCCGAGTTCGAACCCGGCCGGGTACGGTTCCTGGAGCGCCCGCGAGGCGTCGGTGAGGCCGCGCAGGAGCTGCCGTGGCATCTCGGCACCCGCTACTGGGCGACGATCGGGCTGCGGGTCGAGCCGGGCCCCCTCGGCTCGGGCGGGGTGTTCGCCTACGAGACGGAACTGGGCGCACTCCCCCGCGCCTTCCACCAGGCCATCGAGGACACCGTGCACGCGACCATGGCGACCGGGCTGTCCGGCGCGTCCGTGACCGACTACCGGGTCACGCTGGTCCGCTCCGGTTACTGCTCGCCCCTCAGCACGGCCGCCGACTTCCGTGGGCTCACCCCGATCGTGCTGCGCGGCGCGCTGCAGCGGGCGGGGACGCGGCTGTACGAGCCGTACCAGGCGTTCGAGGCCGAGGTGCCGCTGGACGCGCTGGCCCCGGTGACCGCGCAACTCGCCTCATGCGGAGCCGAGTTCACGGGCACGACCGGCGGTACGACGGTGTGGGTGATCACCGGTGAGCTGCCGGCCCGGCGGGTGCGCGAGGTGGAACTGCGGCTGCCGGGGCTCACACACGGTGAGGGAGTGTGGTGGTCACGGCCCTCCGGCGATCGTGAACTGCGGCCCCACTGAGGCGGATGGTCGGGCTGCGGCCCCACTGAGGCGGATCGGCGGGCTGCCGGGATCACCACGACACCGGCAGCCTGCGGGGGCTCCGGGTCATCCCGCCTTCCCGCCACTCGATCGTCTCGGGCGTGAACTCGGCGCGCAGGTGGGGGAAACGGGCGGACAGGCGGTGCAGGGCCAGTCCGAGTTCGAGGCGCGCGAGCCAGGCGCCGAGGCAGTGGTGGGGTCCGGCGCCGAAGATCACGGTGGGTGAGTTCAGCGGGGTGAAGGGGTCCGGCGGCCCCGGTGGGAAGACGTCGGGGTCGCGGCTGGCGGAGTTGGTCTGCACGGCGACCACGGCGCCCGCCGGGATCGTCACGCCGCCGACCTCGGTGTCCTCAACCGCGCGCCGGATCAGGCCGGGCAGCACGCGTCCTTCGCTCAGCGGGACGGCGCGCAGCAGCTGCTCGGCTGCTCCGGCCGCCGTCTCCTCGTCCGCGGCGAGGCCGGGCCAGGCGTCCTGGGCGTCGGTGAGGAGGTAGACGACGAGGTTGCCGAGCGCGGTCATCGTCGTCTCGTGACCGGCCACCACCAGGCCGCACACCAGACGTACCAGCTGCCGCTCCTCGATGCCGAGGGTGTCGCCCGCCGCCACCAGGCTGCTGACCAGGTCGTCCCCGGGAGACCTGCGCCGCTCGGCGACCAGGCCGGCGCCGAACGTACCGAACTCCCGCATGGCTGCGGCGACTTCCTCGCGCGAGTGGGCGCCGCCGGAGAGCGCGTGGTCGGCCCAGTGGCGGATCCGTTCGCGGTCCACGCCGTCCAGTCCCATGAGCCGGCAGATCACCGACACCGGGAGCGGTCGCGTGAACCCCTCGATGATGTCGGCGGGCCGCTCCTTCGCGGCGAACTCGTCGAGGAGCGATTCCACGACCGAGGCCGCCCAGGGCCGCCAGCGGGCGATCGCCCGGGGAGTGAACGCGCGCTGCACGGTGCCGCGCAGCCGCTGGTGCGGTTCGCCGTCGAGGTTGACCATGCCGTCGGGGTCGTCCAGCAGGTTCGGCACGACGAGCAGGGGTGGGGCGTCGTCGGCGTGGAGCGAACTCCTGTCGAACCGGGCGTCCATGAGTACCTGGCGTACATCGGCGTAGCGGGTCACGAGCCAGACCGGGGTGCCGGTGGCGAGGGTGCCGGGCCTGGGCGGTCCGGATTCGGGGAGGTCGATGCGGTGCATGGGGCACAGGGGCCGGGCCGTGCTGTCTGTACTCATCCGGGACTCCAGGCGCGCCGGGAGGGGGAGTTCCCCACGCTAGTGCGCCCCATGTGCCCCCGTCAGGGGCGCCAATCGGCCAACGGCCCGGTCTGACACAGGCTTTGAGGGGCATCCGGAACTGTAGGAAGGAGGGCCGTCGCCATGACGACTCCCATCAGGCGCGTGTCCAGGCGCATGCCCGGCTGGGCGAAGGCGGTGAGCGCCGTCGTGCTGGTGCTCGTGGTGTTCTTCGCCGGGATCCGGCTGAGTCTGCTCCCCGGCCTCAAGGACCTGTTCGGCACACAGACGCACGACCGCTCGGGACCCGCACTTCTGCAGTCCATCCAGGACATGAGCCGTTACGACGCAGCCTCCGGCAACTTCCAGGTCGTCGTGGACCTGGAGAAGGACACCAAGTTCCTGCCCGACGCGATCCGCGGCTCCCGCACCCTGTACATCGGGGCGGGCACCGTCGACGCCTATGTCGACCTGGGCAAGGTCGGCAAGGACGACGTCACGGTCAACGGCGACCGTACGTCCGCCACGATCCGGCTGCCGCACGCGGCGCTCGGCAAGCCGGCCCTCGACCCCGACCGCTCCTACGCCGTCTCCAAGCAGCGCGGTCTCCTGGACCGCATCGGCGACCTGTTCTCGGACAATCCCAACAGCGAACAGGCCGTCCAGAAGCTCGCGGTGAAGCACATCGGCGACGCGGCCAAGGAGAGCGGCCTGACCAAGCGCGCCGAGACCAACACCCGCGGCATGCTTCAGGGCCTGCTCCGCTCCCTGGGCTTCAAGGAGGTGCACGTCACCTACGCCGGCTGACCGGGTGGGACGGCCTTCCGGTCAGGCACCGGCGATCCCCGGCAGAGCGAGCGCTGCGAGCAGGGCCGTGCCCACCAGCATCCAGGCCACGTAGTCGCCGATGTGGCCGGACTGCAGGCGGCGCAGCGGGAGGGACCAGTCCGGGGCCGCGAGGAAGCCGGGGCGGGTGACGGCGAGGGCTGCCATGGCCACGGCGAGCAGGGTCGAGAGGAGGCCCAGAAGGACGCCGGCAAGGGTCCAGTGAGGGGTGGAGACCACCAGGCCGCCGGAGCCCGCCTCGCTCACGCCGTGCGACACCAGGGCGGCGAAGCCGGGAGACAGGCCGACGGCCAGCGCCGCGGCGAGCAGGACGGCCGGGACCGCGGTCATCGTGTCGGGGACGTGCCTGATGAGACGGCCGGTCTCGGGCTGCTCGCCGGACCCGGTCGTCTCGTACGCGCCCTCGTCCTGCGGCGCGGGGCCGAGGCCGAAGAAGACGCGCGCGGCGACGCGCAGCACCGCTCCGGCGGTCAGGGCGCTCGCCGCGACGAACAGCACGGTGAGCGGGCCGCCCACGGCCTCCTCCGTGACCGCCTTGCCCAGCGCCGTGCCGAAGGGCGGCAGTCCGGCCAGGCCCAGCGCGCCGACGACGTACATGACGGCGACCGGCCGCAGCTCCCGCGCCTTGCCGTGCAGGGCCTGCTCGTCGACGCTGCCGTAGCGGTCGAGGAGGATGCCGGTGCAGGCGAACAGGGCGGCCTTCACTCCGGCGTGCCCGAGGATGTACAGCGCGATCCCGTCGTCAGCTTCGGGCTTCAGGACGCCGATGCCCACGAGGAACAGGCCGGTGTGGGCCACCGTCGAGCAGGCGAGCAGCCGTTTGATGTGCCGCTGGTACCAGCACATGACGGCGCCGATCACGGCCGTCAGGACGCCGAGCACGATCAGGACGCGCTGGAAGTCCGCGGCCGGCACCCCGCCGGGACCGGCGAACACCGTGCCGTACACCCGCCAGACGCCGTACGTGCCGAGTTCGACCATGACGCCGGACAGCAGCATGCACACGGGGGTGGGCGCCACGGCGTGCGCGTCGGGGAGCCAGAAGTGGAAGGGCACCGCGGCGGACTTGACCAGCAGACCCGTGAGGACGAGGACGAAGCCCGCGAGGGTGAGCGCGTCGGGCCCGCCGTGGGCGTCGAGTCCGCGCCCGATCTGGGTCAGCGCCAGCTCGCCGGTGCGGGCGTAGAGCATGCCGAGGCCCATCAGCATGGCGTAGGCGCCGAGGGAGGTGACGACCGCGAAGGTCAGCGCGCCCTGGACGGCCTTGGCCTCCTCGACGCGGGTGCCGGTCAGGGCGTAGGCGACGACGCTCATCAGCTCGAACCAGACGAACATGTTGAACAGGTCGCCGGCGAGGGCGAAGCCGCACATGCCTGCCTGGAAGAGCAGCAGGAGCGCCGGGAAGGAGCCCGCGTGGCGGCGGGGTGGTTCGTCGAAGTAGTGCCAGGAGTACACCAGCGCCGCCAGGGTCAGCAGCGAGGCCAGTGCCGCCATGCCCAGGCCGGGCCCGTCGCCGGTCAGGACGATGCCGACGCTCTTGCCGTTCACGGGCTGCCAGCCACCGACCCATTCGGTCATCGGTGGCGAGGAGTTGAGCAGCAGCACGATGGCGAGCCCCGCCGTGCCGGCGGAGACCGCGCACGCGGTCGACTCGGCGACGATGCGGGCCAGGCGGCGGCCGGTGGCGATCAGGAGCGCGGCGCCGAGCAGGGGAACGGCGACGAGGAGCGGCAGCAGGTCGTTCATCAGCCGCGCAGCTCGGAGAGTTCGTCGGGGTCGACGGTGCCGTGCGTCTTGGCGATCTGCATGACGAGGGCGAGCAGCAGCGCGGTGACCGTGGCGCCCACGACGACGTCGGTGAGGGTCAGTGCCTGCACGACCGGGTCGACGACCGGCCGGGAGCCGGGCTTGATGTCGGAGAACACCGGTGCCGTGGCGCCGTCGCGGTAGCCGACGCCCAGCAGGAGGACGTACGTGCCGGCCTGGCACACGGACAGACAGCCGACGGCGTGGATCAGGTTCCGGCTGGTGGCCAGGCCGTAGCAGCCGGCCAGGAACACCCAGGCCGCCACCAGATACGGCAGCACGTGCATCACAGCGGTCACAGCGCTCTCACTCCCCGCTCTCCTTCTCGATCTCGACGGCCTGGTCCAGGAAGCGGGCGAGCAGCACGACGACCGCGGAGGCGACCTCCATGCCGATGGCCGCGTTCAGCAGGGGGACGGTGCCGCCGGAGGACAACGTGTTGAACGTGCCGTACGGCAGGGTGTTGGCGAGGAACGCGCCGGAGCCGATCAGGGCGGCGAGACCGGTGACGACGTAGGCGGAGGCGGCGAGGGCGTCGCCGACCTCGTAGGCGCCGACCGGGCGGATGCGTTCCAGGGCGGTGTAGTCGGCGCCCAGGTAGAGCAGGTGCAGGGCGGTCGCGGCGACGACGCCGCCCTGGAATCCGCCGCCGGGGCTGAGCTGCCCGTGCGCGACGACGTAGATGCCGGTGACGAGGGCGACGGGCAGCACGAGGAGGGCGTAGCGGCGTACGGGACGGGCGACTTCGGCGGGTGCGGGCTCGGCCCGGTGTTCGTCACGGGTCTGGCGCAGCAGCACCACGCAGCCGAGGACGGCCCCGAAGAGGATGGTCATCTCGCCGAGGGTGTCGAAGGCCCGCTGGTCGAAGTTGACGGACGAGATGGTGTTGGCGGTGCGGCGCGCGAGGGAGGCGCGGACGGCCCGGTCGCCGTAGGGGTGGTGGTCGCCGCCGAAGGACGGCAGCTTCAGGCAGGCTGCGACGAGCACGGCGGCGAGGCCCGCGCCGCCGGCCAGCACGAGCCACAGCCGGACGCGGCGGCTCACCGTTCGCGCTCCTGGGGCCGGCCGCGCCGTCGGATCTTGCGGACGCTGAGCATCACCAGCAGCGGCGTCAGCGCGGACCCCACGGCAAGCTGGGACAGGGCCACGTCGGGTGCCTGGAGCACGGTGAACAGCACGGCGAGGACGACGCCGAGGACCGACAGCACGAGGGCCTGGCGCATGGGGTCGCGGGTCACCACCGCGACGGTCGCGGACGCGGCGACCAGCAACAGTGCGACGACGATCAACGCGTCAGCCACCCCGGACCCCCCGGAACCCGCCGGACAGGGCGCGCGAGGCCATGACGTTCCCGCCGATCAGCAGGGCGCCGATCACCAGGAACTTGGCCATGGCGCGGCTCGGGCCGGTGGCCACGCACAGCGCGATCACGGTCGCCGCGCCCAGGCCGGCGACCGTCCAGGTCGGTCCCCAGGCGCGTGGCGGGTCCTCGGCCAGTTCGTCGGCGAGCAGCCGGGCGAAGACGAGCGTGCCGACGGGGCCGAGCAGGGCGAGGACGAGGCCCACGTCGACGTAGGCGGGGCGGCCGTAGCCCTGGGCGAGGAGCAGCATGCCCGGGCAGGCGAGCGCGGTGGAGAGGTTCTGGGCCACGACGCGGCGCCGCAGCGGCCCGGTGGCCACGCCCCACAGGGCGGTGCCCAGGCCGCCGGCGAGGCCGACGGTCGCGGCGAGCGTCCAGCCGTTCACTTCCCGGCCACCGCCCGTCGCGCGGCGCACGCGGCGAGGGCGCCCACCAGGGCGGCGCTCACACCCACGACGAGTTCGAGCCGGTAGACGGTGCTGATGAGGACCAGCCACAGCGCGACGAGCGCGGCCCACCAGGCGAGCAGCTCGGCGGCCGCGAGGGCCGTACGCCGGGTCATGCGTCACCTCCTCGGTCCGTCCACCACGCCGTCGCGGCGAGATGTCCCTTACGTCCTTCGCGGCATCCAAACATCACGGCGTGTGCCGTGGGCGGCGGCGCGCGGGTCAGATGCCGGAGTGCCCCTGCAGCAGGAAGGGAAACCGCGGCGACATCCGGCCAGAGGCGTCAAGTGGACCGCATCCTCCGCCATCGAGCGGGTAACCGCGTTGAAACGCGGGGAAGTTGAAGAATGGAGGACCAAATGGCCCGGGCAGCCTTGGGACCACGTACGGCATTGCGCCTACGTACGACCAAGTCCGACAAGACCGCCAAGTCCAGCCAGAACACCAAGACCGGAAAGACCGGCAGGACCGCAAAGGCGGGCAAGGGCGGCAAGTCCGCCAAGACCGCCAAGTCCGCCAAGTCCGGCAGACTCGGCTGGTTCGGGAAATCAATCAAGGCCGGGAAGTCCGGCACGTCGGGCAAGGCCGGGAGCAGGCCGCGGCCGGCCCCGCGTGAGCGGCATGTCGTGGCCTTTCCGATCCGGCTGCTCGCGATGGTGTGCGCCTTCGCGTTCATGGTGGCCTTCGCCGTGGTGCTGGCCCGCCTGACACTGGAGCCCTCCCCCGCGTCGGTCGCGCTGACCCACACCAACGTGCATCCGGGGCGCTCGCTGCGCGCATATCTGGACCAGCCGGCGCTGCGCGACGCCGTCAAGCAGATCGGCGGAAACATCCTGCTGGGCGTCCCGTTCGGGATCCTCGTCCCGGTCCTCGCCCCGCGCACCCGCGGAGTGCTGCGGGTGCTGCTGCTGACCGCCCTGGTCATGCTGCTGGTGGAGTTCGCCCAGGGCGCGCTGATCACCGGGCGCGCTTTCGACATCGACGACGTCATCCTCAACACCACGGGCGCGCTGATCGGTTACGTCCTGCTGGGGCGCCGGATGAGCCGGGCGGTGCACGCGAAGGAGCGCCGGGCCTGAGAGCCCGGCGCACGGCGCTCCCTTCAACCTTTGGTCCGTACCTGGGGGTTGACGCCGTTCTTACCTCACTTCTTAAATCAAGGAGCGACCCTTCACCCCCACCACGGTCGGCACACCCGTCACACGGGCCGCCGACGGAAGGGAGAGCCGTGGCCTCTCCACGCCTGCTCCGCAGAAGTCTCTACGCCGTCCTGCCCCTCGCCCTGGTCGCCGCCGCGGCGACCGGCACGGCCCAGGCCGATCCCCCCAACTCCGCCGCGGCGGTTGCGTTCTCCGACACCTTCGACGGACCCGCCGGCGCCGCGGTCGACGGCTCGAAATGGCAGACCGAGACCGGCGACAACGTC
>NZ_JBITHF010000025.1:0-70315 GCF_044457745.1 Streptomyces sp. NPDC050534
GTACCCACCGGCGTGAAGTTCTTCAACTGGATCGGCACCATGTGGAAGGGGTCACTGAGCTTCGAGACCCCGATGCTCTGGGCGACCGGCTTCCTCGTGACGTTCCTCTTCGGTGGACTGACGGGCGTGATGCTCGCTTCGCCGCCCATCGACCTCCATCTCTCGGACTCGTACTTCGTCGTCGCGCACTTCCACTACGTCGTCTTCGGCACGGTCGTCTTCGCGATGTTCTCCGGATTCCACTTCTGGTGGCCCAAGTTCACCGGCAAGATGCTCGACGAGCGCCTCGGCAAAATGACGTTCTGGATGCTGTTCATCGGCTTCCACGGCACCTTCCTGGTCCAGCACTGGCTGGGCGCGAACGGTATGCAGCGGCGGATTCCCGACTACCTGGCGGCGGAGGGCCTGACGACACTCAACACCGTGTCGTCGATCTTCTCGTTCCTCCTCGGATCGTCGCTCCTCCCCTTCTTCTACAACGTCTGGAAGACCGCGAAGTACGGCAAGAAGGTCGAAGCCGACGACCCCTGGGGCTACGGCCGTTCGCTGGAGTGGGCGACGTCCTGCCCACCCCCGCGTCACAACTTCACGGCACTCCCCCGCATCCGCAGCGAGTCCCCGGCGTTCGACCTGCACCATCCACAAGTGGCCGCTTCGGAGCGGGAGTTGACGTCGACATGAGCAATGAGGACGCGCAGGTGCTCCTGACCGAGATCGAGGGGCACCTGCTGATCGCCGCCGCCCGCGAGGAGGGCCGCACGGCCGCCGCGCGGTTCAGCGCGCCGTTCGGCTGGCTCACCGAGGCTCAACGGGAGGAAGTGGAGCGCCGGTTCGAGACGGAGTACCTCGTACTCGCCCGCGTCTCGTGGCAGTACACGGCGGAGCGTGCCCGCGAGGTGCGGGGCGAGTACGAGGAGGTCTACCGCGGCCTGCGGCGGCGCTTGCTGGCCGGCTGGCTGCTGGCGTGCGCCGCGGTCGTGGCGGCCGGCGTCCTGCTGCTGCCGCTCGCCTAGGCCGGCGCTACGGCAGCGTCCACTTCTGGTTGGCCTGGCCGTTGCAGCTCCACAGCACCATGTCGGTTCCGTTGGCCGTGCCGTTGTCGTAGGCGTCCAGGCAGAGCCCGGCGTGGACGTTGGTGATCGTGCCGTCGCTGTTGACGTTCCACTTCTGGTTGTCCTGGCCGTTGCAGTCCCAGATGACGACCTTGGTGCCGTTCGCCGTGCCGAGGTTGTAGGCGTCGAGGCACTTGTCGCCGTAGACCACCAGCTCCTTGCGGGAGGTGTGCGTCCAGGTCTGGTTCTGGCCGCCGTTGCAGTCCCAGAGCTCGGCCTGGGTGCCGTTGGAGACGGTGTTGTCGTAGATGTCCAGGCAGCGGCCGGACTGGGTGCCGACGACCTGGTTGCCGTCGGCTCCCGGCAGCGGGCGGACCGTGATGCCGGCCAGGGTCGGCGCACCGGAGAAGGTCAGCGTGTTCGTGGAGCCCTTGGCCAGGCCGGCCATGACCGAGATCGTGCCCGGCGAGGAGCCGGTGGGCGGGAAGGAGACGGCCGTCGAGCCCTGCCCGTCGACCTTCAGGGTCGCGGTGCGGGCGCTGGAGGTGTCGTTGGTGTAGGTGACGTCCACGACCTTGACGCCGGTGCTGCCGGCGGCCACGCCGGAGAAGACCGACGTGCCGGTGTAGCTGCTGCCCGACACTTCGGTGCCGCCGGTGACCGTCAGCATGACCGAGCCGCCCGCCGGGACGCTCGTCGTGTAACCGGTGCCGTAGGAACCGATGTTGGAGCGTGTCCACAGGTCGCGCACGGTCGCCGGGGCGTTGGTCAGGCCGAGGTCGGACCAGCGGACGGTGATGTTCTGGGCGGAGGAGGTGCGGTTGAGCAGGACGACGGCACGGTTGCCGGTGCCGGACAGCACCTTGCCGTAGACCTGGAGTCCGCCGGCGTCCTCGGCGACCTTGACGCCCTGGAGGCCGCGCGGGTCCTGGTCGACGGCGACGACCTCGGGGTTCTTGAGGATGCCGGCGGTCTCGCTCGTCATCGTGGAGAGGTCGTTGCCTGCGAGGAGCGGTGCGCCGGAGATCGCCCACAGGTTCATGTGGGTGCGGTTCTGGGCCGCCGTGAAGCCGTTCATGCCGACCATCAGCATGTCCGGGTCGTTGTAGTAGCCGGTGTGCTGGGCGAGCGGGTGCAGGGTCTGGTCGAAGTTGGACAGCAGGTTCGTCATCGACGGCGAGTTGCCGTAGTAGATGATGTCCGTGCTGGTCCGCCACATCGGGGCCTGGCCGGGCGCCCAGTTCCACGGGTTCTGCTTGCCCCAGTTGCAGACGGAGAGCGTCAGCGGACGGCCGGTGGCGGCGGAGGCCTTCGCGACCGCGGCGCTGATCGACCCATAGGTCGTCGCCGCGTCGAGACCTTCGGCGTCGCCGCCGCACCAGTCGACCTTGACGAAGTCGAAGCCCCACTTCGAGAACTGGAGCATGTCCTGGTCGTAGTGGCCCTCGCTGCCGCTGCCCGGGGCGGCGGGGCGGCCGGTCGGGTAGTAGTAGCCGCAGCCGTCCTTGCCGGCGTCGGTGTAGATGCCGGCCTTGAGGCCCTTGCTGTGGATGTAGTCGGCGATGGCGCTCATGCCGCCGGGCCACTCACCCGTGTCGACGGTGATGTTGCCCGCGCTGTCGCGGGTGCCCTGCCACCAGCCCTCGTCGATGTTGATGTACTTGTATCCGGCCGCCGGCAGCCCGGCCGCGACGAACGCGTCGACCTGCTGCTTGATGACGCTGTAGTCGATCTTGGCGGCGAAGCTGTTCCATGAGGCCCAGCCCATGGGGGCCGTGGGCACGGCGATCTGACGGGTCGTCGTCGCCGCCTGTGCGGGGGCGGGCGTCGCGAAGAGGAACGCGGCCGCCGCGGTCAGGACGAGGGCGAGCAGACGTACGGCGGTGGCTCCGCAGTAGGGGGCGAGTCTTCTGCGAGGCAAGCGCGGAGGGGGGTTCATACGACTCCTTCATGGGGGGAACTCCCGCACGGACAGCGGCTGTTATTCGATATCCCGAACACAGATCGGTGAACCGAACACATCGCGCGCCGAAAGTAGAGCGCCCCGGAGAGGGAAGTCAACGGAAGCGACAGGCGCGAAGCGGCCGACGGTCAGGGGCGCGCCGCACGGTCGGCCCGGAGGCCGGGCCGTGGCGTCAGCGGCCGGTCACCTCTCCCCCCACCCCGCGGGCCGCATGATGGCCAGCAACTGCCGGACCAGTTCGTCCACCACTTCGTCCAGCGTCGCGTTCACCCACCCCGCGCTCCAGTCGTGCAGGAGGCCGTTGACACTGCCGATGAAGGCCGTCGCGGCGATGCGGTAGTCGCGGGGGGCCGCTTCGCCGCGGGCGGCTGCCGCGTCCGCCTCGGCGCATATGAGGTCCACCCAGCGGGAACGGCGGGCGAGGCGCTGTTCCTCGAGGCGGGCGCTCACACCGATGATCTCGACGAAGGTGATGCGGATCCGGCGCGTATCGCCCGCGACGTTGGCGGCGTAGGCGCGGAAGATGTCGGTGACGCGCTCGGCGAGCGGCCGGCCCTCCACCGCGGCGAAGGCGGTGAGGACGGCCTCCTCGGCCCAGTCGTTGACCTGGAGGTGCAGCGCGGCCAGCACGTCTTCGAGGGTGCGGAACTCCTCGTAGAACTGCCGGGTGGACAGACCGGCGGCCTCGCTCAGCGCGGCGACCGTGGTGGCCCGGTAGCCGGGGTCGGCGCCGAACAGTTCGAGCGCGGCGTCCAGGAACCTCCCGCGCCGCTCGGCCTGTCGTTCCGCGGCGGTCCTGCCCCCGTACCGCCCGGTCGGCGCCTTGAGCCTGCCCGCCACTGAACCTCCCTCGTCGCCCTCCGCCAATTTTGTCGTGTACGCAGTCTTGTGGAGAAGGGCGCCTCTTCCTTACTTTCCAGTAAGTAGGAATCTGAAGGCATCTCACTTCAGATTCGCGTTCTTCGTTTGGCATGCACCGATCACGTCAGCACGCGCACCTCCGCTTCCGCCTGCCCGCCCCACCTTCCAGAGGAGAGAGCACTCATGCCTGCCTTCAGACCCAGGCACCTTTGCTCCATGGCCGCCGCCCTCGTCCTGACCGTCACCGCTCCCGCGACCGCCGCCACTGCCACTGCCACTGCCACTGCCACCGACTCGGCCTCCGCCACCGCCCTGCGCGAGGTGATGTTCGTCGGCAACAACTGGGACGGCACCGCGGACGTCATCAAGTCCAGCGGCGACTTCGCGAAGGTCGGCCGTCTCAACGTCGTCCCGGACAAGGACCAGCGGATGGCCGAGATCAACGCCGACCCGGTCAAGTGGATCTACTTCATGGCGATCCGCAACGGCGTCGGCGAGGGCCACGACCAGTTCGTCGACGACATGTACTCCACGCCGGACGGCAGGTCGGTGGTGGTCTCGCGGCCGAGCTTCGCCGACGTCGTCTCGATCGACCTCGCCACCGGCAGCATCAACTGGCGCTTCCCCGTGTCGGGTTACCGCTCCGACCACATGGCCGTCTCCCCCGACGGCACCCGCGTGGCGGTGTCCGCCTCGACCTCGAACACCGTGCATGTGCTGGACATCGACACGGGAAAGCAGCTGGGCTCGTTCGCGACGGGCGACAAGCCGCACGAGAACATCTTCACCAAGGACGGCAAGTACATCTGGAACATGGCCATCGGGGACGTCAACACCTCCCTCGACGACCCGGCCTGGGACTGGACGAAGGGCGACCGGCACATCACGGTCGTGGACGCGACGACGTACAAGCAGGTCAGGACGATCGACATGCGGCAGCGGCTCGACGCGTTCGGTCTGAAGGACTTCTCCGACGCCGTCCGCCCGGCCGTCTTCTCACCCGACGAGTCGAAGCTCTACTTCCAGGTGTCCTTCTTCAACGGCTTCTTCGAGTACGACGTCGCCGCCGACAAGATCACCCGGATGAAGACGCTGCCGAAGAACCCGGCGACCAGCGAGGACCGCACCACCTGGGTCAACGACTCGCGCCACCACGGCATTTCGATGAACCCCGACGGCACCAAGCTGTGCGTCGCGGGCACGATGGACGACTACGCGACCGTCGTCGACCGCGCCACGCTCCAGGAGGGACCGCTGATCACCGCGTCCAAGCCCTACTGGGCCACGGTCAGCGGTGACGGCAAGGACTGCATCATCTCGGAGAGCGGCGCCGACCAGGTCACCGCCATCGACTTCGCGACCGGGCAGAAGGTCACGTCCGTCGCGGTCGGCGACCACCCCCAGCGGGTGCGGCTCGGACATGTGCAGGCCGACTGGACGGGGCCGTCCGGTCGCTGACCCCCTGCCGGACGGCGCCGGACCACAGTGTCCGGCGCCGTTCGCGCGGTCTCCCGGCGGGCCCGCCTCCGAGATGCGGACCCGCCGGGCACCGCAAATGATGAGGGGCGTCGTGGGAGATCGGACGGCCCCGGAGCCGCCGTCGGCCGCCGGGTGCCCGGCACGGCGAAGCTGGAGCATGCTCATGACCGGCCGCATCAGCGACCACAAGACCGCCCCGCAGTGATCCGGGAACCGCACCGGGCCGGCCGCCCGCCGCGGCCTGGCGCAACCTCGTGGTCGCGACCCTCGGCTTCACCCTCACCTTCTGGGCCTGGAACCTCGTCGCCCCGCCGGCCGGCAACTTCGACGAGCGCCTGCACATGAGCTCCTCCGCGCAGTCCCTGCTCGTCGCGGTCCCGGTGCTGGTCGGCTCGGTCGGGCGGGTACCGGTGGGCGCGCTCACCGACCGCTATGGGGCGCGGCTGATGTTCCCGCTGGTGAGCGCCCTGACCATCGTGCCGGTGCGGCTGCTCATCCCGGCGAAGGGTTCCTACGGCGCGCTGATCGTGGTGGGCTTCTTCCTCGGCCTCGGCGGAGAAGGTGCCGGGCTAGCGCGCTCCGGCGGTTCACGGCGGCCCAGCGCCCACGTCTCCACCCCTCGGTCGCGCCCTCCTCTCCGCCCCTCGGCCGCGCCCTCCTCTCCGCCCCTCGGCCGCGCCCTCGTATCCCCCCCGTCAGAAGTGCCCCGCCGCCCAGGCCGACAGCTCCGACCTGGCCGCGTTCAGCAGGGTGGCCGGCGGGGACGTCGCGCCGTTCGTCACCAGGGCGTAGTGCAGGACGCCCGAGTCCGAGTCGGTGAGCAGGAGACGGCGGCTGCCTGTGCCGCCCGGTTCGGGGGCCGCGGCGATCGGGGCCGACGGGGTGTAGGCGGGCGGGGCGTACGCCGTGCCGAGGTCGGAGACCACCGTGGTGGTCGAGGTCGGGAAGGAGGCGGGCAGGTGGAGTTCGGTGGGGGCTGAGCCTGAGCCCGAGCGCCAGACGAGCAGGCCGTACTGGCCGGAGCCGACCAGCTGCGACACGTTCGGCAGTGAACTCGGCACCGGGTTCCAGGTCAGGGTCGTGGAACCGTCGCGCGAGCGGTCCTCGTACGTGAAGGCGAGCGTCGTCCCGGCGGTGGCGCTCGGGTAGACGCGGTCCAGCAGCCGGGCGTCCTGACGCAGTGCCACCGCGCCGGAGTCGTCGAGCCGCACGGCGGAGAGGTCCTCGTCGTTCCAGGCGTCCCCCGACGTCCGCACCTTGTCGGGGTTGTCGTTCATCAGCTCGTGATGGCGCCCGCTGTAGATGTCCCACTGCCACTGGCTGCCGCTGAGCACCGGCCCGGAGGCCGACGGGCCGGTCCACCAACTCGCCCCGGGAACACGGGAGTCCAGTGCCTGGTACATGGCCTTGTCGACCGTCGGCGCCTTCCCGGAGACCGTACCGGACAGCGGGTGCCCGAACTCGCTCACGACCGCGGCCGTGCCGGCCGCCGAGGCGCGGTCGCGGATCGTCCCGAAGTCGGTGGCGTACTGGCCGTCTGAGGCGTTGCCCCACATCAGGATGCCGGAGATGGCTTTCTGGTCGTAGAAGTGTGTGTTGAAGACGTAGCGGGGGCCGAGCGTGCCCGCGTCGAGGAGGCCGCCCTCCTGCTTCTGCGTGTCGATGTTGGCGTTCCAGAAGAGGTTCGGCTCGACGAAGGCGGGCTTGTCCTGCCAGCCGGCCGCGTCCATCCGTGCCCGGAACCTCTCGTAGAACGGCCACAGCAGGCTCTGCTCCCAACTGCGGCTACCCTGGCCCGAGTCGTAGCTGCCGGCGTAGGGCTCGTTGTACGGGTCGAATCCGACGATGCCCGCGAACTCGGCCTCGCTCAGGTGCTGTCCGACGTACGCCATCGTCTTCTGCGCGGTGTCGAGGAAGGAGTCCTGAAGGCCGTAGGTGTTGTGCCAGAAGTCGTACTGGGCTTTGGTCACAGCCTGGTTCTGGGTGATGTTCTGGCCCCAGAACAGGCAGATCCCGCACGACTCCTGCGGATAACTGCCCAGCGCCACGGCCCACTTGGGGGCACCGTCACCCGTGTACCAGCTGCCCGGGTTGAAGAGGTGGCGTGAGTACAGGTCCTGATGGAAGTCGGGGTACACGCGAATGCCGGCGTCGAGGAAGGCGCGCATCTGGGCGGTGACGGCGGCCAGGTAGGCCGGGTCGACCGCTCCCCGGGTGGGCTCGGCATGGGCCCAGGAGAGCAGGAAGCGGACCGAGTTTCCGCCTCCCAGCGCGCGCAACGCGGTCGCCGACTTCTTCGCGTCGGTCACCGAGGCGAAGGGCAGGCCGCTGTTCTCCTCCAGCTTGGTCTCGCCGGAGACGTTGTAGCCGCGCAGCACGACCTCGCGGCCGTCGCCGTCGACGAATCGGCCGTTCCGCACGGTGAGCGGCGTTTCGTCGAACCAGAGGGAGCCGGGGAGAGTGGCGGCGGTGGCGGGCGGCGCACCCGCCACCGTCAGGGATCCGAGGAGGACAACCAGAACAACGAGCAGACGGGCCCGGATATTCGGCATGTCCACTACAGTCCGGCGATGTCCTGACACCGTCAATAGTTCTGACTCCTGAGTAAGTATCAGGATTTTGGCGGCATCCCCTACCGGTCCCGGCTCAACTCCCCACCCGGCGGGTGACGTTCAACAGATACTCCTTGCGGTTGAGGGGGTTGTGGTCGGTGCGCGGACGTTCGGGAACCACTCCGTGCGCGACCGGTGCGTAGTGATCGAAAGCGCTCTCCAACTCGCCCTCGCCGCGCGTCAGTCCGGGCAGCCGCTGCTCCAGTTCGTGCACCCGGCCCGCCGGGACCGCGCCCTCCAGCACACAGGCGGCGCCCCGCGTCTCGGTCGCCTGCGGCACCGCTCGCAGCGCTGCGAGCACCGGCAGCAGGGCGCCCAGCGTGTCGGCCGGGGCCTCCAGCCGGAAGCGGTGCATCGGCTCGTACACCTGGGTGCCCGCCCGCCGCAGCGCCTCGATCAGGACCAGCGGGGTCACCCCGCGGAAGTCCGCGCCCGTGCTGGACATGCTCTTGTCGAAACCCTGGTGGGCATGACTCTGCCGGGGCGAGTAACCCGAGTGGGTCATCGTGACGGTGCAGTCGGTGACCTGCCAGCCGTGCAGACCCTGCCCGAGGGCCTCCCTGACGGTGTCCTCGACGGCCTTGAAGAAGGCGTACGGCATGGCGCCCAGTTCCACCTCCAGGCGGAAGCCGACGCCGGAGCCGGCCGGGGCGGGGTCGACGCGCAGCCCGACGGTGGCCAGGAAGGGATTCTCGTCCTTCTTGTTGAACTCCGCCGCCGCTCCCGTCCCGGCCGGCCGCTCGATGCAGATCGTCGTGGTCTCACGGAAGGTGACGTCGAGCCCGAAGTCCTCGGCGAGGGTGGCCTCGATGACCTCCTTCTGCACCTCGCCGTACAGCGACACGGCCGTCTCCTGCCGCACCTCGTCGTGGCGCAGGTCGATCAGCGGGTCCTGTTCGGCGAGCCGGACCAGCGCGAGATGCAACTTCCGGCCGTCCACGCCCGGGCCAGGGACGACCACCGTCTCCAGTGTCGGCGGGGCGAAGAAGTGCTCGTACGCCTTACGCGGCTCGCCGATCGCGTCGCCGATCCTGATGTCGGTCAGGCCCCACAGCCGGGCGATCCGGCCCGCGGGCACCGCGTCGGCCCGGGCGTCGGCGCCCTGGTCGAAGACGCTGATCGCGGTGACCCTGCCTTCCTGGCGGGTCTCCCCGAACGGGATACGGTCACGGGTACGCAGCGTCCCGGAGAACATCCGCGCGTACGCCACCTTCTCCCCCGCCGGGCCCCGCTCGACCTTGAAGACGGTGCCCGAGACCGGCCCGTCGGGGTCACCGCCGGCCGGGGGCAGGAGCTCCTTGATCCCGGTGATCAGCTCCGCCACGCCGGCGCCCGTGATGGCGGAGCCGAAGTAGACGGGGTGGACGAGGGCCTGGCGGGTCTGGGGGATCAGGGCTGCGTGCAAGGCGTGAGGGGTGACACGGGATACCCCGCCCCCGGTGTCATGTGACATACCACTGGCGGCGCCATGTGACATACCACCCGCGTCCACCTGCACAAGCCCATCACCCCCTTGCACCCCACCGCCCGTGCCATGTGACCTACCACCACCCGTGGCATGTGACATACCACTGGCCTCCACCTGCGAGAGCCCATCTCCCCCCACCACCCCACCCCCCTCCACATACGCGGCCAACAGCTCATCGTCATGATCGGCCAGCACTTCCAGCGCCTGCGCCCCGAGCCCCGGCCGGAACCAGGCGCCGGCCGTGCCCAGCGCCCCCGTCGACCCCATCACCACGGCCGCCGGCGTGAGCCGCTCAGAGATCTGGCGCAGGACTCCCTCGTAGCGGGCGCCGCGGCGGTCGATCTTGTTGACGAACAGCAGGGTCGGGATGCGCAGCCGCTGGAGGGTCCGCATCAGGATGCGGGTCTGCGCCTGGACGCCCTCGACGGCCGAGACGACCAGGACGGCGCCGTCGAGCACGCCGAGCACCCGCTCCACCTCGGCGATGAAATCAGGGTGGCCGGGGGTGTCGATGAGGTTGACCGTGACGTCGTCGATCGCGAACGACACGACCGCGGACTTGATGGTGATGCCGCGCCGGCGCTCCAGCGCGAGGGTGTCGGTGCGGGTGCTGCCGGCGTCGACGCTGCCGATCTCGTCGGTGATGCCGACCGTGTGCAGCAGCCGCTCGGTGAGGCTGGTCTTACCTGCGTCTACGTGAGCGAGGATGCCGAGGTTGAGCATGTGCACGGAGCTTCATGTCCTTAAGAGAGGGGATCGTTCCTTCCTGGGTGGACATGAGCGGTGTGCGCATTGCTTCTCCTGGATCGCGTGACGGCGGGACTCGGGAAAGTCCAGCAGAGCCGGACCCACGGCGGCAATGGATTAACGCTCAACGAACTGCGCCACAGCACTCGCCGTCGTCCCTGCTCGGTCATAGAGTGACGAACATCACGTCCCCGTGGTCCTGGGAGGGCCAATGACCCACATCTCGGTGAAGGTGGACGGAACGACGTACGAGGACGACGTGGAACCTCGTCTCCTCCTGGTCCACTACCTGCGCGAACGCCTCGGTCTGACCGGCACCCCGATCGGGTGCGACACCTCCAACTGCGGGGCCTGCACGGTCGAACTGGACGGCATGAGCGTGAAGAGCTGCTCCGTCCTCGCCGTACAGGCCGACGGAGGCGAGGTGACCACCGTCCAGGGGCTCGCCCGCGACGGTGAGCTGACCACCCTCCAGCGTGCCTTCCACGAGAAACACGCCCTCCAGTGCGGCTACTGCACCCCGGGGATGCTGATGGCCGCCCGCGACCTGCTCCGCGAGCACCCGCACCCCACCGCGGACGAGATCCGCCACGCCCTGGAGGGCAACCTCTGCCGCTGCACCGGCTACCAGAACATCGTGCGGGCCGTACAGGCCGCCTCCGAAGAGGAGGTCCCGGCATGACCGACCAGGCCGTGGAACCCGAGGTCGGCCGCGCCCGGGCCCGCAAGGAGGACGCCCGGCTGATCACCGGCCAGACCAACTGGACCGACAACATCAGCGTCAACGGACTGCTCCACATGGCGATCCTGCGCAGCCCGATGGCGCACGCCCGCATCACCCGCGTCGACGTCTCGCCCGCGCTCGAACGCCCGGGCGTCATCGCGGCGTTCAGCGGCGCCGACCTCGCCGAGGGCCTGGGCTCGCTGCCCTGCGCCTGGCCGGTCACCGAGGACATCGTGCTGCCCGACCACCCGCCGATGGCCGTCGACGAGGTGCGCTACGCGGGAGACCCGGTCGCGCTCGTGGTGGCCCGTGACCGCTATGCGGCCGCCGACGCCCTCGAGGCGATCGAGGTCGACTACGAGCCGCTGCCCCCGGTCCTGGACCTGGAGGCCGCGCTCGCCGAGGGCTCCCCCCTGGTCCACTCGGACAAGGGCACCAACCGCAGCTACGTCTGGCCGCTGAAGACGGGCGAGGACTTCGACTCCGTACGGCAGCGCGCCGAGGTCACCCTCAAGCGGCGCTACCACCACCAGCGGCTCATCCCCAACGCGATGGAGCCGCGCGCGGTCGTCGCCACCCCGCTCGCCGCATCCGGCGAGTACACGCTGTACTCCGCCACCCAGATCCCGCACATCCTGCGCGTCATGATGGCCGTGGTCACCGGCATCCCCGAGCACAAGATCCGGGTGATCGCCCCCGACGTCGGCGGCGGCTTCGGCTCCAAGCTCCAGGTGTACGGCGAGGAGGCCCTCGCCCTCGCCGTCGCGCGGAAGATCGGCCGGCCGGTGAAGTGGACCGAGTCCCGTTCCGAGGGTTTCCTGGCCACCCACCACGGCCGCGGGATGATCCAGGACCTTGAGATCGCCGCGAACCGGGACGGCAAGCTGCTCGGCCTCAAGGTCGACCTGCTGACCGACATGGGCGCGTACCTGATGCTCGTCACCCCGGGCATCCCGATCCTGGGCGCCTTCATGTACCCGGCCATCTACAAGATGGACTCCTACGACTTCACCTGCACCGGCGTCTTCACCACGCGCACGCCCACCGACGCCTACCGCGGCGCCGGGCGCCCGGAGGCGACGTACGCCATCGAACGCATCATGGACGACCTGGCCGCGGAACTCGGCCTGGATCCGGTGGAGTTGCGGCGCCGGAACTGGATCGGGCACGAGGAGTTCCCGTACACCTCGATCGCGGGTCTGACGTACGACAGCGGGAACTACGAGGCCGCCACGGAGAAGTCCCTCGCGCTGTTCGACTACGACAAGCTGCGCGCGGAGCAGGCCGACCGCAATCGCCGGGGCGACGCCGTCCGCCTGGGGATCGGCGTGTCGACGTACACCGAGATGTGCGGGCTCGCACCGAGCCGGGTGCTGCGCGACCTCAGGTACGCGGCCGGCGGCTGGGAGGCGGCGAGCATCCGGATGCTGCCGACCGGCAAGGTCGAGGTCGTCACCGGCACCAGCCCGCACGGCCAGGGCCATGTGACCTGCTGGAGCCAGATCGCCGCCGACGTGCTGGGCGTGCCGTTCGAGGACGTCGAGGTGGTGCACGGCGACACCAAGGCGTCCCCGCAGGGCATGGACACCTACGGGTCGCGGTCGCTGGTCGTGGGCGGGTCCGCCGTCCACCACGCCGCGCAGAAGGTGGTCGACAAGGCGCGGAAGGTGGCCGCCCATCTCCTCGAGGCGAGCGAGCAGGACCTGGACTTCACGGACGGCGTGTTCTCCGTGAAGGGCTCCCCGGAGGCCCGCAAGACGATCCAGGAGATCGCCTTCGAGACCTTCACCTCGCACGACCTGCCGGACGGCATCGAACCCAGCATCAACGCCGAGCACCTGCTCGATCCGGACAACTTCTCCTACCCGCACGGCACCCATCTGTGCGCCGTGGAGGTCGACACCGAGACGGGGCAGACGCACATCCGCTCCTACGTCTGCGTCGACGACGTGGGCAAGGTCGTCAACCCGATGATCGTCGAGGGACAGGTGCACGGCGGTCTCGCGCAGGGCATCGCACAGGCGCTGTACGAGGAGGCCGTGTACGACGACGAGGGCAACCTGGTCTCCGGCACGATGGCGGACTACTTCGTGCCGTCGGCGGCGGACCTGCCCGAGTTCACCACCGACCGGACCGAGACGCCGGCCACCTCGAATCCCCTGGGCGTCAAGGGAGTCGGCGAGGCCGGGACCATCGCGTCGACGCCGGCCGTGGTCAACGCGATCGTGGACGCGCTGCGTCCCCTGGGGGTCGACGACATCAAGATGCCCTGCACCCCCGAGCGGGTCTGGCGAGCGGTGAGGGAGGCCCAGGCATGATTCCCCCGGCATTCGACTACACCCGGCCGGCCACGGTCGACGAGGCGGTGCGCACGCTCGCCGACGCCGGCGAGGAGGCGAAGGTACTGGCCGGCGGGCAGAGCCTGCTGCCGCTGATGAGGCTGCGGCTGGCCTTTCCCGAACTGGTCGTGGACGTCGGCCGCATCGCCGAGCTGCGCGGGGTGCGCGAGGACGGCGCCACGCTCGTCATCGGCGCGATGACCACGCACCACGACGTCATCCACGACCCGCTGGTGCGCCGGCACGCGGCCCTGCTGGCGTCCGCCACGGCGACCGTCGCGGATCCCGCCGTACGCCACCGGGGCACCCTCGGCGGCTCGCTCGCGCACGCCGACCCGGCCGCGGACCTGCCCGCGGTGGTGCTGGCTCTCGACGGCGAGCTGGTGGCGCAGGGACCGGGCGGCAGGCGCACGATCCCCGCACGTGAGTTCTTCGTCGACTACCTGCAGTCCGCGCTGGCGCCCGACGAACTCCTGGTGGAGGTGCGGGTGCCGAAGGCGGACGGCTGGGGCTTCCACTACGAGAAGTTCCACCGGGTGGCACAGGCCTACGCGATCGTCGGCGTGGCCGCGCTGGTACGGCGCGACGACGGGCACATCGCCGAGGCGCGGATCGGCCTGACCAACATGGGCTCGACTCCCGTGCGCGCCTCGGCCGCCGAGGAGGCCCTGACCGGAGCCGGGGACGCCGAGGCCGTGCAGCGGGCCACCGAGGCGGCCGCCGAGGGGACGCACCCGTCGCAGGACATGTCGGCCTCCCCCGAGTACCGCGAGCACCTGGCGCGGGTGCTCACCAGGCGGGCGGTGCTGACCGCCGCCGGAATGGGGTGAGGACCGATCACGCACAAGCACGACCCGAGCGCGGACATCGACGGCCCGGAGCAGGTCCGGGCCCGCCTGGAGGAGACGGGATACCTCGTCGACGACGGGCTGGCGACGGCCTGCTTCCTGGCCGTGCGGCTGCACCGGCCGATCTTCTGCGAGGGCGACGCGGGCGTGGGCAAGACCGCGCTGGCGTCCGCCCTCGCCGAGGCGCTCGGCGCGCCGCTGATCCGGTTGCAGTGCCACGAGGGCATCGACGCCTCACAGGCCCTGTACGACTGGGACTTCCCCCGTCAGCTGCTGCACCTGCGGGCCGCGGAGGCGGCAGGTGTCACGGACGCCGACCGTCTGGAGGGCGAGCTGTACGACCGGCGTTTCCTGGTCGCCCGGCCGCTGCTCAAGGCGCTGGAGACGCAGCCGTCGGTGCTGCTGGTCGACGAGATCGACCGTGCCGACGACGAGTTCGAGGCGTTCCTGCTGGAGCTGCTGTCGGAGTTCTCGGTCACGATCCCGGAGCTGGGCACCCTGCGCGCCGAGGTGCCCCCGGTGGTGGTGCTGACCTCCAACCGCACCCGCGAGGTGCACGACGCGCTGAAGCGGCGCTGCCTGTACCACTGGTTCGACCACCCGGGCTTCGCCCGCGAACTGGCCATCGTACGACGGCGGTTGCCCGGTGTGTCGGCGCGGCTGGCGGAGCAGGTGACCACGCTGGTGCAGGCGTTGCGCTCCCAGGACCTGCTCAAGCCGCCGGGGGTCGCCGAGACGATCGACTGGACGGAGGCTCTGGACGCGCTGGGCGCGACCGAGGTGGACGCCGAACTGGCCGTGGCGACGCTGGGTTCGGTCCTGAAGTACCGCGAGGACGCGGAGCGGGCCAAAGGGCTCGATCTGGCGGCGGTGCTCGCGGCGCGAGGGGCGTGAGCGTTGTGGCGCACGGCACCGGGTGGGTGGAGAGCGGGAGTCGGGGGCGCGGCGGCGGGCACGGTCCGGGCCGTGGGCAGGGTCCGGACAGCGGGCAGGTTCCGGACTGCGGGCACGCCGACGCCGTCCTGCTCGGCTTCGCGCGCGCCCTGCGGGCCGCCGGGGTCGATGCGAGCGCCGAGCGGGTGCACGCCTTCCTGCGGGCGGTGGACGAGTTGCGGCCCGGGATGCGGGCCGACGTGTACTGGGCGGGACGGCTCACGCTGTGCGGCGGACGGGACGACCTGGAGCGCTTCGAGCGGGTGTTCGCCGCCTACTTCGGGGGCGGGCTGCCGGCCGGGCGGACGGCGCCCGGCACTCCCCCGCCGCGGCTGCGGCTGGTCATGCGGGAGAGTCCCGAACCCGGAGCGGCCGACCGGGAGGAGGACCCGCAGGGACCGCCCGCGGCCGCGCTGGCCAGTGCCTCCGAGGTCCTGCGCCACCGTGACGTCGCCGACCTGGACTCCGCCGAACGTGAGCAACTGCGCCGTCTTTTGGCCGCGTTGGCGTTGCGCGGCGAGGTGCGGCGCACCGCGCGCCGGCGGCCGGCCC
Organism: Streptomyces sp. NPDC050534; assembly: GCF_044457745.1. Lineage (NCBI taxonomy): Bacteria > Bacillati > Actinomycetota > Actinomycetes > Kitasatosporales > Streptomycetaceae > Streptomyces > Streptomyces sp. NPDC050534. Next base: position 15,579 of record NZ_JBITHF010000025.1, read on the forward strand.
GGCGCGGGGACGTCGATCCGCACCGCACGGTGCGCGAACTGCTGCGGCTCGGCGGGGAGCCCGCCCGGCTGCGCCGGCACACCCGGGCCGATCGGCCGCGGCGGGTCGTGCTGCTCGTGGACATCAGCGGTTCGATGGCGCCGTACGCGGACGCGCTGCTGCGCTTCGCGCACGCGGCCGCCCGTGGCAGCCGTACGGAGGTCTTCACGATCGGCACCCGGCTGACCCGCGTGACCCGCGAACTGTCGCACCGCGACCCTGATTTGGCGATGACCGCCCTCGCGGCGGCCGTGCCCGACTGGCGCGGGGGCACCCGGCTCGGGGAGCTGCTGCGCGAGTTCCTGAACCGCTGGGGGCAGCGGGGCATGGCGCGCGGGGCGGTCGTGGTGCTGCTGTCCGACGGCTGGGAACGCGGCGACCCGGAGCTGCTCGGCATCCAGATGCGCCGCCTGCACCGGCTGGCGCACCGGGTGATCTGGGCCAACCCCCTCAAGGCACGCCCCGGTTACGCGCCCCTCGCCGCCGGGATGGCGGCGGCGCTGCCGAGCGTGGACGCCTTCGTCGCGGGCCACAGCCTGGCGGCGCTGGAACAGCTGGCAGCAGTGGTACGCGGGGCCGAGCGGGCCCTCGTGGAAGGAGCCGATCGTGCGTGACATCCTCCCGGCCCTCGGTCAGTGGTACACGGCGGGCGCTCCCTTCGGACTCGCCACCGTCGTCACCGTCAGCCGCAGCGCACCGCGCGATCCCGGCGCGGCCATGGCGGTGGGTCCCGGCGACGAGGTCGTGGGGAGTGTCTCGGGCGGCTGCGTCGAGGGCGCGGTGTTCGAGCTCGCCAAGGAGGTCGTGGAGAGCGGCGAGGCACGGCTGGAGACCTTCGGATACAGCGACGAGGACGCCTTCGCGGTCGGCCTCACCTGCGGAGGCGAGATCACGCTGCTGATCCGGCCCGTCACGGGGGCGACCGATCCGGGCTTCACGGAGGTCGCGGAGTCCGTCGCGGCGGGCCGCCCGGTGACCGTGGCGACGGTGACGGACGGGCCCGCGCCGATCGGGGCCACCCTCTCCGTCTGGCCCGACAAGGTCTCCGGCACGCTCGGGTCGACCGGCCTGGACGTGGCCGTCACCGCCGACGCGCGCGGCGAACTCGCCCTCGGCGCAACGGGCTTGCGCCACTACGGCCCTCACGGCGAGCGCCGCGAGGACGCGGTCACCGTCTTCCTGCACTCCTTCGCCCCGCCGCCGCGCATGCTGGTCTTCGGCGCGATCGACTACGCGGCCGCCGTCGCCCGCATCGGCACCTTCCTCGGCTACCGGGTCACGGTCTGCGACGCGCGCCCGGTGTTCGCCACGCCCAAGCGCTTCCCGGACGCCGTGGAGGTGATCGTCGACTGGCCGCACCGCTACCTCCGCGGGACCTACACCGACGAGCGCACGGTGATCTGCGTCCTGACCCACGACCCCAAGTTCGACGTGCCGCTGCTGGAGGAGGCGCTGCGCCGGCCGGCCGCCTACATCGGGGCGATGGGCAGCCGCCGTACGCACGACGACCGTATGAAACGCCTGGTCGAGGCGGGTCTCACCGAGGCCGAGCTGGCCGGGCTGCGCTCACCGGTCGGTCTCGACCTCGGCGCCCGTACGCCCGAGGAGGTCGCCGTGTCCGTCGCCGCGGAGATCATCTCGCTGCGCTGGGGCGGCACCGGAGCGCCGCTGGCGGCCACCGGTGGCGCCATCCATCCGTCGACGCAACGCCCGTAGGAGGCAAGTCATGGAACTGCACCACGAGTTCACCGTGCCGGTCCCGGTCGACGACGCCTGGGGGACGCTCCTCGACATCGAGCGCGTGGCGCCGTGCATGCCCGGGGCGACCGTCGAGGACTACGACGGCAAGACCGTCACCGGCTCGGTGAAGGTCAAGGTGGGTCCGGTGACCGTCACCTACAAGGGCACCGCGGTCTTCGACGAGCAGGACGAGGCGGCGCGCCGGATGGTGCTGACCGCCAGTGGCCGGGAGACCCGCGGTCAGGGCACCGCGCGCGCCAGGGTGACCGCCACGATGGCCGAGCGCGACGGCGGTACGGCCGTGTCGGTGCAGACCGATCTGACGGTGACCGGGCGGCCGGCGCAGTTCGGGCGCGGTGTGATGGCGGAGGTCGGCGACCGGATCATCGGTCAGTTCGCCGACTGCCTGTCGGAGCGGATCGGCGCACCCGCGGCGGAGGAGGAGCCCGCGGCGGGCGAGCAGACGGCAGAGGGCGGGAAGGCGGCCCCGGTCAGGCAGCCGCCCGCGGAGGCGGAGCCCATCGACCTGCTCCGTACGGCCGGACTGCCGGTGGCCAAACGGGCGGCGGTCGGAGCCGTGGCTGCTCTCGTGGTGGCGGTGGTTGTCCTGGGGCTGCGGCGGAGGCGGCGGCACTGACGGCCGGCGGGCCGGTATGTCAGGGGGCGCTCCCCCGATGGTCGGCGATGATCTGCTCCAGGTGGTGCAGAGCCGCGGTGGTCCGCGCCGGGTGATCCCGGAAGTAGGGATCGTCCGGCACCGGCAGCGAACCGGCGAGCGCCCAGCCGCGGCCCCGTGCCCAGGTCGCGTCGTCCGCGCCGACCCGTTCGCGGAAGACGTCCCGTGCCTGTGCGGGCAGCACCTTCCAGGCCGGGACCAGATCCACGGCGGGGTCGGCCACGGCCAGCGTGCCGAAGTCGATGACCGCGCTGAGCCTGCCGTTCCGGGTCAGGAAGTTGCCCGCGTCCAGGTCGCCGTGGATCCATACCGGCGGCTTCTCCCAGGCGGGCGCCGCGAGTGCCTCCTCCCACACCTCGGTGACCGCGTCGGTGTCGACGAGTCCCGTGCCCTTCAGCGCCTCGATCTTGGGCCGGACGCGGGCCTCCACGGCGATCGAGTCACGAGAGTCGCCGAGGGGCACGCCCCGGAAGGCGTTGCTCTGCTCCGGGCCGGGCCCGCCGGCGGCGTCGACGGCCTGCAGCGCGGTGAGAAATCCGGCGAGGTCGAGGGCGGTGCGGACCGGGTCCGCCAGGCCGTCGGGCGTCATCGTCGTGCCGTCCAGCCACCGGTAGACGGACCAGGGGTACGGGTAGCCCTCGCCGGGCTCGCCCTTGGCCAGCGGCCGGGAGACGGGCAGCGGCAGGTGCGGGGCCAGGCGCGGCAGCCAGCGGTGCTCGCGCTCCACCTGGCCGGCCCAGTGGGCGTAGCGCGGCAGACGGACGGACAGTTCTTCGCCGAGCCGGAAGGTGGCGTTGTCCATGCCGGACTGCGGCACCGGGGCGACCGGAAGGTGGGCCCATTGCGGGAACTGGGAAGCGAGCAGACGGCGTACGAGCGTTTCGTCGATCAGCACGCGGTCCAGTTCACCGGGACCGCGGGCTCAGATCCACCGAATTTCGATGTGTGAGCCGTAGGGAAAGGGGTAGTCGCCGCTCAACGGAGGCGAAAGGGACTCCGCGCACACAGCACCTTCTGCGGGAAGGAGGTCCGTGACAACGCACACTCGCAGCGCCCGGGCCGCTTCCATTCGCATGAAGCGGCCCGGATCCTGCTGAGTCGTAGCGTCCGGATCACCTCTCGCCGCCGCCCGGGAAGAGCACTCCGGGCAGGATGACCAGCGCGAGCACCGCGGCGGCCGCGTAAAGGCCCGCGGCTCCCAGCGCCACCGTGTGGAATCCCCGTACGAAACGCGCCCCGTCGCCGGGCTCACCCGCGACCGCGCCCGCCACCGCGATGCCTATCGCGCCGCCCGTCTGACGTGCGGTGTTGTTCATCGCGGAGGCCAGTCCCGCGCGCTCGGCGGGGACGGCCCCGATGGCCGCGGCGACGACCGCCGGGGTCAGGAGGCCCATGCCCGCGCCCCACAGCAGGAAGGCGGGCAGCAGGACCGGATACGACGAGTGCGGTCCGGCCAGGACCAGGAGCGCGAGCCCCGCCGTGCCCATGAGCAGCCCCACGGTGGCCGGCAGACGTGCCCCGATCCGGCTCGTGATGCGCCCGCCGAACGGCGCGACGACGGCGAGCGGGGCGAACAGCGGTATCACCGTCGCGCCCGCGAGCAGCGCGGAGCGGCCCTGTACCGACTGAAGGAACAGCATCAGCACGAACAGCGTTCCGAGCGTGCCCAGGTTCATGATCCCGGCCACCACGTTCGCCGTGTCGAAGACCGGGCGCCGCAGCAGCGCCACGGGCAGCATCGCGTCGTCCCCGCGGCGCAGTTCGACCGCGGCCAGCGCGGGCACGGCGAGGATCGCGACCACGGCCGCCACGAGCACCTGCGGCGCGCCGGCGCCCGCGCGGCCGCCCTCGATGAAGGCGTACGTCGTCGCCAGCAGCAGCACACCGGCGAGCAGCAGTCCGGGCACGTCGGGTCGGCGGGCGTTTTTGTCCCTGCTCTCGCGCACGATCGCCGCGGCCCACACCAGGGCCACCAGCACGATCGGCACGTTCAGCAGGAAGATCGCCCGCCAGCCCAGGGCCTCGACGAGCGCGCCCCCGAGCAGCGGTCCCGCGGGCAGGGCGAGGCTCCCGATGCCGGCCCAGACGCCGATGGCCCGTGCCCGTGCGGCATCGCCCGGGAACGCGCGGCTGATGATGGCCAGGGTGCCCGGGAGCAGCAGTGCCGCGCCGACGCCCTGGATCACGCGGGCCGCGACGAGGACCGGGACGTCCGGCGCGATTCCGCAGGCGAGCGAGCCGGCGCCGAAGACGACGAGTCCGGCGAGCACCACCCTGCGGTGCCCGTAGAGATCTCCGGCCGTCCCGCTGGTCAGCATCAGCGCGGCCAGCGCCAGCGCGTAGCCGTCCACCACCCACTGCAGGCCGCCGACGTCGGTGCCCAGGCCCGAACCTATGTCGGGCAGCGCGACGTTGACGATGGTGACGTCGAGCAGCACCAGGAAGTACCCGGTGCACATGACGAGCAGGACGGTGCGCGGCGAGCCCTGGTGCCGTACCGGGTTCACTGCGCGCCGCAGGAGCGTTGCCGGTGATCCAGTCATGGTTCCTTGGTAACAGGCGGGTCTGACAACGCCACCGCGCACCGGCGGCCACGTGCGGGCGCCGCTGCCGGGTGCCCCCGCTGCCGCGCGCCGGAACAGGCGGCTAACCGCGGGGCAGCCGGTGCAGTTCCACGTCCGTGAGCAGGCCGTCGGCGACGGTGGCGGTCATGTACGTGCAGTGGGGCTGGCGGCGGCGGTCCGTCGGTGAGCCGGGGTTGAGCAGCCGCAGGCCGCCCGGGGCGGTGGTGTCCCACGGGATGTGGCTGTGCCCGAAGACCAGGACGTCGAGGTCCGGGAACCGGGCGGCGCAGCGCGCCTCGCGGCCCTGCGCCGCGCCCGTCTCGTGCACGCATCCGAAGCGCAGGCCGCCGAGTTCGGCGTACGCCACCTCGGGCAACCGGGCCCGCAGCGCCGGACCGTCGTTGTTGCCGTGGACGCCGACGAGTCTGCGGCAGCGGGCCTCCAGCAGGTCGAGGGTGTCGGTGTCGACCCAGTCCCCGGCGTGGAACACGACGTCGGCGCGCGGTAGTTCGGCCAGGAGCGGGGCAGGCAGCTCCTTGGCGCGCTTGGGGAGGTGGGTGTCGGTCGTCAGCAGAAGGCGCACGACGGCAGCCTAGGCAGGGCGCCGGCGCCGCGGGGTGAGCCGGCCCTCCGGTGCGTCGGCCGAACCCAAGTTGAGGGCACTTCCGGAAATCTACAGGTGAAACTGTTCAGGCTGGGCTGGACAGTTTTGCTGCACGGTTTTACGGTGGACCCATGAACGGAAAGGCCGCCGACCCCGCCGAGGGCATCTCCGACTCCGCCGCCCGTGCCGCGCGCGATCTGCGGGTCGTGTTCAGCCGGCTGCGCCGCCGCATCAGGGAGGTCGCGGAGAGCGAGGAGCTGACACCGCCCCAGGTCTCCGCCCTCACCCTGGTCGCCAAGCACGGCGCCGCGACGGCGAGCGCGCTGGCCGTCGCCGAGGGCGTACGGCCGCAGTCGATGGCCACCACGCTCGCCGCACTCGACCGGCACGGGCTGATCCGGCGCAGTCCCGACCCGGACGACGGCCGCCGCCAGCTCGTCACGCTGACCGACGCGGGGCGGCAACGGGTCGAGGGCGACCGGCAGGCGCGCGAGGAGTGGCTGGCCCGCGCCCTCCAGGACCGTTTCACCGAGGAAGAGCGGCAGGCGGTGCTGGAGGGGCTGACACTGCTGGAGCGGCTCACCCGGCCCTGACACTCCCCCGCTCCCGGCTCCCGGCTCTCGCCTCCCGGCGTCTGCGGACCGACCGTTCACCGAGCAGCACACCCGCACCCTTCGAAAGGCCCCCCATGACCGTCACCGCCCTCGACCCGCGCACCGCCCTCGTCGTGATCGACCTCCAGGCCGGCATCGTCGCCGCGCCCGCCCAGCCGTACACCACCACCGAGGTCGTCACGCGTACGGCCGGGCTCGCCGACGCCTTCCGCGCCCGGGACCTGCCCGTCGTCCTGGTGCGGGTCTCCTTCGCCGACGACGGCGCGGACGCCGTCCCCGGCCGCAACGAGGCGTCCCGCCCGGGCGGGACCCGCCCCGACGGCTGGGACGCCATAGTCGGCGAACTGGCCGGTCACCCCGGCGACATCACCGTCACCAAGCGCAACTGGGGTGCCTTCCACGGCACCGACCTCGACGTCCAGCTGCGGCGCCGCGGTGTCACGCAGATCGTCCTGACGGGTGTCGCCACCAGCATCGGCGTGGAGTCCACCGCCCGCGCGGCCCACGAGCACGGCTACCACGTCACCCTCGCCACCGACGCCATGACCGACCTGGACCCCGAGGCCCACCGCAACAGCGTCGAGCGGATCTTCCCGCGCCTGGGCGAGCGGGGCACCACGGCGGAGATCCTGGAACTTCTCGCCAAGACGCACACCTGACCGACCCGCCGAGACGCGGCGGAAGGCCCCGGAGTGGGACGAAGCCCCCGGCGGAGATAGCATCTGGCCACCCGCATCCACACGGCGAGCGACCCGAGGGGGCCCGGAGCACGATGCCGGTAAAGGTCAGCGTCATCGTCCCCGTCTACAATCCGGGGCCGTACATCGAGGACTGCATCGCCTCGCTGCTCAGGCAGTCCCTCCCGCCCGACGAGTACGAAGTGATCTTCGTCGACGACGGATCCACCGACGAGACCCCGGCCCGGCTCGACGCGCTGGCAGCGGACGAGCCCCGGGTCAGGGTGATCCACCAGGAGAACTCCGGCTGGTCGGGCAAGCCCCGCAACGTCGGAATCGCCGCCGCACAGGGCGAGTTCGTCATGTTCGTCGACAACGACGACCACCTCGGCGACGAGGCCCTGGAGCGGATGTACGGCTACGGCGTGGCGAACGGCGCCGACGTCGTCGTCGGCAAGATGGCCGGCCAGGGCCGCCAGGTGCCCGTGGAGCTGTTCCGCAGCAACCGGCCGCGCGCGAGCGTCGAGGACGCCCCGCTCATCGACAGCCTCACCCCGCACAAGATGTTCCGCCGGGCCTTCCTCGACGAGATCGGCCTGCGCTTCCCCGAGGGCAGAAGGCGGCTCGAGGACCATGTCTTCGTGGTGGAGGCCTATCTGCGCGCCGCCAACGTCTCCGTCATCGGCGACTACGTCTGCTACTACCACGTCCGCCGCGACGACTCCTCCAACGCGGGCTTCCAACGCTTCGATCCCGTCGGGTACTTCAAGAACTTGCGGGAGGCGCTCGACGTCGTCGAGCGGTACACCGAGCCGGGCCCGCTCCGCGACAGCCTCTTCCGGCGCTGGCTGCGCGTCGAGATGGTCGAGCGGATGCGCGCCAAGCGCTTCCTCGCCATGCCCGACGACTACCGGCGCAAGCAGTTCGAGGAGATCCACCACGTCGTCACCGAGCGCTTCGGCCCCGCCGTCGCCGCCGGACTGCCGCCCACGCAGCAGGTCGTGGCCTCACTGATCAGCGCCTACCGGTACGACGACCTCGTGGCCTTCGCCGAGTGGGAGGCCGGGCTCACGCTGCGCGCCCGGCCCGGCGCGCTCGAGTGGCGGGAGGGCAGGCTGAAGTTCGACTACGCCGCCGAACTCACCTCTGGCGGCGCGCCGTTGACGTTCCCCGGCAGCAGTGTCCCCACCCCGCTGGACGGCCCGCCCGCAAGCGCCGACGAGGCGATCGCCTGGGTGGGCGCCGACACCGTCGCCCAGTTCGGGCAGGCGACGTTGGACCTGCTGGTGCGCGAACGCTCCAGCGGCGCCCAGTACTTCCAGCCGGTCGAGGTCACCCGCGAGATCGTGCCGGTGGAGGACAGCGGGCGCGTCCGCCTGGTGCTGCGCGCGACGGTCACCTTCGACCCCGCCGGCGCGGTGGAAGGCGCACCGCTGCGCATCGGGCTGTGGGACACCTACGCCCGTGCCAGGGTGGGCGGTTGGAGCAAGGAGGCCCGCATCGGACCGGGCCCGCGCAAGGCCCGCGCCGCCACCTCCGCCGCCGTCGTGGCCGGGCACGTGGTCCTGCCGTACTGGACGGACCAGCACGGTCATCTCTCCCTGGACGTCGACCGCGCGAGCAAGCGGCTGGGGCTGGCCGGCGTCTCGCCCGACGCCGTGGACCTGTCGGGGAACCGGTTGCGCGTGCCGCTGCCGCTGCACGTGCCGGCCGGCACGGCGGTGCTGCTGCGGCTCACCTCGCCCGCCCGGTCGGTCGAGACGCCCGGCACGCTCTCCCCGGCCGGGGACGGAGCCGTGCTGGAGGCCGGCCTGCCCGTCGCCGACCTCAGCGGCGCGACCTGGCGGACCGCCCTGTGCGCGGCCCCCGACGCCGCCGAACGGCGCTTCCTGCCGCTGCCGCTCTCCCTGCGCGCGAACTCCCACTCGGTCGCGGTGGCACGGGCTCCACAGCCCTCGGCCCTGCGACGGCTGGCCCGCAGGGTGCGGCGGAAGCTCGCCGTGGTACTCGGCCGACGCACCGATTCGAAGACCAAAGCCGGAAAGGCGTGACAGAGTGCGATCACTGGGGATTGAGGGCGCCTGGGCGCTCGAGCCGAAGGCCTTCCCGGACGAGCGGGGCAGCTTCCACGAGTGGTACCGCGGCACGGAGTTCCGCGAGGCCACCGGGTACGACCTGGCGCTGAAGCAGGCCAACTGCTCGGTCTCCCGATGGGGCGTCGTGCGCGGGCTGCACTTCGCCGACGTGCCGCCCGGGCAGGCCAAGTACGTCACCTGCGTGCGCGGCGCGATCCTCGACGTGGTGGTCGACCTGCGCGTCGGCTCGCCCACGTTCGCGCAGTGGGAGGCGGTGCGCCTCGACGACGACAACCGGCACGCGCTGTTCATCGCGGAGGGGCTCGGGCACGCCTTCATGGCCCTGACCGACGACGCCACCGTGGTGTACCTGACGTCGGAGGGCTACGCGCCCGAGCGCGAGCGCTGTGTGCATGCCCTGGACCCGGAGCTGGGGATCACCTGGCCCGAGGGCATCCGCCCGCTGCTGTCGCCGAAGGACGCCGAGGCCCCGTCGCTGGCCGAGGCGCAGCGGGACGGACTGCTGCCGTCGTACGGGGCCTGCACCGCCTACTACGAGAAGCTGCGCAGCGGGGTCAGCGACTGACCGCGTACGGCTCCAGGGCCGAGCTCAGCGCCTTCCAGCCGCGGGCCCTGCTCAGGCCGAGATTGCGGGCACGGACCATGGCCTTCCAGAAGTCGGCGCCCATCAGCTCCTCGGGCTTGACCGCCTTGACCCGCTCCAGGACCGCCTCGGGCACCTTCTGCGGGTCCGGCACGTCGAACTCGGCCATGATCTCGTCGTACTTGTCCGTCAGCACGGTGTTCTTGGGGTCCGCGCCGAAGATGACGAGCTGGCCGGTGGGCTGGGTGTCGACGAGGACCAGCTTGAGGTCCGGCCGGTAGCGGGTCAGGATCTCGATGACCTTGTAGACGTCGCCGGTCCACGCCGTGGTGTGCCGGTCGCGGGCCGCCTCGTCGATGCTGCGCGGCAGCATGTCGTCGAAGACGATCACGCTTCCCCAGTCGGCGTACTTCTCGATGTTCATGAAGTCGCGCAGCGCGAACTCGAAGAGGTGCATGCCGTCGATGAACGCCAGGTCCAGCGTGGTGCGCCGCCAGTACCCGACGGGGCTGCGGCCCCGGCGCAGGTTGCGCACGGGGTGCCGGCCGCCGCGCAGGTACTGCAGCGGGTTTTCGCGGGCGAAGAAGTCGTCACTGGTGGCCTTCACCAGGTGGACGTCGCACTTGATCTCCGTGACCACCTTGAAGGCGGGGTCGACCGCGACACTGGGGACGCGCGACAACGTGAGGCTGCGGCCGTCGTTGACTCCGATCTCCAGGTAGTTGCGGTTTGCGGTGACCTTGTGCAGTTCCCGCAGGAACTCATGGCGTTTCACGAAGGGACTCCTTGCGGATCAGTGGAAGAGCTTCGTGCAGGGCGGCCTGCCAGTCGCGCAGAGGCGGCAGGCCGAGCTCCTGCCAGCGGCCGTGGGCCAGGACGCTGTAGGCGGGCCGGGGCGCGGGCCGGACAAAGGCCTCACTGCCCACGGGCCGCACCCGGTCGGGATCGGCGCCCAGGCCCCTGAAGACCTCGCGGGCCAGCTCGTACCAGCTGGCCTCGCCGGAGCTGGTGGCATGGAAGACACCGCTCGCGCCGCGCCCCAGGTGCGGGCCCAGGTCGGCGAGGCGTGCGGCGACGTCCGCGCTCCACGTGGGCTGTCCGCGCTGGTCTTCGACGACGTCGAGGGTGTCGCGGCGTGACTCCAGATCGATCATCGTGCGGACGAAACTACGCCCGTGGACCCCGTAGAGCCAAGCGGTTCGCACGATTGCGCTCGATGTGGGGAGCTCCTTCGCCACGGCCTGCTCCCCGGCGAGCTTCGTACGGCCGTAGGCGGTGTGCGGCGCGGTGGGGTGGTCCTCCGGGTACGGGGTGCCTGCGTCGCCCGCGAAGACGTAGTCGGTGGAGACGTGGATCATGCGGGCGCCGTTCGCCGCGCAGGCGCGGGCGAGGTGGCGGGGGCCGTCGCCGTTGATCAGCAGGGCCCGTTCCTCGTCGGTCTCGGCGTCGTCCACCGCCGTGTACGCGGCGCAGTTGACCACCAGGTCGGGGCGCTGTTCGGCCAACACCTCGTCGACAGCCGCCTGTTGGGTGATGTCGAGGGCGGCGCGGTCCAGGCCCACCACGTCCTCGCCGCGCCGGGCCAGCTCGTCGACCGTGTCCCGGCCGAGCATGCCGCCGGCCCCCGTCACCAGCCACCTCATGCCGACCGCCCCTTCAGGGGCTCCCACCAGGCGCGGTTGTCCCTGTACCAGGCGACGGTGTCGGCGAGGCCGGTGGTGAAGTCGTGGCGCGGGCGGTAGCCCAGCTCGTCCCGGGCCTTGCTCCAGTCGACCGAGTAGCGCAGGTCGTGGCCCTTGCGGTCCTCGACGTACTCCACGCGGTCCCAGCCCGCCCCGCAGGCTTCCAGCAGCAGGCCGGTGAGCTCCTTGTTGCTGAGCTCGGTGCCGCCGCCGATGTTGTACACCTCCCCCGGCCGGCCCTTGGTGCGGACGAGTTCGATGCCCCGGCAGTGGTCCTCGACGTGCAGCCAGTCGCGGACGTTGAGGCCCTCGCCGTAGAGCGGGACCTTCTTGCCGTCCAGGAGGTTGCTGACGAACAGCGGGATGACCTTCTCGGGGTACTGGTGCGGCCCGTAGTTGTTGGAGCAGCGGGTCACGCGCACGTCCAGGCCGTGGGTGCGGTGGTAGGCCAGGGCGAGGAGGTCGGAGGACGCCTTGGAGGCGGAGTACGGCGAGTTGGGGCTCAGCGGATGGTCCTCCGGCCAGGAGCCCGACTCGATCGAGCCGTAGACCTCGTCGGTGGAGATGTGCACGAAGGGGCCCACCCGGTGGCGCAGGGCCGCGTCCAGCAGGATCTGGGTGCCCACGACGTTGGTCAGCACGAAGTCGGTCGCGCCGGCGATCGAGCGGTCCACATGGGACTCGGCGGCGAAGTGCACCACCTGGTCCGCCTCGCCCATCAGCTTGTCGACGAGTTCGGCGTCGCGGATGTCGCCCTGGACGAACTGGAGTTGGGGGTGTTCGAGATCGAGGTTGTCGAGGTTCCCGGCGTAGGTGAGCTTGTCCAGCACGGTGATCCGGAGCCCCTCGGGCGCGCCGGAGGCCAGCAGGGTGCGGACGTAGCAGGAGCCGATGAATCCGGCGGCGCCGGTGACGAGGAGGTTCATGTATGGATCTGCACCTTGCTGTGGTCTCCGAGGACGAGGCGGTGGGCGCTGGGCACGTTGGGCGCCGGTGTCACCTCGGCGTGCCTGCCGATCAGGGAGTTCTCGATCCGGCCCACTCCGAGGATCGAGGAGTCGCGCAGGACGATGGAGAACTCGAGCTCGCTGTCGGTGATCCGGCAGTTCTCCGCGACGGAGGTGAACGGGCCGACGTAGGAGTCCTGCACCACCGTGCCCGCGCCGATCACGACGGGACCGACGACGCGTGAGCGCACGATGCGCGCGCCCTCCTCCAGGACCACGCGCCCGATCGCCTCGGAGGCCTCGTCGATCTCACCGTCGATGCGGCGGTCGAGGGTCTCCAGGACCGTGCGGTTGACCTCCAGCATGTCGACGACGTTGCCGGTGTCCTTCCAGTAGCCCTTGATGACGGTGCAGCGCACGTCGGCATGCTCGTCGATCAGCTGCTGGATGGCGTGGGTGATCTCCAGCTCGCCCCGCCAGGACGGCCGGATGGCGCGCACCGCGTCGTGGATGCGGGGCGTGAACAGGTAGACGCCCACCAGGGCCAGGTCGCTCTTGGGGTCCTTCGGCTTCTCCTCGAGGCCGACGACCTGGCCTTCGGCGTCGAGCTCGGCGACGCCGAAGGCGCGCGGGTCCGCCACCTTGGTGAGCAGGATCTGGGCGTCGGGCCGGTTGCGGCGGAACTCGTCGACGAGGGGGCTGATGCCGCCGACGATGAAGTTGTCGCCGAGATACATGACGAAGTCGTCGTCACCCAGCCAGTCCCGCGCGATCAGCACCGCGTGGGCCAGCCCGAGGGGCCGCTCCTGTGGAATGTAGGTGATCTCCAGCCCGAACTTCGATCCGTCGCCGACAGATTCCTGGATCTCCTCAGCGGTGTCACCCACGATGACGCCCACCTCGGTGATACCGGCCTCCGCGATGGATTCCAGTCCATAGAAGAGCACGGCCTTGTTGGCCACGGGGACTAGTTGCTTGGCCGATGTGTGTGTGATCGGCCTCAATCGGGTACCGGCACCGCCGGACAGCACGAGAGCCTTCATCTGCTTCACCCTAGCGTCGATCACGGTAAGGCGAACGTTTACTAGGTGGCTTCTTGGTAAGGACTGAGCCGTCCCACGGGCCGGTCATGCGCCCGGTTTCAGTCCTCGCCCCGCACGATGTTCTCCTCCGGGCCGTACTGGTCCGTCCGGGTCGCGTCGCTCTCGGGGACGGCCGGGATGCAGGTCCGCACGACGCCCTTGCCCCGCAGGCGCCGCGCCTTCGACCAGCCGGACTCGGGCCGGCGTATCACGAGCTTGTCAGTGGTCTGCGCGGTCACGGTGACTCATCCTCTTCCTACGTCGACGCCCGCTTTCGGGTCCCCCGCGGCGGCCGGACGAAACGCCGCTCGCCGCCAGGGACCGCGCGACCGGGCCACGGCCGCCGCCCGGGCCCGGCGGGCCCGGGCGGCCACCGAGGCTCGACGGTCAGGCGGTGCCCAGTGCCCCGCGCAGGGTGGTGACGGCCTGGGCGATGGCGGCCTCGGCCGCGTGGGTCTCCCGCAGGGCGTTGAGCATGACGAAGTCGTGGATGACGCCCTGGTGGCGGATCGCGGTGACCGGGACGCCGGCCTCGCGCAGCTTGTTCGCGTACGCCTCGCCCTCGTCGCGCAGGACGTCGGCCTCGCCGGTGATGACGAGGGCCGGCGGCAGGCCGGTGAGCTGCTCGGTGGTGGCGCGCAGTGGGGAGGCGGTGATCTGGGCGCGCTCCGCCTCGTCGGTCGTGTACTGGTCCCAGAACCACTGCATGGCGTCCCGGCGCAGGAAGTAGCCCTCCGCGAACTGGTGGTAGGAGGGCGTGTCGAAGTTCGCGTCGGTCACCGGGTAGAACAGCACCTGCTGGACCAGCCGCACATCGCCGCGCTGTTTGGCCATCAGGGTCAGGGCGGCGGTCATGTTACCGCCGACCGAGTCGCCGGCCACGGCCATGCGGGAGGCGTCGAGGTTCTTCGACGCGCCCTGTTCGACGACCCACTGCGCGACGGCGTAATTCTGCTCGATGGCGACCGGGTAGCGGGCCTCGGGCGAGAGGTCGTACTCGGGGAAGACGACCGCGGCACCGGCGCCGACGGCCAGTTCGCGCACCAGCCGGTCGTGGGTGTGGGCGTTGCCGAAGACCCAGCCCGCGCCGTGGATGTAGAGGATCACCGGGAGGGTGCCGGCGGCGCCGGCCGGGCGGACGACGCGGGCGCGGACCTGGCCGGTGGGGCCGCCGGCCACGGTGATCCACTCCTCGTCGACCGCCGGCTTGGCGATGTCGCCGGACTGCACCTCGTCGACGGCCTTGCGGCCCTCGACCGGTCCGAGGTCGAACAGGTACGGCGGGTTCGCGGTGGCCTCGGCGAAGGCCTGGGCGGCGGCCTCGAGAACGGGGCGGGGTGCGGTGGACATGGCGCCTCCTCGGATGAGCTGCCGCGGGCTGCGGCACGGCTTGAACAGTAGTCCACGATTAAGTCGTGCACAACTAATAAGGGCAGTATCAGTTTGTGCTCGATACAATCGAACGGACCCGAACGATAGGGTGTGACCGCCGTGAACAGCACTCCAACCGGGAGCCACGTCGTGAGCCCAGCCGCAGCGGAACCGAGCGAGGGCTCGCTGCTCCTCGACGACCAGCTCTGCTTCGCCCTGTACGCCGCCTCCCGCGCCGTCACCGCGCGCTATCGCCCGCTGCTCGACGAACTCGGCCTGACCTACCCGCAGTACCTGGTCATGCTCGTGCTCTGGGAGCAGGACTCGATCTCCGTACGGGAACTGGGCGCCTCGCTCCAGCTCGAGTCCAGCACCCTGTCCCCGCTGCTGAAACGGCTGGAGGCGAACGGGCTGCTGCGCCGGGAACGCCGTACGGAGGACGAGCGGTCGGTCGCCATCCGGCTCACTGCGGCCGGATCACAGCTGCGGGAGGCGGCGGCCGCCGTACCCCTCGCCATCGGTCACGCCATGGGCCTGACGCCTGAGCAGGACGCCCTGGCCAAGCAGCTGCTGCGGCTGATCACGGCCAACGTCACGGCGCGTTGAACGAGGCGGGCCTACCAGGGCCGGCCAAGCAGAGCAGGCCGATCAGAGCCGGCCGATCGGGAGTTCGGCCCACACCTGCTTGCCCCCGCTGACCGGCACCGTCCCCCAGGTGTCCGACATGGCCTCCACGAGGAGGATGCCCCGGCCGCCGGTGGCCTCCCAGCCGATGCTGGTCGGCTTGACGGGGGTGCGGGGCGAGGAGTCGGCGACCGAGACGCGCAGCCGGTTCTCCAGCAGCGTGAGGTCGAGGCGGACCTGGCCGTCGGTGTGCACGAGGGCGTTGGTGACGAGCTCGGACACGATGAGCAGCACGGCGTCGGCGTCGTCCCGTGACACGCCCCAGGCGCGCAGCGTGCGCCGGGTGAAGCGGCGGGTGTGCCCGACCGCCTCGGGGACGCGCCACACCGTCCAGCTCTCGCGCTGCGGGCGCAGCGTCATGCCGTCGTAGCGCAGCAGGAGCAGGGCGACGTCGTCGCTGCGGTGGGCGTTGCCGAGCAGGGCGTCGGCGACCTGGCCGAGGTGGGCGGGGTCGGCCAGCGACAGTTCGTGGGCCAGGCGGTCGAGGCCGACGTCGATGTCGGCCCCGGCCGACTCGACCAGGCCGTCGGTGGTCAGCGCTATCACCGTGCCGGGCTGGAGCCGCAGCACGCTCATCGGGAAGTCGGCCTGTGCGACCACGCCGAGCGGCGGTCCGCCCTCCGCCTCGGGCATGTGGGTGCTGCCGTCCGGGTGGCGCAGCACGGGCGGCAGGTGCCCCGCGCGGACGTACCAGGCGGAGCCCTCCTCCATGTCGACGTCGACGTAGCAGCAGGTGGCGAAGAGGTCGGTCTCCAGGTCGACCAGGAGCCGGTTGGCGTGCGAGACGACGACGTCCGGCGGGTGGCCCTCCACGGCGTAGGCGCGCAGTGCGGTGCGCATCTGGCCCATGAGGGTGGCGGCCGCCGCGCTGTGGCCCTGGACGTCGCCGATGACGAGGGCGACGTGGTTGTCGGGCAGCGGGATCACGTCGTACCAGTCGCCGCCGACCTCCAGGCCGGCCGTGGTGGGCAGATAGCGGGCGACGGCGACCGCGCCGGGCAGCTCGGGCAGGCGGCGCGGCAGCAACTGGCGCTGGAGCATGCCGACGAGTTCGTGCTCGGCGTCGAAGGCGTGGGCGCGCATCAGGGCCTGGCCCGCGAGGCCGGCGGAGGCGGTGAGCAGGGCGCGTTCGTCGGGGCCGAAGTCGTGCGGAGCGTCCCAGCCGATCAGACAGGCGCCGGCCATACGGTTGCCGGCGGGCAGCGGCAGGACGGCGAGTCCGCCGGGGCCGACGTCGGCGAGCGCGGGTTCGAGGGGCGTGCCGGCGGGCCAGATGTGTGCGCGGCCCTCCCGCAGGGCGGCGGCGAGGGTGGGCATGGCGCGCACGGACGCGTCGGGCCATTCGGAGCGCCACTCCAGGCGCCACAGCTCGGGCCAGGACTCGGGTTCGGGCGGGTCGAGGACCGTCACGACGAGCCGGTCGCCCTCCAGCTCGGCGAGGGCGATCCGGTCGGCCTGCAACGGCTTGCGCAGGGCGGAGACCACGGCCTGGCTGACGTCGAGGACCGTGCCCGCGGTGGCCAGCATGGCCGCGAGGCGCTGCACGCGGGCCACGTCGGTGACGTCGGAACGCAGTTTGGAGGCGTCGGCGACCGTGCCCTCGAGCCGGGCGGGCTGCCCGTCGCCGCCGGGCACCAGACGTCCGCGCAGCCGCAGCCACATCGGCGGGCCGGAGGGCTGCAGGACCCGGAACTCCAGGTCGCGGTCGCCGAGGGCCGCGTGGTCGGCCTCGACCACGGACATCAGCGAGGGCAGGTCCTCGGGCACGGTCAGGCCCAGCAGCGTCTCCACCTTGCCGTCGAACTCGGCGCGGGTGAGGGCGAACAGTTCCAGGATGTCGTCACCGACCGCGACCCGGCCGCTGTCCATGGCCAGGCTGAACGCGTTGGCCGGCAGCTCGCCGCCCTCGGGGGCCCGGGCCGGGGTGGGACAGCCGACGGCGTCGGCGATCAGCTCCAGGCACTTGCGGTCCTCGGTGTCGAAGCCGTCGGGCCGCTCGCTGACGGCCAGCAGACAGGCGCCGCCGCCGTCGCCGTCCCCGGGCACGGGAAGCACCGTGAGGAAGAAGTCCCGCGCCTGCGCGCCGGCGCCCGCGTCCTCCGGCCCGAGCGCCACCGGGCTTCCGGAGCGGTGCGTCTGGGCCACGGGGGAGCTGCCGGCGCGGGGATAGGTCTCCCGCAGGCCGAACAGTGTCCTCGGCACACCCGCCGCATCGGCGAGACACAGCAGGTCGGCGTCCTCGCCCGGCGCGTACACGGCGACGAAGGCCGCTCCGGCGAAGATGAGCGCCTGTTCCAGGACACGGCGCACCCGATCGGGTGAGGCGGGACCGGAGGTGAGCGCTTTCAGGGCGTCTTCGGCACGCAGCGTTCCAGTTCTGCGTCCCTCAGCGCCCTCACTGACCACGTCCGTATTACAGCGCGTATGCGACGCGCGCGCAGCCCCTGTGCGCATTCCGTGCGGCTTGCCGGACCCGCCCGGTCGAAACCCGCCGAACATGTGTTGACGCATGCGTATCGCACGGTGTTCTGGTGACACCCGTGACTGTCCCGCGCCACCTCCCGGCTGGAAATCTCGATGCCGGACCACAGAGGGGGACGTATGGACAAGCGGTACGAGGTGTACGCGCTCGCCGACAGACACTTCTACGAGACGCCGGACCGGCTCGGCGCACCCGGACAGCAGGACGCGACCTGGTTCGGGACCGCGCGCCGCCGGGTGCCGGAGGGCTGGGCGTCGGCGCGGATCGGCGACTGGCTGATGCTGCAGCCGATCGGTGCGGACGGGAGCCCGGTGCCGGGCCCGGCCCAGGGCTGGAAGATCCACGCCTCGGCCACGCGGGCCGACGCGGAGCGTATCGCCGCGGCCGTGTGGGACTACTGCGTACCGCGCCGCATCCCGTTCAAGTTCGTGCCGGCCCCGCATCTGCTGCATCTGCGCAACACCAAGTACGCGGGCCGCGACACCAGCGGCAAGTTCGTCACCGTCTACCCGGCCGACGAGGACCAGCTCCAGCAGGTGCTGCGCGAGCTGGGCTCGCTGCTGGAGGGTCTGGAAGGCCCGTACATCCTCACCGACCTGCGCTGGAACGACGGTCCGCTCTACGTCCGCTACGGCGCCTTCGCCCGCACCTTCACCGTCGACGAGCGGGGCTCGCTCGTGCCCGCGGTGCGCGACGGCGAGGGTCGGCTGGTGCCGGACCGGCGGGCGCCGTCCTTCCAGGTACCGGAGTGGGTGACCCTGCCCGCGTTCCTGGAGCCGCAGCTGGCGGCCCGCAACACCACGACGGTGGGCGACCTGCCGTACCGCATCGAGAAGGCCCTGCACTTCTCCAACGGCGGTGGGGTGTACGCGGGCACCGACACCCGTGACGGGCGCAAGGTCGTCCTCAAGGAGGGCCGGCCGCACGCGGGGCTGGCCTCCGACGGTGCGGACGCGATCGCCCGGCTGGAGCGCGAGAAGCAGGCCCTGGAACAGGTGGCGGGGACCGGTGTGGTGCCGGAGGTGCGGGACTGGTTCACCCTCGGTGACCACCGGTTCCTGGTCATGGACTTCCTCGAGGGGCGCCCGCTCAACTCCTACTTCGCGGAACGGCATCCACTGCTCACGCCGGACCCGGATCCCGACGCCGTGGCGCGCTACACCAAGTGGGCGGTACGCATCCACGGGGCGGTGGAGCGCGCGGTGGAGGCGGTGCACGCGCGTGGCATCGTCTTCAACGACCTGCACGTCTTCAACATCATGGTCGCCCCCGACGACGAGTCGGTGTTCCTGCTCGACTTCGAGGCGGCGGCCCCGGTGGCGGAGAACGGCCGCCAAGTCGTCGCCCACCCGGGCTTCTTCGCCCCGCCCGACCGCACCGGCACCGCCGTCGACCGCTATGCGCTCGCCTGCCTGCGGCTCGCGCTGTTCCTGCCGATCACCACCCTGTTCGTGGTCGACCGGGGCAAGGCGGCGCATCTGGCCGAGGTGATCGCGGAGCAATTCCCGGACGTGCCGCGGCAGTTCCTGGACGAGGCGGTCGAGGAGATCACCCGGGGCGCCGGCCCGGCCGCCCCGGCGTACGTGCGGCCCGCCGACCGGCCGCACAGCCGTGACTCGATGGTCAAGGCGATCCTCGCCTCGGCCACCCCGGAGCGCGACGACCGGCTCTTCCCGGGCGACATCGCCCAGTTCTCCGACGGCGGCGGCCTCGGACTCGCGTACGGCGCGGCCGGAGTGCTGTACGCGCTGGCCGAGAGCGGGGCCGAGCGGTACGAGGAGGGCGAGCGCTGGCTGCTGGCCCACACGGACCCGCCGCCGGCCGGCACACCGCTCGGCCTGTACGACGGACTCGCGGGCGTGGCCCACGTACTCGACCGCCTCGGCCACCGGCAGCCGGCCCTGGACCTGATCGAGGTCGTCCTCGCGGAGAGGTGGCAGAACCTCTCCTCCGACCTCCAGGGCGGCCTGGCCGGCCTGGGCCTGGTCCTCAGCGAACTGGCCGACCGCACGGGCGAGCCGGAGCTGCGCGAGCGGTCGTCCGAGGCCGCGGACCTTCTCGTACGGCGCCTCGCCGAGCCGCGTCCCGAGACGCGCAGGCGGCGGGCCGGACTGCTGCGGGGAGCGGCCGGTCCCGCGCTGTTCCTGCTGCGCCAGTACGAACGCACCGGTGAGTCACGGCTGTTGGAGGCGGCCCGTGAGGCGCTGAGCCGGGACCTGGAGTGCTGCGTCGTACAGCCGAGCGGCGGGGGTCTGGAGGTCGACGAGGGCTGGCGCACGCTGCCCTACCTCGGGGACGGCAGCGCCGGACTGGGCATGGTCCTGGACGACTTCCTGGAGCACACCGACGACGCGGAGTTCGACAAGGCGCGCGCCGGCATCCTCGTCTCCGCCACCTCCCGCTTCTACGCGCAGCCCGGGCTCTTCCAGGGCCGCGCCGGGTTGATCCTGCACCTCGCCCGCACCACGCAGCCGGACGCGACGGCCCGGCGGCTCGCCGAGCAGATCGACGGACTCGGCTGGTACGCGATGGCGTACGAAGGCCAACTGGCCTTCCCCGGCCACCAGATGATGCGGCTCTCCATGGACCTCGCCACCGGAACGGCAGGCTGCCTGCTCGCGCTCGAGGCGGCCTGCGAAGGCAGCGCCCACCTGCCGTTCCTGCCGCCGCTGCGGCGGCTCCCACGACTCGGCTCCGCGACCTGACGGAGTCGTGACCCAACCCCGTCCCCACGGATGGAAACCGAAGGAAGGACACCACCATGGCACTTCTCGACCTGCAGACGATGGAATCCGACGAGCACACGGGCGGCGGAGGCGGCGGCAGCACCGTCAGCCTGCTTTCCTGTGTCAGCGCGGCGAGCGTCATCCTCTGCGTCTGACGCTCACCGAACGCCCATGGCTCCGGGCGGTCCGCTCCCGCGAGGGACGGTCCGCCCGGGGCCCTGCGCACCCCCTGCGACCTCCCCCTGCGACCCCCGGATGCGAGGCAGCGGTCGTATGGCGACCATGACGACTCGTGCCGCAGATCCCGCCGGGTTGCTGAACTCCGCCACCCGGCACAGCGGGGCCCGAAGTGTGGCCCTGGGCCTGGTGAGTGTGGCGTCGACCGCTGCCGCTCTGCTTCTGCCGGCCACGCTCGGCCGCACCCTCGACCTGCTGCTGGCCCACGCCCCCGCGACCCGCTGGGTGCTGTGCTGCGCGGGCCTCGTGCTGCTGGCCGTGCTGCTCGACGCGTGCGAGACCGTGCTCGGCGGCACCGTCGACGCACGGACGACGGCGTGGCTGCGGCGACGGCTGACGGAGCATGTGCTGGCCGTCGGCCCGCGCGCGGCGGCCCGCTTCGGGCCCGGTGACCTCGTCGCCCGGCTCGTCGGCAACGCCTCCCAGGCGGGAACGGCTCCGGCCGCCCGCGCCGCCCTCCTCGCCGCGCTCGCCGGACCCCTCGGGGGCATGGTCGCGCTCGGCCTCATCGACCTGTGGCTGGCGGCCGTGTTCCTG
Organism: Streptomyces sp. NPDC050534; assembly: GCF_044457745.1. Classification (NCBI taxonomy): domain Bacteria; kingdom Bacillati; phylum Actinomycetota; class Actinomycetes; order Kitasatosporales; family Streptomycetaceae; genus Streptomyces; species Streptomyces sp. NPDC050534. Next base: position 36,920 of record NZ_JBITHF010000025.1, read on the forward strand.
GCCGGGGCACCGGTACTGACCCTGCTGCTGCGCGCCTTCACCCGTGACACGACCCGCTGCGTGGCCGACTACCAGCAGGTGCAGGGGCGGATCGCGGGCGCGCTGGCGGAGGCGGCCGCCGGTCACCGCACCATCGAGGCGGCGGGCACGGCGGACAAGGAGGCGGCGCGGATCCTGCGGCCGCTGCCTGAACTGTCCCGCGCGGGACACCGCATGTGGCGGGTGCAGGGGCGGGCCGCGGCGCAGGCGAGCACCGTGGCGCCGCTGCTGCAGCTCGGGGTCGTCGCCGTGGCCGGGCTGCTCCTGGCCCGGCATCGGCTGTCGGTCGGCGAGGTGCTGGCGGCGTCCCGGTACGCGGTGCTCGCGACCGGAGTCGGCGTGCTGGTCGGCCAGTTCGCGAGCCTGGCCCGGGCCAGGGCGGCCGCCGGGCGCCTGGCCGAGGTCCTCTCGGAGCCGGCCACCGCCCACGGCGACCGCCGGCTGCCGCCGGGCCCGGGGCGCTTGGAGCTGCGCGGTGTGACGGCCCGGCGCGGCGGGCGCACCGTGCTCGACGGCGTCGACCTCGTCGTCCCCGGTGGCACCACGCTCGCTCTGGTCGGCCGCTCCGGGGCGGGCAAGTCGCTGCTCGCCGCGCTCGCCGGCCGCCTGGCCGACCCGGACGCCGGCGAGATCCTGCTCGACGGCGTCCCCCTGCGCGACCTGAGCCACGGCGAACTGCGCCGGGCCGTCGGCTACGCCTTCGAACGTCCCGCCCTGCTCGGCACGACCGTCGAGGACGCGATCGCTCTCGGCCCGCGGCCCCTCTCCCCGGCGACCGTCCGCGAAGCGACCCGCCTCGCGTGCGCGGACGACTTCGTACGGCGCCTGCCGGACGGCTACGCCACCCCGTGCGCCGACGCCCCGCGCTCCGGCGGCGAGTCCCAACGCCTCGGCCTGGCACGCGCGTTCGCCCACGGCGGCCGCCTGCTCATCCTCGACGACGCGCTCTCCAGCCTCGACACGGTGACGGAAGCCCGGATCACCGGCTCCCTCCTCACCCACGGCACCCACGACACCCGCCTCCTCATCGCCCACCGGGCGGCCACGGCGGCCCGGGCGGACGCGGTGGCGTGGCTGGACGGCGGGCGGGTGCGGGCGGTGGGGACGCATGCGGAGCTGTGGCGGACGGACGGGTACCGGGCGGTGTTCGGGGACGGGGGGCCGGGATGAGGGACAAGGTCCGGCGGCAGGAGCCTCGCGACGGCCTCCGCGCGCGTGGCCTTCGTTTCCTGTGGTCCCGCCGTGGGGTCCTCCTGCGGCTCGCAGGCTGGTCCGTACTGGAGGCCGGGCAGACGTTCCTCACCGGGTACGCCCCCGCGCGCGCCCTCGACGCGGGGTTCCTGGCCGGGCGGGTGGACGTCGGGCTCGCCTGGCTCGGGGTGGCCGGGCTCGGGGTCGTCGTGGGGGCGTACGGGACCGGGCGGGTCTACGCGGCCGTCGCCGCGCTCGTCGAACCCCTGCGGGACCGGCTCGTGGAACGGGTGGTCGGCCGCGGGGTGCGGGAGGCCGGCGGCGGGGCGCTGTCGGGGCTCACCCAGCAGGTGGAGATCGCGCGGGAGACCTTCGCCGGGCTGGTGATGGTGTCGCGCTCGTTCGTGTTCACGGCGGTGGGGGCGCTGGCCGGGCTCTGCTCGCTGGCACCGATGCTGCTGCTGGCCGTAGGGCCGCCGCTGGTGGCCGGAGTCGCCCTGTTCGCGGCCTCGCTGCGGCCGCTGGCCCGTCGGCAGGAGGAGTTCCTCGTCGCCGACGAGGCTCTGGCCGAAAGCCTCGGTTCCGTGTGTCCGGGGCTGCGGGACATCACCGCCACCGGTGCCGAGGAACGAATCGCCGCCGACACGGGAGAGCGTGTCGACGCCGAGCTGCGCGCCGCCCGTTCCCTCGCCCGCTGGGGCGTCGTACGGGTGGCCGCGCTCGCGATCGGCGGCCACGTCCCGATCGTGCTCCTGCTCGCCGCCGCCCCCTGGCTCCTGGCCCACGGCGTCACGGCGGGCGCCCTGGTCGGCGCCCTCGCCTACGTCACCCAGTCCCTCCTCCCGGCCCTGGGCAACCTGGTCCACGGCCTCGGCACGAGCGGATCACGCCTGACGGTGGTCCTGCGGCGCCTCACCTCGGCGCCCGCGCCCCATGCGCCGGCGCCCGCGCGAGGACGCCCCGAGGAGCACTCCCCCGCCCTCTCCCTCACTTCCGTCACCTTCGCCTACGGCCCGGCCGCGACCCCCGTGCTGAAGGACCTCGACCTCAGCCTCGCCCCCGGCTCCCACCTGGCCGTCGTCGGCCCCAGCGGCATCGGGAAGTCCACGCTCACCGCGCTGGTCGCGGGGGTGCTGGAGCCGCGTCACGGCACGATCCGGGTCGGCGGGCTGCCGGTGCCCTCCGCGGCGGCCGCGCGGTATCGCGTCCTCATCCCGCAGGAGGCGTACGTCTTCACCGGCACCGTCGCCGAGAACCTCGCCCACCTCCGGCCGGACCCGGTGCCCGAGGCCGAACTGCTCGACGCGGCCGACGCCGTGGGGCTCCGTCCGCTGCTCGACGCGCTCGGCGGGCCCGGCGCCCAGATCGACCCGGCGGCGCTCTCCGCCGGCGAACGGCAGCTGATCGCGCTGACCCGGGCCTATCTGTCGGATGCCCCGCTCGCGCTGCTCGACGAGGCGACCTGTCATCTGGACCCGCAGGCCGAGGAAACCGCCGAGCGTGCGTTCGCGCGGCGGCCGGGAGGCACCCTCGTCGTCGTCGCCCACCGCATCAGCTCGGCCCGGCGCGCGGACCGGGTGCTGGTCATGGACGGGCGGGGCACGGCCTACGGCACCCACGACGAGCTGCTGGAGACGTCGCCGCAGTACCGGGAGCTCGTCGGCAGCTGGGCGCCCGTGCCACCGGGCGCGGCCCTCCCCAGGACGGCGTCACAGCCAGCCCTCCCCCTGCGAGATGCGGATCGCGTCGATGCGGTTGCGGGCTCCGGTCTTGCGGGTGATGGCCGCCATGTAGTTGCGCACGGTCCCGTGGGACAGGTGGAGGCTCCCCGCGATCTCCGCGACGGAGGCGCCCTCGGCGGCCAGGGACAACACGCTCAGTTCGCGCCGGGTCAGCGGCATCTCGGCGGCCTTGAGGAAGCCGTAGCCGAGCGAGTCGTCGACGAATCGTTCCCCCGAGGCGACCCGCCGGATCCCGCGCACCAGGTGATCCGGTGAGCCCGCCTTGTCGACATAGCCGGTCGCCCCGGCCTCGATGGCCCGCTTCAGCAGGCCGGGCCGGTGCGCACTCGCCAGGACGAGAAGTCTCGGCCGTATCTCGTCCTGGCCGCGTAAGCACAGGTCACCGAGTGGTGGAACGCCGTATGTGTCCGCGGCCTCCAGATCCGCCGCACACACATCGGGGCGCAGCAGCCGTGCCCGGCCGTGCGCCCCTCGCCATGGTGTGTCCTCCACGCGGAAGTCCGGTTCCCTTCGCAGCCACTCCGCCAGGACCGATCGCACCAGACACGCATCGTGCACCAGTAATACCCGGATCACAGCCCGCCCCTCGTTTTCGTCCGCGGTCGGAATTAGTGGTGAACGCGTGCCCATTCTTCGCGCCCGCGACCACGCCAGGGGCGCGAAGTTCCGGCCATTACGGGGCGCGGGGGCGCGGGCACGGCGTTCACGCACCACCACGCGCAACGAGTGAGAGGGAATGATTCCGGGCCGAGGGGGTACGGGGCCGTTCTTCACCGTTGCGGGGGAGTTCCTGCGTCCGTGTGCCGGACCGCGCGGCGCCCGCAGAACCGCTCGCCGTGCGCGAGCGGCCGTCACGGGGCAGATTTGGTCCCTGGGACCCGTCGCGCGGCCGGGCGAGGAGGTGGTCGGCGTGTCCGACGGGCAGAGGTCCGTACAGGCGCCGGCGGCCGCGAGGACGCGAGTGGGCCGGCCGCTGCTGTCGCTGGCGCTCGCGTCGATGATGGACGAGGTCCACGCGCACTCCGGCGCGGTGTATCTGCTGGCGCCGGGCGAACCCGTGCTGGAGATGGCCGTGATGGCCGGGCTGCCCCGCGCCTTCGCCGCCCCCTGGGAGCGGGTCGGGCTCAGCGCGCCGATCCCGGTGGCCGACGCGGTGCGGGAGCGGCGGCTGGTGTGGGTGGGCGGTGAGGAGCAGATGGCGCGCAGCTATCCCCGGATCTCCGTCGTGCTGCCGTACCACTTCTCGCTGGCCGCGCTCCCGGTGGCGACGGAGTCGAAAGCGTACGGCGCGGTCTTCGTGACCTGGCCCGGCGCCCATCCGCCCGAACTGTCCGACCGCGAGCGCGAGCATCTGACCGCGGCGTGCGGCCGGCTCGCGCTGCGGCTGGAGCGAGCCGTGGAGGACAGCCGTCCCGTACTGCAGGAGCCCGATCTGCTCGGCGCGCCGCAGGTGGGCGGTGCGGCGGGCTCACTCGGCTCGGTGGAGGCGGCCCGGATGGTGTCGCGGCTGCCGTACGGGCTGTGCTCGCTCGATCTGCACGGCCGGGTCAGCTTCGCCAACGCTGCGGCGGCCGAGCTGATCGGGCTCCCGGTCAGCCGGCTGCTGGGCACCCAGCTGTGGGCGTCGGTGCCCTGGCTGAACGACCCCGTCTACGAGGACCGCTACCGGGCCGCGCTGCTCAGCCAGCAGACCACGTCGTTCGTGGCGCTGCGCCCGCCCGGCGACTGGCTGTCGTTCCGGCTGTATCCGAGCACGTCCGGGCTGAGCGTCCGGGTCACCCGGGCGCGGGCGGTGGCGGAGATGCACAGGGCCGCCCCGCAGCCCGGCAACGCCCCGTCCCGGCTGGTCACCATCTCCCAGGTGCTGACCCTGGCCGGGGCGCTCACCGAGGCGGCGGGCGTGCAGGACGTGGTGCAACTCGTCGCGGACGAGATCGCGCCGGCCGTCGGCAGCCGGGCGCTCGTGATGCTCGGCTCACGGGCGGGACGGCTGCATGTGCTCGGGCACCGCGGCTACGAGGACCCGCAGGTCGTGGAGCGGTTCAACGGGCTGCCGCTGGCGGAGCCGACGCCGGGGACGCACGCCCTCAACACCGGGGTGCCCGCGTTCTTCGACTCGCGGGAGCAGCTGGAGCGCCTGTATCCGTCGCGGCACGCCACGCCCGACGGCTTCGCGGCCTGGGCCTATCTGCCGCTGGTCGCCTCGGGCCGGCCGGTGGGCACGTGCGTGCTCGCCTACTCGGAACCGCACGCGTTTCCCGCCGACGAGCGGGCCGTGCTGACGAGTCTGGGCGGCCTGATCGCGCAGGCCCTGGAGCGGGCCCTGCTCTACGACGCCAAGCACCAGCTGGCGCACGGCCTCCAGGAGGCGCTGCTGCCGCACTCGTTGCCGCCGCTGCCCGGCCTGGAGGCGGCCTCCCGCTATCTGCCCGCCACGCACGGCATGGAGATCGGCGGCGACTTCTACGACCTGGTGCCCTCGCAGGGCGTGGCCGCGGCGGTGATCGGGGACGTGCAGGGCCACAACGTGACCGCGGCCGGCCTGATGGGGCAGATCCGCACCGCGGTGCGCGCCTACACCACGGTCGGTCAGGCTCCGGAGGAGGTCATGCGCAGCACCAACCGGCTGCTGATCGACCTCGGCACCGACCTGTTCGCGAGCTGTCTGTATCTGCGGCTCGATCCGGCGCGTGGGCGGGCGGTGATGGCCCGGGCGGGACATCCGCCGCCGCTGCTGCGCCGCCCTGACGGACGGGTGCGGGTGCTGGACCTGGCCGGCGGCCCGCTGCTCGGCATAGACGACACCGCCGTGTACCCGACGACGGAGGTCGACCTCGCGCCCGGCTCCGTACTCGCCCTCTACACCGACGGGTTGATCGAGTCCCCCGGCATGGACATCGAGGACGCGCTCGCCGGGCTCGGCGAGCGTCTGGCGGAGGCCGGGGAACTGCCCCTGGACGAGCTCGCCGACCATCTCGTACGGCACAGCCCGGCCGCACGCGAACGCCTCGACGACGTGGCGCTGCTGCTCCTCAGGGCCCGGGCGCAGGACTGAGGGGCGGGCACCGGCACGACGGACGGTCCGGCCCTCGTGCGGGAGGGCCGGACCGTCCGTCGTGGACCCGGAATGCGGATCTGGCCGATCAGTGGATCGAGACGTGGGACGACTCAGTTGGTCCCGGTGAAGGACGACTCAGTTGGTCCCGGTGAGGGACGACGAACCGTCGCCCGCGCCGGCACCGCTCTGGTCGCCCGTGCCGGTGCCGGACTGGTCACCGGTGCCCGCGCCGGACTGGTCACCCGCGCCGGCCCCGGACTGGTCACCGGTCCCGTCGCTCGCCGTGGCGGACGGGTCGGCCGTGCCGCCACCGCCGACCGCGTCGCCGCCACCGGCCGCGTCGCTCGCGGAGGCGGACGGGTCGGCGGAGCCGGCCTGGCCGGCGGCGCCCGCACCGCCGTCGCCGAGCGTGGCGCCGGTGGCCTGCAGGGCGGCGGTGACCGGCTGGAAGAAGGTCTCGCCGCCGCTGGTGCAGTCGCCGCTGCCGCCGGAGGTCATGCCGACCGCGCTGCCGTCCTGGGTGAACAGGGAGCCGCCGCTGTCGCCGGCCTCGGCGCAGACGTCGGTCTGGATGAGGCCGGTGACGGTGTCGACGCCGTTCGGGTCGGTCTCGCTCTGGAAGTTGACCGTGGCGTCGAGACCGGTGACCGTGCCGTCGTGCAGACCGGTGGTGCTGCCCATACGGAAGACCTGCTCACCGACGGTGGCGTCGGCGGCCTGGGTGATCTGGACGGGCTGGCCCTCGCCGGTGTTGACCTCGCTCGGCGCCTGGGTGTTGGGGTCGTCGTACTTGATGAGCGAGAAGTCGCCGTTGCCGGGGAAGGTGGCCTGGTCGACCGTGGCGATGGGCTGTCCGGTCTCGGAGTCGGACCACTGCTTGGCGGCCACGCCGCAGTGACCGGCGGTCAGGAAGGCCGGACTGCCGTCGCTGGCCTTGACGTTGAAGCCGAGGGAGCAGCGGACGGTGCCGCCCTGCACCTGGGAGAAGATGGCGTCGCCGCCCGACACGAGCGTCTTGAAGGTGCCCGAGGAGCGCTTCACGGTGGCCATGCCGTCGCCGAGGCTCTTGACCGTGGAGGTCAGTCTGTTCCAGTCGGCGCCGGTGACCGTGGAGTCGGCCGAGACCGCGAGCTTGTTGGTCTTCGGGTCGACCGCCCAGGCCGTGCCCGGGATGGTCGCCTTGGCCTTCAGGGTCTGCGCGCCCGTCTTCAGCGCGGCGAGGCTGTTGCTGACCTCGCGGACCTTCGCGCCCGCCTTCTTCGCCTGGACGACCACGTTGTTGTTGTCGCCCGGTATGACGTTGACGACCAGCTGCTTGGCGGCGGCGTCGTAGTACGACCCGGCGAAGGCCTGACCGAGAAGGCTCTGAAGCTGCGAGGCGAGATCCGAGGCGTCGGTCGCCTTCATGGTCTTGGGGGCGGCGTCGGTCGACGAGCCGCCCTGCGACGCGTTGGCGTGAGGCAGCAGGATTGCGGCCGCGCCGAGCGCCACGACGCTGCCCGCCGCGATCGCGGCCTTGCGCTTCGGAATTCGCTTGTGACTCAAACTTCTCGACCTCCTGGGGGGACCGGAGTCTTTGTGCCGCCGTACGGCAGCTGTTCTGTTCGGGCGCCTGGATGGCTGTTGGTACGCACGGGCCGCACGGTGCGTTCAATTCCGTTTGCCAACTCGCTTTGCCCGATGCCGAATCGGCCATGACGCGCGCCCGGCGAACCGACGCGGGGAACAATCGCCCATATGACGATGACCATCGCCGAAGCCGACAAGATCCTCTCCGCCAACTTCGCCCCCTGGGTCCTGGAACTGGGCCTGACCGTGGAGGCGTTGGGTGCCGACCGGGCCACACTGCGCCTTCCCTGGTCGGACCGGCTGTCGCGGGAGGGCGGCGGGCTGTCGGGGCAGGCCCTGATGGCCGCCGCCGACACGGCCACCGTGATCGCGGTGTCGGCCGCGCGCGGGGCGTTCGTCCCGATGACGACGGTGCAGCAGTCCACGTCGTTCCAGCGCGCGGTGACCGGCGCGGATGTCCTGATCGAGGCGGTGCTCACCAAGCTCGGCCGCCGGATGGCGTTCGCGGACATCACGATGACCGACGCGGCGTCAGGGGAACTGGCCGCCCGCGCGAGCACGGTCTACGCACTGCTGGGCTGACACGCTCCGCAGTCGAACGGCGACCGTCCGTTCAGAACACGCATCTGAATCCAAGCTTCAACCAATCTGCACAGCCAATACGCAACGGGGGCACCGCGCACGAAGGATCTGCACACGCCCGCGCCTTGCGCCGGGCCGTTGTGACGGGAGTGTCGGATTCGTCGATCCGGCGGCAAGACCCCGGGCGAACCAATGCCGTGACGCATGTGAAGAAGTCGCCACCGATTCGTGCGCAGCCCTGCACCGATCGGTACCCCTGCGGTCCAAGTTGCCTGGTGAGACGCATGGTTGATTGGAAGCCCGGCCCCGCACCGTGCTTTGATCCATCGCACCGCGGGGGCCGCGAAGGGTTCCCGGCAACGGGCGCCCGGCGCTCGCGGTCGCGGCCGTCGCTCTGTCCCCCAGAGGGGGGCCGCTCCCCCCTTGTGAAATATCCATACGAAGGGAAGTTCCATCATGAACTCCACCCCCCGCGTTGAGACCGTCGAGATCTCCGACGCCGAGCTGGACAACGTCTCCGGCGGCCTTTCCGTGAACGCGGTCAACACCGTCACCGGTGCCCTGGACGGCGTTGCCCCGGTTTCCGGCGTTCTGAACACCGCCATCGGCACCGTCGAGGGTGTGACCGGCCTGAGCACCGCTCCGGTCACCAACCTGGTCGCCGGTCTCTGATCGCACCTTTTGTGATCGTTGAGTCCCGGAGTCGTATCGCGGCTCCGGGGCCTTCGGTTGTCGTGAACCAGCCGGCTCGCGCGAGCCGGTCCTCTCTCGTTTTCAGGTGAGGGAAGTTCCGTGCAGTTCCGCCAACAGGCCCTCGCCAAGCTCCAGTCGCCGGAGGAGCTGGACCTTCCGGTGCGCTTCGCCCGCCCCCAGGGCTGGCTCGTGCTGTCCGTGACGGTGGTCGCCGTGGCCGCCGCCTCCGTGTGGGCGGTGACCGGCTCGGTGACCTCCACCGTCGGCGCGCCCGCCATCCTCACCCACGGCGAAGGCAGTTACATCCTGCAGAGCCCGGTCGCGGGTCAGGTCACAGCGGTCCTCGCCGAGCAGGGCGAGCGCCTGCCGGCCGACGCCCCGGTCCTGAAGGTGAAGACGGCCCAGGGCGACACCGTCGTCCGTACGGTCGCCGCGGGCCGGATCACCGGCCTCGCCGCCACCATCGGCCAGATCATCCAGACCGGCGCGAACGTCGCCGCGGTGGAGAAGGTCGCCAAGGCCGACGACCCGCTCTACGCCACGGTCTACGTCCCGGCGGAGAACGCGGCCTCCATACCCGCGAACGCCGGCGTGGACCTGACGGTCTCCTCGGTGCCCACCCAGACGTACGGCGTGCTGCACGGCCATGTGAAGTCGGTCGACCGCTCCGCGCAGTCGTCCCAGCAGATCGCCGCGTTCCTCGGGGACAGCCAGCTCGGTGAGCAGTTCACCAAGAAGGGCCGCCCGGTGGCCGTACTGGTCAAACTGGACAAGTCGTCGAGCACGAAGAGCGGCTACCGGTGGTCGTCCAAGGACGGGCCGCCCTTCCGCCTCTCCTCCATGACCATGGCCTCGGGCTCGATCCGGCTGGCCGATCAGCGTCCCGTCGATTGGCTGCTGCCGTGAGCACCGCACAGGAGACGCGGAGCAGGCGACGCGCCGCTCCGCCCAAGCGCCCCGTGCCCACGGGGAAGTCGAAGACCGTCCGCACCCCCACCGTCCTGCAGATGGAGGCCGTGGAGTGCGGCGCCGCCTCCCTCGCGATGGTCCTCGGCCACTACGGCAAGCACGTACCGCTGGAGGAGCTGCGCATCGCCTGCGGCGTCTCCCGCGACGGCTCGCGCGCCAGCAACCTGCTGAAGGCGGCGCGCAGTTACGGCCTGACGGCCAAGGGCATGCAGATGGACACGGCCGCCCTCGCCGAGGTGAAGACGCCGGCCGTCCTGTTCTGGGAGTTCAACCACTACGTCGTCTACGACGGCATGGGGCGCCGCTTCGGCCGCCGCGGGGTCTACATCAACGACCCCGGCAAGGGCCGCCGTTTCGTGCCCATGGAGGACTTCGACGGCAGCTTCACCGGCGTCGTGCTGGTGATGGAGCCCGGCGACGGCTTCACCAAGGGCGGCCGTAAGCCCGGCATCCTGGGCGCGATGCCCGCCCGGCTGCGCGGTACCGCGGGCACCATGCCCGCCGCGGTGCTGGCGAGCCTGCTGCTGGTCCTGGTCGGTGCGGCGGTGCCGGCGCTCAGCCGCACCTACATCGACGAGTTCCTCATCGGCGGCCAGACCTCGCTGCTGACCGTGCTGTTCGCGTCGATGGGCGCGTGCGTACTGCTGACCGTGGTCCTGACCTGGCTCCAGCAGTCGAACCTGCTGCACGGCCGGATCATCTCCTCCACCCTCTCCAGCGCCCGCTTTCTGCGCCATCTGCTGCGGCTGCCGGTGACCTTCTTCTCGCAGCGCAGCCCGGCCGACCTGGTGCAGCGGCTGCAGTCCAACGACCAGGTGGCCGAGACCCTGGCCCGCGACCTCGCGGCGGCGGGCGTGGACTGCGTGGTCGTCGTGCTGTACGCGATCCTGCTCTACACCTACGACCCGCAGCTGACCTTCGTCGGCATCGGCGTCGCCCTGCTCAACATCGTCGCGATGCGGGTGGTCGTACGGCTGCGTGCGACCCGGACGGCCAAGCTGCGCGCGGACAGCGCACGGCTGACCAACACCGCGTACACCGGTCTTCAGCTGATCGAGACGATGAAGGCGACCGGCGGCGAGGACGGCTACTTCCGCAAGTGGGCCGGGCAGCACGCCACCACGCTGGAGGAGCAGCAGCGGCTCGGTGTGCCGAGCGCCTGGCTGGGCGTGGTCGCGCCGACGCTCGCCTCGCTGAACAGTGCGGTGATCCTGTGGATCGGCGGCATGCGGGCGGTCGAGGGCGGCATCTCGGTCGGCCTGCTGGTCGCCTTCCAGTCGCTGGTCACCCGCTTCACCGCCCCGATCACCCGCCTCAACGGCGTCGCGGGCCGCATCCAGGACTTCGCCGCCGACGTGGCCCGTCTGAAGGACGTCGAGAACTTCCAGGCCGACCCGCTCTACGGCCGCAACGGTGCCGGCGACTCCACGCGCCGCCTGCACGGCCACGTCGAGCTGCAGAACATCAGCTTCGGCTACAACCCGCTCGACAAGCCGCTGCTCACCGGCTTCGACCTGACCGTGGGCCCAGGCCAGCAGGTCGCCCTCGTCGGCGGTTCCGGCAGCGGCAAGTCCACCGTCTCCCGGCTGATCTCGGGCCTGTACACCCCGTGGGAGGGCGTGATCCGCATCGACGGACGGCGCCTGGACGACATCCCGCGCGGCGCGCTCGCCGCCTCGGTCTCCTTCGTCGACCAGGAGGTCTTCCTCTTCGAGGGCTCGGTCCGCGACAACGTGGCGCTGTGGGATCCGTCGATCCCGGACGACGCCGTGGTGGACGCCCTGCGGGACGCGGCCCTGTACGACGTCGTCACGCGCCGCCCCGGCGGCATCCACAGCAAGGTCGAGCAGGACGGCCGCAACTTCTCCGGCGGGCAGCGACAGCGCCTGGAGATCGCCCGCGCGCTGGTGCGCCGGCCCAGCATCCTGGTCCTCGACGAGGTGACCAGCGCCCTGGACGCGGAGACCGAACTGGTCGTGATGGACAACCTGCGCCGGCGCGGCTGCGCCTGCGTGGTGATCGCGCACCGGCTGAGCACCGTGCGCGACAGCGACGAGATCGTCGTGCTCGAGCACGGCACGATCGTGGAACGCGGACGGCACGAGGACCTGGTGGCGCGCGGCGGCGCGTACGCCGCGCTGGTCAGGGAACGGTGAGATGACGACCTCTCAGGAAGGCGACCTGGTCCTCGGCGCGCTCGGGTCCATGGGCTCGCGCGTCGACTGCACCGGCCTGACCCGGCTCGACCTCGAAGGCCCGCAGGTCCTGTGGCTGGTCGCGTCCGGCAGTCTCGACCTGTTCGCGGTGGACGCCGTGCAGCAGGGCCACTGGCACCACCTCGGCCGCCTGGAGGCGGGGTCGCTGCTGCTCGGCCCGGTCCCGGGGCCCCAGCACACCCTGGTGGCGCGCCCGTTGCGCGACTGCGTGGTGCACCGCATAGGACTGCGCGAGCTGTACCAGCCGGCCAACACCCAGACCTGGTCCTACGACGACTACGGCAACCCCCAGTACGTCCCGCCGCAGACCAGCCCCCTGGAGTACGCCCTCGCGCTCGGTGTGGGCCGCAGCCTGTCCATCCTCTTCCAGGCCCCGATGGCGACCGAGCGCGCCGCCGAGATGACGGACGACGACGTCTTCTGGATGCAGGTGCCGCCGGGCAGCGTCCAGTACGGCTCCCTCTACGGCGCCGAGGCGGCTGCCGACCTGCTGATGGACCCGGGCGTCTGGCAGAGCATGGTCGACCAGCAGTACCGGCTGCTGACCACGCTGGACCGCTGGATCGAGCAGCTGGAGCGTACGCACGAGACCCGGACGGCGGCAGGCATCAAGGCGGGCGAGGCGGTCCGGGCCCAGGCCGACCGCACCCTGCTGGCCTCCATCGGCAAGTCCTCGGGCAAGCGCACCACGGCCGCCGACGCCGACGCCTCGTACGCGGTGTGCAGGCTGGTCGCGGACGCGGCCGGGATCACGCTGGCCGAACCCGCGCAGAGCGGCACCGAGAACGACCGGCTGGACCCGGTGGAACTCGTGGCCATCGCCTCCCGTGTCCGGACCCGGGCGGTACGCCTGGACGGCAGCTGGTGGCGGGACAACGTCGGCCCGCTGGTGGGCCACCGGGCGCTGTCGGGTGCGCCGGTCGCGCTGCTGTGGCGGCGCGGCGGCTACGTAGCCGTACACCCCGCGACCGGGCGTGAGACCCCGATCGAGAAGGCCAACGCGGAGGAGTTCGAGCCGCGCGCGGTCATGTTCTACCGCCCGCTCCCGGACCGCGCGCTCAGCCCGCTGCGGCTGCTGCGGTTCAGCATGCAGGGAACCGGCGGCGACCTGACCAACCTGCTGGTCAGCGGACTGGTCACGGTGGCGATCGGCGCGCTGGTGCCGATCGCGACCGGCAAGGTGCTCGGCGAGTTCGTGCCGAAGGCCGAGACGAACCTGATCGTCCAGGTCTGCCTGGCCGTGATGCTCACCAGCCTGGTGGCGGCGGCCTTCATGCTGCTGGAGAACCTGACCATCCTCCGTATGGAGGGCCGGATCGAGGCCACCCTCCAACCGGCCGTCTGGGACCGGCTGCTGAGACTGCCGACCAAGTTCTTCACGGAACGCTCGACGGGCGAGCTGGCCAGCGCGGCCATGGGCATCAGCGCGATGCGCCGGCTGATGGCGGGCGTCGGGCCCGTCGTCGCCCAGTCGGTGACCATCGGCGCGATGAACCTGGCCCTGCTGTTCTGGTACAGCGCCTCGATGGCCTTCGCGGCGATCGGCATGCTCGTCGTCATCGGCGCCGTCTTCCTCGGGCTCGGCCTGTGGCAGGTGCGCTGGCAGCGCAAGCTGGTCGTGCTCGGCAACAAGCTGAACAACCAGGCGTTCCAGACGCTGCGCGGGCTGCCCAAGCTCCGGGTGGCGGCGGCCGAGAACTACGCGTACGCGGCCTGGGCCTCGGAGTTCGCGCACAGCCGAGAACTGCAGCAGAAGGTGGGGCGGATCAAGAACCTCACCACGGTGCTGGGCGCGGTGTATCTGCCGCTGTGCACCCTGCTGATGTTCATGCTGCTGGCGGGTCCGGCGCGCGGGGTGATGTCGGCGGCCGCGTTCCTCACCTTCAACACCTCGGTGACGATGGTGCTGACCTCGGTGACCCAGCTGACCGGCGCGTTCGTCTCCACGGTGGCCGCGCTGCCGCTGTTCGAGGAGATCAAGCCGGTGCTGGACGCCACCCCGGAGGTGCGCACCGGCTCCACCCGGCCCGGCCCGCTGACCGGTGCCATCGAGGCGCGGCGCCTGTCGTTCCGGTACTCCGACGACGGCCCGCTCGTCCTCGACGACCTGTCGTTCGAGGTGCGTCCCGGCGAGTTCGTAGCGGTCGTCGGCCCCAGCGGCTGCGGCAAGTCGACCCTGCTGAGGCTGCTGATCGGCTTCGACAAGCCGGTCTCGGGCAGCGTCCTGTACGACGGCCAGGACCTGGCCGCGCTCGACCAGTCGGCGGTGCGCCGGCAGTGCGGTGTGGTGCTGCAGCACGCGCAGCCGTTCACCGGCTCCATCCTGGACGTCATCTGCGGGACCGAGCCGTACACTCCGGAGGAGGCGATGGCGGCGGCCGAGATGGCGGGTCTCGCCGAGGACATCAAGCGGATGCCCATGGGCCTGCACACCATCGTGTCGGGCAGCGGTGCCGTCTCCGGCGGCCAGCGTCAGCGCCTGATGATCGCGCAGGCGCTGATCCGCAGGCCGCGCATCCTCTTCTTCGACGAGGCGACCAGCGCCCTCGACAACGAGACGCAGCGCACGGTGATCGAGTCGACCAAGGCCCTCCAGGCCACCCGCATCGTCATCGCGCACCGTCTGTCCACCGTCCTGGACGCCGACCGCGTGATCGTGATGGAGGACGGGAAGATCGCCCAGCAGGGCCCGCCCGCACAGCTGCTCGCGGACACGGGCGGGCGGCTGCACGAGCTGGTGCGGCGCCAGATGGCGTGAGGGGTCAGTCGAGGCCGGGCACCGGTGCCCCGCTGGGCACACCGGCCTCGATGTAGCGGTCGTAGAACTCCTTCCACGGTGTGCTCGCCCCGGCGTGCGGTCCCTCGATCCGCTCGCCGCGCGCCTTCGCGTCGAGCGCGGCCAGGCACACCTCCCAGCCGGCGCCGTTGCGGGACGCGGTGTCGGCCGCCTGCAGGACGTTGGTGAGGGTGAAGCGGGTGCGCCCCTCGTCCAGGGCCTCCAGGTCGAAGTGGAGCTCGTCGCCGCCCCATTCGAAGGAGAGGTGGCGCGGCTCGTCGAGGCCGAGCACCCGGCCCGTGGACTCGGGCATGTTCGGGTCGCCGGCGAAGGTGATCGTGCCGCCCGGGCGCGGGTCGATCTCGGCGCGGGAGGGGAACCACTGGGCGAGTTCCCCGGCATCGGTCACGAACTGCCAGACGCGCTCGATCGGATGGTCGTAGACGCGGCTGAAGCGGACGGCCGGGCGGCCGTCGTCCAGGGTCAGATAGGTGCCGGTGAGATCAGCGGCCATGGTGGATCAGTCCTTCGGGGCGGGTTCCTCGGGATCGTCCGGCGCCGTCTCGTCGAGGCGCCGGCCCAGCTTGTCCAGGCTGCGGTTCCACAGCTCGCGGTAGGGCGCGAGCCACGCGTCGAGCTCGGCGATCGGCGCCGGGTCCAGGGCGTAGACGCGACGCTGCGCGTCCTGCCGGACCCGGACCAGGCCGGCCTCGCGCAGCACCTTCAAGTGCTTGGAGGTGCTCGGCTGGCTCAGACCGCACGCTTCCACGATCTCGCCCACGGGCCGCGGCCGCTCCAGGAGCAGCACGACGATGGCCCTGCGGTGAGGGTCGGCGAGAGCGGTCCAGAGAGCGCTGTCGGACATGGCTCCAATATGCCGCCACGGTTATATTCCTGTCAAGGAATACATGGCGCTCGTCACGTCCAGCGAAACGTTGCCGTTTCGTTCGGGGTGGTCTAATCTCGACGTGTACGAAACCGTTTCGTTTAGAAACTGCTCGAACGACTTCCCTGGAGTGGTTCTCCCATGTCCCAGAAGACCTTGACCGACGGCACCCAGCAGGGTGCGGTCGAGGCGCCGCCCGAGGCGTCGCCCAAGCGGTGGTGGATCCTCGCGGTCATCGCCGTAGCGCAGCTGATGGTGGTGCTCGACGCCACCATCGTGAACATCGCCCTGCCCTCGGCCCAGGCCGACCTCGGCTTCTCCGACGGCAACCGGCAGTGGATCGTCACCGCCTACGCCCTGGCCTTCGCGTCCCTGCTGCTGCTCGGCGGCCGTATCGCCGACCTGTTCGGCCGCAAGACCGCCTTCCTCATAGGCGTGGTCGGCTTCGCCGGCGTCTCCGCGCTCGGCGGTGCGGCGAACGGATTCGGGATGCTGGTCACCGCGCGCGCCCTGCAGGGCGCCTTCGGCGCACTGCTCGCCCCGGCCGCGCTCTCCCTGCTCAACACGACGTTCACCGACGCCAAGGAGCGCGCGCGGGCGTTCAGCGTCTACGGCGCCATCGCCGGTGCCGGCGGTGCGGTGGGCCTGCTGCTCGGCGGCGTCCTGACCGACGCGTTCGACTGGCGCTGGACGCTGTACGTGAACGTGCTGATCGCCGTCGTCGCCTTCATCGGCGGCTGGGTGCTGCTGACCAACCACCGCGACGACGCGAGCGCCAAGCTGGACGTGCCGGGCACGGTGCTCGTCGCCGCCGGTCTGTTCTCCCTCGTCTACGGCTTCTCCAACGCCGAGACGCACGACTGGGGTTCGCCGCTCACCTGGGGCTTCCTGTTCGCCGGTGGCCTGCTGCTGGCCGCCTTCGCCTGGTGGCAGACCCGGGCCCGGCACCCGCTGCTGCCGCTGCGCATCCTGCTCGACCGCAACCGGGCCGCCTCGTTCCTCGCCGTGCTGATCTCCGCCGGCGGCATGTTCGGCGTCTTCCTCTTCCTCACCTACTACCTCCAGCTCAACCTCGGCTTCAGCCCGACCAAGACGGGCGTGGCGTTCCTGCCGATGGTCGGGGCGCTGATGGTGGCGGCACAGCTCGGCACCACGGTCCTGGTGCCGCGGATCGGGCCGAAGGCCGTCGTGCCGCTGGGCTTCGCGATCGCAGCAGCGGGCATGGCCTGGCTGTCCGCGATCGACATCGGCTCGAGCTACGCCGGCGCGGTGCTGCCGCAGCTGATCATCACCGGTGCCGGACTCGGCCTGGTGATGCCGGCGGCCATGCAGCTGGCCACCGGCGGGGTGGCGGCCGAGGACGCGGGCGTCGCCTCGGCCACCGTCAACGCCATGCAGCAGGTAGGCGGTTCGATCGGTACGGCCCTGCTGAACACGCTGGCCGCGAGCGCCGCCACCAACTACCTGGTCGGCAAGAACCCGGCCGACAAGCTGGTCCGGGCCCAGGCGACGATCGAGAGCTACACCACCGCCTTCTGGTGGTCGGCGGGCCTGTTCGCCGCCGGCGCGGTGATCGCGTTCCTGCTCTACCGCCGCGGGGTTCCGGAGCAGCACGAGGACGCGGCACCCGTCGTCCACATGTGATCCGGGGGACCTGAGCCGCACCGGTCCGAGGGGCCGCCGTCCGCAGGGAGACGGCGGCCCCTCTCCAAGTCCCGCGCCCTCGCGCGGCTTTGCGATTCGCTTACGGCTCCCCCCGGCGTGCGTGTGCGCGTCCGGACCGGGGTACCCACCGGGCCATGAGAATCAGCGTGGTGGATGTGGGATCGAACACGGTCCGGCTGGTGGTGGCGGACGCCGAGGGCGGGGTGCCGCTGCCGGTGCACACCGCAAAGTGGCGGCTGCGGCTGAGCGAGCAGGTGAAGCCGGGCAGCGACATCCCCGAAGAGGCGGTGGAGCGGCTGGTCACGGCGGTCGCGGAGGCGAGCCGGACCGCGACCCGCTGGGGTGCCGCCGGTCCGCTGGCCTTCGCGACCGCCGTGGTGCGGGCCGCCCCCAACCGCCAGGAGGTGCTGCGCGCCGTCCGGTCGCGGACCGGGGTCGCGCTGTGCACCCTGCCGGGCGAGCTGGAGGCCGAGCTGACGTTCCTGGGAGCGCGGCGCTGGATGGGCTGGCGGTCGGGACCGCTGGCCCTGCTGGACATCGGCGGCGGTTCCCTCGAGGTGGCCTTCGGACGGGGCCGACTGCCGGACTTCGTGGCCTCGCTGCCGCTCGGTGCGGGACGGCTGACCCATGAGTTCTTCCCGGACGACGAGCCGCCCGCGCCGGACCAGATGCGCGCGCTGCGCCGCAAGGTCCGGCACCAGCTGCGGGACGTGGCGGCGCGGATCCGCTGGGAGGGGCCCCGCACCGCGGTGGTCACCTCACGTACGTTCCAGCAGCTGGGCCGGTTGTGCGGGGCGGCGCCGGGGCGCCACGGCCCGTTCGAGGAGCGGCAGTTGCACCGCGCGGACCTGCGGGAGGCGGTCGGCCGGCTGGCGGCTCTGCCGGTCGCCCAGCGCGCCGGGCTGCCCGGCATCTCCGCGCCGCGCGCCCGGCAGAGCCTGGCCGGGGCCGTGGTCGGGCACACCGCGCTGAAGCTGACGGGCCTGAAGACGGTCAGCATCTGCCCGTGGGCGATCCGCGAGGGCGTGCTGCTGCGCCACATCGAGGACGGCGCGTCCTGGTGGGCGGAGATCACCCGCGTCGCCGAGGCGCCCACTCCCCCGGACCCGGTGCGGCTGCACCTCGCGGCCGCGACGACCTGAACCGGGGCCCGGGAACTTCCTGGTCCGAGGGGGAGCGATCGAGTGCCTCCGGGCAGGTCGGGCAGACGCCGGCCCGGAGGCACCCCGGCACCCCGGAGTGCCCGCTTCCCGTCCCGCCCCACGCCGTGGATGGCCCGCCGCCGCCCGGGTACCCGGCCCGCATGACGCACGACCACGCGGGCCCACGGCTGCCGATCCCCCGGGGACCGGTATCGGCCGCCGTGAAGGGCCATCTGCTCGACGCCGGACCGCTGCCGCGCCCCGAAGAGGTCGCGGTGGCGGACGCCTACGGCGACGACCTCCAGCTCGCCCTCTACCTCTGCTACGAACTGCACTACCGCGGCTTCGCGGGCGTCAGCCCCGACCACGAGTGGGACCCCGACCTGCTGCGCACCCGGGCGGCGCTGGAGCACCGCTTCCTGACCGCCCTGCGCGCGGACACCCCGGTGCACGACACCGTCGACGACGCGATCGCCGAGCTGCTCGTCGAGCCCGTCGACGGTGACGGCGTCTCCCATTTCCTGCGCGACGAGGGTGAGTTGTGGCACCTGCGCGAGTACGCCGCGCAGCGCTCGCTGTACCACCTCAAGGAGGCCGACCCGCACGCCTGGGTGCTGCCGCGGCTCGCGGGCCGGGCCAAGGCGGCCATGGCGGCGGTGGAGTTCGACGAGTTCGGCGGCGGCCGTGCCGAACGGGTGCACGCGCGCCTGTTCGCCGACCTGATGACGGACCTCGGCCTCGACACGGCGTACGGCCGCCATCTCGACGTGGCGAGCGCGGAGATGCTGGCCACGGTCAATCTGATGTCCCTGTTCGGCCTCCACCGATCCCTGCGGGGCGCGCTGGTGGGCCACTTCGCGGCCGTCGAGATCACCTCGTCGCCCGGATCCCGGCGGCTCGCCGAAGCGATGCGCCGCACCGGCGCGGGACCGGCCGCGGAGCACTTCTACGACGAGCATGTCGAGGCCGACGCCGTCCACGAGCAGGTCGTCCGCCATGAAGTCATCGAGGGCCTGCTGGCCGACGAGCCGCACCTGGCCTCCGACGTGGTGTTCGGCATCGGCGCCACCGGGTACACCGAGGACCGCCTGGCGGCCCGGCTGCTCGGGGACTGGCGCGCGGGCAGGTCGTCCCTGCGAACGCCCGTCTCTTCCGATATCTCCTTTATTTCGTGAATGCCGGGGTACTTGTGCCGGGTGAAACCACTGGTGACGCCGGGCGTGTACGCCCCGCAGGACGACACAGACCTCTTGGCCGGAGCCCTGTCCGAGGAGCCGCTGTCGCCGGGCGCGGACGTTCTCGACGTGGGCACCGGGTCCGGCGCGCTGGCCCTCGCGGCCGCGCGGCGCGGTACCCGCGTGACCGCGGTCGACCTCTCGTGGCGGGCGGTGTGGACCGCCCGCATGAACGCCTACCTGGCCGGACTTCCCCTGCACACCCGGCAGGGGAACCTGTTCGCGCCGGTGCGGGGCCAGTCGTTCGACCTGATCCTGTCCAACCCGCCGTACGTACCGGCTCCCACCGCCCGCATCCGCCCGCACAGCGCGGCCCGGGCCTGGGACGCCGGCCATGACGGCCGCCTCCTGCTGGACCGGATCTGCCGGGAGGCCCCGGACCTGCTGCGCCCGGGCGGCGTCCTGCTGATGGTCCACTCCGCGCTCAGCGATCCCGACCGCACGCTCGGCCATCTGCACGACGCCGGGCTCAAGGCGGCCGTGACCCGCCGCCGCCACATCGCGTTCGGCCCGGTACTGCGCTCGCGGGCCGGCTGGCTGCGCGGGCGGGGCCTGATGTCCGCCGAGGACCAGAAGGAAGAGCTGGTGGTCGTCCGTGCCGAACTCCCCGTCTGAACCCGCACGCCGCGTCAAGGTCCAGCGCCGGGGCCCGCTCCTCGTGGAGGGGCCGGTCGAGGTGGCGCTTGAGGACGGCAGCACGGTCCGCTCCGACCGCTTCCAGGTCGCGCTGTGCACCTGCCGCCGCAGCCGTCGCTTCCCGTGGTGCGACACGAGTCACCGCGACCGCAAATAGGGGCGTAATCAACCGAGTTGTCAAGCGATCTCACTCGCGTTCACCAGGTCGAGTGAACCGAGACGGAGGGATCTTCCGGCAGGGATGGCGCGCGCCGCGCCGGGGTAGCTACCGAGATCGAGCGTGCCCCTTGGCTTGGTGGAGCGGCCATGACTCCGGATGCTGACGACCACGCCTGCGAACCACCCGCTGCGAACCCGTACGCCCGTACCCGGGTGGTGGACGGGTTCGTCGTCGTCGAGGTCGTGGGCGAGATCGACGTGGCGACCGCGGAGTTCGTCCTGGAGCACCTCGACGCGGCGACCGGGCGGCCGTGCCCGGACATCCTGGTGGATCTGCGCGGCGTGGAGTTCATCGACTGCTCGGGACTGCGCGTGCTGTGCCGTGAACTCACCGTCCGAGCGGCCACATCCGATTGGGGACCACGACAGAGATCTCTCAGCAGGCATTTGGCACTGGACAACGGACACGACAAACCCTGTCCACAATTTCGGCTCATGGTGCAGGTCAGAGCCCACAGGCAGGGTCGGCAAAGCCTGGGCGAGAGCGACAGAGACGGCCCAGTCCACAGCATGAGCCCGCGCCAGCGCGCGCCTGCCTGCCGTGGCGTGCGCAATCGTTGTGGATCACGGCGCCGGCTGCGGGCTTCTTTGCCATCCACCAGTGCGTCGTCGTCGCTCTGCCTGTCGTCCGACGGCGGCGGTCCCGCCCCGCCGGCCCCTACGTGGGACGATCGGGCCCGTGGTCGGTGTGGCTTCGGTACGTGAGGAGACCACAGTGCGCGTTCTGGTCGTCGGTGATCGTTTCATCCCTGCCGGGTACTACGTCGATGCCCTGGCGGAGGTGTGTGGCCCCCGCTTCGGACCCGTCCGCTGCGTCGACTGGTCGGGGACCAAGGCCGAGCAACACGCGGCGCAGCAGACCATGGAGTGGCACGGGGCCGGGGCCGTGCCGGTGCCCGGCGAGATCGTGGGCGTGGTTGGCGATGCCGAGGTGCTGGCCGTGCACTTCGCGCCGGTGCCCCGGGAAGTGCTCCAGGCTGCTGGTCAGTTGCGGGCCGTCTGCGTGGCCCGTGCGGGGCTGGAGAACGTCGACATCGCCGCCGCGACCGCGCGCGGCGTGGCCGTCGTCCCGGTGTCCGGACGCAACGCCACGGCCGTCGCCGAACTCGCCATTGGGCTGATGCTCGCGGAAGCGAGGGACATCGCCCGAGCCGACGCTTCCGTCAAGGGCGGCGAATGGCGGAAGGACTTCGGCTGCCCCGGCCAGGAGATCGGCGCCGGCACCGTCGGCCTGATCGGCCTGGGCCATGTGGGACGGGCGTTCGCCGAGCGGATGCGCGGCTTCGGCGCTCGCCTGATCGCGTACGACCCGTACGTGCCCGACGACATCCTGGCGCACCACGGCGCCATGCGGGCAGGTGACCTGGACACCGTCTTCCGCGAATCCGACGTCGTGCAGCTCTTCGCCCGGCTGACCGCCGAGACCGAGCGGTTCATCGGCGCCCGGCACTTCGCGCTGATGAAGCCGACCGCCTACTTCGTGAACACCGCGCGCAGCCGACTGGTCGACATCGGCGCCCTGTACGAGGCCCTGGTGAACCGCCGTCTCGGCGGGGCGGGGCTCGACGTGCACGACCAGGAGCCGCTCCCCCTGGACAGTCCCTGGCGCTCGTTGGACAACGCCACGATCACCACGCACTACGCCGGTGATACGACGACCACGACGCTGCGGTCAGCGCGGCTCGTCGCCGAGGCGATGGCCGAACTCGCCACGACCGGCCGGTGCGCCGCCGCGGTCAACGCACTCGAGCTGGGGTGGGTGTGAGCGGTGGCACGTGAACTGGTGCTCGGTGTCGACGCGGGACACACCGTGACCAAGGCCGTGCTGTTCGACGCCAGAGGCCGAGCGGTGGCGCGGGGCAGCGGCACGCTGCCGCTGAAGACACCTCAGCCGCACTGGGTCGAGCGGGACATGGACGACGTGTGGCGGACGGCGTGCCAGGCCATCGCCGCCTGTCTCGCCGAGGCGGGACCGGAGGCGGGACGCTCCGTCGCCGCGGTGGGGCTGGCCGGGCACGGCGACGGACTGTATGCCGTCGACGAGCGGGGTCGGCCGGTGCGGGCAGCGATCGTGGCGATGGACACGCGCGCCGAAGCGGTGCTGGAGGAGTGGCGGGACACTCCGATCTGGTCACGTGCCCTGTCGCTGTCGGGCACGGTGCCCTTCGCGGGTTCCCCGGCCGCCCTGCTGGCCTGGCTCAGCCGCCACGAGCCCGGGGTACTTCAGCAGGCCCGTTGGCTGCTGTCCTGCAAGGACTGGCTGCGCCTGATGCTGACGGGCGCGGTGGCCACCGATCCCACCGACGCCGGCGCCTCCTTCACCGACATGCGGCGGGGCGGCTACTCACCTGAAGTGCTGGACCTGTACGGCCTCGGACCGCTCGCAGGCATGCTGCCGCCCGTTCTGGCCTGCGACGCGGTGAGCGGAACCGTCACCCGCGAAGCCGGCGCGCTCAGCGGGCTCACCGCCGGCACCCCTGTCGTCATGGGAGCCCATGACGTCGACGCCGCCGCACTCGGACTCGGTGGCACGACCCCGGGTGAACTGTGCCTGATCGCCGGGTCGTTCAGCATCAACCAGGTGATCAGCGAGCGTCCCGTCGTCGATCCGCGCTGGCAGGTCCGTCACTTCGTCCGCCCGGGGCAGTGGATGATCATGTCCACCTCGCCCGCGTCGGTGGTGAACCTGGAATGGTTCCTGCAGGTCATGAGCGCACAGGCCGAGCACGGGGGCGGCATCCACGAGGCGATTGACCAAGAGGTCGAGGCGTGCCTGGACGGCCCGTCGGAGGTGTTGTTCCATCCGTTCGTCTACGGCTCCCCGCACCCGCGGCCCACGTCCGGGACGTTCCTCGGTCTGCGCGGCTGGCACGGCCGCGGCCATCTGTTGCGGGCCCTGATGGAAGGCGTCGTTCTCAACCACCGCTGGCACGTCGACGCGCTCTGCTCGAAGCTGCCCGTCACCGGTGCGGCAGCCCGCCTGACCGGCGGAGCCGCGCGCAGCGAGGTGTGGAGCCAGATGTTCGCCGACGCTCTGCGGCGCCCGGTCGTGGTGACCGACGTGGAGGAGAGCGCTGCCCGGGGTGCGGCCCTGCTCGCCGCCACCGCTGTCGGACTACTCGATGACGTGACGGACCGGCGCGCCGCCGCCCGCGTGCTCAGGCGCCATGAGCCCCACGCCGACCGGGCGGCCGTACTCGACGAGGCGTACCGGGTGTACCAGGAGGCGCTGGAGGCGCTCGGACCGGTTTGGGCCCGCCTCGCAGCGCCCGGGGCCACGGAGTGAGTGCGGAGTGTCTCCCAACACCACAGCCTGAGCGAAGATCCTTTAACGTATTTTCTGCGATTTATCAGCTGAAAATATTGAATAACAGCTGGCGTGAGCGTAGAAAGAGCCGCACGACAACTCTCGCGGCGGTCCCGGTCTGTGGCCCCGTTTCACCCGTCACCCGACGTGGCATCGCGTTCCCCCAGCCCGAAAGCTCCGGTCATGTCCCCCTACACCGCGCTCCCGATCCTTCCCGGACCGAGGACCCTGGTCCTGCCGCACCGCTCCCCGAAGGCCCGTTTCACTCTTCCGGCCCAGGAAGCACTTGTCGGCTGCCTGCGTGCTACCGCCGCCGATCTGCTCACCCGCTGGCGACTCTCGGACGACGAGCGGGACGCGGCCGTCCTGATCGTGGGAGAGCTCGGTGCGAACGCGGCCACGCACGGGCGCAGCGAGATGTCGCTGTGCATGATCCGTGGCCCGGAGACGCTGTGCATCGGCGTCAGCGATCACGGGGAGCCCTCGCCGTCACGCCCACCGTCCGGGGGCGGTGATCCGGACGAGTGCGGCCGCGGCCTCGACATCGTCCACGCGCTTGCCACCCGCGTCGACCTGCGGCACGACGGTAAGGGGACATCGGTGGTGGCTTGGCTGGCCATCCAGACCACCTCGTAGCGAGTTGCCTGACCGGGGTGGCACCGACACCGGGCGGGCCGCAGGAGGGCTACGACGGGATCCGTACACCGCGGTGGTACGGCGGCTGGGCGCCCGCACGGGTGCAAGTGTCGGCCGCGATCTCCACGGCGTACGACAGCAGGAGGGTGAGATCGCCGACCCGGAGATCGTCGACGCCGTCGCGGCTGAGCCGGCCAGTGCGGTGCAGATGGGCGAGCGCCCCGGCGGTGAAGGCGTCGCCCGCTCCCACCGTGTCGACGACCTCGACTGCCGGGGCGGGAACATGCACGCGGGCGTGGCGGCCGGCGGCCCAGGCGCCCCGGGACCCGAGCGTGATCAGGACGAGCCCCGCTCCGGAGGAGAGCCAGCGGTCGGCCACCACTTCGTACGGCTCGTCGGGGTGGAGCCAGGCCAGGTCCTCGTCGCTCGCCTTCACCACGTCGGAGAGCGCCACCCAGTCGGCGAGCCGCCGAAGATAGGCGGCGCTGTCGGTGACCAGGCCCGGCCTTACGTTCGGATCGAGGGACACCAGCCGTTGGCCCGCCTCTCGGCGCAACAGTCCGTCAAGGGTCGAGGCCAGGGGTTCCAGCACCAGTCCCAGCGAGCCGAGGTGCAGTGCCGCCCCTGGGGGCAACGTGCCGCCGCCCGGCAGGGCAGCGAGGTGTTCGGGGCGCAGGCCGCGGTCGGCTGCACCGTTGACATGGAAGGAGTAGGCGGCAGATCCGTCGTCGTGCAGGCGCACGGCGGCGAGGGTCGTGGGGTCGGACGTCGGCAGTACATGGGTGAGCCAGGTGCCGGAGGTCTCCAGGTGCGCGCGCAGCAGGTCGCCGAAGTGGTCGTCGGAGATGCGCGCGAGCAGCGCCGTGGGTATTCCGAGGCGGCCCAGCCCGGCGGTGACATTGAGACAGGAGCCACCCGGGCACGGCTGAAAGGCTGCGGCACCGTCGGCCGCGCGGGTGGGGGTGAGGTCCACCAGCGCGTCTCCGGCGACTACGACGGCAGGCTGGTGTGCGGCTTCGGATCTGGCGCTCATGCGGGTTCCTCGGGGATGACAGTGGCAGGGCCGGGATCGGGGACTGTTCGGCGCCAGGCCCTTGCCTCGATGATCGGCCGGTTTGGCAGCGAGCAGAACCAAGGCGTCCCCAGCCCCTTGCGAGGCGACCTGACGATAGATGCGGGAAAGTTTTCTCGCAAGATGTGTTAACAACTGAGACGTAATCTGATAATAATTCGGCCATCGACATTGCGGCCGACACCCCAGGCCCGCACCCACACCCCTCCCCAGCTGATCTCGGTCGACGCCCCGGCGAACCCTGCCAAGCAGCTGTCCGGGCGCCGAGCGGCGCCGCCATGGGAGCCCCCACGCCGTATCCCCGACCCACCCGCACGAGAGGTCCCCCGTCATGCCATCGACCAGATACGCCCTCATCGCCGGCGCCGCAGCCACCGCCCTACTCGCCACCGCCTGTTCGGGAGCCGGAGCCGGCGGATCCTCGGGCAGCGGCAAGAGCGTCAACGTGCTGATGGTCGGCAACCCGCAGATGGAGGACATCCAGAAGCTGACCAAGAGCACGTTCACCAAGGACACCGGCATCAAGGTCAACTTCACCGTCCTGCCCGAGAACGAGCTGCGCGACAAGGTCACCCAGGACATCGCCACCCAGGCCGGCCAGTACGACGTCGCCACCATCGGCGCCTACGAGGTCCCCATCTGGACCAAGAACGGCTGGCTGCACGAACTGGGTTCCTACGCCGACAAGGACACCAGCTTCGACAAGGCCGACCTGCTCAAGCCGATCGTCACATCGCTGTCCGGCTCCGACGGCAAGCTCTACGCCCTGCCGTTCTACGGCGAGTCGTCCTTCCTCATGTACAACAAGGACGTCATGAAGGCGAAGGGCATCACGGTGCCCGAACACCCGACCTGGCAGCAGATCGCCGACATCGCCGCCAAGGTCGACGGCGCCGAGCCCGGCATGCGGGGCATCTGCCTGCGGGGACTGGCTGGCTGGGGCGAACTGGGCGCGCCGCTGACCAGTGTGGTCAACACCTTCGGCGGCACCTGGTTCACCAAGGACTGGAAGGCCCAGGTCAACAGCCCCGCCTTCAAGAAGGCCACCAACTTCTACGTCGACCTGGTCAAGAAGCACGGCGAGGCGGGAGCCGCCCAGTCCGGCTTCACCGAGTGCCTCAACGCCATGAGCCAGAAGAAGGTCGCAATGTGGTACGACGCGACCAGCGCCGCCGGATCCCTGGAGGACCCCAGCGCCAGCAAGATCGCCGGTCACGTCGGCTACGCGTACGCGCCGACCGTCGGGACCAAGAGCAGCGGCTGGCTGTGGAGTTGGGCGTGGGCCATGCCCAAGACCACGAAGAACGCGGACGCCGCTTCGAAGTTCATGCTGTGGGCCTCCAGCAAGAAGTACGAGAAGGTGGTCGGCGAGAAGCTCGGCTGGGCGCGGGTGCCGTCCGGCAAGCGGGCCAGCACGTACGCCATCCCGCAGTACCAGAAGGCCGCCGCCTCCTTCGGTGGCCTCACCCTGAAGTCCATCGAGCAGGCCGACCCCGCCAACCCGGGCGTCCAACCCCGGCCGACCGTGGGCATCCAGTACGTGGCCATCCCGGAGTTCCAGGACCTGGGCACCAAGGTCACCCAGGAGATCTCCGCCGCCATCGCCGGCAAGACCAGCGTGGACAAGGCACTGAACGACGGCCAGAAGCTCGCCGAGGACGTCGCCAAGAACTACCAGAAGTGACCTTCAGTGCCCGGCCGGCACTCCCCCGGCCGGGCACCGCTTCCCCGACCCCGGCCGTCACCGGCAGAGGAACCATCCATGACCACGCTCACCGCACCCCCCAAAACAGCACCACCCCCCGCCCGGGCCCGAAAGTCCTCGGGCATCACCAAGTGGAAGCGCCGCATCCCCCTGCTGCCGGCGCTGATCTTCACCATCGTCGTCACCCAACTGCCCTTCGTGGCCACGCTGGTGATCTCCACCCTCCAGTGGAACATCCTCAAGCCGGGCGAGAGGCATTTCGTCGGCCTGTCCAACTTCAAGTTCGTCTTCACCGACGAGCGACTGCGCACCGCGGTCCTCAACACCATCGTCCTCACCGCATCCGTGGTGCTCATCAGCGTGGTCCTCGGCCTCGGTCTGGCCATGCTGCTGGACCGCCGCTTCCTGGGCCGCGGCCTGGCCCGCACCCTGCTCATCTCTCCGTTCCTGGTCATGCCGGTCGCGGCGGCACTGCTGTGGAAACACGCCATCTACAACCCCGACTACGGCCTGCTAAACGGCACCCTCAACGCCGTATGGCGACTGTTCGGCGCCGCCAACGGCCCCACCGTCGACTGGGTTTCGTCGTACCCCATGCCGGCCGTCGTCATCTCCCTGGTCTGGCAGTGGACGCCGTTCATGATGCTGATCCTGCTGGCCGGTCTGCAGGCGCAGCCCGGTGACGTCCTGGAGGCGGCCCGCATGGACGGGGCCTCGGCGCTGCAGACCTTCCGCCACATCACCCTGCCGCACCTGCGCCAGTACCTCGAACTGGGCATCCTGCTCGGCACGATCTACGTCGTGCAGACCTTCGACGCGGTCTACACCATCACCCAGGGCGGCCCCGGCTCCCAGACCACCAACCTGCCCTACGAGATCTACCTGACCATGTTCCGCAAGTACGAGTACGGCCAAGCCGCCGCCGCCGGCGTGGTCGTCGTGCTCGGCTCGATCGTGATCGCCACCTTCGCGCTGCGCACCATCGCATCGCTCTTCCGCGAGGAGGTATCCCGATGACCGCGCACGCAGCAGTCGCCGCCCCCGGGGCGAGGTTCAAGAAGCTCCTTCGCCGTCGCGACGACCACGGCGGCGCGCCCAAGCTGTCGCCGCTGTGGACGTTCGTCGCCTGGCTCGCCACCCTGGCGTTCTTCGCGCCGGTCGCGTGGATGGTGCTCACCTCCTTCCACCAGGAGGCCGACGCGGCCACCAACCCGCCGACCCCCTTCGCGCCGCTCACCTTCGACCAGTACAGGCTGCTGTTCAGCCGGGACATCACCCCCTTCCTCCTCAACTCGGCCATGGCCAGCATCATCTCCACGATCCTGGTGCTCGCCCTGTCGGTGCCGGCGGCCTACGCGCTGTCCATCAAGCCGGTCGAGAAGTGGACCGACGTGATGTTCTTCTTCCTGTCCACCAAGTTCCTGCCCGCCATCGCCGCCCTGCTGCCCGTGTACCTGATCGTCAAGGACGCCGGGATGCTCGACAACGTGTGGACGCTGATCGTCCTCTACACCGCCATGAACCTCCCGATCGCGGTGTGGATGATGCGCTCCTTCCTCGCCGAGGTCCCCAAGGAGATCCTCGAGGCGGCCGAGGTGGACGGCGCCAACCTGCTCACCGTCCTGTGGCGCGTCGTCGCGCCGGTCGCCATGCCCGGACTCGCCGCCACCTCCCTGATCTGCTTCATCTTCAGCTGGAACGAGTTCATGTTCGCCGTGAACCTCACCGCCACGCAGGCATCCACCGCACCGGTCTTCCTGGTCGGCTTCATCACCAACGAGGGCCTCTTCCTGGCCCGGCTCTGCGCCGCCGCCACTCTCGTCTCCCTGCCCGTCCTCATCGCCGGCTTCGCCGCCCAGGACAAGCTCGTCCGCGGCCTCTCGCTGGGAGCCGTGAAGTGAAAGCAGCCGTCATCACCCAGCCCGGGGACGTCGAGATCACCACGGTCGACGACCCCGCCCCCGGCCCGCGCGAAGTCGTCGTCAAGGTCGCGGCAAGCGGTCTGTGCGGCACCGACCTGCACATCCTCCAAGGGGAGTTCGCCCCGAAGCTGCCCATCATCCCGGGCCACGAGTTCGCCGGGGAGGTCGTGGGCCTCGGCAGCGAGGTGACCGAACTCGCCATTGGCGACCGGGTGGCTGTGGACCCCTCGCTGTACTGCTTCGAGTGCCGCTACTGCCGCCTCGGCCGCAACAACCTGTGCGACCGGTGGCAGGCGATCGGCGTGACCGTGGCCGGCGGTGCCGCCGAGTACGCCGTGGCACCCGTCGCCAACTGCGTACGGCTGCCCGACCACGTGGACGTCCAGGACGCGGCCCTGATCGAACCGCTGTCCTGCGCCGTGCGCGGCTACGACGTCCTGCGCAACCGCCTCGCCTCCCGCGTGCTCGTCTACGGCGCCGGAACCATGGGGCTGATGATGCTCCAGCTCGCCAAGGCCACCGGCGCCGCGAGCGTCGACGTCGTCGACATCAATGCCGAACGCCTGGCCACGGCATGGCAGTTGGGCTGTTCCGCCGGTGCCGCGTCTGCCGACGAGCTCGACCGGCCGCCCTACGGCTGGGATGTGGTCGTCGACGCCACCGGCAACGCCAAGGCCATCCAGGACGCCCTCGGCCGGGTCGGCAAGGGCGGCACCTACCTGCAGTTCGGGGTCGCCGGCCATGCCACCCGGGCCACCATCGAGCCGTACAAGATCTACCACCAGGAGATCACGATCACCGGCTCGATGGCCGTCCTGCACAGCTTCGAACGCGCCACGGACCTCTTCGCCACCGGCGTCATCGACCCGGGCGTCTTCATCAGCGACCGCCTCCCCCTGGCGGCGTTCCCGGACGCGATCGCCCGCTTCCAGGCGGGCATCGGCCGCAAGATCCAGATCCAGCCCGGCCTCGTCGCTTCGTGAACGCCCCCCACCGAACGGAACCCGCCACCATGACCGAGCAGATCCGCCGCGTTCTCGTCCGCTCCCTCGACGACATCACCCTCGAGCCGGTGCCCGCCCCCGTACCCGGGGACGACGAACTCCTCGTACGCACCACGGTCGTCGGCGTCTGCGGCTCCGACACCCATGCGGCGGCCGGCCACCATCCCTTCATCGACCTGCCCTACCGCCCCGGTCACGAGGCGGTCGGCGTCGTCGCCGCGGCAGGAAAGGGTGCCGAGGACTTCGCGCCCGGCGACCGGGTGCTCATCGAACCCAACCTGTACTGCGGCCGGTGCCCCCAGTGCCTCTCCGGCCGCTACAACATCTGCCAGGAGCTGAAGGTCTTCGGCTGCCAGACGCCCGGCGCCATGGCCGACCTGTTCACCATCCCGGCCGACCGCGTCCACCGCGTCCCCGACGGCATGACCGACATCGAGGCCGCCCTCGTCGAGCCCCTGGCCACACCCGTGCACGCCGTAGCGAAGGCCGGTGACCTCACCGGCCGCACGGTCGTCGTCCTCGGCGCCGGCCCCATCGGCCTGCTCGTCCTCGCCGCCGCCCGGCACGCGGGCGCCGCGAAGATCGCCGTCACCGATCTGCTGCCGGGCAAGCGGGACCGCGCCCTGCGCCTCGGTGCCGACGTGGTCCTGCCCGCCGACGCCGCCGATCTTGCCGACCAGGCCCGTCATGTGCTCGGCGGACCGGTCGACGTCGTCTTCGACTGCGTGGCGCGCGAGCAGTCCATCGCCCAGGCCACCGACCTGGTCACCAAGGGCGGCACGATCATCGTCGTCGGCGTCGGAGCCGCAGGGACCACCCCCGTCCGCCTCGACCTGGTCCAGGACCGGGAGATCCGTATCGAGGGCACCCTGATGTACACCGGCGAGGACTACGGCAGCGCCATGTCCCTGATCGCCTCCGGTGCCATCGACACCGCCGAGATCGTCACCGCCACCTACCCCCTGGAGGACGCCGCCGAGGCCTTCGCCGCGTCCGTCGACCCCGAGCAGGTCAAGGTGCTGGTCACCGTGGGAGGTGCGTAGATCCGGAGGACGGGCGGGGCGGGCCTTCACCGGCTCCTGTGGGAAACTGCGAGACCGAAGCGAACGGGAAGGAGGGGCGCCGTGACCGCCCGTACGCGACTGTCACAGGCCGCCGTCGAGGAGCGGCGGCAAGCCGTGCTGCGGTATGTCGCCGAACACGGCGAGACCCGCATTGACGACCTCGCCCGGCACTTCGACGTCAGCCTGATGACGATGCACCGCGACCTGGACGACCTCGCCGGGCGCCATCTGCTGCGCAAGGAGCGCGGCCGGGCCGTCGCCTTCCCCGCCCTCACCATGGAGACCGCCACCCGCTTCCGTGAGAACAGCGCCCTCGCCGCCAAGAACGCGCTGTGCGCCGCCGTGACTGCCCGGATCAGGCCGGGCAGCACGGTACTCATGGACGACTCGACCACCCTGTTCCCCCTGGTCCCGGCACTGGCCCGGCTCGACCAGCTGCACGTGGTCACCAACTCCGTCGGCCTCGCACAGCGCCTCGCGTCCGCGCCCGCGGTCAGCGTCACCCTGCTGGGCGGCCACTACCGCGGCGACTTCAACTCCTGCACCGGTCCCACCGTCACCCGCGCCCTGTCCCAACTCCACGCCGACCTCGCCCTGATGTCCGCCACCGCCATTCTGGAAGGCCGCCTCTTCCACCCCCTGAGCGACTACGTCGAGGTGAAGCTGGCCATGCTCGCCGCCGCCGAACAGGTGCTGCTCCTGGCCGACCACTCGAAGTTCGGCAAGACCGCCACCTACGCGTACGGCACCGTCGCCGACTACCACACCGTCATCACCGACACCGGCACCCCCGACGCGGAACTCGCGGCCATACGGGACCTCGGAGTGCCCGTCGAGACGGTCGAAGCCGCGACGATCGAACCCGAAGAGCCCTCCCCGTGAACCACACCCTGTTCGAAACTCCGAGCGTCTACCGCCCCAGCGAGGCCGAGATGGCCGCTCCCGTGCCTCCGGTACAGGCCGTCCTGCTCGACTTCAGCAACACCATCTTCCAGATGATCGACCTGGAAACGTGGCTGCGCCGGGTCGGTGCCGCCACGGGCCGCCTCGCCGTACTCGACAAACCCGGCGCGGTGACCGAGATCTCCGACCAACTGCGCACCGCCTTCCGGCTGCCCTCCGTCGTAGCCCTCCAGGAAGGCCGCGACCTCTCGCCCCAGCGGCACCGCCGCGCCATGCGGGGATGGTGGGAGCAGGTGGACTTCCTACGCGGCGCGGAGGAGGCGGCCTACCGGCAACTCACCGCCCCGGACGCCTGGATCCCGTACCCCGACACCGAACCGGTCCTGCGTGCCCTGCGTGCACGCGGCCTGCGCATCGCCGTCGTCAGCGACTTCGCCTGGGACCTGCGCACCCACCTCGCCCACCACGGGCTCGACGCCTTGATCGACACCTGCGTCATCTCCTACGAGCAGGGCCGCGAAAAGCCCGAGCCGGAGTTGTTCCTCAAGGCCTGCGCCGACCTCGGCGCCGACCCTCGCGCCACCCTCATGGTCGGCGACAACCCTGTCCGTGACGGCGGCGCGGCCGCCTGCGGCCTGCGCACCTACATCCTCCCGGCAGAACACCGCACCGGTGAACGCGGCCTGGCGGACGTGCTGCGGCTCGTGGGCTGACAGCAGTGGCGGTCCGCGGAGACGGACGTCTGCAAAGACCGGGCTGTTCTGCCGCCGATCGCCCCAGCCGCCCGTACCGAGAGACCCGTCGCACCTCTCGCCCGGCTCAGGCACCTGCCGACGATGTCGTCACCGTAAGGGCACCGAGCTCGGCGGCACGCTTGAGCACACGGACGGCTTCGTCCCGGTCCTTCCGCACACCCCGGACGCCCTTGCCGCTCCGCTGCATCGTGCCGTAGCCGGGGCGGTTGATCTCGAGGTCGCCGCCGAGGCGGCAGGTGCCGGATGCCGCGGCGTGGGCTGGTGGCGGCATCACTGCAGCCTGATCTCCTCGCCGATCGACTGCTCGCGGGCGCGGGCGAGAACCAGGGCCGTGGCCGCGGCGTCCTGTACTGCCACGCCGACCGACTTGTAGAGGGTGATCTGGTCCGGCGTGGTGCGTCCCGGTTTGC
>NZ_JBITHF010000026.1:0-69115 GCF_044457745.1 Streptomyces sp. NPDC050534
GGGCGGAGGGGCATAAATGCCCCTAAAGAAATTTCTGGCGAAATTTCTCGCCCCGGAATTCGCCTGGCGGCGAATTCGTTGTGGTTTATGTCGGGCCGCTGACGCGTCCCTTAGTTAGGCGTTTGATTTGCCTGGCGGCAAATCTGGGTTGTTTGGATTGTTTATGATTGGTGTTGCTTTGCCTGGCGGCAAAGCGTTTATTGGATTAATGTTCTGGGTTGCAATTGGGGTTTCTTCGGAGTTTATCTGCCACGCCTGCCGGCATGGCTTCTTTTTTATCTGGTGCTCTGTATCGTTTTGTTTACAGGGGTGCCGATCTGCCGATCGGCTTGTTTTTGCGGAATGGTTTTATATCTGGCCTTGTGGATGTCTGGATGGCCTTGGTTCTTTTTCTGTATCGGCCTGGCGGCCTTTTATTTTCTGGGGTTTCTGGGTGTGGTGTGGTTTTTGGCTATGGGGCCTGGGTTTGGGCATCCGGGCGCATGTCTGTTCGAGTGTGCTTGTTCAAGCGGGTTGATTCTGGTGTTTGTTGCCGCGTTTGATCGCTCTGTTGCTGATAGGTAGTCAATAAGCCTGTTGTGGTGGTTTATTGCTCAACTTAGGGCGTTATGGCATCAGTTGGCATGCATCAGTGAGCGGTCGCGCTGGCGCGCTGGGTAGTTGACGAGCAGTAAGGCTCGGGTGGGTTGCGGGGCGGCTGCCCAAGTGGCGTCGTGTCAAGGGGTGGTGGTGGATCTTCAGAACTGGTCGCCGGCCAGCTGTGGGTGCTAGCCGGTGGTCCATATTTGGAATCGGAGGCGTGCCGTATCTCGCCTGCGCAGGCTGCAACCGGCGTGTGCGAGGACGGCACGGATGCCTCTGATGGGGCACCTACCCCGTCTGGACCAAGAGGACGTGGTGCTGCTTGCTGCGGCGGGCAGCACCACGTCCGTTTCCGTAGAACGGAGCAATGTCATGTACACCAACGCCCAGCATCCGCAGCCTTCAGGCCCGTCCCCCGTTGGGGCCGGGCCGTTCGTGGTCGTGGATGGCCGTGTGCAGCCGTGGGTCCCGTCGCAGGAGCCGGCCGGTGTCCCGGTCGGCTCGACGTTCTCGGGCCAGTCGGCTCAGGTCTCTTCCATGGAGGGGCCGTTCATCATCGTCGACGGGGTCATCCGTCCGTACGCCGTGGCCTCTTCGGGCCCGGCGACGGCGCCCGTCGGTTCGGGTCCGTACGTGATCGTCAACGGCGCCACCCTGCCGTATCCGGTGCCCTCGGCGGACGGGGACAGGTCCTCGCGTCCGGCCGCGCCGTCGTGGCAGGCCGTGGCGATCACGGCGATCATCTCGGGGGTCGTGGTCACATGCATGATGGCGGGGATGGAGATCGCCGCCATCATTGCCGCGGTGGCCCTGATCATCATGATGGGCAATCAGGTCCGTGTGTCTCTGACCGCCTGACGTCCTCCCTGTTGCGGCCGGGGCTTTCGGGCCCCGGCCTTCGGGCCGGATGGAAGGAGACCAACATGGCCCGTACTTCAGACCCGCTGCTCCACCGGGACGACCCTGAGCATGCTCTGGCCCGGTTCCTGCGTGGCCTCCAGGCCAAGGCCAGTACGGTGGCGGAGCCGATGACGCTGAAGAAGATCGCCGATGCCTCCGGTGTCTCGCAGGCTTCGCTGTCCAAGGCCAGCCATGGGGATCCCCGCACCTCGTGGCGCACCGTGGAGGCGTGGGTGCGTGTGTGTGAGGGTGACCAGGCGACCGCTCGGCGGCTGTGGGGCAAGGTGCGCGACGCCCAGGAGGAGCCGAGCAGCGACGCCGAGGCCGCGCTGGTGGCGCGTGCCGTGGCACATTGGGCACGTACCAGCACGCTCGGGGTGCCCCAGTACCTGGAGAGCGAGGAGGAGTTGCGGACAGTGCTGCAGGCCCTGCGGCGCTACGTGGACGTGCCGCTGCGGGTGCTGGCCCAGGCCACGCTACAGGGTGGTATCCCCTACAGCCGCACCACGCTGAGTGCGGTGCTCAGCGGGAAGCGTCCGATGACGTTCGAGCACCTGGCGGCGATCTTGTTCGGCTGTAAAGTGCCGGTGCGTCAGCAGCTCGGATGGGCGCGGGCGTTCGCCCGGTTCGGTGTGAACCGGGATGTCGGGTCGCAGTGGAACCCCAGGCACCTGCGCAAGCTACGGGTCCAGATGCAGCCGGCGGAGGTGCAGGTGGCGGTCGTCGTGGCCTCGCCAGCGCGGCAGCGGTTCGCGGTCACGCTGGAGCAGGCGCTGACGGAGCGGGGCGCGACCATCAAGGCCTTCGCGGCCGACGCCCGGCTGGACATCGAGATGGTCAACCGCATCTTCGCGGGGATGTTCGTGCCGGCATGGATGATCGCGAGGGCGAGCGAGGCGGGCATGGTCGGGGCCCACACTCGGACGCAGATGGTGCTGCACACGCTCACGAAGAGACTGGTGCGATCGCCGAGTCCGGAGGAGCGCCGGGAGTGGAACCGGTTCACCGCGACGCATGCCGGGCACGCCGACTGGGCTGCGTAGACGCCGGATCGGAGGAGAGGGTGGGGCAGGCATCATGAGGCGCCTGCCCCACCCTTCTGTGTGTGCCGTGACGTGTACGTCCCCCCGCCGGGATGGGCGCGGCGTCCAGGGCGGTCTGGCGGTCCGGCTTGTCGTACGCGGAC
This sequence comes from Streptomyces sp. NPDC050534, assembly GCF_044457745.1. Classification (NCBI taxonomy): domain Bacteria; kingdom Bacillati; phylum Actinomycetota; class Actinomycetes; order Kitasatosporales; family Streptomycetaceae; genus Streptomyces; species Streptomyces sp. NPDC050534. The sequence continues at coordinate 2,669 of NZ_JBITHF010000026.1, forward strand.
ACGGAGGGTGCGCATTCCTCGCGTGTGTGTACGCGGTGGCAGGGCCGGTCCGCGTCGCCGTCACGGCGGTGACCAGCTGGGCACGGCGCGGGGGTTCGCGGTCCGGGGCGCACGGCATGGGCGCCGAGCTCTCCATCGACGCCGTCATGGACGCCGAGGCGACCTCGGTGTAGAAGGTCTCCACGGAGACGGTGGGCATCTTCTCGTCCTTGTACCTCGGCATCGACTCCGCGGTCAGGTGCGACCACGGGCTGAAGTCCGCCTCGGGTGCGTGCGTCACGCTCACCGTCGAGTCCACCGGTCGTGGCGATCGGCTCGAAGGCGGACGGAGACCGGCTGGTCTTCTTCTGCGGGCCCCGGTCGTGTTCTGGACCGTGTGGAAGGCCTCCGGGACACCCCCGAGGCCCAGGGCGGGCTCCTGGGCGCGGAGCTCGAGCTTGCGGTGCCTCTACGCCCTGGGCCCGGCCGAGGGCGTCGCGGCGGTGACGGTGTCGTTGGCCGGGGCCGGGGTCGTGCAGCACGCTCGTGGCGTGGTTGCCGCTTCTGCCCGCGCAGGTGTCTCCGATGCAGGCGGAGGGCCGGGCGGCTCCGCAGGCGCGGGCGGTATCCCTGCTGTGAATGGACGGGCCGATATCACTCCTGAACCACGTGGCATTGTTCTCCGCGAGTCGTCGTCTGCTCGAGTGTTACTGCCCTCTCTTTCCTCCTCGTGCCGTTTTCTCTGCTTCTCTCCGTCGCCGCCATGTGTAGCCGCACGACCGGCAGTAATCATGCCTAGAAAAGGTTGTCGGAGTTCGGGTGGTTGATTCTGCTCGGGGCCGGGGCACTGTCTATTGTGTCCTTGGTCTTTCGAGCGGGATCCTTCTTCCGTTCCGCTCCCGGAGGGCATCCGTCTTCTCTACCCCTTCGGCAGGCGTTGGCGTCGTGACGGTCCCCTCGGGCTCGTCAGGTCGGGCGTTTTCACGGACTAGGTGCCGCCGGATATTTTTTCAGCGGGCTAATTCTGCCTCGCTCCCCCTTCTCCGGTGCCTCCTCGAGGTTTTTCAGAGGAATGTAGCTTCGCTACCCTGCGAGTGATCGTGGCGCTCCGAAGCCCGGTTCGGTGATCTGACTCCTATATTTTCGCTCCGAGAATTCACACTGTGCATAAATCGAACATTCAAGTGTTAACTTTAGTAAAGCACCGTTCCAGTTGAGGGAGGGTTTCGGCAGCGGCGCACCGCCGGGGGTAGGGGCAGGGCCCGCTCTGTGTTCGTTTGGGCGCACCGGCGGCCGCGTGCCGTGAGGGGCAGGGCCCGCTCTGTGTTCGTTTGGGCGCACCGGCGGCCGCGTGCCGTGAGAGGACGGGACTGGCGGCAGTCACGCCCTGAAAGGAGGTGCCTGGTGTCCGGCATGCGCTCGCACTCGGGCAAGACCGGGGAAGAGACCTCAGGAGGTCTGCCATGAGGGCCGGGAATGCCGGCAAACGCCGACCGGCGGGCTCGTCTGCTGCCCTTGGCCCGCCGTCGTCGTCAAGGCGGCTCAAAGGACAGTGACGTCGCCGGCGTGGCGGGCTTTGCCGGGGATCCTGGGGGGAGCTGCTGCGTTATAGGCCGCCTCTTGCAGCATCCCCCCGTGGGGGGCTGAGGGCACGAGTCGCTCCAGGAGGCTGTGCCGCCGTCCGCATGGCACTGCTGTGCCGAATCTGTCTGCTGCCCGGCTCTGCTATTCGGAGCGTTGCGAAGAGCCGTGTCTGCCGCGCTGAGCGGAAAGCGGGGCGTCCGGGCTCGAAGAGGGGGTTGGCACTGGTTTGCTGGACAGAAGCCTGTGGCCCGGAGAGTGCCGGTCGTCGGCCATACGCGGCGGAAGTCTTTCGGGGCCGACCGTGCGCCCGGCCGGTGCACGGTCCTCTTACGCGGCCGGGATACCGGCTGTCGGACTGCTCACGCGAGAAGGCAGGCGTCCATCCTGGACGCCCTGTACCTCCGGGCGTGCTGGGTACCGGCCGTCGCTGATCGCTCGGATCGGCAGTGCCGTGTTCTTTGCCCGGATCCCAGAGGTCTTTGGGGACGGCTGGGGAGGTGCGGCAAAGCCAGAACCCCGGTGGACAGCTCTCGACGGCGCAACCGCCGCCCGGCCGGTGACAGGCTGTGCGTCCGATGCCCCGCAACCCGCACGATCAAGGGCCCTGCCATTGCGCGGAGTAGGAAACAGTGGTCCATCACGCTCTCCCAGTTGAGCAGACAACCCCGTTTGTGTGTGGGGGCGGGCCCCGATCGGGACCCGCCCCCACACCAGGAACCGGAGCCTGCAGGCCGCAATGCGGCCGGTGGGCCGGGTCCGGCGCGGGCGAGGCTGCAACCAGCACCCACGCAGTGCTTCCTCGTCACCCCGTCTGGACCAACAGATGAGCAATGACGATGACTGGACACGAGCTTGAGGACAGACCTCCCCCAACTGAGGGGCGATCTGCAACCCGTGCCCACGGCAGTGTCTTTGAAGAAACCGGCTGCCGTCCACTCAGGATGGATGAGAGGGGGCCAAAAAGCGGAAAGCCGCGGGACACTGATGAAGATTCCACTCTCTGACCTGCAGCGAAGAGTGCTTGACCCTTCGCCAACAACCCCGTATTGCAGCGAGGTTGGCGCTTCCTCGATGCAGCACCAGCTGCAGACACGAGTGTTTCGGTTCGGGCCGAACACTGCACCGCACAGGGCTCAAGACGGGACAGTGTGAAAGATGGAGGGCAGCTGCGGCGCCTGTACAGGATGGAAATCCCACTCTGCTTCCTCCCTGAGTGCCACCTGGCATACCGCGGGACGCCGGCAGACACGGGGCCTACCGCTTTCCGCCGCGGCTCAGGCAGGCTGCGGGCCAACCACCAGATGCGAGGACGGCCTCACCGGGGCCAGTAAACTCCCTGACCTGCACGGTAGAGGCCGAGAGCACCATCAGCCGGGCAGCTGCGGCGGTGCCCGCCCGCTCCTTACGCCAGCATCCACGCAAGCACTCTGCGCCACCACAAGCCACAGCCAACGCGATGCCCCAGAATGCTTGCCCTGCCAGCCGTTGTCGCGTGATCGGGCCGCCCCAGGGCCACAGGACAGAGCACCCCTCATCGTGTAACGACCAGGACGCCCACGTGGTCACCGATAACCGAGACAGCCGCCTGGTGGCAGTCGCAGCGCACGCCTATACGGCTGCACTGCCCGACTGCAGGAGCAGACTCGGGCAGGCTTTCACCGTCCGGTCAAAGTCAGGCGGCCATAGATGCGGCAGCGGCCCACCTGCCACCGGCGCAAACTCCCGCCGTCGCGCCGGTGAGCGTCTCTCAACGAGCATGGACGGGCCGCTTTGACTCCCCCGGACCACGGTCCTGCCCCGGTGCCGCGTATGGCATGGCCTGCGCTTATACGCGATGCGGTATTGCCTGTTACGGCTGGAACCCGCCCACGGGCGCTCCGGCCCACATCCCACGCATGCCACCAGCAGCTCACCAGGTCCCAGCCGAAGACCGGCCGGGCCGATGGCGTTGTGACCGGGCGCGATGAAAAGAACAGCATCGCCCTTACGTCGAGCGCATCGTCCGCAGACGGACGGGGCTTTGACAGCCCCGCGGCTCTGCGCGGGGCACGGCCAGCCGGTTCTCGCCTCAGTGGTATCTCCGGAGCAGCACCGGTACCTCATCGCCTCGCCATACCAAAGCTCCGGCCTAACACACCGAAGCCGGCTGTCCGGCTCCCGTGGATACCCGCTGGAGCCGGACAGCCGCTGCTGTGGCATGCCCAAGAGCGCAAGCGACGGCGGTGTCTCCTTCCTCCAGACAGCCGTCGGGAACCCTCAGGGTTTGAGCGTCAGTGCTCGTATCCATCTCTCAACATACCTTTTCAATAGAAATTGCAATGGCTAACTACTGCAATCTTTTGGGCTCCTCTAATAATGGAGAAAGGTTGCTCCTCTTCGCTTCGGTCCAACATTATCCGGATGTGACCCTGTTCAAGATCGCTCGTGGTGGCTGAAGTCTGGTGCTCGAGCGGCTGCTCTCCTGGCGGGCTCGGGGAGAGTCCGGGGCCGTCGACGGCTGAGCCGAAGTGGCCCCCGGCACCCTGAGCGCACTTGCTCCACGCCAGAGGACACCGGATCGGCAATCCAGTTGGAGGGCCGGGGTGACGTCCGGGCAAAGGCCAGTCATGTCGTGGAATGCGGCCGCCTCTGCGGGCCTCCGACCGGTTCCACCGCAGTGAGCGAACACAGCGACGATCGGAACTGAGACAACCGTGGCGGTGCGGGGCGCGGTATCCGCCGTTCCGCCACGGCTGATGGGCTACTCCGGCATCAGGCGGGGCATCCTGGGCCTGCCGGTCCTTCCCACTCGTCTTGTCGGGCCGGCCGAGAAGGGGGAGCAACGTGAACGCCGATGACCAGACGGGCCCGAGCCAGTGGGCTGCCACGTCGCTTGAGCATTTCGACCAGCTGGCCCGCGGGGTGCTGAGGGCCGCCCGCGACGCAGCCCGGGAACTGAAGAGGACCCCTGCGGACGAGGACCGGAAAGCGTGGGCTCTCGGCGTTCTGGCGGGCCAGACACAAGCGATGCTGGGTGATGGCCAGCCGGTCCAGCCACCGGCCGAGGCCGCAGCGCAGAAGGCGTTCGTCTGCACCTCCTTGAAACTCGCTGTGCACGCGCTGGCCCACCGATGGAGTGAGGCAGACCTGGCCCTGGCGGGTCAGGCCGACGTGGCGCATCTCGAGGAACGCCAGATGGCCGACGCCTTCGACGCGCTCGGGCGACTGGTGCTCCCGCACGCCTCACCCGAGGGCTGGACCGCCACCATCTGCACCGAACTGGCCCGCGGGGACAAGGAGTGGGAGGCGGTGGTCAAGCTGGGCAAGTACATCCTGCATCCCACCCTCCTCGGCCTCGCCGACGACCTCACCCGTACCGTCGGCCAGGCCGTGCACAACATCAACGTGCACGAGCTGCAGCAACTGGGCGACTCGGTGCGGGACTTCACCGTCGCCGCTGAACCAGCACACCACGCAACAGAACCAGCCCCGGCGATCGAGGAACCAACATCCGAGGGTGATCAAGAGCCGACGGCGCTCGAACTTCAACAAGGGGATCGCCCCATTGCGGCTAACCGTGCGCGAACACGCAGGCGGGTTGTGAACCAAAACACGGCTGCCTCCGAACCTGCTCACGCGCCCCCGCCGGAAGAACCGTCGTCGAAGGAACGCAAGCCCCCGGGTACGACGCCCCCTCCCGTGCTCGGCCCCGGATTCCGTCCCTGACCGGCACCGCTCACCGGCCGACGCCACACGCCTCCACGAGACGCCCACGCTCCGGAGTAGGTTCCAACAAACCGGCACATCCCGGTGCTTGGCCGCCTGACGGTGTCTGCTCGGACGCCTGCCCGCTCCGCAAGGCCGCGCGCGTGCCCGCCGGCGTATCAGTCGCCCAGCCACGTCACCCGAACACCTCGACCGGCTGGCCCTTCGGGTGTTGAGAGCCGCCCGAACGCAGCCCGGGAGCCACGGCAGGATCCGCAAGCCCCGGACCGGCGAACACAAGCCTCGCCATGCTGGCGGAGCAGACGGGCAATGCTGAGCCCCGTCGTGCCGGACCAACTCCCCGTCGAGGCAACGGCGCAAGAAAAGTTCGTCTGGTGCCATCAACCGAGTCCAGCCACTACTCGCCACAAAGCCCACAGAGCTCGTCGGCGCACTGACAATTCGGCGTCAGCGAGAAGCGCCTCGCTGTGTCCCGAGCTTGAGCGACGGGCCGTCAGTCGCCTAACCAACCGGAAGCCGCCTACCACGACTTCAGTGCCCTCAGCACAAGCTCAAGAGACTCAACCACCACGTCGGCGTGCGCATCACGCAACCTCTTCAGTACAGTTTCGTTTCGGGCGTAGCCGAGGAATGGAACTGCGGCGTTCTGGCTTGCTTCGAGGTCGGAGGGCGTGTTCCCGATCATGAGGGCCTCCTGCGGGGATACGTCCATGGCGTTCAGGGCTCGGTTGAGGCAGTACGGGTCCGGCTTGAGGCGGTGCAGGTCCTGGGTGCGGCCGTAGATGTGCGGGGCGAAGCACTCGGTGAGGTCGCGGCTCGCCAAGTATGTGCGCACCACTCGCGGGGAGTTGTTGGTGGTGATCGCAAGGCGGGAGCCGACCGCACTCCAGGTGCGGATCAGGGGATCGGCGTAGGCCGTGGGCAACGCCGTTGCCGTGGCGCGCAGTTCCTCCTGGGTGAGGCGTTCCTCCAGCTCCGCCACCAGGTCGCTGCGCGGATGCCGGCGGTCCACCGCGCGCAGCACGACGTGCGGGTCCAGGGTCTTCAGTTCGGACTTCGTCAGCAGGCCGTGCAGGCCTCGCCCTTCGAGCCAGCCGGCCAGCTCGGCAGCCACCCGCTCCGCCGAATGACCGGCGAACAGGCGGCAGATCGGGCCGTCAAAACCGAATAGAACAACTCGTGCCCGTTCTACCAAGGCCCTCAATTCGATCTCCGCCGCTGCACCGGTCACGAGGCCACCGGCCGGAGCCTTCGGCCGGTGGGCCTGAACCGTCGCCTGCACCATCACGGGCGACCGCGGTTCCGTCGGCGGCACCGCAGTGCTCGGACGTTCAAGAGCCCGAAGCACATATGTCGCAGCATCGGACAGGGGGGGAGCACTTGGATCTTCTCCCAAAGGAGCGACCGCCGGCTCCGCGACGAGGGCATGCGGACGCTCCTGCCAGCCTTCCGGGCGATCCCGTAGGACCTCGAGGGCATCGTGGAGACGCCATGCCTCCCTGGCCCCAAGCAGGCTCCGGAAATTGGCCTGGACACCTGGGCGGAACTTCAGCCACACAGGGGCCGTGCCGTCGCCGGTTGAACGGCTGACCACCAGTGGCCCGGCCACGACGAGTTCGGCGATGTCGGACGTGGTGGCTTCTGGCACGAGTGCCTCGGCGACGAACCGGATCATGTCCAGATTGAACTCCGGGAATGGAGAGCAGAGCGCGGCCAGCCGCACCGCGGCGGGCGAGGCCAGGTACCGGAATCCTTCCGCGACGTCGGTGCCGGGCAAGGGCTCAGGAGGAGGCGGTTCGAAGGTGTCGTCCTGCGCGGCCACGAGCAAGGCGTCGCAGCCTTCTCGACTGCCGCGCATCAGGACGCGGGCCCATTGCCCTAGCGATCTGGGTGACAGGCTCAGGGCCGGTACGGGGAGCAGCTCCACGCCGCCGTAGATGAGGGGTTCAGCCGGGCGCAGGCCTGGGTTTCCTCCTCCGGGTGTCTCTGCTGCGCCGGTGCGTACCGCTGGGAGGTCCACGCCCACGTGCCGCCAGATCCCCGTGGGCAGCGGGTTGATCAAGGCGGTCGGTGCGTGCCGCGCCCAGCGGTGCAGTTGCTCCCACATGCGCCGCTCGCGCCAGGAGCGGGACGTGCAGTCGGACACCACCACGGTCAGAGAGCGTGTTCGGGTCGGATGGAGAGCAGAGAACGGGAATGCGTCATCGGCCGCGCGGCCTTGCCGGCGTAGAAGGGGCTCGGGGTGGTCGGTGCGCAGCTCCCACACGGTGACCGTGCGAAATGCACCCAGGTGGCGGAAGATCCGTGTCAGTTCCTCCGTGGTGTCCCGCCACACGGCCATGGACACAGAGCGGTCCAGAACGAGCGCCAGGTCGAACCAGCGTTCTTCGGAGGGAACGAACACTGGGAAGAGTTCTCCCGTGCGTCCATACTCGGCGACGGTTGCATCCACGTCGAAGCGCTGCGTGATCCCACGCCGCCAAGTCCGTTTGAACGGCTGGAGAGCGCGGGCGAGTCTGCGGGCGGGCAGTCGGGAGGCGCCGGGGAGGACGACGGCGTGCGATGGACGCCCGTCGCCGAGTCTCTGGCGGTCCGGAGCAGGCCGCGCCCAGGTTTTGAGGTGGTCCCAGCCACCGTCGCGTTGGCCCCGATGGGTCGGCCCGGACCGTTGTCTCGGGGTGCGGAGGGCATCGTCATCGCGTTGTGGCGCCCGGGAGGCGGCCAGCCAGAGGATCTCAGCGACGGCCACCGCGTCCAGGTCCGGTGCGGCCCGCAGGACGGCCTGGGCGGCTGCCGCCAGGCCATCGTCGTCTCTCGCCGCGCTTGGCCCCTTCCTGTCAGGCACCGCCGAGCGCCCTCATCAACAGCTGCTCGACTCGCTGGCGCTCTCCGGTATTGGCCTCCGGCACCCCCCGCAGCAGGTGCAGGGTGCCCAGTAGCTGGTCGACGGCGACCCGCTCCTTCGCCCGGACCCGGTCCACAAAGCGATCGATCAGATCCTTGGTGGGACCGGAGTCGGTGTCGATGCCTAGGTGTGCGCGGACGACCCGTCCGATGAGATCGGAGGTGGGCGCCGGCATGTCGTAGCGGACGCATCGGCGCAGGAACGGGGCGGGCAGTTCCTGTTCGCCGTTGCTGGTCATCACGATGAACGGGAATTCGGTGCACTGCACCCGCCCGCCTTCGACGCGGAAGGATTCGGCGCTGTCCCACAGCATGACGTCAGCGTCGTCCTGTCCTTCCCGGACGAGTTCGACGATGTGGTAGGTGCCGCGCTCAAGCACGTCGAGGAGGTCTCCGGGCAGGTCAAGGTCTGCTTTGTCGAGCTCGTCGATCAGGAGGGCACGGGGCCGCGGTGAAGGAAGCAGCGCGGTGCCGAGAGGACCCAGGTACACGAAGTCCGCGACATCGTCGACGACCTTCGCGGCGCGTTCGGGCTGAGTCCGCGCCAGTTCCTGATGGAGGCGTTGGGCATGGATGCGGCCGAGGGCGTCGTACCGGTACAGGGCGTCGCTGAGAGTGCTTCGGGAGGTCACGGTCCAGCGCAGGACGGGGCCGAGTTCGAGTTCGGCAGCCACCTGTTCGATGATGGTGGACTTGCCCGAGCCGGGCGGACCGGTCACCAACAGGGGGCGGCGCAAGCACAGGGCCGCGTTGACCGCATCAAGCAGCCCTTGGGGCGGCTGGAACACGTCCGCCGCGGTGCTCTGGCCCATCGTGCGCCATGGCGGAGGCGGGGGCAGCTCGACAGGGCCCGTCGACCTGCCGGTGCCTGCGTAGTAGGTGTTCCAGGTCATGTGGCCTCCTTGGATGGGCCGTGCGCCGGCTCTGTTATGGAGATGGAGAGGCGATGGCAGAGGTCCAGCCATTCACCGTTGTCCCACACCAGCCGCAGGTCGGCGATGGCTTCGCGCTCGCCGCTCTGCCAGGCACGGCGATAGGCGTGGAGAATGCCGTCCGGCAGGGAATGCCAGTACCGGTCCAGGTCCTGACGCCACTGCTGGGCGCCCCCGGCTCCCTGGCCGGGCCACACCAGGACGGGCGTGTAGGCGAGCAGCATTTCCATCAACTGCTCGCGGGCTGCTACGGGGTGGTGGTCCAGTCCGATGCCGCGCGGGTAGCTCCCACGGCGCAGTGCGGTCCGTAGTTCGTCCGGCCGCAGGGAGGTCTCGATCCCGATCCAGTCCACCGGGGCTCCTCGGGTGCAGGAGATCATTTTCTCCCAGCGGTCGCGTACCGTGCCCTGAAGGCGTCTCAGCAGACGGGTCGGGGCGAGGCGTCCGCTCCAGTGCAGTACGACCCGGTGGTTGGCGCCGAGTACCTCCACGTCGCCGGCCTCTTCGGGCCGCCAGTCGAGCAGCAGTCTGGCAGGCAGGGCGATGTCCACTTGGCGCAGCCGGAATCCGAGGGCGTCTGCCTCGTCCTGTGCCCACAGGACCGCGTCGTCCAGGGCGTCCTCCGCGCCCGCTTTGCCCGGTGTTTCGCACCGGAAGACCATGTGGTGGAGCAGGGAGCCGTCCCGTAGCAGCCAGCAGTCGAGGGCTTCGGGCCAATCGCCTGCCAGCGAGGAGTGCAGGCTGACGACGAGGTTCAGCCGTCGTTTCGCCCTGCTGGCCTGCGCGAAGGCGCGGGCGTCGTTGACGAGGACCTGCGCGTCGATGCTCTTCGCCCACTCGAGCAGGGCCGGGTCTTCAAGGTCGCGTTCGGCCTCCTGTGCCAGCAGCAGGACGAAACGTGTCACCCATCGGCGGGAGTTGTCCCCAATAGGGTGTTCGAAGGCCAGGTAGTCCAGGACGTCCTGCTCGGTGAGGTCCGGACTGTCCGAGGGGATGTAAGGTTCGGCGCTCAGGAGCAGGTGGAGAGCGCGGCGCAGCCGATCGGTCGTCAGGTCGGGGCCCAGCCAGGAGCGGATGAACTCAACGGTCTTGACGGCGGTGATGAGCCCGGTGAGGGCCGTTACCGCACGCTGACCAGCACTATTGCGTGCTGCGGCGTCTGGCAGGAGTTCGTTGCGCAGGTCGGCGGCCTGCCGTACGTCGGCCGGAGTCTGCCGTGGATCCTGGCCGGTCCCGGTGGCCAATGCTGCCAGGGCTGCCGTCACCTGTTCGCGGGCCCGGAAGCCGACCAGGCCGGCCCCGTCGTTTTCCCGGTGGCGGGCGTTCCAGGCCAGCCACAGCGGAGCGGTGGCGCTCTGGTCCCCGCAGTGCTGGTTGATGACGACGTCCTGGCCGGCGATCGGGCGGATAGCGTGTCCGGCCCTGACAACATCGACAACGGGTCCGCACTCGTCCACGCCTTGTGTGAGCACGCGGGTGAGGTTCTTGGAGAACTGGAGTTCCCTGGCGGTCTGCTGCACGGAGGAGGCCATCAACAGAGCGATACGGCTCTTGCCGTGCCGGGCTCCCAACGCGAGCTCGTGTGCAGACGGCATCGCGCCGCCAGCGTGGCACATGTCGAGCAGACCGATGACACCGCGCACGCCTGACTGCTCCACTGCCGTGGTCAGCAGCTCGTTGACGTTGACGGCGCCGTCCCGCACCCCCTCCACGGACTCCTTGCCCATGTAGTAGAGCGTGCTGGAGTCACCGGGTGTGAACCCGTGTCCCAGGAGGGCCAGGACAAACACCGCTCTGCGCTGTCCCGCGTACCGGTACCCGTCCCGCACCAGGTCGGTGATGTCGTCGCTGTCGAGTGACTGGCCCACGACGAGCGAGGCACTGTCACTCAGCCCGGGCTCACAGCCGCCCAGGCGCGGATCGAGCAACACCTCGTGCAGGCCTTTGGCGGTGTGGTCCAGGTCCTTCAGACGCTCCATGCTCGCGCACTGTGTCGCGATCACCAGTGCATGGCGCGGCGGTCTGCCCGCCGTCACCCACCCTCCCGGTCGGCAATGACCAGGGCTTCGGCCACCGGCCCGGCCACCCCGGCATGCACGAGATACGCCTCCGCCGGGTGCACCCACGGGCCGTCCGAGTCCACCCGGCAGGTTCTCGGCCGGACCAGGCGGGTGTTGGGCGCAATGTCCTTCTCCAGTTTCGGGCGAGCGGCAATGGGATCGTCACGGTCGTAGAAATTCAGCCAGCGCCCGACACACTCAGGAGTCCGCGGTGGGCGGGGACGCAGCTTCGGCCACACCGAAGCGCGCATGGAGATCGGTGAACCAAGCGTCGTGAACAGCGGGGCGTCGTGCGCATACCCATGCAGCGTTTCCCACGTCACGACGGTGCCCAGCGAGTGAGCGACGACCACGGTCGGCCCATCCCCCAGCGCCTGCGAGACCCGGCCCCTGATCCGCTTGTCCAAGGAGACACCGGACACATCATCGCCGCCGCGCTCCAAGTAGCGCACCACCTGGGCCAGTTCACGCACCATCGCCTTCGCCGCAACCCACTGCCCCAACCGGCGCCATGGCTTGAGCTCCAGGAGGGTCGTCGCCACGTTCAGGCTCCGCCGCACCCCGCTCATGACGCCCTGCTGCTGTCCACCGCCCATCGCCTCGGCGCGGGCGTGGGCCAGGACACGTCGCCCCTCTTCGGCATCGAGGCCCTCGCCGAGAGCCGTCGGCATACCGCCGTCCTGTTCCGGCTCGAACTCCCGCGCCAACTCGTCGACAAGGTCGACGAGGAATTCCAGCAGGTGTGCGGCCGTCTCCTCGCTGTCAACGCCCAGGCCGCCGCCTTGCCCCTGGTCCGGCTGGAACAGGTCGCCGTAGTACGCGAAGACCGGGTTGAAGCGCCCGCAGGACAGCTGCGCGGCCACCTCGGAATGGCCCGCTGCCCGCATGCCACGGGCCAGACAGCGGGTCCATGCCCGTAACTCCTCTTCCGCGTCCCGCGGACCACCGATGCCGTGCACGAAGACCAGCCGCGCCCCCATGAGCCCTCCCGCTGCCCCAGCTGTATCGCGATCAGATGAGCGTATCGCCCGTCCGGCCGACATGTCCGCCGATGGCACGGATCCTGGGCCGACAAGCTCGGACAGACCACGGGATGGGCAGCCGTCTGAAGGACGCAGTCATCAATGCGGGCAAGCGCGGCTCGTGCGCGAGCCCAGTGGTCTTCTTCCACTCCGCGCCGTCGACCGAGGACCGCATGCGGCTGGTGGCGGCGCTCAACGCAGGTCAGGCCGCCAGCACGCAGCTGGACATGCGGCCCGCCGACGGCGAGCACCGGGTCTGGGAGTCAGCGGGCTGATGTGACGGTGACGGGAGCGTCGGGGCAGGCGCTGAGCGCGTCCTCGAGCGCCGCCTGTTCTGCGGCGTCGACGCTCAGGCCCCAACGGGTCTTGTCGGCCACCCAGTTGGTGGCGTAGGTGCAGCCGTAGCCCTCGGCGGGCGGCAGCCACGTGCTGGGGTCCTGATCGGCCTTGGATCGGTTCGAGGCGGCCGACACTGTGATCAGCGCGCGGTCACTCAGATCATTTGCGTAGGCATCCCGCTCCCCCGACGTCCAGACGGAGGCGCCGGAGTCCCAGGCTTCGGCCAGCGGGACCAGGTGGTCGATGTCCAGGCCCTGGGACCGTCGAAGTACCGGTCGTCGTAGGGCGAGTACCACTGACCTCCGCTCAGCCTGCAGTTCGGCCCCTGCCTCGGGGCGATAACCGCTTCGGCCTTCAACACCTCGGCGCGGGTGTTGCAGCCGTCCTTGTCCGCGTCAATCCAGTGTTTGAATTTGGTGCGCTCGTAGCCGGTGCGGTCCCTTGTCCAGGCTGCTGCGCCTTATGCTGCCGGTAGACGAGTACGCGGCACGGCCGCACTGAACCACACCTTCCACGTCACGGACCGAGCTCTACAACGGCACCGGGACGCCATGTGGGGGGAATCAGCGCCAGCACGTGCCCGCCACGCATCTCCGCGACCGCGGCGTTCACGGTGAGTAGCTGATCACGGACGGCGCGGGGGGCAAGCTCCTTGTCAGCGGTCATGTAGGCAGCGGCCATGCCTGCAGCCAGCGCAGCGGCGAACGAGGTGCCGCTCCAGTGCGCGTACCCCTCGAACATCACCTCGTCCGGTTTGACCGGGGTGCCGGCTTCGCTCAACGCCCCGGTGTGGCGGGGATACTGGCAGGTGCAGGCGTAGCCGAAGCCGAAGCGGCAGGCGTCGTAGGTGGAGTGCTGGTACAGGTACGGCACCGGTGCGTCGAAGCCGGTCAGCGCACTGGTCAGGCGCTCGCCGGGGGCGAAGGCGCTCACCCAGGCGCCGTGGTTGGAGAAGCAGGCACCGAACTCGCCGTCACTGCGCAGCGCGCCGACCGAGAGGACGGCGTCCGCGAAGTCGGGCAGGGAGGCGTAGGCGGCGGGCCAGAACGGGGTGGCGCTGGCGTTATCGCCGGCCGCGGCGACCATCAGGGTGCGCTTCCCGCGCAGTTCCTGCATGAAGCCCTCGACGCCGAGCAGGCCGTCCACTCGGCCGTTGGAGGTGCCGGCGGACAGGCTGATGATGTCCGGCCAGCCGTGCTCGTCGACCGCCGCGAACAGCCGCTCTCCGAACTCGGACTCCAGGATCGCGCCCGCGTCGTTGAGGGTGCTGCGCACGGTGATGTCCGTGTTGGGCGCGACGGCCGCGACCAGGCCCGCGATGAAGGTGCCGTGGCCGACGTACTGCAGCAGGTTGCCCTGATCGTCCGTCTCGGTGCCGTGCAGGTCGCCCTGGACGTGCGCGAGGAGGGGCACCGCGCCGTAGTCGTGCGTGAGACCGTTGTCGACGATCAGGACGTCGGCGGCAGTGTCGACGTCGTAGCCGCCCTCGTCGGGACTCGGGTTGGTGCCCTGCGTGAGTGGGGCAGGCACCGGTTCGCCGCTGGAACTGCCCGCGATGGACACCACGTGGTTGCGGCTGACCAGCCGGCGCCCGGCGCGCCCCTCGTGCTCGCGCATGGCCCGCAGGGCGTGCGCGACCGCCCGGTCGCCGTGCCGGTCGCCGTGGCCCGGGTCGCCGACCTGGATGCGGGTGATGCCCGAACGGTTGGTCTCCGGGCCGACCCGCCGCACACGGTCGGCGGTCAGGCCGGTCGCCTCGGTGAAGTACATGCGCACGGTGTCCTCGACCAGCCGCGCCTCCTGACCGTCACGGGCGAGGACCACACCCTTCTCGTAGATGAACTCGGCCGCGTCGCCGGGCCCCAGGGCCAGGGAGACGTCGGGCATCGAGCGCTGGATCTGGTCGAACTGCTCGCGGAAACGCTGAGGTGCCCCGTGATGGTCGACCAGCGCAGGCGGAAGTATCGGCGGCGGAGGGGTGCGGGACAACGCCTCTTCGAGAGCGGCGCGAGCCGAAAGGGACTGGGGATGGCGCGCGCCCAGCAGTGTCGATGACCGTTGGGCCACGACCTCCAGGACATCTGTGGCACGCGTCGTGCTGTCCACATCGTCCTGCATCTCGCCCAACGTGCGGCTGGCCGTGGCCATCAGCGTGAGGGCTTCCAACGCCCGGGGGTGCTCATCGCCCCAGCGGTCAATCTGCTGACTGCAGACCTCTACAAGCTGTTCGGCGCGCTCCTGCATCGCCCGCTGATCCTGCGCGCCCGACCTCTGCTCCGCGCGAAAGTCCACGAACGCCGCATGCATCCGTATGTCGAGCCACGCCGCGCCGCTGCCGGCCGGAGGGATGAGGCTCTCGGCCTGAACGGCGTGCCGGCGAGCCTGGTCCCACTCCCCGAGTCGGGCCTCCAGCACACTCCGCTTGATGAGCGTGCCGGCCCTCTCCCAGGGGGTTTGCGCGGTGTTCCACGCAGTCCTGAGAGCCTCGCGTGCCTCACCCTCTTTCCCGCTTTCGGCGAGAACGGCAGCCATCCGAGTGTGGACGGCGCACACGTGCTGTGCAGGCACACGGCCACGCCCGACCCAGTCGATGATTACCTGAGTCGCATGCGCGTAGTCGGCCTGCGCCTCATCGCCCAGCTCGCGGAGCATGGCCACGAAATAGGACATGCCGTCAGCGGCAGCGGGGTTGTCGAGCAGATGCTCATCATCAGTGAGGCGGCCCACCTCGTCGTGCAGCTCGGCCCGGGCGTGCCAGTCGCCTCGCAGTGTCCGTTCAGCGACGTCGATCCTTATCTGCCACCGAACTGCCGAGGTCTCAGCTACACCCATCGAAGCTTCCTCCCAGCGCACGATCTTCGAGTCGTCGCAGAATGTGACGCCGATATTCCGCGGCCTCCGCCGGCGAGAGGGAGCCGGTCTCCTCCCACCGCTTCGTCCACCCGAGCAGCTCATCAGCCGCGCGCAGGAAGCCGTCGCCGGATGCATGCCCTCTGCTGGCCGACGGGATGTGGGACTCGTGGAGGGAGCCGGTCTCCTCCCACCGCCTCATCCACCTGAGCAGCTCATCAGCCGCGCGCAGGGACCCTTCGGGAGCACGCCCCATGGCGATCGACAGGGTTTCAGGCTCATGGGACGATGATTCTGAAGCAAGAAGCGAGTCTCGCAGTCGCGTGAGGCGGAATTCCGGGAACAGACTCATTGCCTCCTGCACGGACGCGGCGTAGAGGACGTTGGTTACCACCGGTGAGTATTCGCGGCTGAGCTGCTCATCCATGAGGATTCCCACGACGGGATGTCCCGGCTCGGTCTCCACGGGGCTTCCGGAGTACCCCTGGAAGTTCTTGAGCTCCTGCTCCACCGTCAGTTGGAATCCCTTGTAGGTGACTCCCTCCGCTTTATGGAAGTCGTACGGCTCGTCCGTCACGTTTCCGGTCAGCCGTGCGTTATCTCCAGGCGGAGAGTACGTAACGCGCCACCGTGCATTCGGACGGGGCCAGTCCGTCGCGGCCGGGCGCAGATCGCGGGCGCTTGATTCTTCGATGGCGATCAGGGCAAGGTCGGCCTGCGGGGCCGACCGGCGCAGGCGCCCGTGCATGACAGCCCCGTCCGGCAGTTCGAGTTCTAGCCTGGCTTCCTTCGACAGATCCCGCAGGCAGTGCATGGCAGTGAGAACGAACTGCCGCGTCATACGGAAACCTGCGCCTTTATACATGCCTTCTGCACGGATCCGCACCCAGTAGGCGCTCATGACTCGTCAGCGCTCCGCTTCACGGTGAGCGTCACTTCGAACGACGCCTCCGCTGACGCCTTCGAAAGGATCACCCCCGCCTCGGCCGCCAGTGTGAGCCCGAAGACCACTTCCATGCCGGTGACGGACCACCCGCTCCGCTCTGGCACCCGCGCAAGGGAATCCTGCGCAATCTCGGAAGCTTGCAGGATTGCTTCCTGTATGTCGCCCGCGCGATCAGCCAACGACGCTGACGGTCGTGTCCTGGGTCCGATTTCCCTGGTTCCATGGGCGTTGAGCTGCACGGTCTCAACTCGCACCAGTGGTGCGGCAGTTACCTGATGTTCCCCCATAGCGGTGTCCCCCCGCATGACCAGGCCGGTCACCTCAGCGTAGACCCGGGCGCCGCCGCACGGACACCTGTTGAAAGGCATCGGCCGACGGCGTCCCTTCAAAATGGCGCGCGGCGTTGGCAGTTCTGCCGCATGCGGGTCCGGTGAGCACTGCGGGCGGAAAGCCTGTCTGCAGTGGGTCACCTGTGTCCCGTCCGGCCCAGTCGAAGCGGCCTGCGCCCCCGCCGTACTCCACGCCGGGCGGGCAGGTCATGCGCTGGCGATGCGGCCTTGGACCGGTTGGAAGCGCGCAGGTACCCAGAAGCCTGAGCGAGGAAAGGCCCGAACCCGCTCGTTGGTAGAGGGCTGGAGCGGCTTAGGCGGCGGGTTCGCCGCAACCTAGGTTCGATTGTGGTTGCTGCTGACCGACCTCCGCTTGCAGCAGGCCGGACCTACGACGCCGGTCTCATCTGTGGGGGTACCGAGATATAGCCGCAGGCCAGCACGTTTCAGCCCGTGAAGGGACAATGCGGCACGTATAAGTGGTGAGGCGTCGCTTGCTCCCTCGGGTCACATCCCGCCGCAACTGCCCCCCAGGGTGCGCCTTCTCCGGTTTTGTGATGCCCTGAAAGGGAGGCGAATGTCCTGAGTGCGGACGCTTCCCCCGGCTGCTGCCGGTGAGCATCGGGGCTTTCCCCACTGGCGGACCACAACGGACATTGATCACTCCGGGCCTTGCCGTGTC
Source organism: Streptomyces sp. NPDC050534 (assembly GCF_044457745.1). NCBI lineage: Bacteria > Bacillati > Actinomycetota > Actinomycetes > Kitasatosporales > Streptomycetaceae > Streptomyces > Streptomyces sp. NPDC050534. Next base: position 20,001 of record NZ_JBITHF010000026.1, read on the forward strand.
GTACGAGCTGCTCTGTCTGACGAGGTACCTCATGCATGAGACCTTGAAAGCCGCGCTACAGGGATGGATCGATCAGATCGGTGCTGCTGGAGATCCCTTCTTGGCGTTGGAGCCGGGGGCTTTGGCCGCAACCCGTGAGCTCGCGGACGACATGCAGGCCGAAGATATGGATCTCGAGGCCCGGCGCATGCTCGGCTGGATGTACTTTTACCGGTCCCTTGCACTACCCAGACATCAGGGCGACTACGAAGCCGCTATGGCGGCGGTTGAGGAGTTCGCGCCTTGTTTCCTGGCCGGCGAGCAGGACCTGCCCCAGCCCATGGTCCCCGCCATTGCGGACGCCGCAACAGATGACGCCGCCACCACGGTTCACGGGCTGCGTTACTCCCACGACATTGCCCAGATCTCGACCGCGGCACGGGCATGGCAGCGCATCATTGCCGTCCTGCCCGATGACCACCCAGAACGGGCACTCCACCTGCGCTACCTGGCTCTGGCCCTGCAACTCCTGGCCGAGCAGAGCACGGGCCCTCAGTCCATAGGCCTCTTGGACGAGGCGATCGAGGCACGCGAACGAGCGGTGGACGTCATCCCCGTCGGCGCCCCCGGCCGGGCCTCGGCGCTGTGCGATCTCGGCGCAACTTGGCAACTACGGTTCGAGCGCACCGACGCGAACGAGGATGCGGACAAGTGGGTTGAGGCGTTCGAGCAGGGAGTGGAAGCCGCCCCCGCCCGAGACCCGCATCTCTCACGCCGACTCGCCCACTTGAGCATCGCACTGCGTAGCCGGTTCGAGCGCACCGGGAAGATGGAGGACGCGGACAAGGCCGCGCAGAGGGCTCGGCAGGCAGTGGCGGCTGCCCCGGGCCGGGACCGGCCCGACGCGCTGTCCGTTCTCGGCGCCGCGCTGCGCACCCAGTTCGAGCACACCGCAGACCCGGCACAGATCAACGAAGCGGTCGAGCAACACCGGCATGCCCTGGCAGCCGTGCCAACCGACGCCGACGACGCGAAGTACTTGTTCGGCCTGGGCATCGCCCTGGGCACTCGATTCAAGCTAACAGGCCGCCTGGAGGACATAGACGAGGCTGTTAGTCGGCTCCAGCAAGCGGTAGACGCCACCTCCAAGAGCGAGCCGGGCCTCCGCGCCCGCCGCCTGTCCCAGCTCGGTGCCGCCCGTAGCAGCCGCTTCGACCACACCGGGGCGATGGAAGACCTGGACGACGCCATCGCGGCAGGTCGGCAGGCGCTGCAGCTGGCCGCTGCGGCTGCGGCTGCGGCTGCGGCTGCGGCTGCCGCAGACGTGCCTTTGGCCACAGAAGTGCCTATGTACATGTCCAACCTCGGCTCCCCCCTGCAGCAGCGATTCGTGCGCACCGGGGCGAGCTCGGACATCGATGAGGCCGTGGACATCCTTCGCAAGGCGGTAGGCGCCACCACACGAGGCCATCCCGATCGTGCGGGTCGGCTGTCCACCTTGAGTAGCGCCTTGCAGGTGCGCTTCGAACGATATAGGCGGATGGCGGACGTTGATGAGGCCGTCGACACGGCCCGCCAGGCGACGGAGGCGACGGAGGCGACGCACCTCGGTCGAGTGGGCTGGCTATCCAACCTGAGTAACGCTCTGCAGGTGCGCTTCGAAAGTACCGGGCAGATGGCCGACCTGGACGAGGCCATCAACGTGGCCCGGCAAGCTGCGGACACCTCGCAGGCTAGTTCCAACCGCAGGGATTTGCCCGTCTGCCTGTCCACCCTGAGCGTTGCCCTGCTGATGCGCTTCCAGCGAAGCAAGCAGCCGACGGACGTGGACGAGGCCGTCAACGCGGCCCGGCGAGCGGTGGAGGCGACCCCTGGGAATAGCCCCGACCGTGCCGGTCGGCTGTTCAACCTCGGCACTGCCCTGCACACCCAGTTCCAGCACACTGGCGACGCCGCACACGCGCGGGGTGCAATGGACGCCTTCGCAGGTGCGTCCAAGACCGCCGATGCTGCGCCCTCGACCCGGATCCACGCGGCCCGGGCGGCGGCAGCGCTGGCCGTGGAGCAGGACGTGGGTACTCACTACGCCGCGGAGCTGCTGGAGAGTGCAGTTCAACTGCTGCCCGAAGTGGCTCCCCGGCAGCTCGAGCGGGCCGATCAGCAGTATGAGCTGGGAGGTTTCGCCGGGCTGGCCAGCGACGCCGCCGCTCTCGCCCTTGCCGATCAGGACACCGGCCTGGACGGCCACTGGCCCGCCAAGGCCCTGCGCCTCCTGGAATCCGGCCGGGCAGTGTTGCTCAGCCAGTTGCTGGACACCCGCAGCGACCTCACCGACCTGCAACAAGCCGACCCCGAACTGGCCAAACGACTTGCGGACTTGCGAGAGCGGCTCGACCCGGCCTTCGCCCGAGGTCCTGCCGCGGCACTCGGCAGGGACCCAGCTGTCGAGCGGCATGTGGCCGCCTTGTTCAGTGCCACGGTCGCCGAGGTTCGCGAACTCCCTGGCTTTGAGTCCTTCCTGCTCCCGCCGGATACCGAGACCCTCACCCAGGACGCCGCCCATGGCCCGATAGTGGTCTTCAACGTCAGCAGCCACCGCAGCGACGCGCTGCTGATCACGCCAGACGGGGTCACCGATCTCCCCCTCCCCAGACTCGATCTTCACTCCGTGACAAGGAAGATCAACCAGTTCCAGACAGCGCTCGAAGCACGCGACGAGGAGTCGTTGAGCGGCATCCTGGAGTGGCTGTGGGATGTCGCCGCAGAACGGATCCTCGAAACCCTGGGCTACCGCAATCAGCCACCGTCGGCGACATGGCACTGGCCACGGATATGGTGGTCACCCGGCGGTCTGCTCGGCCAGCTGCCTCTGCACGCTGCCGGCTACCACCGCCAGCCAATCGACCCGCAGAGCCCACGCACGGTCATGGACCGAGTGGTTTCCGCCTACACACCCACGGTGCGGGCCCTGCACTATGCCCGGCAACCGATCCCGGCCCCCTCCACGTCGCCGAAGGCATTGATCGTCGCGATGCCGACCACGCCCGGCGCGGGTGAGCTTCCCAACGTGGCCGCCGAAGCTGCCATGCTCAAAGATCGCCTTCCCCACTCCATCCTGCTCGAAGAAAAAGACGCGCCCTCTGGAGGGAAAGACACCTCCGACCCACACACTCCCACCAAGTCTCGCGTCCTGACGGAGCTGAGTGGCTGCGCCATAGCGCACTTTGCCTGCCACGGCCTCTGTCATACCACCGACCCGTCCCGGAGCCGGCTACTGCTCCACGACCACCACAGCGATCCCCTGACCGTCGCCAGCCTTGCCCCACTCAAGCTCGACTCGGCGAGCCTGGCCTACCTGTCAGCCTGCCGAACGACGTTCACCGGTGAACCGACCCTTGCCGACGAGGCCATCCACCTCACCTCCAGCTTCCAACTGGCCGGGTTCCGCCACGTGGTCGGGACCCTTTGGGAAATCGACGACGCTGTCGCCTTCCGCGTCGCCGATGGCTTCTATGACGCTCTACAACAGGCACCTGAAGCACTACGCAGCGGCGCGACGGCTCATGCCCTCCATCACGCCGTGCGGGCCATCCGCGACGGACAAGACCTTCGCAAACCCCTCGACCGTCGAGATACTCCCTCCCGGTGGGCGGCCTATGTTCATGCGGGCGCCTGAAGAACTGCCACACGGCAGGAGGCACGAGATGGACCAGGACATCATCGATGTCGCCCGCACAATCAGGTTCTACTTGCCGGAGCTTGTCGGCGACGAAGCCGACGCGTACGACAACGAGATCAAGGACCTGCTCGCCCGAGCCCGCGACGGTGTGGACGTCGCCGACGAGATCATGGCCGTTCTGACCCGCCCCAAAGTAAGAGAATGGGCAATACGAGTATTCGAGGACCAATACCACAGGCCACCCGCCCTCCTTCCTCGGGACCGGGGCACCGGCTACCAGTCGGCGCCCCCGCACCGCCTGGCCCCCACCGATAAGTACGAATGCCCGGTGGACGGCAAGCCCGCACAGCCTCGTGAGGAAGCGCGGTTTGTCAACGTATTTGTCTCCCGTCCGGGCAGAGAGGGAGCGGTATTCGATCTGGCTGTTTCAACGGACTACGAGGTCTTGCTGGACATTGGCTTGCGCCTTAATGCGAGCCTCCTGCAGGAGCAAGAGGCGGTTTGGCCTGAGGAACTCGTGCCCGAGGCTGGAGTGTGGTTGCGCGCGACACTGTTGCTGGACGGGATGCAGGAGTCCGTAACGGTCCCACTCTTCCTACCTCCAAACGGAGAAAGCTTCTGTTGTGCCTGTGAGCCTGGCTCTGGACATGGCGGGGGGTGCGCGAGGCGAAGGTGGGCCCGCTTTGCGGTCCGGACTCCGGAGCAACCGGCCACCGTCCGGGGCGAACTAGTCATCTACTACGAGGCCGCGGCTGTCGTCGCTGTCGAGTTGGAGCTACCGGTCGCACAGCCGGGAGCGGTGCCGAAGGCTTCGGTCATCGGGCGGCTGAGCACGACGTTCAACGACCTGGGCAAGCTGACTCGCCGCACGGCGTCCCTGCTCGTGTCGTCGACGTCGGAGCGGGTGGTGGTCAACGGTGTGGGCTTCTTGGACAACCCGTTCGCGATTGGCGCCGGCGCCGCGGATACATCCGCTCTCAATGCCCGCGAGGCCCTTTTCGACAGTCACATTGAGGTGCACGACGGCCACTTGCGGTCCCGCTACGACAGCACGTTCAGCAAGACGAACGCGGCCTACGAACAGGATCTGCGTCGTCTGGCCCGCGAGGGCGCCGAGTTGTATTCCCGACTGTTCAGTTCACCGAGCGGTGACCACACTGTCGCGTTCTCGCTGCCAGCCCTCCTGCGCCATGAAGCACGCTTACGTGGTCGCCCGCCGTTGCTGCAGATCGTCGACGACCGGTTCGACGAGCACGCCATGCTCTGGTCGATGGTGTACGACCTGCCAGTCGGGGGCGATGTTGACCGCTACCAGCCGTGCCCGGCGGTGCGCGAGTACGGGCCCAAAGGCAGGGGTGGCCCCCTTCCACCTGTCTGCCCCTGGGAGGATCAGCACAGGGACCGGGGCGATGTGCTGTGTCCATACGGGTTTTGGGGCTTGTCGTGCATGGTGGAACAGCCCCCGACGGTCCACCGTGATCTGGAGGCGGCGGTCTTGAGGGACCCCGAGGAGATCGCGGTCCTGGCCGCTGTCGGCGGGTCGCTGAACGAGCAACTCACCACTGCCCACTTGGGTCGGCTGCGCGACGGTCCGCCCACATGTGGCCTCTCCATCGCCACAGGCGCGGAAGTGGCCGATGCACTCGGGCCGGAAGCCATGGACATCGTGTACTTCTACTGTCACTGCGGTTACGACGTTCGCAGTGACACGGCCGCCGCTGACCGCTACCTCGACCTGGGCGGGGTCAGGATGCAGCCGTTGGACATCAACATGTGGGCGAGAACAGTGTGGGATGACCCGCACTGGCCGCGACGCCGCCCCTTGGTCGTCCTCAATGGCTGTCACACCACAGAAAGCACCAGCGGAACCCTGAACAGCTTCGTGCCCGCCTTCACGACGTTGGCCGGCGCATCCGGCGTTCTGGGCACCGAGGTGACGCTCGAGCAGGGCCTGGCCGGTTGGGCGATGGAAGAACTGCTCGCCCGGCTGCTGAGCGGCGCCACCATCGGAGAAGCCCTGCACGGGACCCGCTGGGCCATGCTGCGCCGGGGGAACGTCATGGGCCTGGCGTACACGGCATACTGTCTCGCCAATCTCACGCTGCGGGACCCGAAGGCCAGTCAGGGGTAGCTGTGGGCAGCTCACAAACCGTCATGTCCGTTGGCGCCTTCTGCTTCGGCGTCGCAGTCGGCTACATCACCTATCGCACCTTGGTCCGCGCCGAAAGATCAGCTGTCTCAGACCTGGCCACGGTGGTTACCGCTGTCGGCGGCGGGGCAGTGACCGGCCTGTTTGACCCACAGCAGGGAGACACGTTCGGCTGGTACTCCATCGGACTACTCGCAGGCATGGCCGCGTTCTTCCTGCTCTTCTTTGCCATGAACGGCAAGGCAGCCACAGCCGTCTTCATGGGCGCCCCAGACCTCGGCCGCCCCCAGGAAGACAAGACGCCGGAATCCGCCGGGACCGACGGACGTCCGCGCCGTTAACCGGTGCCCGGCTCCCGGGATCTGCAAGCGCAGACGCGGTCGTCTTTCAAGCTGCAGGTGGGAGCATCACCGCAGGTCAGGTCAACGCCACGCAGCACGGACGGCGTCCTGCTCACCGTCACTGAGGGATCAAGCAAGCGCCTTCATCCAATGCGTGTTTCGCCAATTCGACGTCGGATGGCTTCTGCAGGGTCCTCCCGAGTTGCGGTCCCACCAAACGACTTGCCACCGAAGCCGTCTGTGCCCAGGGCGAGGGCGCGGCGCACTGCGACGGTGCTGCGCTTGTCGGCCGCCGCGCCACGCAGGCCGATGAACGCCTCCAGTGCAGCACGGTGCCCGATCGAGCTGACCGCCGCACAGTGCGAGGACGCCCAACTCCTGGTGGAAATAGCCCTGTTCCGACACCTCACCGGCGAGCCGAGAGGCCTCGGCGCCTGACCGCAGCGACTCCCAGGCGCTCCAGTGCAGCCCCGCGACGAACGCGGGCGCCGCCGTGCGGGCCAACTGCACGGTCACGCTCTCCTCGTCCTCGACCAGCGCCGTCGTGCCCGGCACCAGGATGGCGAGGGCGGCCAGCAGGGCGTGAGCATCGGCGTCGTCGCCGTATCCGGCGGCCTCCAGCTGCGTGAAGACCCCTGCGGCGAGCCAGTACGACCGTGGAGACCAGCCCGCCGGCGGTCAGTTCGCCGAAAGCAGCGTCCGCATGGGTGTCACCGACCAGCGCGGGCAGATGCGCATGGTTCGGCACCCCGCCTGCCGAGCGCGACCACGGACCGCTGCGTGGCGACGGCCTAGTACTGCAACGGCAGCGGTACGTCTCCGCCGTCCTCGGTCCTCGATCACGCGACAGGCAGAGGCCAACCGGATGCACTGATTTCACTGTGGTCGCCAGCGACCGCGCGGCTCGTGCTTGTAGGCAATCTGTACGCCGCCCCCAACCTGCCGCGGGAATGACCTCGAGCGCCCCTATAGAGCGCATGCCAATTCGGCGGCCACATCAGGCAGTTGAGCCCCATCACAGTCCGACCGTTCAGGTGCCGCCACCCAAGGATCGGGAGTACGTTGCCGGTGCGCGTACCAGTCGGGGGAGGCAGGGATGACGCCTGGAGGACCAGCAACGCTCACGCTCCGCCCTCACGTCCGCCCGCGTCGCAGTTCGGGCGCGTCCCCCGTCGGGCCAGGTTCGTCGGGCACGTTGAGCCTCAACCTGCTCGGACCGCCCAGTGTGGTCTTCAAAGGCGAGGCCGTCCGGCTGTCGCCGGGGGCAACCATGCTGTGCGCCTACCTCGCCCTCGCCCCACAAGGAGGGCGGCCACGGTCCGTCGCCGCCGCCCAGTTGTTCGGAGACTGCTCCGAGCAGCCGGCCCGCCGCCGCCTCAACACCGCGCTGTGGCGACTCAGGGTCGAGGTCCGCTCAATGACGGGCCTTGAGATCGTGACCGGCGATGGCCGGAGTACGGTGATCCTGAGTCCCGATGTCGACGTCACCACCGACGCGGCACAGTTCCAGACGCTGATCGAGTTGGTCCTACGGGTGCCGCCGACCGACCTGGCCGACGCGGACGTGGCCCGCCTGGACAGCGCCGTATCGCTTCGTAGGGGCCAGTTGGTCGAGACCTGCCAGGACGACTGGGTCCTGGCAGCCCGGTACCGGATCGACAACCTCTACCTCGCCGCTCTCGACTACCTCATCCAGCACCACGGCGCACGTGGTGACGTCCCGGCGGTCAACGAGTACGGCGAGCGCGCCCTGGAACTGGAGCCGCTACGCGAGGACCTGCACCGCCACCTGATACGCGCCTACGGGACAGCCGGCCGGATGGACCTGGCGGAGCGGCAGTTCGAGCGGTGCCGCGCCATCCTGCTCGAGGAGCTTGGCGCCGATCCCATGCCCGAGACGGTCGCCACCTACGCGCGCCTACGCGGCGGGGGCGCCAACCGGTCGACGACCGTGGCGGCACTGGTCGCCGAGCTCGAACGGGCCCGCCGGGACGTCGGACGCCTGGCCGCCGCCGTAGACCGTGCGCTCGACCAGCTCCGCAGCATGCCCTGATTATCCGGCGCTGTCACCTTCCGCCGGTCGAAGGCATCCTTCACCCAAACGAAGGAGATGCCGAGTCAGACGTCACCCCCGACCACCTTGCCGTCTAGCCTGCCAATGAATTCAACTACTTTCCGTAACATTCTACTACGGTGCGTAACTGGACGGCGGTGATGGGCCGGTGATTGGCCCGTGGTCGTCCCGTGAGCGCGGCACGCCACGCTGACTGCACGAGAGAAGGGTCACGATGTGGCGCTGAGGGGCTGGAGACGTCGATTCCTCATCGATGTCTGGGCGGAACCGAGGGACGTCTCCGGCCTTCCCGCCGTCATGCGCGCCCGCATCCGCGACCTCACCACCGACGAGGAGCAGTACATGGGGTCGATTGCGGAGATCGAGCAGGTCATCGAGGCAAGCCTCGATGACGACGGCATCACCCCGCGGCGCTGGGAACGCTCGTGATCACCGAAGTCAGCGACGCCCTGCGCGACGTCATCCACCGGGCGACTCCCGACTATGGGAGCAGCTGGGTGGTCCTGCACTCGCTTTCCCAGGCCGACAAGACGCCGGTGCCGGAATCGAAGGGCATCCTGGCGCTGATCGCCGTCGAGGAGCACGACCACATGCGCAACCGGCCGCTCACCGAGGGCGGGGCCGGGCTGGTCCGCGCGCCCCTGTCGCTGAAGCTGCACTACCTGGCCACCTTCATGGGCGAGCACGACGAGTCCCAGCGCCGGCTGGCCCGTATCGTGCAGGCCTTCCACTCGACGCCGATCCTGCGCCCGCCGTTGCTCCAACCGCCTCTGGCCGACGAGGTCGAGACGGTCACGATCCGTCTGGTCGGCCCTACCCATGACCAACGCAACCAAATCTGGGGCGCGCTCGGCCGAGCCGGCCGACTCTCCCTGTTCTACGAGGTGGACGTCGCACCGGTCCCGGTCCTGCAACGGGACGGCGCGGCCCGCGTGGTCGAGCATCGCATCAAGTATGTGAGCGCGCCGTGATCACCGCGACGTCCACCACCCGCCTGAAGCACCACGTACGCATCGTGCACGCATCCACGGGCGCACCGATCGGCCCACTCACCGCCAGGCTCACCGAACCGCGGTACGGGTGGGGTACGCGGACAGTCCCCGACGGCGTCGTCGTCACCGCGCGCACGGATGTCGCCGCCCCGCCCGTTCCGCTGCGCCTCGCGGTCACCGTCACGGACTCCGTCCTGGCGCAGCTGCTTGTGTTCCCACCGGCTCCGGGCCAGCCGCCGCACACGGTGGTGGTCGAGCTCGCCGGAGCCGAGATCGAGCAAGCACTGCATCCCGTCCGGATGACCCTGACCGTGACCCTCGTGGCGCCGTCCACGGCCGATCCCCAAACGGGGCGTACGGTCACCGCCCGGGCCACGAAGGGCCCGAACCCCAAGCCCACGATCGCGCTGCCCGAAGTCGAGCCCGGCGTCTATGCCTCGGACCCGACTGAATGGACGGCCGCCTTCACCCCGGCTGAGCTGCTGGTCGACGGCGACCGGCTGCGCACCGTCTCCATGAACGGGCCGTTCGTGGCGACCCGGATCCGGCTGGTCGACACGACATGAACGATGAGCTGAGGAGGACCCGTGACGTATCAATCGCCCGGCGTGTATATCGAGGAGGTCCCGTCCGGGCCGCAGCCGATCGCCGCCGCACTGACCAGCGTGGTGGCGATCCTCGGCACGACGCGTAAGGGGCCGGTTCTCACACCGACCCGCATCACCGGCTGGACCGACTATGTCCGGACGTTCGGCGCCCCGACCTCGCGCGGCTTCACCGGGGAGTCCGTCTTCGGCTTCTTCGAGAACGGTGGACCGGCGGCGTGGGTGGTCCGGGTGGACCCGTCGACCGCGGCGTCCTGGAACGTCTTCGACGTGTCCGGAACGAAGAGCTTCGCCGTCACCGCCCGCTCGCCGGGATCCTGGGGATCGACGCTGGAGATCGGCGTCCGGCCCGACGCCTCCGCGGCCTCCGGGGCCTTCTACCGACAGCAGACCACGGGCGCCGCGGTGGAGGTGACCACTGCCAGCCCCTTCACCCTGCAAGTGCCGTCCACGGCCGGGCTGCGGCCCGGTGACGACCTCGTGCTCGTGCCGATCCCCGCCTCCGGTACGGTGAGCACGCCCGTGGCCGCGACCGTCGCCTCGCTGACGCCGACTACCATCACGCTGGACGCCACCGCCTCGGCGTCGATGGCCTCCGGCTCGACCGTCGCGAGCGCGCTGGCGAACCCCAGGACCACCCTGTTCCTCCCGTCCGGCAACGGATTCCACAAGGGCGACTTGGTCGTGATGACGGCCCCGAACGGCATGCGTGTCGGCGCTCTGGTGACGGACGTCGTCTCAGCCGGGACGTCGGTCACTCTCACCCTGGCGACCGCGCCGGACGCCATTCCCGGGGCCGCGTTCGTGCTCCGCCGGGCCGACTTCCCGGCCATCGCCACGGTCGCAGGCAGGCCGTCGGGCACGCCGCCCAAGACCAACGTGGCCATGTCGGCCCTGTCCTTCGAACGCCCCCTCACCGCACCGCTCGCGGACGACCTGCGGGCCTCCGCCCCGCAGAGCGCCGCCGCCCGGATCACAATGTCCGACGGGCGCACCGCGGTGTGGACGGGAGGCAACCGGTTCGAGGTGGTGGGCGCGGTTCCACCGCCGAGCGGGCCGGTCACGGTCAACGCCCCCGTGTTTGCGGTGCTGCTGGCCGACACCGGCCTGAGCATCACCAGGCTCAGCGAGGCCGTCGTAAGTGCCGGCTACGGATTCCTGCCCGCTGGAGCGAAGGTCAATTACACCGGTACCGGCGCCACCACCGTCGTCGCCACCCGCACAGCGACCGGCTTCAGCCTGAATCCGGCGCCCAAGCCAGGGGACACCTTCACCGAAGCCACCTTCATGCTGCAGGCCAACGCGGATGCCGGCATCGCCGTCCGTTGTGCCGTCGAGCCACGGATCGGTGACCGACTGAAGATCGAAACAGCCTTCCTGCCGATCACCGGCGTCATCTCCGGTAACGGCGACACGTACGTCTTGCGTTTCGCGAACGGAACGAACGTGAACACCACCCAGACCCGGTTCGGGCTGTTCGCGGTGGAGGGCGCTTCGGTAGTCGCCGAGAGGTTCGCGCTCTCCGTGACTTCGGACGGCGTGACCGAGCCCTTCAAGGGGCTGTCGCTCAGCCCCGACCATCCGTCGTACTTCGCCAAGGACGGCGTCGTGAACGGGGTTTCGGCGCTCGTCACCATCGGGCCACGGACGGCTGACGCTCCCGCCTTGTCTCTGGAGTCCGCGCCGTTCTACGTCGCGGCGGACATCATCGGCGCGGACAAGCCCGCGGCCAATGAAGACTTCCGCCAAGGCCTGACTCGCCTGGAGGAGGTGGACGAGCCCGCGATGGTGATCTGCCCGGACCTCGTCACCGTTGAGGATCCGTTGCTGCAAGCCGACATCGTGGGACAGATCGTCACCCACAGCGAAACCTTCCGCCGGTTCGCCGTGATCGACACACCGGCCAAGTTCGACACGCCGAACGAGGACTCCGAGCTGCTCGACTGGCGCAACAAGACATTGTCGTCCACCTACGCGGCGGCCTACGCACCGCACTTGCGGATCGTCACCATCGACCCGGACTCGCAGGACAGGTTCACCACGGTGCCGCCGTCGGGTTTCGTGGCCGGTGTCATCGCCAGGACCGAAAGGCTGCGCGGCGTCCACAAAGCTCCGGGCAACGAGATCGTGAGCGGCATCATCGGGCTGTCGCAGACCTACACCCAACGCCGGCAGGACCTCCTCAATCCCGGCGGCGTCAACCTCATCCGGGCCTTCCCCGGTCGTGGCACCCGCCTGTGGGGCGCCCGCAACGCGACCGACGACACCACCTGGCGCTACGTCAGCGTCCGGCGACTGTTCAACATGATCGAGACCTCGGTCGACCGGGCCCTGCAGTGGGTCGTCTTCGAGCCGAACACCGCCCAGACGTGGATCCGAATCAAGGTCTCGGTGGAGAACTTCCTCGACCAGCAGTGGCGTGCAGGCGCACTCGCCGGGACCAAGCCCGAACAGGCCTACCGAGTGCGCGTCGGTCTCGGCGAAACCATGACCGAGACCGACATCGACCTCGGCCTGGTGATCACCGAGGTCGCCATCGCCCCGGCCAAACCCGCCGAGTTCGTCGTTGTCCGGTTCAGCCACAAGCGACTGTCCGAGTAGGAGTGACGGATGAATCCCATGACCACCCTGCACTTCGCGGTGAGCTGGGGGGACAGGCAACAAACCTCGAGTTTCTCCGAAGTCAGCGGCCTGACGATGGAGGCCGAGGTCATCGAGTACCGCGGCGGCGCCGACCCTCAGTTCTCCGCGCACAAGCAGCCCGGCCTGCGCAAGTTCTCGAACGTCACGCTGAAGCGGGGCATTGCCCCCGCGGAGGCGGGCAACGGGCTGTTCGAGTGGTACAACTCGATCACGATCGGCGCCGTGGAGCGCCGTGATGTCACGGTCAGCCTCCTCAACGAGGAACGCGATCCGGTGATGACGTGGAAGATCAAGGAGGCCTGGCCAGTCAAGCTGGAAGGCCCGGGGCTCAAGTCCACCGGTACCGACGTCGCCATCGAATCGGTCGAGTTCGCCTGCGAAGGCATCCAGATCGAGACCCGGTGATCTCGTGCTGCCGCTTGCTTCGTCCCTCGTCACGCCCTTCACCACGGCGCATTTCGTCCTGGCCATCGACGGACTGGCGTCGGTGAACTTCGCCAAGTGCACCGGGCTGGCCGGGGAGGTCAGTGTGGAGGAATACCAGGAGGGCGGCGAGAACCGGTTCGCCCACCATTTCCCCAGTCGGGCCTCGTTCCCCAACCTCGTGCTCAGTCAGGGCGCCGGACCCGTGCAGGAACTCTGGGAATGGTTCGCCGAGTTCCACGTGACCGGGCTGGTTGCGCCGAGGGACGGGACCGTCGTGCTGATGAGCTCCGTGGAAGGGGCGATCGCCCCGGTCCGGGTGTGGGCGTTCACCAGGGGCTGGCCGGCCAAGCTCACCGGCCCCGACCTGGACGCGCAGTCTTCCGCGGCGGCGATCGACGTCATCGAGATCGCCCACCACGGGCTGTCACTCAAGAAGGTGCTCTGATATGGCCGTTGTGATCGGACAGATCGTCACCGAGACCGTCCTGGCCTCGGCGCCCACAGACGCCCCACCGCCCGGAGAGCCCCGCGGCGAGGCGGACATGGACGTCATCGTGCGCCGGGCGGTCGAGCGGGTGCTGGAGACCCTCCGCCGGGAGTGGGACCGATGAACCTGACCGCGACCCAGCTGACCAAGCTGACCATCGACGCCTTCGCGGACGTCAAGTTCCAGCAGCCCACCGGCCTTAGCTGGCAGGCACTGCTGAACCCGACCGAGCTGTCCTTCTCCCGCAAGAACGTGTACCAGGCGACCCAGTCCGCGGGGGCGTCGGCGCCGCAGCAGTCCTTCAGTGGCGGCGAGCCGGACCAGGTCCAGATCGACCTGCTGCTGGACGGCACCGGCGTGGTCGGCGAGCCCGGCAGCATCGGCCCCCTGCTCGACGCACTGCTGGAGCTGACCCGGTTCCAGGGCGACACCCACCAGCCCTACTACGTGCACACCTACTGGGGACGGTTCAGCTTCCGCGGTATCCTCACCCAGGCCGACGTCACGTACAAGCTGTTCGACCGGGCCGGCGAACCGCTGCGGGCCACCGTCAAGCTGTCGCTGAAGGAGGCGCTCTCCGCCGAGGAGGTGTCCGCGCAGGACCGGGCGTCCTCGCCCGACCTTTACCAGACCTGGCTGGTCAAGGACGGCGAGACGCTCGACGCCATCGCCTCCCTGGTGTATGGGGACCCGGCTTACTGGCGGCCGCTGGCGGCGGCGAACCGCCTGACCAACCCGCGCGGCCTGCTCACCGGCCAGCTACTCATGCTCCCCCCGCTGGCGGCCGGACGATGAGCCCGGCCGAGCAGGACCGCCCCGCGTTCGAGGTGCGCGTGGCCGGGACCGCGCTGCAACCGCTGGTGGCTGCGGACGTCGTCGAACTCGACGTGTCCGAGGAGGTCGGCCGACACGGTCGCCTGACCCTGATCGTGCAGAACTGGGACGCGGACAGCCGCAGCGTGCGACACAGCGACGACGGCCCGTTCGTCCCCGGGACGGCAATCGCTGTCTCGCTCGGCTATCACTCCCAGCTGGCCACCGTGTTCGACGGCGTCATCGCGTCGCTGACCACACACTTCCCGCGCGACGGCCGCCCAGTGCTGCGCGTCGAGGGGCGCAGCAAGTCCATCCTCCTTGAGCACCCGCCTCGGTCCCGTCAGCTTGCCGACGTCTCCGACGCGGACGTCGCTGCCGCCGTCGGCGCCGACTACTCCCTCTCCACGGACGCTGCGGACGGGATCACCAAACCCTTCGTGGTGAGCGACCGGATCAGCGACTGGGAGCTGCTCAAGCACCGTGCGGGCGAACTGGGTTGGGTCACCTACGTCCGCGGCGACACCCTCGTGCTGCGCCCGCCCGCGCAGAAGGTGCAACCGATCCAGGTGGAGCATGGACGCCACCTCGTCGAACTGCACCTGACCCAGGACCTGACGCATGCAATCAGCTCGGCCGTCGGCGTCGCCTGGGACCCGGCCGCGCTCGACGCCGCCGAGTCCGAGCAGAGCGCCGCCTCAGCGGGGGTCGACATCGGTGACCGGACCGCGCACGACACCGCCGCTGACGACTCCGGCTGGCCGTTGCGGGACGAGCGGGCCGAGTCGCCGGCCGTCGTCGCCTCGGACGAGGCCGACGCCCGCGCCGTTGCCACGCAGCGCAATGCCGCGCTGGCGCACTACTTCGGGTCCGGCGTCGTCCAGGGCAATCCTGCGCTGCGCTGCGACGGCTGGGTGTCCATCGCGGGTGTAGGCAAGCGGATGTCCGGCCCGCACTACGTCACCGCGGTGCGGCACCGGCTCTCGGCCGACGGCTATCTGACGGAGTTCCAGGTGGGATCGCCGCCCGCCCTGCTCCCCCCTTCCAGGACCAGGGACCGGGGCCTCGCGCTGGGTGTCGTGGAGGCACTGGACGACCCGCAGTCGCTGAACCGGGTGAAGGTCCGGCTGTCCTGGCGGGCGGACGCCGGGGACGGGGTCTGGGCCAGGCCGGCCAACCTCGATGCGGGCGACGGATACGGCGCGGTCCTCGTCCCGAACGTCGGCCAGGAGGTCCTCGTCGGGTTCGTCGACGGCGACCCGGCCACGCCCGTCGTCCTCGGGTCCCTCTACAACGGCACGCAGCAGCCACCGGTCGTCGTGGACGCCGACACCAACGCGGTTCGGGCTCTGATGACGCCCGACGGCCACGCCCTGCACCTCGAGGACGGCGACTCCGCCGCGGCAAAGCTCCTGTCCGGCAAGGGTCACAGCCTGGTGCTTAACGACAAGGGCTCCGAAGTCGTCATCACGCACGCCGACTCGGGCAACGCCATCCGACTGTCCGCGGACGGCATCGAACTCACCGCGGCGCAGGGCGACATCAAGCTGTCGTCGTCGGCGGGGACCATCACGCTCGATTCGCTCAAGCTCCAGGCCAAAGCTTCGGGGCCGTCCGCGATCGAGAGCTCCGCGACCTTCGAACTCAAGGCGTCCGGGTCGCTGGGCCTCAAGGGCTCACTTGTCACCATCAACTAGTCACCAGGGAGATGATCGCCATGCCCGCGGCAGCTCGAGTCGGAGACACCACGGTGCACGGTGGCACGGTCGTCGGACCAGGGGTCGCCACCGTGCTGGTCGGTGGCATGCCCGCAGCGGTTATGGGCGACACCCACGCCTGCGTGATCCCGTCGCCCCCGCCGCACCCGCCCGCGACGCCGTTTCTGGCCGGCTCGTCCACGGTGATGATCCTGGGCCGGCCCGCGCTGCGAGCGGGCGACTGCTGCGCCTGCGGGGCGTCCGTGGCGGTTGGTAACCCGACGGTGATGATCGGATGAGCGCCGGCGACTACCCGCAGGTGGGCCAGGGTTGGGCCTTCCCGCCCCATTGGGTCCGCCCGGTGCCGGGGCCCGCGTCCGTGGTCACGGATCACGGCGAGGAGCGCATCGAGAGGTCCCTTCAGGTCCTGCTCCGGACCCTGACCGGAAGCCGGGTCATGCGGCTGGGTTTCGGCTCCGGCGTGGACCGGTACGTGTTCGAGCCGCGCACACCCGACGCCTGCTACCGGCTCGCGGACGACGTGCGCCGGGCACTGCTGCTCGGTGAACCCCGTGTCATCGTCGACTCCGTCGAGGCGGTAGCGGCCGAGGACGCGGACGACCGGGTCGACGTCGTCATCGCGTACCGGATCGACCGCCACCGCCGCCCGAACAGCCTCGTCGTCCCGTTCTACCTGGCGGGTGCGCGATGACCCGGCCCGCGGAACGCATCATCGCGGCGATGGCGGCTGCGGCCCGGCTCACCCCCTTCGACAACGAGACCTCCTGGTACGACGCCCTGTTCGCGCACGTCGAGGGCGAGGACGTGCTGGCACGCCCGGATCTGCCCGACGGTGCCCTGCTCAACGCGTTGGCCCGCGAATACACCGCACTCGACGAACACGTCGCCACCCTGCCGGAGCGCACGCACGTCGCCTGGCTGGAGCGGATCCTCGGCATCCCACGGCAGCCCGTCGTGCCCGACCGGGTGATCGCCCACGTCACCGTCGACCCCAAGCTGGCACCAACCGTTGTTCCGCTCGGCACCCGATTGCGGGGCGGCAAGGACGCCTTCGGGAACGAGCGGCACTACGCCACCCTGGACAGCCTCACTGCCCACGGCGCGGCCCTCGTCGGCGTCCGCACCCTGCACCCAGGCGGGACTGAGCCCGGCCGACCGGGCATCGCGAACCAGGCGACGAAGTTCCCGCTCGTCCCCTCCACCGGGCCGGACGCCGTCCACACGCTGCGGATCTACTCCCCGGCGCTGGCCTTCGACGTCGGCGACCTCACCGCCCGGCTGACCTTCGGCGACGCCATCGGGATGCATCTGCTGGCCCCGGCCGTCTGGCGCTGTTCGAAGCCGGATGGCGGCGTCGGCCCGACCACCACGGGGACGGTCACGGACACGGACTCCGACCGGAGCGTCACGGTCACGCTGTCGGGCAGGTGCGGGGCACCGGAGGGCGAAACTCCGTGGATCGAATGCGTCATCCCAGCAACCGCTCCCGTACCGGAGGCGCTGGCGTTCATGACCGTCGACGTGGCAGTCGTCGGACGGACCCCGTTCGTGCCGCAGGCCGCCTCCTACAACGACGGCGCCATCGACGTCACCAAGGAGTTCCAGCCGTTCGGCGCCGTGGCCAAGCGCGGCGACGCCTTCTACCTGCGCTCGGACGAGGCGTTCTCGAAGCCTCTGAAGAACCTGACCGTCACCGTCTCCCTGATGCAGGCGAACGGCGGGACCCTGTGGGCCTCGGCCGGCGGCAGCGGCATCCCGGCGGCCACGGCGGGCTACCTCAAGGCCCAACTGGCCACCGTGCAGAGCCAGGTGGGCTCGGCCTACGCCAAGCACTTCAGCGACATCATCGCGGCCCTCGACGACACCGGCGACCCCTCAGTGGTGTGGCAGCGGCGGGTGGAAGGCCAGTGGCGGCGGATCGGCAACCCCAGTGACCGGTTCGGCTCGATCAGCACGGACGTGTCAGGGGCCATAGGGTCCGAGCGCTTCGCCGTCGCCGGCCAACAGGGGCACTATGTGCGGGCCTTCCTGTCGGAGGGCGACTTCGGCTGGATGGACTACCAGAACGCCGTTGCCGCCTTCGCCACCAAGGCCGTGGCCGGTACGACGCCGAAGCCGACGATGCCGACGCCGCCCGTGCCTCCGATCGCCTCTGGCGTGACGATCTCCTACACGACGACGCCGGTTCCGGCAGCCCGGGTGGAATCCCACAGCGGCTGGCGGCACACGGTCCAGCAGGACGGCACCACATTCCAGCCGTTCCGGCGCACGGTCTCGGACTCGGGAGCGACCGGCATGGTGGCGGTCGGCCTCGATCTGCCCGTGTCGGCCGTGGGTTCCAGCGTCTCGGTGTACTTCGATGTCGACTCGGCCTCACCCTGCGGCGCCGCCGACCCGGTGGACGCCCGCTGGGAGTGGTGGGACGGCGCGATCTGGCAGGACCTCGCCGTCGCTGACGGATCACGGCAATTGCGGGAGTCCGGCCTGCTGCGATTCATCGTCCCGGCCGGATCTATGCCGGGTTGCGCGGACGTCGACGCGGCGACGGGCCGCTGGATCCGCCTGGTCACGACCGCACCGGAACGACTCGGCACGATCCAGGGCGTGCACGTGGACACGGTCCTGGCGCAGTTCGTCTCCGCGGCCGCCGACCCGCAGGCCGACCCGAGCTCAGCCACCGCACTGCCGCCGGGCACGATCAAAGGCACGCTCTCGCCGCTGCGCGGGGTCAAGAAGGTGACCAATCTGTCGTCGCTGCCCGGCCGTGGCCCGGAGCCGGATCCGGCCTACCGCGCCAGGGCGTCGGCCAGAACCCGGCACCGCGACCGCGCGGTGCTCCCTTGGGACTACGAGCAGCAGGTGACGCTCGCCTTCCCCGAGGTCGCCGCCGTCCTGTGCCTGCCCCACACCAATCGTGACGGCGCGCGCGAGGCCGGGAAGGTCGGCCTCGTTGTCCTGCCGGACCGGCCGCTGGGCCCAGCGCCGCGCCCGTCGGTGAGCCTCACCGGACGCATCATGGACACAGTCGCCCCGGCCCGGCCGCTCGGCGCCGAGGTCGCCGTGCTGTGCCCGCTTTACGCCGCGGCCACCGTCGTCGCCTCCATCACACTCCGCCGAGGCATCGCCGCCCTGACCGGCAAGGAATCAATCACCGCCGCGCTGGAGGCGTCGTTGCATCCGGTCGGTCCTATGCCCACGCGGTGGGGACGGCCACTGTACGCGTCGACGCTGATCTCGTTCCTCGAGCGCCAGCCCGTCGTCGACGTCGTCACGTCCTTCCAACTGCACAACGCCGACGGGGCGCCCGTCGAGGTGATCGAGGTCGACCGATGCCGCGGCCTGTACTGCTCGTCCGCCGCACATGAGCTGACCTGTGAGGAGCAGCTGTGACTTCGCAGCAGGCGACGCCGATCGCGCCCTTCGTCCCCGTCGAGCCGGACGCCGACTGGGAGACCGTCCGAGCCCGGGTGATGGCCGACCTCACCGGCGCCGTCCCCGAGGCGTGGAGCGACCACAACCCAGTGGATCCCGGCGTGACGCTGGCCGAAGTCGCCGCGTTCGGCCTGGCCGACCTCCACTACCGCGTGGCCGAGCGACACTTCGACGTTTGGCCGCTGGAGGTGCGGGGTTGGGAGCGGGACGCCCATCGGTCCTGGCATGCGACGCTCCCCCAGGGCTCGTTGACGGCGATCGCGGGCGCATTGGCATCGCCTGGACCCACCTCGGCCGCCGAACTCGAGCCGCTGGTCCGGGCCTGCCCGTCGCGGGCGGAGGCCACCACGCTGATGTCGAAGCCACCGTGGAGCGCGGCGTTCAGTGTCGAGCAGCGCTCGCCTGTGATCGCACTGATGCGAGCCCGGCTGGTCCGTCAAGTGGCGCAGGAACAGGCCCACGTTGTCGCCGAGGCCGTCGCGGCACAGCGGGACTGGGCCGATCCGGTCGCCGTCCGGGACGCCCGGGCCGCCGCCGAGCTGGCCTACACGCTGCCGCTGTGGGACGAGGAGATCGTCGCAGTCGTACGGCGGGAGCGGCGCCGCCTGTCGCAGGAGACACTCCTCGCCCGGCTGGCCGAGGTCCGCGCCGCCACTGTGGCAACGGTCCCAGCGACCCGGGCCGCGCTCACCGAAGACGGCCTCGACCCGGCCGAGGTGGAGGCCGCACTGGCCGCCGAATCCCAGCCGCCGGGGATGCTGCCCGAAGACCTCGAGGACTTCCGGGGCCGCTCGCATATCTGGCCGCCGCACCCGATCCAGACGCTGACCTGCGAACCGGTGACCGCGGAGGACTACGCGCGGCGGGCCCGCGCACATCCCGGGGTCCACCGGGCCTGGGTCGTTCCCGGCAGGCTCGAGGGCATCGCCTGGAACGGCCTGCCCACCGACACAGACGTGCTGCCAAGCCTCGCCGTGGACGAGGACGCCCCGGCGATCACCCTGGTGGTGGAGCCGGTGGGCGAACTCACGGCCGGCCATCACGATTTCCTGCGATCCGTGCTCCGGACGGCGATCGGACCGGAGGCGGGAGTTCCCTTCCCCGACTGGCGCACACAGGTGAACGCTCTCACGCCCCGTCGCGTCATCTGCGACGAGGTCGGCGCCGGCCTGCTGACCACCAAAGCCGTCTTGGTCAGGGGAACACTCACCACCGGCATCGGGGCCGACCGCGATGTGGTGATCAAAGACGTCCGGGCCCGGATCAACTTGTTCTTCACCGAGGGCCGACCGGAGTCGCGGACACCCGCGCCCGAACCAAGCGTGGACGGTCCGTGGCCGCGGATCGACCAGCCCTCCACGGGCTGGATCCCCGGCACTCCGATCCGGTTCACCGAAGTGGTCGAGGCGATCGTGTCCAACACCGAGGTATGGGGCGTCGACAACCTCGGTTTGAAGCTCGAGGATGGGCCCACGTTCCTCACACTGTCCGACGGAAGCCTTGCCCTCCCCAGCAACGCCGTACCGAAACTGGCTGCCGCGGACTGCCTGCGGGTGCAGTTCTCACTGGTCACGGAGGGCGGACATGCGTAGCCCCGACTACACCCGGCTGTCCGCCCAACTGCCTCCCGTCTACCAGCAGGCCGAGGCGTCCTTCGCCCAGGTGGACGCGTATCTCGGACTGGCCGACGAACTGAACCGTGCGATCGTCGAGCGGTTGGAGGACCTACTGCTCACCCTCGGGCCGGACGCCTTGCTGCGCTGGCCCACCGACGTGCCCCTGGATGCCGGGGCTGACGCCCTGCTGCAGTCCTACCTCGCGACCTACGACGAGGTGGCGGCCTGGGCTGGCTTCGCCTTCCCGGCGAACTGGCCGAAGGACGAGCCGGGACTGGCCCGCCGCCGCGAGTTCCTGGCCCGGTCGGCGAGGCTGTGGCGCCGCCGGGGCACACCACGCGGCTTCCTCAGCTGGTTCGCCCTGTACTTCGGCATCGCCAGAGCGGACCAACTGCCCTACCTGCTCGAGCATTACAAAGCGCGCGGCACCGAGCAGACGATGCCGCCGTACTCGGCAACGCTCTTCGTCCCGAGCCCGCCGTTCGACGACTGGGCCAGGCGGGAGGAGGTGAACGACTTTGTGCACCGCTACGCGCCCGCCCACGTGTACATGCGGGTCTGCTTCGTAGACCCCGCGTTGTTCACGGAACCGCCCTTCATCGACCCACCGGTGCTGCCCCTCTCGCCGACCCAGGCGCAGCTGAACAACTACGCCAAGGCGGTCGCCGATCACGAGGCGCGACTCCACACGCTGGTGTGCTCAGCGGTGTCGGACATCGACCACAAGAACGGCATCCACATCCACGAATGCATTGATGAAGGCCGCCCCAACGACCGTCTCGGCGTCGGGCGCCTGCCCACGACGTAATGGCCCGCAGGCAGTCAAAGGGAGAATCACATGACCGCCAACCAGTACCCGTTCTTCGAGAGCGGTCAGACCCTCACCGCCGCCGATCTGAACATGGTCCAGGGGTTCCTGCACGCCCGGGACTGTTTGGTCGGGCGGATGACCGGCTTCGGCGTGAACTGCGGCCTCGGCGGCACCGTTTCGGGCGCAACCCTGACGATCCAGCCAGGGCTGGCGGTGGACCAGACCGGCGAGCCGCTCGTGCTGCCCGCCGCACAGCAGATCACCCTCGCACCACCGGCATTGACACCTTCCTACGACTTCATCGAAACCGCCCCTGGCGGTTTCAGCATCGTGCTGGAGGCGGCGGACGTCCCGCAGCCCGCCCCGGACTGCGGCGAGGCCGACTGCGCCGGGCACGCCACCCTGCACACCGTCGGCGTCACGCTCCGAACCGTGGCGGGCCGCGTCACCGGTACCCGGATGGACTTCTCGAACGAGGATCTGCTGAAGGCCGAGCCGATCCGCCTCGCTTTGGACTCGACGCCGACCAATTCCTACACCGCGCTGCGGGACGCCGTCGCGAACCGGCTCACCAACGGCACCGAGCCCCTTGCCGACACCGCGCTGATCGCGAAGCTGAAGGCGACATCGATCGCCACCACCGACTCGCCCGGAATCAAGGGCTACAAGAGCGGCTGGCTGAACATGGTGCTGTTTGCAACCCTCGACCTCCTCCGGGTTCGGGCCCTGCTGCAGCTCGGTTGCGACCGGGAGACCACCCGCCCCGGTGTGGTGCTCGGCTGGGTGCAACAGGTGGACGGGGCCTGGGTGTTCGAATGCGGCTACCGGCACGTCTGGGAGCCGCCGCGGGGCCTGACCGAGGCGTTCTTCGGAGGGAGCTGCGTCAACCCGGTCGGTCGTTTCCAGGACGGGTTGGAGGCACTGCTCGCGGGCTACGCGCCACCCGATCCGGTGCCGAAGGGAAACCTCGACCCCCCGGTGTTCTGCCCGCAGGGCTCGATCCTTTTCAAGGGCAAGTGTGTCAGCGTCTACTACCCGCCCAAAGTCTTCCCCGGCAAGTGGGCCGAGAAGTGGAAGATCGACCCCCTCGGCCCGATCTGGTACCCGCCTCACGAGGAGAATTGGAAGGAACCCTGGAAGATCTACGAGACGGAAGGCTGGGACTTCTTCGAGGACGGGGTCATCGGCGCCACGGACTACCTGGGGCGCAAGGCCGACGCCGTGCAGGACGTGCTGAAGAAGTTCATCTCGGACAAGGGCGGTGTAGCGGACATCCAGGTGGTCGCCGTCGGCGCGGTAGAGAACTT
This sequence comes from Streptomyces sp. NPDC050534, assembly GCF_044457745.1. NCBI lineage: Bacteria > Bacillati > Actinomycetota > Actinomycetes > Kitasatosporales > Streptomycetaceae > Streptomyces > Streptomyces sp. NPDC050534. The sequence continues at coordinate 43,073 of NZ_JBITHF010000026.1, forward strand.
GAAGGGCTACCTGCCATCGGGCGGCTTCAGCCCGTCGGACACGATCGTCCTCACCGCGAACGCCGCTGGGAACGTCATCGCCACCGGCCGCGTCCCCGCCGTGCGCAACACCCGCAACGTCGGTGCGGCGCTGCCCGCGGCGATGATCGCCGCCACCGACGCAAAGGCGGCCGCCACCGAACTGCGTGGCCTCACTCAGGCGGTGGAGACCCGTATCGATACCGCCGAGGCCGGATTCTCCGGCCTGATGCACGACTTCACCGCGCTGCGGGGCGAATTCCAGTCCTACAAGGGCGGCACCTTCGATACCAGCGGATACGGGGTCCGAATCGCCACGATGGAACGGCAGTTGACGAAGTTCGAGGAGGTCAATCGCCGAGTCTCCACGGTCGAGGGCAAGGTGGACGTCCTGGCGAAGCTGCCCACAGGCGGGGGCAAAGGGATCGAAAAGGATCTCGGCAAGGGCATCGCCGAGTTCGCGCGCACCACCGTGGCCGCGATGCGGTCGCTGCCGGAGGTGGAAAACCGCAACTTCCAGCGGTACACCGCGGCTGCCGACAGGGCCCGCGCCGACCTGGAGAGCGCGATCGCGGCAGACGACCCAGAACTCATCAGCGAGGCCACCCTCGCAGTGCTGGACACCGTCCGCACGATGGTCAAAGCCTCCGGCGCCGGCCCGGAACACGGTCGCACGCTCGACACGCAGCTGCGGAACCTGGGCGGGCTGATCACGTGACCGATGTCGCCGTGGACACGGTGCGCCTGCGCGGACCGCACGCGCGGCGGCTCGCCGCCGTGGCCGCACGCGCGTTGCCGACAGCGCTCGATCGCGCCCTGGCCGACGTCGACGACGTCCATGTGGACGAGGTCGTGGTCACGCTCGACCTCGATGTGACGGCCTATGACGATGAGACGCTCGCCGTCCTGTGGGCGGACGCCATCCGCACACAGGTCCTCGCCGCCCGGCCAGACCCCAAGCCGGACGCCGCCCCCAGAACGCCGATGCGCCATCCGACGGTCACTCGAGCGCTCGGGCCGATGGACGTGCTCGCCGGCATCCGCGCGTTGGGCGCAACGGGCCCGGGGCCGGGCACGATCCTTCCCCGCGCCGTGCTGATGCTCGCCGATCCGTTGACGGCGCGAGCCGTGGCCGACGTGGCCGGCCCCGACGAGTGGGCGTCTTTGCTGCGCATGCTCACCCGCACGCTGCGGCTTCCGGGGCCTGACCAAAATTCACCTGGCCAGGTCCCGGTAGCACCAGCGGACCCCGCTGAAGCCGTCCCCGCGCGCCTCCTTCCGGCGCCCGAGTCGACTGTGCCCGGCGCGCAAGAGCTGACAGCGGACGAAGCCGACGTCGCCACTGAGCAAGTGGAACTCCCATACCGGCCGGGCGCCGTGCTCGACGTCCTCGACGTGCTGGCACGGCTCGTGGACGAACACGCGACCACCGTCGAAGCCGCGGCCGTCACCCGAGTCGCCGGTCTGGTCCTGCTGTACCCGTGGCTGGCCGAGCACTGCCGCCGAGCCCAAGACCTGCACCCCGGCCTGGACGGCCTCGACGTCAGGGAGGCGGCCGTGGCAGCGATCATCGACTCCGATGATCCTGCCCTCGCGGACGACCCGCTCGTCGGGCTGCTGGCCGGACGAAGGTCGCCGAGGCCGGGCGGGATCCGCCTGCCGCTGCCTCGGAGGGAGGAGGTGGCCGAGTCCGCCGTCCAGCTGCTGATGTCGTTCGCCGCCCTGTTGCCCGGGTTCGGACGCTCCTCACCGGGCTTCGTCCGCGACTCCTGGATCGCCCGCTTCGGCGTCGTCGACGTGGACAGGGATCCGGCCCTGCTCATCGCGGCCGCCCATCCGCTTGATGTCGTCCTCGCGCGGCTCCCATACCCGGTCGGCCTGATCAAGCTGCCGTGGTCACCGCCCCTCGCTGTGCAGTTCCGGTCATGACTGCGGTCCCTGCACCCGTTTGCGAGCTGCATGCCGCGCTGGAGATGCTCGACGCCCTGATCCAGGTGCGGCTCGAAGAGCGCCGCGGCGGGCCGTGCGAGCGGCGGCTGAGCATCGACGACGACTCGGAGGGCCTGCCCGACGTCCGGCGCTTCGGCGGCACCGGCCCGCTCGCGGAAATCGTTGCTGCCACGGGTCTCTCAGCGGCCGAGGCCGTGATCCTCACGGCGGCAGTCGCGCCCTACGCGGACGAGCGGTTCGACGCGCTCTACAGCATGCTCACCGACCGCCCCGGCGTCGCCGCCCTGACCGGAGAGGTAGCCCGCACCCTCGTCGCGCGCTCCTTCCGGAGCAGGCTGGATGCCGCGGTTCTGCTGTCCTCGCGGGGGCGGTTGCTCACCCACGGCCTTCTGTCACTTGACCCGCCGGGCGACCTCTCGGGGGTGTTGAGGCCGGATCCGCAGCTGCTCGCCTGGGTTCTGGGCTTGCCGCCGCAGCCACACATCGCGACGTCCGATTTCCCGGCCCGGCCGTTGACCACCGTGCACACCCTCGACGACGTCGTCCTGCCCGCGACAGCCCGGGCCCGCATCGACGACCTGACTGCGCGGATCGCGCACCGCGACGTCATCGTGGAGGAGTGGGGATTCGGGGCGCACCACGACAACGCGGCCAGCCTGATCGCGCTCTTCCACGGCCCGCCCGGGACCGGAAAGACGATGACCGCGGCCGCGATCGCCACGTCGGTCGGTCTGCCCGCGTACCTGGTTGACCTGTCGGCGCTGGTCTCGAAGTACATCGGCGAGACCGAGAAAGCACTGGCCAAGGTCTTCGACCGTGCCACCCGCGAGCGATGCATTCTGGTCTTCGACGAGGCCGACGCGGTCTTCGGCGCCCGCACCGAGGTCGGCGACGCCCATGACCGGTATGCCAACCAGGAGGTGTCCTACCTCCTGTCGCGGATCGAGCAGCATGCGGGGATCGTCGTCCTGACGACCAATCTGGTCGCCAACATCGACTCCGCGTTCCAGCGCCGGATCCACGTCGTGGTGGAGTTCCCCGAACCGGGGCCCGGAGAGCGCGAACGGCTGTGGGCCATGGTCGCACCGGCGCGACTGCCCGTTGACGGCGGCGTCGACCTGGCCGAGTTGGCACACCGTTATCCGTTGACCGGGGCGCAAATCCGCGAGGCGACCGTGGACGCCGCCTACCTCGCCGCCGCCGACGGCCGGATCGTCACCGGCGAGCATCTGCTGACCGGGATCCGCCGCCAGTACGAGAAGTCGGGAAAGTCGGTGCCGGCGTGAGCCCGGTCGCCGGCCGGGCGAAGCCGGAGCAGACGACGGCGACGCCGACGCCACCGGCGGCCGCGGCCGCGGCCGCCCGCATTCTCCCCACGAAGGTGCCACGACCGGACGGCGAGGCGACCGTCGTGGGCCTCGGCCCGCTCGTCGCCGGCGGGCTGACGGCCGTGCAGGCCGAATGGGGCGTCACCGGCGGCACAGTGGTGCTCACCGGCGCGGCCCCGTTCGCAGATGTCAGGGGCAACGCCGGATTTCGCTCCGACGGTTCCCTCGATGGCATCGTCCGCATGCGTACCAGTGTGAGATTCCTGGGCCTCGACCTGGGCGAGGTGACGTGGACGGTCAACAACTGGAGTCCCGAGGTGCCGCTCGCCACCCCCGCGGTCACGCTGCGCGGCAGCACGCTCGCGGTGGACCTGCGGGCGCTGCCCAAGGGCGCGACGTGGACGGCTCAAGCCAGCATCGACGCGCCCCGCCAGGGGGATCAGGCCGTCGTCCTCCTGCCCGGCGACACGGTGGCCCCGGGTCTGCCGCTCAGCCCGCGCGTAGCCGAGATCTACCGCGGTCTCGGACTCGACGTCACGCAACTGCGAGTACACGCGGACACCCCGGTCGGCGGTGCTCCGGCCTTCGTCACCGACCAGGACCTCTTCTTCGCGCCAGGGATCTACGGCGTGGACAGCCCGGAGACCCTGAAAGTCCTGGACACCGCGGTCCGGGCCGCGCTGACCGGTGTGCTCGGCGCCGTCGGCGGCGAACCCGCGCCGGTTGTACCCCCGGCCCCGGTTGTACCCCCGTCGCCGCAGGGGGGCGAGGCACCCGCGGCAGAGACGTCCGACGTCCCGCCGACCGTGCCCGAGACCTCACCCGCGGCCGAGGTCGCGGACAGCGCCTCCGAGCGGACCGGCGAAGAGGTGCCGGCCCCGGCAGCGGCACAGGTCACCGAGGACGGTGCGGCCACGGGCGAACTAGGGACGGCGCCCAGCGAAAAGGCCGCCGCGACTCCACCGGCCCCGGCCGTCCAGCTAATCATGCCGGAGCCGCCCACCGGCCTGACGCCCACGGCCGCGGCCCGGGGCACAGCGGTGGCCGGCGCCGCGGGCACGGCGGCACGGGCCGCCCGCAACCTGCCCGACGCCAACGCCGACGTCGCCGGGTCCCGGGCGGCCGTGACCGAGCCGGTCGCCGAGACCGCCGCCCGCGCCCGCGAGGAACTGACCACGCAACTGGGCGAACGGCCCGCACCGAGCCCGGAGATCGTCGAACTCTGCGAACGCATCCGCACGGCGATCCGGGAGAACCGGCCCGAAGACGAGGACCGGCTCCTGGAGACCGACCCGACACAGGAGGCACAGAAGGCCGGCGCCACCATCACCGGTTCAGTCAAGGGCCAGGTCCAGCAGGTCGGCAGCAGCTACGACGCCATGGCCTCGCCGCCGCCCGGCTCCCCTGCCCTGACGCCCACGCCGATCCAGACCCCGTCCCCCGCCTCGCCCAGCATGGGCGTCAATGCCACCTCGGCGGCCCCCGACCCGATCCCGCCCGAGAACACCACGCTCCACGCCGACGTCGCCGCGACCGACCAGAAGATCGCCAACTCCGGTATCGACACCCGTGTGACGCGGGAGATCCCGGACGGACCGTTCGCCGCGGCCCGGGACGCCCGCGGCGGGCTTGGTGAGGTTGCACAGCGGACTCCGCAGCAGATCCAGGCCGAACAGCAGCAGGCCATCGACTCAGCCCAGGCCGACATGGCCCAGCTGCAGCAGCAGGCCGTCGCGGCCATGCACGGCGCCAGGTCCGGGACGGTCACGGCGGTCGGCGGCGGCCAGAGTGCAGCCGTCACCTCGGAAGAGCACACGCGGGAGTCGGTCTCACGTCACGCCCAGCAGATCTACGACGACGCCCAAAAGCAGGTCGACGGGCTGCTGCAACCGCTGAGCCGGACGGCGATCGCCCAGTGGGAGGCGGGTCTGACCCGGCTCTCGCAGGAGTTCCACGACTCGCTCGACCGGGTGAAGCGCTGGATCGACGAGCGACACTCCGGCGTCGGCGGCACCATCCTCGCGGTCGGTGACTACATCGGTGGTCTGCCGGACTGGGTCACGGACGAATACAACCGTGCCGAGCGGACCTTCGGGAACAGCGTCTGTGACCTGCTGACGGGCATCTCCACTGATGTCAATGGGGTCATCGCGGCAGCGCAGGCCGTCGTCCAGCACGCGCGCGCCGACATCGATGCCGCATTCCAGGCGATGGCGGCGGAATTCCCCGAGTGGGCCGCGCAGGAGCGAGCCCGCTTCGGCGGGATGCTGGACGGGCTCAGCCAGCAGGTCACCGCGGCGCAGACCGGATTCGTCCGCGACATCTCGCAGCGCGCCATCGTGGCCGTCAACCAGGTGCACGCCGAGGCCCAGGCGCTGCGCGAGGAGGCCGGCGGGCTGATCGGCCGCGTGGTCGCGGCCATCGAGGAGTTCGTCGACGACCCGGTCCGGGCCATCATCAACGGCCTGCTGCGGCTCGTCGGCATTCCGCCCGCCGCGTTCTGGGCCCTGATCGCCAAGATCGAACAGGTCATCTCCGACATCGCCGATGACCCCGAGAACTTCGTCAACAACCTCGTGGCCGGTGTGAAGCAGGGCTTCGAGCAGTTCTTCGACAACTTCGGCACGCACGTCCTGCACGGGTTCTGGGACTGGTTGTTCTCGGGCCTAAAAACGCCGATCCCGATGCCGCGCGACTTCTCGGCCAAGTCGCTGTTCAGCTTCGCCCTGCAGCTCATGGGGATCTCCTGGCCGCGGGTGCGGGAGATCCTCGTACGCCACATCGGGCCCACCGCGGTCAAGGTCATCGACGCGGCCTGGCAGCTCATCTCGGTGCTGATCGAGCGAGGGCCGGAGGGCCTGGTCGACCTCCTCAAGGAGCAGCTGACCCCAGAGAATCTCGTCAGCATGGTCCTCGACGCGGCGGTCCACTACCTGGTCGAGACCCTGATCCAGCAGGTGGTCGTCCGTGTCGTCGGACTGCTCAATCCGGTGGGGGCCATCGCCCAGGCGATCGACCTGATCTACCAGGTGTGCTCGTGGATCTTCCGCAACGCCGCCAGGATCTTCCGGTTCGTGGAGGCGGTCGTCAACGGAATGGCCGACGTCATCGCCGGCAACATCGCCGGCCTGGCCTCCGCAGTCGAGAAGTCCCTGGCCTCACTGATCCCACCCGTCATCGACTTCCTCGCCGGTTTGCTCCACCTCGGCGGGCTTCCCGGAGAGGTCGCCGACGTCATCACCCGCCTCCAGACGGTCGTGTACGCGGCCATGGATCACATCATCGGCTTCCTCGCCGAGCGAGCCATCGCCCTCCTCAAGCGGTTGGGTATCGGCGGCGACAAGGACGCCGAACACGGTACAGACGACGAACTCGGCACCACCGTGCGATTCACCGCCGCCCACGAGAGCCATCGGCTTTACGTGCACAGCGCGGACAACCGGGCCGAACTGATGGTCGCCTCGGCGCCGACGACCATCCCCGAACTGATCGAGGGCTGGAACAAGAAGCTGGCAGCCAGCGAACCCGCCGACGAGGAAAAGCGCAGGAAAGCTGCCGAGCTGATCAGCACACTCAGCGGTGCGGCGGCGACCGCCAATGCGGAGGCGTCAAAGCTGGTGGCACAGTTCGACAACGCGGCACGTGACCCCAAGGACACCGTGGAGCCTCCCGACGACAGCGCTCTGGAGGCCAGTGAGCATTCCCTCGCCAGCACCCTCGACGAGCTCTTCACGATCTTCGGCGAGGACAGTCGCGCGGACAACCTGGCGGCCGTCCGGGTGGGTCTGCCGTCTCAGGGGCTGGCCCACACCGAGACGGTGCTGAACAGCTGGAAGCGGAATCGCATCGACCCGCCAGAGGCAAAGCCGCTCGAGGGATCGCGGGCCAAGGTCTGGGACGCCGCGTCGTTCCAGCCCGACAGCCTAGTGCCCTCGGAGGTCCTGAGCTCGGGCGCGAACCACGTCAAGCTGCTCGGATACTTCGAAATGGGGGTTGCCCGCAAGGGTGCGGACACAGCGGAGTTCCGCGCCTTCGCCCTGATCAACAAGTCGGGCGGTCACGACGTCCGTGCGCAGTTCTTCCGGTCCCTCGGTTCGCGTGTGGCAGCCAAGCTGCGCGGCGACGGCGCCGCGCGGCTCTCCGGCAGCGGGGACAGTGACCTGCTGACCAAGGTGCGGGACATCGGCTACAAGTCGTCAGACTTCAATTACGGCACCTTCTCTCCGTGGCCCGACGGCCCGGTCTCGATTCTGCTGCACAACGTGGTCGTCCCGAAGGGCCCGATGGTGGCGCTCAGCGCGCTCGTCCGCGGTGACACCGTCGGGGGCGTCAACTGCGAGGAATTCCTCGCCGAGGTACGGCGCGACCCGAAGGGACGGAGCTTTCTGGCCGGGGAGATCCGCGACATCCAGACCGGCCAACACGAGTGGCTGCCGGTGTCGATCGCCGACGAAGTCCTGCAGCATGCGTTCGAGACCGGACGGGAGGATCTCCGCAAGGGCCTCGGCTGGATCTCGCTGCTGCAAACCCTGCGCAGCCCTACCAATGGGGTGCTGTGGAAGATCGTGCGCGACCCGGTCGTCCTACCCGGCGAGAAGCCGCAGGAGGGTCAGGTCATCGAGGCTCGCGGGCACGTGGCGGTGCTCTCCCGGGACCGGTACACCCTCGTCCAGGACGGCCTCACAGTGGGCACGGGCCAGTTCCACGACCAGCTTCGTGCGTTCTTCCGGCAGAACAGGTCGATGGATCCGGCGGCATGGGTGGACGCCCTGCTGGCCTACCTCCCGTCGATCATGTGGACGGGTTCGAACATTCCCATCCCCATCGAACTGCGGAACCAGCCCATCGGGGCTTTCTATGCCATGCAGTCGGGACTGTACGCCCCCGGCATGACCGTGGCACAGGTGCAGGCCGAGGTGCAGGAGCGCTTCGAAAGGCAGATCGTGGCAGCATTCCGGGCGGCGAAAGCAGGGATTCGATGAACGACTCACCAGGACCAGGCCTGGCGTGGCTGGCGGCGCGGACCGGCAGGGATCCTCGCGAGCTGACAGCCTCGCCTACGGCGGCGCTCACTGCACTGGCACAAGCCGTGCGCGAGGCGGCCGACTTGGTCGCCCAGACGGTGTCCGACAGCCCGGAGGTACGAGAGCAGGCCCAGGGCGAAGCCGCCGAGCTCCGCCGGCAGTTCGCCGCGGCGCCTGGCCCCGCCGATACCTTCCTGGCCCAGGTCGCCGCAAGCCTTCGCACTACGGCCGATAGACTCCGCCGCGAGTGACGGCCCGGATCGATAACGGCGGGACCGTCCTGGCAGCCGGCCGTCCGACGGGTCCCGACCCATCGGCGCTGCACGGCACACCTCGCCAGCCACCTTTCCCTCGTTGCTGCGGCGCAGGACGGCGATAGGTATCGGTCATTCAGGCAGGAAACGCGTTGGGTGTTGGGGACCGAGTGCTTCGTGCGCCGTAGATCATAAGGCGCTGGACACGTTCTGGGCGACTTCACCGAGGCAGACCTGCGCGATGCCGACCTCGCCGGCATGGACCTCACCGGGGTGGCGTGGTGCCGGCCCGGATCCGGGCTGCGGTGAGCGGGAAGCGGAGGGCCACAATCGGGTGATAGACGCTTCCGGGCTCTGTGCATGGAGCGCCGCCCGGGAAACCCTGGGGTATGGGCGATACGACAAGGCTCGGACCCGGTACCCAGGAGCTGCGGATCGCCACGGCGATGACCGGTGGCGTGAGCCTGGCGATCTGGATGGGCGGCGTGGCCCGCGAGTTGAACCTGCTCCAGCAGGCGGCCTGGTGGCGTAACACCCTCCAGGAGGAGGATCCCCTGCCCGAGCCGAACGTCACCGCCGGCGGTGACGAGCGGGCCAAGGTCCTGTACCTGCGTCTGCTGGAACTCCTGGACACCACCGTCTCCATCGACGTGCTGTCCGGCACCAGCGCGGGCGGCATCAACGCCGCGCTGCTGGGCCTGGCCCGGGCGAGGTCGTGGGACCTCGGGCCACTGCGCGACTTCTGGCTGAAGTCCGGTGCCTTCGAGACGCTCCTGCGCGACCCCGCGCAAAAACAACCGCCCTCGCTCCTCCAGGGCGACGGCGTCCTGTTCCGCGAACTGCTCAACGGAATCCAGGAGTTGGGCCTGGCTTCACAGCCCGGGAAGCCATCGTCCGGCACCGTCGCCAACGACGTCACCAACAGTACGCAGGTCTTCATCACCACCACGCTGCTCACCGGAGAGACGGGACGGTTCACCGACTCCTACGGCACCCAGGTCCAAGACGAGGACCACCGGGGCCTGTTCGTCTTCGACGAGCACGTCCTGGGCGACGAGTCCGGCGAGCAAGCCGTGGCACTGGCGGCCCGCAGCAGCGCCTCCTACCCGGCCGCGTTCGAGCCATCGTTCCTGCCCTACGACACCCGGGTCGAGGGGACCCGCGACGTTCTCGAGCGCCCCGTGATGAGGAAGTACGCCAACATCACCCGCTCGCACTGGACCGCCGACGGCGGTCTGCTAGCGAACCGACCGATCAGACCGCTGCTGCGGGCCATCTTCGACCGGCCGGCCGAACGTCAGGTGCGGCGCGTCCTGCTGTACGTCGTCCCTTCGGCCGGCGCCGCGCCCGATGCCCGTGCGACGCCGCCGCGGGAATCCTTCGAGGAACCGTGGACTCTGGGCGAGGCCTTGATGAAGGACCTCGGTGCCGCGCTCAGCCAGTCCATCAGCGCCGAGCTGACCGAACTGCGCGACCACAACGACCGCATGGATGCGCTCCGCGACACCCGCCGCCGTATGGCTGAGCTGGGCGCCCGGGGGCGTACGGCGGCCCGGAAGCTGGCCGAGTGCCAAAGTCAGCTCGGCGAGGACGAGGGGGCGGATGCCGCCGTGGGTCGGCTCCTGACCCCACAGATGTGCGAGGACTTCCGAATCCGGGAGGGCACCTGGCTGGCCCGGCCAGTGATCACCGCCCTGATGCGCGCCCTGACCACCCGGCCCACCAAAGCGCTAGCCAAGACGTGGCTGACCGCGATGGCTCCGGGCGGCGGCGCGGAGGAGATCTGCCGGGACGCCGCGGTGAAAGCGGTCACCGGGCAGTGGAGCTTTCCAGGGCCGGACAACCCGAGTGAGGCGCTGTACGGGCGGCTGGCCGGGTTCGGGGTGGCTCCGTTCGATGGTGCCAAGGCGACCGTGCTGGCGATGCTCAGGGAGGCGTTCGTGTGCTGCCCCGAGCAACATACGGAGCTGGCGAAGGTCGTGCGCCGGGTGCACCGGGCGTTCGTACCGGACGAGCGGCCGGACGTCGAGGAGCTCGTCGAGCGTGCGACGAACGAGGGACAGGCGCGCGGCTGGGCACTGGAGGACGTGGCGGGCGACGCCATGCGGGCGTACTGGGACCAGCGCGGTCGACCGGCTCCTCCACCGCAGCACGGCGACGGGGAGGACCTCTCCCTCAAGGGCGCGTGGTCCCGGCTCGCGACCGCCGTGATCAGGCTGCGCGAGCTGGTCCCGCGGCAGGTCCTCGAGCAGGCGGCGGTTGCCGCGCCGCCGGTGGCCACCACAGCTCAGGGAAGACGTCAGCGGGCGGCCGCGGAACTGGGTACCTACCTCGGCTTCCTTCCTCGCGAGCGTGACGGCGTCGCGCTCGCGCTGTTCGACCTGCACGTGGCCACTCGTTCCGTGCTGCCCGTGGGTACAGAGGTCGAACAGCCGGTCGAACTGGTGCAGGTCAGCGCAGACACACGGTGCGCGCTCGCACCCCGCCGGCCGACCGCTGCGAAGAAACTGACCGGGCTGCAGCTGCACCATTTCGGGGCGTTCTACAAGTCGTCATGGCGGGCGAACGACTGGACCTGGGGCCGGCTGGACGGCGCCGGCTGGCTGGTTCACCTGCTGCTGGACCCGCGGCGTATCCTGACCGTCGTACCGGACGCTGAAGAAGGAAAAAGCCGGGCCGAGGCGTTCTACAAGCAGCTGTGCGACCTGTTCGCCGACGGCAAGGACCCGGACCAACCCGTCGACGAAGCCCCGGACGGAACCGTCACCCGGCTCACCAAGAAGGCGATCTGCGGCGAGCTGCACTTCCTCGACCACCCGGACGAGAGTGTGCCGACCAGTCTGCCCATAACGTCGCTGTGGATCGCGCAGAGCTGGCAGCGGTGCGTCGCCGAGGTCGAACTGCCGGTCATCGCACGGGAGATGCTCAGCACACCGACCACCCGGACACACCCATGGGCCACGAAGGTACTCGACGTCGCAGGCAGCCCCGAGCGAGCCCGGGCAGCGGCCCAGACTGCGGTCTCCGCGGTCATGAGCGGCGACTGGACCGCGCAACAGCGAAAGCTGATCGAGAGGGAACAGCGAGCCGCCGAGCAGCAGAAACCGGGCGCGCCGGAGCGTCAGACCGGCGTCCCGGTCCCGCGGGCGGACCTGGCTGCCCTCGCCGCCCTGTTGGCGTCCTGCCCGGTGCCCGACGAGACCTTCGGCGGCGAGCTGGGGCAGCCGCTGCTGACCCGCACCGTCAGCAAGGCCGTCGCCGTGGCCACCGCCGGGGTCTCGGGCGTGCCCCGGATTCCGGCGCCGCTGAAACCGTTTCTCGCCTCGGCCCGCACCATCACGCTGGCCGGCTACCGCGCCTCCGCCCTCACCCGCGGCCGGTCCCGCACTCTGATCCTCACCGGCGCCGTCGCCCTGGCCGTCGGTGTCCTGTTGATGATCCAACGCATCACCTGGCTCGGTCTGACGGGCACGGTGCTCGCGCTCCTCGGCTCCTATCTACTCGTCCTTGGCACCTGGGCACACTGGCGAAAGGCGCTGGTCGCCGCGGGAGCACTCACCGTCGTGGTAGCAGTCTTCTTCACCGGCTGCCCGGTCGGTCGCCGCGCGCTGTTCGGCACCGGCGGCCACGACTCCGGCGTGGTCGGCCGGGACGTCGTGCCTTGGCTGCGCACACCGTGGTGGCACCCGATCGTCGCGCTGGGCGGATTCGTGCTCCTGGCACTGCTGCTCAGCGGGGTATTCACGGCGGCGGGGCGGGGCATCCGGCGCCTCATCAGCCGGCCGGCGAACGTGCCCACGCCCCCGGGCCGGGATCACAGTCCGGCTCCGGTGTAGCTGCTGGCCGAGCTGTACCGCTGCATTAGGACGGATCTCGCCCGGGCCGACGCCGCCTGAGTACCTTGCCAGCCTCGACGCCATTGACTGCCCAGGATGCACGGGCACTCCTCACGCAACATCCGCAAGCACACCTGGAACGCGTCGAGCCAGCCTGGCACTGATGGGCCTATGAACCGAGAGGCTGACGCATATCGAGGTAGCAACGCAGACGCACGCCGGGCTGGCCAGGATTACGAGTCACGCGGTCTGCCGTCGCCCACTGCGCAGCAAGAGCATCCTGGAAGGCAAGCGCCGTTGCAGCATCAGCGGCCGCGAGGACGACGACGACCAACCCGGGCTCCTGCACGTGCACTTCATTGATCGGGTTCATGTACCGCACTACGCCATGGCAGGGGGCGGGGTTCCGCTCATCCGGCAGCATCACTCGATCGAGCAATGGATACCGTGTGCCATGCCCTCGGAGGCGTGCCGCAGTTCACACGCAGGCGTCATCAACAGGGGAACAGGCAGCGGCAGTTCCCTGTTCTCCTATGCGTGGCTGCGGAGGGGCAGTGTCCCCGGGCCTCACCTTCCGCCCACGGGGACGACCGTCCGGCTAGGGCCCCATGGAGCCTTCCGCCGGGAGGCAACCGCTGCCACCACCTACGGCCCCGGCTGGCCTCCCCCGTCCAGCCGGGGCCTTCGCCTGTGCGCTGCCCGCGCCGCGGGTGTTACCGGGCGCGTGTGACCGTGATCGGCTCATTTGGGCATCGGCTCAGCGCTTCGGTGAGCACGGCGGACTCGGCGGGGTCGGCTGCCAGCTGATAGCGGGTCTTGTCGGCCACCCAATTGGTGGCGTACTGGCAGGCGTAGCCAGCCGAAGGCGGCATCCAGGTGCTCGGGTCCTGATCTGCCTTGGAACGGTTGGAAGTAGCGGACACCGCGATCAGGGCACGCGGGTCGTCGAGGTCGTTGGCGTACGCCTCGCGATCCTTCGCCGTCCACGCCGACGCGCCGCTGTCCCACGCCTCGGCGAGCGGGACCAGGTGGTCGATGTCCAGGCCCTGGGGCCGTCGAGGTACCGGTCGTCGTAGGGCGAGTACCACTGACCTCCGCTCAGCGTGCAGTTCGGCCCCTGCCTCGGGGCGATAACCGCTTCGGCCTTCAACACCTCGGCACGGGTGTTGCAGCCGTCCTTGTCCGCGTCAATCCAGTGTTTGAATTTGGTGCGCTCGTAGCCGGTGCGGTCCCCGGTGCGCACCGGGAGCTGCGCGAGGAGGTCGCGTACGGGGGCCGTGACGGACTCACCCGGTGCGGTGGCAGCGGGGGCGGCGTGTGCAGCGGTCGTCGGGATGAGGAAGGCGGCGCATACAGCTGAGGTCGCTCAGGGCCTGGTAGGCGGTGATGGACTTGCCGCATCCGCTGTCCCCGTTGAGGACGACGGAGTGAGTGCGGCGGAGTGCATCGACGAGAAGGCCGACTTCCATCAGGCGGGGGCAGGCATCGACGTCGGCCGGTCCCAGACGCTGCCCGGCCAGTGCGGCGCCGATGTCACGTGTGCCGGTGAACGCAACCGGGTGCCAGGCCGAGGCGGCTTCCTGCTGGCGGACCTCGCCGGCCAGGGCGGGCAGGGCGATGTCGTCTGCGCCGGATACCTCAGGCCCGATGCGGCACACCCGCCACCCCTGATCGAGCGGCGCGATGAGCTGGTCGACCACCACGCGGTCGCGTTCCGAGTAGCCGACGATGAGCAGGGTGCGCGGGTGGTCGGCGACGAGGCGCTGGATGCGGTCCTCGAGGCCGGGGGTGAGGGTGCCGGGCAGGTGGGGAAGCATCCACGGCTGCTCAGGACGGGCGGCATCGCCATGGGGTTTGAACAGGATTCCGGGAGGGATGTCGGTCCCGTACTGGCGCCGGTAGGCGCTTTCCAGGGCGGTGTCCCAGTTGAGGGACACGACGCATTCGACGACACCGGCATGGATCAGTGCGGCGAGGGCCTCGTGAGCAGCGGACGGCTGTGCGCTGCGGGCACGGTCCAGGTTGGCCATGTCCTGCTGGAACCGCCACCGGGCCGGTGCGGAGCTCTCCACGGCCCGCCAGGCTGCGTCCCAGCGAGCGAAGTCGTCTGCCATGAGCTGTTTCGCCGGCGCGTCGGACGTGCCGAGTTCGGCTGCGAGCGCCTGCCGGGCCGCAGGGTCGGCGTCGAGGGCGTCCCACAGCAGCGCGGTGAGTCCCGCGCTGGTCGGGTAGCGCACGGAGAGGGACAGACCGGCCCCGACAACGGCGACCACGCCAAGCCCGAGGCGGCCGCGCAGCACGGCAATGCGGTTGGCGATGTCAGCGTTCATCGGCTGTGCACCGGTGCTGACACATAGCGGGCGGCCCCGCCCTGAAGGAGACGTGCACACATGCCCTCATTGTCGGCCATGACACTGACAAGGCTGTCCCACAAGCGGTCTGTCGCGCGTGTGTTGTGAAGCGCGGCTGTCAGCAACCGTTCAGTGTGAAGGCCGCCCAGATTTCGGGCGCGGCGAACGGGCGCTTGCGCAGGGCCGAAAAGCCTGGACGGCGGTATCCCGCGGCTGTTTGCGGGACCGAACCGCGCAGGCCGCTGCGTCCGCGGAAGACGGCCAGGGCGGGACGCTCGGCCGCATACCGGCGCGCCGCGGTGGAGGTGAGACTGCGCATCCACTGCTGGGTTCGTGCCAGAGCCACGGCCGGCTCGACACCCGGCAGTGTGAGTTCTTCGTAGAACCGGGTGATGAACAAGGCGGTCGCGTAGTCCGGAATGGGCCACAGGGCACCGAGCACGCCTGCTGCGCCGGCGTGCATGAAGCTGATGGTCAGCGCGTGTGACTCTTCCGGCTGCAGGATGACGTTCACGGCACCGGACACGCATGCCGCGACGACCACCAGGCGCAGGCCGTCTCCCGCGAGGCGGCGGATCCTGGCGATGCCCAGCTGCTCGGCGTCCGCCAGCGTCAAAGCTGCCCCGTCCACCGAGTCGTAGCGCATGGTGCCGTGGCAGCCGAGATGCAGATGAGTAGCCTCGGACAGCCGGCCGAGGAGGAACTGGCCGGTGGCGTCGGCACCGTAGGCGACCGCACTGCGCTGTGGCGGGAAACGCGTGACGATGTGCCGCAGTTCGGCTTCCGCTGCGGGAAGTTGCGGGTGGGAGCGGCTGGGGTTGGCGAGGCCGACCAGGAACGGTGGCCGCTCGGCGAGTCGTTGTGCCCGCTTGCGCGCCGCCAGCCATGCGCTGGCCGACGGGACGTAGGAGCACGTGTCCAGCACGTCGATCAGGGACGTCGTTCTGCGATGTTCACGCCAGAAGGCGGCATGCCAGGCGAAACTCGGCAAAAGACCGCACGGCACAAGAACGGCATCGGTGATGCCGGTGTCCGTCAGTGCGTGCGCGAGGCGGCGGGCGAGGGTACGGCCGAGTTCGGCGAGCACCTTGTGCAGGACGCCTCTGTATTGGTGGGGGTGGAAGGAGGTTCCGGCCACGAGCGCCTCGCCGGGCCGTGGTTTTCCGGGAGTGAGGCCGTCGGGACTGCCGTCCGGCCGCGTCCCGAAGCCGAAGATCAGCGTGAACAGGCGGGCGCTGTTGGTCGCGGGCAGGTCGACGGGCACCACGGGGGTGTTCGGTGTGACGACCAGGGCGCAGCAGCCGGCCGGGTGCGCGATGAGGTAGACGAGGGCTTGCTGCGGCTTCAGCGCGGCCTTCAGCTCGGCCACGGACGGCGGTTGTCCTCGGGCGAAGTCGGAGAAGCCGGGCAGGTTTCGGATGGCCGCCAGGAGTTGTCCCAGCGACGGCCCGGTGATCGCGGGCGCACCGAACGGGAGTTGGGCCGTGCGGGATGTGGCTGCATCTTCTCCTTCCGGGCCGGGCGGGCGGGCGTCGGTGTGTGTCTCGCTGCGTGCTGTGTCGACCGCCGACAGATACGCCTCGGCCAGCGCGGGGTCGATGGCGCGGAGCTGCTGCAGCTCGCGCACCTCCGCTCCGGAGGCGGCTCGCAGCGTGACGGCGCGTCCCGCCTCCATGACGCCGACTGCCCCTTCCAGCAGCGTCTGCACGTCGGAGTCGTCGAGCGCGGCGCCTTGGTCCAGGTGCTGCTGGGCGGCACGGAACATCGTGTAGGCGGTGAACCGGAACCGGGAGTCGTGGGCCAGCCCGGCCAGGACAGGGTCACGTTCTTCGGGCGGGGGCGGAACATCCTCGCGGCCCACCGTGTCTCCTCCGGAGGCACTCCACGCGGCCAGTGCGGTGAGCGAGGCCAGGCTCGCGCCCTGCCAGTCGTCCAGGCGCTGGCACACGGAGACGGCATCGTCGGCCGTGGGGATGCAGTCGGCCGGATACTCGGCGGGAGTCAGCACCTGCAGGGACTCAAAGAGAAGCCCGCGTGCCTCGTCCAAGCGTGACCGGGACGAGTCGTCGCCGTCTTCATGCGCCAGTATGCGGGCCAGCTTCCTTTGGGCGAAGGCGACTTCCTGCGTGTGACCTTGCTCCTCGTGCACCTGTGCCGCACGGCGTGCACAGGCTTCGGCGCGGGCAAGGAAGTCTGTGCGTTCGTGCGGCCGTTGCCGGGCCGCGGTGACCAGCAAGTCGCAGTAGTTGAAGAAGACCCTTGCCAGCAGATGAGGCTCCGCGTCCGGTGGGAGAACGTAGAGAGCCTCTTTGTAGGCCTGTTCGGCGGCGAGGAGCTGGTCCTGGTCGGATTCGGTGAGCCTGCTGTGTGCCAGGGCCTTCGCGGCGAGGGTGTAGACGTAGTCGACCGGATTGCGTGCGGGTGAGCGGTGCAGCAACGCGGTCGTGCATTGCTCAAGCGCTCGCCGTGCGTTGTCGACAGGGGCGCCCGCCTTGCGGTCCAGCAGAGCCATCGCCAGGTTGGTTCTGACCAGCGCGGCCCGGTCCGGGTCCGGCAGGTCCTCCCAGAAGACGACGAGTTCTTCCAGGAGCGCGATCGCCCGTTCCAGGGACGCTTCTCGCTGCCGGGGACGCTTCTGGAGTGCCACCACCAGATTGGAGCGGGCCTCGGCCGCGGCGACGGGCTCGTCCGCCTCCTCGTAGAGGTCGATGGCGTGGGCCAGAGCGCCAATTGCGTCTTCGATATCGGCGGGCGCGGACAACGACGGGCTGATCAGCATGACGCCGCGGGTAGACCACATCAGTCCCGCCGGATCCGGGGGGAGCAGTTCTGCGAGCTGCACACATCGGTCTGCCATCTCGCGGGAGGCCTCTCCGCGGTCGGCGGCGGCGACCAAGTCCGCCAGTTCACGGTCAAGTTCCTCACCGAAGGCATAGCGGGCCTCCTCGGAACGATCCAGATAGTGCTGCCATGCCTCAGCGGCCGTCATTCGGCTGAGAGCGTCCAGCAGAGTGTCCGGGAGCTCGTCCATCGCCGTCTGCGCAGGCGTTCGCTCTTGGCCGGCGGACGTTTCCGTCACGCCGTGCTCCTGCCACTCGGCCAGAACGGCCCGGCCGAGCAGGTCGGAATGGGCCTCTACCGCGGCCGTCAGCTCCTTCGCCGTCACTGCTGAAAGTGCAGCGATGAGGGCACCCTGCAAGCGCGCAATCGCCCGTGCCTCCTCAAGCACCCGCGCATGGTGGGGAGGCAACTGGCCGACAAGCAGCAGCTGTTCGGCGTCCGTGGGTGAGAGGAGGATCATCGGGGCATGCGGCAGGAACTCGGCGGTGACACTGTCCGGCAGCGGTTGGTCGAACATGCACAGGCGCACGAGCTGGGGGTCATCGGGCGCCCCCTCCCGTGCCACCAGCAGGGGGATGCGAGAGGGGGTGCCCGTCACTATCAGCAACGGCTGCTGCGGGGCCTGGACCGCGCACTCGGGGCACACAACCACGGCCCGGGCCGTCGGCCACAGGTCGGGACGCTGCCGCAGGTCGAGAACCACCCATGCCGCAACGCTCGCGTCCAGGCCGCAGCCCGGACACAACCAGGTGACCTGAGCAATCAGCCCGCGATCCGCCTCGGGCAGATTCCCGTTCGTATCCGCTGCATCGCTCCCGGAACCTGTCTCGTCATCCGCCGTGTCAGTCATCGTCCACCGGACCGGACGCTGCGCGGGTGCGTCGGGCCTCGGCGTCCCACTGGAACAGGGGGGAGATCTGTCCGAGCAGCAGGCTCCCGATGATGAGCGCAGCAGCGCCATAGACAGTCTGGTACCAGCCGAAGTCCTGGAACGGCGTCTGTGGCAGGGAGAAGCCCCACAGGGCGAAGGACACGGTGGCTGCGATCACGTTGAAGCGGGTGTGCGCGGGCCACGTGCGGGGATGAGTCGGCAGCGGAAGTCCCTTGGCTCTCTCCTGGCGTGCCAGGCCCAGCCATACGACAAGCGGGACGATGACCAGGAATAGGCAGAACACGACCCAGTCCGCGGTCCGCGAATGGGCAGTGGCCTGGTGCAGCGCCCCGATCACCGCGACATAGCCGGTCACGACCTCGGTGGGGATGTAGGTGGTGACACTCTCAGCCAGGGACGCCGCGGAGCTGGCGGCCGGAGTTCGCGGCGTGGAGTCGGCCTGACCACTGCGATAGCTGGGCTGGATCTGATCGGTGACCTGCGTCATCCGCACGATGCTCATGGACTCCCCCGGTACCGAGTTGCTCATCGCACCGGAGTTGCTTCCGGCATCGAGAGATTAGCGCAACCGGCGTGGCATACCCGGCCTATGCGAAGCACTTCCCGCAGCAGACATGTCGGGCGTGACCGATCACGCATGTACGGGGGTTGGGGGCTGTTTGACTCATGTCCATTCTGCTCTTCGGTGCAGGCGCGGGGGCGCGTCAAGACGCCTTTTCCGCAATGACGTTGGACGGTTGTCCGCCGGCCTGCCCACCTGGCAACCGCCTTACGTGCGTGGCTATCCTGCAAGGCCTGCTTCGATGCCAAGAGGCGCTGGCTGCCCGTCCGGCAATGAAGAACACGGCCTTGGTCGGACAAGACCCGCACCCAAAGACGGCTACATCTTTGATGGCTCCCGGCAGGAGCACTCCAGGGAGAACTCAGGCCGCTCCCCTGCCCCTTGAGCCAGCCTCATTTCCCGGTCCCAGCCTGATCCGCATTTCCCGTCCGGACCGGCACGAGCCCTCGCCTCCTCCCGGAGCCATGCAGGTCAGCACGGGGTCCTACTGACTCAGCTCCGGGCTTTGCCCGCTGCATCTCCGCCATGGAACCGAGACCGATCCCGGTGTCTTCCGTACTATCACTGCAACACACCAATGCGGCAGTAACTGCTTCTGCGCACACGGCACCAGGCAGAAATACACACTCGCTAAATTTCGCACACACCGCGGACGAGCTGCTCGCCGACCGCGGTACCCAGGAAGGGCGTGAGCAACATGTCCGAAACCACCGAGCTGACCTCACAGTACGCCGCACAAGTCACCTCTGACCTTGAACGCAACCTCAAGGAGCAAGAACGACTCCACGATGAGATCGGCTCGCTCCAGGCGCAGTTGGCCGCCCTGCAGCACAACCACACAATCCTGATGAACATCCAACAGGCCCTTGGTGTCCCTGCGTTGCCGGCCGACGAACCGGCCGCGGCGGTGCCTGCTCCCCGCAAGAGGAAAGCCCTGTCAGGCGGCGCCCGGCAGAAGAAGGCCGAGAAGCCGACCACCCCGGCCCGCAAGCGCGCCGACAAGAAGAGCACAGCCAAGACAACGGGCACAGAGCCCACACTCGTCGACCTCGTACACGCACATCTGGCCGGCCAGAGCGAGCCCCGCTCCGCTGCAGAAATCGCCACAGCACTGGACCAACAGCATCCCGAGCGCACCGTCAAAACAACCGTGGTGCGCACCACGCTCGAAGGCCTGGTGGCCAGGAATCAGGCCCAGCGCGCCAGGCAAGGCAGGTCCGTCTTCTATACCGCTTCCGATGCAACAAAACCGGCTGCTCCCAGCGGGGAGGCCGCGCAGCAGCCAGCCTGACAGCATGGTGAGGGCTCCCGCTGCGCGGGCACTGTGCGTGCCGGGAGCCGCCGTGTGGAAACAGGCATGACATCGATCCCGTCCCCGGAACCGACCTGGCATGCCGGTCGACTCCGCTGCGCGGTTCCAGCCTCCCGCTGTGCGGGGCGTCGCTCCGGTCAGCGGTACCCCACCTCCAGCAACTCGCCCCACAGGGCCGCTTGGGCCGGATGCGGCACCGCCCGGGCCCCGGGCAAAGCGTCGTGCGGGTATCCGTCGCGGGTGCGTCACGCGTTGTCGGGTCGGGTTGCCAGATTCCAGTGGAGGTCGTCCGCGTCAGAGCAGGCATGCCATGGTCTGAACGGTCCCGCCTCGGCCAGTCGATGAATCACGTTGAGCAGTTCTGCGGGATGAGTCCCGCAGGCGCGTGCCATCTGGTCGAGTTCGGTGCTCCCCGCACCGGTGTCCGGATCAGTGTGTGCCGCGAGGTAGAGGTGTACCAGCTGCAACTGCGGTGAGGCTGCTGGCCCTGTCGCGGAAGCGGAGGTAAGGCGGAGCGCCCAGTCCGCGGCCTGCATACGGTCGGGGCGGGCCGGGGCCTGCGCGAGCAGCGCGGTGTCCAAAAGCTCGGCCACGATCTCGGCGGCGTGCACGGGGCGGGTACGCAGCCAGCGGGCCTGTTCCAACTGGCGCCACGAGACTGGATGGTCGAGCCGGAGACCGCGCAGCAGGCCTTTGGGCAGCCGGACGTGCATGGCGGCGTTCATGCGCAGTGCGCACTGCAGGGCGAGCAGGCGCGCTGAGGCCGGAGTGCCTGCGGGGAGGGCGGCGGCCAGGTAGCTGAGCATTTCGCGTACCCGGGTGCGTGCTCCCGGTCCTTTGTGTTGTCGTCTGCGCCGCTGGGCGGTGGTCGGTCGCTGCGGTGCGCGGGCGAGGGCAGTATCGGGGACGACAGCGGCTTGCGCGGTCGCCGCGGAGCAGGCGCTGCAGGCGTCGGCGAGCCTCCATACGCGTCCGCCTCGTTCGCATGCGAGGAGAAGACGGATGGGGCCGGCGCAGCCGCGGTGGCGTGGGTGCCAGTGGCAGCCGCGTTCGTGGCATTGGCAGGTGCGCAAGTGGGGAGGCAGAAGGTTGCCGCGCGCATGGCGGGCGAGATGGGCGAGGGCGGCTGAGCGGGCGGAGGCGGCGACCTGGCGGCTGCTGTGCGGGCACTGCTGGCAGACCAGGGCAAGGCCGTTTGCGTGCGGGCGCAGTTCGACGGTCCAGGTGCGGGGCAGTGCTGGGCATGTGATGCGCGGCCTCATGGGCGCGTGTTCCTCCTGTTGTGCGCGCCGGTCCCCTTCGCGGGGTGCGGGGCGGCGGCCACCATAGTGCAGACCTCTGCCCTGCTGCGGCGCGACCACCTGCAGAAATAGGGCAGAGGTCTGCACTGACAGGGCAGGGGTCTGCACCTTCGGATATATGGGTGACGATCTTGCCGCCCGACCCGGACCTCAAGGCGCTGCGGCTGGAGTTGGCGCGCCTGCGGGCCGCGCGCGGATGGAGCTACGACGAGCTCGCCGCCCGCAGCGGCCTGGCCAGGCGCACTCTCATCGAGATCGAGCAGGGCCGCACCATCGGCACCCTGAAGACCTGGCACGCCCTCGCCCACGCCCTGGACACCCCGCTCGATACGCTGTTCAGCACCCTGTGCAGCGGACACGACCTGCCGGGACCACCCCCGGACTGACACCCGCCCGGGCGGACACGAAAGATCACCCAAACGGGCAGGCAGCACCGAACACGCGCCCTAGCTTTCGCACACCTGCTTCAGCACATGAGGCTGACCGGGCGATACTGCGGCACCGCTGCCGCGGATGCGGCGTGTTGGCTGGCAAGTTCGCCCGCATGCACCCCACACGACCTTCCGCCGCCCGGCACTGGAACGACAGCCCGCCCGCCACCCGGCCGCGCCGGCCGCTGCAGATCGCCCCCGGCGGCGCCAGCCGGCTGCTGCGCTGCGGCCAGGGCGACCGGTGCCGCGAATGCGGCAATCGGATCGAGTGGTACTACCGCAGCGATCGGCAGCCCGTCCGTCTCCACCCGCACGAACTGCCGGCCGCCCGGGTGCCCGCCGCATGCCGCTGGCACGTCAGCTCCGGCGTTGCACACCCGGCCGGAGACGGCAGCGACTGGTGCCGCCTGCCGCACGCCGCCGTCTGCCCCACCCGCACCGCTCCCCTGGCCCCCGGGCTGGCCGAGCTGCGCCGGTCGTTGGCCGTCAACTCCCGCCGCCTGATCGATACGGGCACCTTCACCCCACCCGCCCCGGCCGACAACCCGGCGCCTTCCCCGGCTGCCTGCCGCCCCGCCCGGCCCATCGTGCAGCTGCTGTATGTCCGCTACCTGGCGGCCCGTCCGGTGGAGAACCTCCAGTGCGTCGCCCAGACCCGGCACCGTCACCGCTGCACCAGCCCACTGCTCACCCCCGGCGGCCCGGCCGGCAGCTGGGTCCTGGTGCCGGCCACCACGACAGCGGGTCAACTGGCCCTGCCGGCTGACGTCATGGCCGTCTACAGCCTCAGTGGTCTCTCCTACACGGAGCAGCTGCGCTGGCGCGCCCAGCGCTGCCCGCAGCACGCTGCCACCCCCACAGCCGCGGACCTGGCGGTGGCCGACTGGGAGCCGTTCGACCCGCTGCGCCACCACGCCCACATCCACACCCGCCTGCCCGGCCGCGCTCGGCGCCCCGGGCCTGCCGGCCACCCCAGCACGAAGGGCCGTCCGTGACGCCGTACCACGCCGTAGAAGTCATCCTGACCAGGCCCGTCACCCGCGGCGAGCTTCGGCGCGCGTGCCGTGGTGTGCCCCTGGCCGCGAACGCGGACCGCACCCGGCTGATGGCGCTCCACCATGCATCCAGTCCCGGCGGAGCTCTCCACACACTGCGGCGCCGACTGGACCCACGTTTGCCGATCGACGCCCTGACCACGCAATACCCCGATCAACGCGGCCAGGTCCTGCTCAACGTCATGCTCAACCGCGCCGCCAGCAGGGCGCTGCACCAGGCCGCGGCCAGCGTGAGACAGCGGCCCGAAGAGGTCCTCCGCGAGCGTGTGAGCGCGGCCCTCGCCCAGGACAAGCAGACACGCATCCGGCAACTGCAGGACCAGCTCGAGAACTTGCTCGCCCACCACACAGCCGAGGAAATCTTGGCCTGCGTGGCCGGAAGCCTGCACAGGAGCCAATACGCCGGTACGCCAGCAGCGCCGTGACGCCCAGTCCGCACATGCGGCGGCCGCAGGCGCTCCTCTCCTCCTTCGTTCCCCCTCCTTTTCCTTACGCGGAGCCCTCGTTGCACACGCCTACCGACGAACAGGTCCATGCCGTCGACGCCTTCGGAGCCGGTCACCATCTCGTCCTGCAGGCCGGCGCCGGCACGGGAAAGACCAGCACACTCACGCTGCTCGCCGCCAGCACCCGCCTCCGCGGCCGCTACCTCGCCTTCAACAGGGACATCGCCCGGGACGCCGCCGCCCGCTTCCCTCGCACGGTGGTGTGCAAGACCGCCCACGCCACGGCCTACGCCGCCGTGGGGCACCGCTACACGAGCCGGCTCAACAGCCCCCGCCAGCCCGCCTGGAAGACCGGCCAGGCCCTCGGCATCACCGGCATGCTGCGCGTCGGTGATCACGAGATCGGCCCGCGCACGCTCTCCCATACCGTGCTGCGCACCGTGACCCGCTACTGCCACTCCGCCGACCGCACCCTGGCACGCCACCATGTCCCCCGCCTGCGCGGCCTGGACACGAGCGACGCGCACGCCGAACTCGCCCGCGAAGTCCTGCCGTTCGCCCTCAAGGCCTGGACCGACCTGCACAATCCCGAACGGGGGGTGGTCCGCTTCGAACACGACCACTACCTGAAAATGTGGGCCCTGACCGAGCCCACGATCGAGACCGACTTCCTCTTCCTCGACGAAGCCCAGGACACCAACCCCGTCCTCGAGGAGGTCTTCGCCGCCCAGCGCGGCCACGCCCAGCTCGTCATGGTCGGCGACTCCGCCCAGGCCATCTACGGCTGGCGCGGCGCCCGCGACGTCATGACCGGCTTCGACGCCACCCCCCTCACCCTGACCCGCTCCTTCCGCTTCGGCCCCCCGATCGCCGCGGAGGCCAACCGGTGGCTCGCCCTCGCCGGCGCCCCCATCCGCCTGAGCGGCACCCCGGCCCTCTCCGCCGAAGTCAGCAACCTTAATCGTCCCGACGCAGTGCTGTGCCGCACCAACATCGGTGCCATGGCCGAGGTCATGCGCCTGCTCACCGCCGGCCATCGCGTCGCCCTCACCCGGGGCGGGCAACAGCTGGCCGCGCTCGCCCTCGCGGCCCGCGACCTCAAGGGCGGCCGCCGGACCACCCACCCTGAACTCGTCCTCTTCCCCTCCTGGGGCGAACTGCAGGACTACGCCGCCCACGACCCCGCCGGACGCGACCTCCAGCCCTTCGTCGACCTCGTCGACACCCACGGTCCCGACGCCATCCTCACCGCAGTCGACCAGCTCACCAGCGAAACCCACGCCGACGTCACCGTCTCCACCGCCCACACCGCCAAAGGCCGCGAATGGCCCACCGTCCAAATCGGCAACGACTTCCCGCCCCCTAAAGACACCGACCAGCACGACGACCAAGGACGCCCCATCCCAGAACCCGTCAGCGACACCGACGCCCGCCTCGCCTACGTCGCCGTCACCCGCGCCCGCCACCACCTCGACCTCGGCGGCCTCTCCTGGATCCACACCCACCCCACCGTGCCGTGCGACGCACGTCCCTGGCCCGTGACGGAAAGCAGGAAACGCTCACCAGCGGCTCCTGCCTCGGCGGCTCATACGGCGACACGCCGACCAGACGTCACGGGGCTCAGCCGTTGATGCGCTCGCCCGGACCGGGCCGCCACGGCGGCCAAGTGTCTTCATGCCGCGCCGCCGGTGGGTGGTGCCCAACCATGTTGCTGGCGGCGATAGTTGCATGACCGTCAGCAATCCCAATAATAGAACTGCTGTTCACATATGGGTGTGGCGCGGTGGACACCGTGCCCAACGCGTCGGGAGACTGAGGCATGACGTCCGCCGTTCATGAGGCTTCCTCCTCCGCCCTGGGCTACCTGTTTCAGTCGCAATGGGCTCTGCTGGAACTCCTGCGGGGGCAGGAGGAGCGGCCCGACGGTGGCCTGGGACGAGGACGGCACGGCCGTCGACCTGCTGCAGGTGAAGCACCACTTGAAGACGGCACGCACGCTCGGCGACAAGGACGACGACGTGTGGCGCACCATCCAGTCCTGGATGGACACCCATGTGCCCGGCGACGCGGAAGGCCCCTGGCTGACGCTGGTGACCACACAGCAGGCGCGCCCCGGTTCGGCGATGGCTGCGCTGCGGTCCGGCGGGGAGGGGGCAGATGTCGCGCTGAGATTGCTGAATGCGGCGGCCGCCGAGTCGAAGGCGAAGGATTCCTCCGCAACCCGGGATGCGTTCTTGAAGCTGCCGATGGCCGAGCGGGCGGTGTTCGTCAGCCGGATGCGCGTCATCGACTCCGTGATCACCATCGATGACGTGGACCGCGGGGGGGGGGCGGCCCCGGGCGCCCCCCCCCCCCCCCGGGCGGGGGGGGGGGGGGGTGGCGCGGGGGGGGGGCGGGGGGGATGTGGCACAGGTAGGAGTGGGGGCCCACGGGGGGCGCGAG
>NZ_JBITHF010000027.1:0-64338 GCF_044457745.1 Streptomyces sp. NPDC050534
CCGCCGCGGTCCTGCCCGCCCGCCCCCCGGGCGCCGCGACCGCGGCCGCCGCCCCCCCCGGGGGGGGGGGGGCCCGGGGCCCCCGCGGGGCGGGGGGGGGGGGGGGGGGGGGCCGGGCCGGCCCCCCCCACCGCGGGTGTCAACTCTGGTGCGCGCGCAGTGCGGCGAGCGCACGGTCCGCGTGCGTGTTCATGCGCAGTTCGCTGTGGACCGCCTCGAGGACGGTGCGGTCCTGGGCGATGACGAACGTGACCCGCTTGGTGGGCGCGAGGCTGAACCCCCGCTTGACGCCGAACCGTTCGCGGATCGCGCCGTCGGTGTCGGACAGCAGCGGCATGCCGAGGTCGTGGCGGCCGGTGAACTCCTGCTGCTTCTCGACGGTGTCGCCGCTGATGCCCACGGGCCGGGCGCCGACGGCGGCGAACTCGGCGGCCAGGTCACGGAAGTGGCAGGCCTCCGCGGTGCAGCCGGGGGTCATGGCGGCCGGGTAGAAGAAGAGCACGACCGGACCGTCGGCCAGCAGCTCGGAGAGCTTGCGGGCGGTGCCGGTCTCGTCCGGCAGCTCGAAGTCGTCGATGGTGTCGCCGACGTTCACGCGCTGGCTCATACCCGGCCCTCCCCGTTCTTCGCGACGCTGCGGGCCCACAGGACGAGGGGCAGCTGGATCGGCAGTCGGCCGATGGCGGCGGCCTTCTTGGGCGCGGGCTGGTCGCGCCAGTCGTAGGCCATCTTCACGTTGGCCGGGAACACGCCGACGAAGAAGGCGGCGGTGGCGAGGGCGGCGGCCTTGCGGGTGCGCGGCAGGGCCACTCCGGCGGCGAGGGCGAGTTCGACAGCGCCGCTCGCGTACGTCCATGTCCTGGGGTTGCCGGGCAGCGCTCGCGGGACGATCTCGTCGTAGGGGCGTGGTTGGGCGAAGTGGGTGACGCCCGCGGCGGCCAACAGGCCGGCGAGCAGCAAGGGCGAGCGTTCGGACCGTGACACGGTTCCTCCTCTGATGACCTGCACCCGGATGTTACCCGAGGGTAGAACCATTGGTTCCGGTGGCGGGCGCAGGTCCGAAGGCAGGCCCTAGGTGCGGCGGTTGTGAGTTCCCGGCGTGTAGCCGAACGAGCGGCGGAAGACGTCGACGAAGGCGCTGGCGGAGGACCAGCCGCAGTGGTGCGCGACGGTCGTGACAGGTGTGCCGTCGGCCAGCATGCGCAGGGCGTGGAACAGGCGGGACTGGGTGCGCCACTGCGGGAAGGTCATCCCGAACTCGCTGCGGAAGAGGCGGCTGAGGGTGCGCTCGCCGGTCCCGGTCGCGGCGCCGAGGGCGGCGAGGGTGCGTTGTTCGGCCGGGTTCGCGTGGACGGTCTCGCAGACGGCGGCCAGCCGGGGGTCGCCGGCGGTGGGCAGGCGCATCGGCTGCTGCGGCGAGGCGCGCAACTGGTCGCGCAGAACGGCGAGCAGGCGGTGGCGCTCCGGACTCACGTCGTCGGGGTCGCGCGTGTAGGCGAGGATCAGTTCACGCATCAGGGGGCTGACCGCGAGCACGGTCGGGGTCTCTAGGGCGAGCGGGTTGTCACGGGCAGGCAGGCCCACGAGGTGCAGGTCGAGGTGCCCGTACGCGCGGTGGGCGTGGACGGTGCCCGCGGGCACCCAGATGGCGCGGGTGCCCGGGGCGAACCAGGTGCCCGCGTCGGTGGTCACGGCCAGCACACCGGAGCCGGCGTAGACGATCTGGTGCTCGTCGTGCCGGTGCGCGTCGATGCTCTCACCGCCGGCCAGGCTCCGGGCTTGGGTGGGCGCTTGTGGCGTGTGGCGGATATTCGACACAACCAGGCAGTTTACCGGAAGCAGACCAGCCGTCTTGCCGACGACGATCGCAGGGTGTCCAGATTCCGCACCCGCTCCATCGCGCTGCTCTCGCTGGGGCACGTCTGTGTCGACGTGTACCAGGGGGCGGTGGCCGCGCTCGTGCCGTTCTTCGTCTCGGAGCGCGCCTACAGCTACGCCGCCGCTTCGGGCATCGTCCTGGCCGCGTCCTTGCTGTCGTCGGTGGTGCAGCCGCTCTTCGGGGTGCTCACCGACCGCCGGCCGATGCCATGGCTGCTGCCGCTCGGCGCGTTGACCGGAGGTGCCGGCGTGGCCCTGAGCGGGGTCGGCGGCTCCTACCCGCTCACACTCGCGGCGGTCGCGGTGTCCGGCATCGGCGTCGCCGCCTACCACCCCGAGGCCGCCCGCGCCGCACGCGCCGCCGCCGGCGGCAGCAACACGGCCATGGGCTGGTTCTCCCTCGGCGGCAACGTCGGCTTCGCACTCGCACCACCGCTCGTGGCGGCCGTCGTCGCCACCGGCGGCCTCAGCGCGTCTCCCCTGCTGGTGGTCCCGGCCGTGGCGGGGGCGGCGCTGTGTGCGGCCGCGGTCCGCTCGCCGGGCAGCCGGGCCGCGACCGGCCACACCGCCGCGGCCACCGGCGTCGACGACTGGCCGTCGTTCGTGCGCCTGTCCGGCGCGATCGTCTGCCGATCGGTCGTCTTCATCGGCCTCGGCGCGTTCATCTCGGTCTACGTCCGGCAGCGGACGGGCGGCGGTGAAGCGGCCGGCACGGCAGCGCTGTTCGTGCTGTACGCGGGCGGTGCGCTCGGCACGCTGGCGGGAGGCCGGCTCGCCGACCGTTTCGGGCGCCTCACGGTGGTGCGCCGTTCGTACGCCTTGACCGTGCTCGCCGTCGCGGGCGTGCTCCTCGTCCCCGGTCCGGCGGTCTACCTGTTCGTCGCCCTCACCTCTGCGGGCCTGTACGTCCCCTTCGCCCTGCACATCACGCTCGGCCAGGACTTCCTCCCGCGGCGGCCCGGCACGGCGAGCGGGGTCACGCTGGGTCTGGCGGTGAGCGCGGGCGGACTCGCCGCCCCGGCCCTCGGAGCGCTGGCCGATGGCACGTCCCTGCGGATCGCTCTGGTCCCGCTGATCGCGCTGCCCGCCCTGGGCCGGCTCCTGCTCGCGGGAATGCGGGAGCCCACTTCGGCGGTGGAGCAGCCGCCTGGACACCGGCCGCGGCCGCGCCGGCGGCGCCGCACGGCATCGGCATGACGCCGTCGGAGGGTCAGGCGGTGCCCGTACGGATGGAGCGGTGCCGCATCAGGCGCTGCCCGTCCGCGCGACCGTCGGCTCCTCCGCGTCCTCGTCGATGTCGACGGAGTGGGAGAGGAAGTCGTCGACCATACGGTGGAAGAGGGTGGCCAGCTGCCGCAGTTCCTCCGGCTTCCAGGCGGACAACGCGTGCTGCATGCCGCGGACTCCGGCGGCCCGGACGCGGTCGATGGCCTGCTGTCCGGCTTCGGTGAGCTGGATGCGCTGGGCCCGGCGGTCGTCGGGGTCGGGGACGCGGGTGACGTAGCCGGACTTCTGCAGCTGCTGCACGGTGCGGGTGACGTGGGACGCCTCCACTCCCAGCCGGTTGGCGAGCTCCCCCGGACGCAGCGGATCCGAATCCGCGACCTGCCGCAGCAACGCCACCGCCGCCCGGTCCAGCGGCACGCCGGCCAGGGCCATCAGCCGGTCGTGCTGCCGTGCGCGCGTGCTCAGGTACGTGATGCGGGTGAGCGCCCGCTCGATCTCGATCACCTCGTCGGACGCGGGGCTTTCGGGGAGTTCGGGGAGCGGCGGTGTGGGCATGTGCCCACGTTACCATATCGTTGCGTAACTCAAGTAAATCACCTCGACCGCACGACGGGACGCATCAGTTCGCAGGTGTCACCCGTGACGCCCAGGTGTGACCGGGGCCAGCCACAGCCCGACGATCGCGTCCGCCAGGCCGGTGGCGGCGTCGTCCCAGTGGGAGCGCGCCGTGGCTCTGTTCTCGGCGACCGCCCGTTCCCGTTCGGCGGGCATGTGCACGATCAGGTGGCGTGCCATCTCGCCGCGCTCGGCGCGGACCTCCGCGGGAAGGTCGGGCAGGCACCGGTTCAGCCCGTCGACGCACTGCTGCAGGGACGGGAAGGCGAAGGACTCCTCCAGCATGATCTGGTGGAGCGCCGGATCGGTCATCGCCTGCGCGCAGAACCGGGCGAACCAGGTGGGGCCGCCCAGGTTCCCGAGATGCTCGGGCAGCGGGCGCACCAGGCAGTCCACCCAGTCCCGTACGTCGGTGGAGTCGCCGATCTCGGCCAGCAGCCGGCGGCGGATCTCCTCGGTGTGCCCCGCGTGCTTGCGGACGATCGCCCGGACCAGGTCGGCCTTGGTGCCGAAGTGGTAGCCGACGGCGGTGTTGTTGCCCTGTCCCGCCGCCTCGCCGACCTGGCGGTTGGACACCGCGTTCACCCCGCGCTCGGCGAAGAGCCGCTCGGCCGCCGTCAGGATCAGCTCGCGGGTCGCGTCGGCCCGTTCCGCGCGTACCGTCCTGCCGGCCATGCTCACCACCGCATCGGGACTTCGCTCACCCCCGCGACGGCCAGTCCCTCGAACCGTCGCGAGCCCGTCGGCAGCGCGGCGGGTTCCAGCTTCGAAAGCCTACGCAACCGCACGTCGGGAGCGCTGTGCGGCTCGGTGCGGTCCGGCGCGCGCGGATGTCCCGCCCAGGGCGGGGGCAACGGCCGGACGAGCCCCCTCCCGTTCGCGCCGGGAGGCGGGCACTCACCCGCAAGGCCCCGCGCCGCCGAGGCCGCGGCCGAGCGGGTCGAACGGCCGTCCGCCCGCGTCTGACCTCGTACCTTCCCCCGCGAGGGGGATCGCCGCCGCCGAGCAGGGACGTCTCCCGCCCGACGCTCCCCCCGGTCATCGCCCACCATGGCTTCCAGGACGGGAATCCTGAGACGACAGGAACGGACACCATGACCATCCGCGTGCTGCTCGCCGACGACCAGGCCCTCCTGCGCGCCGCCTTACGGATTCTGCTGGACTCGTGCGACGACATGGAGCTGGTCGCCGAGGCCACCTGTGGCGGCGAAGCCGTCGCCCTCGCGCGCGTGCACCGCCCCGACGTCGTCCTGATGGACATCCGCGTGCCCGGCACGGACAGCCTGGCCGCTACGTCCGCGATCTGCGCCGACCCGGGCCTGCCGGAGACCCGCGTACTGATCCTCACCACACATGAGATCGACGCCCACGTCGCCGAGGCGCTGCGGGCCGGCGCGAGCGGCTTCCTCGGCAAGGACGTGACCGCCGACGCACTGCTCGACGGCATCCGGACCGTGGCCGGGGGCGACGCGCTGCTCTCGCCGCTCGCCACGCGCGCGCTGATCACACGTTTCCTCGGCACTCCCGCCGCGGCGGCACCGCCGGGCGCGGCCGAGCGCCTCTCCGCACTCGCAGACCGCGACCGCGACGTGATGACCTGGGTCGCGGAGGGCCGCTCCAACGCGGAGATCGCCATGATTCTCGACGTCAGCCCGCTCACCGTCCGTACCCTTGTCCGCCGCGTCATGGCCGGGCTGGGCGTCCGCGACCGCGCCCAACTCGTCGTCATGGCTCACCAGTCGGGCATGTTCCTGGCACAGCCGTCCATGGAGCGCTGAGGGCTCAGCCCGCGGAGAGTTTGTCCAGCCACTGCTCCAGCAGGGCCGACTCCGCCGGCGTGAACCGCGGGGACTGTTCGGCGCGCAGCCGGGCCGCGAGCGTCGCTGCCGCGACCGGGACGGCACTCTCGTCCTCGCGCGACCCGCCGGCCTCGGCCGGGCGGGTCAGCGAGGCCAGCACGGCGTCGCGCAGCCGCTCGGAGAACTGCGGGTCCGCGTACTGCTCCGGTCTGGTCAGCATCGACAGGGCCGCTCCGACATTGGCGGACATGATCATCTGGGTGGCGAGGGCGGGCGGGACGGTGAGCCTGCCCGCAGCGGCGCAGCGTTCGAGGATGCCGTGCAGCAGTGTGTGCGCCTCCTGGGCCGCCGCGGGCGGGACCGTCAGCTCGGGCGAGTACATCAGCCGGTAGTGGTTGGGGTGCTCCAGCGCAAAGCGCATGTGGTTGTCCCAGCCGCTTCTGAGGTCGGCGACGGGGTCGTCGCTGGGCCGGGCTGCCCGCTTGGAGGCGAGGTACTCCTCGAAGCCACGGTCGACGACGGCGGCCAGCAGCCCGGCCTTGTCACCGAAGAGCCGGTACAGCATCGGTGCCCCCACCCCGGCCGCGTCGCACACTGCACGCGT
This sequence comes from Streptomyces sp. NPDC050534, assembly GCF_044457745.1. NCBI lineage: Bacteria > Bacillati > Actinomycetota > Actinomycetes > Kitasatosporales > Streptomycetaceae > Streptomyces > Streptomyces sp. NPDC050534. The sequence continues at coordinate 6,124 of NZ_JBITHF010000027.1, forward strand.
CGAGACATCGGCGGCCGGCGCCTTGGCCAGCAGGTTCGTGGCCGCTTCCAGGATTTTTTCCCTCGCATCCATGGGTCCACGGTACGCCATCCGTAGCGGCGATACGAAGAGGAGGTACCAACGCTACGGGCTTGTGTTATCGTCGATACGAGAAGGACGTAGCAACGCTAACAAGCCTCAGAGCGAAGGATGCAGCCATGACCCCTCAGCCCCACACGGACCAGCGGGCCGCGATCGTGACGGGCGGATCGCGAGGCATCGGACGGCAGGTGGCCCAGCGGCTCGCCGCCGATGGATTCGCCGTCGCCGTCGGGTACGCGGGCAACAAGGACGCAGCCGAGGACGTCGTCCGCACCATCGAGGCGGCGGGCGGCACCGCGTTCGCCGCCCGCGCCGACGTCGGCGACGAGACCGAGGTCGCCGCCCTGTTCGAGCAGACCGAGGCCGCGTACGGCGGCGTGGACACGGTGGTGCACGCGGCCGGACGGATGCCCCTGTCCCCCGTCGCCGAGCTCGACCTCGATGAGCTCGACTCCCTGTACCGCACCAACATCCGCGGCACGTTCGTCGTCGACCAGCAGGCCGCTCGCCGGCTGCGCCCGGGAGGAGCACTCGTCAACTTCTCCTCCTCGGTGGTCGGTCTCGCCTTCCCCGGCTACGGCGCCTACGCCGCGAGCAAAGGGGCGGTCGAGGCGCTGACCCTGATACTCGCCCGCGAGCTGCGCGGCCGTGACGTGACGGTGAACGCCGTGGCGCCCGGCCCCACCGCCACCGACCTCTTCCTCGACGGCAAGGACGAGGAGACCGTCGCCCGCCTTGCCACACAGCCGCCGCTGGAGCGCCTCGGCACGCCGGAGGACATCGCCAACGTCGTGTCCTTCCTCGCCGGTCCCGAGGGCCACTGGGTCAACGGCCAGGTCCTGCGGACCAACGGCGGCATCATCTGACGGCGCGCGCCGTCCTCCGAAAGGAACAGCCATGAGCGACAGCAAGGTCATTCTCGTCACCGGCGCCTCCAGTGGTTTCGGCGCCCTCACCGTCCGCGCACTCGCCGAACGCGGACACACCGTCTACGCCGGCATGCGGGCCCTCGGCACGCGCAACGCCCGCGCCGCCGCCGATCTGGCCACCCACGCCGCCGGGCACGGGGTCGACCTGCGGGCGGTGGAGCTGGACGTGACCCGGCAGGACAGCGCGGACGCAGCCGTCGCCCGCGTCGTCGACGAGCAGGGGCACCTCGACGTCCTGATCCACAACGCCGGGCACATGGTGCTGGGCCCCGCCGAGGCCTTCACGCCCGAACAGCTGGCGGACGTCTACGACACCAACGTGCTCGGCACCCAGCGCGTCAACCGGGCGGCCCTGCCCCAGCTGCGCGGCCAGGGGCAGGGGCACGTCGTGTGGATCGGCTCCTCCAGCACACGCGGCGGCACCCCGCCCTTCCTCGCGCCGTACTTCGCGGCGAAGGCCGCCATGGACGCGCTCGCGGTGAGTTACGCCGCCGAGCTCATACGGTTCGGGATCGACACCTCGATCGTCGTGCCGGGTGCTTTCACCTCGGGCACCAACCACTTCGCCCACGCCGGAGCGCCGTCCGACACCGGGCGTGCCGCCGTCTACGACGCGCAGTACAAGGCGCTGATGGCCGACGTGAACGAGCGGCTGGCGCGGCTGATGCCGCCGGACGCCGACGTCTCGGACGTGGCGGAGGCCGTCGTGCGCACGGTCGAACTGCCGCCCGGTGAGCGGCCGTTCCGGGTTCATGTGGACCCGAGCCGGGACGGCAGCGAGGTCGTCTCCGCCGTGGCCGACCGGATACGAGTGGAGTTCTTCCGCCGGGTCGGGCTCGATGACCTGCTGACCCCGGCGAGCAGCCTGTAGGCAGCGCCGTTCAGGGGAAACCGGCGGGCGGGGCGAATGGCGGCGGGCCGCGGCGTCGACACCTCACCCCGTGACGCTTCCCCTGATTCCGCCCATGCTCGCCACACCCGGCACCCTGCCGCCGCCCGCGCAGGACGCCCGCTGGGCCTACGAGACCAAACAGGACGGCCAGCGCGTGGTGGCCTACCTCTCCGGGGACGGCGGGCTCCGGCTGCGGGCGCGGTCCGGGGAGGACATCACCGACGCGTACCCCGAGCTGCGGCCGCTGGGCACGGCACTCGGCGCGACGCCGGCCGTGCTGGACGGTGAGGTGCTCGCGCTGGACGAACAGGGCCGCGCCGACTTCCAGTTGCTCCAGTCCCGGATGGGCCTCGCCCACTCCCCCGCCAAGGCCGCGCGTCAGGCGGCGAAGGTGCCCGTGCACCTCGTGCTGTTCGACGTGATGCACCTGGAGGGTGAAAGGCTCACCGGCCATCCCTACCTCCGGCGGCGCCGGCGGCTGGAGGAGCTGGGCCTCCAGGGGCCGTACTGGTCCACCCCCTCCGCAGTGGTCGGACACGGGGAGGAGGCCCTGCGGGCCACGCTCGAACACGGGCTGGAGGGAGTCGTCTGCAAGCGGCTGGACTCGGTGTACGAGCCGGGAGTGCGTTCCCGCTCCTGGATCAAGATCCGGAACATGCGGAGCGAGGATGTGATCGTGGGTGGCTGGCTGCCCGGCAAGGGGCGGCTGTCAGGACTGCCGGGCGCCGTCCTGGTCGGGCAGCGGGCGGCCGGACGGCTCCGGTACGTCGGCGGGGTCGGCACCGGCTGGAGCGAGGCCGAGCGGACCCGTCTTGCCGAGCTGCTGCGGGCGGCGGAGACGGCCGAGTGCCCCTTCGACCCCGTCCCGGCGGTCGCGGGCGCGCGCTGGGTGCTGCCCCGGCTGGTCGGCGAGGTCCGCTACAGCACCCGCACCCGGGCCGGAATGCTGCGCCAGCCGTCCTGGCTGCGGCTGCGGTCCGACCTCGCGCCGGAGGACTCCGCCGCGGATCTGCCCGACGAACTCGACTGACGCTTCGTCATGGCCCAAGTATTGGGCCGCCCTTCACCACTGGTACGCCTGTCACCTCTTGGCTCGGAAGGGGAAACTCGGGATGCTGAACTCCCTTGCCCCCCACAGTCGTTCGGCTGCGCCCGGACGAAGAGGAGGACGCCGTGGCGTCACCGAAGTTCAAGGCGAACCGCAGAAGACTCCTGACCGGCCTGGCCGGTGCGGCCGCGCTCGTCCTGGCGGTCCCCACCGCGGCTTTCGCCGCGCAGCCCCAGGCGCTGCCCGCCAATGCGGAGGCCGCCGAGCTCACGTATCAGCCGGCGTTCGACTACGACACGGACGGCTGCTACTCCACGCCCGCGATCGGCCCCGACGGCACCATCAACGGCGGTCTCAAGCCGACCGGCGCACTCAACGGCGAGTGCCACGACGCCTCCGACCTCGACAACACCAACAGCTACTCGCGCTACAAGTGCAACAACGGCTGGTGCGCGTACATGTACGGCCTGTACTTCGAGAAGGACCAGGCCGTCGCCGGCAGCAGCATCGGCGGGCACCGCAACGACTGGGAGCACGTGGTGATCTGGGTGCAGGACAACCAGGTCAAGTACGTGTCGACGTCGAACCACGGTTCATTCACCGTGCACGCCACGTCCGAGGTCCGCTTCGAGGGCAGCCACGCCAAGATCGTGTATCACAAGGACGGCATCCGCACCCACTGCTTCCGGCTGGCGAACTCCAACGACGAGCCGCCGGAGAACGACAAGCACACCTGGCAGTACCCGCCGCTGGTCGGCTGGAACGGCTATCCCGCCGGGCTGCGCGACAAGCTGAGCGCGTACGACTTCGGCAGCGCCAACTTCGGCCTCAAGGACGGCAACTTCGCCTCGCACCTGTCGTCGGCGAAGCCGTCCGGGATCACGTTCGACCCGAACGCCTGACGACGCGACTGCGCACCGGTCCGCTCGTTCCACAGCTCCCGGGGTCATGCTGGCTCCGGAAGCTGTGGAAGGGCGGACCATGCCAGTGGGGAGAAGCACGAGTCGTGTGCGGCCGTCGCGGCGGGGCCTTCTGGCCGCGGCAGGTCTCCTCGGCCTGGCGGGTGCGGGAGCCCCGGTCCGGGGGAACGGCTACACCGTGCCCGCCCTCACCTTCGCCGACCTGGCCACCCAGCGCCGCCTCGGCACCCTCTACGCGACCGCGGCAACGGCCCTGGCCGACACCCACACCACCCATGCCGACCCGGCGGTCTACGACAAGGCGGGCCTGCTGGCGTATCCGCCGGGCACCGTCGTACGGGCCGGCGGCGGATACCCCGCGCCGCAGCGGTGGACGCGGGACGCGGCCGTCAACGCGTGGAGTGCGGCAAGCCTGCTGGCGCCCGCCGTCGGCCGCAACACTCTCTGGTCGGTCGTCGACCGCACCGCGCACGGGCCCGTCGTTCAGCAGGACGACCAGTGGTGGGACCAGGTCGTCTGGATCCTCGCCGCCCGGCACCACTTCCGGATCACGGGCGACCGCGGCTTCCTCGCCGAGGCCGCACGCACCGCGGCCGGCACCCTCGCCGCTCGCCGGGCCGGCGACTTCGACACCGAGCGCGGCCTGTTCCGGGGACCGTCCTTCATGAACGACGGCATCTCCGGCTACCCGAGCCCGCCCGCCTCACCGGACGTACGCTCCTCCTTCGTGCTCGACCACCCCGGCACCGAACGGCTGATGTGCCTGTCGACCAACTGCCTCTACTACGGGGCGTATTCGGCGCTGGCAGAGATGGCGGACAGCTGCGGCCGGCCGGAGTGGGCGCAGGCCCTGCGGGCGGACGCGGCGCGCCTGCGGCAGGCGGTGCACCGTTGGCTGTGGCGCGAGGAGGCGGGCACGTACGCCTATCTCCTCCATGACGACGGCACCGTCGACACCTCCCAGGAGGGCGCCGGTCTCGCCTTCGCCCTGCTGTGCGGCGTGGCCGACCGCAGGCGGGCGCGCCTGCTCCTCGACGCCACCCACTGGCAGCCGCACGGCATCGTCAACGTCTGGCCGCACTTCCCGCGCTTCGACGACAGCAGACCGGGACGGCACAACGTCATGGTGTGGCCCATGGTCCACGGCCTCTACGGCAACGCCGCCGCCCTGGCGGGCCGCACCGATCTGTTCGCGCGCTCGGTCGAGCAGCTCGCAGGTCTGGTCGCGGGCAGCGGCGACGGCTTCTACGAGCTGTACGACTCCAACAGCGGTGCTGTCGACGGGGGTTGGCAGGAAGGCGGCAGCGGAAGGGCCGAGCACTTCGACTCGGAGCCCGACCAGACCTGGTCGGTCACCGCGTACCTGCGGCTGATGCACGACGGGCTGTTCGGGCTGGCCTTCACCGAGGACGCCGTACGGCTGCGGCCGTGTCTGCCACCGCACTGGGGGCCGGTGAGCCTGCGCGGTCTGCGCTACCGGGACATGACCCTCGACATCTCCCTCAGCGGCGGCGGGACGCGGGTGCGGGCGTGCGCGATCGACGGACGTCCGGCCGAACCCGTCGTCCGTGCCGACGGGGGCGGACATCACACGGTGGACCTGGTCCTCGGGGTCTAGGCCCCGAGGCGTGCCCGGCCTGGTCCCCGCGCCCGATCCGCCGCCGCGATGCGCTGCCTAGCGTCGACCTCATGGAGACGAGCGACACGAGCGGACAGCTCGAAGAAGCCCTGGAACGGGTCCATGCGACGGGACCGGAGCGCCTCGGCCGGCTCTCCAACCACGCCCCGATGGTCGTCGAGGCCCTCGCCGCCCGCGGGCAGGCGGGCTCCGTGCACCGCTGGCTGGACCTGTACCGCGACAAGCTGGAGGACTTCCCGGACCGGGTGGCACCCGTCACGGACGACAACTGGCCCTCGGCGCTGGGCGATGTGCGCCGGGCCGCCGACTGGATCGACCATTTCTCGCGCGCCCTCGAAGAGCGGCCCTGGAAGAGCGTCCTCGCCGAGTGGTGGCCGCGCCTGCTGCCCGGTATGTACGGCGGGGCAACGCATCCCGTCATCCGGGTCGGCCACGCCGTACGCACCCTGGAGACCGGCGAGAACGCACCCCGCCGCGCCGAACTCGCCCACGCCCTGGGCTACTGGGCCGCCCGCCACCACACCGTCACCGGCGTCACCGCCCTGCCCGCGGCTGCGACGGCCGCGGCATCCCTGGACGCCGTCCCCGCGATCCCCGAGGGGTATCAAGGGTTCCCGGCGCGGCTCGCCGCCGTACGCCAACTCCCCTTGTGGGCAACGGAGGTGACCGGACCCGACGCCGCCCGGGAGCGGCTCACCGAACTGGTCGCGGCCGCGACACACCGGTACGCGACGCACGGGCACGGCGAGGAGACCATGCTCGTCCACGCGGCGACCGCCCCCAACGCCGTACTGCGTACGTTGGATTCGCTGCCGCGTGAGCTGTGGGCGCCGAGCCTGCACGCGGCGTGGACGGCGTCCGCGGCGGTCACCGCGATGTACGCGCCGGCCGAACCGGTCGACTACCGGCCCCCGGCGCGGCTGAGCCCGGAGGAGGTCGTGGAGCGGGCACTCGCGCACGGCGACGAGCACGTCATCAAGTTCACGGACACGGCCCTGGACGTCGGCGACGAGCGGGCACTCGCGGCGGCCCAGCGGGCGATCGAGCTCAGCGTTCCGCTGGTCTGACCTTCACACACAGACAGGTCTGCCGGGCCGTGTGGACCGGCAGACCTGTTCCGTCGTGCTGCGGCTAGCGGCGGCGCGCCGCGGGGTCCTTGTCGAAGGACTGCGCGCCTTCACCTCCGGAGACCGGACCGGAACCGCCCGGCACGGCACCCGCACCGGCCGGAGCCTCCGCCCGGTCGGCGTGCCCCGGCCACCAGGCCGCGTGGCCGATGAGCGCGGTGAGGCTGGGCGTGAAGAACATCGCCATCACGAAGGCGGCGACCGCGATGCCGAAGGAGACGGCGAAGCCCATCTCCGTGAGCAGCGCGTTGCCGGCCAGCATCATCGTGGCGAAGGTCGCCGCCAGGATGAAGCCCGCCGCGGCCACGGTGGGACCCGCGTGCCGCAGTGCCATGCCGGCCGCCTCCCGCGGTTCGCGGCCCTCGCGGGCCTCCTCGCGCAATCGGGCGATCATGAGGATGTTGTAGTCGGTGCCGATGGCGACCACGAACAGATACATGATCACCGGGAGCATGAACATCAGGCCCGAGTGCCCCTGCGCCTCCTGGAAGATCCACACGGTGGCGCCGAGGGTGGCGCCGAAGCCGAGCCCCACCGAGGCCATCAGGTACCAGGGGGCGACGACGCTGCGCAGCAGCAGACCCAGGATCACCATGATCAGCACGGCGGCGACGGGGAAGACGGTGCGGTAGTCGTGGTTGACCGCGCTGTCGATGTCCTTGTAGATCGAGGACATGCCCCCGACGAGGGCCTCCGTGCCGTCCGGGGCGTTGGTGTGCGCGACGTCGCGCACCCGGCCCACGGCCTCGATCGCCTTGTCCGTGGACGCCTCGTACTTGAGCGTGACGGTGAAGTCCGCGGTGGATCCCGCCTTGTTGACCTGCGTCATACGGGCGTTCGCGACGCCGTCCACCGCTCCGAGCTTCTGCGCGTACGCGCCGAAGGCGGTCTTGTCGAGCGGCTTGCCGTCGCTGCTGGAGAGGTAGACGTCGGTGGGCGCGGCCGCACCCGCCGAGTACGCCTTCTGCATCTCGTCCTGGACGACCATCGACTCCTTGGTCTTGGGCATGGAGCCGGACGCCAGGTCGAAGGTGGCGTTGTAGCCGAAGATGCCCAGCGAGAGCGCCACCAGGACCAGACCGGACAGTCCCGCGGTCAGGGCGGGGCGTCGCTGCACCCCGCGGCCGAGGGCGGCGAAACGGGCGTTCTCCGGCTCCCGCTGCCAGCTCTTGGACGGCCAGAACACCTTCGGTCCGATCAGCGAGACCACGGCCGGGATGAGGGTCAGACCCGCGATCAGGGTGACCGAGACCGCGATGGCCAGCGCCGGACCCATCTGCTTCAAGAAGCCCAGCGTGGACAGCACCAGGGCGAGGAAAGCGATGATGACCGCGCCGGCTGCCGAGGCGATGGCCTCCCCGACCCTCCCGACGGCGTTGATCATGGCCAGCTTGGGTTCGTCGCCGGCGCGCAGGCGTTCTCGATATCGGAAGATCAGGAACAGGAAGTAGTCCGTGCCCACGCCGAACAGCACGACGATCAGGATCGACGAGATCGAGCTGTTGGCCTGGAGGTCGAACAGTTTGGTGGCGTACGCGATCAGCCCGTTGGCGATCGCCGAGACCACGCCGATCAGGATCAGCGGGAGGATGGCCAGGATCGGCGCGCGGAAGATGATCAGCAGCGTGATCAGGATGATCGCGAAGGTGCCGATACCGATCAGCGCCTGACCGCGCTTGGACGAATCCTGCTGGTCCAGGGCCTGGGCGGCCGATCCGCCGAGCTTGGCGTCCAGATCGGTGCCTTTGGTCAGCTGCTTGAGGTCGTCGCGCAACACCTTGGCCGCGTCGGCCTGTTTGGGCTGGCCGGCGTTCTTGCTGTCCATCTGGACCAGGGTCATGGAGTACCTGCCGTCCTTGGACGGCCGGCCGGGGACGACCTTCTGCACCTGGTCGATGTGCTTGTCGCCCAGTTCGGTGGTGATCCGGGCGACGTCCTTCTTGTCGGCGGCGGTCAGCTTCCCGCCGTCGGTGCGCTGGTACAGCGCGATCGCGGACGGGGTGAAGGCGCTGGGGAACGCCTTCGCCTGGAGGTCGGCCGCTTTGATGGACTCGTAACTCTTGGGAAGGAAACTGCTCTCGTCACTGTTCGAGGGCAGGCTCGGGGCGGTGGCGACGATCGCCACCGCGGCGATCAGCCATGCCACGATCGTCCAGACGGGATGTCGGACGACCGTGCTGCCAATACGTCGGAACATGCGGAAGGTCCTCCTGGGCAGGAAGATCACCGCAGCCCGGGGAGCGGACCCTGGCATCGGCGACCCCGACCGGCACGCACCGCACGTGCCGGTCGAACGGTTGTCTTGGCTCAGATGGTAGTGACCTTGAAATAGATCGCTCGGGGAGGTCCGGAAAATGGCGTGGCGCGCCGGTGTCCGCGGGCCGCCGGGTGCACGGCAGCCGCGGACAGCACGTCATGCCGGGTGGCCGGGCGTGATGTCCGTGGCGTCGTCGAGCCGCAGCAGAGGACCATCCTTGCGATCGCGCCATTCGACGGGTCTGAGGATGAAGCCGACGTGGTCACCACCGTCGACGCGGTCTTCGACGGTGCCCACGAACCAGGCGGCCGCCTCCTCCAGGACGACCGAGCCGCCGTAAGCCTGTTTCCACGGCACCTGCGCGAACTTGTCGGTCCGGTCGCCCGTCTCACCACCGAAAAGCACCGCCGTCCCGTGCTGTTCACGGGTCAGCAGATGGACGGCCAGGCAGTCGGCGGCGCGGGCGACGCCATACGTGTGGTTGGCCTTGGAGATCCACACCACGTACCGCACGGGGTCGATGGAGCACTGGGAGGAGAAGCCGACCAGACACCCCGACCGCTCCGCGCCCGCCACGGCCGTCACCACACACATGTCGGGGTTCAGCCGGCTCATGAACACGTCGACGTCGTCCGTCATGTCCCCTCACTCCGGGTCTCGCTGCCCTTGCCGTGCACACGAGTCCCCCTTCCGCAGCCACTCATGAGGCCAAGATGCCGCAGTCGGCTCCGGCGTGCCGAGATTTACGGGCCCCGGCCGCCGCACCGGAGGAGACGCGCGAGGGAAGTCACCGCCCGCCGATGGCGTCCAGTTCGGTGAGGACGTCCGAAGGCAGGTCCAGGGCAGCGCCCTTGACGTTCGCGCGCAGGTGGTCCGCCGAGGACGTGCCGGGGATCAGGAGCACGTTGGGTGAACGGTGCAGGAGCCAGGCGAGGGCCACGGACATGGGGGTGGAGTCCAGGCGCGCGGCCACCTTGTGCAGGGTGTCGGACTGGAGCGGGGACATGCCGCCCAGGGGCCAGTACGGCACATAGGCGATGCCCTGGCGTGCGGTGCTGTCGACCAGGTCGTCGTCCTGCCGGTTGGCGATGTTGTAGAAGTTCTGCACGCACACGACCGGTGCGATCGACTGGGCCTCGGCGAGCTGGTCCGCGCTGACCGTGCTGAGTCCGAGATGCCGGATCAGGCCCTGCTCGCGCAGCTCGGCGAGCGCGCCGAACTGTTCGGCGACGGAGCCCGGTTCGGGCGAGTCCAGGCCGCCGACGCGCAGGTTCACCACGTCGAGCGCTTCGAGACCGAGGCGCCGCAGGTTGTCGTGGACCTGTTGCACCAGCTCGGCCGGGGTGCGGGCGTGGGGCCAGCCGCCCTGCTCGTCGCGGCGGGCGCCGACCTTGGTGACGATGTGCAGGCCGTCCGGGTACGGCGCGAGTGCCTCGCGGATGATCTCGTTGGTGACGTGCGGGCCGTAGAAGTCGGCCGTGTCGATGTGCCGGACGCCGAGTTCGACGGCCGTGCGCAGTACGGCGACAGCGGCGGCGCGGTCCTTGGGCGGGCCGAACACGCCCGGCCCCGCCAGCTGCATGGCGCCGTAGCCGAACCGGGTGAGGTTGAGGTCGCCCACGCGGTAGGTGCCGCCGGGCAGCTCGTTGCCTGTCATGTTTCCCTTCCGCTCACCGGCGTCTCCGGGAGCAGATCCGACCGTACGAAGCCGCCGCGGACATAGCCTGTGCCCCGGTCATCCTGGGGGTGACAGGACCAGGCACGGCCCGGACGGGGCTCGTAGGATCGAGGGCATGAGCAGGCCGAACGCGCTGGGTGAATACCTTCGGGCCCGCCGTGAGCTGACCGATCCGGCGGACGCGGGGCTGCCGGTCGTGGGCGTACGCCGCACCCCCGGGCTCCGTCGTGAAGAAGTCGCCATGCTGGCCGGCATCAGCGCCGACTACTACCTCCGCCTGGAGCAGGGCCGGGACCGCAATCCGTCGCCGCAGGTGCTGCAGGCCCTGGCGCGGGTCTTCCGGCTGGACCCGATCGCCACGGAGCATCTGCTGAGCCTGTCCACGGCGCGTCCGGCCGCACGCCGGCGGCCGCGCCGTGAGGTGGTGCCCGCCGGGATCCTCCGGCTGCTGGAGGTGATCAACCTGCCGGCGTTCGTGGAGAGCCGGATGTTCGACGTGCTCGCAGCGAACCGGCTGGCCACTGCCGTGTCACCCAACCTCCGGCCCGGCGTCAACCGGCTGCGGTCGATCTTCCTCGACCCCGCCGAGCAGGAGCTCTACCCGGACTGGGGGAAGACGGCCGGCGGCCTGGTCGCCGGGTTCCGCGTGTCCGTCGGCGGCGATGTCGACGACCCGCGGATCGTGCAGCTGGTGGGCGAACTGTCGCTGGGCAGCGAGGAGTTCCGGCGGCTGTGGGCCCGGCACGACGTCACCGCGCTGGCCGGAGGATCGCTGCGGCTGCGTCATCCGCAGCTCGGCCCGCTGGAACTGGGCCGGGAGAAACTGCCGATCGCCGACTCCGGCGGCCAGATCCTGGCGATCTACCACGCCGAGCCGGGCTCGGAGTCGGCGCGCGCGCTCGACGCACTGCGGTCGTCGATGGACGCCGAAGCGAGTCACTCGTCGATCGCAGACGCGGGTTAGCGGATCGCGGCGGTTGGGCTCCGCCCGTTGCCGGACGGAACCCGCGCCGCGATCACGCCGCCGTCTTCCCCCGCGGCGCGATCACACCGTCGTCTTCCCCCGCGGCGCGGTCACGCCACCGTCTTCTCCCGCGCCGTGCGCGCCGCCTTCGCCAGGTCCAGGTCCGTGGTCTCCGGCGCCAGGAACTGGGAGACCAGGCCACCCACCGCGAGGACGGCGGCACCGACGAGGAGGACGAAGCGGGCGCCGTAGTGGTCCAGGCCCATCGGCAGCAGGAAGGTGCCGATCGCCGCGCCGACCCTGCTCATCGCGGTGGCGAAGCCGACGCCCGTGGCGCGCAGGGAGGTGGGGAAGACCTCCAGCGGGTAGACCGCGGTCAGCGCACTGGAAGCCGCGTTGAGGAAGATGAAGAAGAGGAAGCCGCAGACGATGACGGGCGTCGAGGACGGCCACACCGCGACCAGCGCGAGACAGCCGGCCGTGATCCAGAACGGCGGGATCAGCAGCCGGCGGCGGCCGATGCGGTCCACGACCAGGCAGCCGGCCGTGACACCGGCGACCGCGGTGAAGGAGTAGACGAGGAGCGCGGCGACCGCGTTGTCGCCCATGTTCAACGCCTCGAAGACCTGCGTCCAGTACGTGCCGATGGCGAAGTAGGGCAGCACGAGCGCCGCCCAGAAGACGCTCGCGAACACCGTGCTGCGGATGTGCTCCCGGCTGAACAGCGCCCGGAATCCGGCCTGTCGGGTCGCGGCGCGTTCGTCGAGCTCCGCGTCGACGTCGATCTCGATGCCGTACTTCTCGATCAGCGCCTCGGCCTCCTCGCGGCGCCCCTTGCTCAGCAGCCAGCGGGCCGATTCGGGGATGCCGCCCCGCAGGGACACGCACACCACGGCGAGAACGGCACTGCTGGCCAGGGACCAGCGCCAGCCGCCGTCGACGTCGGCGAACAGGGCGCCGACGACCGTGGCGAGCGCGTAGCCGACGTACCAGCTGATCTCCAGGCTGGCGAGCAGCCGGCCGCGGCCCTGCTTCGGGGCGTACTCCGAGAGCAGCGGGGCGCCGATGGCGTACTCGCCGCCGATCGCCACGCCCATCACCAGGCGGATGAGGAAGAGCTGGAGCCCGTCGGTGACGAAGAACTGGAGCACCGAGCCGACGAGGAAGATCACCATGTCGGCGAGGAACACCGGACGCCGTCCGAAGCGGTCGGCGAGGCGGCCGAAGAGCGGGCCGCCGACGAAGATGCCGATCAGCGGGGACGCGCCGACCAGACCCTCCATGAGGGTGGACAGGTGCAGGTCGGTGGTGAGCGCGGCCATGGCCATGCCGATGCCGCCGATGACGTAGCCGTCGATGCCCTCGCCGATCTGGGTGGCGAGCTTCAACTTGGTGTGCAGACGGCGGCGTTCACGCACATGGTCGGGGGCTTCGGTGGTGCTGGGCGGTGTCGCAGGCGTCGTTGCCATGGGCGGTCCTTGTCGTGAGCGGCGTGAGCGGAGCGGGGTGGGATGGAGCGGGATGGATCAGGGCGGAGCGGGGCGGCGATGCCAACTGGTACGAAGGGCAGGTCAGTTGGGCCAGTCCAGGGCGATGTACTGCGTCTCCAGGAAGGCCTCGATGCCCTCGCGGCCGCCTTCCCTGCCGAGGCCGGACTGCTTGACGCCGCCGAAGGGCGCCGCGGGGTCGGACAGCAGGCCGCGGTTGACGCCGACCATGCCCGCCTCCAGGCGCTCGGCGATGCGCAGTGCGCGGCCGAGGTCGCGAGAGCAGACGTACGAAGCGAGGCCGTGGACCGTGGAGTTGGCGCGGGTCAGCATCTCGTCCTCGTCGGTGAAGGTGCTGATCGGTGCGACGGGGCCGAAGACCTCCTCGTGGAGGATGCGGGCGTCGTCGGGCACGTCGACGAGGACGGTCGCGGGGTGGAAGTGGCCGGGGCCATCAGGGACCGTTCCCCACGCGGCGATCCGTGCGCCACGGGTGACGGCGTCGTCGACGAGGGAGCGGATCTTGTCGACCGCCGCTTGGTTGATCATGGGGCCGAGGGTCACGCCCTCCTCCAGTCCGGGCCCGGTGCGGACGGCGGACATCGCGGCGCCGAACTTCTCGGTGAACTCGGTGGCGACATCGGTGTGGACGTAGAACCGGTTGGCGGCGATGCAGACTTCGCCGCCCCCGCGCATCTTGGCGTCCATGGCACTGTCCACGGCCGCGTCGACGTCGGCGTCCGCGCAGACGACGAAGGGGGCGTTGCCGCCCAGCTCCATGGTCACGTTGACGACGTTCGCCGCGGCCTGCCCCAGCAGCAGCCTTCCGGTGGCGGTGGAGCCGGTGAAGGAGAACTTGCGGACCCGCTCGTCGTCCAGCCAGGCGGAGACGACCTCGGGGGCGCGGTCGGTGGGCAGGACGTTCAGCAACCCGGCCGGCAGGCCGGCCTCGGTGAGCAGGGCGGCGACCGCGAGGGCGGTGAGCGGGGTCTCGGGGGCGGGCTTGAGCAGGACGGGGCAGCCTGCCGCGAGCGCGGGAGCGATCTTGCGGGTGGCCATGGCCGCGGGGAAGTTCCACGGCGTGACGAAGGCGGTGACACCGACCGGGTGCCGGCGGACGACGTGCCGGAAGCCGCCGCCCGGGGCGTCGCCGAAGGAGGAGCCGATCCGTACGGCCTCCTCGGCGAACCAGCGGAAGAACTCGGCGGCGTAGCCGACTTCGGCCAGCGCGTCCCGCAGCGCCTTGCCGTTCTCCAGCACGATGAGGCGGGCGAGCGTGTCCCGGTGCTCGCGCATCAGGGCGAAGGTGTCGTGCAGGACCTCCGAACGGCGGCGGGCCGGCGTCGCACGCCAGTCCGCCGCGGCGGACTGCGCCGCCTCGATCGCCGCGTGGGCGTCCCGCGGTCCCGCCGAGGAGACCTCCCGGATCACCTCGCCGGTGGCCGGGTCGTACACGGGGTAGGTGCGTCCGTCGGCGGCCGGGAGCCATCGGCCGCCGACGAGGAGATCGCCGTCCGCGAGCGGGGCCTTGGCCAACAGGTCGATGCCGGCGAGGTTCATGAGCTGCTCTTTTCTCCGTTCCGGACGAAGGCTCGCCCGATGCGCGGTGAATTTACGAGCGCGTCATGGGACCGACAAGGTCACTCCTGCGGATCGCAACGCGGGTTGCTGTGAGGGCAACTCGCCGATCACACGCGGCCCTACGGCGGTCAGGCCGGACTCGCCGCGAAGACCGGCGAGCGCCACGCGCGGGACGGGTCCGTATGCGCAGGGCAGCCGTGCGCGCAGGGCAGCCGTGCGCGCAGGGCAGCCGTGCGCGCAGGGCAGCCGTGTGCGCAGGGCCGGCGAGCGCCACGCTCAGGACAGCCGCGCCCGCACGGTCGGGATGCACCACTCAAGTCAGCCGTGCCCGCACCGCCGGCGTGCGTCGTGGCTCCCAGCCCAGCAGCATCGAGACGCGCGCCGCCGCTCGGGCCGTCGTGCGTCCCGCCTCGTCGAGTCGTTCGCCCAGCCTGGTCTTCGGGGCGGAGATGTTGAGGGCGGCGACGACCCGGCCGCGGAAATCCCGCACCGGCGCGGACACGCCGACCAGCCCCTCCTCGAACTCCTCGCTGACGCGGGCGTAGCCCCGCCGCTTGCCGTCCTGGATGAGGGCCCAGAGGTCCTGGACGGGCATCTCGCTGCTGGTGCCGAAGCGGACGTACAGCTCGTCGGGGGTCGCGTCGGACAGCAGGACGCGGCCCGCGGACAGCTGCCAGGCGGGCACGCCGCGTCCCTCCCAGCCGTGGACGCGGAAGGAGTGGCCGGAGACCGACAGCAGGGTGAGCACCTCGCGATCGCTGAGCACGCACAGGTGGCTGGTCTCCTCCAGGTCCGCCGACAGGGTGTGCATGACCGGTTCGGCGACGCGCACCAGGCGGCTCTCGGAGGTGCGGGCGACCAGGGAGAACAGACGCCAGCCCAGGCGGTACTCCAGGGTGTCGGGGTCGCGCTCGACGATGCCCTCGGCGGCCAGGGCCTTCAGCGCCCGGGAGACCTGGGTCTTCTCCCGGCCCACCAGCTGGGCGAGACGGACCACGCCCAGGCCGCCCGCCTCCTGCGCCTCGTCGGAGGCGAGGGCTTCCAGCAGGTCGATGTCACGGCGGAGGCCGTGGCCGCGCGCGGCGGCGGAGGAGTCGGTCACGGCCGTCATCGTATGCCTGGGATCGCGGCGAGGAACCGCCTGGTCAGGCGGGAAGTTGTCAGCAGAGCAACCGGCATTTCGATTCCCGTGACCGCCTTGCGGGCGGGTGTCGCCAGACCTAGATTCACCGCATCGGGCCGGATGAACTGCACCGAATGCGAGGTTCATCCCGCCGCACCCCCACGAATCACGCTTCCCACGTCCAGGAGTTCCGATGCCCCCCTTTGCCGCGACCGCGCTGATCGGCGAGTCCTTCGTCGGTGACGGTGCGAACGCCGCGCACACGAACATCGTGATCGGCCGCAAGGGCGGCCCGGTCGAGACGGCCTGGGCGACCGCGCTGGCCACGCCGAGCGCCGGGCACGTGCCGTTCATGGCGGTCGTCCGCCCGTCGGTGCCGGTGAAGCCGCCGACCCTGTTCGTGAACAAGGCCGCCGCCGCGGGCGAGCTGCACGAGCGCGCCACCTGGGGGTCCGCCCAGGCCGGGCTCGCCCAGGGCGTCCTGGACGCCGTCGCCGGGGACCTGATCCCGGCCGGCGACGCGGACGACCTGCTGATCATCGCCGCGGTGTGGGTCAACCCGGCCGTCGACGACCTCGACGCGTCCTTCCGCAACCAGCGCGAGGCGGCGTACGGCGCGATCCGGGCCGCCGTGACGGGCACGCCGTCCGTGGCCGACGTACTGGACGCGGCGAAGGCCGGGCCCGTCAACCCCTTCTACGCACCCTCGCCGGAGGCCCTGGCCCGATGAAGATCACCGACATCACGCTCGACCGCCTCCGCCTGGAGCTGGACCCGCCCTTCCGTGCGGCCTGGGACCCCGAGCCGCGCCGTCACTTCGACGCCACGATCGTCCGGGTGCACACCGACGAGGGGATCACCGGCATCGGCTCCGGTGACCTGATGGACGGGTTCGACAGCTACAAGCACCTGTTCGTCGGCGAGGATCCACTCGACATCACCCGGCACGTCCGCGCGATCGAGACCGCCAACTTCCACGGCGCCCACTACTGGCCCCTGGAGGCGGCCCTGTGGGACGTCGTCGGCAAGGTGCACGGCCGCCCGGTGGCGGAGCTGTTCGGCAACGCGGCGAAGAAGCTGCCCGCCTACGCCTCCTCCGGCGAGCTCAAGTCGCCCGAGGAGCGCGTCGCCACGGCGCTGAAGGTGCGCCAGGCGGGTTTTCGCGCGATGAAGATCCGCATCGACCGGAACCACGTCGACGAGGGCGTCGCGGCGGTACGGGCCGTGCGCGAGGAACTGGGCGACGGCTTCGACATCATGGTCGACCTCAACCAGTCCTGGCGGATGGCGGGCGACACCGCGCCCGCCTCCGACCTCGCCAAGACCCGCAAGACCATCGCCCGGCTCGCCGAACTCGACGTGTTCTGGGTCGAGGAGCCGCTGCCGTACGCCGACCTGGAGGGCTTCAAGCGGCTGCGCGCCGAGAACCCGGGCGTGCGCATCGCGGCCGGCGAGATGCACCACTCCCCCACCGAGCTGCTGCGCTACCTCGAGGAGGACGCGCTCGACATCTACCAGATGGACGTGGTGCTCGCGATCGGCATGCAGCGCGCCCGCACCCTCGCCGAGCTGGCGCACCTGAAGCACCGTCAGTTCACCCCGCACAGCTGGACCAACGGCATCGGCGTGCTCGCCAACCTGCACGTCGCGGCGGGCGTCGGCGGCGGCCCCTACTTCGAGTTCCCCTACGACCCGCCCGGCTGGACCCCCGAACGCCGGGACTTCATGCTCGCCGAGCCGGTCCGGGTCAACGCCGACGGCTGCCTGGAAGTGCCCGACAGGCCCGGTCTCGGCGTCGAGCTGGACGAGGACGCGATCGACCGCTGGAGGATCAAGTGACCCACACCATCGAGGACTTGCTGCGGCGGTCGCACGAGGAGTGGCAGGCCGCGGCCGACAAACTCACCTTCGAGACCCGCCCGTTCATCGACGGCTCCTTCACCGACGCCACGTCCGGCGACACCTTCCCCAGCGTTTCGCCGCGCGACGGCAAGGTCCTTGCCGAGGTGCAGGCGGCGTCCGCCGAGGACGTCGACCGGGCCGTACGGTCCGCCCGTGCCGCCTTCGAGGACGGCCGCTGGCGCGGCCTCGCGCCGAAGGAGCGCAAGCGGATCCTGCTGCGCTGGGCCGAGCTGATCCTCGCCGACGCGGAGGAGCTGGCGCTGCTCGACACCCTGGAGATGGGCAAGCCCATCACCGAGTCGGTGCGGGTGGACGTGGCCAAGGCCGCGGAGACCATCGCCTGGTACGCGGAGGCGATCGACAAGTCCTACGACGAGATCGCGCCGACGCCGGCCGACGCGCTGGCGCTGATCACCCGGGAGCCGCTGGGCGTCGTGGGTGCGGTCGTCCCCTGGAACTACGCGCTGCTGATCGCCAGTTGGAAGCTCGGCCCGGCACTCGCCACCGGCAACAGCGTCGTGCTGAAGCCCGCCGAGCAGACCTCCCTCGCCGCCCTGCGGCTGGCCGCGCTGGCCACCGAGGCGGGCCTGCCGGACGGGGTCCTGAACGTGGTCCCCGGCCGGGGCGAGGTCGCCGGGCAGGCGCTGGGCCGGCATCCGGAGGTGGACAAGATCGCCTTCACCGGCTCGGCGGAGGTCGCCCGGCTGTTCCAGGTGTACGCGGGCGAGTCCAACGGCAAGCAGGTCGCCGTCGAGGCGGGCGGCAAGTCGCCCCAACTGGTGCTGGCCGACGCCGACATCGAGGCCGCCGCGTCCGCCGTGGCCTGGGGCATCTTCTACAACGCCGGGCAGACCTGCAACGCGGGTTCCCGCGTCGTCGTGCACGCCTCGGTCAAGGACCAACTGCTCGCTGCCGTACGGCGGATCACGGCGGACACCTTCCGCGTCGGCGACCCGCTCGACCCCGCCACGGTGATGGGCCCGATCGTCGACGAGTCCCAACTCGCCAAGATCCTCGGCTACATCGAGCGCGGCCGTCAGGACG
The DNA here is from genome assembly GCF_044457745.1 of Streptomyces sp. NPDC050534. NCBI lineage: Bacteria > Bacillati > Actinomycetota > Actinomycetes > Kitasatosporales > Streptomycetaceae > Streptomyces > Streptomyces sp. NPDC050534. The sequence continues at coordinate 24,796 of NZ_JBITHF010000027.1, forward strand.
GCGCGACCGTGCTGTTCGGCGGCGGGCGCACGCTCGCCGGCACCGGCGGCAGCTTCGTCGAACCCACCGTCCTGGACGGCGTGGAGAACACCTCGGCCGTCGGCCAGGAGGAGATCTTCGGCCCGGTCCTTGCCGTGGTGTCCTACGACGGCGACGTGGACGAGGGCGTACGACTGGCGAACCAGAGTGACTTCGGGCTGGTCGCCTCGGTGTGGACCCGGGACGTGACCGTCGCCCACCGCACCGCGAGGCGGCTGCGGGCGGGCACCGTCTGGATCAACGCCTTCGACGCCAGCGACGTCATCACGCCGTTCGGCGGCTTCAAGGCCACCGGCGCGGGCCGCGACAAGTCCCTGCACGCGCTGGACGCGTACACCGCGCTGAAGACCACCTGGATCAACCTCGCCTGAGACGGCGAGCCCCTCTGCACCTCTCCCCCCTCTTCCACCCCCCGTTCCCCCCGTTCCACCCCCCTCTCCCACCCCTCTTCCACCCCGAACCGCAGCGAGGACACTGATGAGGATCGGTTTCATCGGCCTGGGCAACATGGGACGTCACATGGCCCGCCACCTGATCCACGCGGGACACCTGGTCACCGTGTACGACACCCGGCCCGAGGCCGGCGTGGAACATCTCGCGCTCGGCGCCCGCTGGGCCGACTCCCCCGCCGAATGCGCCAGGGACGCGGAGTTCCTGATCACGATGCTGCCCAACCCGCGTGTCGTCGAGGATGTCCTGATGCGGGGCGGGGCGGCCGAGGCGCTGCCGGAGGGCGCCCTGTGGATCGACATGTCGACCTCCACCCCGGCCGCGGCCGACCGTGTGGCGGCCGAGGTGCTGGACGCACGCGGTGTGCGCCGTCTCGACGCGCCGGTCAGCGGCATGGCCCGCGGTGCCGACGCGGCCATGCTGCAGATATTCGTCGGCGGAGCGGACGACGACTTCCGCATCGCCCTGCCCGTCTTCGAGGCGATGGGCGACCCGGGCCGGATCCTGCACGTCGGGCCGCTCGGCGCGGGCTACACCGTGAAGCTCATGATCAACCTGCTCTGGTTCAGCCATCTCGTCGCGTCCGCGGAGGTGCTGGCCATGGGCGTGAAGGCGGGCGTCGACCTGGGGGTCCTGCGCAGTTCGCTGCTGGCCAGCCCGGCCGCCTCCCACTTCCTGGAGAACGACATCCTGTGCGTGCTCGCCGACGGCGACTACGACGACTCCTTCGCCATGGCGCTCGCCTGCAAGGACCTGGGCCTGGCCGTCGACCTCGGCCGCGACCTGGGCGTCTCCACGGAGCTCTCCGCCCTGGTCGAGCAGATCTACCGCCGCTCCAAGGCCCAGCACGGCGAGCTGTCCGGCGAGATGAGCCCGGTCCGGCTCTACGAGTCACTCGCCGGACGGGAGTTCCGGCTGCCCAACCCGGCCGCGGCGCTGGACGACGCGGCGCTCACGGTCTGACGCCCGACATCTCAGGAGCCGCACCCATGAACTCCCTCTCCCCCTTGAGCATCGACGGCATCTGCCGCGTCGAGTTCGGCCCCGGCCGCGTCGACCGGCTCCCCGAACTGATCGGAGCCACCGGCCACCGGCGGGCCTTCGTCGTCACCGACCGCGGACTGCGCGCGGCGGGCGTCGCCGACCGCGTCCTGAAGACCCTGGACGCCGCGGGCATCGAGTACACGGTGTACGACGAGGTGGCGCCCAACCCGTCCACCGGAAACGTCGACGCCGGCGCTGCCCGGGCCCGCGCGTTCGGTCCCGCCGCGGTCGTCGCCCTCGGTGGCGGCTCGGTGCTGGACGCGGCGAAGGGCATCTCCCTGCTCGTCGGCAACCCGGACGCGGTGGCCGCCGACGCCGACCATCTGTGGGACGCGGCGGACGGACTGCCGCTCGTCGCGATTCCCACGACCTCCGGAACCGGCGCCGAGACCAACGGCTTCGGTGTCATCGAGGACGCCGAGGCGCACCGCAAGGTCTACCTCGGGCACCCTTCGGTGCGGCCGCAAGCAGCCCTGCTCGACCCGGAGTTGACGCTCGGGCTGCCCGCTCCGGCCACCGCCGCGACCGGCATCGACGCGCTGGTGCACGGCATCGAGTCGCTCGCCTCGCGCGGTGCGAACCCGTTCTCCGTCGCCTACGCCGCGCAGGCCGTGACGCTGGTGAGCCGCGCGCTGCCGCTCGCGTACCGGGACGGCTCGGACCTCGACGCCCGCGCCGAGCTCATGATGGGCGCGCATCTCGCCGGGCAGGCCCTCACCCTCTCCGGCCTCGGCCTCGTCCACGGCGTCGGTCACGCCCTCACGGCGCACACCGGCACTCCGCACGGAGTCGCCCTGGCCGCCGTGCTGGAGGAGGTGATGGAGTTCAGCGCGCCCGCGGCCCGGGACGCGTACGAGCAGGCGGGCCGGGCCATGCGCCTCGACCCGCCCGCCGACGGCGACTGGGCCCGCGCCACCGTGGCCGCCGTACGGGAGATTTCAGCCGCCCTGGGCATCAAGCGCCCACTGCGCGACCTGGGCGCCGACCGCGCGATGCTCACCTCCATCGCGGCGGGCGCGGTCGCGGACGCGGTGACCAGGAACGCGCCGCGGATTCCGGACGAGGCGCAGGTTCTGGAGATCCTTGAGCGGACGTACTGAGGCGCCGGCCACGACACGGCAGCCGGACGGTGACGAACTCGTCGTCACCGTCCGGCTGTTGGGCTGTTGGGCTGTTGGGCTGTTCCGATCCTCCGCTCGTCCTTACAGCAGGCCGATGTTGGTGAGCGGGAAGTTCCAGTCGCTGCTCTCGACATCGCCACGGCCGTCGTGGGGCACGGCCGGTGCGGCGCACAGCATCAGACCGGCGACGGCAGCGGCCAGGACGGCGACGACACGACGCTTCACGGTTCCTCCTCGACGACGACAGTCCCGGTCACCCTGCGCCGAGGCCGCCGCCCCGCCCGCCCGGACACGCCGCCCGGCCTGCGGATTCAGCCGCCCGGTGGGGGCGGCGTCGCTCACACGGCAGCGGAAAATCTCTGGCGTGGAAGCGGGCCGGGAGCGGAGACTCGTCCCATGTCCGACATGGGGGCGTTCCGGGAGGCGGTCATCGCCTGGGCGGCCGGTGGCGTCGGCGAGCCCGCACGTGAGCTGGCGGCGCGGCTGCCTGTCCGGGCGGCCGTGCTGCTCGAAGGGCCGAGCGATGTCGCCGCGGTCGGCGCGCTGGCCGCGCGGCGCGGCCGGGACCTCGCGGCCGAGGGGGTGTGCGTCCTGCCCATGGGCGGTGCGATGAGCGTCGGGCGCTTCGTCCGCCTCCTCGGGCCGGCCGACCTCGGCCTCCGCCTCACGGGACTGTGCGACGAACGGGAGCGCCCCTTCTACGCCCGCGCCCTCCAAGGAGAGAGCGCGGCGCAGGGGGGATTCTTCGTCTGCGCGGCGGACCTGGAGGACGAGCTGATCCGCGCGCTGGGCGTGACGCGGGTGATGGAACTCGTCCGGCAAGAGGGCGACCAGCGGGCGCTGCAGACCTTCCTGCGCCAGCCGGCACAGCAAGGGCGCACCTCACAACAGCAGTTGAGGCGCTTCCTCGGCACGAAGAAGGGCCGCAAGATCCACTACGGTCGCGTCCTCGTCGAGGCGCTCGACCCCGACCGGGTACCCGCGCCGCTGAACGGTCTGCTCGCCGGCGTCTGACGGTTCTCAGAACGTCGTGCCGGGGTTCTCAGAGAGTCGTGCCGGGGTCCTCGGGCCTGATGCGCCCGCGCCAGCCGGCAGTGCCGCCGCCCTCGCCCTCGACGTAGTCCTTGAAGCGGCGCATGTCCCCCTTCACCCGCCGGTCGATCAGGCCCAGCGCGTCCGCGCCCTTCTCGGCGACACCGCTGGGCTCGACCTCCATCGTGAGTTCCACGCGGGTGTGCGTGTCGTCCAGCCGCTCGAACCGGACCGATCCGCTCTGCCGGGTGTCGCCGCCGACGGACCGCCAGGTGATCCGGTCGTCGGGGAGCTGGTCGACGATCTCGGTGTCGAACTCGCGCCGTACCCCACCGATGCTCGTGGTCCAGTGGTTGTGCCGGTCGTCGAGCTGCCTGACCTCGTCGACGCCCTCCATGAAGTTCGGGAACCGCTCGAACTGAGTCCACTCGTTGTACGCCATGTGCAGCGGCACCTCCACGTCCACCGCTTCCTTGACCTTGCTCATCAGCGCCTCCTTGTCGGTCTCGTTCTCGAGCGCTCCGAGTACCCGACACGTCGCAGCGATGCCTCTTCGCGCGGAATCACCGGCATACGGCCGGAACATGCCCTGCGGGAGGCGTCGGACGGCCCTTCCGGGGCACTCGATGCGTCGCGGACCCGGGTGGAGCGAGGTGCTGATCGTGAACGACCGGAACGAGCACGACGACATCGTGCTGTCGCCGCGCGAGATGCTCGCGCTGCGGCGCATCGAGGCCGAACTCGGCGGCGACCGGCGCCTCGTCCGGCGCATGGGCCTGACACGCTCACCGCGACCGCGGCGCCGGCTGGCACTGACCGTGGCGATCCTGACGTGCGCCTCGCTGTTCCTCGCCGTGATGGGGATCCGCACCTCCGACCCGGTGTTCATATGGAGCTTCGCCGCGCTGTGGCCCTTCACCGTGCTGCAGGCCTTCCGGCTGCTGTGCCGGATGAGCAGCACCGGCGCCCGCATCACGTCGTGGCTGTGAAGTCGGCGAGACCGAAGCGGTGCCGCGGCTTCCCACACAGCTCCGCGTGCATGACCGCGAGACGGGAACCCGGCGCTCATGAACGCTGAGACGAGGATCCAGGGATCGTACTGGCTCGAGACGGCGCCGCAGGGCGAGCCCGCCCCGCAGCCGTCCGCAGACATCACCGTCGACGTCGCGGTGATCGGCGGCGGGATCGCGGGGCTGAGCACGGCCTGGGAGCTCGTCCGGCAGGGACGTGAGGTGGCGGTGCTGGAGGCGGGCCGGATCGCCGCCGGAGTCACCGGGCACACCACCGCCAAGCTCAGCGCTCAGCACACGCTGGTCTACGACCACCTGCGCCGCACCCGCGGTGCCGAGGGAGCACGGCTCTATGCCCGCTCGCAGATGGCGGCGATCGAGCACGCCGCCGGAATCGTCGACGAGCTCGGCATCGAGTGCGAGTGGGAGCAGGCGGCCGCCTTCACCTACGCCGAGGATCGCCGGCGCGTGGGACAGCTGCGCGCGGAGGCGGAGGCGGCGCGCGCAGCGGGGCTGCCGGCGGACTTCGTCACCGAGTCGGAGCTGCCGTTCCCGATCGCCGGCGCGGTCCGGGTGACGGACCAGGTCCAGTTCCACCCGTGCAAGTACCTGCTGGCCCTCGCGGAGGACCTGCGCCGCCGCGGCGGAGCCGTGTACGAGGGCACGCGCGTCGTCGGTCTCTCCGAGGGCGAGCCCTGTGTGCTGAAGACCGACGCGGGCGTGTCTGTACGCGCCGACGACGTGGTGGTCGCCACCCACTACCCCATCTTCGACCGGGCCCTTCTCTTCACCCGGCTCTCCCCGCGCCGCGAACTGGTCGTGGCCGGGACCGTCGACGAAGGGCAGGCGCCGCGCGGCATGTACATCACGCCGGAGCAGTCCACCCGCTCCGTGCGCAGCGCGCCGTACCGGGACGGCAAGCGCCTGCTGGTCGTCACCGGCGAGCACATCACCCCCGGTACCGCCGACGTGGAGGAGCACTTCGCCCGGCTGTCCGCCTGGGCCACGGACCGGTTCCAGGGGTTCACGATCACCCACCGCTGGGCCACGCAGGACAACGACTCCACCGACTCCGTGCCCCTCGTCGGACCGATGCGCGCCGGCAGCAGCCACACGTACGTGGCCACGGGGTTCGGCGGCTGGGGACTGAGCGGCGGCATCATGGCGGGCCGCCTGATCAGTGACCTCGTCAACGGCCGCGAGGTCGAGTGGGCCGGGCTCTACGATCCGCGCCGCCTGGGCACGGTGGTCCGCGAGGGCACGACGTTCCTGAGGAATCAGGCCAAGGTGGCCCGGCACTTCGTCGGCGACCGCCTGTCCTCCGTGACGGGTCCCACCTCGCCTGACGACATCGCCCCGGGCGACGGTGCCGTGGTGCGGGTGGGCGCGCGGCAGTGCGCCGTCCATCGGGACGAGGGCGGCGAGCTGCACGCGGTCTCGGCCTGCTGCACCCACCTGGGCTGCCTGGTGGCGTTCAACCGTGCGGAGCAGGCGTGGGAGTGCCCGTGCCACGGCTCCCGCTTCGCGCCGGACGGCAGCATTCTTCAGGGGCCCGCCGTGCGCCCGCTGCAGCAGCGGGACATCTGAACGGCGTTGCGCCCGGACTCAGTTGCTCAGGGTTTTGAGGATTCGTGTCCGGGCTCGTCCGGCGCCGTGACGTGAAGAATCAGCAGGGCCAGGTCGTCGGCGGGGTCGGAGGCGTGGCGGATCAGGGCGTCGGCCATGGCGTCCGGGTCCGTGGGGTCGGCGCGTGCGACCAGTTCGGTGAGCGCGGCGATGGCGTCGTCCAGGTCGACGCCGGGCCGTTCGACCAGTCCGTCCGTGTAGAGCACGAGGACGCAGCCGGGTTCCAGCGGGAACTCGACGGCGGGGTAGTCGGCCTCGCGCTCGATTCCGAGGAGCAGCCCGGGAGGTGCGCGCAGCACTTCGGTCCGGCCGTCGCTGTACCGCAGCACCGCCGGCGGGTGGCCGGCACTGGCCAGGCAGGCCGCCTGGCGGGCGAGGTCCATATGGACGTAGAGGCAGCTGGCGAACCTGCCCGCTTCCAGGTCGGCGAGGAGACGGTTCGTCCTGCCGAGGACGTCGCCCGGGGACGCTCCGGCGGCGGCGTGACCGTGCACGGCGGTGCGGACCTGACCCATGAGTGCCGCAGCGTCGATGTCGTGTCCCTGGACGTCGCCGATCGCGGCGGCGACGGTGCTGTCGGTCAGGCGGATGAGGTCGTAGAAGTCCCCGCCCACCTCCATGCCGTGCCCGGCCGGCCGGTAGCGGGCGGTGACGCGCAGCCCGGGCAGGGAGGGCAGATGGCGGGGCAGCAGGGCGGCCTGGAGCTGGTGGGCCACGGCGAACTGGGTGTCGTAGAGGCGACCCCGTTCGAGGGCCTGGCCCACGAGACCGGCGAGCGCCACGAGGGCCGCGCGCTCGGGGGGCGCGAAGTGCTGAGGCCGGTCGTAGGCGAGGACGAGCGAGCCGACGGCCCGGCCTGAGGCGATCAGCGGCAGGAACGCCCAGGACGCCTTGTCGTCGAGTTGGACGGTGCCGGGATACATCCGCCGGAGTTCGTCGAAGCGCGCGAAGAAGAGCGGGCTGCCGCTCTCCATCACGCGCAGGGCGGGTATGTCCGCGGTGAGCGGGAGGTTGTCGAAGCGTTTGATGAGCTCGGCGTCGTAGCCGCGGTAGCCGAGGATGCGCAGTCTGCCCTCGCGCGATGCGTGGACGGCCATGGCCGTCGCGCCGAGGGCGGGCATGAGCTGGTCGGCGGCCTGGTCCACCACGTCCTGGACACCGACGGCCTCGGTGAGCGTCGCGGCCAGGTGCATCAGGTGGTAGAGGAACCCGGCCCGGCCCGGTCTGCCGGCTGCGGGCTCGGCCGTCCCGGCGACGGCGGCGGACGTCGCGGAGCCCGGCGGCAGTTCGTCGCGCGGGTCGCTGCGGGTGATCCGCACGCTCATGCCGGACGCGTCCGGGTACAGGGCGAAGGCCAGCGGGGTGTCCGGCGGGCGCACCGCCCGGAAGGTGGTGGGCCGCTCGCTGACCACGGCCGACCGGTAGCGGTCCTCGATCTCGGCGACGTCCATCCAGGGCAGTGCCTCCCAGGGCAGTGCGCCCAACAGCGAGTCGGCATCGGCACCGAGAAGTCTCGCCGCCTCGGGCGTGACGAAGGTGAACCGGCCGGTGTCGTCCAGCGCGCACGCCCCTCCCGGCAGCCGGGCGATGAACGCCGCCGCCTCGCCCCCCTCGCCCGGCGCGGCGCCTGCGCGAGCGGGGTGCGGCAGGGTCCGTGGCTCACCCGGCGGGCGTGCACTGTCGCGGACACCCGCGCCGTGCAGCAGCCGGCCCAGCCGCCGGCACCCGGCCTCGACGGCCGCGCGCTCAGCGCCGCTGAGCCGTGGCGGATGGGCGGCCGGCCACAGCAGCACCAGACCGCCGACGACCGCGTTCCGGGCGGTGAGAGGGGCGGCCGCGAGCGCGAAGGCGTACGGCAGCACCAGGGACGTACGCGGATAGAGGCGTGCCATCTCCTCCATGTCGCCGACCCAGACCAGGCGGCCGGCCCGTACGGCGTCCGCCACCGGAACCGCGTCGGCGAGCCCCACCCTGGTCCAGGGAACGGCCATTTCGCGGGGTGTACCGGTCAGCGCCACCAGCCACAGGGCGTCACCGTCCTTCGGCAGGACGTACAGCAGGCCCCGGGACGCGCCGCAGTCCCGGACGACGTCCAGCAGCAGGGTGTCGACCGCCTCCTGTGCGACATCCGTCGTTCCCTGCTTCTGGCTCACAACGCCTCCTGGCGCGCTGAGGTGGGCTTGACCTTCCGGATCACCGGGTTCCCAGGAAGACCCACAGAAAGCAAAGGACCGCGTGCCCCTCGCTCCCTCACCGTTAGCTTCACCCCGCCGCCGGGTACTCGCCAGCCCGTCTCTCGCGTTCCCAGGAACCACCGCAAAGCTCCGCCGGAGGCACCGTGCACGCACTCATCGTGATCGACATGATCAACACCTACGGTCATGAGGACGCCGAGTTGCTGCTGCCGTCCGCGCAGCGCGCGGTGCCCGTCGTGGCCGAGCTGCTCGACCGGGCCCGGAAGGCGGACGTGCCCGTCGTCTACGCGAACGACAACTTCGGTTCGTGGCGCTCCCACCAGGGAGAGATCGTGGACGAGGCACTGGCCACGGCGCACAGCGACCTCGTCGAGCCGCTGCGGCCCGACGACGACTCGCTCTTCGTGCTCAAGGCCCGGCATTCCGTCTTCTACGAGACGCCGATGTCCTACCTCCTGTGGCGCCTGGGCGTCGATCACGTGGTGCTCACCGGTCAGGTCACCGAGCAGTGCGTCCTCTACTCCGCCCTGGACGCGCACATCCGCCACCTCGAGGTGACGGTGCCCAAGGACGCCGTCGCCTCGATCCACCCCCGCCTCGGATCCGCCGCCCTGGAAATGATGGAACGCAACATGGGCGCGCACATCGTCGCGGCGAAGGAGATCGACTTCGCCTGAGCGGCAAGGGTCCCGTTTCGCCGATACCCCTTTCGGCGCCGTGCCCCGGGGAACCCGGCCCCTTTGCACGGAGCGGAGATTGCGGGGCTGGAACCGAATGACATGGACGTCGGACGCGACTCGGGCCGCGGCCACGAGGTTGTCGGGGGCGGCACAGGCCGTCCAGCGTGCACGCCAAGGACCTTGCAGGGAACGGGATCTCGCCGCGCAGGCGCTGAAGGCCGCCTTCGCGGCCTGGCTGGCCTGGGCGGTGGTCGGCTGGTGGCTCCAGGCGCCCATGGCCTACATGGCGCCCTGGGTGGCGATCCTGCTCGTCGAGTCGACCGTCTACCAGTCCGTCGCCCACGCACTCCAGCAGCTGGCGGCGATCGCCGCGGGCACCGTCATGGCCACGGGTCTGATCCTGCTGATGCACAACAGGATCGGCGTCATGGGCCTCGTCCTTCCCCTGGTCGTACTCCTCAGTTCGTGGTCACGCCTCGGACGGCAAGGGATCTACACGGCCACCGGCGCCCTCTTCGTCCTCACCGACCCGCAGGTCAGCCTGACGGCGTCCGGGTTCCGGATCGCCGAGGCCGCCTTCGGAGCGGTGGTCGGCATCGCCGTCAACGCGCTGATCCGGCCGCCCGTCTACCTGCGCAACGCCCGTGTCTCGCTGAGCGCGGCGGCCCACGAGACGGCCGGAATCCTCGACGCACCGGCCCGGTCCCTGGTCGACGGGCAGTGGGACGAGGACGAGGCGAAGGGCTGGCATCAGCGGGCCCTGCACCTCAAGCACCTCGTGGAGGAGTGCCGGTCCGCCGTCGGCTGGAGCCGGGAGAGCCTCTGGGGCAACGTGCGCCGCCGCACCCGCGCACAGTCGCTCCCGGGCAAGGACCACGAGGAAGTGATGGTGGTGCTCGAGTACGCCGCCGTGCACACCACGGAGCTGACCCGCACCCTGCTCGAGGCGGCCGCCGAGGACCGGCAGGAACGGTGGTCCCGGCTGCCCCTCATCCGCGGGTACGCCGACTTCCTGGCCAGGGCCGCGGAGTTGATGCGGCTCTACGCGGACAGCGGCTTCGGCGCGGAGCGGCAGTTCGCCCTGCAGCAGGCGGCCGAGAAGATGCGTGCCACGGTGGACGGTCTGCACGAGCGGATGCCGGACACCGTGCGGGGCGAGCCCCAGGAGACCTCGGCGTACGGCACGCTCCTGTTGCAGGCGCAGCGGCTGGCCGGGCACCTCGAACCGGCGGCACGGCAGGAGACGGCTCGCGGGCACGTGTGAGGCGGCACTGGTCCCGACCCGCCGCATTCGGCCGTCCCGCCCCCGCCAACGCCGGGGAATCGGGACCTTCATGCGTCCGGGGCGCCGTTTTGTGTGCAGGGGTTCGGGAACCCGGTCGGCACGGCCAAAGGGCCCTGCAACACGCCAAAGGATCCTGGCGCCGTCCGGCACGGCGCACCTCGGCCCGATGCGGCTGAGTGCTTGTGCGGCAGAGAGAAGTTGAAGCGCCATGACCCCGCGCACCACGAAGAAGCACGCGCTGCGCGTCTCCGAGGCCGGCCGGGCGAAGTCCCGCCGTCTCCACGAGAAGGGCATCCGCACGTGTGCCGCCCTCGCCGAGGGCCACAGCGCCGCGCCCGCGGCACACACCGGCGCCGAGTGGAACATCGTCAGGGGCGAGGACTGGCCCGACCGTGCCACGCGATGACATGTCCCAGCCGGGACAGGGCGTCGAGCCACGGCCGGATCACATGCCCACGACAGGTATTCGGTCATCGGCGCACGTGAGGAGCATCTCGTGTCAGGCGCCCGGAACAATCGCAGATCGCGGGGCACCGTCGGGACGGCCGACGACGCGGCACCCGATCACCGTTGGGACCTCCCGGGCGACCGCTCGGGGACACGGGTGGATCTTGCCCGCCGACCGTACCGACCCTGCGGGCAGTGACGGGGGACCTCACGGTGCGGCCTGATGTCCCTGACGAACGGTCGGGCGGCGGCGAACCGTCCGAGCCGGAGGAGCGGCTGCGCGTCTCCAAGGCCCTGGCGGCCGCGGCCAAGGGCCTCGATCCCGGGGGCGTACCAGAGGCACTGTGCCGCGCCTGCATGGCGCTGCTGCCCGTCAGCGGCGCCTCCGTGTCGATCTCCGGCGGCGCGACCGTACAGGCCACCTTGTGTGCCAGCGATCCGACAGCGGCACGACTGGCGGAAGCGCAGTACACGCTGGGGGACGGCCCGTGCCGGTCCGCGGTCCGGCAGGCCACGGCCGTGCTGGCCGCCGACCTCACCACGGCGCCCGACTCCGGCCGCTGGCCCGTCTTCGCCCACGAGGCCATCACGCTCGGGGTGCGGGCGGTGTTCTCGCTGCCGCTCGGAGTGGGCGCCGCGGCGGTCGGCACCCTCGACCTGTACCGCCGCACGCCCGGCGGGCTGTCGGCGCGAGATCTGCGGATCGCACTGTGGACACGGGACGCCGTCACCTTCGCCCTCATGGAACTGCACGCCGGGTCCCGTGCGGCCGAACGGGCCGGGGAGGAAGGCGTGGCGTCGTGGCTGGAGGCCTCTGAAGCCGGCCACGGCGAGGTCTACCAGGCGGTCGGCATGGTGATGGTGCAGTTGGACCTTGACCCCGAACAGGCCCTGGACCGCATGCGAGCACGAGCTTTCACCCAGGGCCGGACGGTCACCGAGGTGGCTCGGGACGTCCTCGCACGCAGGCTTCGGTTCGCGGCCGAACGGGACGCCGGCAGTGAGGACACACGCCGGCGGGACGCCGGCGGCGGCGGACGGGAGGACAACCGGTGACCCGTCTCGCCCTGCGCACCCGGTCGACCCGGAACGGCCGACACGCGCTGATGCCGAGGTGACGCGACGGGCAGTGACGCGGGCGCCCCAGCGTCGTCAGCAACGCACCGTTCCCGCGCGCTCCACCCTGTTTCCACCGGTTGATCGTGGGAAGTCCGAGGCACATGGAGAACGGAACCGAGACGACGCTGGAGGAATCGAACGGGGCCTGCCCGCCCTGGGCACTGCGCGACTACGCCGTCCTGGCCGACGGCGAGCGGGGCGCCCTGGTGGACCCCAAGGGCAGGATCGTGTGGCTGTGCGCGCCGCGATGGCACAGCGACGCGCTGTTCTCCTCTCTGATCGGCGGCACCGGGTACTTCTCCGTGGAGCCCACCGACCGCTGGCACGTGTGGGGCGGCGCCTACGAGGAGGGCACCCTCATCTGGGTCGACCGGTGGGTGACCGCGGACTGCGTGATCGAGTGCCGCGACGCGCTCGCCATGCCCGCCTCGCCGGATCGTCTGGTGCTGCTCCGCCGGATGCGCGTACGCAAGGGCGAGGCGCGGCTGCGCATGCGTCTGGACCCTCGCCCCGGCTTCGGCGCGCACCGTGTGCGCAGGCCCCGCCTGGAGGACGGGGTGTGGACCGCGGAGGCCGAGGGGCTGCACCTGCGGCTCGTGGGCGCGCCGGCGTCGTCGTGGGACCCGGAAGAAGGGCTGCGCGGCGAGTTCCGGCTGTGCGAGGGCGAGCAGCACGATCTCGTGCTGGAGGTGGGGACCGCGCGGGGCAACTCCAGGATCGACGCGGAGGAGTTGTGGCGGGCGACCGAGCAGGCGTGGGACGACGCCGTGCCGGACTGCTCCGGCCTGGTCGCGCCCCGCGACGCCCGCCACGCGTACGCCGTGCTGCGGGGGCTGACCAGTTCCGCGGGCGGCATGGTCGCCGCCGCCACGACCTCGCTGCCGGAGCGGGCGAACGCCGGGCGCAACTACGACTACCGTTTCGCCTGGTTGCGCGACCAGTGCTACGCCGGGCTGGCGGTCGCGGCGCACGGGCCGCACCAACTCCTCGACAGCGCCGTGCGGTTCACCGCCGAGCGGATCCTCGCCGACGGCGACGGGACCCGGCCCGCCTACACCGTCACCGGGGACCCCGTACCCGACGAGCGCGCCCTGGACCTGCCCGGCTACCCCGGCGGCAGCGACCGGGTCGGAAACCACGCGGGGCGCCAGTTCCAGCTCGACACCTTCGGCGAGGCGCTCCAGCTCTTCACCGCCGCGGCCCACCACGACTGCCTCACCAAGGACGCGGCCCGCGCGGCCATGGCCGCCGTGGACGCGGTGGAACGCAACTGGCACCGCGACGACGCGGGGCTGTGGGAGCTGGAGAACCGGTGGTGGACACATTCGCGGCTGTGCGTGGTGGGCGGACTGCGACGGATCGGCGCGGTGTTCCCCGGTCCCGACGGCCGTCGCTGCGCCGACCTCGCCGAGACGATCCTCGCGGAGACGCGCCGGCGCTGCCTGCATCCCGCAGGGCACTGGCGCCGGGCCGCCGACGACGACGGCCCCGAGGCCGCACTGCTCGTCACCATCGCCCGCGGCTGCCCCGCGGCCGACGATCCGAGCAGTCCGGTCACCCGTGTCTTCATCGAGGAGAAGCTGGCCCAGGACGGCTATCTCTACCGCTTCGGCCACCCTGACCGGCCGCTCGGCGAGGCCGAGGGCGCCTTCCTGCTGTGCGGGTTCGCCATGGCTCTGGCCACGCATCGGCTCGGTGACCGCGTCGGCGCCTTCCGCTGGTTCGAACGGTCCCGGACGGCGTGCGGGCCACCCGGGCTGCTCGCGGAGGAGTACGACGTGCGTCAGCGCCAGCTGCGCGGCAACACGCCCCAGGCCTTCGTCCACGCCCTGCTGCTGGAGTGCGCGATCCGCCTCGACGGAGGCTCGGCGCTGCCGTACTGAGCGCGTCCCCCGAGTCGGCCCGGCGTAAGGGGTCGACCTGGACCGCCCCCGCGGTCCGTACGGCGCCGCCTCCGCATTCCTGCCATCATCGACATGGAGTCGGTATGTGGAAGCGCAAGAAGAAGACCGCGAAGCCCAGGCCCGCCCTCCCCCTGGAGCTCTGCGACCTCTGCGGCCAGGTCTTCCCGGAGCAGGAGGCGGTACTCTGCCACGTCGCCGACTCCTCCGCCGCCGGCCCCGGCCACGACCGGTCCGACGGGCTGCGCCGCCTCACCGCCTGCAGTGAGGCCCATCTCGAGACGCTCCGGGAGCGCTACCTGAAGCGCCCCTACGTCGAGGAAGAGCTCTGGGCCGCGAAGATAGACCGTGTGCTGACCCACGGCCCCTCCGCCCTCCCCCTGGAGCAGCTCGCCTGCCGGACCGGACTGCACGCACCGGAGATCCGGCGCGCGGTCGCCTGGCACAACGACCACAGGCCCCCGCAGCCGTCGTAGTAGTCGCTGGTAGTCACAGAAGCCGTCGCGACCTACGCGCGCCGCTTGTCTTCTCCTCGGTCGGCGCCGGCCGACTCACGCGGCCGCGGTGAACGCCACCGCGACGGCGACGTCGGTGCGCGCGTGGACGACGAGGCGGGTGCCGCCGGTGTCGGCACCCGCCTCCAACAGCCGCCGCGCGGGGGCACTGTGGGTGGCCACGGACATCAGAACGCCGAGGCGGTTGCACATGCGGTGGGCGCTCAGCACCGCGCAGACCGACGCGCGGCTGGTCGCCCCCTCGTCGAGCACGATGACGGCGGGCACCGGACTGTGCGCGCGGACCAGATCTCTGATCTCCGTCGCGAGCGTCATGTGCCGTGCCGCACCCGGATCGCGGTGCACGTCGATGATGAGCACTCCGTGCTCGAACGTGTGCGAGAGCATCATGTCTGTGCCCATGGGCCGTGCCTTCCGCGTGTGTACCCCGCGCCGGCGCCGGAGAGCGGCCGGCTCCTCGGGCCGTGGCCGAATACAGGCCTCGGGGGTACCCGCCCGGCCGAGGGCCAACCTTCTTTGCACAGCGCAAAGACAGGCGCGTCGCGAGGGCACCCGCCCGCTCGAGCGTGTCGGTCGATCGGTTCGGGGCACTGGGAGACGATGAACGTCCTCGGCCGCCCGCAGGCCGGCGGAAGAGGCGGGAACGTGATGGAGCCGACGCGATGGAGCCAGTGACCAGGTCGACCACGGGCGACGTCCGACGGCTGATTCCCCGCACCGACGTCCTGCTCCGCGACCCCCGGCTGGCCGAGGCCGCGCGCCGGCTCGGAGCGCCCGTCGTCAAGGCGGCGGTGCAAACGGCGCAGCGGCACGCGCGTGCCGGACGGCTCGCGCCGCAGGACGTGGCCGACGAGGCCGTCGCGCTGCTGCCGGACTCCGCGTGCGGACTGCGCGCGGTGATCAACGCCACCGGAGTGCTGCTGCACACCAATCTCGGCCGGGCACCGCTGTCGGACGCGGCCCGCCGGGCGGTGGCCGACGCCGCGGGCCCGACCGACGTGGAGCTCGACCTGGACACCGGTGTACGGGCCCGTCGGGGGCGTACGGCGCTGCGGGCCCTGCACGACCGGGTGCCGGCCGCGGGGGCGGTGCACGTCGTCAACAACGGCGCCGCCGCGCTGGTCCTGGCGGCGACGGCGCTCGCGGCCGGCAAGGAGATCGTCGTCAGCCGCGGGGAGATGGTGGAGATCGGGGACGGCTTCCGGCTGCCGGATCTGCTGGTCTCCACGGGCGCGCGGCTGCGCGAGGTGGGCACCACCAACCGCACGACCGTCGACGACTACGCGGCCGCCATCGGGCCGCACACGGGCTTCGTGCTGAAGGTGCACCCGTCCAACTTCCTCATCACCGGCTTCACCCGCGCCGCGGACATCGCCGAACTGGCCGGGCTGGACGTCCCGGTCGTCGTCGACATCGGCTCCGGGCTCCCGGCCCCCCATCCCGTGGTCCCGGACGAGCCGGACGCCGAGACCCAACTGCGCGCCGGTGCCTCCCTCGTCACGGCGAGCGGCGACAAGCTGCTGGGAGGACCGCAGTGCGGGCTCCTGCTGGGCGACGAGGAACTCGTACGCGCCCTGGCCCGGCACCCTCTCGCCCGCGCCCTGCGCGTGGACAAGCTGACCCTGGCCGCCCTGGAGGCCACCCTCACCGGTCCGCCCACCCCCACCGCCACGGCACTGACCGTCGACCCCGCCGCCCTGCGCGCCCGGGCCGACCGGCTCGTCGCCTCGCTGAGTGCGGACGGCGTCGACGTACGAGTCGTCGACAGCGCCGCGACCGTCGGCGGTGGCGGTGCGCCCGGCGTCACACTGCCGAGCGTCGCGCTGTCCCTGCCGGAGCGGTTCGCGGTCGCCCTGCGCACCGGACGGGTCCCGGTCGTCGGGCGGCTGGAGGGGGGCCGCTGCCTGCTCGATCTACGGGCCGTGCCGCCGGAGGACGACGAACGGCTGGGCGGCGCGGTGCGCGCCGCCGCGAAGAGCTAGGAGGCGGACGTCATGCGGGTGCTGGCCACCGCCGGGCACGTCGACCACGGCAAGTCGGCCCTGGTCCGGGCGCTGACGGGCATGGAACCGGACCGCCTGGAGGAGGAGCGGCGCAGGGGCCTCACCCTCGACCTGGGCTTCGTGTGGACCCGGCTCGGCGCGGACGGCGAGGATCTCGCCTTCGTCGACGTGCCCGGCCACGAGAAGTTCGTGGCGACCATGCTCGCCGGGGTGGGGGCCGTGCCCGCGGTGCTCTTCGCCGTCGCCGCCGACCAAGGCTGGCAGCCCCAGTCCGAGGAGCATCTGGCGATCCTCGACGCGCTCGGTGTGCGGCACGCCGTCCTCGTGGTGACCCGCAGCGATCTGGCGGACCCGGGTCCCGTCCTGGCGGACGCGGCCGAGCGGCTGGCCGCCACCTCGCTCGGCGCCGTGCCCGCCGTGGCGGTCAGTTCGGTGACCGGTGCCGGTCTCGACGAACTACGGTCCGAGCTGCGGAAGTTGGCGGTCTCCCTGCCGGTCCCGCCCGCCGACGCCGACGTACGGCTGTGGCTGGACCGGGCCTTCACGGTGCGCGGGCACGGCACCGTGGTCACCGGCACCCTCGGGTCCGGCACCCTGCGCGTCGGGGACCGGCTGGTCACCGGGGACGGGGCGAACGCCCTGCGGGTGCGCGGCCTGCAGTCACTGCACGAGGACCGGGACTCCGTCAGCGGTGTGGCGCGCGTGGCCGTCAACGTGCACGGGACCGGCGCCGGCACCCTCCGGCGGGGAACCGTCCTGCTGACGCCGGAGCGCTGGCTGCGCACCGGGCTCGTCGACGTCCGGATCGCCGGGGAACCCGCCGCCGACCTGCCCCGGACCGTCACTCTGCACTGCGGTACCGCCGCCGTCCCGGTGACCGTCCGTCCACTGGGCGAGGACACGGCCCGGCTGACCCTGAGCCGGGAACTGCCGTTGCGGGTCGGCGACCGCGCCGTGCTGCGCGAGCCGGGAGGCGGACGGGTGCCCTGCGCCGCGACCGTGCTCGACGTCCGGCCGCCCCGGCTCGCCCGGCGCGGCGCGGGGCGCGCCCGGGCCGCGGAGCTCACCGCCATGACCGGCACCCCGGACGGGGCGGCGGAGCTCCGGCGGCGCGGGCTGATCCGGCGCTCGGAGCTGCTCGCGATGGGCGTTCCCGCACCGGCCGCGCCCGTCGCCGGGGACTGGCTGGCCGACCCCGCCCACTGGGCGCGGCTGGGCGAGCGCCTGGTCGACGAGGTGGAGCGGCACGCCAAGGAGCACGCCCTGGACCCCGGCCTGCCGATGGAGGCCGCCCGCCGCCTCCTGGACCTGCCCGACCGGTCCCTGGTCGACGCGCTCGCCGCGGACGCCCCCGAACTCCACCTCCGGCAGGGCCGGTTGTACGGAGTCGAAAGCCTGCGCCCGCCCCTCCCTCCCGCCGTCCACGCGGCCGTGGAAGCCGTGCGCGGGGATCTGGCGAGGAACCCCTTCCGTGCTCCTGACGCCGACCGGCTCACCGGGCTGGGCCTCAACCGCAAGGCGGTGGCCGCCGCGGAGGCCGCCGGTGCGCTGCTGCGCGTCGCAGACGGGATCGTGCTGCTGCCGGGCGCCGATGCGCGGGCCGCCGCGATCCTGGCCCGGCTGCCGCAGCCGTTCACGCTGAGCGAGGCCCGCAAGGCCCTGGACACCACCCGCCGGGTCGCCGTACCGCTGCTGGAGCAGTTGGACGCGCAGGGGTACACGGAGCGCGTGGACGACCAGAGGCGGCGTTGCAGGGAGGGGCCGGGGAGCGGAGGCGGACGGGAATCGAACCCGCCTGCCCGAGATCCTCGGGCACCTCGGTTTTGAAGACCGGGAGGGCCACCAGGCACCCACACGCCTCCACCGACCGCAAGGCTAGTTCCCCAGGAGACCGATGTGACACAGACGACCCGCCAAGAGGCCGTACGACTGACCCAGTTCGCCCACGGCGGCGGGTGCGCGTGCAAGATCCCGCCGGGAGAACTGGAGGAGGTCGTCGCCGGTCTGACGGCTCCCTCGCTCACCGGGGCGGACAGTTCGCTGCTGGTCGGTCTCGCCACGGGCGACGACGCGGCCGTCGTCACGCTGCCCGGGCAGGAGGGCATGGCCGTGGTGTCCACCGCCGACTTCTTCACCCCCGTCGTCGACGACCCCTACGACTGGGGGCGCATCGCCGCCGCCAACGCGCTGTCCGACGTGTACGCGATGGGCGGACGGCCGATCGTCGCCGTCAACCTCCTCGCCTGGCCCCGCGACCGGCTGCCGTTCGCCCTGGCCCGCGAGGTGCTGCGCGGCGGCCTCGACGTGGCCAGGGAGGCGGGCTGCCATGTCGGCGGCGGCCACAGTGTCGACGACCCCGAGCCCAAGTACGGCATGGCCGTGACCGGCGTCGCCGACCCGGCGCGGCTGCTGCGCAACGACACCGGACGCGCCGGTCTGCCGCTGTCCCTGACCAAACCGCTGGGCCTGGGAATGCTCAACAACCGGCACAAGGCCACCGGTGAGCGGTTCGAGCAGGCGATCGCCACGATGACGGCCCTGAACCGCGAGGCCTCCGCCGCGGCCCTGGCCGCCGGGGCGACCTGCGCCACCGACGTCACCGGCTTCGGGCTCCTCGGCCATCTGCACAAGCTGGCCCGCGCCTCCGGTGTGACGGCGGTGATCGACACGGCGGCCGTGCCCTACCTGGAGGGCGCCCGGGAGGCGGTCCGCGACGGCTATGTCAGCGGCGGCACCCGGCGCAACCTGGAATGGGTGGCGCCGTACACCGACTTCGGGGACACGCACGCCGATACGCGGCTGCTGCTGGCCGACGCACAGACCTCCGGCGGACTGCTGGTCGCCGGGGAGGTGCCGGGTGCTCCCGTCATCGGCGAACTGGCGCCCCTCGGCTCCCACTCGATCGTCCTCAGGTGATCAGGGTTCCGTGCCCGTGTGTTCGTCGATGCCCGCCCGCGCCCGGTAGTCGCGCACCAGTTGGAGCGACGCCTCGCCACGCGGGCGCCGGCCGGGCCGGATGTCCACGGCGAACGCCTTGCTCTCCTGGATGTGCGTGTTGGGGTCGAGGGAGAGGTGCAGCAGTTCGTTGGCCGCGTCACCCGTGCTGTAGCCGTTCGGACCCCAGTGGTAGGGCAGCCCGACCTGGTGCAGCCGGCGTCCCTGCACGGTCAGCGGGGCCATCCGGTCGGTGACCAGGACCCGCGCCTCCACGACGCCCCGCGCGCTGACGATCGTCGCCCAGCCGATGTGCTCCAGACCGCGCTCCGCGGCGAGTTCGGGCGAGACCTCGCAGAAGAACTCCGGTTGCAGTTCCGCGAGATACGGCAGCCAGCGGGACATGCCGCCCGCCGTGTGGTGCTCGGTGAGCCGGTAGGTGGTGGCCACGTACGGGAACACCTGCGAGCCCGGCTCGGTGCCGCTGGGCTGGTAGCGGTTGTCGGGGTGCGGCGGCAGCAACTGCCGTACCGGATTGCGCTGCTGACGGTAGAGCAGGTTCGGGAACGGCGAGTCCTGCGGCTCGTAGTGCGCCGGCAGCGGGCCGTCGGTGATCCCGGAGGGCACGTACAGCCATGCCTTGCCGTCGGCCTGCATGATGAACGGGTCCTTGCCGGACAGGGCCTCCGCGGCCGTCGCGTCCGGCGGCGGCTCGTAGTCGGGGGACCTGGTGGCCTTGAAGTCGGGGACGTCGTGGCCGACCCACTTCTCCTCGTCCTCGTCCCACCACACCAGGGCCTTGCGCTCGCTCCAGGGTTTGCCGTCGGGATCGGCGGAGGCCCGGTTGTAGAGGATGCGCCGGTTGGCCGGCCAGGCCCAGGCCCAGTCCTTCGCCACCCAGTTCTGCTCCTTGCCGGGCATGCGGCGGGCCGCCTGGTTGACGCCGTCGGCGTAGACCCCGCAGTAGATCCAGCAACCGCAGGCGGTGGAGCCGTCGGCCTCCAGCTGCTCGTAGGAGGACAGCGGATTCCCCTCGGCGTCATGGCCGTTGATCTCGGCGAGGACGGCCTCGGCGTCCGGCTCGGCCAGCCCGCCCTTGACCGGGTAGTCCCAGGTCAGGTCGAGCAGCGGCTTGTCCATGGCGTCGGTGGAGGCGGCCAGCTTCTCGCGGATGATCCGCCCTAGGTGGTAGGTGAACCACAGGTCGCTGCGGGCCTCCCCCGGCGGTTCCACGGCCTGGTGGTGCCACTGGAGCAGCCGCTGGGTGTTGGTGAAGCTGCCGTCCTTCTCGGTGTGTGCCGCGGCCGGCAGGAAGAACACCTCGGTCCCGATGTCCTCGGTGCGCATCTCGCCGGTCTCGATCTCCGGGCCGTCCTTCCACCAGGTGGCCGACTCGATCAGGGAGAAGTCCCGAACGACCAGCCAGTCCAGGTTGGCCATGCCCAGGCGCATCACCTTGGCGTTGGCATTGCCGACCGCCGGGTTCTCGCCGTACAGGAAGTAGCCCTTGCAGACGCCGTCGATCTGGGCCATGGCCGTCTCGTAGGCGGAGTGGGAGCCGGTCAGCCGCGGCAGGTAGTCGAAGCAGAAGTCGTTGTCGGCCCTGGCGGCCTCGCCCCAGTACGCCTTGAGCAGGCTGACCAGGTAGGAGCGCATGTTGCCCCAGTAGCCCTTGCGTGCCGCCTCCCCCTGGACGAACGCGTCCAGGTCCTCGTTCTTGTGGGCGTGCGGCATGGGGATGTAGCCGGGCAGCAGGTTGAACAGGGTGGGGATGTCCGTCGAGCCCTGGATGGAGGCGTGGCCGCGCAGCGCGAGGATGCCGCCGCCCGGCCGGCCGATGTTGCCGAGCAGGGTCTGCAGCACGGCGGCCCCGCGGATGTACTGCACGCCGACCGTGTGCTGGGTCCAGCCGACCGCGTAGGCGAAGGCGGTCGTGCGGTCCCGCCCGGAGTTGTCCGACACCAGCTCGCAGACCTGGCGGAACAGGTCCCGCGGCACACCGCAGATCTCCTCGACCATCTCCGGGGTGTAGCGGGCGTAGTGCCGCTTGAGGACCTGGAAGACGCACCGCGGATGGCTGAGCGTCTCGTCCCGTTCCGGCTCGCCCTCGCCGATGTCCGCGCCACCGGAGCCGTGGGCCTCGCCGCGCGCGGCCTCGGTCACCGAGCTGCCGTCGCCGGTGCGCTCCTCGTACTCCTGGTCGCGCTCGCCGGAGGCGGCCTGCATCTCCATGCCCTCGTACTGCCAACTGCTGTTGTCGTAGCTGCGGTTGTCGGGATCGAAGCCGGAGAAGAGGCCCTCCAGGTCCTCGGTGTCACGGAAGTCCTCGCGCAGGATCACGGGTGCGTTCGTGTACGCCACCACGTAGTCACGGAAGTACTTGTCGTTCTCCAGGACGTGGTTGATGATCCCGCCGAGGAAGGCGATGTCCGAGCCCGCGCGCAGCGGTACGTGCACATCGGCCAGGGCGCTGGTGCGGGTGAAGCGCGGATCGATGTGAATCACCTTCGCGCCGCGGGCCTTGGCCTCCATCACCCACTGGAACCCGACCGGATGGCACTCGGCCATGTTCGAGCCCTGGATGACGATGCAGTCGGAGTTCTGCAGGTCCTGCTGGAAGGTGGTCGCGCCGCCGCGTCCGAACGAGGTTCCCAGACTGGGAACGGTGGACGAGTGTCAAACACGCGCCTGGTTCTCGATCTGGATCGCTCCGAGCGCGGTGAACAACTTCTTGATCAGGTAGTTCTCTTCGTTGTCGAGCGTGGCGCCGCCCAGGCTCGCGAAGCCGAGGGTGCGCCGGGTGCGGGTGCCGTCGACCTCCCACTGCCAGCCGGCCCGCCGGGACTCGACGACCCGGTCGGCGATCATGTCCATCGCGGTGTCGAGATCGAGGCGCTCCCATTCGGTGCCGTGCGGGCGCCGGTAGAGGACCTGGTGCTCGCGGGCGTCGCCCGTGGTCAGCTGGAGACTGGCCGAGCCCTTGGGGCACAGGCGGCCGCGGGAGATCGGGGAGTCGGGGTCGCCCTCGATCTGCGTGACCTTGCCGTTCTCGACGTAGACGTTCTGGCCGCAGCCCACCGCGCAGTACGGGCAGACGGACTTCACCACGCGGTCCGCGCGTGCGACACGGGGCGTCAGCCGCTCGCTGCGCCCGCTCTTGGCGGCGGCGCCGCGGCCGAGCGGGTCCGTGCCCTTCAGCTGGCGGTAGACCGGCCAGGAGTCGATCCAGGTGCGGACTCCCATGGTTCAGTCCTCCCGTCCGGTTCCGCCGGCGGCGGCTGTTCCCGCCGCTGCTGCGCATACGTTTCGGCCCGCGGAGTACCCGCGCCACATGAACCGAAACGGCCGAACGTGTCGCGTCCATTGCCGAGGACGGTGATCCCCTTGACCCGTGGCCGTGTTCCGGGCGTGCTGGTCTTCGACGTCAACGAGACCCTGACCGACATGTCGCCGCTCGCCGGCCGTCTGGCGACGTCGGACTGCCCGGGCATGTGCGCCCGCCGGACGTCACCGCGGCCGGTGTGGCTGATCTTGCTCGTCGACCTGCTGCTCGCCCCGGGATTTCGCCAGCCGCTCCCGCTGCGGTACGACCGTGTACTTCGGGTCCTCGGCGGAGGCGACCCCGGCGTGGAACACGCCGAAGCGCAGGGCCGCCGAGCCGGTCAGCAGGGCCGCTCCGGCCACCGCCGCGAGGGCGCGGTCGTGCCGGCGGCCCGCGAGGGCGGCGAGTGTGGCGCCACCGGCCGTGAGGACTTCCGCGGTGCGCAGCAGCAGGTGCGGCGTGCCTTGCTCGAGCGGCTCGGCCGACAGGCCCATCCGCCGCTTCATCGCCTGGAAGGCGCCCAGTTCGAGGACCGCTCCCAGCGCGGCCATCCGGCGGGCGGGACCCGTCTCCTCGACCGGTGCCGCCGCGAGCGCCAGTCCCGCCGCCGCTGTGGCACCTGAGCCGGCGAAGACGAACGGCAGCTCACGGTAGCCCTCGTGCCAGGAGGGCACCGCCGTGTCCGAGATCAGGACGGCGGTGTACGTCACGACCGAGGGACCGAGAGCGGCGGCCGCCGCGGTCGCGGCCGAGCCGACGAGCCGGTAGCGGCCCGCCAGGTCGCTCGCCACGGCGGCCATGGTCGCCGGGGCGTAGGCCGACAGCAGCCACGAGCCCACGCTCATCGGCGAGGTCGGCTTGAACACGCGCAGCATGTTCATGAAGCGGCTCGGCCGGCCGAGGTCGTGCACGAGCGCGGCCAGTGACAGCGAGATGGCGCCCGTCGCCCCCAGCTTCGCCACCCTGGCCATCGCCGGGCGGCCGGTGAGGTGCGCGCCGGCGGCCAGCAGCGAGGAGCTGCCCGCGAGTCCGCCGAGATAGAGGTAGCCCGCGATGTCGAGGGCCTTCCACGTCGGCTTGTTCAGAACCGGTTTGCCGTAGTACGAGGAGAACTCCGCGTCCGGCACCATGGACCGCTCGCCGCGGCCACGGCGCCGCCGGCGGCGCCCGGTCGCGGCCCCGGTGAGCGCGTTCCGTCCGGGCCGCGCGCCCTCGACGTCTTCGCGTGTCACGTCGGATCCGGTCATCGCGGCCTCCTGACGGCGCCCTTGACGAAGCTGGTGACGGCCAGCGCGGCGAGCGAGGCGGCGGCCAGCGCCGCGTGCCGCCACATGTCCGGCAGGTCCCGTGTGGTGACGACCGGGTCCGGCGGCAGTCCGTAGACCTCCGGCTCGTCCAGCAGCAGGAAGAACGCGCCGTCGCCGCCGACCCCGTCGCCTGGGTCCTCGCCGTACAGGCGCGCGTCGGTGACGCCGGTCGCCTGCAGCTGGGCCACGCGCGCCGACGCCCGTGTCCGCAGCTCGTCCAGGGGGCCGAACTGGATGGAGTCGGTGGGACACGCCTTCGCGCAGGCGGGTTCCATGCCGACGCCGAGGCGGTCGTAGCAGAGGGTGCACTTCCAGACGCGGCCGTCGTCCTTGCGCTGGTCGATGACGCCGTACGGGCAGGCGGGCACGCAGTAGCCGCAGCCGTTGCAGATGTCCTCCTGGACGACGACCGTGCCGAACTCGGTGCGGAACAGCGCGCCGGTGGGGCACACGTCGAGACAGGCCGCGTGCGTGCAGTGCTTGCACACGTCGGAGGCCATCAGCCAGCGCAGTTCGGTGCGTCCGTCGGGGGCGATGGGGGAGATCTCCCCGGCCGGTGCGCCCGCCGGCGCGCCCGCCGACGCCGCGTCCGGTGCCGGTGCCGTGGCGCCGGGGCCGGGCGAGGCGGCGTCGGCGCCCAGCTGCCGGGCCGCGTCGAACACGTCCACGCCCTCGTGGGAGACACCCGGTTCCTGACCGCCCAGCGGCTTGCGCTGCTCGATGAAGGCCACATGGCGCCAGGTGTCCGCGCCGAGTCCCTGCGTGTTGTCGTAGGACATGCCGGTCAGTTCCAGGCCGTCCTCGGGAACCGCGTTCCACTCCTTGCAGGCCACCTCGCACGCCTTGCAGCCGATGCACACGGACGTGTCGGTGAAGAAGCCCACGCGGGGCGGGCTGTCCGGATAGCCGGACGCGCGCGCCACCTCGGGCTGCGGCCCGTACAGCAGGTTTTCGTGCTCCGCTTGCGGCGACCGCGCCCGGAGCGCTTCGCCGGAGCCGCTGTCGGTCATGGCTCGACCTCCTTGTTCCACACGTCAAAGTGCGACGCGCTCGGCGAAGTGCCACCGGCTGAGGGCGCGGTCCCGTGTGCTCGCGGCCGGGGTCGTCGTCAGTCGTCCTCGCGGTCCAGCAGGTCTCTGACCCCCTGTGCGGTCAGTGCCAGCTCCTCCGGGGTCCCGGCGTCGATGACGAGGGCCAGTTCCTCGGACGGCCAGCGGTGGGCGAGCGCGCCGAGCTGGATCTGGCGGTGTTCCGTGATCCGCGGGAACGCCTGCTGCATCCGGGCCTCGGAAGTGAACACCGGCACCAGTTCGGTGCCGTCCTGCTGCTCGTAGACGGGCAGCGTCACCGTCCCGGGAGGCTGGTCTCCCACGGGGCCGCCGGTGGGGATCAGCACCTCGCTGTCGGCGAGGGTGTCGAGTTCCGCCTGGTCCGCATCGCCCGCGACCACGGCCCGCAGGGCGAGCTGAACGGCGGAGGCGGAACCGTTGGGGAAGTATTCAGTCACGGTCGGTCCATTCCGTTGGTCGGACGGCCCCGAAGACATCGAGCCGTCCCCGGGCGGGATCCGGCCCCGAGTACCCCCAAGTCGCACCCGTCATGTGCCGCCCGGGAGCCGCGCGCCGGTCAGCGGCCCACGGCCGTCGCCCACAGCGCGGCCACCACGACCACGACGGCTGCCGCCAGCATCACGGAACGCATCACCGGCGGCCTCGGCGTCACGTACCGCCACACCACAGACGCGCCGTGTCCGCCTTCTTCCTCATGCATGTGCCACTCCCCACCCTGTTTCCGTCAACGCCCGGGTGGGTTCCCACGTCGGTGCCTCCCATGCCTGCTCGTTCAGCCCGGGCACTTCCTGGTCCTGGCCTCCTACGACGAGCGCTCGGCAGGACCGCCCTGTCCCCCTGCCAGCAGTCCGTCCCCCAGCGCCGTCCGCTCGTACAGCACGTAGTAACCCTGGCGCCGCGCATCGAGCAGCCCCGCCGCGCGCAAGGCGGTGAGATGGGACGACACGGTGGACGGGGCCAGGCCGTGCCGGTCGGCGAGTTCCGTCGTGGAGGCGGGGACGGTCAGACCGGCCAGCAGGCCCGCCCGCTGATGTCCGAGCAGGCGGGCGAGGGCCTCCGGCGGGCGCGGTGCGGGCGCGGTGTGGAGACGGCCCATGCCGCGGGCGGGGTAGATGACCGTCGGCTGCCAGGGGCAGGCGAAGCCGCTGACCACATCCGGCCACACGAACACGCTGGGCATGAGCAAGATGCCGCGCCCGTCCGGGCGTTGCGCCTCCGCGTGGTCGCCGTACCCGCGCAGGGTGAGCCGGTGGCCGGCCCAGTCGACGCCGGGGTGCAGGCCGGTGAGCAGTGCTTGCAGTCCGCCGTCGGCCGCCAGACGTGAACGATGCGCGATGTCCGCCGCCAGGACGGAACGGTGGCGGGGCCAGTCCGGTGCCAGCAGGGCGTGCCAGGCCAGTTCGGTGAGGTCGGCCAGGCGGCGGACCGTCCCGGCGGGATCGTCGAGTGCGGCGCGGCCCCGCGGTGACTCGGTCAGGCCGGGCGTGCACGCGAGCGAGCGGGCCATCTCGACGCGGGCCAGGGCCGGGTCGGTGGCACGCATCCGGGCCAGTTCGTCGTCGATGGTGGGGTACGGCTCCCCGGGCGGCGGGCCGAGGAAGTCCGGGGTGTAGCCGCCGACGCGCGGCACGAACAGCCACAGGGGCGAAAGGTCGAGCCCGGCGAGCGTACGGCGGACACGGTGCAGCCAGGCGCGGTGGTAGCCGTGCCGGGCGGGGCGGCGCAGCATGCGCAGCGCCTCGTGGGTCTGGCACAGCGGCGAGATCGCGAACCGGCATCGCGTCAGGTCGTCGGCGCCGAGGTGCAGGGTCAGCGGCAAGGCGGCCTCCTGAGCGCTCACAACACATCCGGCATGTCCGGTACGGCCCGAGGCGAGGCGGATCCGATTCGGCGTGGACCGAAACAGTAGAAGGCCCACCCCGGTCCCGGCACGCTGGCCCCGGCCTGCCCGGCCATTCCCGTCACCGTCACCGACCCCGACCTCGACACCCCGGAGGACCTCTGGATGGGCAGCGTACGTCCGGCCGCCTGGCGCAGGGGCGCCGTCGTCGCGGCGCTGATGCTGGCGGCGTTCACGTTCAACACCGCGGAGAACCTCCCGCTCGGCCTGCTGTCGCTCATGGCGGCCGACCTGCGGGTGCCGCTCGGCGCCGTGGGCGCGCTGGTCACCGGGTACGGCCTCACGGTGGCAGTGGTGTCGCTGCCGGCCGCCCGCCTCACCCGCTCGGTGCCGCGCCGGTATCTGCTCGCCCTGCTCCTGGGGCTGCTGGCCGTGGCCAGTTGGGTGTCGGCGCTGCACAGCGTCTCGTACGGGATGCTGCTGGCGGCGCGGCTGGCCACCGCGCTGGCGCAGGCGTCGTTCTGGGTGCTGATGGGGCCGGTCGCGGTCGGGTTGTTCCCGCCCGAACGGCGCGGCCGCGTCATGGGGTTGCTGTCCCTCGGCGGTTCGCTGGCCACGGTGCTGGGCGTCCCGGCCGGAACCTGGCTGGGCGGCCGCGGCGGCTGGCAGGCGCCCTTCGCGGTGCTCGGCGCACTCGCACTCGTCTCCCTCGTCGTCATCGCCGCAGTGCTGCCGACCTCCCGTCCCCAGGAGAGCCACGCGGCGTACGGCGCCGAGCCGGACCGCCGCCGGTTCCAGGTCGTCGTCGCGACCACCGCCCTGTCGGTGACCGGGGTGTTCGCGGGATACACCTACGTCGCCGTCCTGCTGAAGGATGTCGGCGGGTTCGGCGAGGACGCGGTGAGTGGCGTGCTGTTCGCGTTCGGCGTGGCCGCGCTGGCCGGCATCGCGCTCGCCGGCCCGCTCCTCGACCGCTTCCCGCGCGCCACGCTCACGGTCCCCGTGGTCACGCAGGCCACCGCCCTGCTGGGCCTGTCCGCGGGCGCGAGCAGTCAAGTGGCCACCGTGGCGCTGCTCATGCTGCTCGGCGCCTCCGTCGCGCCGGTGTTCATGGCGACGCAGAGCCAGGTGCTGCGGGTCGCGCCAGGCCGTACGGAGTCGGCCCTCGCCGCCAACGGGGCGGCCTTCAACGTGGGCGTGGCCGCCGGCGCCCTCCTCGGTGGAAGCCTGCTGCCGCTCGTCGGCGTGCGCGGCACGTTCCTCGTCGGCGGCCTGCTCACCCTCGGTGCGCTCGCGGTACTGACCTTGCCCAACGCCCACATGTCCCGGGCGGTCGCGGAACCGCGGTAATCACGTGGAGCCGCAGGCCCGTCCCCCTCTACTGTCCACGCATGGAGTCGGACGAGGACCGGGTCGATGCGCGGCAGTTGTTCGAGCGGCTGCGGGACCACACCGGTGCGGACGCACACGGCGCGGTGGTGCAGCCGTGGCTCGGCCGGGCGGTGGGCGACTACCGCGCGGAACTCGCCGAAGGCGTGGGTCAACTGGCCCGATGGGCCGTCGAAGGACCGGACGGACGATGCCAGGAACTGCTCTGGGAGCTGTACGCGCTGAGCCGCGTCAGTGATGTGCTCCTGCTCGCCCTCCAGCCGCCCGGCGACCCGGACGAGCCCTGGCCGGCGGCGCTGACGCCGGCTCAGTACCTGGAGCTGTTCGGTCGCCTGGGCATGACGCCGTTCGAGAGGACGGCCGCCTTCGATCCGTTCTGGCACGAGATCGTGGAGGTCGAGCAGGCGCCGGACCCGGACGAGCCGATCCGCATCACCGGCCTCGTCTGGCCCGGTCTGGCGATGGGGAACCTGCTGTTCAGCCGGGCCGGGGTGCGGGTGCGTGCGGGAGTCCGGCACGCCGAGCGGGGCGTGGCCGACCGGTCCCCGCTGTACTGGACGTACCGGCGCCGGCACCGTCCCACGGACGACCAGTCCAAGGGCTGGGGTCACAACTCGCAGTGGCGCACGGACTTCCGGGTCGACCTGCGCACCGAGACCGGTTACGAGCTCAACGCATGCGCACACGGCTACGGCGACGATCTGGACGGGCTCACCTACACCAGGCTCACACCCGAGGAGCAGCGTGAACTGCTGCGTCACCGCTGCCTGCTGCGCACACCGGCCCATGCCGCCGAACTCGACGACACGGCACCCGGCTGGCGGAACGACCTCTACCCCTACCCCGCACGCCTGAGTCTCAACCAAGCGTGATTCAGGCCCCGAAGGAGCGGTACGGCACAAACACCCCGTCCCGGAGGTCTATCGTGTCCGCATGTCCGTCCCAGAACTGATCCGTATCGTCTCCCGCGACTCGCCCATGGCGCTCGCCCAAGTGGAGCGTGTCCGTGGCGAGTTGGCGGCCCTGCATCCCGGTGTGCGCACCGAGGTGGTGCCGGTGAAGACGACCGGCGACAAGTGGATGGGCGCGCTGTCCAAGGTCGAGGGCAAGGGGGCGTTCACCAAGGAGGTCGACGCCGCGCTGCTGGCGGGCGAGGCCGACCTCGCGGTGCACTGCGTGAAGGACGTGCCCGCCGACCGTCCGCTCCCCGCGGGCACGACGTTCGCCGCGTTCCTGAAGCGGGACGACATCCGTGACGCCCTGATCCACCCGGGCGGCCTCACCCTGGACGAACTCCCGGACGGCACCCGGCTCGGCACCTCCTCGGTGCGCCGCGTCGCCCAGCTCGCCGCCACCCATCCGCATCTGGAGTGCGTGCCGTTCCGCGGCAACGCCAACCGGCGGCTGGCCAAGCTGGCGGCGGGCGAGGCGGACGCGCTGCTGCTCGCGGTCTCCGGTCTCGAGCGCATCGGGCGCGAGGACGTGATCACCGAGATCCTCTCCCCCGAGGCGATGATGCCGCCCATCGGCGCGGGCATCCTCGCCCTGCAGTGCCGGGAGGGCGACACCGAACTCATCGAGGCGGTCAGCGGTCTCGGCGACCCGGACACGCACCGGGAGGCCACCGCCGAGCGCATGTTCCTGCACGTCCTGCAGGGGCACTGCAACAGCCCGATCGCCGGGTACGCCCGCGTGGACCACGGCGGCGAACTGTCGCTGCGCGCCTGTGTGTTCACCCCGGACGGCAAGACGCGCCTGAACGCCCATGAGTGGGCCGGCCGGCTCGACCCGGCCACACTGGGCACGTCGGTCGCCGTGGCGCTGCTGCGTCAGGGCGCCCGGGAGATCATCGACGGCATCCCGCACTGAGGACGCCGTCTCCTTGGTGAGGACGCCGTCTCCGCGCCGAGGCGGCAGCCCGCACCGAGGCGGACGCGGATCAGGCGGTGCCTTCCTCCGCCTGGTCGCGCAGGAATTTGCTCACCTGGTGGGCCAGCCGGTCGCTCACGCCGCAGGGGTGGGCGCCGACGGCCTCCTCGTGCAGTCCGATGCCGCCCGCCCACAGCCGGCGGTCGGCCCACTCGTCGTCGACGCGCAGCTGGACCTGGACGTCGATCTGACCCATCGAGGCTTCCGGGCCGGCCGCGTAGAGCACGGCGGTGGCACGGCGCAGCGGGTAGACGTCGAAGCCCTCGATGAACTGCGAGTTGCGCCAGTCGATGAACGCGGCCTCGCCGTCGGGGCCGATCCGCACGTCGAGCTGACCGTCCTCCAGGTGGATGGTGGAATGCCGGCTTCCGCGGTTCTCGACCGTCACGCGGACGCTGAAATAGGTGAGCCCCTCGGCGGCGTCGTCCCGTCCGCGCGGCGGCTCGGCGGCCTCCAGTCGGTGGACGCGGACACGCAGACCGGCATGCTCGTCGTATTCCTGCCAGTCCCCGACCACGTTCGGCTCGTACACAGTCCACCTCTTCGAACTCAGAGGGTCCTGCCTATCTGGGCGCCGAGCGCACTGTCAAATGAGCAGAATGCGCTGTGGCCAGCGCATTCGCGCGCTTTGATCACTGATCAAGCCGTGCCCAGGAACAACGGTCGGAACAAGCCACACGAGGGTGTACCGCCGCGTGTGGCACATCACGTTCCGGGGGCAAGATCAGCGGGCCAGCCGGCCGAGGAGTGAGGAGGCGGCCGTGATGCCGAGCGCGGCGGCCACGAGGAGCACCCCGAAGTCGAGCGCCACGTGCGCGTGCGCGCCGATCAGCAGGCCGCGCAGGGCGTCCACCTCGTAGCTGAGCGGGTTGACCTTGCTGACCGCCTGGAGCCAGCCGGGCATGACGGAGACCGGGTAGAGGGCGTTGGAGCCGAAGAACAGCGGCATGGTGATGGCCTGTCCGATGCCCATGAGGCGGTCGCGGCTGAGGACGACGCCGGCGATGGTCATCGAGAGGCAGGAGAAGAACACGGAGCCCAGGATCACGATCGCCCCGACACCGAGCAGTTTCAGCGGGTTCCAGGTCAGGGCCACGCCGAGCAGGGCTGCGATGATCACGACGACGAGGGCCTGGATCAGCGACTTCACGCCGGCCGCGAAGGCCTTGCCGGTGATCAGGGCCGAGCGTGGAGTCGGCGTGACCAGCAGCTTGTTGAGGATGCCGGCGTCGCGTTCCCAGATGATCTGGATGCCGTAGAAGATGGCGATGAACATGGCGGACTGGGCGATGATGCCGGGCGCCATGTAGTCGATGTAGGGGATGCCGCCGGTGGGTATCGCCCGGATACGGGTGAAGGTCTGACCGAAGATCAGCAGCCAGAGGGCGGGCTGCACCGCGCGGGTGTAGAGCTCGGTGCGGTCGTGGCGCAGCTTCTGCAGTTCGACGGCGCACATCGCCCCCACGCGCGCGGGCAGCAGCCGCCAGCCGGCCCGGGGCTGGGGCGGCCGTAGCAGCAGTTCGATGCCCCTCGCGCGCTCAGCCGACGCGGTTGGCGGTACGGCGGGTGCTTCGGACATCGCGGAAATCTCCTGCCTTGTCGTCGAGACCGCTGCCGGCGACATCGCGGAAGACGTCCTCCAGCGTGGGCAGCGGGGCCGTGTCCGCGGCACCCTCGGCGCGCCGGCGCTCGCCCAGCCCCTGCCTGAGTTCGGCGGGGGTGCCGAGCGCCCGGATGCGGCCGCGGTGCATGAGGCCGACCCGGTCGCAGTACTGGTCGGCCTCGTCCATGTAGTGGGTGGTGACCAGCACGGTCATGCCGGTGGCCGCCCGTACGGCGTTGATCTGGTCCCACACGCCGGTGCGGGCGATCGGGTCGAGCCCGATGGTCGGCTCGTCGAGGATCAGCAGCCGGGGCGCGCTGACCAGGGCCTGGGCGAGTTCGAGGCGGCGGATCATGCCGCCGGAGTAGGTCTTGACGAGGCGGTCGGCGGCGTCGGTGAGGTCGACGGCGGCCAGGGCCTGGCTCACCCGTTCGGCCCGTTCGGCGCGGGAGACGTCGAAGACGCGGGCGAACAAGGCGACGTTCTCGCGGCCGGTGAGGCCGGCGTCGGCGGACAGCTGCTGCGGCACGTAGCCCAGCAGTCGGCGTACGGCCATCCGGTCCTTGGCCGCGTCGTGCCCGAAGACGCGGACCAGCCCGGCCCGAACGGGCAGGAGGGTGGTGATGCAGCGGATGGCGGTCGTCTTCCCCGCGCCGTTCGGGCCGAGCAGTCCGAAGACCTCGCCCTCCTCGACCGACAGGTCGAGCCCGTCGACGGCCTTCGTCTCGCCGAAGACGTAGGACAGCCCGGTGCAGGTGACGGCCTCGGCCGGTGCGGTGTCGGCGTCGCGCGTCATGACTCCTCGGCTTCCTCGTGCAGGTGGTCGGCCAGCGTGCGCAGGACCGGAATCGCCGCACTCAGCGCCTCCCGTTCCGCCTCGTCGAGCCGGGACAGCCCGCTCCGTACGAGTTCGGAGCGCCGCTTGCGCCACTCCTCCAGCCTCGCCTCGGCGGCGGGCGTCGGCATCAGCCGGGCGGCCCGACGGTCGGCGGGATCGGTCTCACGGACCAGATAGCCCTGCCGGGACAGCGCGTTGACCAGCGTCGAGACCGAGTTCCCGGCCAGGTGCAGCTCCTTGGCGGCCTCGGAGATGCCGATGCCGGGGCGGCCCACGACCAGCCTCAGCAGTTCGACCTCGGCCCCGCGCAGCTGCGGGGTGATCTGGTGGCGAAGGCGCCGCCGCAGCCGCCGGTGGACGCCGACGAGGGCGTCGACCAGCTCGTCGGGAAAGTGTTCCGGTTCCACGTCCGGAGATTACCTCTGTAGCAGAGGTAATGAACCCAAGGGACGGTCAAGCGCGGCCGCCGGCATGGCCACGATGTCCGCTTTGTTTCGGAAGTACCGACTTCGGGCACAGGACTTAAGTGCTTCGGAACAGGAGGCACGTCTGTGGGAGCCGGTCGGCCCCCGGGCGGCCTCTGCAATGGTCCGGGTCCGCGTCTCCCATGGTGACTGTCCCCCCAGCACCGCCTCAGGGAGGTGCGCGCCATGCGTGTCACCAGCGGCAGAACCACACCCCACCCGCACGATGACGCCCCCGAGACCGCCGAGGCCTTCGAACGGCTGGCGCGGCTGCCCGACGGTCCGTCGCGCAAACAGCTCCGGGACGAACTGGTCAGGGCCTGGCTCCCCATGTCCGAGCGGATCGCGGTCCGGTTCAAGGGGCGCGGGGAATCCCTCGAGGACCTCTACCAGGTGGCGGCCCTCGGCCTGGTCAAGGCCGTCGACCACTACGACCCGGCTCGCGGCCACGCCTTCGAGGCGTACGCGGTGCCCACCGTCACCGGCGAGATCAAACGGCACTTCCGCGATCACATGTGGACGCTGCACGTGCCACGCCGGGTCCAGGACCTGCGCAACAGAGTCCGGCAGTCCGCCAAGGAGCTGTCCCAGACCACCCCGGGACGCGGGCCCACCGTCCCGGAGATCGCCCGGCACGCGCAGATGAGCGAGAGCGAGGTGCGGGTGGGCATGGAGGCGCTGGAGTGCTTCTCGGCCCTGTCCCTCGACGCCGAGCTGCCCGGCTCCGACGGCTACGCCCTGACGGACGCGATCGGAGCCGCCGATCCAGCCTACGACGTCGTCGTCGACCGCGTGGCGGTCGGACCCAGCATCGCGGCGCTCCCGGAGCGGGAGCGCGTCATCCTCTATCTGCGGTTCTTCCGCGGCATGACGCAGAGCCGGATAGCCGAGCAGCTCGGCATCTCACAGATGCATGTCTCCCGGCTGCTCAGCGGCTGCTTCGCCCAGCTCCGTGAGGAGTTGCTCGCGGAGACCGGCTGAGCCGCGGCGCCGTACGGCCCCTCGCGGCCGCGTCGTCTCACCTCTCCGGTGGGAGCTCGGGGAACTGCGTGGGTCCGTGGCGGTCCAGGGCGTCCTCCAGCTCCGCCCGGATCTCCTCGGGCATCTCCCCCGAGCGTCCCCAGATGACGACGAGTTCCGCGACATTGCGCAGCTTGATGTTCGTGTGCTGGGAGACGTCCTTGAGCACCAGCCACCCCAGGTCCGGCGTCACCCGGCCCAGCGCGACCACCATCCCGATCGCCTGGTCCACGACGGCGTGCGAGGCGACGGCTTCCTTCAGCTGGTCGACTTCTTCCTGCAGTTCGAAGATGCGGTCGGTCTCGTCTGCGGGTTCGTGGGGTACCTGTGCCACGCACTCCATCTTGGCACCGGTCCGGCCCCGCGCCACTGGGCGGCGGGCAGTCGGCGGGCACCCGTTTCGGCCGTATCACCGGGGTACTCGACAGGCACCCGGAGGGGTTCCGGCCGGACACTGGTACGAGGCCGGTGGCCGCCGGTGGAACGGACCAGGACGTGACTGCCCATGAACCAAGACGTCTCACGCCCTCGCGCGACAACCCGCATCGTCTCCTCGGACTCGGTTTTCGGGGCGCCCTGCTGGGTGAGCCTGACCAGCCGCGATCTCGATGCCACGGAGGGCTTCTACGGCGCCGTACTGGGCTGGGAGTGGCGCCCGGCCCGGCTCGGCGACCGCTTCCGGATGGCGCTGGCGGACGGGGTGCCCGTGGCCGGCATCGCCGCCGTCGCCTCGATGTGGCAGATGGCGGTGGCGTGGACCCCGTACTTCGCCGTGCCCAGCGCCGACAAGGCCGTGTCACGGGCGCAGGAGCGGGGCGGCACGGCCGCGGTCGGGCCGATCTCCTTCCCGCCCGGGCGTGCGGCACTGCTGGCCGACCGCGACGGGGCGACCTTCGGGATCTGGGAGGGAGCACTCGTCGCCGACTGGGAGAAGTGGCGTCAGGCGTCACCGACCTTCATCCGGCTGCACACACGCGACGCATTCGACGCGGCGATCTTCTACGGAGAGGTGCTGGACTGGGCGAACGGGCGCTCCGGCTGCTGCGAGGTCCACTACGAAGGGGGCGAGGTGGTGCTGCGCAGCCAGGGCGACATCGTGGCCCGTATCGAGTCCGGCGCCCTGGGCGCGGCCCCCGACCCCACCATCCGGCCCCACTGGCAGGTCCACTTCGCGGTGGCGGACGTGGCGGCCTGTGTGCGGGCCGCCGAACTGCACGGCGGCAGCGTCCTGACGAAGGGCAGCGAGGAGGCCGTGCTGCGCGACGCCGACGGCGCGCAGTTCACGGTGACGTCGCGCCGCGAGCGCTGAGCGCCGCCGGCGGCAGGCGCCGGCCGGGGCTCAGCCGGCCGTGCGGGAGGGGCGGGTGAGCAGGACCAGGCTGCGCGCCTCGACGGTCAGCGCGCTGCCGGCCTTGTGCTCCGTCTCGTCGGGCCCGTCCTGGAGGTCGGCGGTGTCGATCAGGGTCGTCCACCGTTCGCCGTACGTGACGTCGGGCAGCCGGAACTCCACCGGCTCCCAGTAGCTGTTGAGCAGCAGCAGGAACGAGTCGTCCACCACGGGGCGGCCGCACGGGTCCGGTTCGGCGATCGCGTCGCCGTTGAGGAAGACGGCGACGGAGTGCCCGCGGTGCCATTCCTCCTCCGTCATCTCGCGCGCGCCCGGCGCCAGCCACACCAGGTCGGGCAGCGGCTGGTCCGCGTGGGTCGCCGTCTCGCCGCGGAAGAACCGGCGGCGGCGCAGCACGGGATGGGCGGCGCGCAGCCCGATGACGTAGCGCACGAAGTCCGCGAGATCACGCTGTTCGCCGGACGGCCGCCAGTTGATCCAGGACACTTCGTTGTCCTGGCAGTAGGCGTTGTTGTTGCCGTTCTGGGTGCGGCCCAGTTCGTCGCCGTGGCTCAGCATCGGGATGCCCTGCGACAGGAGCAGGGTGGCCAGGAAGTTGCGCTGCTGGCGGGCGCGCAGCTCCCGTACGGCCGGGTCGTCGCTCTCGCCCTCGACGCCGCAGTTCCAGGACCGGTTGTGGCTCTCCCCGTCCCGATTGCCCTCGCCGTTGGCCTCGTTGTGCTTGTCGTTGTACGACACCAGGTCGCGCAGCGTGAAACCGTCGTGCGCGGTGACGAAGTTGACGCTGGCCCGCGGGCGGCGCCGACTGTGCTGGTACAGGTCGGCGGAGCCGGTCAGCCTGGAGGCGAACTCCCCCAGCATGTGCTCGCCGCCCCGCCAGAAGTCCCGTACGGCGTCACGGTACTTGCCGTTCCACTCCGACCACAGCTGCGGGAAGTTGCCCACCTGGTAGCCGCCCTCCCCCACGTCCCAGGGCTCCGCGATCAGCTTGACCCTGCTGATCACCGGGTCCTGCTGGATCAGGTCGAAGAACGCCGAGAGCCGGTCCACCTCGTGGAACTGCCGCGCCAGCGTGGCCGCCAGGTCGAAGCGGAAGCCGTCGACGTGCATCTCGGTGACCCAGTACCGCAGCGAGTCCATGATGAGCTGCAGGACGTACGGGTGCCTCATCAGCAGGCTGTTGCCGGTGCCGGTGGTGTCGTAGTAGTGGCGCCAGTCGCCGTCCACCAGGCGGTAGTACGAGGCGTTGTCGATGCCGCGGAAGGAGAGCGTGGGGCCCTTCTCGCTGCCCTCGGCCGTGTGGTTGTAGACGACGTCGAGGATCACCTCGAGCCCGGCCGCGTGCAGCGCCTTCACCATCGACTTGAACTCGGTGACCTGCCGGCCGCGGGTGCCGCGGGCGGCGTAGGCGTTGTGCGGGGCGAAGAAGCCGATGGTGTTGTAGCCCCAGTAGTTGGACAGGCCGCGGTCGAGCAGCACACCGTCCTGCACGTACTGGTGCACCGGCATCAGCTCCACCGCCGTCACGCCGAGCCCGGTCAGGTGCTCGATGACGGCGGGGTGCGCGAGGCCGGCGTAGGTACCGCGCAGTCGGGGCGGGACGTCGGGGTGGGTGCGGGTCAGGCCCCGTACGTGGGCCTCGTAGATGACGCTGTCCGAGTACGGCCGGCACGGCGGGCGGTCGTCGCCCCAGTCGAAGGCGGGATCGGTGACCACGCCGAGCATGGTGTGCCCGGCGCTGTCGGTCCGGGACGGGCCGCCCGGTGAGCGCTCGAAGAGCGAGGCGTGGTTGTCCACCTGCCCGTCGACCGCTTTGGTGTACGGGTCGAGCAGGAGCTTCTTCGGATTGCAGCGGTGCCCCAGGTCCGGGTGCCAGGGCCCGTGCACCCGGTAGCCGTAGCGCTGCCCGGGCCGGACGTCCGGCAGATAGCAGTGCCAGACGAAGCCGTCGACCTCGGTCACGGGGATGCCGCGCCCGCGGCCGTCGTCGTCGACCAGGACGAGCTCGACGCGTTCGGCGACCTCGCTGAAGAGGGCGAAGTTGGTGCCCTTGCCGTCGAAGGAGGCACCCAACGGGTAGGGGTGCCCGCTCCAGACGGGCACCCCTGCCTTGCGGCGTCGCTTCGCCGTCACCGTGCGTCCTCCAGCAGGCCGTCCGACTCGCGTACCTCGGCCGCGAGCACCGCGGCCTGCGCCTCGCGGGGCACCTGGAGCATCTCGCTCGTGCGCGGCCAGGGCGCCACGGGCACGAGGGGCACACGTTCGCCGGCCCGGGCCCGCTGCGAGAACCAGATGACCTTGCTGCCGGTGTCCGTGGCGCAGCAGCCCCAGCCGTCGCTCATCGCGGCGATCCGTTCCAGGCAGGTGCGCAGGTCCTGGTCGGGGCGCAGGTTGCTGTCGTTCTCCGCCACCGCGGTGATCAGATGCTGCCCGTTCCACCACATCTCGATCGACGTGTTCTTGTCCGTCGCGTGCTCGTCGATGGCCTTCAGCAGCAGCTCGGCGGCGCTGCAGACGGGCTCGACCAGCGTTTCGAGGTACCAGAGCCGGAGGTGGGCGGCCAGGATGCGCCGGACGTGTCCGACCCGTTCCGGACTGACCTCCACGTCGAGGTGGTAGTAACAAGGTGCTGCGGTCTTCATCGTCGTTGGCTCCTCACCGGCGAAGCTCCCGCTTGTCCTCGCCCCTGGCGGGACGAGCCCCGTATGCACAGCGTGAGCGGCGATCGCTCCTGAGTCACCTCAAGCGTGGGAGCGCTACGCCATTCGTGCAACACGAGCGCACAACTGGTGATCAACGGGCCGCCAGGGGTAGTTGAAGCTCCAACAAGACGCTGAGTCGTCGTCCGTGCACCATGTGTGAAGACCTCGATGCCCGTAACGGATCCGTGCGTGCCCACGTGCGGCCGCCGCCCGACGGTCGGGAGACGTGCGATCGAGCCCCCGGAAAGTGAAGGGCGTCATGCTGCTACCGGCAAAAGCCGAGGTGGCCCGGCAACTGCGGCGGTACCGGGCGTGGGAACGCGTCATGCTCGCGTCCCCCGCGGACCGCACGGTGCGGGCCACTTTCGAGGACTCGGGCTACACCCTCTGCGTTCTGATGGGCAAACGCTGCGCCCGCGAGGCCGCGGACGCCGCCGAGCGCTATCTGCGGTCCACCCTCGGCGCCTACCTCCTGGAGCAGGACGACAGGCCCCGAAGCGCGGGACCGGAACGGCGCGGACCGCCGCGTGTGCATCGGCGCCTCGCCGGGGAGAGGTGACCGCTTCGGCGCGGGCCACCGAGAGGTGACCCGTTCGGCGCAGGCCGGAGGAATCCTTTCCGCGCAGGCCGGGGAGATCCTTTCGGCGCACGCCGGAGGAGGTGATCCCTCCGGCCCCCTGTTTGTCCCCGACCGGGCCGACGGCTCGGTCTTCCAGCACGGTGGAGGTGAGACGCATGAGTTCGGTTCCGGCCATCGGCCGCATCCCGGTGCGGGAAGTCCGCCCGGCGGTGGAGTGCGGCAGGTTCCCGGCCAAGGCCGTCGTGGGCGAGACGTTCCAGGTCACCGCGACGGTGTTCCGGGAAGGCCATGACGCGGTCGCGGCCAACGTCGTCCTGACCGATCCCGAGGGCCGGCACGGCCCGTGGACCCCGATGCGGGAACTCGAGCCGGGCTCGGACCGCTGGGGCGCCGAGGTCACCCCCACCTCCGAGGGCCACTGGACGTTCCGGGTCGAGGCCTGGAGCGACCCGGTCGCCACCTGGCGGCACAACGCCCGCATCAAGATCCCGGCCGGCATCGACACCGGTCTTGTGCTGGAGGAGGGCGGCGACCTCCACGAGCGGCTGGCCGCCGGGGTTCCCGCAGGGCCCGGGCGCAATGCCGTGCTGGACGCGGTCAGGACGTTGCGCGACGACTCTCTGCCGGTCGCGACCCGTCTTGCGGCGGCGTTGACGCCGGAGGTGGACGCGGTGCTGGGACGGCATCCGCTGCGGGAGTTCGTCACCGCCTCGCCGACGCTGCCGCTGCT
>NZ_JBITHF010000028.1:0-49856 GCF_044457745.1 Streptomyces sp. NPDC050534
GCCTCCAGGCCATCGAGCGGGACACCGACGTGGCCTGAGCAGTGGTGCACAGAACTTCGTACTCGGTGGTGCACTCAGACGAGTACGCGGACAGCTGGTCGAGATCATTGAAGAGGAACTTCCGGGGGGCCTGCGCCTTCGTTAGCCAGGCGAACGGGTCACGGATCCGGCAGACGGACCTCGTCGACGTGGTCGGCGAGATAGATCAGGGTGGCCTGCGGGTCCATGCCGAAGGCGGCGGCAACGAGCTTGGGGTCCAGCGTGTTCACCATGTCGACAAGGCGGGTGCTGCGGATCATCCGGGGCGGGAAGCCGCAGTCGTCGAGGACGTGGGAGAGGTAAGCGGTGGAGGCCAGGCTTCGCCCGGCCTTTGTTCCTTTGGTGACCACGACGTGAGGGTTGTCGGTCCGACCCACATGGAGGCGGCTACCGGGCTTGGAGTTCGTCGACGTCGGGCGACGTCGCGAAGGTCTGCAAGTAGTCGATGGCTGCCTGCAACGCCTCTTTGAGTGGGGCGATGTCCTGCGCGACCTGGGCGAGGAGCATGCCGCCCTGGAAGGCGGCAAGGAACAGATTGGCCAGTTGCGTGGGATCTGCCTCAGTGCTGATGCGGCCGAGTTGCTGCATGCGCTCGATTCCCTCGCGGAAGATCCCCCTCCACTGGTCGAACGCACCCGCGAGCTCGTCGTGCACGTCGAGGTCGGTCTTGATGATCTCGCTCGCGAGGGAGCCGAGGGTGCAGCCTTCCTGGTAGGCGCGCTCGTAGCCGACGTAGTAATCCGCCCACGCCCGGACCGCGTCGAGGTTGTCGAAGCCTGCGAATCGCTCGTCACGGTGGAACGAGAGGATGCGCTCGGCCTGCCAGGCGATCACGGCCAGGACGAGACTCTCCTTGGTCGGGAAGTAGTGGTTGAGCTGCGATCCGCTGACGCCGGCGGCGCGGCGGAGCTGCTCGTTGTTGGTTGCGTGGACTCCCTTTGTGTAGATGAGTTCCGCAGCCTGCTCCACGATGCGGGCGCGCGTTGCCTGCCCCTTTGCCGTGAGCGTGTGAGGGGCCCGAGCTGCCGTAGTCGAGGTCATGCTTAACGATACCCCAGATTGGGCTTGACAGCCCAGAAACGGGTGGTGTTCACTCCAGGAAGTGGGCCGGGCAGCCCAAAAAATGTCGCAGGGTTCGCCGTCACAACGGCGACTGGGTCTCTGCAGCAGTAAGAACCGCCCTGGGCCCGACGCTGACCTTTCACAACTCACCGGAGGTCGATTCGCCATGTCACGCCTGAACGTTCCCTCTCCCGACGACGTCCCGGACGGCGCGAAGAGCGTCCTCGACAACATCGGCGCACAGTTCGGCTTCGTCCCGAACATGTTCGCGACCCTCGCGTCGAACCCGACCGTCCTCGACGTCGTCATGACCCTGCAGAGCACCTTGAGCCGGGTTCTGGACGCGAAGACGCGGCACACCATCGCACTGGCCGTGTCACAGGCCAACGGCTGCGACTACTGCCTGGCGATGCACACCTACGTATCGTCCGAACTCGGCGGCATGTCGGGCGATGACATCGACTTGGCCCGGTCTGGAAGCTCGATCGACCCCCAGCGTGCCGCGGTCGCTCGTTTCGCTCAGCAGGTGGTGGAGAGCCGCGGCCAGGTCAGCGACGCCGACCTCGCAGCCGTGCGAGACGCCGGATACACCGACGCACAGATCCTGGCGATCGTGACGGTGACGGTGCAGGTCCTGCTGACCAACTTCATCAACAACGTCAACCAGACCGACATCGACATCCCCGCCGTCAGCTCGGCCGCTACGCCCGCCTGATCGCTGCGCCCCCCGTCGAAGCCGCGCACACAGCCGGTAACCCCTCACCGCCCAAAACGATCACTCGGGAAAGGTTCGTCGGCATGCCGGGCTCCGAACTCTATGAAGAATTCATGGCGCTGCACACCCGAGACGGGGGCCTCGTCATGCCAAACGCATGGGACGGCCTCTCGGCGCTGATGCTGGCCGATGCCGGCTTCGAGGCGATCGCGACGTCATCGGCGGCACTCGCCACCACACTCGGCCGGTCCGACGGGCGTCACGAAGTCACCCGTGGCGAGCACCTCGAGCATGCACGGATGTTCGGCCGTCTCACCGGGCTGCCCGTCAACGGAGACTTCGAGGACGGC
Source organism: Streptomyces sp. NPDC050534 (assembly GCF_044457745.1). NCBI lineage: Bacteria > Bacillati > Actinomycetota > Actinomycetes > Kitasatosporales > Streptomycetaceae > Streptomyces > Streptomyces sp. NPDC050534. The sequence continues at coordinate 2,167 of NZ_JBITHF010000028.1, forward strand.
TACGGCGACACGCTTGAAGAGGTCGCTGCAACCGTGGAGGTGGCCATCGCGTCCGGCCTGGCCGGTATCGGGATCGAAGACACCTCGGGCAATCCCGATCAACCGATCCGCGACTTCGACGAGGCGGTCAACCGCGTACGCAGCGCCGTCGAGGCAGCCAAAGGGCGCATCGTCGTCACCGGCCGCACCGACAACTTCCTCCAGGGGCGACCCGATCTCGACGACACCATCCGGCGTCTGACCGCCTTCGCCGAGGCCGGCGCGGACGTGCTCTACGCCCCCTTCCCACCCGACCTCGACGCACTCGTCGCGATCGTCACCGCCGTCGCACCGACACCGGTGAATGTCCTCATCTCGCCCGCGGACAAGGTGCTGACCGTTTCCGAACTGCAGAAGGCCGGGGTCAAGCGCATCAGCGTGGGTCCCGCGCTCTACACCCACGCGATGCAGGCACTCGACCAGGCCATCAAGGCTCTCGTCGCGGGTGACCTCGCCTCGGCGACGACTGGCATCAGCTTCGAGCGCATCGGCGAACTACTTGCCCGCGGCACGAAATAGCCCAGACCCTGCGGGCCACCGCTCCTTACCGACTCATCACACGAAGAAGGCAGACATGAATCTCGACAAGCTCATGAACAAGCACCTCACCAGGTATTTCGACCCCAGCAAGACCATCCCGGAAGAAACCCTTCAGCAACTGCTGCGGTTCCTACGCTCCACGCCGTCATCGGTGAACGTACAGCCCAACCACTTCTACGTCCTCGCCACACCCGAAGGCAAAGAGCGGCTCGCCAACAACCTGGGCGAACGATTCCAGGACAACGCCGAGAAGATCCTCAACGCGTCGCACACCATCATCCTCACCACCCGGGCAGATCTGCCCGACACCCACCTCGAGGCGGTGTTCACGAAGGAGAAGGCCGACGGCCGCTTCCCTGACCCGTCCAAGCAGGAGCGGTGGGAATCCATGACCCGGGACTTCCTCAACCTGCGCAACTACGGCTACAAGGACCTGAACCACTGGATGGAGAAGCAGACCTACATGGCGGTGGGCCTGACCATGATGGCGGCCGCCGAACTCGGCGTCGAGGCCACGCCGCTGGAGGGCTTCGACCCGATCACCGTCGACAAGGCGTTCAAGATCCGCGAGAACGGACACACCACCACGGTGCTGCTGGCCCTCGGCTACCCCGACGCGGAGAAGGTGTACACCACTCCGATCTCGCGCTTCGACACCGACCAGCTGTTCACCTTCATCTAGGAACCCGCCCGGAAACGAACACCCACCACACATTCGAGGAAGAGGCATTTCGATGAAAGCCATTGTGGTCACCGACCAGGCCGCGGGAACGGCCGGAATGACGCTGACGGAGCGGCCTGAGCCGATCGCGGCGATCAACGACGTCATCGTTCAGATCCATGCATCGGGATTCGTCCCTACAGAAATGGAGTGGCCCTCGACCTGGGCCGATCGCGCCGGCCATGACAAGACACCGTCGATCCCCGGCCACGAGCTGGCCGGAGTGGTCACCGCCCTCGGCTACGGCACGACGGGCCTCTCGATCGGGCAGCGGGTCTTCGGCCTCGCCGACTGGCACCGCGACGGCACCCTCGCGGAGTACGTGGCGATCGAAGCACGCAATCTCGCACCGCTGCCAGGCGACGTCGACTTCACGGTAGGCGCGTCCCTGCCCATCTCAGGTCTGACCGCGTGGCAGGGACTGTTCCAGCACGGCCGCCTCCAGGCCGGCCAGACCGTCCTCGCCCACGGCGCAGCCGGCGCAGTCGGGACGATGGTCACGCAACTCGCACGTGAAGCCGGCGCCTACGTCATCGGCACCGGCCGCGCCGCCGACCGCGAGAAGACACTTGACTTCGGCGCCCACGAGTTCGTCGACCTCGAGAACGACGCGCTCAAAGACGTCGGCAACGTGGACATGGTCTTCGATGTCATCGGTGGCGACGTTCAACAGCAGTCCGCCGCCCTGATCAAGGCCGGAGGAACCCTGGTGTCCATCGTCGGCCCGGTGGAAGCACGGCCCGTTGACGGCCTGGCCGTGGACTTCGTCGTCGAAGCCGATCGCGCCGAACTCGGTGAGATCGTGCAGCGGGTGCGGGACGGACGGCTGCGGACCAACATCGGTGACATCGCGAGCCTCGACGATGCCATCGGCGCCCTCAACCCCACCACGCGACGCCTCGGGAAGACCATCATCCGCGTCCTTGCGTAGGCAGTGGACGGTCACGGTCCTACCGGCAGGCCTGGTCCTGATCTACGCCGCGGCCAACGACCGGCGGTAGGACCCGAACCGACACACGCCAGGCACTCGAACCGACAGAGGAGTTGATCACCTTGGACGGACAGGAACTGCAGAAGATCGCGCGTGACCACACCGCGGACCTGCCCGGCGCCGACCAGGAGCATCGTTTCGACCCCGACTGGGAGCTCCACAAGGTGAGCGGCAAGGTCTTCATGCTGATGACCGACATGCCGGGACGCCCCGTCGTGATCCTCAAAGCCGATCCGGACGACGTCACCGCCCTGCGTGAGCAGTACGCAGACATCACCCCTGGCTACCACATGAACAAGAGACGCTGGATCACAGTGGAGGGCGGAGACACCGTCGACGGCAACCTGGTGAAGGAACTCGTCACCGACTCCTACCGTCTCGTGGTCGGCGGTCTTCCCAAGTCCAGGCAACCCGTGGATCCGCACATCTACGACCGCCACGCCTGACCCTCGCCATACCCATCCTGCGACGCGGCGTCGCAGCAGCCTTCCGGAGGCTCCCATGCGCGTGTTCGTCACCGGCGCCAGCGGCAGCATCGGTTCAGTCGTCGTTCCCGACCTCATCGCCGCCGGTCACGAGGTCCTCGGCCTCGTCCGCTCCGACAGGGCGGCTGCGGCCGTCGCTGCCGGCGGCGGGACGCCGCTCCGCGGCGACCTCAGCGACCTTGACAGCCTCCGCGCCGGCGCCGCGCAGGGAGACGGTGTCATCAACCTGGCCTTCAGCAACGACTGGAGCAACTTGGAGCAGGGCATCGACGAGGAAGAGCGCGCCGTGCAGACCCTCGCGGCCGCACTCGCGGGCAGTGGCAAGCCGTTCGTCCATGCCGGCCTCACGCCGATGGTGCCGGGCCACCTCTCCACCGAGGAGGACCCCGACACCACCAACGGTCCGGTCGGTGGCCGCGGCCGCACCTCCGACGTGGTGCTGACCCTGGCCGCCCAGGGCGTCCGATCCTCTGTCGTGCGGCTGCCGCGCTCCGTGCACCAGCGCGGGTCGACGTACGGCTTCTGCTCGGTCCTCATCGCCGTCGCGCAGAAAACGGGCGTGTCAGCGTACGTCGGCGACGGCACGCAGCGATGGCCGGCGGTCAACCGGCTTGACGTCGCCCCGCTGTTCCGCCTCGCACTCGAGGAGGCTGCGCCGGGCACGGTCCTGCACGCGGTAGCCGACGAGAGCGACACCATGAGGTCGCTGGCCGAGGCTATCGGCGGAGTTCTCGCGATGCCGGTCGAGTCGGCGCCGCCTGAGCGCTTCGGCCTCATCGGTCGCCTGTTCGCGCTCGACATGCCCGCGTCGAGCGCACAGACCCGGGAACAGTTCGACTGGAAGCCCGCCCACCCGAGCCTGATCGACGACCTCGCAGCCGGCGGCTATCCCGCCCTGGGCTGAATCTCACGAACGTGGCCGCTGAATGGCCAATTGGCCACGGATCTGAGACTGACTGGTCAGGCTCCAGGTGCCATCACGCACAAGGGTGACGATGCCGCCCTGGCCGAGGACTGTGACCTCGGCCGGCTGCTCACCCGTCGGAGTCAGCCCGCGGTGGGGTCGGTGAGAACGTTGGTGGACAACGGGTCGATGGTGACCCTGAAGGCAGGTCCGGGCCGGACGGCCACCAGGGGGCGCCGACCGAGGCCCACAGGACGGCACCGACGCCGCCAGAGCTCGCCAGGGCCGGGCCGACCGGCAGGGCGATGCGGACCCGGAGGGTCCGTGACGCACCCGGCTTGAGGGAGAACACGTCGGTCTCCGTGTACGTTCGCCCGGTCAGGACCTCCCACCGCCCTCCGATCGATCGACCAGCGCACGTGCTGCACGGACGCGTCCTTTGACGCGGGTGACAGGGCAACCGCAATGCGCAGGCCCGAGCGGGTGCGCTCGCCCGCCGAGTTGCGCACCCGCACGGACCACTCCACCGCCGGGCCACCCGGGGCAGCCTTGAGAATGTCCGGGACCGTGACCGTGAGGTGCGTGGCGTCCACGGGAAGACGCAACCGCGCCGCGGCCGCCGTCGAGTGGATGGCCGGGTCCCGACCGTCCTGTCGGGCTGCTACGAGTGGCCATTCCTGGTGAACACGTCGCACACCTCAGATGCCGTGACAGTCATCCACATTGGGACACCGGACGGCTACGCCAGGTCGCGCTCGACCGCGGTGAGCTCCTCGTCAGGTCCGACCCCCGCGGGTTCGTGCTTGGGATAGGCGCCGGCGCCGGGATGGACCTTGTCGATCAGGTCGGCGTACTCCGGGTTGCGCTCGATGAACTCACCCACCACCGGGCAGATGATGGTGATCTTCTTCCCGGTTTCGCGGATCTCGTCCAGCACGCGAGAGACGAGTTCCGTAGCCACCCGATGATTGCGGTAGGCAGGGTCGACCCAGGTCGTCAGCAGCACGACGCGGCCGCCCACGAACCGGTACGAGAGCTCGCCGATGGCTTCGGGACCGAGGGCGGCGACCCAGCGACCGTGCTCCGCGTCGTTGAGGACGTCGAGCTCCCAGCTGGACTCCGCCTCACTGAGACTTGACCTGTTCAAAGCAGCGATGAGCGCAGCGTTGTTCTCTTCCCTGGCGGAAGCCTCGGCTTCTAGATTGATCGCCATGGTCACACTTTCTGTCGGGGGACCTGTAGGTCTGTCCTAAATTGAGTGGTGCAGCCTTTCTGTGCTCCCTGTCCTCCCGAGCGCTTGAGGCCGATGGTCGGCGTACGTCGGCCTGGTCTCCGAAGCGGGCGTCTCCGTACGGCCGGCGCCCGCGCCACCGACGTCGTGCAGGCTCCGTCTCGGTCACGACGTGAGCCAATCCCGGTAGGTGGTTGTGGCGATAACTGCGTCACCCTCGGCTATGAGAGCGTCTCCCGAGGCGGCGGCGTAGATGCCGGCCTTGCTGTCGGTGACGACGCTGCGCTGGTCACCACGCGCGGCCAGAGTGATCCGGCCCAGCTCGTCGAGGGTGAAGACCTCGGGGCCGGCGACGTTGCGGGTGCCCCTCAATGAGGCACCGACGCAGACCGCGGCCACGGCCTGAGCGACGTCTGCCGCGGCTGTGGGCTGGACGCGCGTGGCCGGCAGGCGGACGGTCTTGCTGTCGGAGGTCCACGACATCACCGTGTCCATGAACTCGAAGAACTGCGTGGCGCGGACGATCGAGTACGGCACGGAACCGGCCTTGAGAATGTCCTCTTGCAACACCTTGGCGCGGTAGCACACGAGGCCCGGCACGAGGTCGACGCCGACAATCGAGAGGACCACCGCGTGGCCGACGTCGGCGGACTCGGCGGCCCTCAGGAGGTTTTCCGTCGTCGTCCGGAAAAGGTCGAGAGCGGCCTCATCGGAGGTCGGCGAGTCAGTCAGGTTCGCGACGACATCGGTTCCCGACAACGCCTCGGACAGACCCTTCCCGCTCAACAGGTCCAGTCCGGTGGACCGCGAGTGTGGCACGGCCTCGTACCCGCTCGCGTTCAGGACGTTCACCACCCGCGACCCGATGATCCCGGTCCCGCCGATCACACCGACTTTCATGCGTCCGCCCTTTGGTCACGTCCTGCCACGACGGCGCCGTCCACGTCAACGACCGCACCGGTCGCGCTGCTTGCCTTGAAGAGTGTCGTCACCGCCGCCCGTGCGACCGCGTTGCCCCGAAGAACATGCGGCGCCGGCTCAATTGCCATGTGGTGACCGAGTCCGGCGAGAAGTGGGCATCCCTCGAAACTCACGATCGCCTCACTCGTGGCTTCCCACCACGACACACTCGCCACCAGCACCTTCACCAGCCGTTCCCTCGTCATTCCCTTCGCTGGATCACATCCGCCCCCGCGGCCGACCGCGTCAGCCCAGAGGGACCACTCGGACCACTTCCCCTGCGCGACGGCAGATTAGTGTCAGGGGAGCCGCTGCTTCTTACGCGCGTCTCGACGTCACGCAGCTGATCGGGAAGGCGTCAGCTCATCGGCGTCCGCCGGCAGCCTCGACGCACGGCCAGGCGAGCGCCGGCGCGGGTAGGACAACCAAGGGCTGTTACTGACCGTTCCGTCGAGTTGTCGGGGGTGACATCGCTTGATCCCTGCGGTAGTTCGCGGGCATGAGGTATCCGCAGGGTGGTGGCCTCACTCCGCAGGGCCAGGCCGCGCGGGAGCGGGTGCGCATACTCGCCGCCGACGGCTTCGGACGGGGTGAGAAGAACGCGGTGATAGCCAAAAGCCTCCGGGTCAGCGTGCGGTCGGTGGAACGGTGGCGCCGGTCCTGGCGGGAGGGAGGGCGAGGGGCCCTGTGCACGTCGGGCCCTGCGAAGCGGCCGAAGATCGACGACGGTGACTTCGCCGTACTTGAGCCGCTCCTGCCGGAGGGCGCGATGGCTCAGGGCTGGGCAGATGAGCGCTGGACGCTGACGCGGGTACGACTGCTGATCGCCAATGAGCTGTGGGTGTCGCTGTCGATCCGAGGTGTTTGGGAGCTGCTGCGGCGGCACGGCTGGTCGTGTCAGCAGCCTGCGCGGCGGGCGGTGGAACGTGACGATGCGGCGGTGGCCGGCTGGGTGAAGGAGTCCTGGCCCCGGGCAAAGCCACCGCGGCGGCGCTCGGGGCATGGCTGGTCTTCGAGGACGAAGCCGCCGTCTCGATGACGTCGCACCCCTCTCGCACCTGGGCACCGAAAGGCGGCACGCCCGTGGTCCGGTTCAACGGCGCCTCCCGCGGCCGCATCATGGCCGCGCTGGCCTGCTTCAAGTCCGGCGAACGCAGTCGGCTGATCTACCGTCCCCGCATCCAGGGACATCATCGGGGATTCACCTGGCAGGACTACCGCGACCTGCTTGTCCGGGCTCACCTTCAGCTCGGAGGTCCCCTCGTGGTCGTCTGGGACGATCTGAATGTTCATCGCTGCAGTCGATTACGGCAGTACGCGGCCGAGCACGACTGGGTCACCATCGTCCAGCTGCCCAGCTATGCGCCCGACCTCAACCCGGTCGAGGGCATCTGGTCGTTACTACGGCGCAGCACCACCGCCAACGTCGTCTTCCGCGACCGCGACCACCTCGTCCAAGCCGTCCGCAGCGGCATGCGACGCATCCAACGACGCACCCACCTCATCGACGGCTGCCTCGCCGAAACCGGACTCACGCTCGACACGGCAACGCAACGGAAAGGTCAGGTGGGAGGCGTCGGTGGGCAGGACCGTGTGTGCAGCTGCTCAAACGCCATGGGCCGAACTCGCGGCACTCCCCAACTCGCCCACGTTCAGATCACCGGCGTCGAAGTTGCTCGGGCGCCCACCATGGCGAACGTCACCCGCCTCGGACTCATCTCAGGCGGCTTCGGCTTGCCCCGAATGGAGCAAGGCATCCCGCTGGTGCGTATGAAACAGCTGGACGATCCACGCCGGAACCTCGACAAGGTGCTCGACAAGTAGTCCGACGTGGGAGTCGGGCTGAATCAGGGCGGTCTCCTGCCCTCGTGCAGTTCGTTCCAGGGCCAAGTCGTGGTCGAGGCTGGTGAAGTCGTCGTCGATCCAGATGGCGGGTGCCTCGGTTACTGGCTCTGACAAAAGCGTTTGATCATGTGGCTGTTGGCTTGTCGGCTCGTTGGTCTGGGTGTGGGGAAACGCCAGTCGCGGCCGTGGATCGTGTCGGATGAACTGTGGTCGCTGATCGAGCCGTTACTGCCCGTGCCGGCGCCGAAGCTGGTCGAGGGCAGGCCTCGAGTGCCGGACCGGCAGGCGCTGTGCGGGATCCTGTTCGTGTTGCACACCGGCATCCAGTGGGAGTACCTGCCGCAGGAGCTGGGCTTCGGTTCGGGTATGACCTGCTGGCGGTGGCTGGCGGCCTGGCACGAGGCAGGCGTGTGGGAGCAGTTGCATGTGCTGCTGCTGGAGAATCTGCGGTCGAAGGACAAGCTGGACTGGTCCCGGACGGTGATCGACTCCTCGCATGTGCGGGCTGCCCGTAGGGGCCCAAAAGCGGTCCCAGCCCCGTCGACCGTAGAACCGGAGGAGTAATGACCTTCAGTGTCCGAGACGGTCGCGCCAGTACAGGAACGTGCGCTGCGGTTCGGGCAGCAGTTCCCACGGGTGCAGTGTCATGTGGCGGCCGATGCGCCGGAACACGGCCGCGGCCTCGGCCGGGCGGTGGATGCGGATGAGGGCGAAGGCGAGAATGTTGAGGTCGGCGACGGCCTCCGCGTGCGGTGCGGTGGCAGCGGAGAACCAGTCGGACAGAGCCGATGCCACCTCGTCGGCAGCCCGCGGTTCGTGCCAGTGGCTCTCGGCGCCCAGGGGCATCAACTGCTGCCGGTGCGCGACGAGTTCGACTCGGGCCGCTACGGGGAGCAGCGCGAGCGGTGATCCGTGGGGTGCTCGGTCCGCGGCCTGCTGGGCGAAGTCCAGCATGTCGAGGACCGAGCCGTGACCGCGCGGGGACAGATAGCGCAGCAGCTGGTGGTAGGCGGTTCGCAGCCAGGGGGCGCGGGTGACGGCCTCGCTCCACACCGGGACCGCGTCGCGCGGCGGGACCGCGAAGGAGTGCATCAGCTGCAGCAGCGCCAGCCACGGAGTGGGGTCCTGCGGGCAGCACTCGGCTGCCCGCAGGCACGCCCGCTCTGCCTCCCGGGCGGCGCCCCCTCCTTCGCCCGCGGCCCGGATCGCACCCGCCCAGGCCCCCAGTGCCAGAGCGTTCCCGTCGCCGGGCCGGTCCGCGGACCACCGGTCGCCGACCGAGGGCGGCAGGTTCCGGGCCAGCACGGCGACCCGGTGCACCCGGCGGTCCCAGTCCCGTCCCGTGGCATTCAGCAGGTCGGCGGCCGGTCCCCAGGGCGGACGCGTGGGGCCCGCGCCCAGACCGTGGAGCTGCCGACCCGGACGGAGTTCGTCCAGGATCGAGTGCAGGGCGTGGTCGTCGAGTTCGGGGCGGATCAGCAGGGCTGAGCGGCGTCTGAGCATCTGGGTCCCGGTCCCGGTCTCGTGTGACGGGCGGGCGCGCGGTCGGCGCGCCCGCCGTGGGGCCTGCCGGCGGGCAGGCCCCCGGTCAGCAGCAGCGGCCCTGCGGATGGGCCTCCCGGTGCAGCGTGCGCAGCACCTGGTATTCGCGGCGGGTCGGAACCGGCGCGAGCGGGTGGTGGCGCCGGTGGCGCTCGCAGTAGCGGTCGTACTCGGCCTCCCCGGTCAGCTCGCGCAGGTACCAGCCGACCGCCCGCATCCACCGTCTGGCGTTCACGATCAGACCTCCACCAGCGGCTCGCTGATCGGCTCGGGCACGTCGATGTGGGACTCGACGTACGGCGCCTCGGTGGTCACCGATGTGCCGGGCGACCGTACGGCCCGTACGCACACCACCGCGGCATTCGCGATCACGACGGCGACCAGCAGCAGGAACAGCGAGATCAGCACGCCGTCGACGGTGGAGTTGGTGACCACGGTGTGCATGTCGTCGAGGGTCTTGGCGGGCGGGAGCACCTGCCCCGCGTCGAGGGCGTCGGCGTACTTGGCGCGCTGGGCGAAGAAGCCGACCTTGGGGTCGCCGGAGAAGATCTTCTGCCAGCCCGCGGTGAAGGTGATGGCGGTGACGAAGGCGAGCGGGACGCCGGTGACCCAGGCCCAGCGCAGCCGGCCGGACTTGATCAGGACAGTGGTGCAGACCGCGAGGGCCACGGCGGCCAGGAGCTGGTTGGCGATGCCGAAGAGCGGGAAGAGCTGGTTGATTCCGCCGAGCGGGTCGGTGGTGCCGGAGTAGAGGAAGTAGCCCCAGGCCGCGACGACCAGGCCGCTGCACAGCCAGATCCCCGGCTTCCAGTTGACCCGGCCGATCGGCTTCCACACGTTGCCGAGCATGTCCTGGAGCATGAAGCGTCCGACCCGGGTGCCCGCGTCGACGGTGGTCAGGATGAACAGTGCCTCGAACATGATCGCGAAGTGGTACCAGAAGGCCTTCATCGCGGTGCCGCCGAAGACGCCGGAAAAGATCTCCGACATGCCGACCGCGAGGGTCGGGGCACCGCCGGAGCGGGCGATCAGGGTCTGCTCCTCCACTGCGCTCGCCGCGTGGGTGAGCTGGTCAGGAGTGACGGTGAAGCCGAGGCCGGCCACGGCGTGGGACGCGGACTCGGCCGTCGTGCCGAGGAGTCCGGCGGGTGCGTTCATCGCGTAGTACAGGCCCGGTTCCAGGGCCGCGGCGGCGATCAGCGCCATGACCGCGACGAACGACTCCATCAGCATGGCGCCGTAGCCGATCATCCGGACCTGGGACTCCTTCTGGATCAGCTTCGGGGTCGTGCCGGAGGAGACCAGGGCGTGGAAGCCGGACAGGGCGCCGCAGGCGATGGTGATGAACAGGAAGGGGAAGAGGGAGCCGGCGAAGACCGGGCCCGTGCCCGAGGTGGCGAACTTGCTGACGGCGTCCGCGTGCAGGACGGGAGCGGCCACGACGACGCCGATCGCGAGCAGCGCGATGGTGCCGCCCTTCATGAAGGTGGAGAGGTAGTCGCGCGGGGCCAGGAGCATCCACACCGGCAGCACGGAGGCGACGAAGCCGTAGCCGATGAGGCAGAAGACGAGGCTGGTCGGGCTGAGGGTGAAGGCGGACGCGAGCGAGGAGTCCTGGACCCAGCTGCCGCCGATGATCGCCAGCAGGAGCAGCGCCACGCCGATGATGCTGGTCTCGACGACCCGGCCCGGCCGGATCCGGTGCATCCACAAGCCCATGAACAGGGCGATAGGGATGGTCATCGCGACGGAGAAGGTACCCCACGGGGAGTGTGCGAGGGCGTTGACGACGACCAGGGCCAGCACGCCGAGCAGGATGATCATGATCGCGAACACCGCGATCAGGGCCGCGGCGCCGCCCGCCCGGCCGATCTCCTCCCGTGCCATCTGCCCGAGCGACTTGCCGTCCCGCCGCATGGACAGGAACAGGACCACCATGTCCTGCACCGCTCCCGCGAAGATCACCCCGGCGACGATCCAGAGGGTGCCCGGCAGATATCCCATCTGGGCCGCGAGGACCGGCCCCACCAGCGGTCCGGCTCCGGCGATGGCTGCGAAGTGGTGGCCCAGCAGCACCCGGCGGTCCGTGGGGTGGAAGTCGACGCCGTCCTCCAGGCGTTCGGCAGGAGTCGCCCGGCGGTCGTCCGGCTTGAGCACCCGGCGGACGATGAAGCGGGAGTAGAAGCGGTAGGCGATGGCGTACGAGCCCAGGGCGGCGACGACCAGCCAGACCGCGGAGATCCTCTCGCCGCGGGCGAGGGCGAGGACGCCCCAGGCGACGGCGCCGAGCAGGGCGACGGTGGCCCAGAGCAGGATCGATCGTAGGGATATACGCGACTTTTCAGGCGCCTGAGGATCGGCTTCGGGCAGGGCTGTTGCGGGCATGGCGGCTCCTCACCGGAAACGGTGTGACAACAAACAGGTCAGAAATGAGGAAGAGAGAGTCAGCGGCGATGTCGGTCCGTCAGCGCGTACGCCGCGAGCAGGCAGAGGCCGCACCCCGGCACCCAGGCGAGCTGGTACCAGTAGAAGAACGGCGTGCCGGCCAGCCGTGGCTCGGCTCCGGCGTACCAGGGGACCCACAGCAGGCCTGCGGCGGGCGCGAGGAGCAGTACGGCGATCGCGACGCGCCGTAGCCGGTGATGACCGATCCGTGCCATGACCTGCGCTCCTCTCCCGCTCGCTGTCGGTCTGTGCAAGAGTTGCCCACCCCCCGGGACCGGTTGACAGCGAATTTCAGGGAAATTTCCCGCCGGTTCCCTGTCATCCGTTCACGGGGCACGCGCAACTCTTGCGCGAGGGTTCAGGCACACCAAGGACGGTGACCCATGGCCGACGGCGCCATGACCGCGACGTTCCTCGCCGTGATCGGCGGGGCGTCGCTTCTCGCCGTGACCGCGCGACGCCTGCACGCCAGCGACCGGCTGCCGTCCCTGGAAGGCTGGGCGCTGGCCGACCGCAGCCTGGGCCCGGTGTGGACCTGGTTCCTGCTCGGCGGCACGATCTTCACCGCGTACACCTTCACCGCCGTACCGGGACTGGCGTACGGCAACGGTGCGCCCGCCTTCTTCGCGGTGCCGTACACGGTGATCGTCTGCCCGATCGCCTTCGTGCTGCTGAGCCGGCTGTGGGAGGTCGCCCGCCGGCACGGCTATGTCACCGCCGCCGACTTCGTGCGCGGACGATACGGATCGCCCTCGCTGGCCCTGGTGGTGGCGCTGACCGGAATCCTCGCGACGATGCCCTACCTGGCGCTCCAACTGCTCGGCATACGCGCGGTACTGACAGCCGGGGGTGTCTATCCGCGGGGTGCGACCGGGGACCTGGTGATGGTGGCGCTGTTCGCGGGGCTCGCGGTGGCCACCTACCGGCACGGGCTGCGGGCGCCGACCGTCATCTCGGCGCTCAAGGCGGTCGCCGTCTTCGTCTCGCTCACCGCGGTCACCTGGCTGGTCCTGGAGCGGATCGGCGGGCCGGGCAGGGTGTTCGACGGAGCCGCCCAGAAGCTCGGTACGCCGGCGCTGCTCCTCTCCCCCGCCCAGCAGCCCGCCTACGCCACCCTCGCCCTCGGCTCCGCGCTCGCCCTGCTGATGTACCCGCACGTGCTCACGGCCGGGTTCGCCGCCGACGGACCGCGCACCCTGCGCAAGGTCTCGGTGGCGCTGCCCGCCTGGACCGGGCTCCTCGCGCTGTTCGGGTTCCTCGGCATCGCGGCCCTCGCGACGGGCGTGCGCGCGCCGAAGGGCGGCGCCGAGGCCGCCGTTCCGATGCTGGTCGACCGCTTGATGCCCGGCCCGCTGGCCGGGCTGGTGTTCGGCGCGATCACCGTGGGGGCGCTGGTCCCCGCGGCGGTGATGTCGATCGCGGCCGCCACCAGCTTCGTACGCAACGTGTATGTCGAGTACGTGCATCCGACCGCCACGCCCAAGCGGCAGGTGCGCATCGCCAAGGCGGTCTCGCTGACCGCGAAGCTGGGGGCGGTGGCGTTCGTGTTCGGGCTGCGCGACCAGGACGCGATCAACCTCCAGTTGCTCGGCGGGGTCTGGATCCTGCAGATCTTCCCGGCCGTGGCCGTCGGCCTGTTCACCGGGCGGCTGCATCCTCGGGCGCTGCTCGCCGGATGGGGCGTTGGCATGGCCGCGGGCACCTACCTGGTCGTGCGCGAGGGATTCTCGTCCATCGTGCCGCTCGGCTCCGGCCCGCTGGAGATCTACGCCGGCCTGGCCGCACTGCTGCTCAACCTGATCGTGGCGGTGGCAGGCACCGCCGTTGCCGAACGTCTCGGCGCCCCGCGCGGCGCCGACCTGACCGACCTGCCGCCCCGCCTGAGTGTCAGGCGGAGCCCGGAGACGGGAGCGAACCGACCGTGAGACGCAGACAACCGACTCCCGCGCCGGAGCCGCAGGTCGAGCTGCCGGGCGAGACGCTCGCGCCCGCGCTGCCCGACCCGGCCGAACTGGAGCGCGAGGCCACGCTGGCCCGGCTCTTCGAGCTGCACTACTCCTCGATGCTGCGCCTGGCCGTGCTGCTGGGCGCGGACGACCCGGAGAACGTGGTGGCCGAGGCGTACTACCAGATCTACCGCAAGTGGCGGCGCCTGAGGGACGTGGAGGCGGCGGAGGCGTATCTGCGCTCCACGGTCTGCAATCTGACCCGGATGCGGATACGTCACCTCCAGGTCGCCCGCAAGCACGTGGAGAACCCGCCCGTCCTCCCGGACGAGTCCGTCGCCTCCGCCGAGAGTACGGCGCTGCTGCGCGACGACCAGCGGGTACTCATCGACGCACTGCAGCAACTCCCGTCCCGGCAGCGCGAGGCGCTCGTGCTGCGGCACTGGCTCGGGCTGAAGGAGAGCGAGATCGCCGCCGCGATGGGGATCTCCTCCGGGTCGGTGAAGACCCACACCGCACGCGGCATCGCCGCACTGACCCACGCGATGGAGGCCCGGCGATGACGCAGCGAGACGCGACTCCGTCGCCTGACACCGATCCGGACCGCACCGAGCGGGAACTGAGCGAGGCCCTCGCCGCGCTCGCCGACGGAGTGCGGGCCGCCCCCGACGCCTACCGCACGGCACGCGGCGAGTGGCTGCGGCGCGAACGCCGGCGCCGGCTGGTGCTCGCCGTCCTGATCGCCGTCGTCTTCACGCTGGCCACGCTGATCGGCCTGTGGGTGCTCAACCAGACGCCGTCGCACCAGGGCGTGATCTTCTCGACGACCGCGGTCAGTCACGCGTCACTTCCCCGGCCCCACCCCTGATCGCAGGCGGTGCCCACAGCAGAGGGTGGAAAATCCTGCGGAACTGCCTCCTGAAGGGCAACGGCGTCCATCGGGCCGTGCTCAGCATCACCCGACGACACAGCTTGGCCCAGCGCCACCGCCCCCGGCCCCTCTCCGGTCGACGCCCGACGAACCTCGGCGGTCCGCCACGCCGAGCCCATCGCCGTACGCCTGGCCTGGTGGCGGGACGCCCCGCACCCCGCCACCCGGACCGCCGTCGAACTGCTCACGGCCCTCTGCCGGGGCGACTGACCGGGCGCGCGGTCACCCGGCACGGCGTTCCGCCTCCGACAGGGCCGCCATGGCCCGCTCCGTGATGTCCTCGACGGGGCCCACGGCCCGGACCGTGAGCAGGATCGCCGCGTAGTGGGCCAGGAGGGGTGCGGTCTGCTGCTCGTAGACGCGTTGCCGACGGCGGATGACGTCCTCGGTGTCGTCCGGCCGGCCGCGGCCCAACAGCCGTGCCACGACGACGTCTTCGGGAGCGGTGAACTCCAGCACCGCGTCCAGTGCTGAGCCCGTGGCGCCCAGGACGGCGGCGAGTTCCCGCGCCTGCGGCACCGTGCGGGGGAATCCGTCGAGGAGGAAGCCGTGCCGGGCGTCGGAGTGCGCGAGCCGTTCGCGGACCAACCCGCCGGTGACGTGGTCGGGCACGAGGGCGCCGCTGTCGAGGTAGCGCCGGGCGTCACGCCCGAGCGGGGTCCCGCGTGCCACGTGGTCCCGGAACAGGTCTCCGGTGGAGATGTGAGGGACACCCAGCCGCTCGCTGAGAGCGGCCGCCTGGGTGCCTTTGCCCGCACCAGGAGGTCCGACGAGGACGAGTCTCATCCGTGTTGCGCACCTTTCGGTTCTCGTGTCGTGATCACTTGCGGTCAGGCGGCCTCGAAGGGGCAGGCGGGTTCCTCGTCGAGCACGAACACCGGGCCCTGCGCCCGGCTGGTCCGGCGGGTCAGCAGGTCGCACACGGCCTCGGCCACGCCCGCCCGGTACGCGCCGGTGCCGACCAGCGGACTGGGTACGACGGTGGCGATCTGCACCCGTGGCCCCAGCTCGGCGGCCAGCCACTCCGTCAGCTCGGTCAGCCCGGCCAGGGCCGCGTCCTGCGGACCGCCGCGTGCCGTCGTCGCGACGACATTGACCACTGAGCCGCCGTTCGCGGCCATCCACCGCCGGTACGCGCGCTGCACGCAGGCCAGCGGGGTCACGATGCCGCTGCGTAGGGCGTCGCTCAGGGCCGCCGGGTCCAGTTCCATCAGCGGACCCTGCCGGGGGCGGGTCGCGATCACGTTCACCAAGTGGTCGAGGCGGCCGAGGCGTTCGACGACGGTGTCGACCGCTCCGGCGAGCGCGGTCAGATCGTCGTGGACGCGAGGCAGTGCGAGCACCGGTGCTCCCGGTGGTGCCGTCCGGCGTGCCTGCTCGGCGTCGGGCCCCGCGAGCGCCACCTGGACGCCGCGGGCCAGGAGGCTCTCCAGCACGGTGGTGGTCAGGTCGCCGCCGCCGGTGACCAGCGCGACCCGGCCGGTCTTGGTGCTTGCGCTGTGCATGTCCGTGTCCCTTCGTGCCGCGTGTGTCAGTCGGCCTGCGGAGATCCACCGGCGAGGCCTGCGTTGATCCGGTCCATGACCGAGGAGTCCGCGAGTGTGGTGACGTCTCCGACCTCGCGGTTCTCCGCGACGTCCCGCAGCAGGCGGCGCATGATCTTTCCGGAGCGGGTCTTGGGGAGTTCGGGGACGATCATGATCTGGCGGGGCTTGGCGATGGGACCGATCTCCTGGGCCACGTGGTCGCGCAGCGCCGGAACCACGTCCTCCCCGCCCGCCGCGGCCTCGGCCGCCGCACCGCGCAGGATGACGAAGGCGACGATGGCCTGGCCCGTCGTGGAGTCCGAGGCGCCCACCACGGCGGCCTCCGCCACCGACTGGTGCGACACGAGCGCCGACTCGACCTCTGCGGTGGAGATCCGGTGCCCGGAGACGTTCATGACGTCGTCGACCCGGCCGAGCAGCCAGATGTCGCCGTCCTCGTCGTAGCGGGCGCCGTCCCCGGCGAAGTAGTAGCCCTGCGTGGGGAATCGGGACCAGTACGTCTCCCGGTAGCGCTCGTCGTCGCCCCACACACCGCGCAGCATCGACGGCCACGGGTGGTCGAGCACCAGATAGCCACTCTCGCCCCTGGCGACCTCCCGGCCTTCGTGGTCGACGACCTTGGCGGAGATCCCCGGCAGCGGGGTCTGGGCCGAACCCGGCTTCGCGGCAGGGCCACCGGGCAGGGGCGCGATCATGACGGCGCCGGTCTCGGTCTGCCACCAGGTGTCCACGACCGGCGCTCGGCCGCCGCCGATGTGTTCGCGGTACCAGCGCCACGCCTCGGGGTTGATGGGCTCACCGACACTGCCCAGCACCCGGATCGAGGACAGGTCGTGACGCGCCGGGATGTCCTCGCCCCACTTCATGAACGTACGGATGAGGGTGGGCGCGGTGTAGTAAACGGAGACGCCGTACCTCTCGACGATCTCGAAGTGGCGTCCTTCGTGCGGGGTGTTGGGCGTTCCCTCGTACATCACGGACGTCGTGCGGTTGGCGAGCGGCCCGTAGACGATGTACGAATGGCCGGTGATCCAGCCGATGTCGGCCGTGCACCAGTAGACGTCGCTGTCGGCATCGAGGCCGAAGACGGTGCTGTGGGTGTACGCGGCCTGGGTGAGATAGCCGCCCGAGGTGTGCAGGATGCCCTTCGGCCGGCCGGTCGTGCCCGAGGTGTACAGGACGAACAGCGGGTGCTCGGAGTCGAAGGACTCGGGCGTGTGCCGGTCCGACTGGGCGCCGACGAGCTCGTGCCACCACAGGTCGCGGCCCTCGGTCCAGGGCACCTCGAGGCCGGTACGGCGGACCACCAGCACGTGCTCGACGCAGGGCGTGGCCGCGATCGCCTCGTCGGTGTTCGCCTTCATCGGCTCGGCCCCGCCCCGGCGGTACTGGCCGTCCGAGGTGATCAGCAGCCGCGCCTCGGCGTCCTCGACCCGGGACCGGAGCGCGGCCGGGGAGAACCCGCCGAACACCACGCTGTGCGGCAGCCCGAGCCGTGCGCAGGCCAGCATGGCGAACACGGCCTCGGGAATCATGGGCAGCTGGATGGCAACACGGTCCCCGGTCTCAAGTCCCAGCGAAAGCAGGGCATTTGCGGTCCTGCAGACCTCGTGCTGAAGCTCCGCGTAGGTGATCGTGCGGGTGTCGCCCGGCTCGCCCTCCCAATGGAAGGCGACCTGGCCGCCGTGGCCGGACTCGACGTGCCGGTCCACGCAGTTGTACGCCACGTTCAGCCGGCCTCCGCCGAACCAGCGGGCGTAGGGAGCATTCGACCAGTCGAGGACCTGGCTCCACCCGGTGTCCCAGTGCAGCCGTCCCGCCTGCTCCGCCCAGAACGCAAGGCGGTCGTCCGCAGCCGGCTCGGACGGTCCGGGCGTCGGCCCGCCGCCGGTGGGACGCGGGCTCTCGGGGCGGACGAGGTGGTCGGAGCGCGGGGACATGCGGATCCTCCAGGGGTGCGGGTGCCGGGAGCGGGCGCTGCGGGCGGGTCGGCTCATGGTGGCCGGAGAGGGTTGGTGGGAGGTTGGTGGTCGCGCCGGACGGCGCGCGCACCGCGGCCTTCGCCTACGGTCGCGCCGACGTCCAGCGGCTCACCATCCGCAGCGCAAGGCGTGGCCGCAGCGGTGCCGCGGTCCTGCGGCGCACCGCGCCGTGCCAGACGCCGAAGCCGTAGGCCAGGTCGTCCAGGCGGCGCAGTGCGGCGTGCGTGGGCGCGGAGAGGGAGGTGCCGGAGCGGCGGTGGTCCACCAGGCCTTCGGCGACGGCAGCGGCGATCAGCGCGTACCGGGCGCGGCGGCTGACGGCGGCCGCAGCGACCGCGACCGGCCAGTGGTGGCGGGTGGCACAGGTCAGGAGCTGCTCGCCGGTGCCGCGCAGGGCGGCCAGCGAGAGCAGAGCGCCCGCCCGGGCGGGATGGTCGGCGTCGGGCATCCTGCGGGCCACGCGCACGGCGGTCGCCGCCGTCAGACCCGCGGCCAGCGCGGCCGGGCCCGGCCTGCCGCGCAGCAGCAGCGCGCAGGCGGCCAACGACCAGGGGGCGACGTAGAGCGGCGGCACCTGGCCGGGGTGGCGCAGGGCCAAGTCGGCGGCTCCGGTGCCGTATTGGGCCCGCTGGGCGAGCCAGCTGCACAGGTCGGTGCGGTGCCGGTGGCCCACGCGGGCGGACGGGACGTAGCGCACCCGCCAGCCCGCCTCGTACAGACGCATGCACAGGTCGACGTCCTCACCGACACGCATGGCCTCGTCGAAGCCGGCGCCGACGGCCTCGCGGCGGACCACGATGGTCGCGCTGGGCACGTAGGAAAGGGCCGAGAGGGGGACGACCGGCCCTTCCGAAGCGCCCATGTCCAGCGGCGAGTTGTTCTCCTCGTAGCGGTCGAGGCGTCCGGGATCGGGCACCGGCAGCGCGGTCACGCGTGGTGCGGCGAGGGCCAGCGCGGGATCTGCGAACTGCGCCAGCAGCGTTGCGAGCCAGCCGGGTTCGGGCACCACGTCGGAGTCGCAGAACGCCACGTAGGAGGTACGGGCCTGGCGCAGACCCGTGTTGCGGGCCGCCGCCGGGCCCCTGTTGTACGGGTGCGTCAGCAGCCGGGCGTCGTGGCGCCGGGCCACCGCGGCCAGGGCGGCAGGGTCCCGGGAGCCGTCGTCCACGACCAGCATCGGCAGGCCCGAGGTCGCGGCATCGGCGCGCAGCGCGCTCAGCAGGAGGTCGAGCCGGTCGGCGCGGTCGCGCACGGGGATCACGACGGTGGTGTCGGCGACCGGCGCCGGGACGAGGCGGGGGTGCATGATGCCGGAGTCCAGGAGCCGCCGGGCGAGCACGGCGCTCGCCGCGTCCGTCACGGTGAACCGGCCTTCGCCGAGCCGGCGGACCGCGGCGTCCGTGAGTCGGATCAGCCGCAGCGGAGAGCCGCCGACCATGAGCCGGCCGTCCCGCGATCGGTGGGTGCCGGCGGCGAGTTCGACTGCGAATCCATCGGGCAGTGTGACCTGCGCGGGGGCGACAAGCCGGCCGTCCGGCGCGGACGCCGGGGAATCTTCGGGATGCCGTAGGAGTGTCATGCGGTGAAGCCTCCGTCCGCGTGGAGTACGGAGCCGGTGACGGCGAAGGAGTCGGCCGAGCAGGCCCAGGCGACCACGGCGGCCACTTCCTCGGGCTCCAACGGCCGCCCGGTCAGCTGCTGTTCGGCGAGCTTGTCGACCTCCGGCAGGTCGTAGAGATCCGCCGTGGCCCGGAGCATGTCGGTACGGGTCGAGCCGGGCGACACGGCGACCGCGTTCACCCCGGTGTCCCGCAGGTCGCAGGCGAGGCCGCGGACCAGGCCGGCCACGGCGTGCTTGGCGGCGCAGTAGGCGCCGAGTCCCCACAGTCCGCGGTGCGCGGCGGCCGAGGCGAGGGCGACGAACCGGCCGGTGCGCGGTTGCGGCCGACGCAGCAGGGCGGGTACGGCGGCGCGGGCGAGGTGCGCCACGCCCATGACGTCCACGTCGAGCAGCGTCCGCCACTGCGCGTCGGTCTGTTCCCACACCGCCCCGCCGCCGAGCATGACGGCGGCCGCAGCCACGGCGGCGTCGAGACCGCCGAAATCGCGCTCGGCCCTCTCGACGGCGGCGTGCAGGGCGACCTCGTCGCGGACGTCGGCCTGAAGTGTGCGGACGAGCTCGAACTCCTTTGCCAACATGTCCAGTTGGGCGGGTTCGGCCAGTGGATACGGTACGTCGGGGTCGTCGGCGCAGCGGTCGACGGCGACCACCGCCCAGCCGGTGCGGGCGAGCCTGCGGACGGTCGCCGCGCCGATGCCCCGGGCGGCACCGGTGACGACGGCGACCCTTGGGCCGCTCATCGCATCGCTCCCACGGCCACGGGCTGCCGTTCGGCCGTGCCGAGTCGGCCGCGCCCGGAGACCTGCCAGGCCCGGATGTCGGTGGCGAGGCGGTCCGCCATACGTTCCAAGAGCCGTTCGCCCTCGCTCGCGCGGGCCCCGGCCGGGTCGCCCAGGACGCCGGACGGGCTGACGCCGCGGACCGATTCGGCGACCAGCCGGTCCAACAGCAGATGGATGGGGTCGGTCGGTCCGGCGACGGCCCGGTCCGTGCGTACGGCGGAGCGCCGCAGCCGGAGCATCATCGAGGTCTCGGTGCGGCCCGCGTGGGCGTCGGAACCCGGCGGCAGACACGGCCACCAGGCGACGTCGCGGCTCTCCGCGCGCAGTCCGGTCACCGCGCCGGCCAGGCTCACCAGATTGCCGCCGTGCCCGTTCACCACGAGCAGGCGGCCTGCCCAGCGCAGCATCGAGCGGCCGATCTCCGTGACGAGCAGGCGCAGCGCGTCGTGGCCGACGGACACCGTGCCGGGGAACCCCTCGTGCTCGCCGCTGGCCCCGTACGACTGGGCGGGCGCGACCAGCACCTCCACCTCGCCGCACAGCCGGGCCGCGGCGCGCCCGGCGACCGCCGAGGCCACGGCGGTGTCGGTGTCCAGCGGGAGATGCGGGCCGTGCTGCTCGAATGAACCGAGGGGCAGCAGCACCAGCGGGGCGCGCCCTTCGAGGTCCGGCCAGGCGTGGTGGGCGAGGCGGGTCGACGGCCCGGACGCGTCGGCCTTCGGCCTCCTCGATTCGACCCCTGCCGGTTCGGCCGACACCGTCCCCGATTCGGCCGACGCCGTCCCCGATTCGGCCGGCGCGGGTTCGGCCGCCGACGTCACTGGTGCCTCGGCCGCTGCCGGTTCAGCCGTCGGTCTCCCCCACGTCTTGGCGGCTGCTGGTTCGGCCCGCATCTCAGACCGCGCCCAGGGTGCGGGTGAAGCCCGGCGGGATCAGCACGTCGTCGCGGGTCAGTTCGTGGACGGAGGAGCGGCCGAGGCCCAGCAGGGCGGAGTCGATGCCGCCGCGCAGGATGTCCAGGACGTTCTCCACTCCGGTCTGCCCGCCCGCGGCCAGGCCCCACAGGTAGGCGCGGCCGATCATCACGGCCTTCGCGCCGAGCGCGAGCGCCTTGACGACGTCGCTGCCCCGGCGGATCCCGCTGTCCAGCAGGACCTCGATCTGGTCGCCCACCGCGTCCGCGACGGCCGGCAGGGCGCGGATCGGGGCCGGGGTGGTGTCGAGGTTGTTGCCGCCGTGGTTGGACACGGAGATCGCGGTGACGCCCGCGTCGACGGCTCGCAGCGCGTCGTCCACCCGGCTGACGCCCTTGAGCAGGAACGGCCCGTCCCACTGCTCGCGCAGCCAGCGCACGTCCTCCCAGGACGGCGGCGGGGTCTGCATCCACTCGCCGTACGCCCCGAAGAACGTCGGCGCCTGCCCGCCCGGTTCGGTGAGGTTGGGGGCCGACAGGTCGGGCAGGCTGCGGGACCTGAGGAAGTCCAGCAGCCAGCGCGGCCGGCTGAGCGCCTCCGGCGCGAACCGTGTCATGGCCTTGAGGTCCAGCCGTTCGGGGATCTTCGGGCTGCCCCAGTCGCGCCCGTGCGAGAAGGACCAGTCGAGCGTGACGATGAGTCCCTTGGCGCCGGCCTCGTAGGCGTATTGGATGCGGCGCAGCATCGCGTCCTTGGAGCCCATCCAGTACATCTGGAAGAACGTCTGCGCGTTGGCGGCCAGGACGTCCGTCAGCGGCTTGCTCGCGAAGGAGCTGAGGCCCATCGCCGTGCCGCGGGCCGCGGCGGCGCGGGCGACGGCCACCTCGCCGTCGGGGTGCACGGCCTGCACACCGGTCGGCGAGATGATCACCGGCAGCGAGATCTGCTCACCCAGGACCGTGGTCGCCTGGTCGCGCTTGGCCGACAGCCCGGCCACATGGGGCGCGAAGCCCAGCTCCGCGAACGCCCTGGTGTTGTCGTCGTAGGACGCACCCTTCTCGGAACCGGCGAGCAGTGCGCTGTAGACCGACTTCGGCAGCCGCTTGCCGGCCCTTCGCTGGGCCTCGGCGACCGTCTCGAACCACCCGCTCATCATCAATCTCCTTCTGCCGATTACTTGTTCGTCGTCTTGCGGGCGTGCTCACCCGACCTGGTCCGAGGGCAGCCCGGCCAGCGGGCTCTCGTCGCACATGCGGTCCGGGCGGGCGGTCCGTACCGCGGGCATGCCGAGTGGCACCTTCCGGTGCGAGTGGTCGTTGCCCTGCGGCGGCAGCGCGTCGCGGGCCACGGCCGAGAGCGCGGCGGCGCCGTGGCCCTTGACGCACTCGGGGTCGGGGCCGTCCAGCGGCAGACCGGTGAAGAACTTCGCCGCCATGCAGCCGCCCTGGCAGCTGTCGTAGGCGGAGCAGCCCGAGCAGGCGCCTCCGGTGGAGGGACGGCGCAGCTCGGCGAAGAGCTCCGACTCCCGCCACACGCGGTCGAAGCCGCCCGGCGAGCGGACATTGCCCGCCTTGAAGGCGTCGTGGATGGCGAACGGGCAGGCGTACACGTCTCCGACCGGGTCGATCAGGCACACCACCCGGCCCGCGCCGCACAGGTTCAGGCCCGGGATGGGCTCCGAGCCGAGTGCGTTGAGGTGGAAGAACGAGTCCCCGGTGAGCACCCGTTCGCCGTGTCCGACCAGCCAGTTGTAGATGTCGTACTGCTGCTCGGCGGTGGGGTGCAGGTCGTCCCAGACGTCCGCGCCGCGGCCGGAGGGCCGCAGCCGGGTGATGCGCAGCTGGGCGCCGTAGCGGTCGGCGATCGAGGCGAAGTCGTCGAGCTGGGAGACGTTCTGACGGGTCATCACCACAGAGATCTTGAAGTCGCGGAAGCCCGCGTCGGCGAGGTTCTCCATGGCGCGGATCGCCATGTCGTACGAACCCGCGCCGCGCACCGCGTCGTTGACCTCGCGGGTGGCGCCGTCCAGGGAGATCTGGATGTCGACGTAATCGGTCGCGGCCAACTGCCGGGCCCGGTCGGGGGTCAGGCGCAGGCCGTTGGTGGAAAACTTCACACCGACCTGGTGGGCGATCGCGTAGTCGAGCAGTTCCCAGAAGTCGGGGCGGACGGTGGGTTCGCCGCCGCCGACGTTGACGTAGAAGACCTGCATGCGCTGGAGTTCGTCGATCACGGACTTGATCTCGTCCGTGGACAGCTCCCGCGGGTCGCGCCGGCCGGACGAGGACAGGCAGTGCGCGCAGGAGAGGTTGCAGGCGTACGTCCACTCCCAGGTGAGGCAGATCGGGGCGTGCAGGCCGCCCTTGAACTGCTCGACGAGGGCGGGCACCCGCTCCACAGGTGGGTCGTGAAGGGTGGTCATCCTTGCGCTCCGGTTCCACTGCGCCGGGGAATGATCATGTCGGCGGCGGCCAGGGAGGCCAGCGCACTCAGGAAGGCGCCGCGCCGGGCGTCGGGCACGCCGGCGAGGGCGTCCCCGGCGCTGGAGTGCCGGTCCAGGCCCCGGACCAGTTCGACGAGTTCCGGTGCCTTCAGGAAGGACAGCCGACGGTTGCCGAAGTGGTAGGCGAGCGCCCCGAACGGCTCGGGGCGCAGCGCGACGGAGGGGTTCAGCCGGTAAGGGCGGGCCGCGTCGAACGTCTGGGAGGTCATGGCGGGGCTCAGTAGACGCCGCACATGCCGTCGATGGAGACCTCTTCGACGAGGACCTCCTCGACGAGTTCGCCGGCGGCGTCGATCGTGTCCTGCTCGGCCCTTGTCTGATCCTCGTCCATGGCAAAGCTCCTGATCGGTAAGGGAATTGGGGGCGGCCGGTCCCGTCCCGCGGTGACCGGGCCGTTCTCGACGCTACGGCGGGGCCGCCGCGCCGCTCGCCCTGCTTCCGGCCGCCCTCGCCCCCTCCGGTCGAACAGGTGTGATCCGCCGGGGCCGGGCGCCGCCCGGCCCCCTGTCCGATCGGTCAGGTCACATCCCCTGCGTCCGCGCCCGGCTGCTGCCCGGGCGACCGGTGTCGCGCCGCGGCCCCCTTCCCGGAAGGTGAGTCACGCCACGAAGTCCGGCACGTCCGTGCTCCCCCGGACATCTGCGCCGCAGGCAACGGAGCAATCGACGCAGGACGCGCGGTCCACCCGCGCGGAGAGGAATGTCGCGATCATGCAGGTCGAAGAACTTCTCAAGCCGTTCCCGATCAAGGAGTTCCACCCCTTCCCCCGGGCGCTGATGGGCCCGGGCGCCCATGAGCTGATCGGTCCGGAGGCGAAGAAGCTGGGCTTCCGGCGCACGCTGGTGATGACCACCGGTCTGCGCGGCAGCGACACCGTGCACAAGATCGCCGAGTCGATGAAGTACCACGGCCTGGAGGTCGTGGTGTACGACAAGGTCGAGTCGAACCCCAAGGACTACAACGTCATGGACGCCGTGGCGCTGTACCAGGAGAACAAGTGCGACTCGTTCGTGTCGATCGGCGGCGGCTCGTCGCACGACGCGTGCAAGGGCGCCCGTATCTCCGTCGCCCACGACGGCCGCAACGTCAACGACTTCGAGGGCTTCAACAAGTCCGAGAACCCCAAGAACCCGCCGCACATCGCGGTGTCCACCACGGCCGGCACCGGTTCTGAGACGTCGTGGGCGTACGTCATCACCGACACCACGACCGACCCCGACAACCCGCACAAGTACGTCGCCTTCGACGACGCGTCGGTGGCCACCCTCGCCATCGACGACCCCACCCTCTACTACGACTGCCCGCTCGACTACACCGCGCAGTGCGGCTTCGACGTGCTCGCGCACGCCTCCGAGCCGTACGTCTCCCGGCTCAACTTCCAGCCCTCGCTGGGTAATGCGCTCCATGCCATCAAGTTGACGGCCCGTCATCTGCGGGAGGCGGTGTGGAACGGCCAGGACCTGGCCGGACGCGAGGGCATGATGTACGCGCAGTACATCGCCGCGCAGGCGTTCAACTCCGGCGGTCTGGGCATCATCCACTCCATCTCGCACGCGGTCAGTGCGTTCTACGACACCCATCACGGCCTCAACAACGCCATCGCGCTGCCCCGCGTCTGGGCCTTCAACATGCCCGCGCACTACGAGCGGTTCGCGGACATCGCCGAGGCGATGGGCGTGGACACGCATGGCATGACCAAGGTGCAGGCCGCGGAGGCCGCGCTCGCCGCCGGCATCAGGCTGCTGCGCGACGTCGGCATCCCGGAGAAGTTCACCGACGTCCAGCAGGACAGCTACTCCAAGAACCGTCTGGGCCAGGGCCCGACGAAGTTCTACCAGCAGGCGAAGGAGATCAAGGGCGACGCCGGTGACGTCGACCGCATCACCCACCACGTCCTCGGTGACGCCTGCACCCCGGGCAACGCCAAGGAGTGCACGTTCGAGACCGTCCGCCCCGTCGTGGAGCACTGCATGACCGGCGACCTGGACGACCTGCTCGGCTGAGCACCTCGTACCCGGGAGCGGGGGGCAGAACCGGTACGTCGCCCCCCGCTCCCGCCCCACCGGACGGAGGAAACGTGCCCGCCACACCCGACAACCCCGCGTTCGGCTCGGTGGACGACGTCGCCGAGCGGTTCGCCGCCCACGGCTACATCGCCGACCGCCGCCTCGCCACCACCGTCTTCCTGCAGACCAGGCTCGACAAGCCGCTGCTCCTCGAAGGTCCGGCCGGTGTCGGCAAGACCGAGCTGGCCAAGGCCCTGGCAGCCGCGACCGGACGCCGGCTGCTGCGGCTGCAGTGCTACGAGGGCCAGGACGAGAGCCGCGCCCTGTACGAGTGGGACTACGGCAAGCAGCTGCTGTACACCCAGATGCTCCGGGACAAGATCGGCGACCTCACCGCGGACGCCCCTGACCTGGCCTCGGCCGTCCTCCGGATCGAGGAGCAGGACAGCGTCTTCTTCTCCGACCGCTTCCTCGCGCCCCGCCCGCTGCTGGACGCGGTGCGCGGCGAGCAGCCGGCGGTCCTGCTGATCGACGAGGTCGACCGGGCGGACGAGGCACTGGAGGCGGTGCTCCTGGAGTGCCTGGCCGAGTACCAGGTGTCGGTGCCGGAGATCGGCACGTATACCGCCAAGGTCCCGCCGTACGTCGTCCTCACTTCCAACAACACCCGTGACCTGTCCGCCGCGTTGAAGCGCCGCTGCCTGCACCTGTTCCTCGACTACCCGGACGCCGGGCGGGAGTTGGAGATCGTTCGGGCCAAGGACACGGGGCTGCCCGAGGCGGCGGCGCGTCATCTGGTGGACGTGGTGCGGGGCTTGCGCGAGCTGCCGCTGCGCAAGAGCCCGAGCATCTCCGAGACGATCGACTGGGCCCGCACCCTCGCGGTGCTGGGCGTCGACGAACTCGGCCCGGACGTCCTGGCCGACACCGCCAACGTGGTCCTCAAGTACGAACGGGACCTGCACCGTGCGCTGGACGTGCTGCCGCGCCTGGTCGACCCCAACCGCGCGCTGCCGGAACCCGGCCACCATCACCACGACGGCCACCATCACCACCATCCGCACGGGCACGGACAGCCGGACGAGGAGACCGACGGACGCGATGTACGGACCGCCATGGACCGCCAGGGCCGGCACGACGAGGGCTACTACGGCGCCCCGGGTGCCGGGCCGACCCATCGCACCGCCCCCGGCGCCGGACAGGGCGCCCGCTCCTTCGCCGCCGTCGCGCGGCGCCGTACCGACTGATCAGGGAGGCGTGCATGGAAGCCGGCGTGCACCGATTCGTCCGCGTACTGCGGCTGTTCGGGCTGCGGGTCTCCGTCTCGGAGGCCATGGACGCCATGCGGGGCGCGGCCCAGCCCGGCGTGCTCGCCGAGCGGGAGACGTTGCGCGAGGCCCTGCGCATGACGCTCGTGAAGGACCGGCGCGACCACGCGCTGTTCGACGAGCTGTTCACCGCGTTCTTCTCGCTGCGCCCGGTGGACGGCGCCGACGGCGACCACGGCCACAGCCACGCGCACGACGATCTGACCGACACCGGCGAACTGGAGTCGTTCACCGTCTCCGACGAGCCGTCCGAAACGCCGCAGCAGGGGCACAGCCACGGCAAGCCGTCCGACATCCGCGACTTCTTCGACCAGCAGGACCTGGCGCAGCAGTACAACCTGCACCAGGAGGCCAACAAGATCGACCTGGCCTCGATGACCGACGAGATCGTCCTGTCCAAGGACGGTACGGCGGGCCCGGGCGAGGAGAGCCCGTCCGTGCAGCTGGAGACCGAGCGGCTGCACGGCGCCGGGGTGCCCGGACGGCTCGCGCCGGCGACCGGGCAGCCCGTCGACACGATCCTGACCGTCGCTCAGCAGGACGCCCTGCTCGGCTGGCTCGACGGCCAGGACGACGGTCCCGACGACCAGGAACTCAATGCGCTGCGGCGGCAGTTGGCGGGCATCATCGAGAATCTTCCGGAGTTGCTGAAGCGGCATCTGGACCGGCTGGCCGAACTACGGTCGGTGGCCGTCGAGTCGGCCCAGCTCGCCGAACGGGCCCGTCTCGAAGCGGTCGACGAGGAGGAGCGGGGCCGGCTGGAGGAGGCGTTGCGCCGGATCGGCCGGTCCGTGCAGGGCGCGCTGACCAGCCGCAAGCGCGCCACCCCGGCGGGGCGTGTGCATCCCGGCCGCACGATGCGCCGCAACATGCGCTACGACGGCGTGCCGTTCCGGCCCGTCACCGTCACTCGTGCCGAGGACCGGCCCCGTCTGGTGGTCCTCGCCGACGTCTCGCTGTCGGTGCGTGCCACGGCCCGCTTCACCCTGCACCTGGTGCACGGGCTCCAGTCGCTGTTCGGGCAGGTGCGGTCGTATGCCTTCGTCAACGAACCCACCGAGATCACCGAGCTGTTCGCCGAGCATCCGCTGGAGCGGGCGCTGGGGCTGGTCTTCGACGGACTGCCGGCCGGTGGTCTGCTGGACGTCGACGCGACCTCCGACTACGGCCGGACCTTCGAGACGTTGCTGACCGAACACACGCAGGCGCTGGGCCGTCGCACCACGCTCCTGGTGCTGGGCGACGGCCGCGGCAACGGCAATCCGCCGCGCGCCGAGGCGTTCGCGGAGATCACCCGCCGGGTCCGCCGGACCATCTGGCTGACGCCGGAACCGCGTTACTCCTGGAGCCTGGGCGCCTGCGACCTGCCCCTTTACGCCGAGTACTGCGACCGGGTGCAGGTGGTCGCCGATCTCGCCGGCCTGGAACGGACGGCTCTGCGGATGGCAGGGGAGACGGCCGGCCGATGAACACCGACCTTCAGGGGGAGCCGTCTTGAGTGTCCCGAGCCTGCGCAGCGCGATCGCCGCGCGCCGCATCGACCCGCTGGCGCCGGGCGCACCCGGCCTGTACGCGGACCACCTGGTCCGGGTGGTCCGCGACGGCCCCACCGCGCAGGGCGCGAGCCCCCGGCCGATCGTGCGCACCGAGCACTTCACCCTGCGCCGCCGCGGCCGCCGCGTCGAACTGGGGCACACCCTGCGCCCCGATCAGCTCGACAACGACCTGGCCGGGCTGCTCGCCGAAGAGCTGTTCGCGCCGGGCTGGCTGTCCGGCAGCGACGTCTTCGAGCGGGTCTTCACCGGCGTGGTGCGCTCGTGCGTGGACGGGCCGCTGCCCGCCTGGACCACGTTCTACGACAACACCCTGGCCCGGATCCAGATGTACTGGCAGGCTCCCGCGCCGGCCGGGCACTCCTCCATCGCCGGGTTCGCGCCCGTCTACCGGCACACCCTGGACCTGGTCGGCCCGGGCACCGTGCTGGACGTCGGCTCCTGCTTCGGCTTCCTGCCGCTGCTGCTCGCCGAGCGGGAGCAGTGCACGGTGATCGCCTCCGACCTCTCGCGGGCCACCATGCGGCTACTGAAGGCCGTGGCCCACGCGCGGGGCCTCGCGCTCGACGCGCTGGCCTGCGACGCCTCCAGGGTGCCGCTGCCCGACCGCGCGGTGGACACCGTCACGGTGATCCACGTACTGGAGCATCTCGAACCCCGTCACGGCGACACCGTCGTACGGGAAGCGCTGCGGCTGGCACGGCGGCGGGTGGTGGTGGCCGTCCCCTACGAGGACGAGCCGACCGCCGCCTACGGCCACGTGCGCTGCTTCACGCCGGCCGAACTCAAGGCCCTGGGCGACCGCACGGGCCACCCGTTCTCGGTCGCCGATTTCCACGGCGGCTGGCTGGTCCTCGAACCCGGCTGAGCCCCGGCCCGCGCACTGCGCCGAACCCCTGAACTGCGCCGCCCCGAAGAAGAAACACAACGCAAAGGAGCGTTCATGTCCCTCTCGGAAACGGCCGCGGCAGCGCCCGCCGCCGCATCGCACGCGACATCCCGATCCGAGGCCGCGCCCGGCCCGCTGGACGGGGACCCGGCGCTGATCGGCGTGCCCACCTTCGTCGTGGGCTCGATCGCCCTCGGCCTCACCCTGGTCGGCTATCTCCCGGCCGAGGCCGCCGGAGCGCCGATCGCGATCATCCTGGCGGCCACGGCACTCGGCCAGTTGATCGCCGCGGTCTGGGCGGCCGCACTCGGGCAGAGCGCCGTCGCAGCCATCTTCGGTGTCTTCACCGGATTCTGGCTCAGCTACGCGGTGCTGGTCCTCGGGCTCATCCACGGCTGGTTCGGCATCACGGCCGGCGCGACCACCCGCACCCAGGGAGCGTTCCTGATCTCCTGGCTGGTCACCATCGTCCTGCTGACGGTGAGCACACTGCGGTTGCCGGCCGCCTTCACGGTCCTGTTCACACTGATCGACGTTGCGCTCGCACTGGTGCTGTGGGCGACGCTGAACGGGTCCGGCGGCGTGCGCACCCTGGGCGGGTACGCCGTATTCGCCTTCGTCGCGGTCGGGTTCTACCTCTTCCTGCACGTGACCTCACTGGCCACAGGAGGAGGCGGGCTGCCGCTGGGCCGCCCCGCCGTGCGCGGATGACATGAGCGAGGGAGCCGGGCCGGCCCGGCTCCCTCGCGTCAGATGACGCCCAACTTGCTGGCGCCGTAGACGACTTCGGCCCGGCTGCTCGCGTCCATCTTGCGCATGATGTTGCGGACGTGGAACTTCACCGTGGTCTCGGAGATGTACAACTCGCCGCCGATCTCCCGGTTGCTCAGGCCCCGGGCGAGCAACTGGAGCACTTTCAGCTCCCGTTCGGTGAAGGTCGGCTTCTCGGGCTGCACCCGCATCGAGCGGACCATCGCGGCGGCCGCGTGGGAGTCGAAGGCGCTCTCGTTGCGGGCCACCGCGCGGATGGAGCGCAGCAGTTCGGTGGTATCCACATCCTTGACGACGTAGCCGCGCGCACCGTGCTGGATCGCCTCCACCACCAGCGAGTCGTCGAGGAAGGTGGTGAGCACCAGCACCGCCAGCTCCGGATGGCTCCGCGTCAGCCGCGCGCACAGCTCCAGGCCCTCGGTGTCCGCCGCCGTGGACAGCTTCAAATCGAGCAGCACGATCGACGGACTCGTCCGCTCGACGACGGCGGCGGCCTCGGCGGCGGTGCTCGCCTCGCCGACCACCTCCAGGTCGCTCTCGCGTTCCAGGATCGACCGCAGCCCATGCCGGACGATCGCGTGGTCGTCGACCAGCACGATCCGCAGGGCCTCGGTGGGCGCCTGGGCCCGCTGTTCAGTCGTCATCGGCCGCCTCTCGTGCGCGATTCACCGGCAGCGGGACGTCCGCGCGCAGCAGGACGCCTCCCATGCGCGACCGGCGGATGGACAGTCGGCCGCCGAGTTCCTCCGCCCGGGCGGCCATGTTCGCCAGCCCGCGGTGGCGGCCGGCGAGATCGGTGGCGCGGGACAGCCGCAGGGCGCGGCGCAGCTGTGTCGGGTCGCCGCCGCCGTCGTCGGAGACGGTCAGCACGACCGCCTCCGGCAGATACCGCAGCCGGACCAGCGCCCGGTCCGCCTTGCCGTGCGTGGCGCAGTTGAACAGCGCCTCGCCGGTCATCCGCAGGATCGACCGCTCGGCCTCGGGCGGCAGCGGCACCGGAACGCCCACCACCTGCACCCGTACGTCGAGTTCCGTGGTCAGGTGCACCGTGGAGAGCCGCTGCAGCGTCACCGGGAGCGGGCCGGCCGGTTCCTGCGAGGTGTGGTGGAGCGCGTAGATCGCGGCCCGCAGCTGCTCGACGGCCTGCCGGTTGAGGTCCTTGGCGTCGGCCAGCCGGCCGGCGATCTCCGCGGCCTGCCCGCCGAGGTCGGCGAGGTCGGCCCGGCACACCTCGACGGTCATGCCCGCGCTGAGCACGTACTGCGAGACGTTGTCGTGGAGTTCGCGCGCGATACGGCGCCGCTCGTCGTCGAGCGCCTGCCGTTGCATCGCGTCGAGCAACCGCGCCTGCGTCTCGGCCAGTTCGGCGCTGCGCGCGGCCAGGTCGCGGGCTTGGCGCTGCGCCGCCTCGGACAGTTCCTCGGCGCGTCCGCGCAGAGTGGTCGCCGCGTGGAACAGGAAGGTGTGGTGCAGCGCGACCGCCGCCTGGTTGGCGAGGACCCGCAGGATGGCCAGGTCGGTGTCGGCGACCTCGACGCCCGCGCCGGGCTCCGCGGCGATGCCGCCGACCGGTTCGCCGTCCAGGGTCATCGGCGCCCGCACCCAGCCCCGGCCCCGGTCGGGCTCCTGGGCCTCCCAGGGTCGGGTACGCAGCACCTCCAGGTGCGCCCGCACCTCGGCGGGTATCCGCGTCTCGTCGTCGATGAGCACGTCGTCCGCGTACAGCAGGAAGCGGGGCCGGGCGGCCCGCAGCGCACCGTCGGCGACGGCCAGCAGCAGCCAGCGGGCCCGCAGATGCTCGGCGGCGGTCCGTACGACGGTCTCGACCAGGGCGCGCGGGCCCTCCGCCGTGCGCACCAGGGCGCGGGAAATGCCGTCGAGTGCCTCCACCGTCCGCTCAAGACGCTCGGTGGAGCGCACGTACGCCGGGTAGAACGACCGCTTGCCGGACCGCAGACCGGTGAGGACGCCCAGGTCGGCGGTCCGGGGGGACCGTTCGGTGTCGCTCACCAGGACCGCCTCACAGTGCCTCGCGGAACAGTGTCTCCACGTCCCGCACCTCGACGTCTCTGGGGTTGGTGGCCATACAGGCGTCCTTGAGCGTCGTACGGGCCAGGATCGGCACGTCACGCTCGACGACCCCGAGGCTCGCCAGCCCCTTGGGCACACCGACGTCGTCCGCCAGCGCGCGCACCAGGTCCGCGAGCTGCTCGGCCACCTCGTGCGGCGGCACACCGTCGACGGGCAGACCGGCCGCGGCGCCCAGGGCGACGAAGCGGTCCGGCCACGTCTCGGCGTTGAACCGGATGACGTGCGGCAGCAGCACGCCGTTGACCACGCCGTGCGGGGCGTCGAGCAGGCCGCCGACCTGGTGGCTCATGGCGTGCGTGGCGCCGAGAATGGCGTTGGTGAACGCCATGCCGGCCTCCAGCGCGGCCTGCGCCATGGCGAGGCGGGCCCCGAAGTCCTTGGGGTCGACCTGGGTCCGCAGCAGGTTCTGGGTGATCAGCTCGACCGCGTGCAGGGCGTGGCCGTCGGTGAGCGGGTTGTGGGCGCGGGAGACGAACGCCTCGATGGCGTGCGTCAGCGCGTCCAGACCGGTCGCAGCGTTCAGCCAGCTCGGCATGGTGGTCAGCAACCGCGGGTCGATCACGGAGATCTCGGGGACCAGCGTGCGGCTCACGATGGTGATCTTGATGTGCTCGGTGGTGTCGGTGATCACGGCGAACTGGGAGACGTCCGCGCCCGTGCCCGAGGTGGAGGGCACCATCACGGTCGGCGGGATGGGCTGCACGACCTCGTCCACGCCCTCGTAGTCCAGGATGTGACCGCCGTTGCTGGACAGGATCGCCACGCCCTTGGCCGCATCGATGACGGAGCCGCCGCCGACGCCCACGATCACGTCGCAGCCGCTGGCCGCGTACCGCTCGAAGCCGGCCTGGATCTCGTGGTCCTTGGGGTTGGGCGTCACGTCGCTCCACACGACGGGCCGCAGCCCCGCCCTGCGCAGGTGGGCCACCGCCTCGTCCACCCAGCCGGCCTCCAGCAGCCCGGGGTCGGTGACCAGGAACGGGCGGCGGCCGCCGAGGCGCAGCGCGCAGTGCCCGAGCTCAGTGAGGGAACCGGGCCCGAACACGATCTCCGGCACATGGAACTTGGCGAGGCGGGCGGAGCGCCGTACGGCGTCCGTGCTCGTGCGCTGCGGTCCCAGCAGCTCACACTGGCACTCGTCCCGGCTCCAGTCGGCACTGGGATCGTTACCGCCCGCCGGCTTGGCTCGGGACATGACCGACATGCGACCTCCAAAGGGCGGGAAAGCCCGCACCGCAGACGCAACCTTGATTTTACCGCCGGGTTGTCCGATAACTGTCGGCGGACCCAGGACCACGTTAGGTGCATGTGTCCGGCGCGGTACCTGTCCGATCGGGTAGGTACCGCGGCCCGGCCGGGCAGGTGCACCGGAGCGGTCATTGCGGACAATAATCGGTTGTCCCCGTTCGACGGCAGGGGAAAAGCACATGTCACAGCGCAGTGACCTCCGGCGGCGCCGAGCCGCTCTGGAGAACGAATGGTCCCGCCTGGTGCCGCAGATGAGGTCTGCCGGCTCCACGCCGGGAGGCGTCGAGGCACTGCCGGACGCCGTGACCGACTCCTGGGTGCGCTCGCTGAGCAGCGTGGACCCACGCAGGGACAGCGCCCCGGTGACCGACGGGGGCGCGGTGCACCACCGCTGGAGCGACTCGCCGCTGCGGCGGCCGGTCGACGGCCTCGCCGACGAGCTGACCAGCATCGCCGAGGACGCCGGGTTCGTCACCGCCCTGACCGACGAGTCCGGCACGATCCTGTGGACGTGCGGCGGGCGCACGATGCGACGGCGGGCCGAGCGCGTCAACTTCGCTCCGGGCGGCCGCTGGGACGAGCAGGCCATGGGCACCAACGCCCTGTCCCTGGCACTGCGCACGGGCCGTCCCAGCTCCGTCTTCTCGGCCGAGCACCTCGTGACGGCCCTGCACGACTGGGTCTGCTACTGCGCCCCCGTCCACGGCGCCGACGGCCGCGTCCTGGGCGTGCTGGACATGTCCACCACCTGGGACCGCTCCAACCCCCTGGCCATGTCCACCGTGCGCACCCTGGCCGCCACCGTCGAGGCGCGGCTGCGCACCGAGCCGCAACTGCGTCTTCGCGACACCACGGACCCCTTGCGCCTCACCTGTCTCGGCGCCGAGCAGGTCGTACGCCATGGCACCCCACTCCCCCTGCGGCCACGGCAGTTGGAGATCCTGACCCTCCTCGCGCTGGAGCCGGACGGCTACACCCCCGAACGCCTGCGCGAGGCCGTCTACGGCGACCGGCCGGTCACCGCATCCACCTTCAAGGCGGAGATCTCCCATCTGCGCCGCGCCCTCGACGGCGGCGTCGCCACCCGCCGCTACGCGCTGACCACCCCCGTGACCTGCGACGCCGCCGAAGTACTGCGCGCGCTGGAGAACGGCGACACGGACACCGCCCTGCGCCTGTACCGAGGCCCGCTGCTGCCCCGCTCCGAGGCACCCGGCATCGAGGAGTGGCGCACTCATCTCGAAGTCGCTGTGCGCGAGGCGGTGCTGGCCAGCGCCCGTCCCGAGCACGCGCTGCGCTACGGCGAGCGGGCCGCGTACGACGTGGAGGTGCACGAGCACGCCCTGCGCCTGCTCGACCCGCGCGACACCCGACGCGCCGTCGCGGCCGGCCGGCTCACCACGGCCCTGCGCGACTGACGTCCGGACACGAGGGCAGGCGCCAACCTCCCGCCAACCTCGGGCGTTCACAGTGCACGGCAGCACGACGGCGTGGGCCGTCGGACCGCACTCGCCATCCCCCCGAGGAGAGCCGCCATGGTGTACGCGCAGCCGGGAACAGACGGCAGCATCGTCAGCTTCGCCCCGCGATACGACAACTTCATCGGCGGCGACTGGGTCGCTCCCGTGAAGGGCCAGTACTTCGAGAACACGACTCCTGTGACCGGCAAGGCGTTCTGCGAGGTCGCCCGCTCCTCCGCCGCCGACGTCGAACTCGCTCTGGACGCCGCCCACACGGCCGCCCCGCGCTGGAGCCGCACCTCCACGACGGAGCGCGCGAACATCCTCAACAAGATCGCCGACCGGCTCGAGGAGAACCTCGAGAAGATCGCCGTCGCGGAGACCTGGGAGAACGGCAAGCCGGTGCGCGAGACGCTGGCCGCCGACATCCCCCTCGCCATCGACCACTTCCGCTACTTCGCCGGCGTGGTCCGCGCGCAGGAAGGCAGCATCGCCGAGATCGACGCCGACACCGTCGCCTACCACTTCCACGAGCCGCTGGGCGTGGTCGGCCAGATCATCCCGTGGAACTTCCCCATCCTGATGGCGACCTGGAAGCTGGCGCCCGCGCTCGCCGCCGGCAACTGCGTGGTCATCAAGCCCGCCGAACAGACCCCGGTGAGCCTGCTGCTGGTGATCGAGTTGATCGCCGACCTGCTCCCGCCGGGCGTCCTCAACGTCGTCAACGGCTTCGGCGTCGAGGCGGGCAAGCCGCTCGCGTCCAGCTCGCGCGTGGCCAAGGTGGCGTTCACCGGCGAGACCACTACGGGCCGCCTGATCATGCAGTACGCCAGCGAGAACATCATCCCCGTCACGCTGGAGCTGGGTGGCAAGAGCCCCAACATCTTCCTGCCCGACGTCACGGCCGCCGACGACGACTTCCTGGACAAGGCCGTCGAGGGCTTCGTGATGTTCGCGCTCAACCAGGGCGAGGTGTGCACCTGCCCGTCGCGGGCCCTGATCCACTCCTCGATCTACGACGAGTTCATGGCCCGCTGCGTGGAGCGCACCAAGGCGATCGTCAGCGGCGACCCGCTGGACCCGGCCACCATGATCGGCGCCCAGGCCAGCAACGACCAGTACGAGAAGATCCTCTCCTACATCGACATCGGCAAGAAGGAGGGCGCCGAACTCCTGACCGGCGGCAGCCCCCGCGCCGTGGCAGGCCTGGACGGCGGCTACTACATCGAGCCGACCATCTTCCGCGGCACCAACGACATGCGGATCTTCCAGGAGGAGATCTTCGGCCCCGTCGTCTCCGTCACCACCTACGACTCGGTCGACGAGGCCCTGAAGATCGCCAACGACACGCTCTACGGCCTCGGCGCCGGCGTGTGGACCCGCGACGGCAACACCGCCTATCGCCTCGGCCGCGAGATCAAGGCCGGCCGCGTTTGGACGAACTGCTACCACGCCTACCCGGCGCACGCGGCCTTCGGCGGCTACAAGAAGTCCGGCATCGGCCGCGAGACGCACAAGATGATGCTGGACCACTACCAGCAAACCAAGAACCTGCTGTTCAGCTACTCCGGCCAGAAGCTCGGGTTCTTCTGATGGACGCCCGCACCAGGCGCGTCGAGCTGTCCCCGGCCGCCGAGGACCTGGTGCGGCGGCTCGCCGGAACGCACGGGCCGGTGATGTTCCACCAGTCCGGCGGCTGCTGCGACGGCAGCGCGCCCATGTGCTATCCGCGCGGCGAGTTCCGGGTCGGCGCCGCGGACGTCCTGCTCGGCCGCGTCGCCGGTGACACGCCGTTCTGGATGAGTGCCGACCAGTTCGCATACTGGCAGCACACCCACCTCACCGTCGACGTGGTCCCGGGCCGGGGCAGCGGCTTCTCCCTCGAAACACCGGAGGGCGTGCGCTTCTTGATCCGCTCCCGGGTCTTCACAGACGAGGAGTGGACCCACCTCGCCGCGGAGCCAACACTCCCGTCCGGGGCGGACACCGACGGCCGCCTGGAACACGGCAGTTGAGGACGACCACCGCGCCGGCGCAGGCGGTGGCGACAGCGGGGCCGGACACCTGAGCGTCCGGCCCCGCGCCGTTGCACACACTCCACCCCACCATGGAGAGGTGTGTCGTGGACAAGCCCGCCGAGATGTTCGACCGCGACTTCGAGTGGGCCGAGCTCACCCGCTTCGCGGCCCTGCCCGGCCCCCCGTGCCACCCTCGACGTGGTCTCCGGCCGCCGCCGCCAGGGCAAGTCCTTCCTCCTCGACGCCCTCACCCGCGCGAGCGGCCCGCGAGTTCGCCCAGTGCGATGCCCCCACCGGAGCGGACGACTTCGACGCCTGGGTCACCCGCGCCGTCCTTAATCCCGCCTGCCCGCTCTCCGCCGCACTCGCCATGCCACGATTATCGACCGGGTCATCATGCCGACGAAGGTGCAGATGGCTGTAATCATGCGCGAAGTAGAACAGAGGGGCGACACTCCCAAGGGCTGTCCGGTAGGTGGTCTCCCGGCCGGTTGCGACAGAGGCCGCCCTTGCCCCCGCATGGGTTGACAGCGGGTGACCATCTCCACCTTGTCCAGAGAGATGCCGGGGCGTCCGTCGCCCGGGTACCAGCCTCCGAAGTCCTCATCACACCGCAGCCCGTCCAGCCGGTGTCTCACCCACGTCGGCGTCGTACCGTCCGGATGGCTGGCCACGAGCAGCGTGACCCGTACCGGGAGGAGCTGGCCCGTATCAGTCGGCGTCCAGGGCGATGCTGTGCACGCTCACCTACACCGCCGCACGCGGCGGACAACGCACCGACGCCCTGAACTTGACCGAGGAGGCCCACCGCGCCTCCCGCCGCCTCCCCGGCGCGTACCCTGCCGGCCGCCTCTTCCCGATCACCCCCGCCGCCGTCGACCTGTACGCGGTCAGCGTCCATTGGGCACTGGGAGACGCCGGGGCGCCCTCAACGCGGGCAAGAACCTGCGCCTCGCTCAGTTCCCGACCGCGGAACCGCGCGCCCGACTCGGAACTGAGATGGCTCGCGCCTGGTGGCAGTGGCAGCGCCCGGCCGACAACTCAACGGAAACCTCAGTAGGCGCAACGGCACGTGGGCGCATTACCAGGCCCGCCCGGCACCGCTCGATCGGCCCGAGGGCAGAACCGTACGTAGTCGACCCATCCTGCGATCACACGGCGACAACCGACTGCGTAGACCACCGGCTCGACGAACAGAACTCGCGGATTCTGGACCGGCCATGTCTGCGGCCACGGCGCCGTTGGCCACTGCCATCGCACGCAAGGGCAATCGCTCGACCCCCTCCCAGGGATCGAACGACCAAGGCGCCTCGGCCTGGTTCAGCTGTCGGCGGCCTCGGGCCTTTCCGGAGCGAGGAGGACGGCCGTGTGGCTGGCGTGCGTGACGATGTCGCTCACGCGGGGATTGAAGAGGGCGGCGACGGCTCCGCGGTGGTGCGGGCTGAGGACGATGAGGTCAGCGCCGAACTGCCCGGCCGTCTCGTTGATCAGGGCCGGCACATCGTTGAGCAGACCGCCGGCGAGCGTGCCGTCCGCCTTGATTCCTTCGTCGCGCAGAGCAGCGACGGCCTCGTCGAGGATCGTCCTGGCTTCGGCGTCGTCCTCCAGGCGTACGACGCTGTCGAGTGTGGCGGTCGCTGTGACGACATGCAGAACGTGGACGGAGGCACCGGCCAGCCGGGCCATCTCACCGGCCATCCGTACGGAGTTGAGCCGCGAAGGGCTTGGATCAACCGCGACCAATATGCGATGGAACATGTGTGTGCTCTCCCTGAGGAATGAAGTTCGGCGAGACCGCCGCGGCGGTGTCGGCGCAATGACGGCAGGGGATGACCAACAGCTCCGTACAGGCCTTGATCGACGCCAACAGCCGTCTGATCGCCCGGTGGCCGCCGGCCGTCCGTTTGGCTATTCGACGTCCTGGCTGTTCGCGATCGCAGCGACCTGCGGGTTGCGTGCGCCGAGGAGGGTGAACACCGTGGAGACGAAGGCAAGTCCGCCGTAGCCGAGCGAGATCTGTGGCAGCGAGAAGGTGTGGGTCAGTTGGCCGGCGATGAGGGCGGGGATCGTCGCCCCGCTGTAGGAGAGGAGGTAGATCACGCTGAAGGTTGGTGCCCGGTCGGCCAGGGTGCTGCCGTGCAGCAGGCCTCGGGTGGCGGCGCTGATGGCGATGCCTTGACTGGCGCCGGCGAGGACAGTCGCGGCGATGAACAGCACCAGTGTGCCGGTGACGATGGCTGTGATGACGCCGATCATGCCGACCAGGAAGCCGATCATGCCAACGCGCTGGGCTCTCGCGGGTGTGAACCGGCCGCCGAGGGGAGCGCCGAGGACGCTGGGACCCATGTAGGCAGCGAATGCCACTCCGAGGATGAGTGTGCTGCGCGTGTGGAGTTGGTCTTCGACCAGTGCGGGCACGAACGCTTGGTAGAAGGCCCCGGCCGCCCAGGTGGCCAGGAACACCGCTGCCGCGACGGGGAGCAGCCGCCTGACTCGGGCGGGGACGCCGACCCGGGGCCGCAGTGATCGCCAGGCGCCCGGCATGGGAGTCGCGGTTTCCGGGCTGACGGCGATGAGTGCGATGGACAGGAGAAGGAGGCCGATGACAACCAGGTAGATCAGCTGGCGTGGCCACGGCCCGTACTGGACCAGGGCGCCGGAGGTGACGGCGCCGACGGCGAGGCCGAGCATGACTGTCTGGCTGGAGGCGACCGACGCCAGCCAGGCCGGCTTGGGGGGTGCGGCGTCGACGATGTAGGAGGTGAGGCTGCTGCTGGCGAGTCCGGCGCCGAGGCCCATCATGACCCGACCGGCAATCAGGATGCCGATGTCGTGCACGTCCAGCAGCAGCAGACAGCCGAGCAGGAGCAGGCTGAGGCTGGCGATCGCCAGGGGCCGTCGACCCAGATGACTGGACAATCCTCCGAGGAACAGCAGAGTGGCGAGGGTGGCGACGGAGTAGGCGACGACGGTGATCGAGATGTCGGCGTTGGTGAACCCGTCCTCAGCCCGGTAGACGTTGAACAGCGGGATCGTCGAGCCCACGGCGGCGAACACGGCCACCAGGGAGACCACCGCGGAGAAAAAGGCAAGCCGGAGCGTTCCGACCCTGGTGACAGGGTCGATCACTGGTGCCGTGTTGTGCATCGAATAACGTCCTTCTCTTGTCCTGAGCCACCCCTGGGCTTCTGGGGCTCCAGTGCGAGTGCACGGTTGTCTCGCGACCGGGGCCCCGCGGGGGTACGGGTCAGGTGCCCGGAGCCTCCGCTCCATCGGCGGGCACGGTGTAAGTAGCGCGCCCGTGGATCAGCGCAACATCGCTGAGGATGCGCATCTTGACGTCGTGCACCGCGAAGTCCTTGAAGGGCCGCGGTTGAGCGATGTATTCGAGGAACTCGGCGCGGTTGCGGGTGACAGCCGGAGTCCGCACGATGAAATCTTCAGCGAGGAGCTCGCTGAAGTGCTCGGCGTCGCTCGCCTGGTCGGACTTGACGTGGTCAAGGTTCAACTGCCCGAGGATCGCCAGGTCTTCGGCCGACTGGTTGGTGTCGCTCATTCTCCTACTCCTTCTGTGAGCGGTTCGGCGCTTGTCGTGGGAGCCCCGGTCCAGTGGTGCACAGCGGCCGGCGTCATCGTGCAGCCAGTTAGTGTCGGCTCGTCGCGCCGTCTTACCGACAGCGTCACGATCTCGCTCGTATCCGGACGCGGATCGCGATCGAGGCGGTGACGGTCCAGGAGGCCGCGGCGGCGCATGACGACTCGCCGTCATGGCACCAGTGATCGTCGCCACCCACCCGGTGCCCTACACCACCTCGGACAAGCCCGCCTGGCGGGCCTGCGGCCTGTCCGAACGCTGCCAGGACGTGACGGTTCCGGACTTCGGCGCCTACCTCGAAGCAGGTATCGTCGCGGATCTTCTTGCGCAGGGCGGTGTGCACCGCCGCCAACGGTATGGCCGGCTCGACGGGCGCCCTGGCACGGCCTCTTCGGAGCCGGATCTCCGGCCACCGGACGCCTTGGGCCGCGACCGGTACAGCGCGAGCGCGTCTTGAACTGCGGCGGACGGAGGCCCCAAAACATTGGGGGCCATCCCTAATGCCCGGCTTCATCGGGGCTCGTAGAACAGAGGGCGTAAGGATTTCACCGAAAGGGCCCGAGATCGATGAGGCCGTTTCCCGCAGCACGGGACGTGATCGCCATGTACACCACCGTCGAGGACCTGGTGCGCCCGGCCCAGGACATGTGCCAGACGCGTGACCGCGCGGACACCGCGGTGGCCGGCCCGGGTGCACCGGCCGGTGGCGCGGTCAGCCAGTCGCTGGAGCACCGGCCGGTCGCCGCGGGTGCGGCACGAGCGATCACCCGCGCCGTCCTCGAGGACTGGCACGTGGACCGGGACGCCGCGCAGTCGGTGCTGCTGGTGGTGTCCGAACTGGTCACCAACGCCGTCGAGCATGCCTTGCCGCCGGTGGCTCTGCACCTGTACCAGGATCGGGCCGGAGACCATGTGTGGGTCGGCGTCACCGACGGAGGCCCGGCCCGGGACGATGGCGCCTGGACCTCCTCCTGCACCCGCGAGGAGCACGGCCGGGGCCTGGCCGTCGTCGCGGTGCTGGCCACCAGCCACGGCACATGCTCCCACCCCGGCGGCACCGCCACACACTGGGCCCTCCTGACCGTTCACGAAGCAACGGCCTGAAGCCGCCTCCTGCACGAACTGCCCCGCACCTCCCGGTGCACCCGCCAAGGGCTACTGGACGCCCTCACACGTGCTGCAGGGCAACTCTCCAGCTTCCCGACCCCATCCACCCGCGCACCGATCACAGAACAGGGATCACCATGAGCTCTCCTGACCTGGAACTCACCATCGACGTGGCAGTCGCGGTCACCTTCGACCAGCACGTACGTGTGCCCGTGCGCTTCTCGTACGCGGATACCGACCTGTATGCCGTTCAGGTCTCGGCCGCAGGACTCGGCGACGTGAAGTTCTCCCCCATCGAAGAGCATTCGGGGCGGTAGAAGTCATGAACGCAGACATCCAGTTCTCGGTCCTGGGTCCGGTCCGATTGCACAAGCAAGGACTGGAGGAGGCGGCCGGCCAGCCCAGGCAATGCGCAGTACTCGCCTCCTTGTTGCTCAGGGCGGGCAGGCCGGTGAGCCTCTCGAGACTCGTGGAGGACGTGTGGGGCGATGAGGCCCCACTGTCGGCCATAGGCTCCGTGCGCACCTATGTCTACCGGCTCAGGCGAGCACTGGGTGAGCGGAGTGACAGCTCGGTGGACCTGGTCGACGGGGGTTATCTACTGCACATCCAACCGGACGCTGTGGACCTGAACAGGTTCAAGGAAACGACGGCCAAAGCACGAGAGGCCCGCAGCACCGGCGACCTGGCGGCCGCGTCGAACCTGCTGTCCAAGGGCCTCGAGATGTGGAAGGGAGAGGCCCTCGCCGGGGTCCCGGGGCCATTCGCAGGCCAGCAGCGCAGCGTCCTGGGCGAGTTGCGTCTCGCATGCGCCGAGGACCAGCTGGCCTGTGAGGTGGAGAGGGGGCGCTACGCCGAGGCCGCTGCTGAACTGTCCGCTCTCCTGGTCGAACACCCGCTTCGAGAGCGCGTATGCGCCCTCCTCATGACCGCGCTGTACGGCGCGGGACGGCAGTCCGAGGCCCTGACGATCTACCACACGACCAGTCACCTGCTGCGTCAACGCCTCGGTGTCAGCCCGTCGCTGGAACTGCAGCAAGTCCACGAGCGCATCCTCTCCGGGCGATTCCAGCTTCCGAAGGACACCAACGGCTCAGCCGGCGGGCGACACACCGCCTCTCCCCGGCCACGGGCCCAACTACCGGCAGCCCTGCCCCACCTCGTTGGGCGTGAGAAAGAACAAGAGCAGGTCGAGCAGTTGATCGCCGATGCCGAGGCGTCGTCCTCGGTGGCCGTCTGCGTGGTCGGCGGAGCGGCAGGCATCGGCAAAACAGCTTTCGCCACCACCGTCGCCCACCGCCTGGCAGAGCGCTTCCCGGACGGCCAGCTCTTCGCCGACTTGCACGGGGAAGGGCCAGGAGCCGAGCCGAGGGACCCTGCAGGGATCCTCGCGGACTTCCTGCAGTCTCTAGAGGTACGGCCCGAGGCCGTACCCGAGACCACGCAAGCTCGCGGGCTCATGTTCCGGGACCTGCTGGCCAAGCGCCGCATGCTCATCGTGCTCGACAACGCCTGGAACGCAGACCAGCTGAAGCATCTTCTCCCAGGCAGCCCCGGTTCCATGGCCCTCATCACCAGCCGCATGCAGCTGCACGCGCTGGTAGCCGGCTACCAGGCGCTCCCCTTGACCCTGCTTCCACTGAGCCAGGCGGACGCACGCAGCTTCCTCGCCCGCCGCCTCGGAGCAGCCAGGACGGATGCTGAGCCCGAAGCCGTCGACCGCATCATCCACCTCGCCGGACGCCTCCCCCTCGCACTGGCCAACGTCGCCGCCCGCGCGGCCTACCGCCCTCAGACGCCTTTGGCAAGCCTGGCCGACGAATACGCACCGTCCGAGCACAGTGCCTTGGACGCTTTCACCAGCGACGGGGACCCGGTACTCGACGTTCGCGCCTCCATCGCCCGGTCCTACCGTCTGCTCGACCCGGAGGCCGCCTCCCTCTTCCGCGCCCTCGGCGCCTGGCCCGGCCACGTGTTCGCCACGTCCGACGCGGCCAGCACAGCCGCGCAGTCGGAACAACGGGTGCGCCAGACCCTTTCGCGGCTGATCCACGCACACCTCGTCTCAGAGATCGTGCCGGGCAAGTACAACTGGAACCGACTCGTGGCCGCCTACGCCGCAGAGCAAGCAGGCTCAGGCATGCATGAAGCACCCGACCGGGCCGTCAGTCACGATCCGCCACCCGCTTCCGGTTCGGCCCCTGCTGTGCCAGTGGATTTCCCCCGGTGAAGTCTCCACCCCATTCACGACACACCCAGTGCGGCGGGAAGCTGTACACGGCTGGTAACGCACAGCTTGCGATAACAGTTTGAAAGGTGGACCTCGACGGTCTTAGGGGTGACGAAGAGAGTTTGCGCGATCTGCCGGTTCGTCTGGCCATTTGCCGCCAAGTCCGCAACTCTTCTTTCGGACGCGGTGAGCGCACCTGGACCGGTGAGTGCTGTGCGTCGGCGGCGGGCTCCTGCGGCGGCGAGTTCAGCACCGGCTCGGTCCGACAGGGGTACTGCACCGCAGCGGGTGGCGAGATCAAGGGCCTGTCGTAGCGGCGGACGAGCGTCGTTGCGGTGACCAGCCTTACGCAGTGCGGCCCCGAGGTCGACCAAGGCCTTTGCATATTCAAGGTGTGCAGGGGACTCTTTGAGTACGTCTACTGC
Organism: Streptomyces sp. NPDC050534; assembly: GCF_044457745.1. Lineage (NCBI taxonomy): Bacteria > Bacillati > Actinomycetota > Actinomycetes > Kitasatosporales > Streptomycetaceae > Streptomyces > Streptomyces sp. NPDC050534. Next base: position 46,817 of record NZ_JBITHF010000028.1, read on the forward strand.
CTCTTCGAATAGTTCGATTCGGTCCCGTTCGGGCGAAATGAGGCCAGACACGCGCAAGGCCCGACCCAGAGTGCGAGGCGCACCCCATCGTCGAGCACGGTTGAGATTCTCATCCGCCATGACGCGAGCCTCACCGTCGCGATCAAGATAGTGAAGAGCCAGTGCAGCCAGTGTCCTCCAGTCCGCGACTGCCGGATTTTGAATCTGATAGAGACGGCATGCCTCCTCTGCCTGCCGGGCGATCTCGTAAGCCGTTTCATAGTCGCCTCGGACTCTTTGCAGCCGGCTGAGCGCAGTCAGAGACAGGTACACCGGTCCTGGCGGGCAGGTTGTTACGGTGACTCCCACCTCCGCAAGAGTCCGCTCAGCCTCATCGAGACGTCCTTGCTCGATCAAAGCCTCGGCCAGGACCGTGCACCCCAATAGGCGGGCAACAGCCGAACCGTTCAGTTGTCCCACTCGAATTGTCTCGCGTCCATCTTGTTCCGCCCCTGCAAGATCACCGTGCCACAGCAAGGTGTAGCCGCGATGAATGTAGACGGACGCCAATGTGAAGAGGGAACCGCCCACATGGGCTCGCTTCACCGCACTGTCCAGGCTGGCTATTGACGCGTCGTCGTCAGCCGCCGCCAGGGACCACCATCCGCAAGCCAGCGGCCCGTTGGGGTCCGCTTGGTCGACGAACGCATCATCTGCCAGGGTCTCGCGCGCGCGAAGCACTCCGGACGGGTCTCCAAGAGCAGTATTGCGACCAGCAACCGCACAATACAGAAGGCGGTCTCCGAAGCCGTGGCCATACGGGAGTTGACGTAGTTCTGGCAAGCAGTCCACTATGTCTTCCCTGCCGGGGACATACCAAGTACTGGAACTGAGAAGACATGCCTGAAGGCGCTTCTTGAGATCATCATCAGTGGCCGGAAGGCCTGAAATTGTTGATTTTTGTACATCAACTCCAACGTCCGGCTTCGCGAGGTAAATATAGGCCATACCCAAATAGGGAGCGATTTCCGCGCGTTCAACGGGGCCCATCCCTTCCCACGCTTCTTGCAGAAGACGGGCCCCAGTCACCACATCAAACAGTAGTGCCGTTTTCCCGGCTTCCAGTAGAATCGCTCGCCGCTCGTCGCCCTTGAGTGACTCGTCAAGACTTCGACGCAAGTAGACATAAGCGCTCTCCGGAGCGCCGCGTGCTGCTGCAGCAGCAGCGGCAGCACGCAGGTCCGTAACGGCCACCGGATCCATGGTTGCCGGTATTCTCATCAGATGGTACGCCACCTGCTCTGCAGGAGAGCCGCTTTCCCGCAAAAGAATTGCGGCACGGTGATGTGATGTGGTGCGCTCGGCACGGTCAAGGGATTCATAGACGGCATTACGCACAAGGGGGTGCACAAAGGAGAGAGTCGGCGAGCCGTACACCTCGTCGATACGTATAATTCCCCTCTGCTCCAAGAGGATGGCGCACTCAAGTGCCCTACTGATTGAATCCTGTCCTGCCAGATGCGCAGCGCGCATCAGCGGCGAGCGGTCGCCCAGAACTGCGACCGCCCGAGCCAACGGTGCGCAAGCCGCCGGCAAAGCCATGAGGCGGGAGGCGACCAGATCGGCCACCGCAAGCCCCCCGAGATCAGCCACCCGCCCGGCGTTCCTGTCGCTGGCCGACAGGCCCTGCGCGGTGAAGGTAAGGCCGAGTTCACGCAACATCAACGGGTTCCCACCGGTGGCCCTGTGACAGATGACCGCGAACTCTTCCTCTACCTCGCCATCCATTACCTGCTGCAGCAAGTTTGCCGTCGCCTCGGCGCTGAGCTCCTTCGGATTCAGTTCTGCGAGCACCGGAGCGGAGATTACGTGCTGCAGCAGTCGCTCATCAGTAGCGTGCTCCCCTGTGCGTAGCGCCACAGCTACCAGCAATGGCTGCGTCTCAATGCGGGGCAGGAGGTAAGCCAGATACCGCAGTGACGGCCTGTCGCACCACTGAAGATCGTCCACCACCAATACAAGTGGGCGATCTTGACATGCGTTGATGGTGAGCCAATAGAGACCGTGCAGAACCGCGAAATCGCCAGGCTCACCAGCACCGGTGATGGTCTCAATGGCTTCTCTCGCCTGCCTGGCCGCCCCCGACCACAAGGACTCCCGAGCGGTCCGATCAGCCTTGAACGCCAACTCTTCAAACAGTTGCCGCACTACACCAAAGGCAAAATCCTGTTCGAACTCCGTGCCGCGTGCAGTGGTCACACCAAACCCGGCCTGGACCGCTGCAGTCCGAATCTCTGACAGTAGTCGGCTCTTTCCGGTACCAGCCACTCCCTTCACCAGGAGCAAGCCGCCGCCCTTCTTAATCCCTTTGATGGTGTTTCTTATAAGCGCAGACTCAGTCACTCTTTCGAGCAGTTCAAGCTCCCTGCGTGCCATTGCTCCAGTGTTCCCCCATATGTGCTGTCCATCAAGGCTCAGGGGCATCTGCGGCAGCTGTAGATCAAAGAGGCTGCACGTACCGGGTCTCTTCACCTGGTCAGGGTGTGACCGGTTGAGGTGCGTGACAGAAAAGGCACGAGGGCGTGTGCAAGTTCCTGACAGATGCCCCGCGTCGGCCCGCGGGAGAGCTTCCGGGCCAGGTTCGGCTGCTGGACCTGGTGAAGCGCATGGATGCGCTCAGCAGTGCAGGATGCGCTGATGGATGAGCCCTTGGGGGTGACCGTCGAGCGTCCGACGCTCGATCAGTTCAAGGTCGAGGTCGGCCGCACTCCCTGAAGATCGAGTCGATCCCGGCATGACCGCTGATCACTGCGAAGAGCATCACCCCGGACGAGGGCGACGGCCCCCTGCGACCATGGCCAGGAGCGGCGGTACGGGTGTCGTACGTCTGCCGGCTGCTCCCGAAGTAGCGCGGCGGTGGGGTGCGAGGAGAGGGGCAGCGGGGACTGGGCCCGTCTCCTCGGCTCGGGGGGCCTCAGCCCATCTCCTCCAGCGCCTTGCCCTTCGTCTCCTTCACGAACTTCAGGACGAACGGGATGGAGAGCGCCGCGAAGGCCGTGTA
>NZ_JBITHF010000029.1:0-33942 GCF_044457745.1 Streptomyces sp. NPDC050534
CGTGCAGATCCGGGCCCTGCACGCCTACCTGCGCTGGCGCAACGCGAACGCCCGCCACCGCAACGTCCTGGCCACCGAACGTAAGGAACGCGTCCACATCCGGCGAGAAAGCGATCCGCTGGGGCGCACGCCCGCTCATGGCGCAGCCTCAACGGCCCGGCGAACCTATGCGGTCAGAGCACTAGCGGGTCAGCGCGCTCAGCGCCTTGACGTGCGAACTGGGTGGGAGTGCGGCCAGTGTGTCGCGAGCGGTGGACGCATGGCTGTCGGCGGTGGCACGGGCCTGCGTAAGAGCACCGGTGCGACGGAGCAGGGTGCCGAGCTCGCGCTGCGCTGCGGGCGGTGTCTGGTCTGTCAGTAGGCGTTTGAGGGCCTGGTGGTCCGCGTCGTCTGCCAGGTTCAGGGCCAGCAGGATGGGCAGGGTGGGGCGGCGGTTGCGCAGGTCGCTGTCGCCGGGTTTGCTGCTGTGGCCGGCTTCGTCGTCGTAGGGCAGGAGATCGTCACGGATCTGGAAGGCGAGGCCCAGGTGTTCGCCGAAGGCGGCGAGCTTCTTGCGCTCGTCGGGTGCGGCGCCGGCCAGGATGGCTCCGACCTCGCAGGCGGCAGCGAGCATGACGGCGGTTTTTCGGCGGGCCATGGCCATGTAGGAGGCGATGTCGCTGTCGAAGGCGCCAGCGAGGGTGAGTTCGCTCGAGGCTCCCCGGCAGACCTCCATGCCGGCCCGGGCCTGGACAGCCATGGCGTCGCGGATCTGGCGGTCGCTGATGCCCCGGTCGCCGCATTCCGCGAGGCCGTTGAACAGCGCGAAGAACAGGGCGTTGCCGGCAACGATGGCTTGCTCGGGTCCGTAGCGGGTGTGGACGGCGGGTCGGCCGCGGCGCAGGGCGTCGTTGTCGAGGATGTCGTCGTGGAGGAGGCTGCCGGTGTGGGCGCATTCGAAGCCGACGGCGGCGGGCAGGACTTGGTGGAGGTCGGCTCCGAGGGCGAGTGCGCTGTGGCACAGCAGCAGCGGTCGCAGGAGCTTACTGGGGGCCTTGAGCGCGTAGTGGTGGATGGCGTCGAGGCCGGTCACGTCGTCGGGCCAGCGTGCGGCTACTTCGGCTTCAACGGCGGCGCGGACGTTGGCGGGGGACGCGAGCGGTGCCGTGCGCGCCGGGGGCAGCGCGAGTTCCGTCATGTACGGGGCCTCTCGGGGTCGGACCGAAGGTGGGGGCTTGGGCATATCGCGGTTCGTGGCACCGGGAAAAGGAGCCGACTACCTGCCTGCCGGGGTACCAGGATCCGCGACCACGACCGGCTGCGCGTCCTGCAGGTGCGCGACCGCGCTCATGGTGGGGTCGGTGGAGTGCTGGGGGCGGTGGGAGCGTGTTCCGAGGGCGAATGCGGTCATGCCGGCGGTGGCGGCCGCGGCGGCCCATCCGGCGCCGAGCAGGAGACTGCTCCAGGTCACCGACGACAATGAGCCGCCTGCCACGGCGCTCTGCATCGCTCCGTAGGCAGGCAGGTAGCGCATCACTGCGCTGTCGGCGTCGGGGTTGGAGATCGGGTTCTGCAGGAGCAGATCGATGAAGCTGATCATGATGACCAGGAACATGCCCGCCAGCTCGCTGCGCAGGACCACGGCCAGGACGATGCCGATGCCCCCGTAGATCAGTGCCCCGGTGAACAGCCCGGCAGCGAACAGCGGCAGTTGCCGGGGCTGCCAGAACAGGTGCATCCAGGAGGTGGCGTAGGCAGCGACCGCTGCGGCCACCAGCACGAGGGCGCTGATCTTGGCCAGGGCCAGGCACAGGCGCGGGTAGCCGGCCAGAGCCAGGCGCCGGTCGAAGGGCGCGGAGCGGGCGGTAGCCACGAACATCATGAACCCCACGATCAGCGCCAGGGCCTGGAGCGCTCCGGTGATCTGGGTGAGGACGTTGCCGTCCATGGTCACCGCCCGGCCAGCGGGGCGGACGTAGAAGCGGACCGGCAGCCGGGTCACCACCTCGAAGGCCAGTGTGGTCCACACGGGCACGAAGACGACCACGATCACCAGCGCCAGCCGGTTGCGCGCCTGTTCCAGCAGCGTGAAGCGCATCGCTGTGCCGAAGTACCTCCACCACCGCTTCATACCGTCACCGCCGGCGAGGTGCTGTTGACGCTGACGCGGTCGGTTTCGTGCAGGGTTCCGTCCTGCAGCCGGTAGAGGATGTCCAGGCGTTCGGCGTCGTAGGCGAGGTGGGAAACCACCAGGACCGCGCAGCCGCGGTCGCGCAGACTGGCGGCCAGATCCCAAAACCGCAGGTAGGTCTCCCAGTCGAAGCCCTGGTACGGCTCGTCCAGGAGCAGGACGTGCGGGTCGTGCATCAGGGCCACCACCAGGTTCAGTTTCTGCCGGGTGCCGCCGCTGAGCGTGTCCAGGCGCGCGTGACGGTAGTCGGAGCAGTGCAGCAGCTCCAGCAGCTCATGAGCCCGGTGCAGACTGTCCAGGCCGTAGGCGACCTGGAAGAACCGCAGATGCTGTTCCACGGTGAACGCGTCGTGCAGCACGGTCTCCTGCGGGCAATGGCCCAACACACCCCGGTGCTCGACCGTGCCCGCGTCCATCGGCAGGTCGCCCACCAGGATCTTCAGCAGCGTGCTCTTGCCGGCTCCGTTCTCGCCCACGATGCCGGCCAGCTGGCCGGGAAACAGCTCCAGTGACACCCCGCGCAGAACAGGGCGACGACGGTAGCCCTTGCGGACGTCGCGCATCCGCAGCACAGGTCCGGTAGATCTCATCTCAACGTTTCCTTCTACGTCGCGCCGGCCTGAAGGCAGGGCGCGTCCGGCACCCGACCCCGACGAGCGGGCGGATGCTGCGTGGGGCTTCGTCTTCGTCAGGGTTGGGGTGAAGACAGCTGGGCGGGTGTGTCCGTCCTGTCGTCGCTGGAGGGGCGCTGGCTGGGCAGAGCCGGACGGCGGGAGCGGGCGACCAGGCGTAGACACGTCAGCGGGTCCTCGCGCACCGGTCGACGTGTCGCAGCGGCGCCCGCGGCCATGACCTGGTCCAGACGGTGGTCGTAGAGGCCGAGGAGGCATCGGACCACCGGCCGGTAGGCATCAGGCACTTCATCGACCGTGCGCCGCGCCGCGGTGAGCGTGGCCCGTGCCCGGCCGGCTGTCTCCGAGATCAAGGCCCTTACACCGAGAGTGTCCCGGCCCGCCTCCAGATCGGCGCGGCTGACACCGTGACGGTCGAGGTCGGCCAGGGGCAGCGTCAGGCGCCCGCTGCGCACGTCCTCGGCCAAGTCGGTCAGGAAGTCCACGCGCTGAAGCCCGTCAGCCACCAGACGGCAGGAGGCCGCGAAGTCCTCATCGGCCACCAGATGCGGCGTCAGCCCGGTGCTCAGCATCAGGCCGGGCCACGTCAACGTCTCGACGTAGCGCTGGTAGTCGTCCTCGTCAGTGAACCCAGGGAACTCCAGGTCGATCCGCGTGCCCGCCAGGTACGCATCTGCCCACCGGCGGGGCAGCCCGTACGCGTGGGCGGAATGCAGATAGGCCCGCAGTAAGGGGTGACTTGAGGTGCCGGTGTCCAGCGCCGACTGGACGTGCCCGGACCACGCCTCAAAGCGCTTCCTGCGGCCGCAGACGGGACCTCGGTCGCAGACATCGTCGGTGAACGCGAGCATCGTTGCCCCGGCAAGAGCATGCGGCTGGAACTCGGGAGGCGTCAGCAGCCGCACCGCGCCCCACATGGCAACCTCCCGGCGCCGCAGGTACCGCGCTGCCGCCGTGTAGTCGGACCGCAGGCCCTGAGCGTGCACTCCGGCCGCATCAAGACAACGCCGCCACGAGCGCATACAGACTCCTCAAAAGCCACCCTCGACAGCTCGAACAGCCGCCACACGATCAAGAACGACACGCCACCGGAGAGGACACCCTCCCGTGAACACGCCGCTCAGGCGCAACACGCGGCGGCCGTCCTGCCCGCTGAACCAGTCCGGCCATTTCGTCACCCCACGAGCCGCATTTCGTCGGTTCCCCTGTGACCGGGCCGGGTGTGGGGCTGCTCGCCCCGCGGGCGAATACTGCAACCTTCGAATACCGACGCTCCACCAATGGCAGCGCGAGACGACTGTTGCGCGACGCGTTGGATGAGTACGACGGCGTCACTGTCGTTGATGACGTGCGGATGTGGAATGACCCCTGCGGCCGCAGGCCGCAGGGGTCATTGGTGTTCACGGTGTCGGCTTCGTGCTCATGGTGTCGGGATGGAGAGCGGCGGTCCATGGCTTGGTTCCGTGGAGGGAGCCGGTGTCCTGGCGGGGAAGGGCGGCTGGAAGACTGGACGCCTGTGACACATTCTGATCTTGCTCGCCGTATCCATGCTGCCTCTCATCTGACGGGGCGTTTCACGCTTCGGTCCGGACGTACTGCCACGGAGTACTTCGACAAGTACCGGTTCGAGGGCGACCCGGTCCTGCTGGATGAGATCGCCCGGCAGATGGTTCCGCTGGTGCCCTCTGGCACCGAGGTCCTGGCTGGCCTGGAGATGGGCGGCATCCCGGTGGTGACCGCGCTCGGCCGACACACGGGTCTGCCCTGCGCGTTCGTGCGCAAGCAGGCCAAGCTCTATGGCACCTGCCGTCTCGCCGAAGGCGCCGAGGTCGAGGGCCGTCGGGTGCTGGTCGTTGAGGATGTGGTCACCAGCGGCGGACAGATCGTGCTGTCGACCGCGGACCTGCGTGGTCTGGGGGCTCAGGTTTTTGAGGCTCTGTGCGTGATTGACCGTGAGCAAGGCGGCGCCGGTGCCCTCGCGGCCGAGGGCATCGGGCTGTTGTCGCTACTGACGGCCGGAGATCTGCGGGCCGCTGCCGCCTGATCGGCGGGCGGTCACTCTGTCGCGTGTGTCTCGGTGATGGCCAGGCGGATGGAGGACTCGTCGACGATGCTCTTCTCGTCGGCGAACGCGGCGATGAGGGACTGGAGGGCGATGTTGTTGACCGAGCGAGGCAGGCCGCGGCTGGTGCGGTGGATCAGGTCGACGGCGTCGTCGGAGAACAGCGGGTCCGACCGGCCGGCGATCGTCAGGTGGTGCTTGATGTAGCTGGCGGTCTCCTCCTTGAACGTCGAGACCACCCTGGACCTGCTCGACGACCAGGAAATGCACCACCGCACCCTGTGGCTGGCCGTCCCCCTGCAGACGGACACAGGTCGCCTGCAGGTGTCGGCCTCGCTCGGCGCGGCGTGGGCGGAACTGTCGCCGCTGCTGGGCCTGCGCCCGGCGCCGGTGGCCCGACGGGAGACGACCGCCTACCGCGAGCAGGCCACCCGCATGGAGGCCACACTCACCGGCGGCATCACCTTCCGCCCCGCCCGCCCCGCGGAGATGCGGCCCCGACCGGACGCGACCGCCCGCCATCACCCGGCACGCCGCCCCTGCATGACGTGCCGGGACTCCTCACTGACGCAGGTAGCGCTGCTGCTGTCCCGGGCGCAGATCTCACCCCTACGCGACTACTCGATCACGCTCTCGGGCACCCTAAATAACAACTCTCAACTTGAAAATAACTGGGCTGTGGCGCATTGTGGGGGGCATGGCCGAAGTCCCCCAGACCCGAGCCCGGCAGGCAGAACTGACCGCTGCGCAAAAACGGACGCTGCAGCATGCCCAGATGGCCGTGGACAAGGCCGTGCGGTCTGCCGACCTCAAGCGCGAGGCGTTCGCCGACACCGCCGCCCAGATCGCCCTCGATCTGGGCCGAGGAGGCGCCTCCGCCGTCGCTCGGCACTTCGGCTGGACTCCTCAGTACGTCTCGGCCCTCGTCGCCGCCTACAAGGCCAAGCAGGCACCGCGGGAAGGGAGCGCGGCAGCATGAGCCAGCCCGTCCACCATCCTCCGGCCCTTCCGCCGATGCCCGACCGGACACCGAAGGCGTTGCGCGCAGCCATCGCCGAGCACGCTCCAGCGCTACTGGACGACTTCGATGCCCACTGGAAGCGCGCGATCGGTGACGCTTTCGACCTAGGGCCGGTCCCCGCGTTCCTCGCCCTGTGGTGGACCGAGTACGCCGTAGCGCGCGATCCCGAACTCGACCGGCGTGTCAGCGCGCTGGAGGAACAGGCCGTCGAGGCGAGGGACAACGAGACCGCCATGGCCCTGCTGGAGGAAGCCACGCGACTGCGCCGCAGGGCCGGGATGGCGGAACCCGGCCAGTGACCGATGAGTTCATGGGGCCGCCATGGCAAATGGACTGGGTAGCCACCGCCGAGGACGTACGCGCGAGCCTTCCCGACCACGTCCAGGCCCAGCTCGCCGCCGTCCGCGCCGAGCTGGTAACCGTACCCGACCCCTACTTCCGCGGCATCGAGACCCTGCCCGATCTTCCCGAAGGCTGCTGGATCGTGCCGGTCAGGTCGACTGCACCAAAGGGTGCGCACCTGTGCCACTTCGACAGCGGCCGCGGCTGGATGCGATACGTCTTCATCCCCCGCTCGGCGGACCCACAGATCATCGTGGAAGAGCTGTTCTGGCAATAGCCCCTAGCCACACGACCACCGCACACGGCCGGTCACCGGCCCGCCACGCGACTCGAAGCGCCCGGCGAGCGTGCAGTTGACGAAGCCGGCGGACGCCTGGGGGGCAGTTCACGCAGTTCGCCGCGCGCTGAGGTCAGGGCTCTGCTGCGGCACGGGCGTGGGTGTCGGCCGGGACCTCGCCAGCCACAGTCCGGTGCACACCGCGGTGGCCAGGGTGACGGCTCCGGCCACGGCGAAGGCGCTGTCGAGACCGGCCTCGAAGGAGGCGCCGCCGGACTGCCGGGCGCAGACCACGGCTCCGCGCACAGCCACACCGAGCACCGCGCCGATCTGCCGCGTGGTGCTGCTGATGCCCGAAGCGAGGCCGCCCTCCTGCGGGTCGACCGCCTGGATAGCGGCGCCGGTCAGCGGGGACATGGTCAGGGCGAAGCCGACGCCGACCATGGCGAGCCGCCACCACACATTCGCGTAACTGGTGCCGGCGTGCACCCCGCCCCAGCGTGAGGAGACCGAGCCCGGCCAGGGCCAGGCCGCTGGTGACGACGGACCGGTAGCCGTACCTGGCGGCGAGGCGGCCCGCGTAGGGCCTGACGACGACCATGGCGAGGGTAGCGGGCAGGGTCTGCAGTCCGGCCCGCAGGATCGAGCCGCCCCGGACGTCCACGAAGAACTGCGAGAAGAAGAATGACGAGCCCATGAGCGCGAACCCACCACAATCATGGCGGAGTTGGAGACGGTAAACAGCCGTTGACGGAACAGGCCCGGCGGCAGCATCGGTGCGGGGTGCCGCTGCTCTACGGCGAGGAAAACGCCCAGCAGCAGCAGAAGCGCACCTGCCGCCGCATCCATGATCACGCTACGGCGTGAGCCAGCGGAAGCCGTACCCCAGCGACCTGTCCGACGCCCGATGGGCCTTAATCGAGCCGACGTTGACGGCCTGGAGAAAGGCCCGGCTCGACCGCAGGCCCACCGGGCAGCCGGCCAAGGTCGACCTGCGCGACGTATTCAACGCACTCCTCTACATCAACCGCACCGGAATCCCCTGGAAATACCTCCCGCACGACTTCCCCAACCACGGCACCGTCTACGCCTACTACGCCGCCTGGCGCGACGAGGGAATCCTCGCCCAGCTCAACCACGATCTGACCGGCCTGGCCCGCGTGAAGGAAGGACGCAAGCCCGAACCGACCGCTTCCGTGATCGACACCCAGAGCGTGAAGACCTCCACCAACGTGCCCCTGACCAGCCAGGGAACCGACGCCGCGAAGAAGATCGTGGGCCGCAAGCGAGGCATCCTCACCGACACGATCGGACTCATCCTCGCCGTGACCGTCACCGCCGCGAGCCTGTCCGAGAACGCCGTCGGAATCCAGCTCCTCGACCAAGCCAAGAAGGCCTACCCGACCATCTCCAAGAGCTGGGTCGACACCGGCTTCAAGAACGCCGCCATCGAGCACGGCGCCAGCCTCGGAATCGACGTCGAAGTCGTCAACAGAAACCCAGGAGTTCGCGGCTTCCACGTCGTCAAAAGGCGCTGGGTTGTCGAACGAAGTATTGGTTGGATCATGCTGCACCGGCGCCTCGCCCGAGACTACGAAACCCTGCCCGCCAGCTACGAGGCCATGATCCACGTCGCCTCGATCGACAACCTCACCAAGCGCATAACGGACGAGACGACACCCACCTGGCGAGGAACTTACTTGGAGATAAAGGGCAATCCACCTAGATCAAACGCCCTCTTACAGTCCCCTGCCCGGCCCACGGGTCGGGTGCCCCTCAACAAGATCTTCATCAGTCTTCTATGCGTCGTTGGCGCACCGGAAGCCAAGGTTCCCGGCAGATGAGTCCGGTGTGTTCGAGGAACGGGCGGCCACCCGATATCGGTTGCAGTACGAGTCGTGGCAGAGATAAGAGCCTCCGCGCAGCACGCGCGTCGTGCCCGCCTCGGGCCCGCGCGGGTCGTCGACCGGTGCCTGTGCGTAATACATGGGCGAGAACCAGTCGGCGCACCATTCCCATACATTGCCCGCGGTGTTCCACAGCCCGTAGCCGTTGGGCCGGTAGGACCTGACCGGTGCGGTGGTCAGGTAGCCGTCCTCGGCGGTGTTGTGGTCGGGAAACCGGCCCTGCCAGATGTTGCAGCGCCAGCGGCCGTCCGGGGCGAGTTCATCGCCCCAGGCGTAGCGCCGGCCCGCCAGACCGCCGCGGGCTGCGAATTCCCACTCGGCCTCCGTGGGCAGCCGTTTACCCGCCCACTGGGCGTATGCCGTCGCATCGTTGAAGGAGACGTGGACGACCGGGTGGTTGCGGCGGTCCGCGATGCCGGAGCGAGGCCCGTCCGGGCAGCGCCAGTGCGCGCCTCGCACGTTGATCCACCACGGGGTCCCGGCGGCTCTGCCGAGCAGATCGGCCGGTGCCGCGTCGACGGCGAGGTGGAAGACGGCGGAGGAGCCGTAGCGCTCGGCGTCGGTCACGTGCCCGGTGGCCTTGACGAACGCGGCGAACTGGGCGTTGGTGATCGCGGTCTCGTCGATGTGGAAGGGCTTCAGACGCACCTGGTGGACGGGACCCTCCCCATCGGCGGGATACCCCTCCCCGAAGGCGTCCCCCATCGCGAATTCGCCGCCCGGTAGGCGGACTTGTCCCTTGGTGGACCGCAGCCGCACAGCCTGCGTCGGCGGCTCGGCCCGGGCCGGCACGGCGCTGACAGTCGTGGCGGTCGGCGTACAACAGGGGCGGTGGTCGCTGGTCATTCTCGGTCCTCGTTCTGCGGCTCCCGTCCGGCGGGCCGGCCGGCTAGGGCTGGTAGGTGGACTCGTCGAGCCCGCTGAGTGTCGGGTCGTGCCCCACCTCGCCGATGTCGTACATCGACGTCATCCAGTGATAGAAGTTGTCGCCGCGCTCGCGCAGCACGTCATAGAGTCGGCGCATCATCCGGCTGCAGACCTCGGCCCGTTCCGGGTGCTCGTAGACGTTCTGCAGCTCGTCCGGATCGGTGTGCAGGTCGTACAGCTCGTTCACCGAGTCCGGGTTGACCACCAGCTTGTAGCGGTCCTCGCGCAGCATCCGCTGTGGATACGGGAAGTGGTGGCCGTGGAACTCGCAGACGATGTCCTCGTCCCACTCCGGGTCCTCGCCGCGCACCAGCGGCAGCAGACTGCGCGAGTCGAGCGCCGGCTTCGGGTCGATGCCCGCGAGCTCCAGGATGGTCGCCGTGCAGTCGAGCAGGCTCACGAACTCCGAGCGCACCAGCCCGGCGGGCGCGCCCGGGACCCGCAGCAGCCCAGGAGTGCGGTAGATGTCCTCATACATCGCGGGGCCCTTGTCGTGCAGCCGGTGGGAGCCCGTGAATTCGCCGTGGTCACAGGTGAAGAACACCGCCGTGTCGTCGGCCAGGCCGAGCCGCTGCATCGCGTCCATGACGCGGCCGATCTGCCGGTCGATCAGCGCGACATAGCCCCAGTAGACGGCGATGAGCTTGCGGGTCGTCTCGATCGGCATGGTGTCGAAGGTCCAGTGCGCGCTGTAGTTGCGCTGCACCGGCGGCTTGCCTTGGAACGTCTCGGAGACGGACTTGGGCAGTTCGACGTCCGCCGGGTCCACGAGGTCGAAGTACTCGTCGGGGAGGATGTACGGCAGATGCGGCCCGTAGAAGTGCAGGGCGAGGAAGAAGGGCTGCTTGCGCTCGCGGTAGTCGGCCGCGTACTTCTCGAGGTGCTCGATGGTCCGTGTGGCTAGGTAGTACTCGAAAGTGGCCTCCACAGGCTGGTGCAGTCGCGCGGCAAGCAGATTGCCGGGACCTCCGTTGGGGAGAGTGCCGCGGATACGGTCGCTGATCTCGTACGGCGGGAGCCCGCGCTCATCGAGATATGCGAGGTAGTCGGGGTTGTCCACCGGGTTGTGCCAGCCGGGCAGTTCGGGCCCGTCGAAGCCGTAGTCGGCAGCGGTGCGCCGATTGCCGGCGTGCCACTTGCCGATGAGGCCGGTGTTGTAGCCCTCTTCGCGCAGGGCCCCCGAGAAGGTGAACTGGCCCTCGGGAAGGTCCTCGAGATAGCCGACGTTGCGCTCATGGTTGGCGAGGACCCGGTGGCGGAACGGCGCCTGACCGGTGAGCAGGCTTGCGCGGGCGGGGGTGCAGATCGCGGTGGGGGTGTACCAGCGGTCGAACCGGGTGCCGGTGGCGGCGAGTTCATCGAGAACCGGCGTGCGCGCCAAGGCGTTTCCGTACGCGCCGAGTGTGTCCACGCGATGCTGATCGGTCATCAGGAAGAGGATGTTCTTCCGGTCGCTGCGGGACTCGTTCACTTGCCGGCCTCCATGAAGAGGTGGCTGGTGTAGTACGACTTCGGGTCGACGGGCTGCTTGAGTTTGCCCGCCTCGACGAAGTAGTCGTTCATGCCCTTGAGCCACTTGTCGACGGTGCCGTCCTTGGTCAGGGCATCGAGCTCGTCGACGCCGAGCAGCTTGTTGTTGGCGGCGTCGGCCTTCACCTGGTCCACGGGGATCTTCAGCTTGGCGGCGGTGAGACGGATGGCTTCGTCGGTGTGCTGGGCGCGGAAGTCGATGGCCTCGCGCAGCACGGCGAGGACCTTCTTGACCTTGTCAGGATGCTCCTTGACCAGCTTGTTGCCGGCCACGAAGGCGGTGGGGAAGGAGACCTCGTCCTTGAAGTCGCTGTTCTTGGCGAGCTCGACAAGGCCGGGGACCTGCTTCTTGATGGTGGCCGCCGCCGGGTACCAGAAGCCCGCCGCGTCGACCTTCTTGGAGGAGACTGCGGCCACGATCGTCGACGGGTCCATGGGGACGGCCTTGATGTCGCTCTTGGTCATCCCCGCCTTCTTCAGGGCGAGCGTGAGAATCATGTCGCCGGAGGTGCCCTCGGGTACGGCGACGGTCTTTCCCTTGAGCTGCTGCATGGAGTTGATGCCGGGCTGGGCGATGACCCGGTCGGAGTCGCCGAGGGTGTTGAGGGCGATCACCTTGGCCTTGCCGGAGGCGGGCAGCCACATGGCGCCCGGGCCTATGTAGCCGAAGTCGAGGTTGTCGGTGCCCAGTGCCTGGATCTGGAGCGGGCCGTTGGTGAAGACCTTGCTGTCGGCCTTCAGGCCGTGCTTCTTCCACAGTCCCTTGGCGTCGGCGATGGCGATCAGGCTGGCGCCGTTGAAGTCGCCGATGTAGCCGAAGCGCACCGTGTCGCCGCCCCCGCCGCCGGCCGAACCGCTGCCGCAGGCCGTCAGCAGAGCCATCGTCGCAATGCCCGCGGCGCCGGCGAAGAGGTGTCTGCGGGTGAGGGTGGGTGCCATGATGATCGTTCCCTTTCGGATCAGGTGGTGGCTCAGTGGGTGGCGGCGAGGCCGGCGGTCGCGCCGACCTGGTGGTACACGGAGTGCCATACGCGGTTGCGCAGCCGGGCGAACTCGCCGCTGAGGCGGAAGTCCTCGTCGCGTTCGACCGCGGGGACGTCGATGACGTCGTAGATCCGTCCGGGGCGGGATGCCATGACGATCACGCGATTGGCCAGGAAGACGGCCTCGTCGACGTCGTGGGTGATGAACAGGACGGTGCGTTTGTCCTGGCTCCAGGTGTCGAGGAGCTGTTCCTGCAGCTTGACGCGGGTGAGTGCGTCCAGGGCTCCGAAGGGTTCGTCCATCAGCAGGATCGAGGGGCCTACGGCGTAGGCGCGGGCGATGGCGCAGCGCTGGCGCATGCCGCCGGACAGCGTCTTGGGCAGGGCGTCGGCGAATCGCTCAAGACCCACCAGCTTGATGAAGTGCTCGGCGCGCCTTCGGCGTTCGTCCTTCGCCATGCCCATGGTGCGCAGCCCGAACTCGACGTTCTGGCGCACGGTGAGCCAGGGGAAGAGCGCGTACTGCTGGAAGATCACCCCACGTTCGGGGCCGGGTCCGCTGACCTCTTCGCCGTCCACGAGTGCCAGGCCCTCGGTCGGGGTCTCCAGGCCGGCGAGGATGTTCATCAGGGTGCTCTTGCCACAGCCCGAGGGGCCGACGACGGTGACGAACTCGTTGTCCGCGATGTCGAGCGAGACGTCGTCGAGCGCGGTGAAGGTCTCGCGGCCCAGGGCAAAGGTCTTGGTGACGCCGCGGACGGAGATCTTCGCGGGCTTGGGCTCCGTGGCAGGCTTTGCTGTCCCGGCGTGCTTGTCGGTCATCGGCGTTCCTGCCATCCGGTGAGCTTGCGTTCGGCGAGGAGCAGGACCCGGTCCATGAGCAGGCCGAGGATCCCGATCGAGATGAGCCCGACGAAGATGGTCGGGAGGTCGTAATAGAGCTGGGCGTTCTGCATGCGGTAGCCGAGCCCCTGCTGGGCGGCGATCAGCTCCGCGGCCACGAGCGTGGCCCAGGCGGAGCCGAGCCCGACCCGCATGCCGACGAGGATGAACGGCGTGGAGGCCGGCACCACGACCCGGGCGAAGATCCTGCCGTCCTTGGCGCCGAGCACCCGAGCTGCGTTGATCAGTGTGCGGTCGACGTTCACCACGCCCTGGTAGGTGGAGATCACACAGGCCAGGAACGCGGCGAGGAAGATCACGAAGATCTTGGGTGTCTCGTCGATCCCCATGACCACGATGGCCAGCGGGATGATCGCAAGCGGCGGGATCGTACGGAAGAACTGGATCCAGGGCTCGATGAGCGCACGGGCAGTGGCGTACCAGCCCATCAGGAAGCCGACGGGTATCGCCACCGCGGTGCCGAGCACGAAGCCGATCACCACTCGTGTCAGAGAAGCGAGTACGTCGTCGGCAAGCGTGCCGTCGCTGATCAGTGCGCCGGCCCGGGAGACGACCTCCGGTGGGGTCGGCAGCTTGAATCCGGTGGCGGCCAGGGCCCACCACAGGGCGATTCCGAGGACCACGGACAGAGCGTTGAGCACAAGTGCTCGCCTCTGATTGCGCTTACCGGACGGCGTCCTGGCGGACTTGGCTGCTGCGCCCGACGGCGCCTCGGGCGTCGTGTCGGACAGGGCATCCGTTGGGTTGGCACCCTGCTGGTCAAGTACGTGCATGGGCGGTTCTTTCTGTGATGGAGTCGGGTGCATCCGTACGGCCCTTCACATCAGCGATTTCGGGGTACTTCGCAAGCAGCGGGGAACTGTGGAAGACCGCCGCGAGCGCACCGAGCGCTCCGTCCTCGTCCGAAAGACGGGCGGCCTCGACCACAGGTCCGGCCGACGCGGTGGGGAAGAGTTCGGCGGCGAGGGTGGCGGCGACCTGTTCCACGATCACCGGGGCGAGCCTGGTGATCTCCCCGCCGATGACCACCTTCGCCGGGTTCAGCGCCATCGTGGCCGCGCCGACGACCCGGCCGAGCGCCGCCGCGGCCTCGCGCAGCACCCTGTCCACCACGGGATGAGCGCGGGACACCGCGCCCGCAAGGGCGCCCAGGTCTTCCAGGGGAAGGCCGAACTCCCAGCATTTGGCAAGGATTCCGGGCACCGAGACGACGGTCTCCAGACAGCCGCGCTTGCCGCACCGGCAAGGCCGGCCCGCCGGATCGACGGTGACGTGCCCCAGTTCACCCGCCAGCCCTCCGGATCCGGTGACCAGCTGACCGCCGACGACCAAGCCGCCGCCGACACCGTCCGAGAGGCGTACGTACACCAGGTCGGCGACGCTCGTCGCGCCGCTGATCGCCTCGGCGAGTGCGGCGAGGCGGGTGTTGTTGTCGATGATCACGGGTGCGTCGAAGCGTGCGGCGAAGGCGGTGTCGACGCCTTCGGGTGCCGGGCGCAGCACGGGGGCACCGGCCGAGGCCCGCGGCCAGGGCGCGCCCCGGGGCGCCGGGTAAGGGCCGGGGACGCCGATGCCGATGCCCTGCAGCGCGCCGTAGTGGACGCCCGCCTCGGCGCTCAGCCGGTCGAGCAGGGAGAGTGCGAGCTCCAGGCGTACGGGCCAGGAGGCCGAGTCCTCGTAGCGTACGGAGCCCGAGACCATGATCTCGTGGGAGGCGTCGGCGACCGCCACATGGACCCGTCGGTGCCCGAAGTCGACCCCCATGAACTGCGCGGACGCCGGGTCGAGGGCGAGGCGTTCGGCCGGGCGGCCGCTGCCCGCGCGCCGGGCGGCGTCGGTGTCGACGACGACGATGGCGCCGCGCTGCAGCAGGCTTCCGACGATGTCGGACAGCGTGGTGCGGGACAGGCCCACGACCCGGGCTATCTCTCCCCGGCTCAGGGCGCCGTTCTCCTGCAGGGCACGCAGGACGCAGTCCTCATGGGTCCGTCTGACCAGGGCGTGCACTCCGGTGGGCATCTGCATGCCGGTCAACGTAGGCAGGCTTGAATATTCCGTCAACAGTCCGACAGAATTATCCGACGGTAGACCGCGGATCCAGTACAGGTGCGGCCCGCACCGTAGTGGACCGGCTCATGTCATCCGGATTATTCATCCGGACTGTTGACACAAAAGAGCGGGCGTTCCCATGCTGTGCCGCATGCCTGAAAGTGACGGCACCCCGATACAAACCGGCCGACGGCACGAGGCACTCGTGCTCGAACTGCTGCACCGACACGGTCCGCTCAGCAGAGGCGGACTCCAGAACCTCAGCGGCCTGTCCAGAACGACCGTGTACGACGCGGTCGCCAGACTCGTGGTCGACGGCACTGTGGTGATCCACCGCGCCCCACTGGCTTGGCGCAGGCGCGGCCGCCCCGTGGAGCTGTTGACCGTCAACACCAGGACGACGACGGCGGTGCGCAGCGCGCCCGCCGCCGAGTCCGGACGAGCCGATGGCACGGACGACGACAAAGGAGATCGCGCACGATGACTTCGCACGCCCTGCCGAGAAGGTCGCTGCTGGCCGGAGCCGCCGGTCTCGCGGCCAGGGCCGCGCTGCCAGTCACCGCCGGCCCGGCCCGCGCCGCCGAGCCGCGGCACTTCCCGGCGAACTGGCCGGACCCCGAACCCTACGGCCTCGCCGACGACCGCCTGGACCTCCGGCCGCGCGACGACAACTCCCTCATCCTGCCGCTCGAGCTGCGCCCACGCGACGAGGAACTCGGGCGGGTCTGGATACGCGACTTCTACGTCAACTGTTTCCGGGTCGACGCTCGCCGCCCGCTCTACGTCGCCACCGGCACCACCCGGGTGCCCGGCCTCGACACCGCCGGCCCCTGGAACGACGGCATCTTCATGTGGACGTCCACCTCCCTGCGCGGCCCCTGGCGTCTGGCCGACACCACCGGCATCCGGCCGGGCACCGAGAAGGGCAAGGTCTGGTCGCCCGAGTTCGTCGACGAGAACCGGCCCGGGCGCACGGTCGTGGCCCCGTGGCAGGAGTACTGGTACGACGCCCTGTTCGGCAAGCGCGGCAACGTCTGGGCGCCGGAGGTGCACTACTTCCGCGGCACCTGGTACATCGTCGCCTGCATGGGCGACCGCGCGCACAAGGTCGGCTCGTTCCTGCTGGTGAGCGACGGGGGCGTCGAGGGTCCGTACCGGCTCGCCGAGGGCAACCTCGACAAGCCGTTCGGCGATCCGCTGCCCGACGCGCCGTACATCGGTCACGGAGCGCGGTACCACATCGACGGCAGCATGTTCACCGAGGGCGACAACGCCTGGCTGGTGCTGCACAACAACGTGTACGCCCCGTTCCGGGACGACATGGAGGACATCGTCCCGACGACGAACCTCCCGGCGTTCCAGCAGCAGCCCTACAGCCCCGAGCCGTACCTGGAGGGCGCCTACGTCTTCAAGCACGGCGGCAAGTACTTCCTGGTGCAGGCCGCGTGGGACCGCACCTCGACGGCCGCCGACGGCCGCATCCGCCACGCCTACAGCGGCGGCGGGACGCAGTACCAGTACGACGCGGTCGTCGCCGTCGCCGACCGCCTGGAGGGCCCGTACTCCCGGCGCTGGACCGCGGCTGTGGGCGGCGGCCACAACAGCGTCTTCGCGGACGAGGGCGGTCATCTGTGGGCGACCTTCTTCCGCAACCCGAGCTTCGGCTACTGGGCCGACCCGACGCGCATCGCCGACGCCGCGGTGCCCGGCGTCGTCCGCCTGGAGTGGACCGGCCCGCAGGGCAACCGCCTCTACGTCCAGCGACAGAGCCGAGGCCAGGACATCGGCGGGTGAAGGCCCAGGGCGACGCGATCCCCCCCAGCGAGGCGTCGACGGACGTCACGCACGGGCGGGTTGACCCGCGTCCCCGCCCCATTGCCCCGAACGCGTTGTCCACTGGAAGGGAACACTGTGACCTGCCCGACCGCTCCGAACATCGTCTTCTGCATGTCCGATCAGGTCCGCGCCGACTTCACCAAGGGCGTGGGCTTCGAACTCGACACGATGCCCTTTCTCGACTCCCTCGCCACCCAGGGCACCCGCTTCCGCCGCGCGTACACCACGGCTCCGGCCTGCGTCCCGGCGCGCACCAGCCTGCTGACCGGCAGATGGCCCAGCACCCACCGCGTCCGGCAGAACTCCAACACCGACACGACGCAGGTGTCACGCGGCGACGACCTGGTCGATGTCCTGCGCGGCGCCGGCTACCAACTGTTCTACGCGGGCAAGACGCACATGTACCGGGACAACCCGGCGGAGTACGACGCCTTCTCCGAGTACGGGCACACTAAGGCGCCGGACAACACCACCGAGCAGCGGGCCTTCACCGCCTATCTGAACTCCATCGACATGGGCCCGACGACGGCGCCCACGCCGTTCCCGGCGCAGCAGCAGTACCCGTACCGGATCGTCTCCGACGCCATCCAGCAGATCGACGCGCGGGACCCCGACAAGCCGTTCTTCGCCTTCGTCTCCACCCCCGAGCCGCACAACCCGTACCAGGTGTCGGAGCCGTACTACTCGATGTTCTCCGAGGACGAGATCCCGGAGCGGCTCACCGGCCCGGCGGACGCGGAGGCCAAGGGCGGCGCCTACAAGTGGCTGCGCGACCTCGTGGAGGAGAAGCGCCCTGGCTACGACGGCCTCTGGCGCCGCTACCGTGCCACCTACTGCGGCATGCTCCGCCTCATCGACGACCAGTGGCGCCGGCTCGTCGACCACCTCAAGGAACAGGGGCTGTACGAGAACACCCTGCTGATCTTCCTCGCCGACCACGGCGACTACACCGCCGAGTACGGCCTGCAGCGCAAGGGCGCCGGCATCCCCGAGGTCCTGGCGAACGTGCCCGTGATCGTGCACGGCTGCGGCATCAAGGTGCAGGACAACAAGACGGACTTCGTCTCGATCGCCGATATCCTGCCCACGGTGTGCGAGGCGATCGGCCGCCCCATCCCGCTGGGCGTCCAGGGCCGCAGCCTGTGGCAGATGCTCACCGGCCCCGACTACCCTGCCGCGGAGTTCGCCGACATCGTCACCGAGCGCGGCTTCGGCGGCCTGCCCTACCCCGCCGACGCCCGGCCGCCGCTTCACTTCCCCTACCAGGGCAGCAGGTACGACGAGCTGAACAGCGTGACGCAGAGTGGTTCGTCGCGGATGCTCCGGCACGACCACTGGAAGCTCTACGAGCATGTCGGCCACGTGGGTGAGCTCTACGACCTCGACAAGGATCCGATGGAGCTGCACAACCGCTGGGACGATCCGAGCCTGCGCAAGGTCAAGGCCGATCTCATGCAGCGGCTGCAGCGATGGGCGGTCCGGCTCACCGACGACCTCCCCAAAGGCGTCTACGAGCCCAGGCTCGCCCAGCACAACTGGTACCGGACCTCGGAGGATGACGGAGCATGACCGGACTTAACCACCTCGGCGACGCCAACCAGCAGGCCGACCCGTCGCGCCGTACGGTCCTGCGCGGTGCGGCCGCCGTGACCCTGGCCACGGCGGCGACCGCGGCTGCCAGCGGGACCGCTTCCGCGGCCGGCGGCTCGTCTGCCGCGGTCGTCGACCACCCGGGCGCCCAGTGGCTGCCCGCCGCCCGCACCAACTTCCGCACCGCGCAACGTCCTCACAGCCATCCGATCGACTACGTGCTCATCCACGTGACGCAGGAGCACTTCGACGACGCCGTCACCGTCTTCCAGAAGCCCGGCCGCAAGACCTCGGCCCACTACGTGGTCCGTTCGGCGGACGGCCACGTCGGGCAGTGTGTAAGGGAGAAGGACATCGCCTGGCACGCCGGTCACCCCGACTACGACGACCGCAGCATCGGCATCACCCACGAGGGCTGGGTCAACTCCACCCGCTGGTTCACCGAGCAGATGTACGCCGCGTCCGCGGCGCTCACCGCCGCCGTGTGCGTCCGCTACGCCATTCCCGTCGACCGCACCCACATCCTGGGCCACCACCAGGTGCCCGGCACCACCCACACCGACCCTGGGGCCAACTGGGACTGGGAGCACTATCTCGAACTGGTGCGCCAGGTGAAAACCGCGAGCTGAGCATGTTCAGTGGGCGGTAGAAGGGAGCGCGGCGCGGCCTTCCTGGTGATGGGACGGAGTGCCACACCCGGTTGCGCAGCGCCGCGAACTGGGGGCCGAGGAGGAACTCGAACTCCTCGTTGCACTCACGTAGTTGTTCCTGGAGCTTGACCCGGGTCGGCGCGTCCGGGGCCCGAACGGCTTGTCCACGGCAGGACGGAGGGGGCGTCGGCGAAGCGTTGCAGCCCCACCGGCTCCATGAAGTACTCGGCCCGGCTTCGTCGTTTCCGCTTGGGGACGCCCGTGGACCGGAGGCCGAACTTCACGATCTGACGTATCGTCAGCCACGGGAAGAGGGCGTACCACTGGAAGATCACGCCGCGTGCGGGCCCCAGCCCACAGACCGGGGCACCGTCCACCACGGCTTGGCCAGCGGTGGGGGGTCTCCAGCCCGGCAGGAGTTCATCAGGGTGCTCTTGCCGCAGCCCGAGGGCCCGACGACAGTGCCGCACTCGTGGTCCGCGATTGTCGAGCGAGCCGTTGTCCAGGGCGGTGAAGGTCTCGCGACCCAGGTGGCACGTCTTGGTGACGTCCTGCACCCGTTGCTGATCAGCGTCCCAGCCCGGGAGACGACCTGCGGTGGCGTCGGCAGCGTGAAGCCCGCGACAGCCCAGCCGGCACCCACCACAGCCCGATGCCCAGCAGGACGAACACGGCGTTCAGGACCGGGAGCAGCCCGCGGTGGCCCGCCGACTCACAGCCCCGGCGTTCTTGGGGCCGCCCTGGGCACCGGAGTCGGCCGACCCGCCCCGCGTCTCGTGAGGCACGGGGTCTCGCTGGTCGGCACCCTGCTTGTCAAGAACGGACTTGGGCGGCACTTCCTGGGGTCGGGGCGGATGCATCGGAACGGTCCTTCACGTCGGCGGTTTCGGGGTACTTCGCCAGAAGGGGGGAGTTGTGGAAGACGGCTGCGAGCGCGCCGAGGGCGCCGTCCTCGTCCGAGAGCCGCGCGGCCTCGACGACGGGACCGGCCGCCGCGATCGGGAAGAGTTCGCCGGCGAGAGTGGCGGCCACCTGATCCACCATCACGGGTGACAGCCGGGCGATATCTCCGCCGACGACCACCTTCGCCGGGTTCAGGACCATCGTCGCGGCTCCCAGGACCCGTCCCAGCGCCGCTGCCGCCTCCCGCAGCACGCGTTCCGCGACGGGGTGCCGGCGGGACACGGCCTCCGCCAGGGCCTCGGGGCCGTCCAGGTGCAGACCGAACTCCCAGCAGGTGGCGAGGATGCCTGGCGCCGAGGCCACGGTCTCCAGGCATCCGCGCTTGCCGCATCGGCACGGACGGCCCACCGGTTCGACGGTCACATGCCCGAGTTCGCCCGCCAGCCCGGTGGAGCCGGTGACCAGCTGGCCGCCGATGACGAGCCCGCCGCCCACACCGTCGGCCAGGCGCACGTACAGCAGATCGGCGACGCTGTCGGCGCCGGTGATCGCCTCGGCGAGAGCGGCCAGGCGGGTGTTGTTGTCGACGATCACGGGCGCGTCGAAGCGTTCGGCGAAGGCGGCGTCGACCCCGTCCGGAGCCGGTCGCAGAATCGTCGCGCCCGTGGTGGTGCGGGGCCAGGCGACCTCTTCAGGCGCCGGATAGGGACCCGGGACGCCGATGCCGATGCCCTGAAGTGCCCCGTAGCGGACGCCGGCTTGGGAGCCCAGCCGGTCGACGAGTGCCAGGGCGAGCTCGGTGCGTGTCTGCCAGGACGCCGTGTCGTCGTAGCGGACCGACCCCGAGACCATGATCTCGTGCGAAGCGTCGGCGACGGCGACGTGGACCCGCCGGTGCCCGAAGTCGACGCCCATGAACTGCGCCGACGCGGGGTCGAGCGCGAGGCGCTCGGCCGGCCGTCCGCTGCCCCGTCGGTGGGTGGCGTCCTTGTCCAGGACGACGATGGCCCCTCGTTGGAGGAGGTTGCCGGTGATCTCGGAGAGGGTCGTGCGGGACAGCCCGACGACCTGGGCGATCTCGCCGCGGCTCATGACACCGTTCGCCTGGAGTGCGCGCAGCACGCGGTCTTCATGGGTCCGCCTCACCAGGGCGTGCGCTCCTGCGGGCTTCTGCATACAGGTCAAGGTAGGAAGGCCGAGGTATTTCGTCAACGCTCCGGCAAAAGCAAACGGCAAAATCCTCACACGCGGCAGTGCGGCTCGCCCGGTCCACCCGGCGGAGGAGGCCCAAGGTTCCGGTTCTGGCAATGCCGTGAACAGCGGCAACGTTCGTTCGGCACATGCGTCTTTGAAGCGCCCGGGCGGACCACGGTCAGTACCTCTGCACCTCCGCCTGATCTCTGCCGGGCCGGCGGTGCACGTGCGCCATTGTGTGCAGCTTGTCCGGGAGGGTCGCGCGCGTTATGCAATCTTGACGTAGCAGGCGGGGAGCTCGCACACCTCCTTGACGTGCAGAAACACCCTGTCGGATGGGCTACGGCGGGGAGGGAGGTCGTCCGGATTATTTATCCGGACTGTTGACCTAATGAGGCGGTCGTTTGAATGCTGTGCGGCATGCCAACCAGGGACCTTCCTCCGAGACGTAGTGGATCGGAGCACGAGGTGCTGTTGGAACTGCTGTGCCGGCACGGCCCGCTCGACCGGAGCGGGCTCCGGGAGCTCACCGGATCCTCCCGGACGACCCTGTACGACACCGTCGCGGACTTCGTCGACGACGGCGCCGTGGTCGTCAGCAGGTCCGGATGCACGCGTCGCGGCCGGGGCCGGCCGGCAGAAGAACCGACCCTCGGCCCAGGGACGGCAGGAGCGATCGGCTCGGCCGCATCCCGCACAACGAAGGAGATGTGACTGATGACCGGATTTGACAAGGACGGAATGCGCAGGCGGTCCCTACTGGCCGGTGCCATCGGGCTGGGAGCCGCTGCCGCCCTGCCGATGAACGCCGCCCACGCGGTGTCCGATCCGGCAGCGGCGGCGTTGGGGTCCATGCGGCGCTACCCGCCGAACTGGCCCGACCTTAAGCCGTACGGCACCGCCGATACCCGGGTGGACCTGTGGCCCCGTGACGACAATTCCTACATCCTTCCACTCGAACTGCGCCCCCGTGACAAGGACCGCGGAGTGGTGTGGATGCGGGACGTCTACGTCAACTGCTTCCAGGACCACGGCAGCGGTGCCCCCCTCTACGTCGCCACCGGCACCACCCGCGCGCCCGGGCTCAGCATCGCCGCCCCCTGGAACGACGGCATCTTCCTGTGGGTAGCGCACTCCCTCACGGGGCCGTGGCGGCTGATCGACACCACCGGGATCCGGCCCGGTGCCGAGAAGGGCAAGGTGTGGTCGTCCGAGTTCGTCGACGAGAACACGACCGGTCGGACCGTCGTCGCACCGTGGCAGGAATACTGGTACGACGACATGTTCGGCAAGCGCGGCGAGGTCTGGGCGCCGGAGGTGCACCGCTTCAACGGGAAGTGGTACATCGTGGCCTGCATGGGCGACCACTCCCAGAAGGTCGGTTCGTTCATGCTCGTGAGCGAGGGCGGGTTGGAGGGCCCGTACCGGCTGATCGAGGGCAACGTCGACAAGCCCTTCGGTGACTCCTTCATCGGGGGACCGAACTTCATCAAGCCGGGCGCGTACTTCCACATCGACGGAAGCTTCTTCTCCGAGGACGACAACGCCTGGCTCGTACTGCACAACGACCTGTACGCCAAGTTCCGGCCGGACATGGAGGACATCGTCACGCCGACGAACCTCCCACTGTTCGCGCAGACGCCCTACACGCCCGATCCGTACCGCGAGGGCGTGTACGTCTTCAAGCACGGAGGCAAGTACTTCCTCTCCCAGGCCATCTGGGACCGGCAATGGACCGGCGCCGACGGCACCACACAGTCCGCCTACAACAAGGTGGCGGGCACGAAGCAGTACCAGTACGACTCGGTGCTCGCCGTCGCGGACCGCTTCGAGGGCCCGTACTCCGAGCGCTGGACCGCCGGTGTGGGGCTGGGTCACAACAACTTCTTCGTGGACCAGGACGGAGAGCTGTGGTCGACCTTCTTCCGCAACCCGAACCAGGGCTACTGGTCTGACCCGTCACGGATCGCCCAGGGGGCCGTCCCCGGTGTCGTCCGGATGGAATGGACGGGCCCGGCGGGCAACCGCGTCTACGTCAAGCGCCGGAACCTCGGGCAGACGATGAAGGGCTGACCGTCCACGCGGCGGCCGGCGGCGCGGGGTGCGGGGCACCCACGCCGTCACCGGTCCGTCATCGCGTGCTGCCCTTGAGGCAAGTCTCGTGGTCCTGCCGCTCTTCGCCGTCCTCACGCGCCATGCCGGTGCGGGCGAGTCGGGCATCCTTCGCGCGGTGAGACAGGCCCCGACCTGTTGCTCTCCCTCTTCGCCGGTGCGGGGGCGGACAGGTGGCGGACCCGGGGTCAGCTTCTGTGATCCCGAGCAAGGACAAGACCGCGCCAACCGGTTCGTCCAACGGCACACCGACGTACGCGAAGCCGGAGGCGGCAACGTGCCCTGAACAGCCGTTGCCCCCCGGGATGCGAGGGCTGTTTTCGCTGATGAAACCTAACGGAAGGGCAGGCGATCACATGCAGGGAAGTGGTACGGAATCCGGTGGTGGGCCGCAGCGCAAGTCGACGTCCCGGCGCGGGTTGCTCGGCCTGGCCACAGGCGCTGCGCTCGCGGCGGCCGGGTTGGCGGCCCGCAGCGCGGACGGCGGGCGCGACGCGGTGGCCGTGGCCGACGCCGGCGGTTCCTTCGGCGCGGTGCCGGCCGGTGCGGTCGTGAACCAGGTGACCGCGCCCCCCGCCTCGGGCGTCCTGGGCGCCAACTACAACGAGTCCTTGGACATGATCGACTACGCGGAGCTGGGCGCTGTCTCCGCCACCTGGATGCGTGGCTTCTACCTGATGTCCGACGCCGACTCGGGGGATCCGGCGACGCAGACGGGGATGGCGACGTTGCTGCAGGCGTCGTCCAACGGCTACGGCACGGTGCTCTCCACGAAGTTCCAGTACCACGACACTACGCTTCCAGCGCCGGGTACCGCGGCCATGGACACCGCCCTGACCCGGCTCGACAAGGTCCTGGTGGCGGTGCTCGGGAAAGTCGACATCGTCACCATCGGCAACGAGCCGTTCTACGAGACCAGTCAGGCGGACCGTACGGCCTCCGCCATCAACGATTTCTACGAGGCGCTGGCCCAGCACGCCATCCAGTACCGGAGCACGTACTTCGGCACGACCTGCAAGACCGTCTTCTACATGGGGGCGCTCAACGGCCTCGAGGACCCCGCCAACCAGGACGCGCAGACCGACCGCTGGATGACCTTCGTGGCCGGCAACGCTGATATCGCCGGTACGGACATCCACCCGCACGTGGCGGGCATCGACGCGGCGCAGAAGTACCTCGACTACATCCTGCCCTACCTCCGCGCGGACCAGACGTTCCTGGCCACCGAGTTCTCCCTGATCCAGCTCTGGAAGCAGCACATGAGCGACCCGGTGAACCCCTCGTTCGCAAGTGCCTACGGCATTCCGGCGGGCACGTTGGTGTGGCAGGTCATCCACGATGCCGCCAACAACCCCTTCACGGAGCAGAAGTGGAACGACTTCCTGCTCTCCAACACGTGGTTCGCCAACCACTCGACCTTCATCACGAACTGGATAGCGCGCATGCGCAACACCGGTAAACTAGCCGTGTCCAGCTACGGCATCACCGAGGGCGCGCCGATCCCCAACTTCGGTGCGAGCAGTGCCCCTTGGGTGCTCAACAGCATCTTCTGCCCCTACGTCTGCCAGATCGGGACGGGCGGCCTGCCCGGCCGCGACCGCACCTGGGCCTCCTCCTTCCGAGCCGCGCAGTAGGACCACCGGGCGGCTTCCCGGTCCTCGGCCTGACACCCGATCAGGGAAAGGCACCTGCGGGCGAGGCGACGCACTTCGCCCGCGGTGTTCGAGGAAGTCCGGTCGATCGAGCCGCCGGCGGGCCTGCCGGATGCCCGGTTGGCCGGGTGAGTGGCCGCCTGGCTCACGTGGGCGGCCTCCTGCGGCAGATGGCCGGCCTGCGATGTGATGGTGAGGTGTTTTAAGACGGCGTAGTCGTCGCAGCCGGCCAGGGCGTCGCCGTAGGCGAAGGTCACCTCGCGCTGTCCTGGTGCTCCCTCGGTCTTGAAGGCCTCGTGGACGATCCCGGCGTCGCCCAGTGCCTCGCCGAGGGCTTGGAAGAGGTCGCTGACGGCGGGCGGGTGTTGCAGTGCGTAGTCGAGGTTGGTGCTCCACGCGGGTTCGCGGCCGGACGGCCCGTCCGTGTAGAGGACGAATTCGGCTTCCACGCCCGCTTTCACCTGGTAGCCCAGTGCGCGCAGGCGCAGTAGTTGGGTGGCCAGCATGTGGCGGGGGGGGCTACGGCGACGGGGGTGGCGTCGTCGTGGACGGATGTTTGGGCGGGGACCGGATGGTCCGCGTCACCGGCGACGCCACTCCGGGCGCCCCGGCCACGGGCCCCGCGCTGACCGACGGCCGCCTGGCGCTCCCGAACTGGACGGCCGACCGCCAACTCGCCCTCGACGTGGACCAACGCCAGCGCAAACTCGGCCCAGACACGGCCGGCGCCGCCGCGGCGAACACCGGGCGCGGCGGACGTTCGCTCCCGCTGCCGTACATCGCGGCAGGGGCAGACGGAGCCCCGGCTCGCATCAAGGTCACAATCTCCGCCCTGACACTGGACGCCGAACTGATCCCCGCCCCAGACGGCACAACGGTCCAACTGCGGCTCCTCACCCGTCTCAAACTCCCCGCCGGCCGCCACCCGGTCACCCTCCCGAAGACGGACACCCCGGTCGCATACGCCGTCGTCCGCGACGGCGCCCTGCTCCGCCTGGAGGGCACGGCCTACGAGTCCCGCACCGGGCGCCGACTCCTCGACTCGGTCGCGGACAACGTGCAAGTACGGCGGGTACGGCGGCGGTTGAGCCGCTGAGCGCTCTGCGGGCTGTGCCGATCTGCGACCCCGCAGCCGGGCCACCATGGGCCGCCGATCGTCTGCCTGTCGTGGCTGGTCGCGCAGTCCCCCGCGGACCCGGGGGTCG
Organism: Streptomyces sp. NPDC050534; assembly: GCF_044457745.1. Lineage (NCBI taxonomy): Bacteria > Bacillati > Actinomycetota > Actinomycetes > Kitasatosporales > Streptomycetaceae > Streptomyces > Streptomyces sp. NPDC050534. The sequence continues at coordinate 25,946 of NZ_JBITHF010000029.1, forward strand.
GCAAACGGTTCACGAGTCCGCCCAGTCGGCGCCCTACAGCACGATTGCCCCATCCCGTTCAGGCGGCGTGGCGCGCGGTTTGCTGCGGGTGTCCGACGTCCTCCCGGGGCGCCGCCCGATACACCACCAGGCCGAGGATGACACTGAGGAACAGCGCGCTCGTGACGGCGGTGCCCAGCCCGAGGCCGCCGTCACGGTTGGGCTGCGAGAGGTAGCCGCCGACGGACGCGCCGAGCGAGTGAATGAGGACGTAGGCGATCCAGAAGCTCCACACCGCGTCCAGGTCAAGGGCAAAGTGCGCGAGGGCAACCGCGGCGATGACCAGGCCCAAGAGGAGCATGGACAACCAGTAGCCAAAGTCCATCCGTTCGGAGACCAGGTCGCCTGCGGTCGTCCCGACGGCGAACGTGAACAGGACGGCGAGCCAGTAGAAGGACTCACGGCCCAGGGTGTCGATGCTGTGGATGGACAGCGTCCGCTCGCGCCAATACCAGGCCACGAAGACGACCACGAGGACGATCGCGAAGACGCTGGTGCTGGTCTCCAGCGGCACGCCCATGTCGCCGGTGAGATCGTTGCTGACCAACGTGTCGACGACGCTGATCAGCGCGACAGCCAGCCAGTACACGCCGGCACGGTAGGCAGTGGTGCGAACCCACACGGCCAGGACGATCGCCAGCAGGGCGCTGATGAACACGGACACACTGGTCAGGCCAAGCCCGGCCTTCTCCTCGAGCAAGTCGGCGGCAGTCTCGCCGACCGTCGCGCAGAGCACCGTGATGATCCAGAAGTAGACGGTGACCTCGGGCGCCTTGTTCCAGCGCAACCGGCTGCCGGAAGACGCCGCGGCTTCAACCGATGAAGCCGCCGTGAATCCTGAAGTCTCGTGTGCCATGAGGTCCGACCGTGTCACGGACTACCTGAACGCATCCTGACCGCCGCGCGGCATCCGCCACCCCGCCGTCCTCGCCCCGGCGGCAGGGTGCCGTGGCACCTTCCGGTCACGACCTTCAGTTCCGCCCTTGCCCGTCCGCCGTCTTCGAAGAGATCCACCCCGAACCCTCCACCTGCCACCGCCCCTTGACCAAGCCACGAAAAGGCTGCGTCGGGAGGCTCGGCCGGGCCGTCGTATGTCCTACGCCGCCCGATTCCAGGCCCCGTCCGCCAGCTGGGCCACATGTTTGCGCACCTCACCACCCTGCCGGCGGACTCGCCCTGAACTGGCAATCCCTCCGGTGAACAGTTCGCCCCTATGAGGGTGGGCAGCGGCCCGCACGGCCTCGCGGTCTATCCGCAGCCGGGCCGTTACCCCCTGGGTCACACCGTCAACTTCCACTGATGCAAGGGGGGCGCCGACCCGGGACTTTCAAAGGCATCACGGGCTGCGGCCGTACCCGGTGGGGACATGTGACAGGCTTCCGCGCGGCAAGCCGGTCCGCACCACGAGAGCGCGCCACAGCTCGGCGTGCCGCAGGAGGCGGTAGGGGTGGAGCAGACTTCGAACAGAGGAACGTCGGGGACGCGCAGCGGCTCGGGCGGCACCTGGGCGAAGGGGGGGTGCGCCGGCGATCATGCAGTCACGGTGCCTCGAAAGAGCGTGATTGGCGGCACTCCAGCGGGCGGAGTCGCCGCCAATCAGGTCCGTCAGCGCATATCGGTGAGGAGGGTGTTCAGTTCAGCCTCCTGCTGCGCCGGCGACATCGGCGGGTTGGGGTGGTCGATGCCGAAGGTCTTCAGGACCTGGTCCATCTGGGCGTCGAGGAACGTCCAGCCAGTATTGTCCAGCGGCTGCAACGTGGCTTGGTCGGCATCCCAGAGGTCTCGCAGCGACTGGGCAGCCGCGTGAGCCCCGGTCGCGTTTCCCGACTGTGCGTCCTTGAGCGAGGTCGATGCGAGTGTCCTCAGCGCGTCGACCTTCGTGGACGGGAACTTCTTCACGGCCTGGCCAGGGGCAAGGTGAACGGTGGAGGTGGCGTCGGTCTCCGGCGCCGGACCGACGTGCGGCTGGCTGTGCGCCCAGACCAGCAGGAATCCCGTGGCGACGGCGAGGAGGCCGAAGCCCGCCAGCGCGACGTGCTCCCTTTGCGGGTTGGCGGTGCTCTGCGGGGTGTGCGTGGCGTCGTAGGTCTCGCTCACATCGGAGCGCGTCACCGTCAGGTAGATGACGGTCGCCAGGATCAGGCCAAGGAAGATCAAGCTGGTGGTGAAGGTGCCCAGCGCGAGACCGGTCGGCTCGCCCGGCTGAGCGACCTTCGGGGAGCCGAGCCAGTCGCCGATGTTGGCGCCCAGCGGGCGGGTCAGGATGTAGGCGAGCCAGAAGGACAGCACCGGGTTCGCGCCAAACCGCCACAGCAGTGTGATCGCCGCGATGAGGCCGAGCGGCAGCAGCACCGAGACTCCCGGGCTCCAGCCGGTGAGCTCCAGGGTCCAGTCGCCGGTCGCGGTGCCAAGCGCGAAGGTGACGAGAACAGCCAGCCAGTAGAACGACTCACGCGGCAGCGTGGTGACCGAGTGGATCGACAGGGTGCGCTCGCGCAGCCACCAGGTGCCGAAGACCACCGCGAGCAAGACCGAGAACACGGCGGAACTGATCCACAACGGCACGTTGAGGTGATCGGTCAGGATGTCGGTGTACAGCGTGCCGGTGACGCTGACAACGACCACGGTCAGCCAGTACGGGAACGGGACGTACCGCTTGAGCCGCAGCTGGACGGCCAGGACCACGACGAACACCGCGGTGAAGATCCAGGCCGTGTTCACCAGGCCGACACCCAGCTTCATGTTGATCCAGTCGGCGAAGCTCTCACCGACGGTCGTGCACAGGATCTTGATCACCCAAAACCAGATGGTGACCTCGGGAACCTTGTTCAGCCGGAGGCGGTGTGCGTGGCGGGTGGGACCGTCCGTATCCCGCGCGGCTCCCGTTGTTTCGGAGAGTTCATAGGTCATGAGGCACAACCGTGCCAGCGGCTACCTGAACGCATCCTGACTGCGGCATGGCCGACGAGGAACTCACCAGCTCGTCGGGGAGCGAGATCAGGCCGACGGGCTGCGACGACCAGAAGACAGGCTCGGCTCCGAACCTCGAAAGGTCGAGGGCGACGGATGCGGCGGCGCCCGGAAAGTCGAGCGCAAAGCCCCGGTCCCCCACGCTTTCCAGGGAGTTCGCCGTTGGGCGATCGAATCCGAGAGCCTGGGCGACAGCGGTCCGGTCGATGGGGAAGCCGGTGCCGGCCAACGCGGCCGCTCCCATGGGGGATTCGTCCTGCAGCCACTCCCTCGACGCCCCGCTCGGCGCGCTGCGCGCCTGGGCGGAGACGCACATGGCGGCCATCGAACGCAACAACCTCACATACGTCCAGGCCTGAGGTCACCGACGTCCACCATCCGGCTTCGGGCGCGGCCAGCTCGTAGAGCGTCTGGACACCGAGGTGCCGACCTGTTGGGGTGGTCCGCCAGTACGCGGTGGCTAGGAGCACCCGGTCCTCCAGCAGCAGGCTCCAGAGCCGGCCCCTGCGCACAGGGTCCACCCTGCAGACCTGCCTATGCGGACTGCAACTCGCGAACGCGAGCGCGGAAGATGCGCCAGCGCCGCTCGTTGTCATGCACCAGCATCGCCGACTCCGCCATAAGGTCCGCCGCCCGGTCCAGCAGCTCGGAAGCCGAGTGCAGGTAGGCGGGGGCCTGCCGTTCACCTGCCAGGTCGGCCCGCAGTGCCGCCGGCGCGAAGTCGACCTTGGCCAGCAGGTCAAGGGCGCGCCGCAGCAGCCGCGCGATCAGGGACTGCAGTGCAGCCGACTGCCAGTCATTGGAAATGATCCGGTGCCGTTCCCCGAGCAGGTCGGCCAGCGCGGGGTAGACGGCCAGGCCCCCCGCGATCTCCCATGCCTGCTCCATCGCCTGAGCCAGCCAGGCACCCGACTGTTCGGCGTCATCCGCGACCTGTCGGACCTCACGCTTCAACCGTTGCAATTCGGCCGGCTCGCCCTCACCCTCCATGAACAGGACTCCCGACTCGGCGACGAGTCCGGGGGCATTCAGGTCCTCCGCACCAGTGAACCCGACCGACGACGCCAACTCACTCACGCTGACCTCGCTCCACCGGTCGGCCAGCGCCTTCAGCACCCGAGAGCGCGCCTGCAGTTCACTGGCCTGCCGCAGCGGCGCCTCAGAGTAGTACTCCTCATGCTCGCGATGGAACCGCGCGAGATTGCCGATCAACTGCAGGAGTGACTCAGGAGGGCTGATCCGCGCTTCGTTCTCGGCCATGCCGACAGTCTGCACCGCTCCCACGCACACAGATGTCGAGGCACACGCCTGCCGCAGCGTATTCCAGCCATCCGTCATACAGAGATCATTTGCGGGACAGCCCTTGGGGATGATCGGGGTCAGCCGGGTGCAGGTGCGGGGCGAGGTCGCGGCGCGCTTGGGTGGGCAGGGCAGTGGTGCGGGCGATCAGCCGCAGGTTGCCGGTGGCGTCGTGCCGCGCCGGCAGCAGTGTGGCCGGGAGGTCAGTGTCCCGATGATCGCGCCGATCAGTCCCTCGGTGTTGGTGCGCGAGCACTGGCGAAGCTCCGTCGTTCGGAAGCTGCAGTGTTCTCCTGGTGGTTGTCCGGGTTGCTGCCGGCGCTGCTCGTCCTGCGGGCGGGCCACCACACCTGGTGGGTGCGGCGGCCGTGGGTGGGATCGGCTCGCGTGCTGGGGCAGTGCTCACGCGCGTGTTCTCCTTGCTGGTGGTGTGCCTGGTCGACGCGGACGCGCACCGGCAGACCGACTGCGGCCTGCGGGTGGCAAGGTCTGGTGCCTCATGAATGGCTGCGGGACAGTTCCGGCTCGTGCTGCGACGTCTGGTCGGGCCGGGGAAGCAGGAGCGGTGTGGTCAGGATGAGCAGTCCTGCGACCGTGAGAGCGGTGCGTGGGCTGGTGACGTCGGCGAGCAGCCCGGCGAGTGCGGTGAGGACGGCGATGGACGCCTGCTGGCCGATCGACCAGGCCGACAGGGTGCGGGCGACGAGATGCTTGGGGGTGTGTTCGAGCCGGTAGGTGGCGAGCACCGGGCTGTACAGGCTCATGTTGATGATGATCGCCAGCTCGACGGCCATCACGGTCACGAGGCCGACGACGCCGGGACGGACGAAGGCCAGGCCGATCAGCCAGATGGCGCGCAGGGTCCCGACGGTCCGGAAGACCCAGTGCCGGCCGAAGCGGGCCACGACACGGCGGGCCAGCCGGGAGCCGATGAGCCCGCCGAGGCAGGGGGCGGCGAAGGCCAGGCCGTACTGCCAGGGCGGGAACCCGAGCTGGCGAAGCAGGAGCACCGCCAGCAGCGGCTCGGTGGCCATGATCAGCCCGCCGACGAGCATGTTGTTGAGGTAGAGCGCCCGCAGACCGGGGTGGCCCATGAGGTGTCGCCAGCCGTCGAGCAGTGCGCCCGCCCGGACCGGGCTCTTGTCGGTCGTCCTCGGCGCTTGCTCTCGGCCGCGGATCGCGGTGATGCCCAGCGCGGAGAGCAGGTAGCTGAGCGCGTCGGCCACCACGGTCGTGACCGGCCCGAACAGGCCGATCGCCGCCCCGCCCAGCGGCGGCCCGACCGCGATGGAGCTCCAGTTCGTGGACTCGAACCGCGCGTTTGCCACGAGCAGGTCATCCGGCCACACGAGGGCCTTGAGGTAAGCCCCGCTGGCCGCATTGAACGCGATCTTGGCTGCGGCGACCAGAGCCGAGACCACGAGCAGCTGGACGAAACTGAGCCACCCGAAGGCGTAGGCGACCGGGATCGTCGCCATGGCCGCAAACCGCGCCAGGTCCATCATGATCATGACTGGGCGTTTGCGCCGGAACTCCACCCACGGCGCGAGGGGCACCGCAATCAGCGCACCCACCGCAGGCCCCACCGCCGACAGCGCGGACACCTCAGCGGGTCCGGCATGCAGCACCAGCACGGCGATGAGCGGCAAAGCCCCGAACCCCAGCCCGGACCCATATGCGCTCACCGCATATGACGCCCACAGCCAGCCGAACTGCCGGCCCAACCGTCTCCTGCCCACCATGCTCAGCGCACTCCCCTTGAGGCCCCACCCGAACAAACTGACGTTGACCAGTGAGAGATAAGCGGGCATGGCAACAGCAGGTCAAACAACTGACCTGCCAGCAATCCACAACAATCAGTTGTTCACTAAGGTGGGTCGGCGTGGATCTCGAAGCAGTACGTACCTTCGTCGCCGTCGCGGAAGCGGGCCAGTTCCAGAAAGCCGCCGCCGACCTGTCGATCACCCAGCAGGCGGTCTCCAAGCGCATCGCCGCGCTGGAGCGCACCCTCGGCGTTCGGCTGTTCACCCGCATGCCGCGCGGCGCCGAGCTCACCATCGACGGGCAGGCGTTCCTGCCCCACGCACGCGAGCTGCTGCGCGTCGCCGAGCGTGCAGGCGCGTCCGTGCGCCCCGGCCGCCGTCCGCTGCGCGTCGACGTGATCGCCTCGCGCAGCGCGCAGTCGGGCCTGATGCGTGGCTTCCACCGCGCACACCCCGAGATCGACCTCGACGTGATGATGCTGTTCGACATCGAGACCGCCGTCACCGCCATCCGCTCCGGCACCATCGACGCCTCCTTCCGCGCCGTCGCCGCGCCCGGCCGACCCCTCCCCGAGGACATCGCCTCCGTCCGGGCCTTCGACGAGCCGCTCCAACTCCTCACCGGCCCCCGCCACGCACTGGCAGGCGCCCGCTCGGTCACCCTCGCCCAGCTCACCGGACACCGGATCTGGATGCCCGGCATCGCCCCCGGCACCGAATGGGCCGCCTACTACGACGACCTCGTCGCCGAGTTCGGCCTCACCATCGAGGCCACCGGTCCCAACTTCGGCTCCGACGCCCTCCTCGACACCATCTCCGACACCCCGGCCCTGGCCACCTTCATGGGCAAGCCCACCCGCCTCATCTGGCCCGCCGACCACGACCTGCGCCGCATCCCGGTCATCGACCCGACCCCGGTCTACCCGCACTCGCTCCTCTGGCACCGCGACAACCCCCACCCGGCGCTGGCCACCCTCCGCACCCACCTCGCCGCCACGACGGCCGACCACGACGCCGCCGGCACCTGGAGGCCGGGCTGGGTGATTCCGCGCTGAACGGCCCACCACCCACGCGGCCAGCCCTGTCAAGCGCAGACGGTCAACGGCGGGCGTCGCCGGAGGCGAGCAGGCCGGTCAGCTCGGAGATCGTCTCCGGGGAGGGCTTGAAGTAGCGACGGAGATTCTCCGGCCTCTTGTGCCAGGACCTCGCCATCAGCATCGACAGCGAGGCACCCTGCTCGCCGAGATGGGTCAGGGCGGAGTGGCAGTACTCGTGCAGGTCCCAGCCCGTACCCAGCCCGCGCAGGAACGGGCCGAGGCGAACCTGGTCTTCCAGGTCAACTCCAAGCGTTACGAGAAGGGCTCCATCATCCCGACCTCGAACAAGACCTTCAGCAAAGCGCACATGTTCAGGCGAACCGGTGCGAGGTGCTGCCTGAACAGCACGGGTTCAAAACGGATAGGCAGGCCGCCAGGCCGGACGTAGTCTGCGGGCTGTGACGGTGAGATATGTGTTGGACGGCAGCCAGGTCAAGACGCTTGAGGACTTCTGGCGTGTTGCCGGCGAGAGCATCGGCTGCGGTGGTTACTTCGGCCGGAACCTCGATGCCTTCGCAGACTGCCTCCACGGCGGCTTCGGGACACCGGACGACGGCGACTTCGTGATCGAGTGGCGTGACCACGAAGCTTCCCGTCAGAGCCTCGGACACCACGAAACTGCCCGTCAGCTTGAGATGTGGCTCGCCCGCTGTCATCCGACGAACAAGGACCGCATGGGCGCCAGGCTTGCAGAAGCCCGCGCTGGACGTGGCCCGACCGCCTTCGACTGGCTGTTGTCGGCGTACAAGTGATCGTGCGCCACCTCGTACGGAGGAATGTGCACCGTTTCCAGTGCGGTGATGAGGTGGAAACCGTGAGTCTGCTGCTG
>NZ_JBITHF010000030.1:0-28124 GCF_044457745.1 Streptomyces sp. NPDC050534
CAGCGCCATCACGCCGCCGATCAGGAAGAACGCGAACGACGTGACGAGATACAGCGTCCCGATCGTCTTGTGGTCAGTGGTCGTCAGCCACTTGATCACGACATTGCCGGGCTGCTTGCGCCGGACCGGCAGCTCGTCTGAGTAGTGTCCCTCAGCTGCCGCGGCACCCTGGGGTTCGTTGAGGATGCTCACAGGTTGTTCGTCTCCCGGTTCTTCTCGTGGCTCGTCTGCGCGATGCCGGCGGGAACGTAACCGGTCTGCCCCTTCTTGGCGAGGTCCTTGAGGTGCTGCTCGTAGCGCTCGGGGGAGACGACCTTCACGTTGAACAGCATCCGGGAGTGGTCGACGCCGCACAGCTCGGCGCACTTGCCCAGGAAGGTGCCCTCCTTGTTGGGGGTCACCTGGAAGGAGTTGGTGTGGCCCGGGATGACGTCCATCTTCATCAGGAACGGCACCACCCAGAAGGAGTGGATGACGTCACGAGAGGTGAGGACGAAGCGGACCGTCTTGCCCTCCGGCAGCCACAGGGTCGGGCCCGGGTTGCCGGTCTGGGGGTTCCTGGTGGCGGGGGTGCCGACGTCGTAGACACCGCCGGCGTTCGCCGGGAAGTCCTTCTTGAACCGGTCCGGAATGTTGGCCAGGTTCTTGTCGGTCTTCGCGTTGCCGGTGGAACCCGCGACGGGCGCGATGTAGTTGAAGCCCCAGCTCCACTGGAAGCCCACGACGTTCACCGTGACGTCCGGCTTGGGCGAGAGGCTGAGGAGCTTCGTCTCGTCGCGGGCCGTGAAGTAGAAGAGCACCGAGACGATGACGAGCGGAACGACCGTGTACAGCGCCTCGATCGGCATGTTGTACCGGGTCTGCGGCGGAACCTCGACCTTGGTGCGGCTGCGCCGGTGGAAGATCGTGCTCCAGATGATCAGGCCCCACACGAGCACGCCGGTGGCGAGCGCGGCGGCCCAGGATCCCTGCCACAGGGAGAGGATCCGCGGACCCTCTTCCGTGGTCGGGGTGGGCATACCAAGGCGGGGGAAGTCCTTGTATGTGCAACCGGTGGCGGTCGCCAGGACCAGGCCCGCGGTCATTGCCTGCAGCAGCTTCCGCCGCATCGGGCGCCGCGGCGAGCGGTCGGAGCCGTTGGGACTCACGTAGCGCCTTCCCGAGAGTCTCGCCCGCGCGATGGCTGCGGCCTGCCTCTTCGGTGGTCGGTCGCCGCCCTGCGTCGGGCAGGGGTTTGGATGTTTATGCGGACCAAACCCTAGCCGACGCCCTCCGGGGGTTCGCGGGGAGGGGGGCCTAGTGGGCAGGGTGGTTCGCTGGTTTGGCGGCTGCGGGTGATTTGTGGCAGGTCGACCAGTTCCCCGCGCCCCAGTCGGTCGCCTTCCGCGGGCCTCGTCATAGCGTTTGCGTATGTCCTATTTCGATGCCGCTTCCTCCGCGCCTCTTCATCCTGTCGCCCGTCATGCGCTGTTGGCCTCCCTGGACGAGGGGTGGGCCGATCCCGCACGGCTGTACCGGGAGGGGCGGCGGGCCAGGATGCTGCTGGACGCGGCGCGGGAGGCCGCCGCCGAGGCCGTGGGGTGCCGGGCCGACGAGCTGGTGTTCACCTCGTCCGGGACGCGGGCCGTGCACACCGGAATCGCGGGGGCGTTGGCCGGGCGTCACCGGATCGGGCGTCACCTGATCGTGTCGGCGGTCGAACACTCCTCGGTACTCCATGCGGCTGACACGCACGAGGCCGGCGGCGGGAGCGTCACTCAGGTCGAGGTGGACCGCCAGGGCCGGGTGACGCCGGCGTCCTACGCCGCCGCTCTGCGCCCCGGCACCGCGCTGGCCTGTCTTCAGTCGGCCAACCACGAGGTGGGGACCGAGCAGCCGGTGGCGGAAGTGGCCGCGCTGTGCCGCGAGTCCGGGGTGCCGCTGCTGGTGGACGCGGCGCAGTCGCTCGGGTGGGGGCCGGTCGAGGGCGACTGGTCGCTGCTGACGGGCAGTGCCCACAAGTGGGGCGGCCCCTCGGGGGTGGGACTGCTCGCCGTACGCAAGGGCGTGCGGTTCGCGCCGCAAGGGCCTGCCGACGAGCGGGAGTCGGGGCGGGCCGCCGGGTTCGAGAACCTGCCGGCGATCGTGGCGGCGGCCGCCTCGCTGCGGGCGGTGCGCGCGGAGGCCGCGCAAGAGGCGCTACGGCTGCGGGAGCTGACGGAGCGGATCCGGGTGCGGGTGCCCGAGCTGGTGCCGGACGTGGAGGTGGTCGGGGATCCGGAGCGGCGGCTGCCCGGGATCGTCACCTTCTCCTGTCTCTATGTCGACGGAGAGACACTGCTGCACGAGCTGGACCGGGCGGGTTTCTCCGTCTCGTCCGGGTCGTCGTGCACGAGCAGCACGCTGACGCCCAGCCATGTGCTGAAGGCGATGGGGGTGCTGAGCGAGGGGAACGTGCGGGTGTCGCTGCCGACGGGAACGGGCGCGGAGGACGTCGAGCGGTTCCTGGAGGTGCTGCCGGGGGCCGTGGCGGGGGTGCGCGACAAGCTCGGGGCGCCGGCTCCGGCAGCCACCGTGCAGCAGGACGTCCTGGTCGTCGACGCCCTCGGCAAGCGCTGCCCGATCCCCGTCATCGAGCTGGCCAAGGTCATCGGGGACGTGCCGGTCGGCGGCCTGGTCCGCGTGCTCTCCGACGACGAGGCGGCCCGTCTGGACATCCCCGCGTGGTGCGAGATGCGGGAACAGGAGTACGTGGGCGAGGAGCCGGCGGAACGGGGTACGGCGTACCTGGTCCGCCGCGTGGCCTGAACGCCCCGCGGGGGCGCGGGGGCCTGTGCGACCAGCCCCCACGCGCCCGCACCGGGCGAATCAGGCCAGGTACTTGCGGACCTCGGCCGCGGGCTCGTCGCCGTACGCCTTCGTGAAGCGGTCCATGAAGTGGCCCCGGCGCAGCTGGTACTCCTGCGTGCCCACGGTCTCGATGACGAGGGTCGCCAGCATGCAGCCGACCTGCGCGGCGCGCTCCAGCGAGACGCCCCAGGCCAGGCCCGACAGGAAGCCCGCGCGGAAGGCGTCGCCGACGCCCGTGGGGTCGGCCTTGCGCTCCTCGTCGGGGCAGCCGACCTCGATCGGGTCCTCGCCGTCCCGCTCGACGCGGACGCCGCGCGAGCCGAGCGTGGTGACGCGGGTGCCGACCTTGGCGAGGATCTCGGCGTCGCTCCAGCCGGTCTTGGACTCGATCAGGCCCTTCTCGTACTCGTTCGAGAAGAGGTACGTCGCGCCGTCCAGCAGTATCCGGATCTCGTCGCCGTTCATCCGGGCGATCTGCTGGGAGAAGTCGGCGGCGAAGGGGATACCGCGCGAGCGGCACTCCTCCGTGTGCCGGAGCATGCCCTCCGGGTCGTCGGCGCCGATCAGGACCAGGTCGAGGCCGCCGACGCGGTCCGCGACGGTCTTCAGCTCGATCAGCCGGGCCTCGCTCATCGCACCCGTGTAGAACGAGCCGATCTGGTTGTGGTCGGCGTCGGTGGTGCACACGAAGCGCGCGGTGTGCAGCGTCTCCGAGATACGGACGGAGTCGGTGTCGACGCCGTGGCGTTCCAGCCAGGCGCGGTACTCGTCGAAGTCGAAGCCGGCGGCGCCGACCAGGATCGGCTCCGTGCCGAGCTGGCCCATGCCGAAGGCGATGTTCGCGCCGACGCCGCCCCGGCGCACGTCGAGGTTGTCGACCAGGAAGGAGAGCGAGACCGTGTGCAGCTGGTCCGCGACGAGCTGGTCGGCGAAGCGGCCTGGGAAGGTCATGAGGTGGTCGGTGGCGATGGAGCCTGTGACTGCGATGCGCACGGGGGATTCTCTCCTGAGGGGAGACGGGTTGACAGTTCACGCTACCGGGTCGTGACGAGCCTCTGAAGTGGCCAAAACTACCCGATAGTAGATCTTTCTTCGCGGGCTTGTGCGTGCATACGGTTCCGTTATGACGAACCTCAAGGTCCATACTCCGGCACCGGTCGACCTCGAAGGTGACCTCGCGTCGCTGCGAGGCGACTGCGCCCGGATGGTCCCCCACTGGGCCGCCCCCGAACGGATCGTTCCCCTTCCGGTCCCCCTGTCACTCATCCACGGCGTGAAGGTGCCTCCGACCTCGGCCCGCCTGCTGGAGGCCATGTCGGACTACGGCGACTGAACACTGCCCGGCAGCTCCGTTCGGCGCGCTTGAGGGAACCGCGCGCTCCCCCGCTGCGTCCCATCGCCGTCCCCCTTCGAGGGGATGCGCGATACGACCCTCCGGCCGTCCGATTTGACAGGGCCGGGTCAGGGTTACAGGACAGCAGTGCAGCCGAAGGAGCGATGCGGTGAACACCGAGCGACCCGACAACGACGCCGCCGACTCCGCCGACGAGCGGAGCGACAGCACGGAGCAGCGCGCCACCGGCGCCGAGGCTCCCGGCGCCGCCGAGGCCGGTCCGGACGCTCCGGAGCCGGCCCGGGAGGGCGCTGCCGAGGCCCGGGCCGAGGCGGAGACGGCCGGTCGCGACGACAACGCCGGTACGGCCGCTTCGGACGAGGCTGCCGAAGCCGACTCCGACACCGACCACGCTGCCGCAGCCGACACCGCTGCCGCTGCCGAAGCCGAAGCCGACGTCGACACCGACGCCGGTGGAGACGACGGCGCGGGTGGGGACGAGCGCCCCGGTGGGAATGAGGGCGCCGCCGACCCCACCGAGGTCCCCGGCCCCCACGAGCTCGGCCCCGCCCCGGCCTCCCGTCGGCGCAGCCCCGTACTCGTCGCCTCCGTCGCCGCTGCCGTGCTGCTCGTAGGAGGTGGTGGTGCGTATCTGGCCATGGGGGCTTCCGGAGGGAGCGGCGCAGGTGCGGGCTCCGGGGCGCCCGGGGACGGTGGCACTCCCCCGCCGCTGGCGCTCGACGGGTCCTCCGGGGGGGGTTCGAACGGGATCGCGCCCGGGGAGCCCAATCCGTACGGCGTGACGTACAAGGCCGACGGCTCGCTTCCCGGCGGTCCCGGCTCCGCGCCCGTGTACCGGGCGAGCGGTGAGGTCGGCAAGGACGAGGTGGCACGGCTGGCGAAGGCGCTCGGGCTGGACGGGACGCCGGTGGTGCGGGGGCAGGCCTGGCAGGTCGGTCCCTCCAAGGACGGGTCCGGGCCGAGCCTGGTGGTGGACAGGCAGGCGCCGGGGACGTGGACGTTCCGCCGGTACGCGGCCGGCACCGACAACTGCAACGGCATCGCCACGTGCACGAAGGACCCCGCGAACCCGGCCGGGAAGCGGGTGAGCGAGGCGGACGCCGAGCGGGCCGCGGCGCCGGTGCTGAAGGCGATCGGGCAGGACGACGCCAAGGTGGACGCGAGCCAGGTCATGGGCGCCCAGCGGGTGGTGAACGCGAACCCCCGGGTCGGTGGGTTGCCCACCTACGGCTGGGCGACCGGTCTGACGGTGAGCGCGCAGGGCGAAGTGGTCGGCGGCACCGGCCAGTTGAAGGCGCCGGCGAAGAGCGACACCTATCCCGTGCTGGGCGCGGGGAAGACGCTGGCGCTGATGAACTCGGCGCCCACGACCGACCACCGCATGGGCATCGGCGGCTGCGCCAGCCCCGTACCCCTCAAGGACCGGCTGGAGCAGCCGTGCGGGCGGTCGACGACGGGCACGGCTCCGAAGGAGACCGTCACCATCGAGAGCGCGGTGTTCGGGCTGGCAGCGCGGGCCGTGGACGGGCGGCAGGCACTGGTGCCGGCCTGGCTGTTCCAGGTGAAGGGCGCGGGCGCGCAGAACGGCTTCACGGTGACGTATCCGGCCGTAGACCCGAAGTACCTGGCGTCGAACTCGGCCCCGCCCACCCCGTCGGCGACCGCCCCGGGCGACGAGCCGACCTCGGCGCCGGCCACGCGTGACGTCAAGGTGGACGGCTACACGGCGGACGGCAGGGAGCTGACCGTGGGCTTCACGGGCGGCGTGTGCGCGGACTACTCGGCGACGGCTAGCGAGAGCGCGGACCAGGTGACGGTCAAGGTGACCGAGAAGCCCTGGAAGGGCAAGGTCTGCATCATGATCGCCAAGGAGTTCCACAAGACCGTGCAGCTGGACCGGCCGGTCGGGGACCGCACGGTCAAGGGCTCGGACGGCAGGGCGCTTCCGCAGGCGAAGCAGGGGGCACGGCTGCCCCGGACCGCCGCGGTGCAGTAGACCGGCGGCCGGGAGGTCCCGGAAAGACACGAAGGCGGCGGCCCCGTCGGAGGGGGCCGCCGCCTTCGGCTGCGTCGGTGGGCCGAACGGCTCAGCTGAAGGAGTCGCCGCAGGCGCAGGAACCCGTCGCGTTCGGGTTGTCGATCGTGAAGCCCTGCTTCTCGATGGTGTCGACGAAGTCGATGGACGCGCCACCCAGGTACGGGGCGCTCATGCGGTCGGTGACGACCTTGACGCCGCCGAAGTCCTTGACCACGTCGCCGTCGAGCGAGCGCTCGTCGAAGAAGAGCTGGTAGCGCAGGCCGGAGCAACCACCGGGCTGGACGGCCACGCGCAGGGCCAGGTCGTCACGGCCTTCCTGGTCGAGCAGGGCCTTCACCTTCGCCGCGGCGGCGTCGGACAGCATGATGCCGTCGGTGACGGTGCTGGTCTCGTCCGATACGGACATCTACATCTCTCCCGGGTTGTACGGAGACTGCTTGCCGACGATTGCAACCGCCGGGGCCGCGGATTCATTCCGCGCCGAGCAACTTGTCTTTTCGCCTGTTCCTTCATGCTCGCACACGCAGGAGGAAGCGGACAGCGGCCCAAAGGTCCCTCGCCGGTGAGCGCCGGGATTCACGTCACATCGACGCTATGAACCATCGTCAAACTGACGTGAACCGGGTTATGATAGATAACGTCAATTCGACGAAAAGTAGAAAGGGTGCGTGTCGTGACCACCGCCCAGACCCCGGAGCTCGACGTACAGCCGACTCCTCTTGCCCTGCTGCTCCTCGGCCGCGAGGCCGACCCGAAGAGCGAGCGCGGCGTCGAGTGTCCCGGTGACCTGCCCTCGCCGTCCGACCCCGATCTCGTGGCCCGCGCCCGCGCGGCCAAGGAGAAGCTCGGCGACAAGGTCTTCGTGCTCGGCCACCACTACCAGCGCGACGAGGTCATCCAGTTCGCCGACGTGACGGGTGACTCCTTCAAGCTGGCCCGGGACGCGGCGGCGCGGCCGGAAGCCGAGTACATCGTGTTCTGCGGTGTGCACTTCATGGCGGAGTCCGCCGACATCCTGACGTCCGACGAGCAGAAGGTGGTCCTGCCGGACCTCGCCGCCGGCTGCTCCATGGCCGACATGGCCACGGCCGAACAGGTCGCCGAGTGCTGGGACGTGCTGACCGAGGCCGGCGTGGCCGAGCAGGTCGTGCCGGTGTCGTACATGAACTCCTCCGCCGACATCAAGGCGTTCACCGGCAAGCACGGCGGCACGATCTGCACCTCGTCCAACGCCCAGCGGGCCCTCGAGTGGGCCTTCGAGCAGGGCGAGAAGGTGCTGTTCCTGCCCGACCAGCACCTCGGCCGGAACACGGCGGTGCGGGACATGGGCATGTCCCTGGAGGACTGCGTCCTCTACAACCCGCACAAGCCGAACGGCGGGCTGACGGCCGAGCAGCTGCGCGACGCGAAGATGATCCTGTGGCGCGGCCACTGCTCGGTGCACGGCCGGTTCTCGCTGGACTCGGTCAACGACGTCCGCGAGCGCATCCCGGGCGTGAACGTCCTCGTCCACCCCGAGTGCAGGCACGAGGTCGTGGCGGCGGCGGACTACGTCGGCTCGACGGAGTACATCATCAAGGCCCTGGAGGCGGCCCCGGCCGGTTCCAAGTGGGCCATCGGCACCGAGCTCAATCTCGTACGCCGGCTCGCGAACCGTTTCGCGCCCGAGGGCAAGGAGATCGTCTTCCTCGACAAGACGGTCTGCTTCTGCTCGACCATGAACCGCATCGACCTCCCCCACCTGGTCTGGACCCTGGAGTCGCTGGCCGAGGGCAACCTGGTCAACCGGATCGAGGTCGACAAGGAGACGGAGGCGTTCGCGAAGCTGGCGCTGGAGCGGATGCTGGCGCTGCCGTAGGGCTCCGGCCGGATGACCACCGAGGCCCCGGTCCGCACTGCGCGGGCCGGGGCCTCGGTGGTTCAACAGGTGCTCAGACGCCGGCCGGCTCCAGCTCCCTCTCCGTCGTTTCCGTCTTCGCCCGCCTCTTCGCCGCCCGCTTCTTCGCGCGGCGCTCCTTGCGGAGCTCGAGCATCGCGTAGAGCGTCGGGACGAGGAGCAGGGTCAGCAGGGTCGACGTGATCAGGCCGCCGATGACGACCACGGCGAGCGGCTGGGCGATGAAGCCACCCTCACCGGTGACGCCGAGGGCCATCGGGAGCAGCGCGAAGATCGTCGCCAGGGCCGTCATGAGGATCGGGCGCAGCCGGTGGCGGCCGCCCTCGATCACGGCCTCGACGACGCCGCGCCCCTGCTGGCGGTACTGGTTGATCAGGTCGATCAGCACGATCGCGTTCGTCACCACGATGCCGATCAGCATCAGCATGCCGATCATCGCGGGAACGCCCATCGGGGTGCCGGTGGCGACCAGCAGGCCGATCGCGCCCGTCGCCGCGAACGGGATGGAGACCAGCAGGATCAGCGGCTGGGCCAGCGAGCGGAAGGTCGCGACCAGGAGCATGAAGACGATGGCGATCGCCGCCAGCATCGCCAGGCCCAGGTTCTTGAACGCGTCGTCCTGGTCGGAGGTGACGCCGCCGATCTCGGCCGTGGCGCCCGCGGGGAGCTTCAGGGCCTTGATCCTGGCCTGCAGTTTGGTGCTGACCGCGCCGGTGTTGTCACCGGTCGGCTTGGCGGTGATGGTCGCCGCCCGCCGGCCGTCGATGCGGGTCATCGACACCGGCCCGTCGGCCAGCTTCACCGTGGCGATGTCGCCGAGCTTCACCGGGCCGAGGCGGAGGTTCCTCAACTGGTCCAGGGTCGTCGCGGGCTTCGCCGACCTGATGACGACGTCACGCTCGGTGTCGTCCAGGACCGCCTTCGCGGCGGTGGTCCCCTTGACCGCCTCGGCGACGGCCGCGCCCAGGGTCTGATCGCTGAAACCGGCCGCGGCCGCCTTGGAGTTGGCCTTGACCGAGATCTGCGGCACGCTCTGCGAGAGGTCGCTGCTGACGTCGGTGACGTGGTCGAGGCCCGCGACGGCGGAGCGCACCTGGTCCGACGCCTTGCTCAGCACCTCCGCGTCGGCCGCCTTCACGACGACGCTCAGGTCCTGGTTGCCGAAGCCGTCACCGGCCGAGACGGTGGTCGTGCCGATGCCGGAGAGCTTCTTCAGGCCCGACTCGATGTCGTTCTGCACGTCCTCGTACGACGCCTTGCCGTCCAGCATGACCTGGTACGACGCCTGGTTGGTGCCCGTGCCGCCGCCGAACGCCGCCATGAAGCCGGACGAGCCCACCGTGACCTGGTAGTCCTTGACGCCCCTGACGCCGGCGAGCAGCTTCTCGACCTTCCGCGCGGAGGCGTCGGTGGCGCCCAGGCCGGTGCCCGGCCGCAACTCCTGCTTGACGGTGAGGACTTCCTGATCGCCCTGGTCGAAGAAGTTGGTCTTCAGCAGCGGAGCCATGCCGAACGTGCCGACCAGGATCACCGCCGCGAGCAGCACGCTGGTCAGGCGGCGGCGGGTGGCGAAGCGCAGGACGGGGACGTAGAGGCGCTGGAGCCTGCTCCTCGCCTCCTTCTCCTCGGCCTTTCGGCGGGCCTCGACGGCGTCCTCGGGCGTGCCCTTCGGGGCGCGCAGGAACCAGAACGACAGCACCGGCACGACCGTCAGCGAGACCAGCAGCGACGCCAGCAGGGCCGCCGTCACCGTGATGCTGAACGAGCCGAACAGCTCGCCCACCATGCCGCCGACCAGGCCGATCGGGAGGAACACGGCGACCGTGGTGAGGGTGGAGGAGGTGACGGCGCCGGCGACCTCGCGGACCGCCTTGAGGATGGCCTCCTGGCGCTCCTCGCCGTAGCCGAGGTGCCGTTTGATGTTCTCCAGGACCACGATCGAGTCGTC
This sequence comes from Streptomyces sp. NPDC050534, assembly GCF_044457745.1. Taxonomy (NCBI): domain Bacteria; kingdom Bacillati; phylum Actinomycetota; class Actinomycetes; order Kitasatosporales; family Streptomycetaceae; genus Streptomyces; species Streptomyces sp. NPDC050534. The sequence goes on from NZ_JBITHF010000030.1 coordinate 10,067, forward strand.
GACGACCCGGCCGATGGCGATGGTCAGGGCGCCCAGCGTCAGCATGTTGAGCGAGAGGTCCCGCGTCCACAGCACGATCAGGGCCAGGACGACCGAGAGCGGGATGCTCACGGCCGTGACGAGCGTCGAGCGGACGGACGCGAGGAAGACCAGGATGACGAGGACCGCGAAGAGCAGGCCGAGCGCGCCCTCCGTCGTCAGGCCGCTGATGGACTTCGAGACCGCCGGGCCCTGGTCGCTGACGACCGTGATCTTCGTCTCGGAGCCCAGGTCCCCGCGCAGGGCCGGGAGTCTGTCCTTGACGGCGTCCGAGATGGCGACCGCGCTGCCGTCGTGGTCCATGGTGACCATCACGGCGAGGGACGGTTTGCCGTCGGTGCGGGTGATGGAGTCGGCCGCGGCCTGCTGCTGCCGCACCGTGGCGACGTCACCGAGGCGTACGGGCTTACTGGCGGGGGTGCCCGCGCCCGTGACCATCAGGTTCCTGATCTGCTCCAGCGAGGTGAAGCCGCCGCCGACCTGGACGGTGCGGTTGCGGCCGTCCTCGTCGAAGGAGCCCGCGGCGACGGTGGCGCCGCCCGCCTGCAGCGACTGCGACAGGGCCTGCGCGGTCAGGCCGGCCGCCGCCAGCTTCCTGTCGTCCGGCGTGACGGCGACCTGGAGGTCCCGTACGCCGTCGACGGTGACCTGGCCGACGCCGTCGACGTCCTTCAGCGCCGGTACGACGGTCTTGTCCAGCTGGTCGGCGAGGGCCTGCTGGTCCTTGCCGGAGGTGACCGCGAGGACGACGGTCGGCATGTCGTCGGTCGAGCCGGCGACGACCTGCGGGTCGACGTCGTCCGGGAGCCTGACCCGGGCCCGGTTGACCGCCTGCTGCACGTCGGCGACGAGCTGCTTGGTGTCGTTGCCGTAGTCGAAGGACGCCATGATCACGGCGTTGCCCTCACTGGCCTTGGAGGTGACGCCCGAAATGCCGTCGACGGCCTCGAGGTTGTCCTCGATCGGCTCCACGACCTGCTTCTCGACCACCTCCGGGGAAGCGCCCTGGTACGGCGCCAGCACGGACACCATGGGCAGTTCGATGGAGGGCAGCAGCTGCTGCTTGAGCTGGGGTATCGCTATCGCCCCGAAGGCGAGGGCGATGAGGGACATCAGTCCGATCAGGGCCCGTTGCGCGAGGCTGAACCTGGACAGCCAGGACATGGGTGAGGGTCTCTCTTCGGTGAGCGGCGGAGGGGAGGAGCGGCGCACAGGTGAGCGCCCGCCCCTACACCCTGAGCCATCACCGTGAGGTGATCCGTAGGCCCCAGGTCCATTTACTTATCCGGCGCATACTCCGGGTGCAGTACGGAGGGTTGAGGTCACTCCACCCTCGGACGTACCAGCCCGGACTCGTACGCGATCACCACCAGCTGGGCCCGGTCGCGCGCCCCCAGCTTGGACATGGCCCGGTTGACGTGCGTCTTCACGGTGAGCGGGCTGACCTCGAGGCGTTCGGCGATCTCGTCGTTGGAGTGGCCGCCGGCGACCTGGACCAGGACCTCGCGCTCACGGACGGTGAGCGTGCCGAGCCGTTCGGAGCGGGCGGGATCGCGGCCGTCGTCGGCGGAGTCGCCCTGCGCGAGGAAGCGGGCGATCAGGCCCTTGGTGGCGGCCGGGGAGAGCAGGGCCTCGCCGCCGGCCGCGATGCGGATGGCGCTCAGCAGCTCGTCCGGTTCGCTGCCCTTGCCGAGGAAGCCGGAGGCGCCGGCGCGCAGGGACTGGACCACGTAGTCGTCGACCTCGAAGGTCGTCAGGATCACCACGCGGACCTGGGCGAGGGACGGCTCGGCGCTGATCATGCGGGTGGCGGCGAGGCCGTCGGTGCCGGGCATCCGGATGTCCATCAGGACGACGTCGGCCCGCTGCTCCTTGGCCAGGCGGACCGCCTCCGCGCCGTCGGACGCCTCGCCGACCACCTCCATGTCGGGCTCGGAGTCGACGAGCACGCGGAACGCGCTGCGGAGCAGGGCCTGGTCGTCGGCGAGCAGGACGCGGATGGTCGTCATGCAGGGTCCTTCGCAGGGTGCGGGGTGGTGGGTGTCCGGGGCGCCGTACGGCGGCGGGTCGTACGGCGGCGGGTCGTCATACGGCGGTGGGTCCTACGGCGGCGGGTCATACGGCGTCTTCCGCGGCGCGGGAGCGGGTCCTGACCGGAAGGATGGCATGGACGCGGAAGCCGCCGCCGTAGCGGGGGCCGGTGGTGAGGGTGCCGCGCAGTGCGGTGACGCGCTCGCGCATGCCGAGCAGGCCGTGGCCGCCGCCGCTCGCGGGCTCGTCGTCCTCGGTGGCGCCGTTGTCGAGGACGGTGATCTCCACGTTCGGGCCGACGCGTACCACGCTGACCTCGGCCTTGGCCTCCGTGCCGGCGTGCTTCTGCACGTTGGTGAGGGCTTCCTGGATGACGCGGTAGGCGGCCAGGCCGACGGCGGCGGGCAGGCTGGTGCCCTGGTCGGCGCGGGCGACGTCGACATGCAGGCCCGCGCTGCGGAAGGTGCCGACGAGTTCGTCGAGGCGGTCCAGGCCGGGGGCCGGTTCGGTCGGGGCCTCGGGGTCGCCGGACTGGCGCAGCAGGCCGACGGTGGCGCGGAGTTCGTTGAGCGCGGAGCGGCTGGCCTCGCGGACGTGGGCGAGAGCCTCCTTGGCCTGGTCGGGCCGCTTGTCCATGACATGCGCGGCGACGCCGGCCTGCACGTTGACCAGGGCGATGTGGTGGGCGACGACGTCGTGCAGGTCGCGGGCGATGCGCAGGCGTTCCTCGGCGACGCGGCGGCGGGCCTCCTCCTCGCGGGTGCGTTCCGCGCGTTCGGCGCGCTCGCGTATGGCCTGCACGACGGCACGGCGGCTGCGGACGGCGTCGCCCGCGGTGGCGCCGATGCCGGTCCAGGCGAAGATGGCGAGGTTCTCCTGGGCGTACCAGGGCAGGGGGCCGGCGAGCATGGCGGCGCCGGTGAGCACGGTCATCGTCAGCAGGCCGAGGCGCCAGGTGGTGGGGCGGTCGGTGGTGGCGGCGACGGTGAACAGGGCGACGACCGCGGACATCGCGACCGGTGCCCTGGGGTCGTCGACGACGGACTCGATGACCGAGACGGTGCCGGTGAGGGCGAGGACCGTCCGCGGGACGCGGCGGCGGAAGACCAGGGCGAGGGCGCCGAGGGTCATGAGGACCAGGGCGAGCGTGTCGGGGGTGCGGATGTCCCACTCGCCGCCGTTCCTGCCGTTCGGATCGACGAAGGAGCCGGCCACCATGCAGGCGAGCACGCCGGCCGCGAGGGCCGCGTCCAGTGCCAGCGGATGGGCTTTGAGCTGGCATCTGGTGCGGTCGAGTGTGCTCACGCTCTGACAGTACGGGGGTGTTCTCGGCGCGGGAACCAGTGGCCGTGGCTTGGCAGCCGCCGTCGATGGGGACCGGCGCCGGGGAGAGCCGTCAGCCCGGGATCAGACCGTCGTCGCTCAGCAGTTCCCGGACCTCCTCCAAGGTGGCGTCCGGGGACGGCAGGATCAGGTCCGACGGTTCCAGGGAGTCGTCGGGGACCGGGGCGCCGAGATCGCGGACCTTGGCGAGGAGCGCCCCCAGGGTGCGGCGGAAGCCGGGGCCGTCGCCGTTCTCCATCTCCCGAAGGAGTTCGTCGTCCAGCTTGTTGAGCTCGGCGAGGTGGCTCTCGGCCAGCCTCACCTGCCCCTCCCCCATGATCCGTACGATCATGTCGCCCATGTCGGCCTCCTAGGCGTGGCCCCTACTGCTTGTCGAAGCGCGGGGTGTCCGTCGGCTGCTGCTGGGACTGTCCTTCACCGGTGCCGCCCTCGATGGCCTGCTGCTGCGAGCCGCCGGCCAGCTCCGCCTTCATCTTCTGCAGTTCCAGCTCTACATCCGTACCACCGGAGATCCGGTCCAGCTCGGCCTGGATCTCGTCCTTGTGCATCCCGGACTGGTCGTCCAGGGCGCCCGAGGCGAGCAGTTCATCGATGGCGCCGGCGCGGGCCTGGAGCTGCGCCGTCTTGTCCTCGGCGCGCTGGATCGCAAGGCCGACGTCGCCCATCTCCTCGGAGATCCCGGAGAACGCCTCGCCGATACGGGTCTGCGCCTGGGCCGCCGTGTACGTGGCCTTGATGGTCTCCTTCTTGGTGCGGAAGGCGTCGACCTTGGCCTGCAGCCGCTGGGCCGCCAGGGTGAGTTTCTCCTCCTCCCCCTGCAGCGTCGCGTGCTGCGTCTCCAGGTCTGTGACCTGCTGCTGGAGCGCGGCGCGGCGCGACAGCGCCTCGCGGGCCAGGTCCTCACGGCCCAGCGCCAGTGCCTTGCGGCCCTGGTCCTCCAGCTTGGACGACTGCGACTGCAGCTGGTTCAGCTGGAGTTCCAGTCGCTTGCGGGACGTGGCCACGTCCGCCACGCCTCGGCGCACCTTCTGGAGCAGCTCCAACTGCTTCTGGTACGAGTAATCGAGGGTCTCGCGCGGGTCCTCGGCCCGGTCAAGGGCCTTGTTCGCCTTCGCGCGGAAGATCATCCCCATACGCTTCATGACACCGCTCATGGGCTTCGCGCGCCCCCTTCTGACCGACTCCGGCTCCAGCTCTGCGACAGAACCCACAGTACGGGCCCTGCATCCATTGACGCACTGTTCGGGGACGGATGCGCTCATCCGCAAGGACGACTGCTGCCGATCCCGATCCGGCGTAGGGAGTAGGTGGCCCCCCAGGGAACCGCAGCGTGCGCAACGTCCCCTCTGTCCCTTACATGACGACTGGTGTTGCCGGATCGTTCCCCGCGGGGCTGGGGTCCAACCCCGGCCACCCCGTACCCTTGGGTTTTGTGTTCCGTAGCCGTGCCAAGGAAGAGAAGGTCAGCACCGCCAAGGTGTCCGTGACCGACTCCAAGCAGCCCAGAGACCCGCAGGCCCCGAAGGGCAGGCCCACGCCCAAGCGCAATGAGGCCCAGTCCCAGCGCCGCAGCGTCGCCAACACCTCGATGACGCGGAAGGACGCCGCCAAGCGCCAGCGCTCCGATCGCCGCGCCGCGCTGGACCGGCAGCGTCAGGCGCTGGCCGGAGGTGACGAGCGCTACCTGCCGGCCCGCGACAAGGGCCCGGTCCGCAAGTTCGCGCGCGACTGGATCGACTCCCGGTTCAACGTGGCGGAGTTCTTCCTGCCCATGGCCGTGGTCATCCTCGTGCTGAGCATCGTCCGGGTGCCCGCGCTGCAGAACATCGCACTGCTGCTGTGGCTCATCGTGATCGTGCTGATCGTGCTGGACGCGGTCGTCAGCGCCGTCCGGCTGCGGAAGGCGCTCGCCGCGCGCTTCCCCGACCAGAACACGAAGGGCGCCACCCGCTACGCCCTGATGCGCTCCCTGCAGATGCGTCGCCTCCGGCTGCCGAAGCCGCAGGTCAAGCGCGGAGAGCGGCCCTGAGCACGACATCTTTCTCCGGGGGCGCGGCGGATGCCTGGCTGAGCAAGCTGGGCGGGCTGCGGGATGTCGTACGCCAGGAGCTGGTGGCCCGGCAGCTCGACGAGCAGATGGCGGCGCGGTTCCGGGTCGGGCAGCGGCTGCGGGTACTCGACGTGGGCATGGGCCAGGGCACACAGGCGCTGCGGCTGGCGCGGGCCGGGCACCAGGTGACCGGCCTGGAGCAGGACGCCACGATGGTCGCGGTCGCCCGCCAGGCACTCGCCGGTGAGCCCGAGGGCATCCGGGAGCGGATGCGGATCATCGAGGGCGACGGCCGGGACACGGGCGTGCACTTCCTGCCGGGAAGCTTCGACGTGGTGCTGTGCCACGGCGTACTGATGTACGTCCAGGAGCCGGACCCGCTGCTGGCGGGGCTGGCCCGGATGCTCGCCCACGGCGGCCTGCTGTCGCTGCTCGTGCGCAACGCCGACGCGCTGGCGATGCGGCCGGGGCTGTCCGGCGACTGGCCGGCCGCGTTCGGCGCCTTCGACACGGTGTCGTACACCAACCGGCTGGGGCTCGACGTGCGGGCCGACCGGCTGAAGACGCTGACGGCCACGCTCGCCGGGATCGGCGCGCCCCTGCACGCCTGGTACGGGGTGCGGGTGTTCACGGACACCGCGGCGGACGGGGCGGAGGTGCCGGCCGACGTGGAGTCCCTGCTGGCGGCCGAGGAGCGGGCCGGGCGGACGGATCCCTACCGCGCGGTGGCGGCGCTGCTGCACCTGTGCGGGGTGCGCGGCTGAGCCCCATTCGGGCGTGCACCACGAGCCGGGCGTCCGGCCCGAAGTGAGACTCGGGGCATGGACGTTTCCCGTACCCCCGCCGTCCGGCTGCTCGTCTCGGCCGCCGCGCTGTGCTGTTGCCTCGCGCTCCTCGCGGGCTGCTCCGGTTCCGCGTCCCAGGGGCAGCGGGAGAAGCCGGCCACCCAGGCCGCGCCGGCCGCCGTACCCATGTCGGGCGAGGATCTGCAGAGCGACTACCAGAAGGTGATCAAGGACGTACTGCCGTCGGTGGTGCAGATCCAGGCGGGCAACGACCTGGGCTCGGGGATCGTCTACGACGACCAGGGGCACGTCGTCACCAACGCACACGTCGTCGGGAACCAGAAGACGTTCCAGGTGACGACCGCCAACAGCGAGAACACGCTCACCGCCCGGAGCGTCTACGCGTACCCCGCGCAGGACCTCGCCGTCATCAAGCTGGACACGATGCCGAAGGGGCTCAAGGCGGCCACCTTCGCGGACTCCTCGAAGGTGCAGGTCGGTCAGATCGTGCTGGCGATGGGCTCACCGCTCGGGCTGTCGTCCAGCGTGACGCAGGGGATCGTCTCGGCGACCGGACGGACCGTCACCGAGAACAGCTCGGGCGGCGGTACGGGCGCGACGATCGCGAACATGATCCAGACGTCGGCGGCCATCAACCCGGGCAACAGCGGCGGCGCCCTGGCCAACCTCGACGGGCAGGTCATCGGCATTCCGACGCTCGCCGCCATCGACCCGAACCTCGGCAACAGCGCGGCGCCCGGCATCGGGTTCGCGATCCCCTCGTCGTTGGTGAAGACGATCGCCGGCCAGATCATCAAGAGCGGCAAGGTCACCGACTCGGGCCGGGCCGCGCTCAACATCACGGGCCGCACGGTCGTCGACGACCAGCTCCAGCCCGTCGGGGTCGCGGTGGTCGAGGTGAAGAGCGGCGGAGCGGCCGACAAGGCCGGTCTGCGGGCCGGGGACGTCATCACCCGGCTGGGTGACACGGACATCACCACGATCACGTCGCTGACCGAGGCGCTGGCCGCGGACAAGCCGGGCGAGAAGACGTCGGTGACGTACATGCGCGACGGCCAGGAGAAGAAGGCCGACGTGACGCTGGGCGAACAGTGAAAGGGGCGGCCGGAACCCGGCCGCCCCACTCCGTGTCCCTCGTGCCGCCTACGCCTCCTCGGCGTGCAGGCTCATCGGCCCGTAGATCTCCGAGGAGTCCTCGAACAGCCGCACCTGGTCGGCGCCACCCTCCTCAAGGGCCTTCCAGTGCTCCCCGATCCAGGACTCGGCGTCTCCCTGCGTGGTGAACTCCTCGGGCTGCACCGCGGGCTGGACCTCAGCCCCGTCCGCCTTCTCGAAACGCCACGTCCATGCCGCCATGTACGCCTCCCGTGTCTGGGGCACCTGCAGAGCAGAAGCCGGATCTTGGTCCGGCTCCTGCCCGAAAGACTAGTCGGACGGGCGGCACCTGCGCAGACACGCGAAAATGCCTGTCGTGGAAGTGACTCTGCTCGGCACCGGTGCCCCCGCGGGCCTGCCCCGCCCCGACTGTCCCTGCGCCGCCTGCGCGACCGCGCTCGGCGGTGACGCGCGGGCGGCGACCGCCGTGCTCGTGGACGGGACGCTGCTGCTCGACCTGACGCCGGGCGCCGCGTTCGCGGCCGCGCGGTCCGGGCATTCGCTGGGCGGCGTACGGCAGGTGCTGCTCTCGCATCCGCACGACGGACCGCCGGTCGAGGTGCCCGCGGGCGTGCCGCACCCCGGACGGGTGCCGGACGGGCGGGAGTTGGCGCTGCTGACGGGGCATCGGGTGCGGGCGGTGGCGATGGACGCGCCGGGCACCGGGTACGCGGTGACCGGACCGAACGGGCAGCGGCTGCTGTACCTGCCGCCCGGCGGCGCACCGGCCGGGCTGGAGAACGGGTCGGCCGAGTCGTACGACATGGTGCTCGCCGATGTCGTGGGGCGTCCCGACGCGGCGGCCAAGCTGCGGGCGGTGGGGGCGCTCGGACCGACCACGGACGTCGTCGCCGTCCACCTGGACCACGACGTGCCGCCGGGACGCGAGTTGGGACGGCGGCTCGCCGCCGCGGGGGCGCGGGCCGTGCCGGACGGGACGACGCTGACGGCGGGGGTGTACGAGGACGTGCCCGACGTACCGCGGCGCACGCTGGTGCTGGGCGGGGCCCGGTCCGGGAAGTCCGTGGAGGCCGAGCGGCGCCTGGAGGCCTTCCCCGGCGTGCTGTACGTGGCGACGGGCGGCACCCGGGGCGGCGACACCGAGTGGGCCTCGCGGGTCGCGACCCACCGGGAGCGGCGTCCGGGGTCCTGGCGGACGGTCGAGACCTGCGACCTGGTTCCGCTGCTCAAGGACGACGGGCCGCCGCTGCTGATCGACTGCCTGTCCCTGTGGCTGACGGACGCGATGGACTCCGTCGGGGCGTGGGACGACGCGGTGTGGGCGGACGCCGGGGAGCGGGCGCTGCGTGAGCGGGTGCGGGAGCTGACCCGGGCGGTGCGCGCCACCCGGCGCACCGTGGTCGCCGTGTCGAACGAGGTGGGCTCGGGCATCGTGCCGGCCACGGCGTCCGGACGGCGCTACCGGGACGAACTCGGCCGCCTGAACGCCGCGTTCGCCGGCGAGTGCGAGCACGTGGTGCTGGTGGTGGCGGGCCAGGCGCTGGTGCTACGCGGCTGACCGGGGCCGGCGCACGATGATCCGGTACGTGTACGGGAGCCGGTCCAGGACGTGCCGGCTCGCGGCCACGATCGTGCAGTCCTGGGCCTCGAGCCGGCGGCGCAGTTCGTACGACTCCCGGGGGGCCGCCTCCACCAGGAGGAGGCCGCCGGGGCGCAGGAGCGAGAGGGCGGCGGGGAGTTCGGTGCGGGGGTCCGGCACGGGCGAGCGGCGGTCGAGGAGGGTGACGACGTCGTAGCGGCCGCGCAGGATCGACGTGATGTGCCGGTCCGTCACATGCCCCGCGTACGCCTCCTCGATGCGCTCCAGATGGCGGGCGTACGCCACCCGCGGGCCCGGGTCGAGGCCGTCGATGGAGGTGTACGGGAAGAGTTCCCGTGCCGTCTCGGGGAAGTGGGCCTCGCCCGTGCCGACGTCCAGCCAGCTCTCCGGCTCGGGCAGCAGCCGCCGGATCGCGCGGGCCGTCGAACGGTGGCGTCTGTGCCGGTCGACGGCGCTGACGCGGCTGCGCAGGCTGTTCATGGCGGCTCCCTGAGGCGAACGACAATCCGCTGCAAAACGGAACGTAAGGGATCAAGATCGTGGGGGCAACGACGTCGTGTGCGCGTGGTGCCCCTGTGGCGCTGTCCTGTTCGACCGGGGCCGGTACTGTTCGGCGAATGAGCTCGCTTAATCTCGACGACTTCACCGATCTGATCGAGCGCCCGGACGGCGGGGTGCGCCGCGACGCCGAGGCGCGCAGGGAGCGCCAGATCGTGCCGCCCGGATCGCTGGGCCGGCTCGACGACCTGGGTGAGTGGCTGTCCGCCGCGCAGTCCGCGGTGCCGGTGCGGCCGATCGAACGGCCGCGGGTGGTGCTCTTCGCCGGTGACCACGGAGTCGCCGAACTGGGCATCTCGGCACGGCCCGCGGGCAGCGCCGGACTGCTGGTGCGGGAGGTCCTGGAGGGCGGCCGTCCGGTGTCGGTGCTCGCCCGCCGGCTCGGCGTGCCGGTGCGCGTCGTCGACATGGCGCTGGACTGCGACCCCGAGACGCTGCCCGACGAGGTCGTACGGCACCGGGTGCGGCGCGGCAGCGGACGTATCGACATCGAGGACGCACTGACGGCCGAGGAGGCCGAGGCGGCGTTCCGCGCCGGGATCGCGGTCGCCGACGAGGAGGCCGACTCCGGCACGGACCTGGTGGTGCTCGGCGATGTGAGCGTGGGCGGGACGACGGTGGCCGGCGTGCTGATCGCCGCGCTGTGCGGGACCGACGCCTCGGTCGTCACGGGGCGTGGCGGGCTCGCCATCGACGACCTGGCGTGGATGCGCAAGTGCGCGGCGATCCGGGACGCGCTGCGGCGGGCCCGGCCCGTGCTGGGCGACCAGTTGCAGTTGCTCACGGCGGTGGGCGGCGCCGATCTCGCCGCGATGACGGGTTTCCTGCTGCAGAGCGCGGTGCGCAAGACGCCGGTGATCCTGGACGGCGTCGTGGCGGCGGCCTGTGCGCTGGTGGCGCAGCGGGTCGCGTTCCGGGCGCCGGACTGGTGGCTGGCCGCGCACGACAGCGGGGAGCCGGGACAGGCGAAGGCCCTGGACCGGATGGCGCTGGAGCCGCTGCTGTCGCACGGGGTGACCGTCGGCGAGGGCGCGGGCGCCCTGCTGGCGCTGCCGCTCGTCCAGGCCGCGGCGGCGCTCGCCGCGGAGCTGCCGGAGAAGCCGGAGCTCTCGGGCGACGGCGACAGCGACAGCGACCACGACGGCGGCGACCGCGAGAAGAAGGACGCGGAGGCCGAGGCGGAAGAGATCGGGTAGGCGCCCGACAGGGGCCGAAAGTCGACCGACCGGCGACCAAAGATGGAGCGGTTCATCAGGGCATCGCCCATATGATCCTCTCTCATGGGAGATGCCCGAATTGCCTCGCGGCGGTCCGCCGCTTTCGCCGTCTGGTATTTGCGGGCCGTCGCGTTCGTCAACTTTCTCAGTGCCGTGTGGGTGTCGCTGGGACAGGACGTGCGGCGGCACAACCAGGAGAACTTCTTCACGCCGTACCTGCTGACCGCGGGCTTCGCCTCCGGGGTGTTCACGGCCTTCCTCGCCGTCACGATGCGGCGCCGCAAGCGCGCCGCGTGGATCCTCAACCTCGCGCTGGCGGGCCCGTTCCTCGGGCTGTTCGGCTTCGCGATGGCGTTCCCGGAGATCCGGCAGTACGCCCAGAACTGGGTCTCGCTCGCCCTCACCGCCGCCTTCGTCGTCGCCCTGCTGGTCGGGCGGCGGGAGTTCTACGCCAAGGGCGACCGCTCCAATCCGAAGCTCGCCGCCGCGGTCGCGGTGGGCGGCACGCTGGCCGCCTCGCTGTTCGCCGGGCTGCTGGTGACGCTCACCAACCAGGCGCCGGACGCGGCCGGTTCGACGTTCCTGGAGCGCTGGCGCTACGGCACCTTCCGGCTGGTCTCCATCACCGTCGACGAGTCCCGCTTCCCCGGCGTCGACGCGCCGAACTGGGTCAACGTCGCCATCAACGTGCTCAGCACGATCCTCGTCCTGGCCGTCTTCTACGCCGCCTTCCGCTCCCGGCGCGCCGTCGACCCGCTCACCGAGGACGACGAGAAGCGGCTGCGGGAGCTGCTGGAGCGGCAGGGGGAGCGGGACTCGCTCGGGTACTTCGCGCTGCGGCGGGAGAAGAGCGTGGTGTGGTCGCCGACGGGCAAGGCGGCGGTGGCGTACCGGGTCCTCGGGGGTGTCTCGCTGGCGTCCGGTGATCCCATCGGCGACCCCGAGGCATGGCCCGGCGCCATCGAGCCGTGGCTCGCCGAGGCGCGGGCGCACGGGTGGATCCCGGCGGTGATGGGGGCGAGCGAGGAGGCCGGGACCGTGTACACGCGGCACGGCCTGAACGCGCTGGAGCTGGGTGACGAGGCGATCGTGGAGGTCGCCGAGTTCACGCTGGAGGGGCGGGCCATGCGCACCGTGCGGCAGGCCTACAACCGGGTGAAGCGGGCCGGGTACGACGTGCGCATCCGGCGGCACGAGGACATCCCGGCCGACGAGATGGGGTATCTGCTCCAGCGGGCGGACGACTGGCGCGACGGCGCCACCGAGCGCGGGTTCAGCATGGCGCTGGGACGGCTCGGGGACCCCGAGGACGGCCGGTGCGTGATGCTCGAATGCACCGACGGGAAGGGCGAGTTGCGGGCGGTGCTGTCCTTCGTGCCGTGGGGGCCGCACGGCCTCTCCCTCGACCTCATGCGGCGCGACCGGGACTCCGAGAACGGGCTGATGGAGTTCATGGTGCTCGAACTGCTGCGCCGCGCCCGGGACATCGGCATCACCCAGGTCTCGCTCAACTTCGCCATGTTCCGCTCGGTCTTCGAACGGGGGGCGCGCCTCGGTGCCGGGCCGGTGCTCAGGCTCTGGCGCTCGCTGCTCAGCTTCTTCTCGCGCTGGTGGCAGATCGAGTCGCTGTACCGCGCGAACGCCAAGTACCGGCCCATCTGGGAGCCGCGGTTCCTGCTCTTCGAGAAGAGCGCGGACCTGCCGCGCATCGGCATCGCGTCGGCGCGGGCGGAGGGCTTCCTGGAGGCGCCGGGGCTGCCGAAGTGGCTGCACCGCAGGCATCTGGAGACACACAGATGAGGACCACCGCGTGACAGCCCTCGCCCGCTGGGCCCGTGCCGAATGGGGACTCCTGTACGTCACGGCGCGCGAGCCGCTGCTGAAGCGGCACTGGCGGGCGGTCCCGGCGACGCTCGGGGGGGTGGGGCTGACGGCTCTCGTGCAGCTGGTGCAGAACCAGTCCTGGGGCTACCGGTTCGTGCAGGCCACCGGGGCGGTGCGCGCGGAGGACCCCCTGTGGCTGGCCGTCCTGCGCACCCCCCTGTCCCTGTTCGTCCCCGCCCTGGACCTCCCCGTCTGGGGCGCCCTCGTCCAGGTCCTGTTCGTCTTCGGCGTCGCGGAACTCTGCCTGGGCCTCCGCCGCACCCTCGTCATCGCCTACGCCGCCACCCTCGCCGGGACGCTCTACGCCCGCGCGGGCATCCGGCTCGGCTTCGACAACCCCCTCGGCCTGCCGCACTCGGACGCCGCCGTGGTCGACACGGGCCCCTCGGCTGCGGTGGTGGGCCTGGCCGTCTTCCTCGGCTGGCGCTACGGCGCCTACGTCACGGCCGGCGCGGTGACGGCCGCGATGGCCGTCGAGGTCATGCTGAAGGGCAACCTGGCCGGCAAGGAACACCTCGCGGCGATCGCGGTGGTGATCCTGCTCTGCGCGGTACCGGCGCTACGGCACCGCCGCCGGGGACCGGTGCGAAGCGAGGTGGGGGCGGCGCTGCGGCGGACACGGCGCGTGCGACGGCACCGGACCGGCCGCCACTCCACGTTCCGTCACCGGCTCAGCACGCGCCCCGGTGCCGGATCCGGCTTTCCGCCCAGGAAGTCCTGGAACCTGCGGCGGGGACCCACCCAGCGGCGGTCGTGGTGGTAGGCCCGGAGGGTGGCCTTGGCACGGGCGCGGGGGCGGTTGCGGTAGAAGCGCCGGGCCCAGGGGGAGGCGGGGCGGGCCAGGCGGACGACGCCGATCAGGCCGATGAACGGGATGATCACGCTGAAGACGGCCATCCGTGCCTTGCCCTTGCTCAGGACGGCCAGGGCGAAAAGGAAGTTGATGGCCACGGTCGAGATCACGCTGCCACGGTCCTGAAGCTCCTGCTGGCTCATGTCGTTGACACCGAACGGCGAGAAGCCCGCGAGCATCAGGCCCACCATGGCTGCCGTGAGGACGACCACCTCCACGCTCTTGCGGCCCTCCTCGCTCCAGTAGACGTCGTCCAGGTGCAGGATCAGCGCGAACTCGTCGAGGACCAGCCCCGCCCCGATGCCGAAGACGACCGCGAAAGCGGCGGCGCCGAACCCGTGCCGGTTGCTGGCCACCGCACCGAAACCGCCGAGGACGGTCAGGACGACGCCGGGCACCACGTGGTGGATGTGCACCCCGCCCGCCTTGACGTTGCCGAAGGGGCCCTTGCCCGCCCGGATGAGGCGTGTGACGACCCGGGTGAGCAGGAACGTCAGCACGAACGCGGTGAGCGCGAGCAGCAGCGGCAGCTTGCCCGGCTCGATGATGTTCCGCTGGAGCCAATGTCCCATATGCGCACTGTATCCAGACCCGTCGCCGCCCTGCTGCCGACTGCCCGGTAACCTGCGCCGGTGCCCGAACCCTCCAAGACGCCCTGGCCGGACGGCCTCCGCTTCACCTTCGGCACGCTCACCGTGCTGCCCGTCCCGGTGACCCGCTGGGACCGTTCCGCCGCCCGCGGCGGCATGCTCTGCGCTCCGCTCGCCGGAGCCGTCGTGGGCGGCTGCGCGGCCCTGGCCGGCGTGGCGCTGCTGGCACTGGGCGCGAGCGCCCTGGTCGCCGCCGTCGCCTCCGCCGCCGTCCCCGCCGCCCTCACCCGCGGCCTGCACCTGGACGGCCTCGCGGACACCGCCGACGGTCTCGGCAGCGGCAGGCCCGCCGAGGACGCGCTGCGCATCATGAAGCAGTCGGACATCGGCCCCTTCGGCGTGATCACGCTCGTCCTCGTGCTGCTCGCCCAGGTGGCCGCCCTCGCCCAGGCCTACGGCGGCTCATGGGCCCGCGGAGCGCTGGCCGCCGTCGTCTCGGCGACCGCCGCCCGCCTCGCGCTCACCCTGGCCGCCCGCGCCGGCGTGCCGGCCGCCCGCCCCGAGGGCCTCGGAGCGGCGGTCGCCGGCGTGGTGCCGGTGCGGGCGGCGGCGCTCACGGCGGTGCTCGTCACCGGCGCGACCGCCGCCGCGGGCGCGCTCCTCGGCACGTACGACATCGTCCGCACTGCGGTCGCGGTCGTTGCCGCGCTGCTCGCCGCCGAACTTCTCCTGCGCCACTGCACGCGCCGCTTCGGCGGGGTGACCGGCGACGTGTTCGGGGGGCTGGCCGAGACGGCGGCGACCGTTTCCCTCCTGGTGCTGTCGCTGGGGCAGTAGTCTCATCGGCCGTACGGACACAGGGATTTGATCGGGGGACGTTCGTGCCGAAGCTTCGCCGTGCCACGGCCTGGTTCATCGACTTCGCACTGGTGCTGGCGCTGGCCGCCGCACTGGCCGTGCTCACCTTCCACCGCATATCCGCGCTCGTCGCCGACGTGCCCGAACTCGCCACCCGCGGCGGCCTCGACCTGCTGACCTCACGTGGCGACGTGATCGGCGCCTCCGAGGGCTTCGGGGTGTCGCTGTGGGACAAGGCGGTGCTCGACGTGGAGGAGGCCTTCGGCCTGCTGATCGTCGTCACCTTCCTCTACCAGTGGGCCTGTCTCTCCTTCGCCGGGCGCACCGTCGGCAAGGGGCTCGTCGGCCTGAAGGTCACCCCGAGCATGCCGCGCCGCGCCGCGGTGCGGGCCGCCGTCACCACGGCCGCCGACATCGCCGTCTACGCCGTCGCCTGCGTGCTGCTCATCGAGGGCGAGTTCCTGCTGTCGGTGACCGTGTGGGCGCTGGCCGTCGTCCTCTTCTTCCTCAACGCGCTCCCGGTCTTCTCCCCCACCCGCCGCTCCCTCGCCGACCGCCTGGCCGGTACCGCGGTCACCGGCCTCGGGATCGGAACCGGCGCCGCCACGCCCCCGGTTCGTACTTTCTGAGCCGCGCGCGGCCGATGCGAGGACGGCGTCAGGAATGAGCGAGCGCGCGCACGCGCGTAGTCTCGTCCCGAGTGTTCGCCGTACCGGGGAAGGCCCCGCTGAGACCGCACCCTGAGGTCGGATCTAGGGTCGGCTTCCGGGCCCGGTCGACCCACACAGATCGACCACAGGAACTTCACATCGGAAGCGAGATTTCACCACCGTGACTGCTCTCACTCTCAGCACCGCCGCGGCGCCCGGTCTTCGGGCCGACGCGATCGTGATCGGTGTGGCCAAGGGCGCGAAGGGCCCGGTCGTGGCACCGGGCGCCGAGGCCGTGGACAAGGCCTACGACGGCAGGCTCGCCGGCGTCCTGGAAACCCTCGGCGCGTCCGGCGCCGAGGGCGAGGTGACGAAGCTGCCCGCGCCCTCCGGCTTCAAGGCCCCGCTCGTGGTGGCGGTGGGCCTCGGCCAGGAGCCCGGCAAGGACGCGCAGGCAGCCTTCGACGCCGAGGCCCTGCGCGCGGCCGCGGGCTCGGCCGCCCGTGCCCTCACCGGAGCCAAGAAGGCCGCCTTCGCCCTGCCCGTCGGCGACGCCGCCGACGTGTGCGCGATCGGCGAGGGCGTGCTGCTGGGCGCGTACTCCTTCGACGCCTACAAGGAGAACGGCAAGGACCCCAAGAACGGCAAGGCCCCGCTCGCCGAGGCCGCGCTGCTCGGCGCCAAGCCCCGCGACAAGGAGCACAAGGCCGCCGTCCAGCGCGCCGTCGCCGTCGCCGAGGAGCTCAACCGCGCCCGCGACCTGATCAACACCCCGCCGAACGACCTCAACCCGGAGGCGTTCGCCGCCGTGGCGCTGGCCGCGGCCAAGGAGCACGGCATCAAGGTGCAGGTGCTCGACGTCAAGGCGCTGGAGAAGGGCGGCTACGGCGGCATCCTCGGCGTCGGCGCGGGTTCCGCGGCGGGGCCGCGGCTGGTCAAGCTGTCGTACACGCCCTCCAAGGCGAAGAAGCACCTCGCGTTCGTCGGCAAGGGCATCACCTACGACTCGGGCGGCATCTCGCTGAAGCCGGCGGGCCACAACGAGACGATGAAGTGCGACATGAGCGGCGCCGCGGCGGTCTTCGCCGCCGTGGTCGCCGCCGCGCGCCTGGGCCTGGACGTGAACGTCACCGGCTGGCTGGCGCTCGCCGAGAACATGCCGTCGGGCTCCGCGACCCGACCGGGTGACGTGCTGCGCATGTACAGCGGCAAGACGGTCGAGGTCCTCAACACCGACGCCGAGGGCCGGCTGGTGCTGGCGGACGCGCTGTGGGCCGCCTCCCAGGAGAAGCCGGACGCCATCGTGGACGTCGCGACCCTCACCGGCGCGATGATGCTGGCGCTGGGCAGCCGGACCTTCGGGATCATGGCGAACGACGACGCGTTCCGCTCCGCGGTGCACGAGGCGGCCGAGGAGGTCGGCGAGCCGGCCTGGCCGATGCCGCTGCCCGAGCACCTGCGCAAGGGCATGGACTCCCCCACCGCCGACATCGCCAACATGGGCGAGCGGATGGGCGGCGGCCTCGTCGCGGGTCTCTTCCTGCGTGAGTTCGTCGGCGACGGCATCACCTGGGCCCACCTGGACATCGCGGGCCCGGCCTTCAACGAGGGCGGCCCGTTCGGCTACACCCCGAAGGGCGGCACGGGTACGGCGGTGCGGACCCTGGTCCGGCTCGCGGAGCTGACCGCCTCGGGCGACCTGGGCTGATGCAGAAATGAGTGAGGGGGCTCCGCACGCGGGTAGGGCGGAGCCCCCTTTTTCCGTCCGGTGCTCAAGTGAACGTGGGACGTCTCACACACCGGCCCGGCGTCTCGTTCACCTCCGACAAGTGCGAAGATGGGCCACGGCAGGACAGGGCCCCCACCACAGGGCCGAAGAAAGAGCGGCCGGACACCAGCCGCCGCCCGGTCACTGCTGACCGGCGTACGGCGCACATGCATGGAGGACGTGACGTGGCGAACGACGCCAGCACCGTTTTCGACCTAGTGATCCTCGGCGGTGGTAGCGGTGGTTACGCCGCGGCCCTGCGCGGGGCGCAGCTGGGCCTGGACGTCGCCCTGATCGAGAAGGACAAGGTCGGCGGTACCTGCCTGCACCGAGGGTGCATCCCCACCAAGGCCCTGCTGCACGCGGGCGAGATCGCCGACCAGGCCCGCGAGAGCGAGCAGTTCGGCGTGAAGGCCACCTTCGAGGGCATCGACGTCCCCGCCGTCCACAAGTACAAGGACGGCGTCGTCTCCGGGCTCTACAAGGGCCTGCAGGGACTCATCGCCTCCCGCAAGGTGACGTACATCGAGGGTGAGGGCCGGCTGTCCTCGCCCACCTCCGTCGACGTGAACGGCCGGCGTGTCGAGGGCCGCCACGTCCTGCTGGCGACCGGCTCCGTGCCGAAGTCGCTGCCGGGCCTGGAGATCGACGGCAACCGCATCATCTCCTCGGACCACGCCCTCGTCCTGGACCG
>NZ_JBITHF010000031.1:0-24819 GCF_044457745.1 Streptomyces sp. NPDC050534
TCACGGAACTGTCGTATCCGAAGAGGAAACCGCCCATGGCGGCCGCCGCCGCGATGAAGACGACGCGCCCGAGATGTTCGGGATGAGCCGTGGCGACTGTTGAGTCTTCCGCTGTGCTGGTCACGTGTACTCCTCGGTGCACCGGCAACGGCCGGCTGCGCGGTCAGCCCTTCCAGGCCCGAATAAGGGACCCGAAGGCATTGGAGACCCAGGCCGCGGCCTGTTCCGGATCCCCTGCCTTGACCGGATTGGTCGACTTGCAGACGGACCGGGCAGCCCTCAGGTAGCAGCTCGGGCGCAGGCGACCACCTTCCTCGCTGCTGTACACACCCGGGTACGAGGACACTGGCGGCTGCACGCTTCGTCTCAACCGTTGGGCCCCTGGATCTCGTTGAAGTGAGCGCCCTGGCGGAGCAACGTCTTACCGGGACTCTTGCAGAAAAGCCCCGCGTTCACGCCTGGGACGAATGCATCTCAAGCTGCTCTGACGTGCACCTTAGAGCGACGTCGCCGCCCCGGAGTCGTGACTGCGGCTCTCACCCCGCGGACCGGGAATCTGCGCTGCGAAGACACGCGGAGCGCCGCCAACACCGCGGCGAACGCCGACAGGCCGCTGATCCTTCCTCTTCCGATGCGCATGAATCTCCTTCCTGGATTCGGTATCCCGTCATGCGTCACCAGACTTGCAGGGACGGTGAATCGGCCCACCCGGCCCTTTCACTCTCCAACCAGCAACGGACCGGAGGGAAAGCACCGTCAGATCGTGCTCCCGCCCCTGTTCGTTCGCCGGCCTTTGCGGATCTCTCGAAAGTGTGCGCCCCAGAAGGAACGACTTCTTGCCTGCGGCCCCCAGGCAGACCGGTCCACTTTGACCGAACGAACAAGCACAGTAAGACGCTGCTCCTCCCGAACGCTCACATCCGAAGAGATCTCCAGAGTCAACAACAGAACAGCATGCAGCCGCCGGTGTCCTCGTACCCGGGCGTGTATGGCAGCGAGGAAGGGGAGCAATCCGTGCCTCTGGAAGGTGAGTACGAGCCGAGCCCGGAGCAGTGGGTACGCGATCAGGTGGCGTTTATGAAGGCGGATATCTACGACGGTGAGCAGCCCCCGCCCGAACACCTCACCGACGTCGCGTTCTACGTCATGCCCTACGCCAAGGGCAACACGCCGCGGGAACTCATCCCCGGCATGACGGGCCTGCGCGCCGTGCTGAGCCTCAGCGCCGGCGTGGAGAAGCTGCTCCCCCACATCCGGCCGGAGGTCGCGCCGTCCAACGGTCGGGACCTGCACGACGCCGGCGTCGCCGAACACGCACTCGCTCTCGTCCTGGCCGCCCAACCAGACCTGCCCCGCAGGCTCGGCGACCAGGCCGCCCGACGCTGGGCACCCCACGTAACCCGGTCACTGGCCGACACCCACGCGATCATCGTCGGATACGGCTCCATCGGGGCGGTGATCGAGCACCGACTGCTCGCCTGCGGGGCCGAGGTCGTCCGGGTGGCAAGCCGCCGCCCACCCGCCGAGCGGGTGCACGGCACCCGTGGACTGCCCCAACTGCTCCCCCACGCCGACATCGTGATCCTGGAACTGCCGCAATCCCCCGCCATCGTCGGCCTGATGGACGGCGGGCTCCTGGCGCTGCTCCCCGACGACGCGCTCGTGCTAAATGGCGGAACGGCTCGCTACGCGCTCCTGCTCGCCTCGTACCCCGCACGTCGGCCCTCCTTGATCGCGTCGACGCCTACCACCATGGTCCCGATCCACGGCACGAGCGGGGTCCATGACGTGCACTGCACCACCCGATGTGGTGAGCGTGCCATCCACAGCACGTCTACTCCACGTCGACGTGCGGTTCTTCCCTCTGCCCCTGCTCAAAAACGCGCATTATGCTCGAGCCCTACCGAGGCGCCTCCGGCTTGTGGTCGGACCACAGGACACCTGCGCGCCGTCCCCGTAAAACACGCGGCCCCTGCGCCGACCGGGGCGCGCCGGTGCGAGACGTCAGCCCGGCGGTTGCAGCCAGGGCCGGCGCCGGCACGGTCCGGTGCGCATGGGTCGCACTGCCGGGCCGCCGATGCGCAGACGTGATCACATCCGGGCGGCCCGTGCTGCCCGCCTCGCCACCCCTGGAAGGTGTGGGACACATGACGAGCATGTTGAAGGATCTGTCGGACGCCGGTGTGTCCGTGTGGCTGGACACCCTGTCACGTGGGCGGATCAAGTCGGGGAGCCTGTCGGAGCTGATCAGCAGCCGCTGCGTGGTGGGTGTTACGACAAATCCGACGATCTTCAGGGACGCGATATCGCACGGCGTGGAGTACGAGGCCCAGATGTCCGAACTCGCGGTGCGTGGCGTGTCCGCCGAGGAGGCTGTCCGGACCGTAACAGCTACGGATGTGCGCGACGCCGCCGACATACTTCGCCCCGCCTTCCTCGTGTCCCCCGCCGGCCAGGACGGCCGCGTCTCCATCGAGGTCGACCCGCACATGGCTCATGACGCCACTGCGACGATCGCCGAGGCACGTCATCTGACCTGGCTGGTGGACCGCCCGAACACTTATATCAAGATTCCCGCAACCGAGGCGGGCCTGCCCGCCATCACCGAGACCATCGCCCAGGGCATCAGTGTCAACGTGACCCTGATCTTCTCCCTGGCCCGCTACCGGCAGGTTGCCGAGGCGTATGTGGCGGGCCTGGAGAAGGCCCGTGCCGGCGGCTTGGACTTGTCACAGATCGCCTCGGTGGCGTCGTTCTTCGTTTCGCGCATGGACACGGAGGTCGACCGGCGGCTCGACGCCCTGGCGACCCCCGAGGCCAGAGCCCTCCGGGGCAGAGCCGCCGTGGCCAACGCCCGCCTGGCGTACGAGGCCTTCGAGGAGGCCTTCTCCGGTGAGCGCTGGAACCGCCTGCACCGTGCCGGGGCGAACAAGCAGCGTCCGCTGTGGGCCTCCACAGGTGTCAAGGACAGGGCGTACGAGGCCACCAAATACGTCTCCGGTCTCATCGTCCCGGACACCGTGAACACCATGCCCGAGGCGACTCTGCTCGCCGTCGAAGCACAGGAACACGCCGCGGGTGGCGACCTCCGCAGCATGTACGACGAGGCGCGGGCCGACCTCGAAGCGATCGAGCGCCTGGGCATCTCCTACTCCGAAGTCGTCCAGCAACTGGAGGACGAGGGCGTGGCGAAGTTCCAGGAGTCCTGGGACAGCCTTCTCACCGTGACCGAGACCCGGCTCGAGGCCTGCACCCGCAGATTGCACACATGGCCATGAGCGACGTCCCCTTTGGAACACCTCGGCCCTGGCTCCAGCCCGGGGCGGACGGCATGCTGACATGGCTCGACAACGCGGGCTGCCGTGGCCTCGACACAGAACTGTTCTTCCCTGCAGGGCCGAAGGGCCCCGGCCGGCGTCAGGCCGACGAAGCGAAGGCCGTGTGCGAGACATGCCCGGTCCGCCGGCAGTGCGGCAGTTGGGCGCTCGCCACAGCACAGGAGTACGGGATCTGGGGTGGAATGGACGAGGAAGAACGGGTCCGGGCCCGGAGGAGAAAGCGTCTCAGCACCCGGGAGAACCGTCCCTCAGAAATGAAGGGAACCGACTCGGTTTGAGCTCCCCGCATGTCACTCACCACGAGCTGGTGCAGGTGCTGCAACTCCTCGTGTCGCCCGTGCACCGGTACTCCGGACGGCCTGCTGAGGGGCCGTCAGCAGACCCTGTCGGCGGGCTCGTGCAGCACATCCGCATTCGCCGTCACCTCGGAATCGTCGGCGACCGGTACTTCGGCCAGCCGGCTCACCGGGACGCCTCCGTGACCATCATGGCGTCGGAGAATCTGCCCACACGCATCGATCCCGCAGTCGGCCTCCAGCAGACACGACGGAACATCCTGCTCCGAGGTGTCGACATCGACGCCTGCATCGATCGGATCGTGGAGCTCGACACCGGCGACGGCCCGATCCCGTTCGCAGTCAACCGCGCCGCACGGCCCTGCGCGTGGATGGATGCTGTCATCGGACCCGGGGCGCAGCGCGCGCTGCGCGGCAAGGGCGGCGTACGGTGCACACCGCTGTCGGACGGCGTCCTCCGTGTCGGCAGAGCCGACTTCCGCGTGGTCGGGCCGCGCGACCGGCGCTGAAAGCCTCCCCGTAACCGCTGGTCACCGCGGGCACTGAGCGTTCCCCATGCTGGGCGTCAACGAGCGGCGCGGGCGTTGCCAACGGGCGAGAACGGTGTGCGGGCACTGGTACCGCTGCCCGCCGGCCGCTGGAGGGCCTGGGCCAAAAGGCAGACGGCGAACTCAGGCTTCTGCCAACGGAATTGCCAGTGAGGCCGCACCGCTCATGTCGAGCCAGATGGCGTCCCTCGTGCGTGTCGTACGCAGCACCACTCTCCCGCACCGCTGGCAGCGCCCGACGAGACCCGGGGCGTGTCCGTACACATGCAGGCGGGCGACGGGACCGGTGCAGCCGCAGTTGGCGCAGCGGCTCGTCGCAGCAGTCACGTCGACGCCGAAGACCTCCGACAGCGGCCCTGCCAGCGCGTTCCCGTCGACGTACCCGGTGTGGACATCGCCCGCGTCGGGGCCGCCGTCCTGCACAGACGTCATCTCAACCTCCTGTGTCAGCCGAAGCGCTCGGTACGTACTCGCTCAGGTGCATGTCCCAGGAGCACCAAGTAGGCGGCCGTCTTCTCGACGAACGCCGTGGGCCCGCAGATGTAACAGGTCGGCTCGGAGTCGGCGGACCAGCCGCCGTTGATCAGATCCTCCGGGGTGATGCGTCCCGGCGGGCGCGGTGAGTCCGCGGGCGCTTGTCTGCTGTAGAGGTACGTCGTGTCCAGCCCCGGTGCTCCCTCAACCAGCTCTGCGCCGTACAGCACGTCCAACGGGCTCCGCACCGCGTACAGCAGCCGGAACGGAGCCTGGCTTCCGGCCACCTCCCTCGTGCGG
The DNA here is from genome assembly GCF_044457745.1 of Streptomyces sp. NPDC050534. NCBI lineage: Bacteria > Bacillati > Actinomycetota > Actinomycetes > Kitasatosporales > Streptomycetaceae > Streptomyces > Streptomyces sp. NPDC050534. Next base: position 4,957 of record NZ_JBITHF010000031.1, read on the forward strand.
ACCATGCACATCAGGGGAACGAGTCCCGCTCCCCCCGCTATCAGGAGAACCGGCTCCGTCTGCTGCTGCGTCCACACGAACCAGCCGCCGACAGGACCGCGCAGTTCCAACTGGTCCCCGGGCACGAGCTCGTCCACGAGGTACGGCGACACTTCACCGCCGAGCGTGCGCTGGACGGTCAGTTCGAGGCTGCGGCCATTGGGAGCGGAGGCAATCGAGTAGCTGCGTTGGGTGCTGTAACCGTCTTCTGCGGTGAGCCTGACATCCACATGCTGGCCGGCCAGGTGCCCCGGCCAGTCCGGCAGGTCCAGTGTCAGGGTGACGGCCGTCGCCGACTCCACGCGTCGGCCCGTCACTTCGGCGGTCCGCCACCGGAGTCTCTCGCCTAGTCTCCCTGGTACCGCTGTTCTCGCCATGGGTCTCCGTAGTTGTGGTAGCCGGCGCTCTCCCAGAAGCCGGGCACGTCACTCTGTCGCAGTTCGATGTCGCGCACCCACTTCGCGGACTTCCACAAGTACAGGTGCGGGACCAGCAGCCGAGCGGGGCCACCGTGTTCGGGCGCCAAGTCGCTGCCCCCGTAGCCGTAGGCGATCCACGCCTTCCCGTCGACGAGGTCGGCGAGGGGGATGTTCGTGGTGTAGCCCCCGTAGGAGGTGATCTGGACGTGCTCTGCGGCCGTCTCCACGTCCGCGAGCAGAACATCCAGGGACACGCCCTGCCAGTCGGTGCCGAACTTCGACCACTTCGTCACACAGTGCAGGTCGACGGTCGGGGACTCGGCCGGAAGTGCCATCAGGCCTGCCCAGTCCCACACGTGCCGCCTCCCGGTCTCGGTGGTCACCGACATCTGCCAGTCGTCTTTCCGGATGCGGGGAGTGGGCCCTGCGGACAGCACCGGGAAGCCGGTCGTCTCGTACTGCCCGGGCGGCAGCTTCGTACCTGCCGACGGCCTTCGGCCGTGGAACCCACGCGAGATGAACGTCATACTCGCCGTCCTTGTCAATCCGGGGCGGCCCCTGCGGCCCCCCTCGAAGGTCAGCGCCCGTAGGGAGTGACTTCTTACCTCCGGCGCCTTGCAACGTGTACGACCGCGGTCGCAGCCCGATGGTGATTGCTGCCCGGGCCGGCGCGGTGGCCGCTGCGTCAGCCCGCGGTGCCGAGGTGTCCACCGGCAATGAGCTGAGCCCGCAGCTTCTTACGGGCGTCGAACATGGTCTTGTAGAGCGCGTTCCGGTTCGTCTCCAACTCGCTGGCGAGCGTTTCCAGGGAAACACCGTTGACGACGGCGACGAAGACCTTCCGCTGGTGGGCGCTCAGTGCTGTCGCGACTGCGTCGCGCACGGCCTCGACCAGCTCGCGTGCCTGCCAGTAGCTGACGGGGTCCACGCCAGCCCGGTCGGGCACCTGCGCCCATTCCTCCGAGTCGAAACGGGCATTGGACACGCGCCAGAAATGACGACCCAGCTTGCTCGACACTTCAAGGACGACAAACCGGTACGCCCATGTGGTGAATTTGGCGTCACCTCGAAATTCATGAATTTTTCGCGTGATCCTCATCAGTGCGTCCGCGGCCGCCTGATGGGCGAGATCATCCAGTTCGGGCCCGGAAATTCGATAACGCGAACCCCGGCGGAACACCTCGTCCATGGCAATCCGCACCAGCAGCTCGTGCAGTCGCCTGCAGGCCTGCTCGTACTGAGGCCCACAACCGTCCTCCAGCGCGTCCACCCAGGCGGCGGACTCCGGGTCGAGTTGGCGTCGCTCTGTGGCGGACCCCGCTGACGGAGCGCTGCCGTTGGTTCCGGCGAGTCCACTCGAAGCCGTGCGGCGCGTTTTTCTGACATCCGTAGAGTGCATGGCCTTCAATCCCCAAATCATCTCGTACGAACGAGACAATCACGGGACCATCTACAGACCGTCTACACGAAGTCGCTGCTCTCACTTTCGACCTGTGCGCGTTCCTGGACTTTACTGACAGGGGTTCCGGCTTATTTCAGCGAGCGACGCACGTGCGGCGTTGAGCGCGCTTTTGGGCAGGCAACTGAAGGGCCGCCCCGGCGGGCGATCCAGGTGCGAATCGCCTGGCCCGGGACGGGCTCCTCGAGCAGGTCGAGGCGTCGTACTCGTCGCTGTACATGTGCGACAACATCCGCCGCCGGAAGCGAGGCGTGTGACGTGCTGCGGGAGGGCGACGGTCCGCTCTGTGACGCAGTCATCCCGAACGAAGTAAGGAATCACCGCTCGATGCAGCTAATGGTGGACGAGCCAGCGGTCCGGCCGCGCTGCGTCCGGGCCCCTGTACGGCTGCCACGACCACGCGAAGGCGCGGACCTTGGCCGTCGGGGCCGGTACAGCACCCGAGGTCGGTGGATTCCACGGTCACAGAAGGGGAATGCAGCGTGTTAGCGGCAAGGGAGTATGCCGTGTTGGCGGGCGGTTGCTTCTGGGGCGTGCAGGAGCTGTTCCGCAGGTTGCCGGGTGTCGTGGACACCCGTGTCGGCTACACCGGTGGTGAGGTGGTGCAACCGACGTACCGAAACCACGGGAACCACGCGGAGGCGGCGGAAGTCACCTACGACCCGTCCGGGACGGACTACCGCAGCATCCTGGAGTTCTTCTTCCAGATCCACGATCCCACCACGTTGAACCGGCAGGGCGACGATGTCGGCCTCAGCTTCAGGTCCGCCGTCTTCTACCTGGACGAGGAGCAGCGACGCATCGCACGGGCGGTGATCACGGACTGCGACGCGTCTGGATCGTGGCCGGGCAAACTGGTCACCGAGGTTGTCCCGTCCGGCACGTTCTGGGAGGCGGAACCCGAGCACCAGTATTACCTTCAGCGCCATCCGGACGCGCACATGAGCCACTACATCCGGCTGGACTGGAAGGTGCCCCGAACACCGGCCTGACCCCGTCAGCGCCTGCCGCAACATGTTGCGGCAGGCGCTGAGGCGGGCGAACGCACCTTCAGAGCCCGCTCACCGCAGGAAATCCTGCAGCTCCCGCTCCAGAACCGACTTGGGCCTGGCCCCGATGACCGTCTTGACGACCTTGCCGTCCCGGTAGACGTTGAGCGTGGGGATGGAGCTGACGCCGTACTGCTCGGCGGTGCGGGGGTTGTCATCGACGTTCAGCTGGACAATCGTGATCTTGTCGCCGTGCTCGGCGGCGAGCGCCTCGAGGGCCGGCGCCACAAGGCGGCACGGACCGCACCACTCGGCCCAGAAATCGACGAGCACAGGCTTGCCGCTCGTGAGCACCTCGCCTGCGAAGGTCTCATCGGTCACACTTTTCAGACTGCCTGCCATGCGGGCTCCTTCGCGCGTTGTCGGCATGGATCGATGCCTTGGGGCAGCCCCGCCCGGCGCAGTCGTCAGGTGGCTGTGCCGGGCGGGCCGTGAGGATGCTTCTAGTTGCGGCCGGCCATGACCCCGCCGTCGACGTTGAGGATGGCTCCCGTGGTCCAGCTCGAGGCGTCCGAGAGGAGGAAGACGATCGCCGAGGCCAGGTCCTGAGGGGCGCCGACCCGGCCGAGCGGGTGCAGGCCGCTCAACTGGTCCATCGCAGCGTCCAGTTGGTCCGCGGGGAAGACCTTCTCGAACAGCGGCGTCCTGGTCACGGCCGGAGCCACAGCGTTCACCCGGATGCCTTCGCCGGCGAGCTCGATGGCCAGGTTGTGGGTGAGGGCGTGCAGGCCCGCCTTGGCCATCGAGTAGGCCGACGACGGCGTCACGGCGAGGGCCTGGTGCGCCCACATGCTGCCCACGTTCACGATGGCGCCGCCCTGGCCATAGGCGACCATGCCCCGGACGATGGTCTGGGTCAGGAAGAAGGTCGCCCGGTTGAGGTCGTGGTAGGCGTCGTAGTCCGCGACGTGGTAGTCGAGGAAGGGCTTGGGCTGGAAGAATCCCGCGGCGTTGACGAGGAGCGTGGCGTCGGGGTGGTCCTCCGCCAGCTGCTTCTGCGCCTCAACGACCTGGTCCTGGTCGGCCAGGTCGGCCTCGACCGCCCAGGCGCTGCCGAATCGGGACAGTGCCGCCACTGCGTCGTCGAGCTTCTGGCCCGCGCGGCCGACGATCACCGCGCTGCCGCCTCCGGTGATCACGTTCTCGGCGGTCTTGAGGCCCATGCCGCTGGCACCGCCGATCACGATGAGTTTCCTGCCTTCGAAGTCCGTGGCCACGGGAATCACTCTCCATTGATTGGTGATCGAACACTCCTTGCTGTGATGCGACGCTTCCACGGCAGGGTCTACACCAGCTCTACAAGGCCTCTACAGCGCCGACCACACCGGGCCGTGCGAGGGTCACCTTCCCCCCTGGGTCGAGGTGAAGGTCAGGTGCCGACGGGATGCCTGCTGGTGATGGCGACGCGGTTGAACGCGTTCATCACGGTTGCCAGCCAGGCGATTGCGGAGATCTGGTCTGCGGTGAGTACGGCCGCGGCGGCGCTGTAGTCCTCGTCGCCGACGTGTCCGTCCGGCACGCGGGTGATCGCCTCGGTCAGGCGGAGAGCGGCGCGGTCGGTCTCGGAGAAATAGCCGGTCTCCTCCCATGCGGGCAGCACGGCGATCCGGTCGGGGTTCTCACCCTTCTTGAGGGCGTCGCGAGTGTGCATGCGCAGGCAGAAGGCGCAGCCGTTGATCTGGGAGGTGCGGATCCTCAACAGCTCGACCAGGAGCGGGTCGAGACCCGCTGCGGCGGTGGCCTCTTCCGCCTGAGACGACAGGGCGATGAGAGCCTTGTAGGCGGCCGGGTGCTGCTTGCCGATGTTGACGCGTGGGGAGTCGGTCATTGTTCCTCGAATTCGTTCGTGTGGCCTGCCCTGCGCGCTTCGGGCGCGCCTTGGTGGCCGGTGGTGTGTGCTCTGGCAGGGGCAGGAAGGCGATGTCGCACGCCTGGTCGGCCTTGTGGCGTGAGCAGGTCGTCCGAGGCAGGGCATGGCGTTGCGGCAGCCTGCGTGGCGACGACCGGAACGCCGCCGAGAAGCCCCCGGCCAAGCGCGAGCGGTCTCCTGTTCAGCCCTCTGTGACGCGAATGATCGTCTTGCCGGGGGTGCGCGTGCCGGCGCCGAAAGCCGAGGGTGCTTCGGCGAGGGGCCTCACGGCACCGACGTCCGGCTTGAGCCGGCCGTCCCTCACCCGCGTCGCGAGGTCGGTGAGGCGGGCACGGTCGGGTTCGACGATGAAGAAGACCGCCCGCCCGTCTCGGGGCTGGACCTTGGGCGGGGCGGCGATCGTGACGAGCGTGCCGCCGGCGCGCACCAGGGCGGCCGAGCGGTCGAGGATGTCGCCGCCGATCACGTCGAACACCACGTCGACTTCGCCCGCGTCCTCCAGCTTGTCGGTTTGCAGGTCCAGGAAGGTGTCGGCGCCGAGGGCGAGTGCTCTCTCGCGGTCGCGGGCGCGGCCGGTGCCGATGACGCGGGCGCCGATCTCGCGGGCGAGCTGTGTCGCGATCGAGCCGACGCCTCCCGCGACGCCGTGGATCAGGACGGTCTGGCCGGTGGTGAGGCGGCCGTGGTCGAACAGGCCCTGCCATGCGGTCAGTCCGGAGATCGGCAGTGCGGCGGCCACGGTGTGGTCGATGTCCGCGGGCGGCGGGGCGAGGTTGCGGGCCTCCACCGCGGTGTCGCAGTGCGGCGACGTCCCGGGCCTGCAGACCGGCGGCCGCGCCCGGGTCGGTGATGGGGGGGACCTGGCAGCCGGGCGGCGGCCACGGGTCGCCGAGGCCAGCTGAACGGGGGAAGTACCTCGCAGATCGGGTGTGGCGGCTGCGGGAGGGATCACCGGTTCGTCATCCTCCAGACATGTCGCCCAAGGACTAAGGAGTGAGCGGATGCCGAAGGTGTCCAAGCAGTCAGCAACGACGGTTCAGGAGTTCGGCCCGGTGACCGACCGCCGGGAGGACATGAACGGCTACACGGTGGAGTTCGTCTCTTTCGGCGCCGACTCCGACCTCGACGGGCCACTTCAGGCGCTCCCCGGCGGAATGTGTCAGTGCCCGCACTGGGGTTACGTCATCGCTGGACGCATGCGCTTCGTCTTCGAGGACCACGAGGAGGTGTACGAGGCCGGTGACGCCTTTTACCAACCGCCGGGCCACCGGCCGTACGTCGACGCTGGCAGCGAACTGCTCCAGTTCAGCCCTACCGACCAGCTGGCGAGGACCGAGCAAGCCATCGTTGACTGGATGAGTCGGCAAAGCGGTACGCCGTAGCCACCACGCGCTGGCCAGCCGCGGCAGCACCCACGCGAGATTCCGGGACACAGGACCGGTGTCAGGCGGCATAGTCGTCGGCCGCCGGGTGAGGGCTTCGGTCAGGCGCTGCTGGCACAGCGCCCGGTGCGCCTCCACGCCGACCGCCCTGGGCTGCTTCCCCACCATCGCTGCCGTCATTGGCCGGCGCGGCCACGCGCCCTCAGGCGGTCACGGCGCAGCGATCATGTCCTGGGGCCCGACCGCTCTACTGGCCCGGCCCCACGGGATTCGGAACACAATCCGCCGCCGGGAGCGGTGCCCGCGGTGACCGTCTTGCGCGCTCTGTGGCGTTCGATTCCCAGCCTGGACACACGCCCCCTGGAGCATTAGAACATGTTCCCAACGGGGCTGATGCTGCTGCCGGGGAACCTAGCCAGCGGGACCCCACCCCGAAGCCGTTTGCGCGACAACGATCGTCCCGGTCAAGGAATTTCACGCAGGCGGCCAGCGGCCCGGGACCGGGCCGGCTGCCGCCACGACTTCGAGCCATTCGGCATTTGTCACGGCGACCCGGCACGGAGTGCCGCAGCAGGAACTGCAGGACACAGACGGTGGCCAGCTGAGTGGGCGAGAGCCCCGGACGTCCGTCCCTGGGGTACCAGTCCGCGAAGTCCTCGTCGCACCACAGTCCGTCCAGCCGGTCCCGCACCCATATCGCCGTCGTGCCACCTGGGTTGCCCGCCCGCGCGACCCGCGCGGTCAGAGGCGGAACGTGCTCAATGGAACGGGGGCGCAGGGACAACGGGCACCAGCTGCATCGGTCGGCGGAACTACCCGAGCATGCCCGTCGACCATGCTGCCGCACCGGAGAACTCCAAGATCCCCGACAGAGTCAAGCTCAGTTGATGGTGGTCGGCGGCTTGGCGGTAAACGGCGGCGGGCTCAGCTCCTCCATGATCAAGAGCATCGCCGAACTGACGGACTCGTCGACGAGCACCGGCTGCGAGGCGTCCGGCCCTGTCCGCAGCGGTTCCGGCAGCCACGGCCCGACGTAGGTCTTCCGGCGGAAGCGGGCACTCTTGAGGATGTCGTACGACCGCCGCGCGGCCACCGTCACCAGCCAGGCCCGCAGATCGCCGATGTCCCGCAGATCTGCTCCGGCCGCCCGCAGCCACACGTCCTGGGTCACGTCCTCGGCATAGGCCACGCTCCCCAGCAGCTGGTAGCCGCGCCGAAGACCGCGGGCCGGTGCGGCTCCCATTCGGCTCCGAGCACGTCCTCCTGCTCGGACCTTCCTGGCCCATGCCCGTCACCCGTACAGATCGCAACCTCCTCCAGCCGGCGGACCCAGCGCAGCCATCCGAACTCGGCGTCCTTGACGACAGCACCGCCGAAGCGAACCGGCCACTCGGACCGACGGCGTAGAGCGGCGGTGTCGCACAAGGTTCGTGAGTGACGACTTCAAGCGCGTGGAAGCGTACGCCGGTGAACGCCGGCACCGAACTCCGGTCGGTCACGTCTGCGCTTGCCGGTTCCGACAGGGCCATGGAGGGGTGTCGCACCGGAGGCCTCGAAGATCGGGAGCTGGGTTCCGACCGCCGCCGGCGGCATCGTCTCCGCAAGGTGGCCGGGGCGCATGGTGACGGTGCCTGCGCGCCCTACCGACCGGCCAGTTCGCCCTGGTCGAGGAGCCCCTCCCGCGCCTGCTCCGCTGCGTACGCCGCCACGAGACGGTTCCAGCTGTACCGGCCCGGGCCGACCTCCGAGACGAGGTGCGCCCGGATGAGGTGCGACAGGACCTTGCGGACCCGCCCCTCGGGTCGACCGGCCAGGTCCGCGACCTGCGATGCCGCGAACAGGGGGTCGGGGCAGGCGCTCAGGTCGCGGAAGAGCGCGGCCGTCTCCGTGTCGAGCAGGCGGTACGAGCGAGTGAGGGATGCGCGGACGTCGAGCGCCTGGTCCTCCTCGCTCGCGAACACGTCAAGGGTTCTGTGTTCCGGTGCCTCGTACTCGTCGGCCAGGCTCGCCAGGCGCAGCTGCGGTCGGTAGGCAGCGCGGGCGGCGACGTTGGCCAGGGCCAGAGGGAGCTGTCCTGCCAGCCGGATGATGCGGTCGACGGCCTCTGGTTCGGCTGCTGTCCTCGCCGCGCCCAGCCGGCGGGCGAGGAGGCTGCGTGCGTCCGCCTGGCTCAGGGGCATGAGCGTCAGGGGAAGCGCCTGGTAGGCCGCGACGAGCGCGTGCAGTTGCATACGACTGGTGACAAGGGCCATGGAGCCCGGCCCCCCGGGGAGGAGATGCTTGACCTGGTCCGTGTTCCGTGCGTTGTCGAGCACGACGAGCACGCGACGGTTGGCCAGCAGGCCGCGGAACATGAGCCCTCGTGCCTGCGTCGTCTCGGGCATGTCCTCGGGGCGCACGCCCAGGGACTGCAGAAAGTCCTCGAGCGCGTGCGCGGGGTCCTGCGGCTCGACCTCCGGTCCGGCTCCCTGCAGGTCGGCAAAGAGCTGTCCGTCCGGGAAGCGGTCCGCCAGACGGTGGGCGACGGTGGTGGCGAAGGCTGTCTTGCCGACGCCGGCCAGTCCGCCGATCGTGCAGATGGCCACAGAGGACGACGCTTCTGCATCGGCGACCAACCGCTCGACCTGCTCCTGCTCCCACTCGCGGCCGACGAGGCTCGGCAGGGCGGCCGGGAGCTGGGCCGGAGCGTGAGGCGAGGGTGCGCGCGGTGCGCTCTTCGGGCGGTCGGTGGTTTGCGTGAGCTCGAGTCGCCCGGACAGGATGCGCTCGTGGACCTGCTGCAGTTCCGGCGACGGGCTGACACCGAGGCGTTGACGCAGCAGGTGACTGGTCGTGTGGTAGATCGTCAGGGCCTCGGACTGCCTGCCGGCACCGTAGAGCGCCGTCATGAGGAGGCCGCATACGCGCTCTCGAAGCGGGTGCTCGACCAGCAGCGCGGACAGTTCTGCTGCGGCTTCGGCGTAGCGCCCTCGCTCCACCTCGCAGGCGAGCTGCTCCTCGGCACAGGCGAGACGCAGCTCGCCGAGGACGCTGCGCTGCTGGTCCGCGAACGGCCCCGGGACACCGGCGAGGGCCACTCCCTTCCACATCTCGAGGCCCTTGGTCAGCAGGCTCGTCGCGGACGCCAGGTCGCCGGTGCTGCGCGCCTCTCGCGCCTTTGCGGCGGTCTCCTTGAACCTGTTCAGGTCCAGAGCGTCCGGTTGGATGTGCAGCCGGTAGCCCCCGTCGACCAGGTGTACGGAGCTGTCGCTCTGCTCTCCCAGTGCCTGTCTGAGCCTGTAGATGTAGGTGCGCACGGAGCCTATGGCCGACGGTGGGGCTTCGTCCCCCCACACGTCCTCCACCAGTTTCGAGAGGCTGACAGGCCGGCCGGCCCTGAGCAACAGCGAAGCAAGTACGGCGCACTGCCTCGGCTGACCAGCTCCGGCCTCGACCCCCTGCCTGTGTAGCCGGACCGGGCCGAGAACTGAGAACTGGACTCCCGTATACATCGTGCCTACCGCCTTGGGGATCCTTGTGAGGCTTCGCTGCTCGGCCGTCCACAAGGGACCGCCGTCCCCCAACGTACCCCAGGTTCGCCCAATTTTCAGGACTAAATAGTCCTCTATTTGTCGAAGCTGTGCGTCTCTCGTGCAGAAGGCTGACGCGATTAAGTGACGGCTGAGCCGCGTGTGAACACTGAGACGTGCGGGCGAACGTGTTCGCCGACGCCGTCATACCCCCGGGCGCCCGCCAGGAGGACGGTGAAGTCCAACAGATGAAGGGACTGAACTGCGGTGCGACCATCCGGGGCGCCGCACCGGGGATCCCGCTCCGGCCTCGCCCTGCCTCCGGACGCTCAGCGCCCTCCCGCTTCCCCTTGCGACGCATCCGCATCGTCGACTTCAGCGGGCACGGCATAAGTCCTGACGTGGGCGATCGCCATGTCGAGGGCGATCCTCATGGGTTTGACGTCCTGAGCGGTCTGCGCGAGGAGGTACCCGCCTTGAAGCGCGGCCATGAGGCCGGTGGCGAGCCCTTTGGCGTCCGCATCGGCGCGCAGGACTCCCGAGTCCTTCATCCGCACCAGTCCGGCCTCGAGGAGCCCCTCCCAGGTGGCGAAGTGCCGGGCGATGGCCTGGCGGGCCTCTTCGTCCTGATCGGCCAACTCGCCGGCAAGAGAGCCGAGGGGGCAGCCGTACGCCCCGTTTCGGAGCGCGTTGCGCTCCACCACCGCATCCCGCCAGCGCTCCAGCCCGCGGAAGGAATTGAGCCGTCGCAGTAGCTGCTGGTGGCGATCGAGCACTTCCGCGGCCTGCAACGCGACAACGTCCCGCACCAGCGCATCCTTGTCGGGGTAGTGGCGGTAGAGCTGGGATTTGCTCGTTCCGCTGGCAGCCCTGACGTCATCGAGGGTGGTCAGGGAGACGCCCTTGACGTACATCATGTCGCCGGCAGCCCTCAAGATGCGTTCTCGAGTCGCCCGCCCGCGCTCGGTCAGCCGGGAGCTGTTCTTGTCGCGTGCCTGTTCCGCCACATTGGCCAGATTACCGCTGCGGACCGTAGCATGTTCCTGAAAGGACCTCAAGGTCCTTTTTGATTCCCAGCCCTCGCCTCGGTCGCCGCGTCGGCCGCTGTGCCCGTTCGACACCGCGAACAAGGACTCGCTCCGGGAGTGTGTCCCGAAGGCCGTGCGCGCACTCTCGCAGTGCACATGGCTCACGGTGCAACGTTTTCCAGGAACGGTGCAACGGTTTCAGGAGGGGGGTGGCTGATCACGGCCGGGGGCGCGGATCAGGAGTGCCGGCCAGATCTCCCAGATCCTTGACGACCACATCGGCGCCATGCGCGTACAACGCGTCGGCCCGGCCTGTCCTGGCGACACCGACCACCCACCCGAAGTGACCCGATCGTCCTGCGTCCATGCCCGCCTGAGCGTTCTCGAAGACCGCGCACTGATCAGGGTGCTGGCCCAGATCGCGGGCAGCTGCCAGGAATGTGTCGGGGTGGGGCTTGCCGCGCAGGTTCCGACTCGCGGCCACCACGCCGTCGATCCACGCGTCGAAAAGCGTCTCCATACGCGCCGCCCTAAGGATCTCGCGGCAGTTGGCGCTGGAGGTGACTACAGCTGTGAGCAGCCCACTGTCACGGGCCGCCATGAGGTAGGCCATGGTGTCCTGCCACACCTCGCCCCCCTGCGACCGGGCCCTGGCCTCGAACAGGCTGTTCTTCCAGCGGACCAGGCCGTACACGGTGTCCAGGCCCGGAAGGTCGTCAGGGCTGCCGTCGGGCCGCTCGATCCCGCGCGAAGACAGGAAGCACCGCACACCTTCGGCGCTCGGCCGGCCGTCGAAGAACTCGTTGTATCCGGTCTCCGCGGCAAACGGGCGAAACCCCTCGCCCTCGCGCTGTAGCAGCAACGTGTCGAACGCCTCCTTCCACGCGGCGGCGTGCAGGGAGGTCGTGTCGGTGATCACGCCGTCGAGGTCGAAGAGACAGGCACGTACCACGGCAGGCAGACCAAGCGTCACAGAGTCGTCCTTCTCTCAAGTGCCGGTAGGGCGGCCAGTGTTGCCCGCCGCGCCGCCGCCGCGGAACACCTGTAGACGTCCGGTAGACGCCGGATCCACGAACCGGCGCCTACTGCTCCGTCTGCTGGCCATCGTCGGCATCTCACCCCTGGCCAGGCTCGGCCGACCGACACGAAGTAGACGAGCCGTAGACGTAATGGCACTCACGAGACGTACTGGCACCCACGTCCCAGCGACACTGCGGCCGACGTCGACCGGAGACCGGACGGTAAGAACAAGCTGCAGAAGGGCGCTGACAAAAGTGCGCACCGGCCCGGGCGGGTCCGTGCCCGACTCCCCCACCGGTCGAGGCCGGTGGCCATTCGAAAGGAAGCCCATGGAGGACGACGCCTTGGCCGCGAGGGCAGCCCGCCTGGGATGTGCCACGCTCGTCGACGCCGTGGGCCGTGTCCACGGCCACCGGTCCCACATTCCCGCCATGTCGAGCCCCGACCCACTTCGCCCCCTCTTCGGGCCCGCGGCCACCATCTCCTACCTGCCCTTCCGCGAGGACCTGGCGGGAACGGTCCGCGACTTCAAGCACTACTACTACGGGGCGCTCGGGCAGAGGCCCGCCGCAGGCCAAGTGCTCGTGCTCTCCAGCGGCGGCTATCCCGAGGTGTCACACGGAGGGGGCACCAAGCTGGCCAGGGCGGACAGCGCTGGCCTCGCCGGCGTCCTGGCCGACGGCCGGCTGCGGGACTTCGACCAGCTGCGCGAGTACAGCTTCGCCACCTGGTGCACGGGAGAAGCGGTCCGCTGGGGCGGCGACACGATCATGCCCCGGGCGTACGGAGTGGCCGTCGAGGTCTGCGGCGTATGCGTGAACCCCGGCGACTACGTCCACATGGACCGCGCCGGCGGCGTTGTGATCCCTTCAGCGAGCCTGCATCGGGTCCTCGCCATCGCGGAGGACATCTCAGCCGAGGAAGCCGAGGCAGCCGGAATCATCAGGTTCGAGAACGCGCAGCCGGGCGGATGACGCGCATGCTCGCCGGGGGCCGCAGGCCGCACGCCGCTGCTCTGTCGGACCGACGCCGTACAGGCAGGCATGACACTTGGGCCCGGTCGCGATGGCGAGCGCAGGCCCGTTCCTCGTCGCCCACCATCCATTCGCCCGTGTCCGTTGCTCGGCCCCAAAGGCGCCTGCCCACATGGGCCCATCCGAGCGCCTGAAAAACAGCGAGGTTGGTCATGACGCAGACATCGCACCGGTTTCCGCACATCGTGGTGCACACCCCGGCGCTGGACGGCTCCCGCCGGGTTACCGAAGGTGACGTGATCCTGGGAGTCGCCTCCCATCTGGACGACGTCATCGAGATTCTCCGACTTGCCGACCTCGATCAGATCGAAGTCGAGGAGAGCGAACACATCGAGTGGCAGGGAGGTGGGCCGGACGAATGGCCGGGACTTTCCGAACACCCGCAGGAGTGACCGGGGCGCTACCGGGCTCTGGCATGTCATTGCAGGGTCCTCGAGGTGGCCGTGCCGGCTTTCTGCACTCGCAGCGGCACACGCACCCGCTGTTCGTGCACACCACGGCGTCCGCGCCGCGGCCGGGCCCGTAGCAGATGGGCCGCGGCACCCTCGCCCGCCTCAACCCGCCCCTACCGCCTCAGGGCCGAACGCCGCCATGGCCGCTCCTGCCCCGATGACGCAACGTGCTGCGACCGACCGGCGTTTCACCCAGTCATGTGCCGGTCGGCAGCGACACGAGGGCTGCGACCGCCTCGCTCGTGTGCACCAGAAAGGTGAGGGTCTCCTCCAAGTAGAGCGTGACAGTGGTCGCATCGTGCGAGAGGTAGCCGATCGACACGTCCTGGCCAAGGCGCATCTCGAAGTCGCCGCCGCGAGTTGAGAGCAGGAAGGCGCCGTCGATGGCGGGCGCCCAGACGATGTCCCCGTCGAGCAACCTGGCGATGTGCTTGATGATCGGGTATCCGTGGTCGGAGGTCTCACTGACCGCCGTGTACGCCTCGGCGCTCAGCGCGAGAGAGTACGCGCCGTCGACGCCTGCCAGCCGCAGGGCGGAGACGGCCTGGCTGATCGCGTCCGGGTATTCGCGGACGTCGGCGGGCAGCTTCACCGGTGAGTTGGAGGAGCTTTCCCGCAGACCGGCGATGCCTGCCGCCGCATACCCTTCGAACACGGCCCGGTCCTCCGCGAATGCGAGCCGCCGGGCAGCGTCCTTGGCGGGCAGCCAGTCGGCGTCCTTGGCCCCCCGCGCGACATCGTCGACCTGGCGACGGTCGACGATGAACGGGACACGCAGCTCGACCAGCGGCTGGAAACGGCGCACATGGGCGACCACGTCATCGGCAGGGGGATCCACACTGTCGAGGTGCCCCGTCGGCACACCTCCCAACTCGACTCCGCACGGCTCAGAGACGTCGACGATGCGCCGTGCTGCAGCGTGCGTCTTGAAAGTGCGGCGAGCCTCCTCCTCCAGATCTCTCCACGCGGCAGCGGAGAGGGGAGCAAGTTCACGGTGCAGATTGTTCATCGGGACGCGCTCCGCTTCATGCTGCCGATCCTCAATGAGGTATCGGGAGGAGGGGGTTGATTCTCGGGTGTTGCGACGACGGCGTGGAGATCAGCGCCCAGGGCCCCCAATCGCCCGCCGGGTCGTGCGGGCAGGTCGTCCAGGAAGTCCGCCGTGGGGACGTGGAACAGGCATCCCGTGACGGGGGTGGAGAAGTCCAGGATCCGGTCGTGTGCAGCGTCCTGCGTGCCCAGGAACATCCGCTCCAGCATCGCCTCCGTCACCACGGGGGTGCGGGCATAGCCGATGAAGTACGTGCCGAACTCGCCACGCCCCACGGTTCCGAAGGGCATGTTGTCCCGGAGGATCTCGCGCTCAGTGCCGTCGGCACCGGTGAGGGTGGTGAGGGCGACATGTGAGTCGGCCGGCTTGGTGCTGTCATCCAGTTCCATGTCCGACAGTTTCGTCCTGCCGACGATCCTCTCCTGCGCCTCGACGGGCAACGCGTTCCATTCGGCGAGGTCGTGCACGTACTTCTGCACGATCACGTAACTCCCGCCGGCGAACTCACAGTCCTCGTCCCCGACCAGGACGGCCGCGCTCGCCGCCGCGCCGGTCGGGTTCTCCGTGCCGTCGACGAAGCCGAGCAGATCACGCTTGTCGAAGTACTGGAAGCCATGCACTTCATCGCGCACGGTCACCGCTTTCCCCAGCCGGCTCATGATCTCCGAAGCGAGGGCAAAGCACAGGTCCAGGCGTGCGGCGCGGATGTGGAAGAGCAGGTCGCCCGATGTCGACACCGCACGGTGCACCGGGCCGTTCAGCTCACGGAACGGATGCAGTTCCGCCGGGCGGGTTCCGGCAAACAACCGGTCCCACGCCTGTGAGCCGATGCCGGTGACACAGCTGAGCCTGCCCTCGGGTTCGGCTCGGAAGCCCACAGACCGTTGCAGGGAGTTCAGGTCGGACAGCAGGTCGCGGGTCACCGCTTCCCCGCCGGGGTCGATCGTGACGACGAGGAAGATCGCCGCGCTGGTGAGAGGGCACAGAACCGTCTGCGGCGTCGGTGCCGACGTCTCATCGGCCATGTGCCCTCCCGCGCTCTGGTGGAGATCCCGCGGCGACGCCGAGGCTCGTAGGGGCTGGTTGGTGACTGATGTTCCAAGCGCGGCCACGGCCATGGGGTGCCAGGGAGACCGCGCTTCCTCCAGGACCGTCTCCAGCGTTCACTGGTATCGGCCCTCGAAGCGGCTTCCGCTTCGCAGATCCGAGAACCGGAGGCCGACAGCCTCTCCCCCCTCCACCACCCAGCGCAGGTCGTAGGAGGCGCGGTAGGACGGCGGCCAGAACGAGCAGAAGTGGCCGGAGTCGTCGACGGACCACGTCCCCTCGGTCTCCCGTCCGCCCTCGACGTAGCAGGTGGTGCCGTCGGAGTCGAAGGTCTGCGTCGCTCCGTCGCTGTAGACGAGACGGCCTGCGGTGAGAGCGGCAGGAATCTCCTCGGCCGGTACAGGTGTGCCGTCTTCGGCTGGTACGCCGTTGGGCTTCTTGTTCACTTCAGGGACCTCCCATGGGCCCAGGCGGGCCGTTTGCGAGCTGTGGCGGTGCGGGGCGCAGGTGGCTGCGCAGACTGGCGGCTGCGGAACGGAGTTGGCGTTCTGACCCCGCGCATCGCAGCCCCGTCTCTGTTGATGGGCGAGGGGTGGTGGCGGGGCAGCCGCTCTCGGACCGCCTGTGCGGCCACTCACTTTGCTTCGGCCGCGCCCTCTTCCGGCATCTGGAACATGCTCAGGTACTGGCCGTGGCCCTCCTTCTCCAGTTCCCCGGCGGGGATGAAGCGCAGGGAGGCCGAGTTGATGCAGTACCGCAGGCCGCCCCTGTCACTGGGCCCGTCGGGGAACAGATGCCCGAGGTGGCTGTCACCGTTCACCGACCGGACTTCGACACGGACCATCCCGTGACTGGTGTCGGGCCGTTCGACGACGTGACCGGGCTCCAGGGCTTTGGTGAAGCTGGGCCACCCTGTGCGGCTGTCGTACTTGTCCACGGAGGAGAACAGGGGCTCTCCCGACACGATGTCCACATAGATGCCGGGGGCTTTGTTGTCCCAGAGGGCGTTGGCGAAGGAGGGTTCCGTCTCGTCCTGCTGGGTTACGCGGTACTGCACTTCTGTGAGCTGGGCGAGGCGTTCAGGACTCTTGGTGTATTCCGGCATAGCTGCCTCCCAGGCGGCGTGGCTGCATCAGCCCTTCTGGGATTTCGCGTCACGTGCCACCGCTCCCTTACCTCACGGCAGGACGTGCACTCACTCGACGCTGCCAGTGAGAAGCGGTGAGAACTCGTCCGGGAAAGTGCGGAGTCGTCCTCTCCACAGCCAACTCTGGGTCGTATCGGCCATGCCTGTCCGAGCGGCGCCCGGCGCGCTCCAGCACGGCAGCGGTGCTTGCAACGTGTTCGACGGTTGTGGGGGCGGCGGTCGTCCAGGTGGGACGAGGGATCAGCCCCACGGTCATGGGCAGGTTGGTACACGGTCCGAACACGTGCGAGTCGCCGGTCACCCACTATCCGTCGCGCACCTCGGCGGGCTCGAACCCGGTGTCGGCCAGCACGCCCGAGAAGGCCGCGGCCGGGGCGATCGCGAAGAAGCCCGCACGGGCCTCGCCCATGCCGGTCAGCGCTGCGACGCGGTCACGGCGCAGGTGCCGGTGTCGGTGTCGGTGTCGGGGAGGCCGACCGGGCGGCTGTTGCGGCAGTATGCGAGCGCGGGCAGCACGGGCTTGTCCTTGTTGGCCC
Source organism: Streptomyces sp. NPDC050534 (assembly GCF_044457745.1). Taxonomy (NCBI): domain Bacteria; kingdom Bacillati; phylum Actinomycetota; class Actinomycetes; order Kitasatosporales; family Streptomycetaceae; genus Streptomyces; species Streptomyces sp. NPDC050534. The sequence continues at coordinate 21,999 of NZ_JBITHF010000031.1, forward strand.
AGCGGCGGTACAGCACGGCGATGCCGGTGCCGGAGTGGGCGGCACCGGTCGCCATGGTCGGCTCTCGAGATGGGAACGACAAGGTTGCCGGGATCAGCAGCTACGGCGGCTGGGGCACCGGGCCCGGAACGCCGAGGCGCCGAAGCTCGTCCTTGCCGAACTGCAGGTACCACGGTCCGGGCCGGGCCACCATCGCCATACGCCCCTCGTTCCACACCGGCAGCCTCCTCTCGCAGGAGGGCCTCGACGCTGCCGTGGGCGGCATGCCCGACCAGGTACTCGCCTGGTCCGGTGCACTGCGCGGGGTTCGTGAGGCCAAGAAGCAGACGGCCACGGCGGCATGAGGCCCGGTTCGTGGCTGGCTACGACGCCTTGGGCAGCCGCCACTCCGGGCGGATGCGGTGGCAAGTGTACCCGTTCGGATAGCGCTGCAAATAGTCCTGGTGCTCAGGCTCGGCCTCCCAGAAGGCGCCGGCCGCCATCACCTCTGTGACGACCTTCCCCGGCCACAGGCCCGAGGCGTCAACCTCGGCGATCGTGGCTTCGGCGATGCGCCGCTGTTCCTCACCGAGATAGAAGATGGCCGACCGGTAACTGAGGCCGACGTCGTTGCCCTGCCGGTTCAGCGTGGTGGGGTCGTGTACCTGGAAGAAGAACTCGAGGAGAGCCCGGTAGTCGGTTCGGGCGGGGTCGTAGGTGATTTCGATGGCCTCCGCGTGGCTGCCGTGGTTGCGGTAGGTCGGGTTCGCCGTTTCGCCCCCCGTATAGCCGACACGCGTCGAGACCACGCCGTCCAGGGCCCGAAAAAGCTCCTGCATGCCCCAGAAGCATCCGCCTGCCAGAATCGCCTTCTGGTGTGCCATTGCCATGCTGCCCTCCAGTGAATTCCGCCGTCTCGGCCCGACGGGCCAGAGCGCTTGGATCGCGCTCTTCGACCCCGGCCGTGTCCGTGCGACACGGTGCCCTCAGGCTTGGGCACCGTGACAGCGGCCGTGCAGCGCCCACGACGGTTAGCTGCAAGACCCGTGGATTCCTTACGTCCGTTTGCAGCCCCGGCACCAAGTCCGTGGCCGGCACGGTCACTCGGCAGTAGCGCCGGCAGGGAGAGCACACGATGGGGATGGATGGTTGCGGATGGGCTGTGGGAGGTTCCGCTCGCGAACAGTGGTGCCCCCGGGTTTGGGGACGCGCTCCAGCTTTCGGCCCGCTGTCCGGCCCGCGGTCACCCGGTCGTACGCTCCCGGTCGTCCGTCAGCGGCAGAGGTTCGCGAGCGAGACGAAACGACCCTTGTGCGAGGCCGGTCGTGAGCCGGGGGAGCTGCGGGGCGTCAGGCCGTGCGTAGAGGTCGGTACTGGTGATTCCTCGCTCGCCATCCGGCGCGTCGGAGATCAGCGCCCTCAGTCTTGTCCAACGACACGGATGAGCGGCAACGCGATCGCCGCTGTGCCGGGCGCGGCGATGAGAGCCGCATCGAATCCGGCTTGCGCTCCATCAGGCCATGCCGGGTCGTGGTAGTCGATGACCTCGGCAGCTTCGAACTCGCGGAGGCGCTCCGCGGCGGCCGGCGAGGCTGTTGCCGTCACCTCCACACCGGCGGCCGCGGCCAGTTGGATGACCGGGGGCGGGGGGCGTGTGGGCGGCGATGACAAGGACCTGCTCGGCCCGGAAGCCGCTGCCGCCCGGTAGCGGGCCCTCATGCGCCGGCACACCGTCACCGACGGAACCCCTCCACACCCGCCCCGATGGCGCGCGCACCCGGCCGACGCCTTCGACGCCCAGTGCGGCGGGAGGGGCAGACCGGCGTCCCAGCCGCCAATGTTCAGCTGCCGGTCTCAGGGCCTACGCCGACGGCCTCGCCCACGATGACCACCTGGCCCGTACAGGGCAGCGGAGGTTAGGGAAGGTCGAGGAGGATGACGTCCTTCACCCGGGTGCGGTGACTCCGATGCCTTTCAACCGTGCTCTTTCAAGGGAGCAACTTCTCCACACCGGCAGCGCCCTCTTCATCGAGAAGGCGGCGTGCCTGTTCAAGCCTCTCCGGCGTGATGTCGTGGCCGGATGCCAGTACTACATCTTCCGGGTCGGGCAACTCTTCCGTTCCCGTGTGGAGAACCGCATCTGGAGTGTGCGGACCCCACTCATCGTCGCCAGTGCCTTCAGACATCGTCTCTCCTACGCTTGGAATCAGTGAGACGGGCGTCGCTCCGCGCCATGTTCGGCGCGAGAGATCGGCCCTTGAAATTGGTGGCAATCTTCACTGATTGCCAGGGCCCTCGTGCTGGTTCGCAGCCCAGGCATACGCCTCTGCCAGGTCCTTCAAGGCCGCTGCGACCGCTCCATGGTCCTTGTGCTCCGCCTGCTGACGCGCTTGAGACGCGATGGCCTCGAAAAGCGCTGCTCGAGCATCCTGTTGCACCGCAGAGTCAGCACTGCTCACGATATCCTCCGAATTCACGTCCGGACAAGAAGCCGGACCCAGCCGACCCATGCCGGATCTCGTTCCAACCAATGCATCTGGCAAAGGGGTTGGCGCGCTGGGCCGGTCAGCAAGTTGTTTCTCCGCAAATGGTATTGCAGCGTTGATCTACAGCTCATCTATGCAGGATCGATGCCCCCGTAGAGAGTTGGGCCACTTCGCTGTCGGTCCTGCTAGTGCAGCGGCTTGCCGGCCAGCGCCAGGTGGGCCTCGCCCATCGCCTCGTTCTGCGTCGGGTAGGCGTGGATCAGCTGCGCGACCTCGGCGGGCAGAGCCTCCCAGTTGTAGATCAGCTGGGCCTCGCCGACCTGCTCGCCCATGCGGTCGCCGACCATGTGGACGCC
>NZ_JBITHF010000032.1:0-1432 GCF_044457745.1 Streptomyces sp. NPDC050534
GTCGTTGCCTCAGAACTAACACAGTGGACGCGAGCAACTGAGGACAAGCCCTCGGCCTATTAGTACCGGTCACCTCCACCAGTTACCTGGCTTCCAGATCCGGCCTATCAACCCAGTCGTCTACTGGGAGCCTTACCCCATCAAGTGGGTGGGAGTCCTCATCTCGAAGCAGGCTTCCCGCTTAGATGCTTTCAGCGGTTATCCCTCCCGAACGTAGCCAACCAGCCATGCCCTTGGCAGGACAACTGGCACACCAGAGGTTCGTCCGTCCCGGTCCTCTCGTACTAGGGACAGCCCTTCTCAAGACTCCTGCGCGCACAGCGGATAGGGACCGAACTGTCTCACGACGTTCTAAACCCAGCTCGCGTACCGCTTTAATGGGCGAACAGCCCAACCCTTGGGACCGACTCCAGCCCCAGGATGCGACGAGCCGACATCGAGGTGCCAAACCATCCCGTCGATATGGACTCTTGGGGAAGATCAGCCTGTTATCCCCGGGGTACCTTTTATCCGTTGAGCGACGGCGCTTCCACAAGCCACCGCCGGATCACTAGTCCCGACTTTCGTCCCTGCTCGACCCGTCGGTCTCACAGTCAAGCTCCCTTGTGCACTTACACTCAACACCTGATTGCCAACCAGGCTGAGGGAACCTTTGGGCGCCTCCGTTACTCTTTAGGAGGCAACCGCCCCAGTTAAACTACCCATCAGACACTGTCCCTGATCCGGATCACGGACCCAGGTTAGACATCCAGCACGACCAGACTGGTATTTCAACGACGACTCCCCCCGAACTGGCGTCCGGAGTTCACAGTCTCCCAGCTATCCTACACAAGCCGAACCGAACACCAATATCAAACTGTAGTAAAGGTCCCGGGGTCTTTCCGTCCTGCTGCGCGAAACGAGCATCTTTACTCGTAGTGCAATTTCACCGGGCCTATGGTTGAGACAGTCGAGAAGTCGTTACGCCATTCGTGCAGGTCGGAACTTACCCGACAAGGAATTTCGCTACCTTAGGATGGTTATAGTTACCACCGCCGTTTACTGGCGCTTAAGTTCTCAGCTTCGCCCGACCGAAATCGGACTAACCGGTCCCCTTAACGTTCCAGCACCGGGCAGGCGTCAGTCCGTATACATCGCCTTACGGCTTCGCACGGACCTGTGTTTTTAGTAAACAGTCGCTTCTCGCTGGTCTCTGCGGCCACCCCCAGCTCACCGTGTAAAACGGATCACCAAGCGTGGCCCCCCTTCTCCCGAAGTTACGGGGGCATTTTGCCGAGTTCCTTAACCATAGTTCACCCGAACGCCTCGGTATTCTCTACCTGACCACCTGAGTCGGTTTAGGGTACGGGCCGCCATGAAACTCGCTAGAGGCTTTTCTCGACAGCATAGGATCATCCACTTCACCACAATCGGCTCGGCATCAGGTCTCAGA
>NZ_JBITHF010000032.1:1525-3275 GCF_044457745.1 Streptomyces sp. NPDC050534
CGTTCCTACACCCTTACCCCGGGACAACCACCGCCCGGGCTGGACTACCTTCCTGCGTCACCCCATCACTCACCTACTAACCGCTTGGTCCGGCGGCTCCACCACTCCCCTCAACTCCGAAGAGATCAGGGCGGCTTCACGGCCTTAGCATCACGATGCTCGATGTTTGACGCTTCACAGCGGGTACCGGAATATCAACCGGTTATCCATCGACTACGCCTGTCGGCCTCGCCTTAGGTCCCGACTTACCCTGGGCAGATCAGCTTGACCCAGGAACCCTTAGTCAATCGGCGCACACGTTTCTCACGTGTGAATCGCTACTCATGCCTGCATTCTCACTCGTGAACCGTCCACAACTACCTTCCGGTGCTGCTTCACCCGGCACACGACGCTCCCCTACCCATCACAGCCGCCGTTGGGCGTATTGCTGCAATGACACGACTTCGGCGGTACGCTTGAGCCCCGCTACATTGTCGGCGCGGAATCACTAGACCAGTGAGCTATTACGCACTCTTTCAAGGGTGGCTGCTTCTAAGCCAACCTCCTGGTTGTCTCTGCGACTCCACATCCTTTCCCACTTAGCGTACGCTTAGGGGCCTTAGTCGATGCTCTGGGCTGTTTCCCTCTCGACCATGGAGCTTATCCCCCACAGTCTCACTGCCGCGCTCTCACTTACCGGCATTCGGAGTTTGGCTAAGGTCAGTAACCCGGTAGGGCCCATCGCCTATCCAGTGCTCTACCTCCGGCAAGAAACACACGACGCTGCACCTAAATGCATTTCGGGGAGAACCAGCTATCACGGAGTTTGATTGGCCTTTCACCCCTAACCACAGGTCATCCCCCAGGTTTTCAACCCTGGTGGGTTCGGTCCTCCACGAAGTCTTACCTCCGCTTCAACCTGCCCATGGCTAGATCACTCCGCTTCGGGTCTTGAGCGTGCTACTGAAACGCCCTGTTCGGACTCGCTTTCGCTACGGCTACCCCACCCGGGTTAACCTCGCAACACACCGCAAACTCGCAGGCTCATTCTTCAAAAGGCACGCAGTCACGAGACACCAAGCAAGCTTGATGTCCGACGCTCCCACGGCTTGTAGGCACACGGTTTCAGGTACTATTTCACTCCGCTCCCGCGGTACTTTTCACCATTCCCTCACGGTACTATCCGCTATCGGTCACCAGGGAATATTTAGGCTTAGCGGGTGGTCCCGCCAGATTCACACGGGATTTCTCGGGCCCCGTGCTACTTGGGTGTCTCTCAAGCAAGCCGCTGATGTTTCGACTACGGGGGTCTTACCCTCTACGCCGGACCTTTCGCATGTCCTTCGCCTACATCAACGGTTTCTGACTCGCCTCACAGCCGGCAGACTGTGAAAGAGAGATCCCACAACCCCGCACGCGCAACCCCTGCCGGGTCTCACACGCCTACGGTTTGGCCTCATCCGGTTTCGCTCGCCACTACTCCCGGAATCACGGTTGTTTTCTCTTCCTGCGGGTACTGAGATGTTTCACTTCCCCGCGTTCCCTCCACTTGCCCTATGTGTTCAGGCAAGGGTGACAGCCCATGACGACTGCCGGGTTTCCCCATTCGGACACCCCCGGATCAAAGCCTGGTTGACGACTCCCCGGGGCCTATCGTGGCCTCCCACGTCCTTCATCGGTTCCTGGTGCCAAGGCATCCACCGTGCGCCCTTAAAAACTTGGCCACAGATGCTCGCGTCCACTGTGCAGTTCTCAAACAACGACCAGTACA
>NZ_JBITHF010000033.1:0-3460 GCF_044457745.1 Streptomyces sp. NPDC050534
AACTCCTTCGCGGACCAGACCCTGGCCCAGATCGAGCTGTTCACCAAGCCCGACGAGTACCCGACCGACGTCTACGTGCTGCCCAAGCACCTCGACGAGAAGGTCGCCCGCCTCCACCTGGACTCGCTCGGCGTGAAGCTGACCACGCTCCGCCCCGAGCAGGCCGCCTACATCGGCGTGCAGGTCGAAGGCCCCTACAAGTCGGACCACTACCGCTACTGAGCGGCTCGGATCAGCCCATGGTGAGCGCGTCGGTGCGCTGACACGCTCACCAGCAGCAGTTCCTCCGAGGCAGGCCCCCGCACCCCCGTGCCGGGGGCCTGCCCCTTTGGCCGCTGCGGCCGGACCACACCGTCAAGACCCAGGACCCCCATGCCCCGCGGCCGTTATTCGCTCCACGATCCGCACGATCACACCCCCCTCGCAGAAGAACACTTCCGATGCGCCCCCGGCCCTTCCGGCTGGCGCTACGTCTCCCAGCTGACCGGCCCGTCGGGCGACCGCGTCGGCTCCGTCGACCTCGCCCTCGACGACCTCGGCCGCCCCATCCGCCTCGAGCTCCACGCCGGGGACTGGCAGGTGCGCGGCGCCGCCCTCGACGGCGTCACCTGGGTCCGTACCGACTCCACCGGGACTCATGCCACCGAAGGCAACGTGCGCGCCCACGCCTTCACCGGCACATCCCCCGCGTTCCTCGTCGCCACCGCACGTCTCCTGCGCCTCACCCCCTCCGCCACAGCAACTCGCGTACGCCTCGTCGCTTTCACGGACCCCGTCCTCGCCCCGCGCACCGTGGACCAGTCCTGGACCTTGGTGAACAGAGAAGCACACGCCACTGACAACGCCCCGCTGACCGTGGACGAATACCAGGTCACAGCCCTGGACACGGGTGAACAGCACGCCGTGCACATCGCCGGCGACGTGGTCCTCGCGGCACCCGGCATCGAGCTGGAAGACCTCGAATCGCCACCGTCCGATTTCGCCTGAGCGAGGCCGACCCGGACATCCGGGCTACGCCGGCGGCACGAACCCGGTGGATTCGGTGGAGCCACGCTCTCCCTCGGCGGGAGGGGCGGACGGCGGCACGTCCAGGGAAGACGGCGGCACGCCCAGGGAAACAGCCGGAGCCGCCTCCGCAACGTGAGCGGTCGGCGGCGTCACCGCGGGAGCAGACCAGCCCGGAGGCCCGTAGGAATCCGGCGCCCCCGACGGTCGCACGGCGCTCGCGGGCAGTCCGCCAACACCCGGACCTTCGGCCGCCGAGCCGTTCGCGAAGGCCCGCCGCACCTCCCGGGCCTGCCGCTCCTGCATCACAGCCGCCAGATACGCCGCAGGCGGAATGCCCTGCGGAATCGGCGCTCCCGTACGTGCCGCCAGATCCGAGGCGAGCCGCTCCGCCATGGCCCTGCCCACCTGCGGGTCCAGCTGCTGCATCCGTGTCAGGTACTGACGAATCGCGAGCCACAGCCCATCGGGAACCGCGGACAGATCGAGCTCGGAGAACTTCCCCGCCAGCCAGGGAGGCGGAGGAGGCAGAAAGGCAGTCCGCGCGACGGGAATCCTTTCCCGTACGACGAGAGTCCCGGCGAACACGTCACCGAGCCGTCGGCCGCGGGCCGACACGAGCGATGCGATACAAGCGATGACCCCGAACGTCATGAGGATCTCGACGACACCGATCCCACCCCGCACCAGAGCATGGCGGAAACGGATCGGCCCGCCGTCGTCCCGCACCACCCGCAGCCCGCATGCCATCTTCCCGAGGGACCGCCCATGGCTGAGCGTCTCCACCGCGATGGGCCCGCCCACCAGCACCAGGACGAAGGTCGCGATCGACACCGCGATCTGCGCCGCGTCGTCCAGCGAAGCCGTGGAAGCAACGAGAGCGATGGTCAGGACGACGTAGACGACCATGGCCGCGGCCAGGTCGAGCAACACCGAGAGAGCCCTGCTGGGCAATCTCGCGGGGCGCAACTCCAGCGCCACCGCCTCGCCCGTCACCAACTCGCTCACGCCCGTCGTCCTTCCCCTGGTCTGCCCCTTGAACGGTCAGTCTGCCAAGCTGAGGGCGGATCGCGCCCCAGTACGACAAGCTGACTCCACGACGAGCCGCCGACGAACAGCCGAGGAGCAGGCACACCGATGGACCTCGACGTCTTCGTCACCACCCACCGAGCCGAGTGGGACCGCCTCGACGCGCTCCTCAAGCGCCAGCGCCGCCTCAGCGGAGCGGAGGCGGACGAACTCGTCACGCTCTACCAGCGAACGGCCACCCATCTCTCGCTGATCCAGTCCAGCGCGCCCGACCCCCAGCTGACCGGACGCCTCAGCCAGCTCGTGGCACGCGCGCGTAGTGCCGTGACAGGCACCCGGCGCGCCTCCTGGCGCGACGTCACACGATTCCTGACACACGGCTTCCCTGCCGCGGTCTACCGATCGCGCCGCTGGTGGGTCCCCACCGCACTGCTGTCCACCGTCGTGGCCATCGTGCTCGGCTGGTGGATAGGTACGCACCCCGAGGTGCAGGCCACCATCGCGGCCCCCAGCGAGCTGCGCGAACTCACTCGCCCCGGCGGCCAGTACGAGACGTACTACTCGAGCCACCCGGCGGCGTCCTTCGCCGCCCAGGTCTGGACGAACAACGCCTGGGCCGCCGCCCAGTGCCTGATCCTGGGCGTCTTCCTCGGCCTGCCGGTCCTCTGGATCCTCTTCCAGAACATGCTCAACCTCGGAGTCGGCTTCGGCCTGATGTCCTCAGCAGGGCGGCTCGACACGTTCCTCGGCCTGGTCCTCCCGCATGGCCTGCTCGAACTGACCGCCGTCTTCGTGGCTGCCGGCACCGGACTGCGCCTCGGCTGGACTCTCATAGATCCGGGCCCCCGTTCCCGGCGCACGGCCCTCGCAGAGGAGGGCCGCGCCGCCATCGGCATGGCGATCGGTCTCGCCCTCGTCCTCTTTGTATCCGGCGCCATCGAAGGCTTCGTCACCCCGTCCGGCCTGCCCACTTGGGCCCGCATAGGCATCGGGGTCGCCGCCGAGGTGGCCTTCCTCGCCTACGTCTTCGTCCTGGGCGGCCGAGCGGCCCGAGCCGGTGAGACGGGTGACGTCGAGGCGGCGGAGCGCAGCGCCACCGTGCCGACGGCCGCCTGATGTGCGGGCACACCTGTCGAGCTGTTAGTCTCTTCCTCGCCCCGCAAGAGCCGTTGACACGGCACTGACGGGGAGGTAGACTCGAACGGTTGCCTGGAGCTGGGTTCACCCGGCCGGCAGCAGTGAGTGTCTGTCAGCTTCTCGGAAACTTCGATTCCCAAGAAGCCTCTCCCGATCAATCGGAAATGAGCGGCCGGTCAGTCCGGCCCGAAAGTTCTGATAAAGTCGGATCCGCCGGAAAGGGAAACGCGAAAGCGGGAACCTGGAAAGCGCCGAGGAAATCGGATACGGAAACGGTCTGATAGAGTCG
>NZ_JBITHF010000034.1:0-2372 GCF_044457745.1 Streptomyces sp. NPDC050534
TTGTCGGCGTACAAGTGATCGTGCGCCACCTCGTACGGAGGAATGTGCACCGTTTCCAGTGCGGTGATGAGGTGGAAACCGTGAGTCTGCTGCTGTCGGTTCGGGGTGGCAGGGAGGCGGCTGACGGTGGTCCTGGATCCGCATCGCTGGCTGGAGTTGAGGCGGTTTCGGCCGCTGTATGAGTCCGGTGCGATGAGCCTGCGGGAGATCGCCAAGGAGACGGGACTGAACCGCCGGACGGTCAGCAAGTACTTGCAGGATCCGGCTTCGGTTGCGCCGCCGAAGCGGGAAGGCGCCGGCCGGCGGCATCGGCGGGTGGTCGACGAGGTCGCGCCGCTGATCGACGCGATGCTCAGGTCCGAGGTCCTGCTCAAGGCATCGGTAGTCCATGAGCGTCTGGTCCAGGACTACGCGGTCACCATCAACTACCAGCGGGTGAAGCTCTATCTGCAGGAAGCCCGGCCACGGATCGCGGAAGAACTGGGGATTGCTCCGGGCGAGTTGGCGGGCATGCATCGGCGGTTCGAGGTCGTTCCGGGGGCTCAGGCCCAGGTGGACTGGGGCAACGAGGGCAAAGTCCTCGCTCACGTGGGCGTCTTGAAGGTCTACTCGTTTCACATGACGCTGTCGTACTCGCGCGACCCGTTCTGCTGCTTCACCACCAGCCAGGACCTGGCGACGTTCTTCGACTGCCACCGCCGCGCGTTCGCGCACTTCGGCGGGGTGCCGATGAGTGTCGTCTACGACCGCACCAAAACGGTTGTGCGCCGGCACGTCGCTCCGGGCCAAGCAGTTCCACTGCATCCGGAGGCCGTTGCTTTCGCCGGGCACTACGACTTCGATATCGATGTGCTGGCCGCCTACCGGCCGCAGGGCAAAGGCCGGGTCGAGCGCCAGGTCGGCATCGTTCGGGATCATGTCCTCGCGGGGCGGGCCTTCTCCTCGATCGAGGAGATGAACGCCGCCTTCGCTGCCTGGGTTCCGTTGCGGCGGGCGAAGGTCCATGGCACCCACGGCGAGATCATCGGACAGCGGGCGGCACGTGATCACATGGCCCTGCGCCCGCTGCCGCAGGCTCCGTATGTGGTCACGCAGCGGCATCTGCGACACGTCGGCAAGGACTGCCTGATCGCCTTCGACGCGAACCTCTACTCGGTGCCCGCCCGCAAGGTCCGTCCCCGTCAGCTGATCGAGGTCCGTGCCACGAAGTCCCTGGTCACGCTTCATTCAACGGTTGCCGATGCGAGCGGCCAGACGTTGCTGGCCGTCCATCCGAGGGCAGTTGGCCGAGGCGCCCGCATCGTGGATGAGGCGCACTGGGACGGTCTGCCCACCGGCGCCGGCCGCCGCGTCACCGCAGGAGACGACCTGCCCTCACCGCGCGGCGGCCGGTCTGGGCAGGCGGCGAGCGGGCCGCTGCAGGCTCTGCTGAACCGGTCCGCGGCCGCCAGCGTCGAGGTCGGCCGTCGTCCTTTGTCGGTCTATGACGAACTGACCGGCACCCGCCCCTTCACCACCAACGCACCGACGAAGGAAGCCCGTTGAGCGGGCTGACCAGCAACCGCATCCGTGCCACCGCCGTCAAACTCGGCCTGCCGCACCTGGCCGAAGCCCTCAATCAGTACATCCAGCGGGCCGACGAGGCCAAGATGGGCTATCTCGATCTACTCGACCTGGTGCTGGCCGAGGAGCTCGCGGTCCGTGACGACCGCCGGTTCCGCAACGGACTGCGGCTGTCGAAGCTGCCACACCACAAAACGCTCGAGGACTACGACTTCTCCTTCCAGCCCGAGCTCGACCCCCGCAAGGTCAAAGACCTGGCCACCCTGGCCTTCCTCGAGGACAAGGCCAACGTCGCCCTGCTCGGGCCTCCTCCAGGAGTGGGCAAGACGCATATTGCTGTCGCCCTCGCGGTCGCGGCCTGCCGGGCCGGCTACTCGATCTACTTCACCAGCCTGGACGACATGGTCCGCCAGCTCAGGGCCGCCGAGGGCCAGGGTCGGCTGATGAGCAAGCTCACCGGCTACCTGCGACCCGCCGTTCTCGTGGTCGACGAGGTGGGCTATCAGCCGTTGGAGCGGGCCGAGGCGAACCTGGTCTTCCAGGTCATCTCCAAGCGTTACGAGAAGGGCTCCATCATCCTGACCTCGAACAAGACCTTCAGCGAATGGGGCCAGGTCTTCGGCGACGAGGTCCTTGCCACGGCGATCCTCGACCGTCTCCTGCACCACTGCGAGGTCGTCCCGATCAACGGCAACAGTTACCGGCTCAAGAACCGCCTCCAGGCCATCGAGCGGGACACCGACGTGGCCTGAGCAGTGGTGCACAGAACTTCGTACTCGGTGGTGCACTCAGACGAGTACGCGGACAGC
>NZ_JBITHF010000035.1:0-1395 GCF_044457745.1 Streptomyces sp. NPDC050534
GGGGGGCCTCAGCCCATCTCCTCCAGCGCCTTGCCCTTCGTCTCCTTCACGAACTTCAGGACGAACGGGATGGAGAGCGCCGCGAAGGCCGTGTAGATCACGTAGGTCGCGGAGAGGTTCCAGTCGGACAGCGACGGGAAGCTCGCGGTGATGGCCCAGTTGGCGATCCACTGCGCGGAGGCGGCGACGCCCAGCGCCGCGGCGCGGATCTTGTTCGGGAACATCTCGCCGAGCATGACCCAGACGACCACGCCCCAGGACATGGCGAAGAAGAGGACGAAGATGTGCGCGGCGATCAGGGCGGTCCAGCCCTGTGCGGCCGGGAGCTTGCCGTCGACCAGGTGGTGGGAGAAGGCCCAGGCCTCCAGCGCGAGACCGACGACCATGCCGACCGAGCCGATCAGGGCCAGCGGCCTGCGGCCGACGCGGTCCACGAAGATCATGGCGATCACGGTGCCGACGATGTTGATGATCGACGTCGTGAACGAGTAGAAGAACGAGTCCGTCGGGTCGACGCCGACCGACTGCCACAGCGTCGAGGAGTAGTAGAAGGCGACGTTGATGCCGACGAACTGCTGGAAGACCGACAGGCCGATGCCGACCCAGACGATCGGCTTGAAGAAGAAACCGCCGCCGAGCAGGTCCTTGAAGGAGGACTTGTGCTCGCTCGTCATCGCGTGCTCGATCTCGCCGACCCGGGCGTCCAGGTGCGCGGCCTGCCCGCCCTCGACCTCGGCGAGGATCTCCCGGGCGCGGGCGCGCTTGCCGACGGAGATGAGGAAGCGGGGGGACTCGGGGATGACGAAGGAGAGCAGGCCGTAGACGACGGCCGGGATCACCATCACGCCGAGCATGACCTGCCAGGCCTCCACGCCGAGCAGGGTGCCGCGCTGGTCGCCGCCGGCGGCGTTGAGCAGGCCCCAGTTGACCAGCTGCGAGACGGCGATGCCGATGACGATCGCGGCCTGCTGGAAGGAGCCGAGCCGGCCGCGGTACGCGGGCGGGGCGACCTCGGCGATGTAGGCCGGGCCGATGACCGAGGCCATGCCGATGGCGAAGCCGCCGACGATCCGCCAGAAGGCGAGGTCCCAGAGGGCGAAGGGCAGCGCCGAACCGACGGCGCTGATCGTGAAGAGCACGGCGGAGATCTGCATGCACCGGATGCGCCCGATGCGGTCGGCTATCCGGCCGGCGGTCGCGGCGCCGACGGCACAGCCGATCAGGGCGACGGCGATGACCTGGGCGAGGGCCGCGGAGCCGATGTCGTAGCGGTCGCGGATGGCCTCGACCGCGCCGTTGATCACGGAACTGTCGTATCCGAAGAGGAAACCGCCCATGGCGGCCGCCGCCGCGATGAAGACGACGCGCCCGAGATGTTCGGGATGAGCCGTGGCG
>NZ_JBITHF010000036.1:0-1012 GCF_044457745.1 Streptomyces sp. NPDC050534
AGGAAGCCGGTCGCCCAGAGCATCGGGGTCTCGAAGCTCAGTGACCCCTTCCACATGGTGCCGATCCAGTTGAAGAACTTCACGCCGGTGGGTACGGCGATGAGGAACGTCATGAAGGAGAAGAACGGCAGCAGGACTCCGCCGGTGACGTACATGTGGTGGGCCCACACGGTCACGGACAGGCCGGCGATGGCGATGGTGGCGCCGATCAGGCCCATGTAGCCGAACATCGGCTTGCGCGAGAAGACCGGGATGACCTCGCTGATGATGCCGAAGAACGGCAGCGCGATGATGTACACCTCGGGATGGCCGAAGAACCAGAAGAGGTGTTGCCACAGCAGGGCTCCGCCGTTGGCCGCGTCGAAGACGTGTGCCCCGAATTTCCGATCCGCCTCCAGCGCGAACAGCGCGGCGGCGAGCACGGGGAAGGCGAGCAGCACCAGCACGGCGGTCAGCAGCACGTTCCACACGAAGATCGGCATGCGGAACATGGTCATGCCCGGTGCGCGCATGCAGATGATGGTGGTGATGAAGTTGACCGCGCCGAGGATGGTGCCGAAGCCGGAGAAGGCCAGGCCCATGATCCACAGGTCGGCGCCGATGCCCGGCGAGCGGACCGCGTCGGAGAGCGGGCTGTAGGCGAACCAGCCGAAGTCGGCCGCGCCGGAGGGGGTCAGGAAGCCGCCCACCGCGATGGTCGAGCCGAACAGGTACAGCCAGTAGGCGAACATGTTCAGCCGCGGGAAGGCCACGTCCGGCGCGCCGATCTGCAGCGGCATGATCCAGTTCGTGAAGCCGGCGAACAGCGGCGTCGCGAACATCAGCAGCATGATCGTGCCGTGCATCGTGAACGCCTGGTTGAACTGCTCGTTCGTCATGATCTGCAGACCAGGACGGGCCAGTTCGGCGCGCATCAGCAGCGCCATCACGCCGCCGATCAGGAAGAACGCGAACGACGTGACGAGATACAGCGTCCCGATCGTCTTGTGGTCAGTGGTCGTCAGCCACTTGA